>NZ_JBALUN010000067.1:0-512 GCF_036963805.1 Parasphingorhabdus sp. | reverse complement strand
TGTTGGGGCCAAGCTGTACCCGCTTGGGGAATTGACCGGCCTTTTCCAGTCGTGCGATGTGCTGTGGTGAGTATAAGACAAGCTCCTTCAGCTGACGCTTTGAAAGTATCCTCATCACGATTCTCCTATGAAAGAGAGCATCGCGATGCCCCGGTTACGACAATACCCCGAGGAGTAGACACGCTAGCAGGAAAAGCTGTTTGGCAAAATATCTTGTTCAACGCAGAACATAGCCAGCCAAAACATCGCAAAGTTCAGGGTGGCCCAAAAGGTGGTCCAAAATCTCTTTATATCATATTTTTGTTTATTTTCAATAACTTAAAAAAGTTACTGGTGCCCAGAAGAGGACTCGAACCTCCACATCCTTGCGAATACATGCACCTGAAGCATGCGCGTCTACCAATTCCGCCATCTGGGCACACTGTCGCTGGCCGGTCGTCGAAGCACGGCTGCGGGTAGGCGCGGGCCACTAGCGAAGCAGTGGCTTACCTGTCAACGCCTTTCACACCCGC
>NZ_JBALUN010000066.1:0-524 GCF_036963805.1 Parasphingorhabdus sp. | reverse complement strand
GGCGATATCGCCCCGCTCAAGGAAATGGTCGCAGTCGCCAAGAAGTACGGCGCCATGGTGCTGGTCGACGAGGCGCATTCGATGGGCTTCATCGGCGAGAACGGGCGCGGCGTGGTCGAACAGGCGGGCGTGCTCGATGATGTGGATTTCGTCATCGGCACGTTTTCCAAGAGCGTGGGCACGGTGGGCGGCTTCTGCGTTTCCAACCACCCCAAGTTCGAAATCATGCGGCTGGTCTGCCGGCCCTATGTCTTTACCGCCTCGCTCCCGCCGAGCGTGGTGGCGACCGCCTGCGTGTCGATCCGCAAGCTGATGCACGGTTCGAACAAGCGCGCGCATCTGTGGGAAAATTCCAAGACGCTGCACAAGGGGCTCAAGGATCTCGGTTTCCAGCTCGGCACCGAGGAACCGCAAAGCGCGATCATTGCGGTGATCATGCCCGATCTCGAAAAGGGCGCGGCCATGTGGGAGGCGCTGATCAAGGGCGGTCTCTACGTCAATCTCGCCCGTCCCCCCGCGACCCC
>NZ_JBALUN010000065.1:0-526 GCF_036963805.1 Parasphingorhabdus sp. | reverse complement strand
GGCCTCCTTGCCACTCTCGACGAAGCCGAAGCTGGATCTGCGATCGAGAGAGGAAAGAGCGATGTTCTCTGCGATGGACAATTGTCCGACGGCCCCGTCCTTGCGACGGTCGTCGGATAGATAGGCAATGCCATCGTCGAAAGCGGCCTTGGGGTGCTGTGGGAGGCTCGATTCTACCGCACCATCGAAGCTGATGGCGCCGGACCTCGCCCTGTTCAGCCCGAATACGGCCTTGGCCAGTTCCTTGGCACCGGCGCCCGGCAGGCCGGTAAAGCCGATGATCTCGCCCTTGCGGATATCCAATCTCTCGAGGTTCACCTGGCTCGCCACGACGTTTCGCAGACTGACCGCGACGGGCTCGCTCTCGAAAGAGCGCCGTTTGCGCTGGAAAAGCAAGAGACCGCGCCCGAGTACGAGTTCGGAAAGCTGTTCGGACTTCATCGAGGCGACATCTTCGCTGCCGCCGGCAAGCACGCCGTCTCTGAGGACGGACACGGCATCGCAGATCTCAAGGATCTCGTCATTG
>NZ_JBALUN010000064.1:0-535 GCF_036963805.1 Parasphingorhabdus sp. | reverse complement strand
AATAATCACACCCCGTGTAATCGTCGCGCTGTTCCAGTCACTTTTGGTTTGATTGACTAAAAACCCTTGATTTTGTAGCTGTGCGATGAGGTGCACCTCGCTTGTTCCCCTTGCGAATTTTTCTTTCACACGGCGGTCAAATTCTATTTCTCCTTGTGAATAAACAGAAGGAAGCTTTCTACCTAGCTCAGGTGTACGAGGATATGGCCAGCGCATTTGGTAGCATTTACACTTTTTCGGATCGTCCGCAAATGGGGCGTTATCAGAACGGCTGCTTATGTTTTCTAGTGACTGCTATATCCCGAAAACGGCCATTAGGGTATTGTTGAAACTTGAACAAGAATCAGTGCTATGCCTTCTTCTGGGTTCTCGAACGAATTTCTCAACCTTTGGTCAAATGTAAGATTGGACTGCCAAAAAATGAGTGACCAAAAACTCATCCTCTTCGTTTACCGAGTAACCGAAGTCGTAAGGCATTGAGCTTGATAAAGCCTTCCGCATCTTTCTGATCATAAGCGCCTGCGTCATCCTCAAA
>NZ_JBALUN010000063.1:0-541 GCF_036963805.1 Parasphingorhabdus sp. | reverse complement strand
AAGCTTGAATCGGAATTTCTGCAGAATGACGAGAGCGGCAATCTGCCGCGGTGGGAATATTACCGCTCAATCATGGGTTTTGAAAGGGCAGCAGCATGATAGAGACAGATATCTCGCTCGAAGCGGCGCTCGTGGAGTTGCTGCTGGCGGACTCGCGCGCGCTTGACAGCAAAGATATGCAAGCTTGGCTGGGTAATTACGCGGAGGAAGAGGAAGCTTCCTACATCTGCCGTTCGGCGGAGAATTCAGAACACGGGCTGGACATTGGTTTGATGTACGATGATTGCCGTGCGAGGCTAGAAGATCGCGTCACTTTTGTGAACGATATTTGGGTCGGCACATTTCAAGACTACCGCACTCGCCACTTCGTCCAACTCACAAGCTGTAAGCGGCTAGACCCAATGACCGTAGAGATGCGATCCAACTTTTCGGTTCTCATGACACCTAAAGACAGCGGGATCACACAGGTGTTGGCGGCTGGGGAGTATCTCGACAGCGTGCGCCAAGCGAACGATGGCGCATTGAAGCTGCTGTCTCGGCG
>NZ_JBALUN010000062.1:0-541 GCF_036963805.1 Parasphingorhabdus sp. | reverse complement strand
GCACCGTGGCCGCGCCTGCGGCCATACCGTAAGCGAAGGCGTCGTCGGGAACTCTTCCTTGCGCCGGACGCGATCAGCTCTTTAATTCCCGTCTCCTGCGCCTCCGGGTGGGTGAGTTTACGGTCGAGCAAGCCTTCGAGCTTACCGAAGTTGGATTTGACCAGATAAACGCCCTTGGCCGAGTGCAGCGCGCAGCGCCTCGCCCGAGGTGTCGAGAACGAGCTTGATGTTCCGTCTTCGGCATATCGTAGCTATAGAAGTATAGAAATCCTCGGATACCCCACGGGGAAGGCTTCCGCCGCGCTGTCGATAGCCGGATTCAGAGTCAGTGTAGCAATTCTTTTCATGTGATCTCCATCTCAGAGTTTTCGTAAGCTAAGTGTTGCCACTTCGAATACGTGGGTGCCACCATTTTCAAATGGTACCAAACCAAGAGATGACATCGAATTGCCAGGCTTACCAAGCTCACTGCAGCTAATATTTCGATTGTTTCAAAATACAAAAATGTACTGGAAATCGATTTGGCTCCCCGTCTGGAACT
>NZ_JBALUN010000061.1:0-542 GCF_036963805.1 Parasphingorhabdus sp. | reverse complement strand
CCTCCTATTTCTTGTCGCGGGGCGGGAACGGATCATTGCCGTGGCTATCGCTGCGAGCGATCCGCCCGTCCTTGTTGTGAATGCGGAACTCAGTTCGCTGATTGCGGCTGATCTCGCGGCCGCGATCAATCGCATCTTGCTTTGTGTCGTGGTGACTGCTGGCCCGGCCGGCGCCTCCCCGTTTCACATCCCAACCACCATCGGGGTTGGGCACTACGTGGTGTGTTTCAGGTCCTTTGCTCATATGGGTTTTCCTCATTTGGCATTTATGGCGCATAAAAAGTGCGCCTACTCCGAACTTACAGTTAGGGTCCCTCATACGCGTTGTCAAGGCCGCCAGGTGCGCCTACTCTGAACTTCGACGAGTCAGTAGGAGGAGCGTTTGGTGTCCACCCCTCTAGGCGAGAAAATCCGCACCTTGCGAAAGGCCAAAGGCTATACGCTCGAGAAGCTCGCGGAACTTTCCGAGTCTAGCAAGAGCTACATCTGGGAACTTGAGAACAAGAACCCGCCGCGACCTTCAGGTGAGAAGATAGCTAAGA
>NZ_JBALUN010000060.1:0-548 GCF_036963805.1 Parasphingorhabdus sp. | reverse complement strand
CCAGCCGACATTGCACCGGTCCGTCCTGCGGGGCGGGCATCGGTTTTAGTTCGATCGCCAGCTCACCCGACTGGCCGAGATGCAGCCGGACCATCGCGGGGGCTTCCTGATGAAAGGTGATCGCCTGGATCGCGTTGCGGGCGGCGTGGCGGTCGAATTCATATTGCAGGGTGGCGGCGCTGGTCTTCATCCGCTCGAGATGCGGTTCCAGCCGCTTGATGCCGCTGGCGGGATCAAAGGCCATGGTTTCGATCAGGTCGACCTTGTGGCCCCCTTCCGCATTGGCATCCACTTTGGCAAATCTCCCCTTGGCGAGACATTCCCGCCATTCGTCATCCCCGTTCGAGTCCGCCACTATGCCAGAGCCGAGCCCGATGGAAAGCGTTTCTTTGCCCTCTTGCAGGAAGAAGGTGCGGATCGCGACATTGAAGGCGGCGTCGGAGCGACCCTGTTCGTCCGGCGCGTCGATCCGGCCGATCGAGCCGCAATAGATGCCGCGCGGTCCGCTGCCACCTGCGGCCAGCTCGAGCTCGTCGATAATCTCCATC
>NZ_JBALUN010000059.1:0-548 GCF_036963805.1 Parasphingorhabdus sp. | reverse complement strand
GCTGGGGCTCTTGTTCGTCAGCTCTTCGGGCTACGGCAGCTATAACAGCGGCACCGGTATATGGACCATAGCATCGATAGCGCCAGGACAGACGCGCAGTTTGAGCATCGTCGCCACGGTCACGGCTACATCGGCCGCCACCGTTACCAATATCGCCGAAGTGGCATCATCCGATCGTGTAGACCCGGATTCTACGCCAAATAACAGCAGCGCTGGCGAAGACGACTATGCCAGCAGGAGCATCACTGTTTCCGGCGCAAGAACAGCGGGCACAGCGCCGAGCCTGACCAGCGTCTGTCCGATCACCAACCAGATATTATTCGACTGGAATGGCAAGGCGTGGGCCGGCGGTTCAACCAATAACAGCTATAATCTGACCGGGATCGGCTCGATCAATTTCGCCATCACCAAGAGCGGCGGATCCTATGACGATGGCTCACCGGCGGTAAACAATAACAATTATGCGAACCTCGCGAACAGCGAGCAGTCGCTCTATCAAAATCTGGAGTTCACCAACAAAGACCAGACGGCGACGACCGTGCTAACCC
>NZ_JBALUN010000058.1:0-560 GCF_036963805.1 Parasphingorhabdus sp. | reverse complement strand
AGATCGTAGATGGGGAGTGTAACATCGGGTGACTGGTGAGACATTCACTTCATGGCGTTATAGCCTTTCCCGAAGAGCTTCGTAAGGTGTTTTTCCATTAAACGCGCCATGCGGTCTGTGGAAGTTGTAAAACTGCTCCCATTGATCGAGTTTTGCCATCAGATCGACATCTCCTTTATAGCTTAGCAGCTGGTAAAATTCCTGCTGGTCAGAGCGGTGAGATCGTTCCACCTTGCCATTCAGTTGTGGTGTGCCGCGTTTGATATAGGCATGTCGGATACCCAGATCTTCGACGTGCCAATGGAACTTGGCCTGGAACTCGTGGCCGTTGTCGGTTCTGATTTCTCTGATACGGAACGGGAACTTGTTGATAATGTGATCGACGAAGTCGATCGCGTTGGCTTGTGTATGTTTTCTGTAGACCTTCAATGCCCTTACCCGCGTTGCATCATCGATTGCCGTATATTGGAAGCGGCGTATCTTCTCGCCCTTCTTTCCGATAAAAGTCAGGAACTTAACATCCATCTGGATATGGTGACCCGGGACCTGTTTGTTGTAGC
>NZ_JBALUN010000057.1:0-562 GCF_036963805.1 Parasphingorhabdus sp. | reverse complement strand
CTATGCCTTCTCAACCACCGTTTGTACGCCCACATCGGTTGCGCAGGAAGTCGGCCTGGGCTTGGGTGCGCAGGCAGGTCAAAAACGGTTGACCAAAGTGCTCAATCAAGCAGGCTTCTCGAATGTCCGCCGGGCAACGGAAACACCGACAAATATGGTCCTTGAAGTAACTGGTTAGCGGTACCGGCTAGTGTCCGCTGTTGCGCGGTGAAAAGCGGACACTAGATCGGACTAATATGAATGACCGCTATTGGGGCGGTAGCCGATGGTCCGCTTTCCACCGCCCAGCATCCAATAGCGGACAGTCCCCAAACGGCCCAAAAGCCGTCAAACGGATCGCTCATTTTGAAAGACCGCTACCCACCCACGAGCGGTCATCAAACCTGATTGGATTGAACATAAAAATGGCCGTTCGGGAAACACTCCAAAAGTAGTCGGTAACTAACGTTGGTTCGCTACAATGTTCGCTATGGGCGTAAACTAATCATCGTTTTTTTCGATTAGCATTGGAATTGGCTCTTTGAATGTGTGGGTGACATAAGGAAATGGAATTTCAATGCCC
>NZ_JBALUN010000056.1:0-564 GCF_036963805.1 Parasphingorhabdus sp. | reverse complement strand
CTCGTTATCGGCAGGGATGGGCAGCAGCGGCTCGAACGGCGAAGCGGCAGTGCCAATGTCGCCGAAGCGCAGAGCTTCATGGAGGGCACGAAGCGCATCCTCATCTTTTCTGATGCTGGCGGGACCGGGCGTTCCTATCATGCCGATCTCGACTGCCAGAACCAGCAGCGCCGCGTCCACTTCCTGCTCGAACCGGGCTGGCGGGCGGACAATGCAATCCAGGGGCTCGGTCGTACCAACCGCACCAACCAGTCCTCGGCCCCGCTGTTCCGACCGGTGACCACCGATGTGAAGGGCGAACGGCGGTTTATCTCGACCATCGCTCGCAGGCTCGACAGCCTTGGTGCCCTGACGCGAGGACAGCGCCAGACCGGCGGTCAGAACCTCTTCGATCCGGCCGATAATCTCGAAAGCGATTATGCTAGGGATGCACTCAGCCGTTGGTTCCACTTGTTGTATGATGGCAAGCTGGAGGCGACGAGCTTCGGCGATTTCGTCGAGCGAACCGGCCTTCGGCTCGAGAATCCCGATGGCGGGCTGACCGACAACCTTCCGACTATCCAG
>NZ_JBALUN010000055.1:0-572 GCF_036963805.1 Parasphingorhabdus sp. | reverse complement strand
GTATTGTTAAGTGTTGTCATTAGCTCTTCCTCGAACGTGCACAACGAATCCAGTTTAAGCCGTGAGCCCTTTGGCAGGTTTCGAAAAGCACGCAGTAAGACAGAGCAAACCGAAGAGTTGTGCGATAGCTCAGCAAACCAAGATCCAATGGGCTCGGATCAGGTTCGCAGGGTTGGTATTCACCTACTGCGCCGACCTGTATTACACAGCGCGCCAGTCCCTATTTGAACGAAAGTATCTTTATATGATTTGATTGATTACTGCAAGCCCTACTGATTTTTGCTAATGCGGCAATGTTGCCGTAAAGCATAGTCTGACGCCCCTTCGAAGTATTTGCTTTCCACCGAATTAGCGCGATGATAGACGCGGTTCTAACGGAAGCAGTATGATGTATGACTATCACGGGGCAATGACCGATGCCGTTGTGGAGGCACCGGATGTCCCGCGCGAACGACTGGTCTGGATCATGAATGATACGCACCGCGCCAGATATCGTGCTTTTCTGGAAAATGAGATGGGCGTTGAGCCTGACGATGACGAATCTTTCGGCATACCGATTGAGACGGGCGAAC
>NZ_JBALUN010000054.1:0-576 GCF_036963805.1 Parasphingorhabdus sp. | reverse complement strand
GGGTACTTTAATTGTTTGATAGATACTTGGGAGATACAAAAGACTGGTTTCGTCTGATTCAGCTATCAAAACAGGCAATTACCCCGGAAGTTTCTTTTCAAGGCTACGGTTGCTCATGAAAATCGAGATATTTTATGATCGCCCGGCAGCTTTTGGCCCCAATTCTGGTGAATAACTTGATTTGGTGTGCGGATTTATATTGCTTCATAAGACGAGCTGAACGCAGTTTGATTGGCAGTTCACGCTGCATCGGGATTGATCTGGCAAGTTTCCGCAGGTTTTGTGCTGTGGTGGCTAGGAGGAATTTGTCTTTTTCGCCATTTGATCCCTGTATTCGCAGCCGGTTGAGCGTTAATATTTCTTGATATTCTCAAGCAGCATTTCCACCTTCTTGCGCTGCCTTCGCTTCCCACAAGTTCTGCCCCTACGCACCCCCGCACGGTCGTCTCGAACACTCTCGCAGAAGACAACTAATCCGGAATCGGCCATGCCGATTTTGGGAAAGGTGCGTTGAACGGGCGCAGCACCGCCCAATCCTAGCCGGTAGAGGCAGCCATAGGCCAGATTGCTATGAAC
>NZ_JBALUN010000053.1:0-578 GCF_036963805.1 Parasphingorhabdus sp. | reverse complement strand
AAGCACCCTAATAGTCGATGTCTGGAGTTATGCCGTCTAAGCTTTCCGGGCTGTGATATGAAAAAATTTAAAGTGCATCTGGTTCTCTTGCGCATCAGAGGCTTTGTGTTAGAAATCTAACATAAAGAGCGACTATTCAGCCCAAACATGTGAACTTTCTAACACACCTTCTAGCACGTTATTCAAAATAATGAATAAAAGGCCAATAATATCGATATTATTGCCTTATAGATATCCGCCTCATAACCTGAAGGTCGTAGGTTCAAATCCTACTCCCGCAACCAACAAACCACACAATCATCGAAAACATGCCTCGCTCGAAACAGCGAGGCTTTCGTGCGTCTGGAAAAAGCTTCGACGGGCGGCATTATAGTTTCGAACTCCGAGCCCTGGCGAAGATGAACGGCCGCTCGAAGGGCTGCAGGCTGGAGACCCATCTTACTTGATCGGGGCCGTAGCCAGAAAGCACTGCCTCTGCCGGAAGCCTCGGAGCTTGGGAGCAGGACAAGGGGCCGGTCCCGACAATCAGCAAATCAGCCCCTACAAAAGCGTTGGTCAGGATGGCGACGCATTTTGTG
>NZ_JBALUN010000052.1:0-588 GCF_036963805.1 Parasphingorhabdus sp. | reverse complement strand
CGATCTGTCTCTTCGTCAGCTTTGGCAAATTCGCCTCCTGTTACCAGCGGCCGCTACGTGGCTCGATCCGTAAGCAAATAGGAAGCAGGAGGGAGCGAAGCCTAGCGAAACCGTGCGTAGCCACACAGCCGCGAGGCACTCCAACTGTCAATCTAACACGTTGAAAATAAGTCTATAAAGGTGGATGGGCGTGCTCTGGGGTAGCATCGGGACAGAGCCCTCATAACCTGAAGGTCGTTGGTTCAAATCCAACCCCCGCAACCACCAGTATACAACTAGCCCGCTGCCTCTCCGAGGTGGCGGGTTTGTTGTATCCGGGGTGGACGCGATCTATCCGCGAACGATCGGAGCATCGCCCTCCGGAAAATGTCGGGCGTCAGTAAAGAGCGTGGCTTCTTTATGGCGCATATGAAGCGTGGCCATGCTCGCCCTGGTGGGGTTCGACCACGCGACGTGATCGGAACTCGCTAGTGGCGGTTCCCGCTTCGTACGGTCCAGGCGCGCTGCGGGGGCGAATGCATTTGCTTCCCACTGCGCGATAACGGGCCACGGGATAGCGCTTACTCGATACCAAGGGATCCACAGTCC
>NZ_JBALUN010000051.1:0-589 GCF_036963805.1 Parasphingorhabdus sp. | reverse complement strand
GTGTATTTTAGTGAGACACGCACATGGATGGCAATCTACATGGGCGCTGCCATGGCGATTTTAATGTTGCTATTTATGCTTGGCATGTATGACGACAAGCGCAAAAATGCGATGATATTGAGCTGCGCAATTGTGATATTTGCCGGCTCCCTGTTTCTTGTTCGTTCGCAGGATACAATTTCCGATCAGGCGTGGCAAAAGGCAATGATACCTCATCATAGCATTGCAATACTGACAAGCGAGCGCGCCAATATTGAAGACAAAAGAGTGCGCGAGCTAGCCGATGGAATTATCAGGGCCCAACGCAGAGAAATCAAAGAAATGGAATGGTTGATCAACGATATCAATCAAAATGGCAAGGCAACGACAGATGCAGAAGCCGCGGCGCGCGCCGTCCCAAAATTTGAAGGCGAGCTAAATCCAAGCGAAAAACGCTAATGCTCAGATCGTTACACACGCCCGAGTAGTTATCTATAAAGCCAATTTTTTGATTCCATTCTGTTGGTGCTGATATTGAACCAATGTTGAGAGTTGAGCTGCTGTAGTTGCGAAAATTGAAACTATATAGCTGGAGATGCTAACTGTAGAC
>NZ_JBALUN010000050.1:0-595 GCF_036963805.1 Parasphingorhabdus sp. | reverse complement strand
GCCCCAGCCAATGATCTTCAGATAGGTAAAGTCGGTCTGCCACATCTGATTGATGGCAGTCGTCTTATCCTTGAACTCGCTAGCGGCTTTTATCACAATGAAGTTCGGGCTGGTAATCAGGTCATGCGCCTTGAGCAGTCGGTACACGCTGGCTTCTGATACAAAGTAGCTCTTGGTATCGGTGAACGTCACCGCCAGTTCGCGAGGGCTGAGATCGGTGCGTTCCAGCGCCATGTCCAGTATCTGGCCCTGGATATCATCCGGGATGCGGTTCCAAGCGCGGCGGGGTCCAGGTCGCTTGTCTTGCAGCGCCTCTTCGCCGAACCGCTGATACAGATCATACCAGCGGTAGAAGGTAGGCCGGGCGATGCCCAGCCTGTCCAGCGTCTGTTTGGCAGGCAGATGTGAACGTTCGACGATGCGGATAATCTCCAGCTTCTCGGATGCGGGATATCTCATTCGTCTTCTCCCCCATCCCCGATCATGCTTTTTTTAAGAAGCCGCATCTCAAGCATCTGTTCAGCGACAACCTCCTTCAGATCACGGGCTTCCTTACGAAGGTCGCGCACCTCATCGGTAATGGCGGCACGCGCAG
>NZ_JBALUN010000049.1:0-616 GCF_036963805.1 Parasphingorhabdus sp. | reverse complement strand
ACCCCACGCAACATCTTCTGCATCAGCTTCCAGCGCATTGTCATAGAAAAGCGAAAACAGATCAGACCAGACACCGGTAAGGGTTTGTTGAACAGCCTCGTCGCAAGGAAAGTCGGCTGGTCCAAATGGGGCTGGCGCAATACGAAGTGCGGTTAGATCGAGTCCGGCGAGAGATTGAGTAAACTTGTCATACATGGGTTTTGCCTCCTGATAATGGAAGCAAATAGCGCAGGCGAATGCTCTGCGCGTTTCTGCTTCCGACAGGAGCCCGATCAGAACCGGTATAAGATGGACAGCCGCACCGCCGCAGGCGGGAAACCTCAAAGACAAGGCTGGCGCGGGCCACACGGGCCGCAGTCTTTGGGGGTTGCTGCTGGCCATCGGCCGGTTCAGGGCCCTTCTGACGGAACGCAGGATGGACGCAAGGATGTCCGCATCATTGGAATGCCATCAGCGGCTAGCGCCCCGAGGAAATGTCCATTCAATATACTGCAGGTCGCACGGGACCGAATTTCAGGATAATTGAGGGGTTGCGGCTTTGATCGCGATCAATACTGGACAGCGCGGATTATTGGCTGGATTTCAGGCTGCTTCAACCAGATCAGATTCGCCGTGC
>NZ_JBALUN010000048.1:0-683 GCF_036963805.1 Parasphingorhabdus sp. | reverse complement strand
GGATCGTGACGCCAATGTCGCCCAACGCGACCACGACGCGGTCATGGCCGGTCTCGCGCATCTGCCGTTGAGCGATCTGCAAGTACTTGCAGGACCCGCCAATCGAGGACGCCGAGGCGAACAGGTTTCCCGCAGGAATTCGAATCATTGCCAGAGCTTACCCTGCTGCGCAGGCCCCAGATTAGTATGAAGGCCGCAAGGAGCCTGGCCAACGGCCATGGCGGGACACGCCGTCGAGCGGCTGGCGGCGCGACGCGCCCGTAGGGGCGGACCCGCAGGAGCCGCGGAACGCGGCGGGACCGAGCACGCCCGCCGGCCGCTCTCCGCTTCCGGGGCGTTGCGGGGTGTCCCCGCAGAAGGGGTCGGCCGAGACTTCAGGCTCGGCCGCAGGGGAAGGCCTTCCCCAACTCGCCCTACGGCCTGAAGACCAGCAGCCCCAGCCCAAGCAGGACGACAACAGCCAAAACAGTCGCGCCATAGATCCACACAGGCCGCGAGCGCCGCAGGCGCGCGCCCCGGCTGAGACGAGTAGTCGACTGGATCATTCTGCCATTAGACGACATACGGCCCCAGGCGCCAAGGCGCCCCTCCCCTCGCGGCCAACCGCCTGCACGCTGCGCTTTGCATGGATTTTTAATGACATTCCTTGCAAACTGACTGCGGAGGCCTAAGTTATCGCCATG
>NZ_JBALUN010000047.1:0-704 GCF_036963805.1 Parasphingorhabdus sp. | reverse complement strand
GATTGTGTTGAAAAACTCGGCTGATGAGCGGTTTGATATTGCTTCCGGTATCGAGACGAGCGGGATTTGATCTGGTTATCAGGTGGGCATCGGGATTGTTTTGGCTAGTTTACGCAGGTTTTGTGCTGTGGCGGCCAGGAGGAACTCGTCTATTGCGCCATTTGGTCCCCGGAGGCGCAACCGGTCGAGCTTCAATATTCTCTTGAGATGCGCGAACAGCATTTCCACCTTCTTCCGTTGCCTTCGGGAGGTGATATAAGCGTCGGTTGCGGCGATAGCACGCGCCATATCGCGGGCACCCTCATGGATGGAACGCATGATCTTACGAACGGGGGCTTTAGGGCAACATTGCGGCTTGAGCGGGCAGGTATCACAGTCTGCTTTGCGGGCACGGTAACGGATGAAGCCATCTTTGTCGGCATCGTTTCGCGGCATGGCGAAGTTTCGGTTACGCCGTCTGAGTTCCTTGCCGCCCGGACAGATGTAGCGGTCTTCTTCATGGTCGAAGGCGAATTCGGCGCGTTCGAAGGTGCCGTCGCGGCAGGCGGACTTATCGAACACCGGGATATGGGGCTCAATGCCTTTGTCCTCGACCAGCCAGGCGAGATTGGGCGCATCGCCATAACCGGCATCGGCTACAAGCCGGTCCGGCCACAGACCAAAGCGTTCCTGCGTCCGCTCGATCATAGTGCGCTGTGCAGTTA
>NZ_JBALUN010000046.1:0-733 GCF_036963805.1 Parasphingorhabdus sp. | reverse complement strand
GACGACAGCTGGTTGGGGCATGATGCGCAAAATGCCATTTAACCTTCTGCCCTTGCTTGGCAATGACAGGCTGTTCACATTCAAAGCAAACACAGCGACATTTCAGACCATTTGCGACATCCTTAACATCGGCTCGCTGTCCATCAGGTCCAATCGCTTGTGTCGGATGCCAATCGTTGCTCATAATATCCCGGCTTGGAGGAATGAAACAGGATTTTGCCAACCCGAGGAAATAGGGTCAATTACTTCCTTTGATCTAACGGCCTTTAAAAAACGCGCACTTTACCTGCGGATACCTTAGTGATACAAAACCTCACAGTCCAGACCCAGAGATTGGTGGTTTTATATCAATGCCGACAGCCGGTACACAGCGCGATCTAGCAAAAACAGTCCTTGGTAAGCAGGGGATCGTCCGTCTGTCCGAGTTTAAGGCAGCAGGAATCACAGCAGCGACCATTGGCCGTATGCTGGACGATGGCGAGGTCGTTCGCCTCGCAAGGGGCATGTACCAGCTGCCGGACGCACCGCTCGATGCTAATCATAGCCTAGCGGAAGCGGCAAAACGTGTTCCGAAGGGAGTCATTTGCCTTGTGTCCGCCCTCGCCTATCACGAACTGACCGATCAGCTGCCTCGATCTGTTTGGATGGCAATCGGCGCCAATGATTGGACGCCAAAGGATGGCAATCCGCCACTCAAAACCGTGCGTTTCACAGAGGCCCTGCTCAGCGATGA
>NZ_JBALUN010000045.1:0-744 GCF_036963805.1 Parasphingorhabdus sp. | reverse complement strand
ATATCGTGGCGTCGGATAGTTTTATGCCATGGTAGCGCGCCAGATACCACATGATCCGTTCGGGTCCGAGGTGGTATTTGCGGCGCAGATGAAGAACCTTCTCGGCAACCTCAGGCGGTGTCTGGTTGGGTGGATTTTTAGGAATTGTTTTGGCATTGACCAGCCCAGCTTCACCGCCGCGCTCATAAGCGCGCTTCCATCTGTAAAAGCTGGCCCGGCCAATGCCAAAATAGCGGCAGGTCTTAGCGACATGCCCTATCTTCTCTGCGTGCTGCAATATCCGTAATTTGCGCTGTACTTCGCGCTCGTCTTCCTTGGTCATAGATACATCTCCTTCCTGCTTCAGGAATTTACAGAAGATGTCTCACGAGTCCCTACATATCTACAGTCACGACAATCTCGCTTTGCAGGGTTGATGATTGCGCATTGCCGACGCCATGCAAAGCCGCGCTGACCATCAAAGCCGCGGCAAGCGCGGTGGGAATTACATATTTCAACTCAATTACTCCGTCTGTCTGAAGCATCAACATTAGAGCAATGGTTCATTTCCACAAAACGGGATTGTCAGAACAATATATTCGGCTTATCCAAATTCAAATGGATATCATCGCTTTCCGAACCTTTCTCGCAGCAGCAGAGACCGGCAGCTTCGCCGGCGCGGCCCAGCGGGTCAACGCCAGCCCCTCCAGCGTCACCGAGCGGATCAAGCAGCTCGAGCACCATCTCGGCGCGCGCCTGTTCGAC
>NZ_JBALUN010000044.1:0-747 GCF_036963805.1 Parasphingorhabdus sp. | reverse complement strand
GGTTCCTATCAATCCTTGTTGCGACTGATTCATTGCCTCAGCCAAAGAATCGGTAACATAGGTGATATTACCAGTCTCATCGGTTGACCAAAACCATCCCTGTCTGGTTTCTTCGTAATTTTGTAAGAGAAGCAAAGCCTCCGTAGTTTTCAGAAGAAACGTACCGGCGGTCTTCGAATCCTCTTTTTGTTTTAGAATGCGTGAACTGATCCTACCAAAGAAACTTTGTGAATCATTTGTTGAGAAGTCAATTTCCTGACTATCCTCAATCTTGAGTGGCTCACTTTTCATTCGTCGGCACCGTTCTCCGTTTCTTGATCACAATATACACGGCAATAGTTATCGAATGATAAAACGTTAAGGTGCAAAGTTGAAAAATTAACATTCGCTTTGTCGAATTACTCACGAGAATCGGACGTTCCGTCTTCCACCCAGTTTTGGTCACTCGAACTGATTGGATGGAAAATAAAAGCGGCTGGTCAGCAAACTAGGAAAAGTAGCCATAGCGTTCAATATTATCGGGTCCGCTTTTTGAGATCTATATCGCTGCTGTGCACCGCTGCATCAAAATGGGATTGCCATGTTTAGGCCACACATATTTTCGTAAATAATATGCTGGTTAATTAAACGATGTTGACCAAGCTGAAACCAAAAAAATGTCAATGAACAAACTCAGACTGATCAATTACGACCTGGTTTCGACCATTTTTCTTGGCAGAATATAAAGCGGCATCTGCTCTTCGGAGC
>NZ_JBALUN010000043.1:0-809 GCF_036963805.1 Parasphingorhabdus sp. | reverse complement strand
GGACGTATTCCAAAAAGGGTCTCAATCAAACGAAGTTGAATTATAGGAACAGGGGGCTTGGTGGCTTGGTCTTGCAGAATGGTAGCATGCAGTTATGCCATTATATAAGCTTGAGATTGCTTCACCGTTACATTGGAGCTTGCTATATTGTTACATCCGACCTATACATCCGACACAGTCTTGGTAGATTAAATTAATATATTTCAATAACTTAGAGGTCAAAGGTTCGATCCCGCTAGGCTCCACCAATTTTTCGGATGAAAGCCCGTCCGGGGGACGGGCGACCGAAAAATTCCCGCGCGTAAGCGACGGGCCCGCAGCGGGCGGCACTCGCAATCTGTTCTTCGACATATTTGTGAGCTATCGCTGACCCATGCGCAAAGTCCCTACCCATTATGACGCGATAATCCTCGGCGCTGGCGGCGCTGGTTTGATGTGTGCTGCCGTTGCCGGACAGCGGGGGCGGAACGTTCTGTTGATCGATCATGCCGATGAACCGGGCAAGAAAATCCTGATTTCGGGCGGTGGCCGATGCAATTTCACCAATAGCGGCACCGTGGCTGATCGCTACATCTCGCAAAACAGACATTTCGCCAAATCGGCGCTGAGTCGATATTCTGCTGCCGATTTTATCGCGCTGGTCGATCGCTATGGCATCGACTGGCATGAAAAAACCTTGGGGCAGCTATTCTGTGACGGTAGCGCCCGGCAGATCGTCGAAATGCTGATGACGGAATGCCCCGATCAGATGGTAAACCTGTCGCTGGGCAAGGCTATTACCGATGTCAGCCATAGCGATGGTCGTTACC
>NZ_JBALUN010000042.1:0-813 GCF_036963805.1 Parasphingorhabdus sp. | reverse complement strand
CGGTCGAGCTGCGTAGACTTACGGCTGGCAGCACGGTGAAACAGATTGACGAAGCCCCAAGCCACGTCTTCGGCATCCGCTTCGAGCGATGTTCCCGAGAACATGACAAACATGTCGGACCAAACGGCAGCGAGCGTCTGCTCGACTGCTTCTTCACTTGGAAAATCGGACGGATCGAAAGGTGCAGGCTTGATGGTTAGACCTGCAAGGTCGAGCCCGGCGAGTTGTTGGGTAAAACTATCGTACATGATTAAGCCTCCTGATGTGCTCAGGCGGCAAAGCTTACGAAACCGGAATGTCTCGCTCCTTGTCCGCCGGAGCCCGATCAGGGCCGGTTTAAGGGGGTTGGCGCACCGCGAAGCGGGAAACCTGCAAGGCAAGGCTGGCGCGGGCCACACGGGCCGCAGCCTTGCAGGTTGCGCCAGACCACGGCCGGTCCAGGGCCTCTCCCGGCGGACAGGCACGAGGCATGACGTAGTTCCTTTGCCAACATCATCAGCGGGGCCTGCACGAACAACTAGTTTTCGGCTGCCTGCCGATCTCGTGGCCTTCGCGGTGATACATGGATCCGCTCGAATACGCCTTCGCCATTGGAGAAGCGCCCGATCTGACGAATCTCCCCGAACATCTGCAAGAAGTTGCCGGACACTTGGCCAAGCCATCGCTGAGCTCGGCCAGTTCTGGGTCGGTCATAATCGGCTTCCCAGTAGCAGCTGTCATTCCGTTCGACGAGCCAGACGGCTGCGAGACCGCAATAAATGGAAATGCCGCAATCGGCATCGGCATTCCGGAGCAGTATCCGATCTTCGCGTC
>NZ_JBALUN010000041.1:0-858 GCF_036963805.1 Parasphingorhabdus sp. | reverse complement strand
GCGGCAATCACGGGCTTGAGGCTGTCGAAAATGCGCAATGTCAACAGACCGCCGCCATCGCGCACGGTGCCGTCGCCTACCTTGCGCTTTTCCAGATCCACAAAGCCCTTGGTCCCGCCGGAAATATCCGCACCGGCGCAAAACGCCCTGCCCGCCCCGGTCACCACGACGGCGCGCACAGCATCGTCCTCGTCCGCCACATCGAAGGCATCGATAAGCTCTTGCATCATCTCAATCGTGAATGCGTTCAGCTTGTCAGGCCGGTCGAGGGTGAGCGTCATGACCCCGCCCGTCAGATCAGTGCGTACAACAGCCATCAGTTTTCTCCCGCCAACGGTGCCGCAACGCTGCGCGGCGTCGGATCGGGGATGTTGCCGCGTCGTGGGCCAAGGTAGCCGAACAACCATGCGCCAACTTTTCGCATCTGGATCTCTTCCGCGCCTTCGGTGATGCGGTAGCGGCGGTGATGGCGGTAGATATGTTCGAACGGTTTGTGCCGGGAATATCCGATGCCGCCATGAATTTGCATGGCGCGGTCTGCGG
The DNA here is from genome assembly GCF_036963805.1 of Parasphingorhabdus sp. Lineage (GTDB taxonomy): Bacteria > Pseudomonadota > Alphaproteobacteria > Sphingomonadales > Sphingomonadaceae > Parasphingorhabdus. Next base: position 315 of record NZ_JBALUN010000041.1, on the reverse strand, counting down.
CCTCGCAACACAGACGGTTGGCCTGATAATTGCACATGCTCACCTTGTCCGACAGTTTCTTGGCGACCTCGGGGTGTGGCATGCGGTCCATCTCCCAGGCTGTTTTGCGGATAAGCTGCCGCAGCATTTCTGCCTGCGTGGCCAATTCGACCAAGGGGAACTGGATCGCCTGATTTGCCGCCAGTTCTTTGCCGAATGGTTTGCGGGCGCGGGCATAGCGCACGGATTCTTCGATGCAATAAACCGCAGCCCCCAGCGAACTCGCCGCCTGCCGGATGCGGTTTTCATGCACAAACGCCTGCGCCAGCGCCAAGC
>NZ_JBALUN010000040.1:0-859 GCF_036963805.1 Parasphingorhabdus sp. | reverse complement strand
CTCGCTGCGGATCGCGGGCTTAAAGCTCACGCATGGGAAGGCCGAACCATTCATATCCGCGAACCTTCATCGCCGGGAACTGACTGGAATGATGAGCTGGTGAACTGGGTCGCGCGCCGCAAGGGCTAAGCGCATTGAGCATAACTCCGGGTTCATTGGTTTGGAGAGAAGAGCAAAGCTGGAGGGTTTTTGAACCCACGATGTCCGTGAGGTTCATTCAACTCAACCAGGAGTAAATATCATGTTTCAGTCTATTGCCTTGAACAAACTCATTCCGAGCCCGCGAAATGTCCGCAAATCATCCGATCCTACTGCCGATGCGCAGTTAAAGGCTGATATCGCGGCACGCGGTTTGTTGCAAAATCTGCTTGTTTGCAAAGCAGCACGCGGGAAATTTGAAGTCGAAGCTGGTGGCCGCCGATTAGCAGCGCTGAAATCGCTGGCGAGTGAAGGTACGGTCAAGAAAAACATGCCCGTCACCTGCCTTGTTATTGAAGGCGAAGACGGCGAAGTGCGCGAAGCCAGCCTTGCTGAAAACTTTCAAAGGCTTCAAATGAACCCCGCCGACGAAGCCCAGGCCTTTGCGGCAATTATCGAAGCGGGCGCATCGCCTGAAGATGTTGCGCGGCGCTTTGGTGTCACGGTGCGATTTGTCGAGGGACGGCTCCGGCTCGCCTCGCTTGCGCCTTGCGTCTTCGATGCATTGGCAGCTGGCGAAATCACGCTCGACATTGCCAAAGCCTATGGCGCCACATCGGATATTGAACGGCAAGACCAAGTGTTCGCCGAGGTGCAGGACACTTACTATCAGATCACGTCGGACAGCATCCGCCGTATGGTGCTTGAACGATCCATACGC
>NZ_JBALUN010000039.1:0-896 GCF_036963805.1 Parasphingorhabdus sp. | reverse complement strand
CGAGAACTTTGATCTAAAGATCAACAGGGGTGAATTCATCTCGTTGATTGGGCATTCGGGATGCGGCAAGTCCACTGTGCTGACGATGGCCGCGGGGCTGAACCCGATCTCGAAAGGTGCGATCCGACTGGATGGGTGGAACGTCGAAGGCGCAGACCCTGAACGCGCCGTGGTTTTCCAGTCGCCCAACCTCTTCCCATGGCTTTCAGCCAAGGAAAACGTCGCAATCGGTGTCGACAAAGTCTATCCGCGGGCAAGTCTGGCGGAGCGTCAGGATGTGGTGGAATACTACCTTGAACGCGTCGGGCTGGCTGACAGCATGAACAAGAATGCCGCCAGCCTGTCGAACGGGATGAAGCAGCGCGTGGGCATTGCGAGGGCCTTTGCGCTGTCGCCCAAACTTCTCTTGTTGGATGAACCTTTTGGCATGCTCGACAGTCTCACCCGCTGGGAATTGCAAGAAGTGCTGATGGAAGTCTGGTCGCGTACCAAAGTGACGGCGATCTGCGTCACGCATGATGTAGACGAAGCAATTTTGCTGGCCGACCGCGTGGTGATGATGACCAACGGACCACAGGCCACCATCGGCAAGATCACGGATGTGAAGCTGCCGCGTCCGCGTACCCGCAAGGCCCTTCTCGAACACCCCGACTACTATGCCTATCGCCAGGAAGTGCTCGATTTTCTTGAGGAATACGAACACGGCAATGCGCCCAAATCGCCTGCCTCTGGCGGGAAACCGAAACCCAAAGCAATCGCGGCGGAGTGAGACCATGAAACAGAAACTTGTCGTTATCGGTGCCGGAATGGCCTCCGGGAGGGTGCTAGAGCACCTTCTGGACCAGGACCGAGATGCCTATGATATCACCCTTTTCAACGCAGAGGCGCGCGGTAAC
>NZ_JBALUN010000038.1:0-926 GCF_036963805.1 Parasphingorhabdus sp. | reverse complement strand
GAGAAAATTGACACCATTGTGGTCGACAAGACCGGCACTCTCACGGAAGGCAAACCAAAGCTGGTATCAGTAGAGCCAGAAGCAGGCTTTGATGCAGACAAGATGCTCTCATTGGTGGCTGCGATTGAAATGGCCAGCGAGCATCCGCTGGCAGCAGCGATTGTTGCAGGAGCTAAAGAACGAAAGCTAGTCTTTGAAGCCGCTACCGATTTTGGTTCTGTTACGGGCGAAGGCGTTGAAGCAACTGCAGAGAACCTGCGCGTTGCCATCGGCAATGAAAAGATGATGGAAAGGCTCGGCGCGAGCAGCGCTGATCTAATTGCTAAAGCGCAAGATGGACGATCACAGGGCCAGACTGTCATGTTTGTCGCCGTGGACGGGAAGCCCGCCGGTCTCATCGGCGTTGCAGACCCTATCAAACCGACAACTGTTGATGCGATTAAGGCTCTTCATAAAGCCAATATCCGTGTTGTTATGCTCACTGGAGATGCAGAAGCGACCGCGCAGGCAGTTGGGAAGCTCATTGGCATTGATGAAATCCATGCCAATGTCTCACCGGAAGATAAGCACCGGGTCATCAGCGAGTTACAAGCCGCCGGGAAGAAGGTCGCAATGGCTGGCGATGGCATCAATGACGCGCCTGCTTTGGCTAAAGCCGATGTGGGTATTGCGATGGGGACGGGCACCGATGTAGCGATGGAAAGCGCTGGAATCACTCTGGTAAAGGGTGATCTAGGCGGGATAGCCAAGGCGCGGCATCTCAGCCAGCTCACGATGGGCAATATACGGCAAAACCTTTTCTTTGCCTTCATCTACAATGGCCTTGGTGTACCGGTTGCAGCTGGCATCCTCTATCCTTGGTTTGGTATATTATTGAGCCCGATGATTGCGGCGGCAGCGATGAGCCTCTCATCTGTGTCGGTTAT
>NZ_JBALUN010000037.1:0-938 GCF_036963805.1 Parasphingorhabdus sp. | reverse complement strand
CTGCGCGTGGGCAGCCTGGTGATACTGGAAAGCACCTCCCCCGTAGGCACGACCGAAAAGATGGCCGGTTGGCTCCAGAAAGCCCGCCCGGATCTCACCTTTCCCCAGACCCACGGCGAAGCCTCGGATATCCGCATCGCACATTGCCCTGAGCGTGTTCTGCCTGGCAAGGTTATGCAGGAGCTGATTACCAACGACCGCATCATCGGCGGCATGACCCCTTTATGTTCGCGCGAAGCCGAGGCATTGTACCGGATTTTCGTCAAGGGGGATTGTCTTTTGACCGATACCCGCACCGCAGAGATGGCCAAGCTGACCGAAAACAGCTTTCGCGATGTGAACATCGCTTTTGCCAACGAGCTGTCGATGATCTGCGACACCCAAGGCATCAATGTCTGGGAGCTAATTCAACTGGCCAACCGTCATCCTAGGGTCAACATCCTACAACCTGGTCCCGGTGTCGGTGGCCATTGCATCGCTGTCGATCCTTGGTTCATCGTGAATTCGGCACCCGATCAAGCCCATCTGATCCGCACCGCGCGCGAGGTCAATGACGCCAAGCCCAATTGGGTGATCGAAAAGACCCAAACCGCCGTCGGTCAGTTTCTAGCCGATAACCCCGAAAAACGCATTAGTGATGTAACGCTGGCCTGCTATGGTCTGGCCTTCAAGCCTGACATCGACGATCTACGCACAAGCCCCGCCTTGGACATCGCGATCCAACTTGGGGAAATGGCGTTCAAATCCGTGCTCGCAATTGAGCCAAATATCGCAGCCTTGCCAAAGGCCGCGGCTGCGTTGACCCTTGCCTCGTTTGAAGACGCAAGCAGCGCTGACGTGCACGTGCTCCTAGTAGATCATGCTCCCTTCAAGGCCGCAGCCAAACCCAGCGGTTATGTCGTGGATTCCCGAGGCATTTGGCCATGAGGAATTCTGCG
>NZ_JBALUN010000036.1:0-1002 GCF_036963805.1 Parasphingorhabdus sp. | reverse complement strand
TGTAGATATGTAGGGACTCGTGAGACATCTTCTGTAAAATTCTGATGCAGGAAGGAGATGATCGAATGACCAAGGACGACGAACGCGAAGTACAGCGTAAATTACGGATATTGCAGCACGCAGAGAAGATAGGGCATGTTGCCAAGACGTGCCGTTATTTTGGCATTGGCCGGGCCAGCTTTTACAGATGGAAGTCAGCCTATGAACGCGATGGTAAAGATGGCCTGGTCAATGCCAAAACCATTCCTAAAAATCCGCCTAACCAGACACCGCCTGAAGTGGCAGAAAAGGTGCTTCATCTGCGCCGCAAATATCACCTCGGACCAGAGCGTATCATGTGGTATCTCGCACGCTATCACGGCATCAAACTGTCCGATGCAACAATATACCGAATACTCAAACGCAATGGCCTAAATCGGCTGCCGCGCGGAACGCGCCTTCGCAAGGTTCACACCAAGCGCTACAATAAACAGGTTCCCGGACACCATATCCAGATGGATGTTAAGTTCCTGACTTTTATCGGAAAGAAGGGCGAGAAGATACGCCGCTTTCAATATACGGCAATCGATGATGCAACGCGGGTAAGGGCATTGAAGGTCTACAAAAAACATACACAAGCCAATGCGATCGACTTCGTCGATCACATCATCGACAAGTTCCCCTTCCGTATACGCGAAATCAGAACCGACAATGGCCACGAGTTCTAGGCCAAGTTCCATTGGCACGTCGAAGATCTGGGCATCCGACATGCCTATATCAAACGCGGTACCCCGCAACTGAACGGCAAAGTGGAACGATCTCACCGCTCTGACCAGCAGGAATTTTATCAGCTGCTAAGCTATAAAGGCGACGTCGATCTGGACGCAAAACTCGACCAATGGGAACACTTCTACAACTTCCACAGACCGCATGACGCATTCAACGGAAAAACACCTTACGAAGCTCTTCGGGAAAAGCTATAACGCTATGAAGTGAATGTCTCACCAGTCACCCGATGTTACA
>NZ_JBALUN010000035.1:0-1006 GCF_036963805.1 Parasphingorhabdus sp. | reverse complement strand
CTCTATCCTTGGTTTGGTATATTATTGAGCCCGATGATTGCGGCGGCAGCGATGAGCCTCTCATCTGTGTCGGTTATTGGAAATGCGCTGCGCTTGCGACGTCAGAATCTATAGAACCTACATAACCCCGCAGCGAAAGAATGGTAAATTAATGTCCGTAAAATGGGTGCTTCGAAACAAAACGCTATGGCGCATTATCCGCAGCCTAATGCGTTGGGTTTTGTCACGCTCGGCTAGGAAAATATTATTAAGCCGGGGGCTTAGCTTATCAGACGGTACGCCAAGGCGTTGGTTCCAGAAGGATGTTAATGGCTTTCTCAACACCCTTGATAATGAAGTGCAGTTTCAGCGAAGCATCGCCGATTTGGAAACTTTGCCCAATATTGGGAACCGAATAATGGTCGAGTTCGCCATCTATACCGCAGCTAGCTATCGCGTGATGATAAAGCTGGGTATATCGAAGGTTTCAGCCCGTCAGACAATATCCGATATCGGATGGGATGTGTATGCATCGCTCATGCGGCTCTCTTCGCTGCCCTTTCGTTTGGCAACGCGCGATCCTGCTAAACGCCTGCGCTGGACAATCCAAGCACTATTGCGTTTCCCATTCACCGCTCCTGGGGCACCAGGATATGCGGTCAAGCACTGGTCGGATGATCAAAATATCTACACCCATTTCACCCATTGTCCTCCGCAAAGCTTTGTCAGAAAGCTTGTGCAGGAAACCGGCGATCAGGGCGATATGGACGCGTTTTACGACAGTTGGTGTCTGTATGACACGCCGGGATCAGATGTGATCGCAAATGATGGTCAGCGCGGTCATTATCGCCGCAAACAAACACTATCTCGCGGCGATCCGGTGTGTGATATGTGTTGGGCGGCGCAAATTGATCCTCCGGATCGACGAGTTGCAAATGGATAATAACAATTACACCCCGCCACTCGGCTATAAAGTCCTGACGCCGTTCTATGATCTCGTGATCCGCTATCTGACACGGGAAAGCGC
>NZ_JBALUN010000034.1:0-1225 GCF_036963805.1 Parasphingorhabdus sp. | reverse complement strand
TATCCCGCCAATCTTTAATATCGCGGTGATCGAAGATATCGCGCCGATAATCTTGTTGCCGGCGATGTTGACGATAAACGCGAAGATGATCAGGCCTATCGCCAGTATTGGAACCAGCACGGAATCGCGGCCTACATTGAACAATTGGAGCGTGTAGGTTCCGAAAGTTCTGGCAACCAGGCTTTCGTTGATTATCATCGAAAAGGCCATCATCAAGGCGGCTGCGCCGGTAATGGTCGATGGCCCATATGATTTTTTGAGGATCATCGCGATGCCGCCTGCTGACGGATATTTATTGGATACTTTGATATAGGTATAGGCGCTGAACCCGCTGATCACCGCCCCAATCAGGAAGGCAAGCGGGAAGAGCGGCCCGGACAATTCAGCAATCTGTCCTGTCAGTGCAAAAATTCCCGCACCGATCATGACACCGGTGCCCATGGCTACCGACCCCGCCAGTGTTAAACTGTTTTTATTATATGAACTTTTTTGCATCTATTTTCGCCTTTGAGATATGCCGAGTTTATGGCTGCGGTTGTCGTCTTGCAACCCACAGGGTGGTCAAAGGAATGACCAACCACATTAGGATAGGAACAAAGCCTATATTCGTACCGGGAATCAAAGGCATGAGCTCGCTATAGCGCCAGCCCCATCCGGATTCAGACGGCATATTAGTAGCTACCCATTCGATAATTACCGTTATTCCGAGCCCAGTCAGCAAATAGATGCCAATCATCCAGTAGGTTGGGCGATGCATCCAGTGCCTGTTCCGGTTCAAAATAGAAACCACCGTATAGGCGAACACCAATATCCCCACGTCGCCAAATGTTGCCCGCGTGCAACCCAGAGTTTTCTCCCAATAGGTTGCCGACCCGACATCAAAAAATGGCATTTGCAGGATTTCCCAAATGAAGGCCGTGAAAAACCCGAACGTGGCGATGTGAACCTCAGGCTCTTTGTCAAATTTCACGAAGCGACAAACTTGGCTTTGAATAGCGAAATGGAGCCGGTTGCTGTTGGGAAGCTTAGCGTCTTTTCTGTCAGATATCCTGGAGCTACTAATATTTTTTCCAATATACCCTCAGCATTGTGTTTTGTATCTTCGACGCCATCGAGCTGTTGCACCGTCATTCGAAACGCAGCGCGCATCAGCGGTGATTTCTGCATTGCATAGTCTGCAATATGCAGCTCTCCGTCCGGGATAAGCAAGCTGCGCATGATTTTG
>NZ_JBALUN010000033.1:0-1247 GCF_036963805.1 Parasphingorhabdus sp. | reverse complement strand
GACAATACGCCCGCCGGAACGATCTATACGTGTCCGATGCATCCGGAAATCCGGCAGGAAGGGCCCGGCTCATGTCCAATTTGCGGCATGGCGCTTGAACCGGAAGAGTTTTCCCTAGAAACCGGCCCTGATCCTGAATATATTGATATGCGCAAACGTTTTTGGGTTAGCGCAGTTTTCTCATTGCCGCTCTTTATATACGCTATGGGAGATTTGATACCCGGAGAACCATTCAAAACATGGTTCGATCCCTCGGTAGCGCAGTGGTTGCAGTTTTTGCTGGCAACGCCGGTAATTCTTTGGGGTGCATGGCCTTTCTTCGTTCGCGGTGTTCAGTCAGTCAAAACCATGAACCTCAATATGTTCACGCTGATCGGACTGGGCGTAGCTGTTGCTTATATATTCAGCGTCGTTGCAACCTTTTTACCAAATATTTTCCCTGTCGCGTTCCGCGGACATAACGGCAATGTAGCGGTTTATTATGAAGCGGCAGCGGTGATTACCACACTCGTTTTGTTGGGGCAGGTGCTCGAACTCAAAGCGCGCGGCCAGACCTCAAGTGCATTGCGCGCACTTCTTGAACTCGCGCCGCCAATTGCGATGAGGGTCAATGAAGATGGTTCGGAACAGGAAGTTTCTCTCGATCAGGTTGAACTAGGCGACCGATTGCGTGTGCGTCCGGGTGATAAAATACCGGTCGATGGCACCATTGCTAAAGGATCGAGTACGATTGATCAGTCAATGATCACCGGCGAACCTATTCCGGTCAGCAAAACTGAAGGCGATGATGTGACCGGCGGGACGGTGAACCAAACGGGCAGTTTTGTTATGACGGCCGAGCGTGTGGGTAAAGATACGCTGCTCGCCAAGATTGTCCAAATGGTCGCAGACGCGCAGCGCAGCCGCGCGCCTATTCAAAAGCTGGCCGATACCGTTGCTGGTATGTTTGTTCCTGTAGTCATTCTCATCTCGATTATTACATTCATCATCTGGTCGATTTTGGGGCCCCATCCAGCCCTTGCTTATGGGCTCGTCAATGCGGTCGCAGTGCTGATCATTGCTTGTCCTTGCGCGCTGGGTTTGGCGACACCGATGTCAATCATGGTTGGGACAGGGAAGGGTGCTCAGAACGGTATTTTAATCAAAAATGCAGAGGCGCTGGAAACATTTGAGAAAATTGACACCATTGTGGTCGACAAGACCGGCACACTTACTGAAGGCAAACCAAAGCTGGTATCAGTAGAGCC
>NZ_JBALUN010000032.1:0-1910 GCF_036963805.1 Parasphingorhabdus sp. | reverse complement strand
ACAGGCGGTATTGTCCCCGATTGAGGCCGCCTTGATATTCGCCGAAGATTTTCGTGCCTTTTTCCAGAAGCACGACCCGGCCATTGTCGGAATAGACATTGCGCGGGACAATACAGCTCACATATCCCGGCTGACTAGAATCCATCGCGGTTTGCAGGACACATGGAATGAAGCTTCCCGCCGTAATCAGGAAATTTCGGTCGGGAAGCGGACGTGCTTGCGCCTGCCCGATAACCGACGCGCGCCGGAGCGTATCAAGATTGGTGGATTGGCGGGGCGAAGCTTCTCCGGTGCTGGCTCCGCTACTAACTGCATTATAGTTCGCTGCACTGGCTCCACCGGCGCGCTCACCGCCATAGGCAATAAGCGTTGACCGGCGCGCAGCTTCGCGCAGTGCTTCCGCTGGCGATTGCTGCCGTTGTTGCACCGGGGTCGGACCTTGGCCTTGCTGGGGTAAGGGCTGCTCGCCAATAGCCGGAACAACGGGTTCCCCCAATGGAATAGGTGCGTTGGGATCGGTTCCAGCTTCTGCAAGCGTCGGGGCAATAACCGTTGCCGGATCATAATCTGCAGCTTCGAGCGCTGGTTTGGGTTTTACGGGCGGCAATTCTGAATTGCCAGTCAGCCCGGTTCCAAGCGCCAGTACTGTAAACATCAAAGCGCCAGCGGCGGCGGCGAAGCCGATCATCTTTTTCGGGTCCATCGCCGTGCCGGGGATCGACGGCATTTTGCTGCCACGTTCGCCCGCCGGGCTGCGGTCAATCTCGTCGGGACCGGGTGTTTGATCAACCGTAGGACGGTTTGAGGCCGGTTCTGGCTGAGTGGTATCGGTCATCAATTTGACTCCCCGTCATCTGTTCGCTCGACAATGCTTGAGGCCGTGCCGGTCTTGGGGTCGCGTCCATAAAAATCGGGTGCGTCATTGAAAATGCACAGCACCTTTTTACCGCGCCGCAAGCGAAGCTGCGCAAACACGCCGTGGACAACCACAAATTCATCGCGAACATCGAACGGGACAATGCTCTCCGTGCCGTCAGGATTGATTGCAAATATTGCGGGTAATTCGCGCTGGTTCGGAAAACGCAGGGCGGTAAATTGTCCGTTGTCAGTAATTTCGGAAGGCTGGATTTCCGATGATCCCTGAACGCTGTATTTGAGATTACGGGTGCCTTCGATAACGCCAAGATCAAGCGCTGAGCGGATTGCGCCTGATTGGAGCGCTACTGCCTGCGTGTATGCCGCTTGGGTAGCAGCAGCTTGCGCCGCCGCTGCCTCTTCGCGCGGATAGCGGAAGGCTACCTTAAAGAAGGTATCAGTGGTTCGTTCGCCAATCGAGCCCCGGCGCGCGCTGAGCTCGAATGTATAGGTTCGGTTTCCTGTATTTGAACGCGTGATGACGATCAGATTGGTTGGCCCGGCTCGTTCGCGCGGCTTGATGAACAGTGAATTTTCAGCGGGAGCCACTTCCCAGGATATCGTGTCTCCGAGCGCAACATGCTCGACGCGTTCGCCCGGCGAAAATACAATCTGTGTTGCAGACCGGAAAACGCCGACAATACGGAAAACCTGATTTTCGTCAAAGATAACTTCGCGGATTCGGTTGTCTTGCGCCGTTGGCTGCGGGGTTTCACCAGCCATTATTGGTGATCCGCTAAGCAGCAGCGCCAATAGAGTGAAGTTTCTCAGATTTTTCATGGTGTGACCTCCAGATCGGCGCGGTAGGTTTGCACTTCCAGCCCGAGCGGGTTTTTGAACCTTTGCTGCTCGGTAGTTGGTGTGTCCGTGGTGTCGTAAGTCACCGTTGCAATCGCCTGCGTGTCAGTGACGCGTGAACCTTGCTGGAGCGATTTGGTGAAGCGTATTTGCGCGACTTTTTCGGAAACGAACGTGACTGATTTGACCGCGATGAA
>NZ_JBALUN010000031.1:0-3120 GCF_036963805.1 Parasphingorhabdus sp. | reverse complement strand
CCAGATGAGCCAAACACTCACTAAGTCAGGCAGCCTTCTGTCTCAAAATACCTGACGACGAACATTCCTGGCTGATGTCGAGATAATATTTGAGGATCTGCGTGCCATCGCGCACCAGCATTTGTTCAAATGCGCCAACATTGTCGTAAAATGCCTCGACTTCTTGATCGCTGGCAAAGCCCATAACCGGTTCAACGCCGGCGCGGTTATACCAGGATCGATTGAAGAGCGCGATTTCACCATCAGCTGGCAGATGCGGTGCGTAGCGTTGGAAATACCAACTTCTCGTATCGCGGTCGGATGGCTTGCCAAGCGCCACAATGCGCGTCTCTCTGGGGCTGAGATGGTCGGCGATGCGCTTGATAACGCCGTCTTTGCCGGCAGCATCGCGTCCCTCGAAAATCACCAGAATCCGATGACCATGCGTGATCGCACGGCGCTGGATCTTGACCAGTTCTACTTGCAGCGCGCGCAGTCGGCGTTTGTAATCCTTCTTGGAAAGACCCATGTCAGCGTGATCATCTTTTGGCATTCGCGCGAACCCTTTCATCATTGGCCGGCGAAACTTGTCTTATGGCCGGGCGGGCCGGTTCGGATGGATATAGATAGTCTCGCGTTAGCGGCACTGCGTCCTGGCGTTTACCAAGCTGAAGCTGGAACACATTGTGAAAGCCATGGCGAAAAGACAGCTCACTTGTGACGAGATAAAAATCCCACATCCGCACAAACCTCGCATCATATAACTTTTCAGCATCATCCGCGCGGTTCAGAAATCGCTGCCGCCAGGCTTTTAGCGTTTCCGCATAGTGCAAGCGCAGGATCTCAATATCCAGAACCACCAGCCCGGCTTTCTCAATGACGGGGACAATTTCCGAGAGTGCTGGAATATAGCCCCCTGGAAAGATATGCCGGGCGATCCATGGATTGGTCGCCCCTGGTCCAGGCGACCGCCCAATCGTGTGAATGAGCGCCGTTCCATTGTCGCCGAGACGGGCCGCAATCTGGTCGAAATATTCGCGGTAATGCGGCACACCGACATGTTCAAACATACCAACCGAGACAATCTTGTCATACTCGCCGGTAAGGTTGCGATAATCTTGAATCTCAAAATCGACACGGTCGCTGAGCCCGGCGGTCTCAGCGCGCTCTTGAGCCAGACAGTGCTGCTCACAGGATAATGTCACACCGTGGACCCGAACATCTTCGCGCTCCGCCAGATGCATCGCAAGCCCGCCCCATCCGCACCCAATATCAAGCACATGGTCCCCGGGTTTCAAGCACAGCTTGCGCGCGATATGATCTTTCTTAAACCGCTGGGCATCGTCGAGCGATGTCTGCGGCTTCGGGAAATACGCGCAGGAATACTGCATGTCGTCATCAAGAAAGAGGCGGTAGAGATCGTTGCCGATATCATAATGGTGCGCCACGTTCCGAGCCGATCGCGCTTGCGGATTAAATTGCGCAACCGCACGAAACGTCTTTCGCAGGAAAGATGGGAGCGCCGCATGCGCGCTGCCCTTGGACAGAATATTGGTCCAGAGAAGGTCCAGCAGATCATAGAGATCGCCGGTTTCCAGCACGAGGCCTTCTTCCATGTAAGCCTCGCCAAGCTGCAATTCAGGATCGAGCACGATGCGGCGAAGCCAGGCCTCTGATTTCACGGCGATACGAACTGGATGGTCGCAGTTCTGACCAAAAACAGCTGTCTTGCCATTTGGAAAAACGACTTCCAGGCGTCCCTTGTGAATAGACTTTTCAAGCCGGTTTTTAGCGATTGTGCTCCAGAGACTCATCAGCGGCGTCCTTTTTGGTTTAGCGGCGACGCGCACCGGCGTGCTCACTCCATGATCTGATACGGATAAGACGCCCCTGCCCCTGAACCATTACACTTTGCTGGTCTGCACCCTCTTTCTGAAAACCGTGAAAGCGTTACCGAGACATGAGGGCAAACCATCTTTTCGAACTCTCACGATTGGTGTGATGCCTCGTGATCCACGCGCTGTTTCCACGCGGTCTCTGACGCCGGCCCGATATAGATCCTATTGCACCATATGGGCAGCTCAGAAGTCATCGCGCCCCACGCCGCGCAAAACTTTCAAAGCGTCCTCATTCGAAAGGCAAGCCTCATTCCATCAAGCGGCAGTTCTTTTAACCGGCCTGAACTGAATTGAGGTCAGGACCGCACGCCCGTTTTAAACGCTGTGCGTCCTCACCAGACCAATTAGGAAGAGAGTCGCATAAAGCTTTAAACTGGGCTCGCGTTCGCTTTTGGCCAGACCAGTATTCGTGCGGCACAGGCGGCATCGGATCATCGCATTCAGCGCAATGGGCCGCCACCACGGCAAACACTTCCACGGCTTTGGAATAGGCATAATCGGATAATGCAACTCGCTCCGGACGCTCGGGCATTGGAAATCGGCAAACCGCCACAATCGGACCACTGTCAACCGAAGGCATCATTTCATGGGCTGTGACCCCATAGGTGTCCGCGCCTTCCCAGATAGCAAAACTATCAGCATGCGAACCGGGAAATTCTGGCGGTGCCGGGTGGATATTGTATGGCGTCAGTTTTAGCTTGGACAGCAAAGTTCGCGGCACAATAATATCGGTTACAAATGAGATCAGTCTCGCATTCCCGCCTGTTTGCTCCACCGCGTTCGCCAAATCCTCTGCGTTATAGGCTGCAAGAATTTGCAACTCCCGATTCCGCTCCAACAAGAATTCCTCAAAGAAGGGAACTTCGCGTGCGCCTGTTAATAGGATAATTGATCTCGTCATCGTTCAAATCCGGTTTTTCAACCCTTCCCGGCGGGTCTTGTGATCAAATAGCGTGCGGGCTTTCGCGAGCGCTCAGCAGTCTATTCTGCAAAATTTGCTCTATTCCTCTTAATGAAGGGTTTAGTCTATGATTATCGCCCCATTAGATTGGCGCACAGCGCATTCGCCAATTAAGGCGTTGGACGTGTGTGAAGATGCGCCAATTCAAATATCCACTAATCCAAGGTCTTCAGGTTCACCGCAATGCAGATCAACGCTGGCTTGCGTCAATGTTCGTCGTCAGGTATTTTGAGACAGAAGGCTGCCTGACTTAGTGAGTGTTTGGCTCATCTGGTTTCAGTT
>NZ_JBALUN010000030.1:0-4631 GCF_036963805.1 Parasphingorhabdus sp. | reverse complement strand
TTCGGCGCGGAAACTATCGAGGTTCGCGGTGCCGACACATCAGCGTTTGGCGGCATTTTCGGAATCCGCGAATACCCCGCGCAAACTACCCCGCGCCAGTTTGAAGCCTTGCTCTCGGTCGATTTCGGGTTCGTACTGACACAATCCTTCACATTCCTTGGGAGGGCGGCTGCAACCGAGAAATTCCGTCTGCGCATGACCCAAATGGAAAACTCAGGCGACCGTGCGGTCAGCCAGGCCGATGCGCTGATTGATGCGAGCGATGATCTGATGTCGAACCGCTTCGTTCTGGGCGATCATCATTTCACGCTTGCCGTTTACGGGACAAGTATGCGCGCCTTGCGCGATCATATGTCAGTGGCCCGCGCCGCCCTTGCCGATACAGGCATGGTGGCGGCGCGCGAGGGCGCTGCGCTTGAAGCTGCCTATTGGTCGCAGCTTGTCGGCAATTTTGCTTGGCGCGCCCGGCCTGCGCCTATCACATCGCTCAATTTCGCAGCCTTCTCGCCCTTTCATACTTTCCCGGCCGGACAAGCGAACGGAAATCATTGGGGTGACGCGATAGCGCTTCTCAAGACCAGCGCGCGAAGCCCCTATTTCTTCAATTTCCATAAAGGCGATTTGGGTCACACGCTGATTATTGGTCCCTCTGGCGGCGGCAAGACTGTGCTGCTTAACTTTCTGATGGCACAAGCGGAAAAGACCGGCGCTCGGCAGATATTCATCGACAAGGACCGCGGCGCACAAATTTTCGTGCAGGCAAGCGGCGGTACTTATCTCGCATTGCATAATGGCATCGCCACCGGCTTCTCCCCGCTCAAGGCACTGACTGACTGCGCCCCGGACAAAAGTTTTCTCTCGCTTTTCATCCGCCAATTGGTTCGCGCAGACGGCAAGCCTATCTCGGTGCAGGAAGAACGACGTATCGAAGACGGCATAAATGCAGTCATGAAACTGCCCGTCGCTGACCGTTCGCTCAGCGCACTTCGCTCGATGCTCGGCATGAAGGATGCCAGCGGTGTGGGCGCGCGGTTGGAAAAATGGACGTCGGAAGGCTCGCTAGGCTGGGTGTTCGACAATCCCGATGACAGCATGACGCTTGATGCGCGGTTCATCGGTTTCGACATGACCGACTTCCTCGACAACGCCGATATCCGCACGCCCGTCATGCTGTATCTCTTCCACCGGATCGACCAGCTCCTAACCGGCGAGCGGATGATTATTTGCATTGATGAATTCTGGAAGGCCTTAGGCGATGAAGCCTTTCGGCGCTTTGCGCAAGATGGCCTGAAAACCTATCGCAAACGCAATGCACTCATGGTTTTTGCAACACAGTCACCAGCAGACGCGCTTAAAAGCGACATAAGCCATTCGATCCTCGAACAGGTCGCAACCAAGATCATGCTGCCCAATCCGTTTGGTGCCAGGCGGGATTATGTCGACGGGTTCGCGCTGTCAGAAGCCGAATTCAAACTCGTGCGCGAAGAACTCTCCCCTGAAAGCCACAAGTTTCTGGTCAAGCAAGGCCATGACAGCGTGGTGGTCGAACTTGATCTGAGCGGTCTTGATGACGCGCTGGCGGTCCTGTCTGGCCGCGCCGAAACCACAGCCCAAGTCGATGAAATCATAGCCGAGGTAGGAAACGACCCTGCCGCCTGGCTTCCCCTCTTCCATAGCCGGAGGCGTCCCAGCTGAATCCAACAACGACGCTGAACCATGAAGAAAGGTAAGACGATGAAGAAATTGACACAGATACTAAGTGCCACGCTGCTTTTCGCAGCCCCCTTGCCCGCATTTGCCCAAGGTATGCCCGTCCATGACAGCGCCAGCCTGATCCAGCAGATCAACACCGTTCGGCAAACCTTGGAAATGGTGAAGCAAGGCAAAGAGCAAATTGCCGAAGCGCAAAGGCTCTATGAGGATTTAAACAAGCTCACCGATATCCCGGCATTGGCCCAGCAGCTCAAAACCGATGCGCTGCGCGAGCTTGATACATCAAACGGTTCGCTCGAAGGGTTCGGTAATGGCGATCTCAATGTTGTTGGCGCGGGCCGCGCGAAGGCCGATGAAGTCTATCGCGGACTTCTGGACCGTCTTGGCCTTGCAGGCTCGGAGCAGTCGCGCGCGGCCTTTGATCTCAATGCGCGCAACATTGGCATCAATGCTGGCCTCGCAGAAAATGTCGGCTCCGCCGTTACTTCGCGGGCTCAAGGGCTCGACCAACTGCGCACACGTTTGGCGACCGCATCCACAGCCAAGGAAGTTGCTGATCTGACCGCGCGGTTGCAACTGGAATCTGCCGCCATGCAAAATGACCAGCTGCGCTTGCAGGCCATCGCTTTGCAGCAACAAGCACAGGAACGCGCTCGCGCTGCCGAGGGCCAAGCTGCCTTGGCACAAAAGCTTGATGAAGCAAGCCGCTACTACCGGGGACAATGACCATGCGGGCTGCACGCCTGACGATCCTGATGTTGCTCGCGGGGTGCGGCGCGTCTGAGACTTCGGACGGCACGGACAGCGATATGCCAGCCAGAACTTGGAAATATTACGCTGCAAACCCTGCCGAGATTGAGCCAATGCAGGAAGTTTGCCGCCGGTGGGCAGGTTCGAATGCTCCTGCGAGCGCGCAGCCTGCGGTGGTCACGACCAACTGCCGTGCAGCCGCATTCGCCAAATCGCAGCTCCAGCTGACCCAATAGAAACAAGCCAAAGGACCAAGTGCCAAGATGGATTTCAGCGATCATGTTTTTACCACGATGTTTGAGGCGCTTAACTCTGCCTTAGGCGCGATCGTTGGTAAATATGCTGCTATCATCGGTATTGTGTCACCCGCGCTGCGGATCGGCATAGTGATCTACATTTCGCTGCTGGGTTACGCCATTATGCGCGGGGCTGTGCAATATCCCTTCCGTGAATATGCCTATCGCGGCTGCCAGCTCGCGTTTCTCTATTTTGCCGTCACATCGCTTTACGGAACACAAATAGGCATGTTTGCGCTTGGCGGCCTGCCGAGCCAATTCGCAACGGCTCTTGGCGGTGCAGATGTGGGCGGCCTTGGCGGCTTTTATGACAAGCTGGCAGGCACTGGCTTTGAAACTGCCAACACTATGCGCAAGATCGGAGCCAATTATCAGGAAACCCAAGGCACGCTTCCTGATATCGGCTACGCTGTCTTTTCAGGGTTTCTGATAGTTATGGTGATCGTAGCTACCCTGCTCTGTGCCGCCATCGGCTTTGTTATCAGCGCTTTTGGCCTGTTTGCTCTGGCGTTGCTTGCAGTAGTCGGGCCGCTCTTTGTTGCAGCTTTGCTGTTCGAGTCCACGCGCGGCTATTTCTTCGCATGGCTCGGCGCGTGCATCAATTATTTGATGCTAATCGTCTTCGCGCTCGTGCTGACGCTGTTTCTTACGCAGACCGGCGAAGCAATCATCGCCACAATTTCTGAAAATGACGAAATAGGCATGGCCGCAATCAAGGCTTTGGCCTTCTACGCGCTCGGTTTTTTCTTTTTCCTGCAAATTCCGATGCTCGCAGCGTCACTTGGGGGCGGCGGCCCTGCCCTCGCCAACCAGTTCGCATCGGCAATCGCAGCAGCTGGTGGGTTTGTGATCGGACGCGGTGCGACCGGTACGCAGGCCACAAGCCGCGCCATCGCACAGGGCGTCTCGCGCGGGATGGCAAGAATGCGAACATCAGGCTGGGTCAGTCGCGGAACAAATGAAGGAGCAAATAATGCATAAACAAATCATTGTTGTGATTGCCGCTTTGGCGATCTCTATGCCTGCCAGCCCCGTTACCGCTGCGCCAAAGTCGCCCAAGCTGTCCAAGTGCGATGGGAAAAAGCGCAGACCGGCCAACCCTTATGGCTCCATATTGCCGACCGTCGATGCTGAGACTGGAACATCAACCCCCGCAGGACAAACGCCAAACCAAGAACAGGAGCCAAAACGTGAAGGTGTGGACGTGTTCCCGAGCAAATCATCCACCCTCCCAAAACCAGTAACTAGGCCCGGCGAAAATGCCGAAACCATAGTCCCACCAATTAGCAGCGCGCAGCCAAAGCGCGTTTATCAGAGTTGCTGAGCGATGGCTGGCGGCATTACCGATAGAGATGATCTCAAAGCCTATTTTGCGGAAAGCGCAAGCTGGGACCGCGACCGCTTTGTTGCAGCGCGGCGTTCAAAAAGGCTCGCGTGGATAGTTGCTGCGATTGCCAGCGGT
The DNA here is from genome assembly GCF_036963805.1 of Parasphingorhabdus sp. Classification (GTDB taxonomy): domain Bacteria; phylum Pseudomonadota; class Alphaproteobacteria; order Sphingomonadales; family Sphingomonadaceae; genus Parasphingorhabdus. The sequence continues at coordinate 410 of NZ_JBALUN010000030.1, read as the reverse complement.
CTTGCGGTTACCGGCGTGGCCGCTGTTGCAATGCTGACGCCTCTTAAAACCGTCGCGCCCTATGTCATCACTGTCGATAAGGCGACCGGAGCGAGCGAGATTACTGCGCAGATGTCTGGTGATAACCAGATTACTTATAATGAAGCGGTCGCCAAATATTTTCTCGCCGATTACGTCCGCAACCGCGAGGGCTGGATACCGCAGGCCCGCAAGGAGTTCTTTGAGGGCGTGCTGGCGATGTCATCACGCGAAGAACAGGCGCGCTGGACGGCATTTTATAGCAAAGATAATGCCAGCTCACCGCAGAATGTCTTCACCGACCTCGATACAATATTCATCGCGGTCAAATCAGTCACGTTCGTTTCCGAAAAAGTCGCGCAAATACGCTTCACCAAATCGCTCCAGCAAGG
>NZ_JBALUN010000029.1:0-10063 GCF_036963805.1 Parasphingorhabdus sp. | reverse complement strand
CTGGCAACTGCTGCAGCCGCCTATACCGCGCAGGACATCACCCGCGAAAATCCGATAGTTTCAACCATCTTTCCAAGCGGTGAGCGGGTGCAAATCATTGTCCCGCCAGTTGTCCCTGACGAAACGGTCTCAATCACCATTCGCAAGCCATCATCCGTATCAATGACACTGGACGATTTCGAGGCAGCGGGCTTGTTCAAAAGCACTCGGATTGCCGAAAAGAAGGTCAGCCAGCATGAGTTAGACCTACTCACATTGCTTCGCGCAGGTCATCATGTCGCGTTCTTCGATGCTGCGGTCAAAGCAAAGTTGAACATTCTCATCTCGGGTGCAACCGGCTCTGGAAAAACCACATTTTCCAAGGGATTGATTCAACTCATCCCTTCCGAAGAACGGCTCCTAACTATCGAAGACACACGCGAATTGGTCGTTCCCCAGAAGAATGTCGTGCACATGCTCTATGCGAAGGACGGGCAAGGCACCGCCAATGTCACGGCCAAGCATTTGCTGGAAAGCGCGCTCCGGATGCGACCTGACCGCATTTTGCTTCAGGAATTACGCGATGGAACAGCCTTCTTTTACCTGCGCAACGTCAATTCAGGTCACCCAGGATCGATCACCACCATCCATGCAGATTCCGCCGAACTGGCATTCGAGCAGCTGACTTTGCTAGTCAAGGAAAGCGAAGGCGGCTCTGATCTTGCGCGAGACGATATTCGGACGCTGCTAAAAATGCTCGTGGATTGCGTCGTGCAAATCAAAAAGACAGACGGCAAATTTCGGGTAACGGAGATCTATTATGACCCAGAAGGCAGGCACGCCGCCTGACGGCGGGGCATTAAGATTACTCATCGGAATCCCGTTCGGGCTGCTCATTGCGCTCGCCATAGCCAGCATGATCGGGTGGTTGATTCTGGGCCTGCCCGTTACCGCCTATGATCCGCTCAAAATACCGCAATTCGTGTGGTATTATCGCGGCGATCCGCAAGTTGTGCGGGCGATGGCGGGCGGCTTGATTGGCGGGGGCCTGCTCCTGATTGGCCTGATTTATGCGCTTTGGGCGCGCGGTGCACCGCTTCACGGAGCGGCACGTTTTGCCCGTGAGAGCGAGATAAAACGCCAGGGCTTTCGTAGCAGCGTGGGAATCGTTCTCGGCCGCAAAGGCGGCCGCTTCCTGACCTTTGGTGGCAGCGAACATGTCATCGTCGAAGCTCCAACCCGCTCAGGTAAAGGCACGGGCATTGTCATTCCAAACCTGCTGACATGGCAAGGCTCTGTTGTCGTCCTTGATGTAAAACGCGAAAATTACGATGCGAGCGCGGGGTTCCGCGCTCATTACGGCCAAGCCGTTTATTTGTTCAACCCGACCGACCGCGAAGGCCGCACTGCTCGTTACAATCCACTGGCCTATATCGACCGTAATGACCCGGATGATGTCATCATCGAATTGCAAAAGATCGCAACGATGTTGTTTGTAGCGCCGGATCACGGCGAAGCCTTTTGGTCTAACGGCGCGCGAACCGGATTTGCAGGCGTCGGTGCATGGATTGCAGAAACCAGCGACGAGCCGCTAACAATGGGCGCGATCTATCGCCACCTGAACCAAGGCGATGCGCGGGGCTTTTTCCAAAAGGAACTGAACAATCCCAGTCTAAAGCTGTCCATCGGATGCCGCACGGCGCTGGCCGATTTTGCTGGTGGTTCCGACAATAGCTTTGCCGACGTCAAGAAAACGATCACCAACGTCCTCGGTCTGTGGCTAAATCCCTTGGTCGATGCTGCGACTGCTGCAAGTGACTTCGATCTGCGCGATCTTCGCACGCATCCGATGTCAATTTATCTCGGCGTATCGCCCGACGAACTGGACCGCATTGCCCCGCTCTACAATCTCCTTTTCCAGCAACTTATCGACCTCAACGTGCGAGAATTACCGGACGAAACCACGCCGATACCAGTCCTAGTTATCCTTGATGAATTTGCCAGGCTTGGCCGCGCTTCGGTAATTGCCAGTGCCTTTTCCTATGTTGCGGGTTACGGGATCAGGCTCCTTCCCGTCATCCAATCCCGCTCGCAATTGCGCGGCGTTTATGGCGAGCATGTAACTGACGAAATCGTCGCCAATTGCGGTGTCGAAGTGGCATTTACTCCCAAGGAACTGCGCGTCGCCAACGACCTATCGGATCGCTTAGGGTATGTGGGACAGGAGAGCGTTACCAAGTCGCTCACCATAAACGGATTACTGGCCAACCGCTCGAAGTCTATTTCAGAACAGCGCCGCGCACTGATGCTACCGCAGGAACTGATGCAATTTTCAGCCGATAAGCTGATTTTGCTTCGCGGCGGCATCCCGCCGATTATCGGCACAAAAATTACTTATTTCAGCAGCCGCTTCTTCAAGCGCCGCGCCTTCCCGCCTCCTGAAGTGCCGCTCGTCGCCAAACGGAAGCAAATCAGCGATCCTCAAGCACCGTTCCGGGACATGACCGACGATGAATTGGCCGGACACGACACAAGGGCAATGAACCAAGAAGATATCCTGACCGAAGATTGTCCAAGCTTATACGTCGATACGAGGACGGTGGATCACAATGGAAATGTAACCGGAACAGTGGAAGAAGGAGACGAAAATGGCCGATAAACTCGAAGGTGACTCTTCGTCCGAACGAGGCAGTGCTTCGAAATCAAAAGCTCGGCGATCAAAATTAACGCCTGACCAAACCACGCCGAAAAAGCCAAAGCGTAAATCCGAAAAACCCACGATTACCGATGATCTGACTGGCAGATTCCTGCGTGTAGGCAATAAGGTATACAGAACTTCGGATGATAAAAAACCGATAGTCCGCTTGGAACCAGACCGCCTCAAGACCAGCAACATTGATGCTCTACCTGACATATTGCGGATTGCGAAAGCGAACGGGTGGACAGCAGTAAGGATCAACGGCGGTGATAAATTCAAGAAAGCAGCATTCCTTGCCGCTGCCGCGCAAGGTCTGACAGTAGAAAATTACAAACCGTCCAAAATCGTCCGTGCCGAAGCTGAGCGTCTGCAAGCACGGATTGCGGAACGCGAGAAGCGGCGTGAAGGCAAAAAGCCGGTCAGCAAAGTATCGGGTACGGCGGAAGAGACAATAACATTCAAAACCCTTTCTGATCGCTTTCTAAAACAGACGCATGAAGAAAACGCGCGCGACCCCGAACTGCGACGCGCCCAGAGCATTGTAGCCCAAAGCATTTCGATTACGCGCGCGAAATATCCCGATGATCCGGTCAAAGCATCGAAGGAAGTTGAAGCGAAACGTCAGGATGTTGCCCAGCGCATCGCCAGCGGAGATAGTATCGCAGCCATTCAAGTGCGAGCTCAACAAGCACAGCGCGTGCGCGAAATCACTCAAGATCAGGCAATGAAAAAGGACGGCAGGACGCGTTAAAATCGTCTGGGTGAAGCCTCACGCGACTGTTCTGGTTTCTTACGCTCAATGCCCAGATTTCGAGCATGATGCGCGGCAAAAATTTCCGGCGTGGCATTCATATCGGGATGCTTATCAAGGAATTTGCGAACATCCTCTGCTAGCGTCTGGTCCTCGGATTTTCCGGTTGCTCCGAGCGCAGCAGCAGCTTGCTCATAAGCATGGCGTATCTGTTGCCAGCGGGTTTTACCTTTTGCGATAAATGGTGGAAGACCTGATTGGCCGCGCGCAACAGAAAGAGCCTGTTCATTGGTGCGCCGGTCTGCATCTGTCATTGCCGGGCTTGCCCCACTCGCCAATCGGGCGCGCAATTTGACGAGCGCTATACTCGACCCGGCAATTCCGCGACCCCGCGCCCGTCTTGGCGTTGCTTCGGCGGCAACACCGCGCGCTCGCAGTTCATGGGCAAATCGCTCACGAAATCGGCTAAGCTGAGCAGGACGTGGATTAAATCTAATGCGATCCAGGCCCTCGGCCTGCACAGTCAGATGGACATGCGGACGCGAGGTATCTGTGTGCAATGCTAGGACATAATCATGATTGTCGCTCAGCTCACTGTGGGCAAGCGCACGGACAGCTCCCAACACCTTTTCGGGGTCGGTTCCTGCTGGCATCGAAAATACCAATGACACCGATGATACGGTTGGCCGCGACCGCCATTGCAGCGTGTCGCTCCATTCTTCTGCGCGCTCGGCAATATCGTCCTTTGAAGTCAGTATCTCTCCATCGCGGCTTTCAATATCCACGATTCCTTTGCGCCCGATATAGTCGAGATGGGCTTTGACATGATTGCCGCCGCGTTGACGGCCAGTAACCTTGACCAACACTTCTGGCGCACCCCGTACAATCCGCGCGAGCTTCGCCCTGGCTGTCTTGCCAGTGGCAGCACCGTAACTTCCATAAAGCGGGATATGCACTGATCCGTTAGGATCATGAATATAACGCACCCGATATGCGGGCCGCGTCGCTTCCCATAAAGCCGATTCCAAACCCATTAGTCAGCAACCTTCCAGTAACTCACATCGCCATGCATGGCATCACCGACGGCTGCTATCTGTTCGGAAATTTCCATCCGCATATCAGCGATCCGTCGAAGGTCGTTTTCGATTTTCTTATCGCCGTCATCCATCATTCGCAGATTGGCAGCCTTCATCGCCTGATTGAGGTTGCGGCCAATACGGAGCAATTGCATCCTGATTGGCGCGAGCTCGTTAAGCAGACCATCATCGACGCGAGATTTCAAAGCAATGTGACGGCGCACCAATGCCTTGATCCAGCCTGACCGATTGGTCGAACGCTGTATCGCACGATATTCGATCACGGCAATCTCGGCATCGGTGAAGCGTAGCGAGACACGATTCTGCGCTATTCCTTCGCGGCGTTCTAACAGAGGACGGCCACTATTCTCCTCCAACACCTGTTCAATCATTTGCCGCAAGATCGCGCTTCGACCGCCCCGCCCCACTGCGAAGCTGTCGAGCGCAGATAGCGCTCTAGCATCTAGCCTAATGCTCAGCATCGCAGGTTTCGGATCGGTATTTGTCGCCATGAAATTGCCTCGTGAAACACGGACATTGTAATACAACACGCGCCGCTAGGCATATCCTGCAATTAAGACAAATACCCTAAAACCCCCTAAGAAAAGCGCATCCAAAGCGGCCACATTCATTGAATATGAAGGCACCCTTGGATGCGCTTGGGGGTTAGGCTTTTAAGTGCGTCTGTGAAGCAAGGCTTCCCAAACGGACCGAAGATCGCCGTACGATTTCTTGCTGGCGGCTGGCGGTCGCGCTCCCCCATTCGGCGATCTCGGCAATGGTGCGACCGCAGCCGGTGCAGACGCTGGCCCTGGCGTCCAGCGCGCAAATATCTTTGCAGGGAGATAATGGCCGGTCGGTCATAAAGCCCAACATGCACTTTTATTCGGACGAGTGAAACTGTGACTGCGATGGCCACTCATCGGGACAAACGATCAATTATCCGGAGCTTCGGATATCTTTGCAGCCACTGCTTTTGTTCAAGCCGTTCCAGGAAGACCGACCGCTTCTCATTTGCAAATCGGCCCGCTGCCGTGAGCCGAAGTTCAAACAAATCATCCAGACCGAACGGCGCGGCGATTTCGCACTGGTCTTGGTCGCTCCGTCGAACCGCAACTGCGGTTGCGGTCTCAGGCCAGAAACACATGGCGTCAGTCGCAGACCTGTAATCAGCGTCGCCATTCCTCTCGTTCATTCGCGCTTGATTTTTGACTGACCAATTCAGGTCCGGTCGGATTCTGTGCAACTCTGCTTCGAGCGCTCGATCTTTGGCGGCCTTGGAATCGTCCGAACCAAACCAAATCACATCAATGTCTGCCGTCAATTCACTAGGCATCCGTCCGTGCAAATTATCCCAAACCGCATCTCGAACAAATCCTGCACCTACCCAACAGTCTGCCAAATCAAGCGAGCGCACAATGTCCAACACGGCCCATCGGCTCGGGTCAGCCATCATCAACTTTTTAAGTGCCAAAGCATATTGCATAAGAGAACTACTACATGATTGGGTTTCCAAACGATATTCGATCCGACCTTCCGACTGTCTGGTTTCGTCCAATGTCAGTAAATCATCCGCTCGAACGAACACAACGAAGCCCCGACCGGCAGAGCCGGTCGGGGCGTAGGCGTTTAGGTCAGTTGCCGTTTGAAGTGCGGGCGCGTGACCAGATGAGGTTGTAGGTCTTGCCATCTTCATCGGCGAACAGGCTGGCGAAGATTGGAGCGTTGAAGCTGGGATCGTCGAGTTTGATCGACAGATAGTCGCGATCCTCCTTGCTGGTCTTTGCCCAGGCTGCTCCGATTTCTGCCTTTGCCACGAATACCCGGTGGGTCGGTGCGTTTTCATTCTCGCTTGGTTCTTCGGCGACGATGGTAACATTTTTCTTCTGCAACATCACGGTGACGATTTCGCCGCGATAGTCGTTGCCTGTCTTTTTGAATGTTCCGATATTTGCCATGTTACTTCTCCTTGGTTTGGTCGAACCCGCGCTCATTCGCGGCCTCGATGGCTGATTTCAGGCAGGGGCTTGAACCGATGCACCCGCAGGGCCGAAACGGAGTGGAGGACGGTGCAGACCGGGGTTTCTTGTTTCCGCGAGGAATGCGCGTAGCGCAGGGGAAGAAACTTTGGGCTGCACCGTTGCAGCTAGGGGCAAGAGGCGAAGCCGTCCCCTGCCAATCAAAGCCATTGACGAGGACGTGGATGAGTGCGGCTGACCAATCATGCCAAGGAGATTTGGCTAATACCTAAATGCGTTCAATGTCTGGCTAATAGATTCCGGTCGATATGGCGCTGTCTGTTTGCGGAACGGAGCGATTTCCCCATGCCGACACCAACCGATCATATGAAAGCGTGCTGACACACTAGGCAACGATGGACATGGCTAGTCGGGGTTTCTGCCAATGACAGCAGCAAAGCCGCGACCATTTCGGGCATCGGGAGGCTGCTAGCGCACTGCTTCTGCCAGCCTGTTCGCCGGTGGCGATGGCTCTGACACCAACAGGTAAGGCGCCGCCCCGCTTAAGGACGGCTGCACCCACAACGCTGCCCCAACCGGCTTTGCCGGTCGGGGCTTTGCGGTGATTTTGGAGCGGGCGGCTGACCAGCCGCCCGCCAATGTTTCAAGCTGCAATTCGCTCATTCTCGTCTTTCGTGGACGCAGCTTCGTCCGCTTCCTGCGGTTCCGGCTCGGATGGCTCATCCTCTTCCATCAGCCACTTGGCTCTTTCAGCAGCGGCAACCGTGCCAACGCCGCCGCGTGTCGTATAGGCCGAGGGCGGAAACGCCATCCAGCGCGGAACCCAATGCTCCTGTTTTGCACGACCATTCTCGCCAGTGAGGTGGTCACTGATTATGCCCTTCACCGTCTTGGTCTTTTCGCTGGCGTTGGCGGCAGCAATACTGGCTCCGCCAACATCCGACAAAAGCGCGGTCAGGACTTCGCGGTCACGGACAAGATCGAAGAACGCTTCGTCCGCCGTCCAGTAATCCGCCATTTCCACATCGAGATGGATACCCAATGTCTCGACCAGTTCACTGCCAGCGGCCAGCGTTTCTGCCATAACCACGCCCAATATCTCCATTACGACCGCATCCGGCACATCGAGCAAGCGCAGTAACAGACCGCTCATGCCGTTGCGGGTTTCATGGCCAATCGTAACCGTGGGTTCGTCGGCATCAAAGCCCAGCACTGCCAGAACCGCTCGGCGGCGCTCGTCAAAACGTGCTTCCGCTGCGCTGGTTTCGATGCTTTCGGTGATCGCCTCTTTGCGGCTGCGCTGCTCCTGCACCTTCACATTCCACAAAGGCGAACCGCAAATCGCATGGGCGACCATGACGCGCAGCGCTACATAGGGACTGGCCGCAACTTCGCAGCGCACGGCAGCATGGCGGTGCAGATCGACATATTCCGCCATAGGTCCGGTGATTTCAGGACGCTTGGGCTTTTCTGCTGCGGTGTCCGTCTGTCCGGTTTCCCGAACCCGCGCTTCCTTGACGGTCAGATAACCTTCATGGAACGTCACTTCGCCCTTGGCGCTTATGTCGATATAGACACGCCCACCTTTGCTCTTGGTGGTCTTTTCATGGTCCCAAGTCTGGAAATAGCTGTCTTGCGGAATGATCTGCACATCGCTCCAGCCATCTTCCAGATAGGCCGCCTTCTTCGCTTCAATCGCGGCTGACTGCGCTTCCCAGAACTGGTCCGCATCGGCAAAATAGCCATCTTCGGCAAACAGGTCAGAAACAACCTGCCCCTTGAACTTGACCATATCAAATATCGCGGCGGACGTGGAAATCGACGCGCCGCCAAATAGCCATGCCTTTAGCTGCGCCCCGCGCGGCGCATAGGCTTCTTCATCCCTGAACAATGTCAGCCATGCCTTTTGCTGCGCCTTGCTGGCCAAAGTCAGATGGCGCACCGTAGCAGCATCAATTTCTTCGGCGCGGTAGGCCTTTCGGATGGGCGGCAAGAGATGGCCGAGCGCAAGAATACGCCCCACCATCTTTTCATCCATCCCGAACGTATCGGCAATCTCCGCCGCCTTGCGGCCCTTTTTGACCAGCTGCGTAAATTGTTCCCACTGCGTTACCTCGTCGGGATTTTCACGGACAAGATTCTCGATCAGGGATGCTTCCAAGGCGGCGGCATCGTCGCCTTCTTCGAGTATCGCGCAAGGGAGCGGTCCATCGCTGCCGCCTTCTTCGGCAACCGTGGTTGCGGCGTGATAGCGCCGCCGTCCCGCGACAATCTCAAACGTGTCGGCACTACCGTTCGGGCGAACCAAGAGCGGCACAAGAACGCCCCGCACCCGAACCGAGGGCAGTATATCGCTAATGTCGGGCGGCTTCTTGGCGTTTCGCATATTGGCCGGTGATATGGACAGCTTGGCGAGGTCTATATTTTCGAGTTGCATTGGTTTTCTCCTTCGTAGGTTTCAAGTGATTGGCCCCGCTCCCGTTGCATACGGGGGTGGCGGTGGAAGCGGGGCCGGTGGTCCGCACGGCGGGATTGCCGTGCGGGGTCTGCCGCGCCTTGACCGGTGGGGTGGGCAAGGCGGCGGAAGGGAGTGTTATTCATGGGCTTGGGCCAAAGCAGCGGCCTCAAGCCGCGCTTCATCCTCGGTGATGCGCCCGACCAGTCGGGCCGCATCGGCGTAAACGGTAAGCGTAAAGCGCGCTTCAAAATGAAGGTCGCGCTCGATGGACAGATCAAACGGCAAGGTCAGAGATGCAATCTCTGACAGGCTGACCGAACCGAGTTCAGCGCAGCCGAACCCCAGATCGGCCAGACCGAATAGCGTGTCGCCATCTTCGTCGAGTTCGGAAAGCAGCCAAGTGGCTGCGCCCACCGGATTGAAGAGTTTGACAATTGGCACATGGTCGCCGCGATTCTGGCCGTTGGCGATCAGGCGCTTTCTGTGATCTTTGGTCAGCAGCATCATGGCAAAAACTCCTTTCAGAACATCTCGATCTGGTTGCGGCTGCCCAAATCGAACAGGCCGTGATCTGCGGGTCGCTGGGCCTTCTTGGGTTCCATTGGCGCGTTGGCGCGCATCGCAAGCCTCTGGGCTGGCGTGATCGGCGCAACACCCGAAACCAAGGTCTGGACGCCAGTCGGCGTGACCTCGGCGTCAAGCTGCGGGAAGCTATTATCTGGCGCTGCCCTGCTCATGCCGCGCACTCCGACCGGATCGGCACCTGATCGGTGAACGCCAACAGATAATCCGCCGCCTTGCTGGCCTGACTGGCAGCTTTGAAAATGGCGCGGTTGTCCTGCCGCAATACCGAGAGCCAAGAGCCGAGATAGTCGGCATGGCGAACGGTCGGGACGATACCGAGCGCAGCGCAGAGAAAAGCCGAAGCCAGTTCGGCGCACAATTCCTCTCTCGCATAAAGCGCGGTCCCGAAATTGCCGGATTGATCGCGGCCAAGGCGGGACTTGTGTCCGGTCCAGTGGCCATTATGCCGATATCGGCATAAGTCGCATAATGCCGTAACCGGGATTATGCCGCATCGCATCGAAGAAAGGCGGCTTTCAGTATGATACCGCCAAGGGC
>NZ_JBALUN010000028.1:0-13919 GCF_036963805.1 Parasphingorhabdus sp. | reverse complement strand
GCGCCTGAGCGCGGCGGGCCTAGCCGGGAGCGCCGCCCACCCCGACTCGTCGGAGCCGGAAAACAACGCCGGCGCGTGCCGCGCCGTCCGCAGCAACCTGCTCATGTCAATCGTAGCCCGAGCGGCCAGCGAGATTTCCAAAAACAAATAGTCGCACCCTGGAAGGAGGGGCAAAGTGCCAATCATCGCTGGCGCAAATCGGCCGGTCGGAGCCTGTCGTCCGGCCGACTTGCGCTTCAAACGATGACCACCGGTCCAGAGTGCACGCGGGGCCGCGCACAAAAAGCCGCGCCCTCAGGAGCAGGCCATATGGCCTGCGGGACAGAGCGCGTCATCAGCCCCGCCCATTACCACGGGGCGTTGTGGGGTGTCCCTGCAGAAGGGGTAACCGGAGACAGCGCAGCGGCTCCGGTTACCCCTTCTTCGAGACACCTGCGTTCCAAGATAGCGTCTATCCCATTGGTAATCTTTTCAACAAGAGCGGGGATCGGCGAAGCTTGCTGGTTCTCGACTACACCGTAATTATTGTCGTTGCCGCCATAGGGCTTCCAATTTTCAGGTGAGACCAAAAGACCTGCCCCCTTGAGTGTTTCGTGAATATCCTGTTCGACCGGGCTTTGGAACAACTTCCAAAACAACTCTTCCAAGTTCATAAATATGCCCCCTTGAGTCTGAAATAATATGCCTAACCTTATGAGGCTTAACAAAAATGTAAATCTGGAATGCTTGGGTGGTGAATTTTGATCAGGTTCGCTATCGTAATCGCCAATGTATAATCTGGGAGCAGCTTGGATTATACAGGCGGAAGCTCAAAAGAGTCGAACGGCTGCTGCAGTTAAAAGTTTGATAAATAGGAAGATATTTAATATGGTTAGTAGCCAACTAGATAGCGATGACAAACCAACCACACGAGACATTTATGTTCAGCATTATGAGCAGTTTCGAAGCATGAATGTGATCTTATATCAATTGCCTGTAATTTTCTCGACAATTTTGGGAGCGCTCTATTATTTCGCATTCTCGTTCGTGAAAGTCAGCGAGACGATCTCCATATTTGTTTTGGCATTTTGCGGCATCGTATCCATCGTAGGCGTCATCGTCATCCAACGGTTTGGGCTCGCATTCAGCGCCTATATCGATAATTTAAATGAGCTTGATGGGCGATTCAAAATAACATTGAGAGACTCAAAATGTCCCTCGGTACTGACCGCGATTAAAATGCTGTTATGGGCGACTTTGATAATGAGCATTGTGGCCATTTGGTACATTTCAAGCGATATGCTGGTTCTAGCCGCAAGCAGCGCGGCGGATTAGCATTAAAAATGAAAAGGAACACGCTCACCTCACTCAACACAACCAACAAGAAGTCGGCTCCTGGGCCGATCTATCTGGATGGTTTTGCAACCACGCCTATGCGCGCCGAGGCAAAATCGGCTTTGCTTGAGGCGCTTGATCTTTTTGGGAACCCAAATTCTGGTCATCACGAAGGGCGCGTCGCTCAGCAACGCATAGATATTGCGCGCAATCAAATTGCCAGCCTCATAGGTGCAAGTGCCCAAGAGCTGGTATTTACGTCCGGAGCAACAGAAGCTAACGAGCTTGCGTGCAAACTGCTTTATTCACAAGAATCTCTGATTAAATCCGGGCGGAATCGCGTCATAATGTCTTCCATCGAACATGAGGCGGTTCAGCGCTCGGTACGATGTTCAATATCAGATGCCGTTGAGATTCTCGTTTGTCCCATGTTACCGAACGGAACAATTGATCTTGCCGCGTTGAAGGAACTGGTTGATGAACGGACTTTATTTGTCTCGGTCATTTATGTGAGCAACTTAACGGGAATAGTGCAACCGATACGACAAGCCGCAGAAATAACGCATGCCGCCGGCGCTTTGTTCCACACCGATGCTGCGCAAGCTGCTGGAAAAATTCCGATTGATGTGGCCGATCAAGATATCGACCTCATGACTATATCTGCCCATAAGTTTGGCGGACCGAAGGGTATCGGAGCGCTCTTTGTTTCTTCTGTGTCAGGCATTGATTTCGGTGCTGCTCGCGGCGGCACGCAAGGGCTGCGCTACGGAACGCCTGCGGCTCCGCTTATTGCTAGTTTTGGCGCAGCTGCGGAGATATCCGCAGAGTCAATGCATCATGAGGGAAAACGCGCAAGGTTTCAGCTCTTCAGATTTATATCAAGCTTGGATGCGCTCGGTTTTTCCATCGATCAAATTGGCGATCGGGCCAAAACAGTACCGGGATGTGGCGGCTTCTTTTTACATCATTTCGACTCAGATGATTGGATTGCAAAAACGGGAGGAACCGTGTGTATGTCCAACGCTTCAGCATGTACCGATGGACTACTTCGTGCTTCACCATTGCTTGAAGCACTCCATGTCCCGATAGCATGGCAGAGAGAGTTTTTTAGAATTTCAATAGGTTGGTGGATAGATGATGATGATATTGACAATGCTGTTGGTCATATAAAGTGCGCCTCAACTGACAAATTACTTGCTACTGGTGATGTTCACCAGTAGCAAGTCCCTATGGCAACGATATTCGACAATTGGCCTGGCACGGGACAATTTGCCGGACATGAAACCTTCCCGCTACGGCTTCTATGGCTTAAAAAAGCTCACGACTTTACGGTAGACGGAGTCCCGATATCAGCATTCAAGGACGAAAAGGCGATTATTCGCTTTGGCGTTGGCAAGAATATGGCCGCTTCCATGCGCTATTGGGCCACTGCGGCTGGCATTATTGATGTCGACGATAAGCTGTTAAAGCCAACCGAATTTGGAAGTCTTTTGCTTTCAAATGAAGGATATGATCCCTTCCTAGAAAACATTTCTAGTCTGTGGCTCATTCATTGGAATCTCGCTTCTACGCCAGATCTCACGACCACCACATATTTTGCATTCAACAGTTTGCTTGGAAACGAATTTAGAGCCCAAGATATTGTCGAGGCATTGACCGATACCGCTGCACAGCACGAGTGGCGCGCCGCCCCAAAAACCTTAGTGAATGATGCAAATGTCTTTTTGAGAAACTATAGTGCCAGAGACGCCTCTGGAAGCGAAGATGCAGGCGAACCGCTGCTGGCTGAACTCAACCTGATTCGGCATACGCAACCGGGGGGATGGTATCAGTTCTCGGTCGGGCCAAAACCAACCTTGGACGATGATGTGCTGGTTTTGGCACTTGATGAGTTTTGGGGCCGTTCGAATAAAAACTCGAGTGTAATGACGGCGGAACAAATGAGTTATTCACCTGGAGCTCCGGGCCGGGTTTTTAAGCTCGATGAAGATAGTTTGGTACGGCGTTTAACTGAGATAGAGGCGCTTACAGACGGAGCCTATATCTGGGTCGATACTGCGGGTTTGCGGCAAATTCAGAAACAAAATCAGCTGGACCGCAAAAGGGTCCTTGAGCGCATCTACAGCGCACCCAATTCGCAAATGAATGCCGCATGAGTACTTTGATCGAAAAAGTTAAACTGAAACACCGCTTTGCCCGTAGCGCCCGTATTGACGCCGACCTTTTGGGAACGCCGCCTCTGTCCGGTTATGTATTGCAGGCGTCAACAAGGCGCACATTGAGCAGCATGGCCAAGGCCATAGCAGACGGAGACCAGTTTTCTTTTACTTGGACCGGGCCATATGGCGGCGGCAAATCCAGCGCGGCACTCTTGGTAGGAAATTTGGTTGCTGGCAATGACGAAGGGAGAATGCTCGCCGTGGAAATTGCTGGCCCGGCATTTTCCGAACTTTATAATCAGGCATTTCAAGCCCGTTGCAGTAACTGGCATGTCGTGCCGGTTACTGGGAGTCGCCGATCTCTCCGTGATGCCATAGCTGCAATGGCCCGGCAGGCTTTGGGTTGGACAGACAAGGTGCATGAAAAATCACTTTCGTCCGATGCCGGCTTGATACAAGAATTGCTGAAATCGACCGAAACAGTCGGCATCCTTCTGATGATCGACGAACTGGGTAAGTTCCTCGAGCATAGCGTTGAATCTAGTGGAGACATTCACCTGCTACAGGATTTGGCTGAGGCTGCAGCACGGCAGGACGGAAAGCTTGTCATAGTCGGGATTTTGCACAAATCCTTTGAAGCCTACGCCGACAGAATTTCTTCAAATGCCCGCGACGAGTGGGCAAAAATTCAGGGCCGCTTTCAAGATCTTTCTTTTGTTTCGGCCGCCGATGAGACAGTTCAGCTGCTTGCCGAAGCGATGGAATCAGAGGCCTCTCCCCATTCGGCGTCTGAGCAAGCTGATCGCGTTGCCGAACTGGTGTCTTCTAGACGACCGGTGAATGTGGAGGAACTGTCTCGCGGACTGACTAAGACTTGGCCGCTCAATCCAATATGCTCACTTCTGCTTGGCGGAATCACCCGGCAGCGCTTCGGACAAAATGAGCGGAGTGTATTTGGCTTTCTTGCATCTGCGGAGCCATATGGGTTTAAGGAATTTTTGGCCCAAGAGGCTGACGAAGCTCGCACCTATGATCCGTCCAACCTATGGGACTATTTGCAAGCCAATTTTGAAATTGCGCTGTCATCAGGGCAAGATAGCACCAAATTCAGCCTTGCGTGCGAAGCCATAGAGCGAGCAGCGGTACTTGGTTCAGCATTACACGTACAGCTCACGAAAAGTGCCGCAATTTTGGACTTGTTCAAGAATGGCTCTGGATTACAGCTGTCCGATGAAAGCCTGGCAATTGCCGTTCCGACTGCGGACAAGCGAGACATTAATAAGGCTGTGAAGGAATTGTGCGATTGGGGGCTGCTTGTCGCTCAATCCAAATTGGGCGGTTACGCACTTTTTGCAGGTAGTGATTTCGATTTGGACGCCGCAATCAAAGGATCTATTGCGCCTCTTTCTGCGCAAACGCTTCGGAGGCTGCCTGCGCTGGCAGGAATATCTCACATCATTGCCAAGAAACATTATTTTGAGAAGGGTGTGCTGCGATCATTTTCTTTGGTCGTATTAAAGGCGGATGCAGATGCGACATCAAAAAGCCTAGCCAGAGACATGAAATCTGTTGCCAAATCACGCGAACCAATTCTTTTTTTGCTATTACTCGATGGCAAACGCGACGCGGCAGAATTTCAGAGATTGATCAAGCGAGCATTAAACAGTCTTGATAGTGAAGAGTTTGGCGCCGTAATCGGGTATGCGGACATGCAAAGATCGCTACTAGCAGACTTATCTGATCTTCAAGCCATCGAAGCTGTCGAAAAAACTTATCTTCAGCTTGAAGGGGATCGGATCGCGAGACGCGCCATCCGCGCACGCAAATCCTTACTGACTGAGCGGGTAATAACTGATTTCCAGCAAATGACGATGAAATCACGTTGGTTTTTCCCAGCGATCAAAGAATCTTTGTCAGCTGACAAAGGATTGTCGGCAATCGCTACGCAGTTTGCAGAAATAGTTTTTTCAAAAACTCCGGTCATTCACAGCGAACTTCTCCAAAAAAGAAAGCCATCATCTAGCGCTGCCAAAGCGCTTCGCATCCTTGCTTATGCAATGGTTGAGAATGGGTCAGAACCAAATCTGGGGTTTGAAGGGTTTCCTGCCGAGTATGGGCTTTATCTTACGCTGCTCAGACCGTTCGGCCTTCATCGTGAGATCGATGGTAAATGGCAATTTTCCGGCCCTGATGAATCTCCGGAAGGGAAGAGCCTGCAACCTGCCTGGAATTGTTTGCATAGGTCCGGAGGCGTTATATTATCCGAAGTTTACGAACAATGGCGGACCGTACCCTTTGGAATGAAGGACGGGATCATGCCATTGATCGCTCTAGCTTTTATTCTTGCTAATCGTACGCAGCTAGCGATCTATCAAGAGGGTCAGTTTCAGGTCGAAATTGACAAATTGTTTGTGGACCGCTTGCTTCAAGATGCATCACTGATCAAAATTAATCCGGCAGATCGGTCAACGCAGCAATCTGCTTTCCTTTCTAGGCTGGCCTGCGCTTTCGAATTGGAACATGCGACATCCATTGAGGTCGCGAAATCTCTGTTTCAACAAGTAGAGCGTCAGAGCAGTTATGCTCAACGCACCGCAACAGTCTCAAAGACAGCGCAGACGATTAGAGATGTTATTCGTCACGCACAAGATCCAGAAGCGTTGCTTTTTGAGGACCTTCCCAGCCAAAAGCTCAAAGGAGATCTGGTTGAAAATGTGGTTCATTCACTTGAAGAAGTCGATGGAATCTATGGTCAGCTTCTCGATGAAATGCAGACCAGCCTTGCTCGCGCGCTTGGTACTACTCCGGACACTTTTGAAGGTGTTAAACAAAGAGCCAAAAATATCGCTGGATTATCAGGTGATCTTTGGTTCGAGGCTTTTGTAAATCGACTGATTGAAGGCGATGGAGATGTTGATGTCGAAAGTATATTAGGCCTGATTCAAAGCAAACCACCAAAAGACTGGAGTGACCGAAATCGCGATGAGGCGCTCATAAAAGTTGCCCAGATAGGCAGACGCTTCCGCGAGATAGAAGCTGTTGCGATCGTTAGAAATCGGAAATCGGAAACCGAGGCGCTGGCATTAGTTGTTGGCGTAGACCCCAATCAGCCACCATTACTACATTCATTTGAACTTAGCGCACAAGAACGAGCGAGTGCTACCTCGCTGGCAAATGAAATTTTAGCTAATCTAGTAAGAACAGATGACGACCAAAATATGAAGATTGCAGCGCTTGCACGCGCTATTGCGGCCCTGTCAGGAGAGTTAGCGGAGATAAAATGACCAAAATTAGGCACATTCTGGGATTATCGGGTGGACGCGACAGCGCGGCGTTAGCTGTCTATATGCGTCAGCACAGGTCAGACTTGGATATCGAGTATTTTTTTACAGATACCGGCAAAGAGCTCCCAGAAGTGTATGTGTTTTTAGACCGTTTGGAAGGATTTCTCGGCAAAGCCATTAACAGGCTTAACCCTGACCGTGACTTTGATTTTTGGCTGGCCGAATACGGACATTTTCTTCCATCTGCCCGAACGCGTTGGTGCACCCGGCAGCTCAAGTTACGCCCCTTAGATTTATGGCTTCGGGCTGATCTGGATGCTGGTGTTGAAGTGCATTCATATGTCGCTATTCGCGCTGACGAACCAAACCGCTCAGGGTACAAGCCACCTCACCCAGGCATGAAAGTATTTTTCCCCCTTCGTGATGCAGGAATAGACAAGGCAGGTGTCATCGATCTCCTTAAAGATGGAGATGTTGGCGAGCCGGAATATTATTCTTGGCGATCCCGGTCAGGATGCACTTTCTGCTTCTTCCAACAAAAAATTGAGTGGGTGCGCCTATCACGAGAGCATCCAGAGGCGTTCGAAGAAGCAAAGCAATATGAAAAAACTGCGGAAGAACACGGATCACCCTTCAGTTGGAGTGAGGGCGAGACACTTGAGCAGCTGATGCAGCCACAGCGCATTCGCGCAATAGAGCTGGATTATGAGAAGCGGTTGGCAAGAATGAGAAGCAAGGCGCGGGTCAACCCGCTCTCTGCTCGAACCGAACCAACTATTGATGAATTATTTGGGGTCAGCGAAGAAAGCGCTTGCTTGACCTGCCATAAATAAAACGAAGTGGCGACCATGCCGCGTGTGGCAACCAGTTCTTGCGAGCGATTCAATTGTCATCTTGACCGGTTTGCTCGAAACGGAACGCGCTATTATTGGTCTGCTGATATATGAAATAGGAGGCCCACACTCGAATGCTTGCCAGCGTCGATAACCGGAGCCGCTTGCGTTGCTTTCATAATCGTTCCAACCTTTTCCTTTACAAGGTTCCCAGATGAGTCAGTGCGCTCACCAAGCGCGACCAACTTTCCATCCTGACTCGGCTTCAAGGGGTATTTGAGATCCGAAAAGCCCGTTCGAAATAGTTGTTGTGCGAAGCCTTGCTGTCCGAGTTTTTCCACCATGGCCTTGCTCTGTGCCGCGAGTGAATTAATCTCGATTGCCAACAATGCTTCGATAAAGTCGGCTTCATGTGCGTAATCAAATACTATATGCGCCATTTTACCGTTAGGGTTGATAATCATCGTGCCTGTGAGAGTATTGTCTGCACCAATCTCAACTATCTTAAAGTCACCAGTTTTGAGCGGTATATGACAGCTGGCAGTAAGCTTGAAGCTTCGTGGCGGCGATGCGAGTAACCCAATCGCCCCAAATCGTTCAGCGAATTGCTGACGCAGGCTAAGCGCGCTCACATCACGAAGAGTGGCAGCTATTTTGGCAGGGCCATTTTTTGCGACAAGGTTCTTAGCACGCTGCAATGTTATTGTTTCTAGATGCCCGAAGTCCCAATTTATTTGGAACCGACCCCGCTTTCCTAGGTCTAAGATGGGTGTAGATTGCTTGGAAACTAAAACAATATTTCCCATTTCCAACGGCAGCAATTCTCCAGAAATTAGGAGAGCAGTTGTCAGTTTATTCCCCCTAATGAAATCACACTCAGGCGATGCAACAAAGAACGCCTTGTTTGCGTCCCCTTTAAAGATACCCGTTTTACTGACATTCTTTTCAGAGGCGGACACTAAGATATCGCCGAAAGTTATTGGCCATACCGCGCCCGTCACTTGCTGTCTCCGATTAGGGTTTTGGAAAACAGTTCGTTCAATTAGGCGGAAACTGTCTTTGTCATGGGCGATTGTCAGCGGCGCTGGCTTCTCGCTTACTTTATCAAGTGCCGCCGCAGCTGCCAGTATCTCGCCATTTGCTTCAATCTCGAATTGTAGAACTCGATCCAAAACATCCAGCATATAACTCGACGCTCGGAGTCCCTCGCTGGCCAAAAGTAGTGTTTTGATATGATGGAGGTCATCAATGTCTATGCGGCGCAGCTCAGTTGCGGTTTTTTTGACTGCCTCAAGGGTGCCTTCATTCCATTTGCGGGTGAATTCGGCCAATTTCTGGCTATCATCGCGATGCGCGGCAAGTCCGACAATTAGCCCTCGAAGACGCGCAGATTTCTCTATGTCCTTTTTTTGAACACCGCGAAAACCTGATGCATGGAGTCCCACCTCGTTGCGAAGCTCCGGTGCCTTTTTGTGCAGCGCCAATTGCGACATCAAGATGATCGATGGCGGAGTTTGCCGAACCTTGATTATTTCGCGCAGCCCCTCGACCGTCCGATCACGGTCAGCTTGTTGTTGTGCCGTGCCCAAATACAAATCTACAATGATAAGATCCGCCTCAGTGGCCTTTTTTACAAAATCTCGACCAAGCTTTTTGTAATTTATCGAAAGTTCATCGAGGACTTTCTCTACTCTCGAGAGAAACCCTCTATTGCGATCAGTTTTACGAATGTAATCGTCAAAAAGTTCACCGACCAAGTCAGCTACAGCTTCACGCCCTGCCCACAGCGCATCGACAAATCTTTGATCGTTGCGTAGTTCAGCGCGATCTTGCGGGTTGAATGCGGGAAAGAGCCCGCGAATGCCGTCTCCCCGATCACCCTCAGCGTCATCGAAGAATATATCCCAATCGACGTTCAAGAGTTCGTCAGTGCCGGGCGTTTCGTCATAGCCATCATCAATTATGACCGCAGATGTTATCCCTGCTCGTTTGACGATCTCAATGTCACTCATTGATCGCCTTCCGTAATACGGTAATCAAAGGTCGTATAGCGGCCTTCATCATTTACCACATCAGAATCGAGGACTAGCTCACCGCCATTATGCTCGGCCGCCTCGCGCGCAATGAACAAACCCAAGCCACGCCGCTTGCTCTTGTCTTTTAGAGAGAAGAACAGGTCAAAGACGCGTTCGTGGTATTCTCTGGAAATCCCTGGTCCATTATCGGTAAGACGGATTCTAGGTGGATTATCCTCGACGGTTATGGTGAGTTTAGGTTCGAAGTTTTTTTTGCGATCACGCTCTATGTCCATCCAATAGATAGAGTTCGAAATTAAGTTCTCTATGACCTGAACGACGAAACCCTTTACCACTTTAAGCGGGACAGACCGATCAGGATAATGAATCTCCGGCGTTACCTTGTGCCGTTCGAATTGAGCCTCATGTGCCGATAATATCTCGCGGACCAACTCATCGAGTTCGAACCTTTCCTTGGTCTGACGCCCAGTGACGCTCAGCGGGTCAAGAATGCGCAGTCGCTTGCTGATACTTTTCATCGAAGCCCGAAGACTCTCAAGCCGTATTTTGACTTCGTCCGGTACTTTTTTACGTTGAAGTTTGGTCAATGTTTCAAGCGCATCTTCTGCCGATCGCGCAAGTTCATGCGCGACAACTTCCACCATTAGCCCCACTCCTGCCATAGCGAGCATTTGATCGGTATCTTTTTCTAAATCTACGATGCGTTGCCGAGCTTCGGCAGCATAGCGGGAGAAGTTCTCGTGGAGAGCTTCGAGCTCAATAACCATGTCTTGATGCTCATCGTCAGTAACCTTGGCCAGCGACCTAATGGCGCGGCTCATTCTTTTCTCAAGATTCTTCGATTCTGCCTCGTCGATAATAATCTTCGGCCTGGCCTTCTTTTGCTCATTGCCAACCCGTTTCATCTCGTCACGAAGCCGGTCAACAGCGAATTGAATCGCTTCTTTGAGCACAGATTCTTCAGGGGTATGACGCAAACCTTCACGATTGGTCTGATCGATGAGGTACGGGTTAGCAAATCTGTCAATTTCAACTTGGCCAATAAATTGAATGCGGTTCAAAGCGTAGCCTTTGTTCCGCAATGCGGTGCGGTCGAGCTCAAGCCAGTCATCATCTTCCGTACCATAAGGGTAGACGCGAAAACCGTCTCTATACAGTCGCACCCCCATCCACTGGTCAAGAAGGTTACGCAGTGCATTGGCTTCACCGGTCGTTCTGCCTTTTCGCAACGTTCTCCGGTTGAACCAGTACAACTCAAAGTCAAACGAACCGACACGGGTAAGTGCGGCCATGTTTACGTCGCGCTTGTTTTCGCGGCTCCGCTTTTCACGCAAACCTACCAAAGATGCTGCTAGGTCGCTATGAGAGACAGTCTCAATATGGTGTTCGACGGAATGCTCAAAACCGAGATCGGAAATTTGCATCCGAAGTGTAAGTTCAGGTTTATCATTAAGGACTTTATAGGAACCCTTGATCTCTGCATGGGCATGCGAAAGAAATGCCTTGTCGAGGCGGTGAAAATTGATTCGGTCTCCGTTCCAATAAATGGCGATGCGATGGCCTTTGGACTGACCAATTGGATTGACTAGGAGCGAGAAGTCATCCGCTGCTAGGCGTTCCACGCGCTTGCGATTCCAGTCAGCGTGCAACTTTCTAATTCGTATGTCGGTCCCGCTTTTCTGGATATCTTCCTTTTCGCTTCCCTCATATGGTTCGATCTCGACTTCATTGATCATTTTGTCGGGATCGTCAAAGTCCGACCAATCAATATCAAGCATGCTGAAGTTGGTGGATCCTGATTGGCTGGTTCGAACAGTCAAGCGGTCTCCCAATCGCATCGCCGATAGCCGTCCTATCCCCTTTTCGCCAAGATAAGGTGATTGTTCCTCACCAGAGTCAAAAGCTAAATCGACCTCTTTTTTCCTCGATTTCGTGCCCAAGACGAGGAAAATTGAGTTAAGCTCCTCAAGCGACATTCCTGACCCGGTGTCCGACACAGTCACGGTACTCAGCGCATCGATTTTATCCAACGCTTTGCTCAGTTTATTGAGCGTATCGGCTTCCACAGCGAGATTCGTCGCTTTGTCAAAGAGTTTGCCGGCATCTCCAATCAGTCTTTCAACCAATTCCTCACGGATATATTCTATAGCTTCGTCGCAATCGAAATCTTCATCTTCTGCAGCGTCAGCCCGTGCTTCGACAATTAGATGCGACAGCTCATCGTAGCTGCGACGGCCAAGCACTATATTGAACTTTATCTCGACACCGGATTTTGTTCCAGCATCAAAGCCGTTTTTGACGAGTTCGTAGAACGCAATTGCATCTGAACTTATAAGTTCAGAACCAAGTTCTAGGACTGTTCTGGCAGAAACTTTAAACATAAATATCGTATAATCAGAAAAAGTTGAGGGTGCATAATGTTAATTATGCCCTGGAAACACGTTATGGCCAAAAACGACTTCACTCTTCGACTAGTCACGGGACGTGTGAAGTCGCACGAGGTCAAAGCTAACAACCAAATTGGCTAGTCTTAGCCATCGCCGATACCACCGATTTTTCGATATTGCGGATCGAGAGAAACGGCCATGATTTTTGCTTTCCGCCACTTTGTGGCACCGCTTCAAATATTGCGGAGGATATTGACTGCTGGGCGGACCGCAAGTGACCACCGGCCAGTTTGCTGCGCGTTATGTAACCCGCATTCACACCGGGCAGCGAGTGGTTCATCAGTAAATGCATATCGATTTCATTGATACCGGCACTTTGACCGATAGTACGATAACTCTGCCTCAATTCGTTACCCCAGTAAGCGAGCGTTGAGCGATTTTCCTTGTGTTCCACGATATGGCCGGTGGCGCTTTCGGCAGGGAATAGCCATTCCTCCGACTGATTGGGGTACATTTGCCGTCCGGCTGTAATTACCCGAAGCAGACATGTTATCATTGCCCGAGACAATGGGATTGAGAAGGCTTTGGCTGTCCCGCCTTTGGGTTCAGGAATATACAAAACCCGATCACGCAAATTGAGATGATCTGGTCTGGCTGTTTTGATGACCTCCGGCCGGCTTCCCGATAGCAGGAGAAACAGATGCAATTCGCGGCGTACCGGATTTGCAATTTTTTGCAGTTGCTCGAACCACGACGGCAAATCTTCCGGACCCATACCGCTGTCGCGCCGACGTTCAGGATTCCAGTCCACTGCAAAAACCGGATTTTCGGTCGGCAAATCCCGCGCCGATTTACGGGCATGATTATAAATTGCGCGTAATGTCCGCATACAGCCATTGGCCATATATGGTCCGCATTCCTGCGTCAGTTCATCGTGACGTTTTTTGACGAGCGCAGGGTCTTTTCCCAGATAGGATAATGGTTTGTCCAGCCAACGCGCCATGAGCCGTTCAACATGATCAGCATAATTGTGTTCGGTTTTTTGGCTTCGACCTTTCCGCCGCATGTGGCTATCACGATAAGACAGCCAGGCAACTCGGAGTGTTGGATCGCGACCGCTGGCAACAATTTTCTTAGCAAGTATTGCTTTGGGTCTTGGATCAATACCATCAGATATTTGCCCGAGTAATGTTT
Organism: Parasphingorhabdus sp.; assembly: GCF_036963805.1. GTDB lineage: Bacteria > Pseudomonadota > Alphaproteobacteria > Sphingomonadales > Sphingomonadaceae > Parasphingorhabdus. The sequence goes on along the minus strand of NZ_JBALUN010000028.1, from coordinate 712 downwards.
TTGCCTTGGCCCGCGCCTCGCGCGTTGTAATTTTGCCGACCTTGCCTACTTTCATGCGAAGTGATTGTCGCTTGTCTCCTTGGCGCAAGTCGCCCTGCACCATGAAGGTCTTCGACCGGGAACCAATCATGACAAAGAACCCCGGCAACTCGGCATCTCGCACGATTTTCTGACGGCCTTTTTCAGAGTTAAGGCCGATAATAGTACGATCGGTCAATATTGCGTGAGACATATCGAATTCACTTTTAGAACGGTTTTAGAACGGTTTTAGAACGGTAAACTCAACCACGAAAGTCAGAATCTGTCAATCACCGATTTTACGCTACAATATGATAATTCTATATTATTCAGTGAGTTGTAGAAGCCCTATTGTACCATAGCGTTGTATTGGACAGAATAGAAAACTAAACCCTAAAAACTTTTAATCAGTAGGTCGCTGGTTCGAACCCAGCAGGGCTCACCATAAAATCACTTATATTTCAAGGTCTTATCGGTGAGTAGCCAGTGTGGTGATTTAGTCAGTTGGCCTAGGTTCAGTGAAAGTTGAGTGATTTTCTAACGAACTGGCCTGATTGACACAACGTTATCGGTGAGAATGTCGCCTAGTGCAATCTCCGGTGAAGCTTTAGTTACCTTAACTGCACAGCGCACTATGATCGAGCGGACGCAGGAACGCTTTGGTCTGTGGCCGGACCGGCTTGTAGCCGATGCC
>NZ_JBALUN010000027.1:0-14950 GCF_036963805.1 Parasphingorhabdus sp. | reverse complement strand
ATATCAACCAACCAGATGGAACCAAATACTCGCCTATTTTAAGCCAGCATATGTCTCAAATTATCTGACGACGGACAATGGAGTGGTCGACCGTTGGCCAGGTGGCTCGATCCGACTGGTGGACCGTGATCCTATCAATGGTGCCCGGCCATCTGCAGATTTGTTGTTCTCATCACTCGCCAAGGTCGGCGGGGCCAACGTAATCGGTGCGCTCCTGTCTGGGACAGGAAGTGACGGCGTTGCGGGTCTCAATGCTTTGCGCCAAAGTGGCGGATTGACGTTATGCCAAGCGCCCGACGATGCAATGGTTCCTGAAACAGTCGAGGCGGCTATTGCAAAAGGCGCCGTAGAGCACCAACTGCCTGTCGCGAAATTGGCTGAACTCATGCTCGATAAATGCAAGGGGAACGCGAGTGCTGCCTGAACAGACCCCACAAACACCCGGTTTAACTGGGTCTATGTCCGAAGAGTTGCAAGAAAAAATCGCAGCTGAACTGGATAGAATTCATCATGATCTGGAACAAATAGGTGTCTCACTGTGCGGCGATATGGAGATGGCAGAGCGCCATTGTGAGCCTCTCCAGCGTCTGGATGAGCTTGGCCAACGCAGTTTTTGGCTCGCAAAATTGCTGCGTACAGACAATCCGGTGGAGCTCATCAACAACATTACTCTCGGATCACTTTCGAGCCGTCTTGTAGGTTAGTTCCCTATATCTAAAATAGGCCTAAACGGCTCGTTAGACGTAATAGAGCGTGAGACTTCCCATGTGCCCGTGTTTATGGCCGTGTCGCATGATGGGCCGCGATTGGCCGGAACAGGGCGCTTGTTATCGTTATTGCTAATCCGGTTAAGGTTAGTCCGGCCATGACGTCGATCAGATAATGCCACCGCGTCGCCATTGCTTCGAATATGATAAATACGAAGAGCGGCAGGTAAATCCAGCCGAGCCAGCGTTCGTGCTTCCATGCATAATAGACAAAGACCGCTGATGACGCGACGTGGAGCGATGGCATAGCGGCGATGGCCGCGAATAGATAATGGCTACCCTGACTCGCGATCCATGGTTTTCCGCCGATCATTAATGCCTGATAGCTTTGATACATATGTTCTTGCCGCGCGGTTTCGAGGGCGTTGACACCCGCTTCAAAAATATACGGCCCAACGGCAGGCGCGATAAGATAGCTTAGCGCGCCGAGTGTATGCACCAGCATGGCTGTAAAAATCACTTTACGAAACACCATGAAGCATTTGAGCGAATGCGTGATGATGCTGCTTCCGAACATCGCGAGAAAGGCGAACAGGTAGAGATGGTTTTCCGCGGGTAAAACCATGCCGACCATTTTGTGAACCTCAAAAGAGGCCTCGATTATCGGGCGGGCCATCTGGTCGGTTTCCCAATAAAACCCGTCCCAAAGGCGTGGATTAATGATGCTCATCCATAGCTTTACATTGAAATGGGTCACTAATATCGTGCCATAAGCAAAGGCGGCGGACAGATAATAGGCCAGTTGCATCTTGCGCTTCGTCAATATCATGAATAGGCCGAGCGCGAAAATAATCGATAACGGCACGATATAGCTCATGCCCGTAAATTGGAGCGCATTGCTGGACGGAAAGACGAATTGCAGACCGTAGTAATCTGCCAAAATCATCGAGATCGCGAAAAATCCAAGCGCCAGTACCATTTCAGGCAAGGGGGCCACGAACAGCAAAATTACGCGCGAGCGAGAAGCAAGGGCCCTCAAGTTAAAGCTCTATCCACCGGATAAGAGGCTTTTGCCGAGAGCATTTCCCGAACGATGTCGATCATCGATTTTTCCTGAAATCTTTAAAGATAGACCTACTATCCTCAACCGATTCGCCATGCCGGAAAAAATATGAACTGCCAAAGGGAATTGATGAATTATTGGCAGACCGGTCTGTTTTTGCGTTTTTCTACACGCGGCTTTCAAGGCAGACGCCTGATTAGCCGCCGCATGAGCCGCTTAAGCGCTATGCCCCATCCCCCATCCCATGAAGGAGGGGCGAGGCTAGGGAGGCTTTGCCGATTGACAAGCTTAGGTGACCTGCTAGCTTTTTATGCGGCACGCGGTGGTGTCTTGAACCCAATTTTTCTGGCGGTGGTACACCGATTGCCGCATTGCCAATGCAGGGGGCTTTGCATGCGTATATTCCTAGGATTTGTCGGTCTTGGCCTCGCTCTTTCTGCCTGCTCAGGCGGGGATGCGGGCGGAAATTCGGCAGATGTCACAGAGACGGATGTTACAGCGACAGATAGCGCTTCCCTTGTCGCGGAGGGTTACCAGAAATCCTTTGGCCGCGCGTGGGACAGGGCTGGTGATGGCCGAAGCCCGACCTCGGGATGTGCCGGTGTATTCGGCCGGGCCGTTGGTCTGCTGAAAACTACTGCAACGGACGGCCAGCCACGTGCCGATGCGATCACGGCGCTGAACGCCTGTTATGTTCTGGCGATGGCGCGCTATGTTGACGTGAAGCTTGCCAGTGATGATCAGGATACTGAGAAATGCATGGATATGCTGCGTGCGTTGCCTGTTCATCGCCGCTCTTTAGGCGGCTTTCTGGACGATGTCGGCGAAGATAAGGCAGCCTATGACAGCCGCCTTAATGACCTGATAGGTGATAAATTACGCTCGGCTTGCCCAGATTCCGCAGCGGTCCTTCTTGGCGGTTAAACTTGTTTTGATTCAAGCACAGTCCGACCATTGCCTTACAAAGGACAAAAGCAATTAAAGCGCGGGAGATCTGTAGGAAACCGGTATGAAAATCACTGAAATCATCAACGCGCCTAGCGGTGAGGAAACGGAGGTTCCGTTTGCTGGAGATTCAGAGGGCTGTGATGGGATGCCGACTGGGATTGTTCAGGAGCAACCACATGCCTTGTTTGCTTAAATAAGGTACAAGCGATTTAGGACCTGCAACATCAGGGCCTCTTCGGGGGGGAACTCGAAACAGGAGCTAAAGGCTATCGGCCAGTTCGTCCCGGAACTTTGGATGTGCTAGTTCAATTAGTGCATCGGCGCGCTGATAAATGGATTTCCCTTTTAGGTCCGTCGAGCCATATTCGGTGACAATGATATGAGTGTCGTTGCGCGGTGTCGTCACCGGACCGTCCAAGGACGGAACAATGCGTGAGACAGAGCCACCACAAGCAGTGGACTGGCAGGCGATGATGGATTTTCCACCTTTTGAAGCAGTCGCCCCGCGAACGAAATCCAGTTGACCACCCGATCCGCTAAACTGCCGTCCCATTAGATGCTCGGAATTGCATGCGCCGCCCAGATCAATCTGCAATGTCGCGTTGACCGAGACCACATTGCGGTTCTTTGCAATATGGCGCGGGTCGTTAACGATATTGACCGGCGCACTATACATTGCCTGATTATCGTCGAGAAAATCGTAGAAGGCCCTGTCTCCCATCGCAAAAGTGAAGACGCTTCGCCCCTTATAGGTAGTTTTTGCTTGATTGGTCACTGCGCCGCACTGGATCAAGCTGGCTAGGGCGGGGGTCATCAACTCTGTATGGATGCCCAGATCCTTGCGATCTTTGAGGAGGGCGCAGACTGCTCCGGGCAATGCGCCGATTCCCATTTGCAAGCATGCGCGGTCGTCAATCATATTGGCGATGGTAGCCGCGACTATGGCCTGTTCTCGGGATGGTTCAGCAAGACTTACTTCCGTCAGTGGTGCCTCATGTTCAACTATCCCATCCACTTCAGAGATGTGGAGCATGGATGCGCCAAATACGCGCGGCATATTCGGATTGACCTCGACGATCAGTTTTTTCGCACTTCGCGCCGCTGCTGTAGAATAATCATTGCTGGTGCCAAAAGTGAACCAGCCATGCTTGTCCATGGGGGAGACCGTGGTGACGAACAGGTCGAGCGACACTTGTTCAGATAAAAGGCGCGGGGAGTCACTGAAAGCTACGGGCACGAATTCTATCGAACTTTTTTCGCCGGGACGCTGCGCCTTCAGCAAATTTCTCTCAACTGAACTTAAGAACATGCAGCGCGGGTGAATACGGTTAAGCATCTCTGGCTTGAGCACTGTCTCACCGGCATGATCCATCGAATGAAAATACCATAGCTTTATATCTTCCACACCAACGTCCTCAACATGGCGAGCAAGCGCAGCAAGCAGTGCGGGTGGTTCCGCGACGGCCATACCCATGGCGATATCTTTACCGGAGGACAGAGTTTGCACTGCCTGATCAGCAGTCATGAGTTTGGATTGGTAATTATTTGCAATCGACATTCCGGCCCCTTTTGTGAAGTTCTGGATTGGGTGTGGCAAGTGCGGATAGCACATCTATATCCGAACTTGATTACGTCTCAATAAATTTCGGGGCTATTTCTTTGTAGGAAGTCTGGTTCGTCCAATATTGCACCGACTAGCGATACCAAAAGAGTCTCCAAAAGGTCACACCTGCAGGCACCCACTTTGGTAGAGCGCAAACCGTCATCACTCGATGGGAGAGGATCAAGCGGGTACCTCCGAATATCAATGCTAGCAAAGACTTTGCTTTCTAAGCTGTCATATTTACAGGCAACTTCAGCAAGATAGACCCTCGTCGTTCCAAAGTGGCCCGCCCAGTCCATTTCGAGTTGCATTTCAAGGAAGGTAAATGCTGGGAATTTAAATTTATGCGTATGACTGATCGATTGTTTAATCGGCTGACTTATGAATCGACGTTACGTCAAAGGGTGTAAATAATTAATTGACTAAGGAATTTTAGTAGTTATCCCTGATGTTGCTTAACATCACTATCCTTAAGAACCTTGACCGCGAATAACGACGGTCAGTCGGCGGGATGAGATAGTTAGGCTCGTTGGTAAACGCTCGTAAGTAGCGGCCAAGTTTAGGTGTTATGTCATCGAACAAAAAAGGACGGGAGTGTCATGAAAAATATACGAGGAATCTATTTATCTGGATTGCTGGCGAGTGCTGCGTTTATCTGTACGGCGCAGACGGCATTAGCTCAGGAAAATTCAAGCGCAGGCGCGGATAGTAATTCATCTGAGGCAGGCACGGGTTTTGGGGTAGGCGACATAGTCGTGACCGCAAATAAACGATCTGACACGGCGCAGAGCATACCTGCCGCGATCACCGCCCTTGAAGGCGGCACGCTGGAAGCGCGCAATCTCAGTACTCCCGCCGCGCTATCAGCACAGGTTCCTGGCCTTCAATTCTCAGAAAAAAACTCAAGCCTCAGCCTGAGTATTCGTGGGATCGGGTTGGATGTCCAAAACGGTGCCGGCGAACCGGCAGTCGCGCTGCACATTGATGGAGTCTACGTTCCACGCGTCACATCACCGTTTATCGATCTGGCAGACGTTCAGCGTGTTGAAGTTCTGCGTGGACCGCAAGGTACCCTGTACGGTCGTAACTCAACAGCCGGGACGATAAACCTCATTTCTGCCTCTGGAGGGCAGGAGTTTGAAGGTTCTGCCACACTGGGAGCCGGTTCCTTTGATCGGCGCGAGGTAAAAGGTTATCTTGCCGGGCCTATTGTTGACGACGTTCTGTGGGCGCGCGTCTACGGATCCTATAGCGAGAATGACGGGCCGTTCCGCAACTTATTTAATGGTGAAGATTTAGGCGGTAATAAAAAACGCTATGTTCACGGTACCGTGACATACCAACCGACGAGTTCGGTAAAAGTTGATTTAAATGCCTATTATATCGATGAAGACTTCAAGGCTGTGCCCCAAATTCTGACCGAAATAATACCGGGGTTCTTCGAAACTTTCTATCCTGGATTGACGGTGCCGTTGGCCCAAGGGCATTATGATGTAAATTCCGATGAGGGGGCCGATGGGGAGCGCGACCTCTTGTTGCTGAGTGGCAGCATCAGTGTCGATATCATTGATCAGATAACGCTCAAGTCGATCACTGGATATATCCCCCGCTCGCTATCAATGCGATTGGGGAGAACGGGTTCTTCCCGAGTTGACCGGCTCTGGAGGCCCCTTTGATAGGGGCTCTCCGGTGCGGTTTTTCTGAAAAGGCGACCCTTTTTCTGCCGAAGAAACCGCCTGACCAACGCCGCCCTCCGTTCCGGCCATGCAAAACCATAGCATTTGTGGTTCGGCAGGTGTCTGCTATGGTCAGGCCGCTTCCTTTGTTCATACCGGTGATGAAACTCCGGCTTTTAGAGGCGGTTACCTAATTATTCTTTGGTCGCGGCCTCTTCAGGTAGCTCAATGTTGAGCTTCGCGATATCGTCGATTGCGTCTTCCCAACGCTGCTTGCCGAACGCCTTGTAAGTTTCAAACGGATTGCAGAACTCGCGCATGAGCCGGAACTTGCCGTCGGCAAGATGTAGCAGCGAGAAATACTGCTGGGTATAAGTGCCGCCGTCGACGGTGTGACCGAACCCGCTAATTTCGACTATGATTGATGATGGGTCGGGTGTGAGGTGAACCTTCGTGGCCTTCATATTGTAGCCGGGTACCACGCTCAAAAGAAATTCGTTGAAAGCCGCATTGGCTTCGTAACCGACAAAGCGCACGGGCTTTTCGAAGGTTGGGCCTTCCCAAACAGCGAAAGGGTGGACTGTCGCCTTCCATATTTCGCGGCCGCGCTCGTAGCTAGGTAGCTTCTTCCCGCCAAAGGCTTCTGCGTTTATGTTCATGCCACCACATAGCGGCCAGCAACATGTGGACGAGACGTTCCAATTCGAGGGCCCGGCCCTTACCAATCTGGAATATGCGCTTTGCGCCGAGGAGATGGGGCGGCTTAGCTGGTCCCCGGAAGTCTTCAACTGCTCCGCGCCCGATACTGGCAATATGGAAGTTCTCCACCGCTATGGTTCGCTCGAGCAGAAGGAACAGTGGCTCGCACCATTGATGCGCGGCGAGATCCGTTCCGTCTTCATGATGACCGAACCGCAGGTAGCATCCTCCGATGCCACAAACATCGAGACACGTATCGAACGCGACGGCGACGAATATATCATAAACGGAACAAAATGGTGGTCAAGCGGAGCGGGCGATCCGCGGTGCAAGCTTGGCATAGTTATGGGCAAGACCGATTTTAGTGCAGCGCCTCACCAGCAGCAGTCTATGGTTCTCCTACCGATGGACACGCCTGGTATCACCATCAAACGGCACCTGCCTGTATTCGGTTTCGATGATGCCCCGCACGGGCACATGGAGATTAGTTTGGAAAATGTCCGCGTTCCTGCCTCTAACCTACTTTTAGGCGAAGTCCCGCGTTGCGGGCCCGCTCCTTCTCCTCCTCCATTATTTGGAGAATCTTCCAGCGCTCGCCTTCCATCATTTCTTTTTTAATGTCTTCGGTACGCGGCTGCAGATAAGTATTCAGATGATCGCGGACGCGATCCCGCCAATGGACCTGGCGCTCGGTCAATTCAAAATGCATGCTATAGTCCTTTCAGTCGACTAATTCTTTACACTAACCCAACGCGCCGCCGAAGCAATCATTAATTGATTGATTAATTGTTTAGAAAGGCGTCGTCAATCGCGTTGCCTTAGCAAGCCATCTAAAATAAGGGCCGACCTTGCCAACATAGGTCATCCTCAACCCATCGGGCAGCCTCACCAAGGTCCTACCAAGGTCCTGATGTAAATCACGATCGAGTCTGATAGTTAATCGATGAAATAATATTCGGGATATTGCGTGTAGCGGGTGCTAATGTTACTTCTGAGCAACGCCATACTGGGGCCGTTGGGCGCTGCCTGAACAGTAGGGTGTGTTACCGGGGCCAAATCCAGTCGATTTGGCATATTTTCGATCGGGGCTCCACTCCGGCAATGCTGATGTTATTCCTCCACGGACAATTTCGGCTGGTTTCAAGAATCTATAGCGGCACAGATAGGATAGGAAGAGTAAGGAGATGGACATGGACGTTAGCAAGCGCACGATTGAATTCGAAATGGTTTCGATAGGAAGCATTACGCTGCGCGTTGCAGTTGCTGGCACAGGCCCATTGGTCGTACTGGTCCATGGCTTTCCAGAGAGCTGGCATTCGTGGCGGCACCAGATTTCCGCGCTGGCAGATGCGGGCTATCGCGTCGTAGCGCCCGATGTGCGCGGTTATGGGGGCTCTTCTCAGCCTGAGGCAATAGATGCTTATGCGATGAGCGAGCTTACCGCCGATATGGCGGGGCTGGTTGATGTTTTTACACCGGGGGAACCGGCGGTCATTATTGGTCACGACTGGGGCGCGCCCATCGCTTGGCATTCGGCGTTATTGCATCCCGATCACTTTCGCGCGGTCGCGGGCTTATCGGTACCGCACGTACCATTGGGAAAGCGTCATGCGCTTGATGCGGCTATGAAAAATTTCATCGACAAGGGTCTTTTTTTCTATCTCCATTATTTTCAGGAGCCTGGCCGCGCTGAGAAAGAACTGGAAGGCGATGTCGAGCGAGCGATTAAAACTATGTATTATGGCTGGTCCGGCGACGCTCCAAAAGGCTATTGGCATAACCGCAAGGCACCCGATGCAAAACTGCTGGATGAGATTGATCCGGTGCCAACGCCCATGCCTACCTGGTTTTCGGAAGAAGATGCCGCCTATTACATCACCGAATTTGAGCGTACCGGCTTCCGCGGTGCGCTGAACCGTTACCGGAATTTCGATAGGGATTTCGCGCTTTATAATAGCTTGCCGAGCTATGTTATCGAGCAGCCGGCGTTGTTTATTGGTGGAACCGAGGATCCGGCGCTCGTTATGTTCCCATCTGACCCGACTGAGGCGATGAAGCCGGTATTCCGGGACCTACGTGGCGCCCACATGTTAGATGGCATCGGACATTGGACCCAGCAGGAGGCTCCGGATCAGGTCAACAGGCTATTGCTGAGCTGGCTCGCCGATTTATGACGCTTTAGGTATCGGCCACTTCTATCTCGGAATGCAGCTATTTCCCTTCTGATCAGGCAGTTCGAGCCAAGCCGACGCTTCGACAAGTCGGAAGCTCGTCTTAAGGCGCGACTTCGTTCATAACCTCATCGGCTACCCGGTCCCAAGGCAGGTGCCGGTCATCGAGCACAATCATATTTTTATCCGTAATCAATGTGCCGCCGGTTTTATAGCCGAGCAACTGCATCGCCGTAAGGTCGGGATTGCGGGCGAGGGCCATGGTTTCATCGGATGAGAAATTGGTGAGGCCTCTGGCGAGCTCATTTCCTGATTCGCCATAGATGTGAATGACGTCGCCTTTGACATAAGGGCCTTGAATAGAAATTACATCTTCCCGTGCAATGTGGCGCGCGCCTGTTTTAAAGGCCTCGGCGGTTTCGGGCGTAACCACGATGCTGCCCGCCATTTGCAGACGATCTGTCAACCAGTTTGCCCATGCGGATGCGGGGCGTTCATGGGCAATAATCCTCGTATGGCGTCTTTCATTATTCAACACTGAGCTTACCGGATATTCATATTCTCCATGGGCGATCCGCGTGTCGCAACCGGCATTTTGTGCCATGTGTGCCGCTTGTATTTTCGTCAGCATTCCGCCGCTGCCGAGACTGCTCACACCCTCTGTCACCGCCAGATAGGGGGAAACGTCGGTCACTTCCTCGACCAATTGAGCGCCGGGTTCCGATGGATCTTTGTCGTATAGACCGTCCACTTGGGTCAGGATAATCAGATCATCCGCTTGCACCATTTGCGCGACTTTTGCAGAGAGGCGATCATTGTCGCCGACCCGAATCTCTTCGGTCGTGATGGTGTCATTTTCGTTGATAATCGGCATGATATTGGCATCGAGTAGCCGGTGAACCGTATTTTTCGTGTTCAAAAACCGTTGACGGTCTTCCAGATCACGCAGTGTCACCAGCACTTGTGCAATCTCGAAACTATATTCGTGGGCGACTTGCTTATAGGCATTGAGCAATAAAGGCATGCCGCAGGCGGCCGCGGCTTGCTTGTCCCGCAGACCAGCCGTCTCTGGCCGCTCACCGATCATATTCAGACCCAGCGCGACGGACCCGGAGGAACATAATATAACTTTCGCGCCGCCTTCGCGTAGGCGGGCAATATCCTCCAGCAATGTATGCATGAATGCCCAGCGCGGCGTTAACCGCTTTTCATTGGCAAGCAGGCTGGAACCTACTTTCACAACTATCGTTTTGCCTTGTACCATTAATCTGGTGCCCTTTTTCGACGTTTCATGGAGGGAAGGATGAAACTTACCCTGAAATATGGTGACGGACAAACCGCCACAGTGCACGCACGGGTTGCTATAAAGCAATTACGGCTACAGTGCACGAAAAGCTTCCTGTAAATGCCAAAGCGCTCTCCGGCTAGCCCAGTGGCATGTTTTTTTTCGTTTAGCTTTTTCTTCACGAGAGGGTGAAGTGACAGAAAATTGCTGAGAAGACGTTAATGGAGTTTGTCACCTTAATCCGGATGACCGCGTTCTCTTTGGTCACGAAACGGGGCAGCCCGCAACGGTTCGCCGCATGACCCGCTCGGATTATCCGCAGAACAGGCGGTGATGCGGGTTGTGTTCATGCACGAGAAAGGATGACCTGACCACTCAGTGCATTCAGATTTTCACATGCGGCATGTGCCGCTTCATATTGTGCTGCGAATGGAGGCGGAGCCTGACAGACGGGCACATCATCACGGATCCGGTCGGATGATACGCGACAAACATCCGGAACCAGATGCGATCATTTGAAGGAGAAGAATAATGAGAAATATTTCCAAAAGTTCGAAAACCGCTCTCGTGCTTGCCACACTTGCCGTATTAATACCGGGCAGCGTGTCTGCACAGCAGGATACGCTGGAGGCAGAGACCGACATTACCGTCAACGGTTTGCCTCCGGCTGACCTGTCCGGCTTGACGGAAGGGCCAGAGATCGAAGGCTTTATTTCTGCGCGTAACGCCGACAGGATGAAAGTCACGGGCGCTAATGGCACCAGCACAGCAATCATCATTGCTGATGCCACCGAAATCAAGGCCAGCAAGGGCTTTTTAGGCATTGGTCGTAGCAAACTTGCTGCCGACTCGTTGCTCAACGGCCTGCCAGTTACCGTTCAGACCGTAGAATGGGGCGATGGCTTGGTGGCGAGCAAGATTAGTTTGCGTAACAATGACCTTAAGACCGCAAGCATGATCCGTAATGGCACTACTCAGGGCTTTCAAGAACAGACAGCGGCTACCGAGGCGCTGCGCGGCCGCGTGGGTGATATCGATCAGTATAATATTAAAGGCACGACAAACGTGAATTTCGACACGGGCAGGGCGGTGCTGTCCGCTCAGGACAAAGCCGAACTATGCGCTACAGCCGCCCAGGCCGACGCGATGAAAAACGCTTTGCTGCTTGTTGTCGGTTATACAGATTCAACCGGAGACTATGAATTTAACCAGCAGCTTAGCGAAAAGCGGGCGAGCCGCGTTGTTAATTATATGCAACAAGCCTGTGGTTGGAAACCATATCGCATGCTGACGCCTACAGGCATGGCCAAAGCGGACCCGGTTGCAAGCAATGCTACCGCCGAAGGCAAAGCACAAAACCGCCGTGTTGCGGTAAATATTCTGGTTAGCAAGGGACTCGATGGCCTATAAGACGCGCGGGGCGGGTGTTGCCCGCCCCGCAATTATTGGCAGGGAGTCGCCAGTTCGATCTCTGTGTATCGTAAACCAATCCACATTTACGGACATTCCTGCCCTATATGAACTGGCCCCGTCAGCACAGGGCAAAGCAGTTGGTCGGATTCCGCCCCAATTACGGACGTTTAGCCATTTTTCTTGTAAATCTATTAGCTGACATTATGAAAAGAGGCATAAACACGGGGAAAGGCGGTAACGGAGATGAGACCAAAGCCGCTGCGCAGAATATACTGTTGGATGATGGCGGGCAGCTGTGCCCTCGCGGCGATAGCCCTCGCCCAAGCAACTCCCGCCCTTGCTACCGAAGCGCCAGACATCTCCATTTGCGACGACCTACCCAGTGATCCGGAAATCAGAATAGACCGCGTAGACCCCATCTCCCTGCCAGCCGACTGGGAGGGCATCGCCGCATCTTCGCGCAACTGGATCGCGGTATGGACCGAGCATAGCAGGACCTATTGCGTGGAAACCGCATGGATGTTTGAGGCCACCAATCTCGAGCGATTTGGTGAACGCTTCCTCGGCTTTAACTGGATCGGTCTTGAGGCCTTTGGCTATGTACTGATCGACCGGGCCCGCCAAGGCCGCGAGATCGATACAGGCTCCAGACCGCTTTTTTCGCCCGACGGTAGCAAATTTGCCACGTTGCAAAGGTCCGATGCAAACTATGGCGGTTTTGAAGGCTTTGCGATCTGGCAAACCTACGGAAACATGCTTGAGCCCTATATTGTCAATGCCGGGCCGCCACTCTACCCGATGTATGATTGGCGAATAGACCGCTGGGAGGGGGAGCACTGCCTTCAAATATCAGCGGTCCCCTATGACCGTTTTGAAAGCAACTGGGACATCCTTCCAAGCGTCACACGAGACCGCTATGTGTCCAGCGCTTCCAATGATTGGCAAATCCTTAAAGGCGTGAAATGTGAAATAGGGAATCCACCTTGAACGCTTTGCTTACGTGCCGCAGGTGGTTCATCGCCAGTGCCGCCGCCGCAGCGCTATCCGGTGGGGCAGTGTCGGCTGGCGAGCCTGTGGTACTTGACTGGAAAACTGCCATAGCCGGCTTCGCTGAAGGAGAGCAGAGGTCTCCGATGGTCTTCAACATGAAGGACGCTGCGCGCTGCAGCGGTCGCTGGATGATCCACGCCGGTGCGGTGCGTTACGGCACCTTCCCGGAAACGGCGGTGGATGCCTTCATTGATCAGTTGCAGCTTTCCGCCGCTGTGAATGCGGTCGATTTTTTCATCACGGAGGATCGCGACCATCCCGCCTCTCGCGATGGCGCCGACGAGGCCGATCGCCTGCTGGGGCTCGCATTGGCGGGTGATGCGGCGGCAGCGCGCACCTATTTCGACAATCTCGGCCTGTGTTCCACCCAGCCTGAAATGGTGCAAGACGTGACCGGCATGGCGATAGATGCGGCAGCGACGCCCCAACTACAGGCAGAAGCATCGCCGATAGAGCTTCCATCGAGCGATTTCGATGAGCCTGTAAATCAGCGAAGGCTGGCCTTTATCGAACTGTTCGTGCAGCGATTGCGCGATGGCGCGCCGGTTGCCGATCTGCTTAAACCACAGATATCCTACGTTTATATGGTGAAACACCACTGTGCGGCTGCAACGACCGGGTATGTTGAGCTGCTGCTCGACACCGGGTTTCCATTTGAAGCCACTTACACTTGGGAAAACCCGGATTGCATGGTGCCGCCTGAGCTCGATTCAATAGAAGCCTTCAACCTGACGGAAACCATGTCACACTGGAACCGGATAGAAGCCGCCGCCGATGATCACAATTTTGACGTTTTCTTCTTATCGGACAACGCGAGAAACGACTACCTGCTCATAAGCATCGAACCTTATGGCCAAGGTTATGCCGTCTCGAAAATCGAGTATCGACTGGAGACGCCCTGACAAGCAATGGAGTCGCTTTGCTGATCCCACCATGTGGCGGATAAGTTTAAACCCGAATGTTGATCTTTTATGGATTGATGCTCGAGTCCAACCAACGCTTCAATTAAAAGCGGACAGTCTGGAAACGCCCCAATTGCGCACGTTCAATCTACGTGGCTCTAATGTCTGCTTCGAGCTCAAAAGCGGACACTAACAAATTAAAGTGCTCGCGGGATATCTGACTTCATAGCGCAGACAAGAGAATTAGGTTACAGTCTGACTATGTGCAAGACTACGCTGGAGAAAACGGTAGCATTTATCTTGAGTTCCCTTTTGGTGGCATGTGCGCCAGAGCGTTTTGACGAGCCAATTTGCAAATCGGCACAAAAGTTGATCTCAGAGAAAACAGACGCCCCATTTGCAGCCGGATTCTTTCCACCAGAGTATGCCAAGCCCGGTTTGAGTTGCGGATATCCATCAGGATCTGTGCCGATTGTTGGTGAGATTGAGAGCGAATGGTATCCCAAACAGTGGCTCGCGGCATCCGAAGGGTCGTACTACGATCTAGCCCAATGTGACACATTGCCAGAATTTTCATTACGGTTCAGTTATATCCCGAGCTTCGACCCGTCAGTGTTCATTCGCATCGAAGCAGAAGGCGAAGGACTAAAACTCATCGCAAAGGAACTGACCGGAGCAGGTGGCTATGATCCGGGCAGGCTAGGTCGGTCCAAGGAACTGCGATTGACGGATCAGCAGGCGGAGAGATTACAAAAACTGCTCGACGCCGAAGCTCTGTTTCAAATGCCATCCAAAACATGCGAAATGGGTTTCGACGGTAGTCAATGGATATTCGAAATGGTCGACAAAGATGGATACAAAATGGTGAACCGATGGAGTCCTCAAAAAGGGGCACCCCACGCCGTAGGCATGTATCTAGTTGAGCTCAGTGGATGGGACTTGGAATTATATTAATTTGAGTCCGCTTTCGGAAGTAAGCATCCATTAGAAATCGCGGATGTCAATGACCGCTTCCCACCCACTTGTAGCCATCCAACAAACTCAAAGTTAGAGTCCGCTAACCGAATATCACGGACATTACTGATCCGGCGGCGAATTGGCGGCGAAGCGCCGTAACCCCCTATCTCTTCTTTCCTACACATAACCAAATAGGTTATATACGCCTTTTCGTTTCTATAAAAAGGAAAGCGCATATGAACCAGCAATCTTCCCCATCCACCTTCACCGACATCCCTTGCGAGGTTGATCTCGCGCAGCCGAAGGAGCGCCATGATGGCTGGTCTCCGGCGAAACAGGTGTTGTTTCTCGAAGCCTTGGCGCGGACGGGCAATGTCAGGGCGGCGGCGCTTTATGCTGGATTGTCGCGGGAGAGCGCTTATAAATTGCGGCGGCGGTCGGATGCGCGGGCCTTTGCGCGGGCTTGGGATGCCGCG
>NZ_JBALUN010000026.1:0-16431 GCF_036963805.1 Parasphingorhabdus sp. | reverse complement strand
GGTTGGAGCAATGTTGGGGTCCGTATGTGACTTAGTAGGTCTCCGAAAAATGTTGTTGACCTGTTTTTATCAGAATTTCCGGGCGGCCGTCCCAGAATCGCGATATCCCGCAAGGCACTCTCACGTGTTATCGCATTGACGGGATCGCCTTCAACATGATTAAAATCCCAGCTTACATTCTCTTTGTCTAACCGCTCTCTTATCTGCATCCGGATTTTTTCCCCACGCTTTTGAGCCTCAACAATGAAACGATGCTTGGCCGCCATGCCCCCATAGGCATCCGATATCTTAAATGAATTGAGTGATGAAACATGGAGGCAACTCAAATGGCCCTCCACTGCGCGGGTTACGTCAAGCGCCGCTTGGACCCACGGATCTGGGCCTTGATCATCAATGTACCACAGCACAGACTGCATTATATTTATTCCTTCCAACCAATCCCATAATTTGCTTTCGGATATTATTATTACCTAGCGCCTGATGTAAGCAGGATCCCAAAATATCCCCGAAGGCAGCATTCTGAAATTCGCATGGAATATTATGTGGTCACTCATGGTTGTGACGCCTTTCATGAGTTGGCACAATTTCGGGCGAGCAGTCTGTTTCTAGACAAGACTCGAATGTCGCATGCTTAATATCATATTTTTCGGCCAATGCCGAGCGTGCCGACGCTTTAACCGCTTCAAACGATTCCAGTGATTTTTCCTTCGGGACGAGATGTGCTTCTAGAGAAAGGCTGTGCTCACTGATACTCCACAAATGAACATGGTGAACACTCTTGACGCCATTAGTCTGGCGTAGCGTTTCTACAATCTCGTCGAATTCCAAGTCATCTGGAACCGCGCCCATGAGCAGCCGGACAGTTTTCGGTAACAATGTTATTCCTTGATAAATAACGTATACTGCGATTGCGATGGTGATGATAAGGTCAGCGATATACAGATCATATAGCAAGATCAAAATACCTGCGACTATGACCCCTACCGAAGCTAGCGCATCGGATACATTGTGAAGAAAGGCGGCCTTCATGTTAAGGCTCTCCTTTGAACTTGCATACACCATGATAGCTGTGACTAGGTCGATAACGAGTGCGATTCCTGCGACAATGATAACAGTCCAGCCTTCAATGGGCTGCGGATCAGCAAAACGGTTGATTGCCTCAACAAGCAGGTAAAAGCCAATAATCAGAAGTGTGGTTAAATTTATGAGCGCTGCTACCACTTCCCCGCGGGCATATCCGAATGTCATGAACGCGTCTGCAGGACGCCTACCAATGCGGCGCGCAAACAAGGCCAAAGCGAGCGAAGCCGCGTCACTGAAATTGTGCAAAGCATCCGCAATCAGTGCAAGCGATCCGGATAATACCCCCCCAATGATTTGGGCGATGGTCAATAAAACATTGATCACAACCGCAAACAAAAGTCGGCCATCACTCATATTGTCACTGCCGTGATCGTGGCCGGCGCTCAATGGATATCTCCCTTTTCATCATGCTTGTCCTGATGGGCATCCCGCAAAATGTCTATGCCTCCATACACCGCTACCCCTGCGACGGCGATGCCAACTAGGAGGTCCGGCCAATTTGCACCGGTAAACAGAACAATGACGCCAGCTATAATGATACCGCCATTGGATATGAAATCGTTGAAGCTAAATGTTGTCGCTGCTCGTAAATTTACATCTTTGTCTTGGATTTTTTGAAGTAGGCGCAATGATAAAAGATTAACTACGGCAGCAACAGCAGCCATCGCCATCATTAGCCATCCCCCCGGTTCAGACCCTTCAACGAAACGCCTACCCACATCTAAAATCACCCCCACGGCAAAAATCAGAAGCATTACCCCCGAAACACGCGCGGCCGCGCGCTTCCATTTTTGAGACCGCGAGAGCGCAAGCAAGCTAAGAGCATAGACAACAGCGTCAGATGAATTGTCGAGCCCGTTCGCAATTAACGCACTTGAATCGGCTAAAATGCCGGTTCCGAAAAAGGCGATTGCAATCGCAACATTCAACGCCAGCACGATCCACAGAGTTCTGCGCTTGTCCGGAGAATCTAGGTTTACAGATGTTTCGCTCACCCATTCTTCTCCGTCGAGCCAGTCCTGGCCCATTTTTCGGCTTTCTCAATATCTTTTAAGTCAAAGTATCGCATGTCACCGCTAAACAGAGGGGCAGAAAATTTCGTTCCCCATTCCACCCATTTTTTGTGGCCGACAATGGCGATACGTCCAAATTGGTCCTTATGGCGAATATCAAATTTTAGATCACGCCACAGCCCGCCGATGTTCCATCCAGAAAAATCGGATTTCAGTTCAATTAGCATCGGAACTGTTCCAGGTGTTCGCTGCGCTATACGTTCAAACAATGGCACAAATGCATCGAAATCTTCCGCGCCCAACTTTTCGCCTGCTTCTATAAAAATCAGCCCTTCACTTTCTCTTGCTGTCAGCATTTTACATCCCTTTTAAGTTCTTCAATAAATTGCGACTTGTTGCTTGCAATTTCGAAACGGTCTCCGATTCCGAGCTTACGACTTTTATTCGTATCATCTTAGCCGCTACCTCTAGATTATCCAGAAAATCTGCTAGAGGCACCACGGCCCTTTCCATATTTCTCGAGTATTTTCTTGACAGTATATTCATCGTGCTTGCTTTGAACTGTAACGACTGAAGGCGGTCGGTGAATCTGGAATGCTGTCTTTCAAGAACCACAAGCAGCACCATCCCAGTCCAAAAATCCATCCCCCCAAAACATCGCTTGGCCAATGGACGCCCAAAGCAATCCTCGATATGCCAATCAATGCAGCCAATATAAACGCACCAGAAAGCAGGCAAACCCGTGCATATTTTCCCGGTACAATTTTGAATAAAGCCACTGCTATCAAGATATAAACGATGGTCGAATTTGCAGCATGACCGCTTGGAAAACTAGCGGAATTGGGAACAGAAAGATATTCTACAATCGAAGGCCGAGGTCTGCCGAAAAAGTCTTTCGATAAGGATATTATCCAAAACCCGCCCATGGATAAAGCGGACAATAGAAACGCATTAAGATAGGCTCTTTTTGCGATCAAAAAGCCAGAGACTGCCAAAATAACAAAAATCAGAAAAATTGAATCCCCCAAAAAGGAGACGTTGCGAACAACTTGTGGAAGCCAGCCTGGACCAACCAAAAGATCCGAGTTTTTCATAGACCTAAAAGCAAGCAAGAGGGTTTTATCTATTTTGTCCAAATGCCCTTTCGCCACCTCTGACCAAAGTACTAAAAAAATTGCCCCCATAATGCTCGATGGCATCAGTTTGAAGCCCAATGGAAAAGGAAGTCGTCGGCCTTTCGAACCTTTTCCATTTTGCATTTTGAGCATCACTCTTCCAAAGCCAATAAAGTCAGCAAAAAATTCTGATCTCGGTGTATCAGAGCAAAACAATGAACTATGATTTCGTAGGACACCTTTAGTTGTTCCCAATAGGACTGCGTTGTGCGATATGGTCTTGCGCTTCCCGAACATCTAACTCACGCGTGGAATTTCCTAACCGCAGGAAATATCTCGAAATATTGCCATCTTTTAGATAAACGGGCTCAAGCGCGGAATCTACGATCACCCAGCATATGGTGTGGCCCCCATAATCCAAGAATTGGATGTGGACCATTGTGGCGGCATTGGCTCCCAATTGATTATTCACCAAATCAATAAGAGCGCGTTCAAATCCATCTTGGTTTTTACTTCTTAAGGTCTTGCAATCTGATTCAATGCCCTTGATTGTGCCATCATCAGAAAGGCCAATCAGTAGATTTCCGCCGCGATGGTTCATAAATCCGGCAAGCGATTTAGCTATAACCTTTTCCAATTTTTTATTTACTCGGCCTTCTTTTACATCCCAGCGCAACGACTCTTTAAATTCAGTAGTCTCGCTCTCTCCCGCCGCAATAAGCAATGGCAATTGATCGGAGAGTTGCCTTTTTAGAATATGTGACTTTTCTCTGCTTTTTTCAGACAAGGCTTCAACTAAATCCAAGACCAAGGCCAAACCAGCACCTAAACCGGCAAAAAGCAGGTTCATAGGAAACATTTCGAAACTGGTTGACTCTCTAATCCGCCACCATAGGAAATCGGCAGCGGTATCTGAGGGTGTCGATAATAGCTGATTGAACTCAAGCCAGAAAATTAGCGTGACCAGGGGGTGTAGAAGGATGACACCTACTAATGCACCTATTACAATCTTGAAAGAAATCGGGATACGTTGATGTAAATTTATTAGCATTTCTCAACCGTTGACATAAAAAGCTTCATCTCAATTCCAGTACTTGTTGATGATACATATTCGTCTTCTAAAAAAAAGAGGTTACTACGCGAGTAATAGTAGTCAAGTATCGCCGTGGGCGGTGAGGGCATGCGCCCACGGCGTGACCCGGGCCGCAAGGGAAGAGGGCATCGTCTGTTGGACGCCTTTCTCCCGAGAAATAGCTTGCGGAGGGCCGTGAAGGACGGAGATGCCGCTGAAACTGCCTATCCGTGGTCTCAAGTATCAGGTTGAGATTGCGCTTCAATTTCCCGAGTTTCAGCGCCGAGAGCGGGCCAGCGCAGTGAAAGCTGTGAACCAAGCGCGATCCGACAGACTCGGGCGCTATCAGGTAGCTCTCCTCAACCGAAATTAGCCCTCTAAAGCCAAAGCAAAAGGAAATGTGTCTCTGGTGCTCAAGAACCGAGATGCGAGCGTTGATGATGAAAAATCCTCGCTTGCTTTTTTTCATTCTGAATGAGTACTTTACAATCGCATCGAGCGCGAGTGAGCCGGAGATGCGTATGAACGGGTTCCAATGTTCATAATCCTCAAAGCGCGTCAGTGCTGACCAGACTTTAGTCGGCGAGGCATGCAAGATTGTTTCATTTTCTTGGGTAAACACGCTTTCCCCCTGACCAGCCATTCATAAGGCGATTCATCTGCATGGTTCAGTCGAACAGGTCGGAAAGAAAGCTGCGTCGGCGCTTATACCCGTGGTGCTTCGATCGTTGACGGTCATCGTGCGCCGAAAAACCGGGGCTTGATCGACCCTCATCGCGCGGCCGCGATACCGTGACGGCTTCGGATCGCTCGATGATTTTATCAAGCTCGCCCCGATCAAGCCACACACCCCGGCACTGTGGACAGAAATCAATCTCCACGCCCTGTCGATCCGAGATAGACAGCGTCACTTGGCAAATGGGACAGAGCATGCCTTTGCCTGTTGCCGTTGATGAATTCATGATAATCTCCTCTCAGTTAGCTGATGTTCGAACTCTTCTAAGCCTCGATACTCGCCAACGTCAGTGGTCAGCAAAACTTGATTTCGTGCTCCGCGATCGAGACGTGGTTTGGCCGATATCAGCGAGAATTGAATGCCGCCGTCGACGGCGGTGCGGCACTCCGTTTCCAATGACACCGGACTGGATATCACCTTGCGACTGAAGCTCATTTCAAAAAGCGTGCCTCCAAAGTAGTTGAGACGCGCGCATCGGACGCGCCGATGGCGGCAAACAACCTAAAATTGGAGACGAGGGCGGCACATCGGGTGGTTACGAACTGCGCTGCGGCTTCTGAGAAGTTTCTGCTCGGCATTGAGCATATCGAGGATATTTCGCGTTTCTCCGCAATTTTGAGCACAAATCCCTTCGAAAGTAAACTCATTGGGCACCCCTGTCTTGATAGCCAAGCAAACGGAGCGCATTGAAAACGACGAGCAGCGTCGAGCCTTCATGGACCAGAATCGCAGGGCCTATTCCAAGACCCATGATCGTCGCCGGCACCAGGAAGGCGACCACACCCAAGCTGACGATCAGGTTCTGCCGAATGATCCAGCGGGTGCTGCGGCTCAGGCCGATGGCAAACGGTAGATGTGCGAGGTCATCGGCCATAAGCGCGACATCGGCAGTCTCGAGTGCGACGTCGGATCCCGCAGCTCCCATTGCAATACCCACGGAAGCATTCGCGATAGCGGGAGCATCGTTGACACCATCACCTACCATCGCGACCGGCGCGTCGGCGCGAAGCTTTTTGATTGCCTCGACCTTATCCTCTGGCATCAGGTCGCCCCAGGCTTCTTCGATGCCGACTTCGGCGGCTACCGCACTGGCTACCCGCTGATTGTCGCCTGACATCATCACCATACGCTGGATTCCTAGCGCTCTAAGTCGCTCTATCGTTTCTTTTGCGGCTGTGCGCGGTGTGTCCATGAGTCCGATTGCACCCAGGTCGCGCTGACCAGTGCGCACGACCATCGTCGTGCGCCCTTGCTCGCGCAGAATCTCAATCGTCTGGGCCGTCTCCGCCGTAAGGGGAGCGATTCCATCTCGACCGAACATCTCAGCCTTGCCAATCAGCACCACCTTCCCGTCAACACGCGCCTGCACGCCGCGGCCTGTTAGGCTGACGAGGTCGACCGCCTCTGGAACCGGTTGACCATCGAGAAATTGCTCACCATCTCGCGCGATCGCTTCCGCCAGCGGGTGATCACTGAGTCGTTCGACAGCGATCGCAATTTTCATGAGTTCGGCGTTGTCCACTCCCATTGATGGCGCGACGTCAGTAATGCGAGGGCGCCCTTCGGTAAGCGTGCCAGTCTTATCGAAGGCCAGCGCATTCAGCGAACCTAAAGTCTCAAGCGGTCCGCCGCCCTTGATTAGCACGCCACCACGAGCCGCCCGAGCGATGCCCGATAAAACGGCGCTCGGCGTCGCGATGGCGAGCGCGCAGGGGCTGGCCGCTACAAGCACGGCCATTGCCCTATAAAAGCTGTCGCGGAACGGTTCATCGATGACAACCCAAGCGAACAACAGCATGACCACCAGCGCGAGAACGGAGGGCACGAACACCCGCTCAAAACGGTCGGTGAAGCGCTGGGTTGGAGATTTCTGTGTCTCCGCCTCACTCACCATCTTGACCACCTTGGCCAGCGTCGTGTCGGCAGCAAGGCGTGTGACAGCGATTTCGATCGCGCCTTGACCATTTATGGTCCCCGCAAATACTCGGTGCTGGGCGGAAACCTTGTCAGATTGGGCTGCTGCCAGCGCCCTATCCGGTACCGGCTCCTTATCGACGGGGACGCTTTCGCCCGTGACGGGTGCCTGATTGATGCTTGATCGCCCAACTACAATGAACCCATCTGCAGGCAGACGTGCGTTCGGCTTTACGATCACGGTATCGCCGATAACGAGATCTTCGACGGAGATTTCGCTCAGACGGCCATCCCCTCGACGTACTAAGGCTGTACGTGGTGCCAGCTCAGCCAAAGCCTCGATCGCGCGCTTTGCCCGGCCCATCGCATAATGTTCAAGTGCATGCCCCAAGCTAAACAGAAACAAGAGTAGTGCGCCTTCGGCCCAAGCGCCCAAAGCGCCCGCGCCAGCTGCCGCCACGAGCATCAGCGTGTCGATCTCGAAGCGTTTGAGGAGCAAATTCTCAAACGCCTCGCGGAGTGTGAACCAACCGCCAAATATATAGGCGGCAAAGTAGCAGGCGATCGGCATCCAAGCAGGGGCCTCAGTCAGTTTCTCGATCGCAAACCCAGTTGCCAGCGCCCCCCCGCAAATCAGCGAAAAGATCAGTTCGGTGTTAGGCCCAAAGAGGTTGCTGTGGGCGTGCTCCCCTTCTTGGTGACCCTGCTTGGGCGGCTCTTTCGCGGCGTTGGCTGATATTGATATCCGTTCGGCTCGTTGAAGGACCCCCATCTCGGCCAGCGTCTTACTGATTTCCGCCTCTCTCACCTCGGATCGACTGAATTCCACACTAATTGTGCCTGCCGCGCTCGCCTCGACTTCGATGACACCCGGCAAATTTCGAAGCCGGTCGGCGACCGTGCGTGCCTTGCGAGCGTGGGTCAGTCCGTCAACCGTCCAGTGGATATGCTGATATTTTTCTGTCAGCGCCGCGCCAGTGCCTTTGGCAATCTCGCGCACGCGTTGGAGAGACAGGAAGTCAGGATCATAATGGATGCAAAGTTGTGCCGGAGTGTCATCATGGCTCGCGACGACATGTGCGTCCCGAACGCCCGCCCTACCTCGCAATTCGTTAGTGAGTCTGCCTATGCAGCGGTCAGCTACATCTTTTACTTCCGGCAGCAAAAGCGGAATGTCGAGGCGCACTAGATCTTTCATTGCTGTTCCCTTCATCCGATCGTCCCACGCATGGGAGAGCGCAGCGCCGAAGTGGTTGGTTTTCGCCGATGGTGTGGTGCGGGCGCGTCGAACGCCCGCACCACATGATGCCCGCTCTGGCGGAAACAGAACGACCTGAGTCCGAGCGAGCAGCGCGAATCCTTGAATTGTATGGTAGCCGATGTTCGTGAGGATGGCGCCCCAGCAAACTGCCGGCTCTGACTAGCCGAGGTCACAAGAATTGTCTCGCAATCATAAATTCTAGCCATGAAACGTTTTTTCAATAGCAAAGTTGGTGCTTGAACTGAGTGTTTTGCTGCAACTATGCCAGATGAATTCCTTCCTCGATCTGGAGTGGCCTGTTGATGCCTGCGACGAAGCCCCAAACCTTTGCCACGGGCACGGGCAATGGATACGAGTTCTCTACCGTCAAGACACCTCGTTACCCCGCCGGCGCCGGAAATTGTCCCTGCTTTGCGGCTAGACAGATCAAACTCAATGGGATGGTCCAGCCTGTCATGCGCGATGCTCACCGCATCACACCAATTGAGGCGAGATGCGGCGCAAATCATGGGCGGGCTTCGAAAAATGCTTGCCGGGCCTTCCCGCCAAGCACCTCCACTGCTTCCAGTGTCATCAGCCCGACATCCGGAATATCGCCAAGATTACCGACAAACGTCCGTAACCGCTCTTCCTCATCGACGATCTCGATGACAACAGCTCGGTCGCTTTCGAATACGTGACGACGATGCACATGGGCCGAGCGGCCAAAGCCCAAGCGCGCATCCAGAACGGTAGCCCCCGCCATACCGGCCTCCCGGGCGCGGGAGGCGATCACTTCGAGAACTCTACGATCTCCGAGATAAGCTCCCTCGTCCGTGTATATCCGCAACAATTTGACCGTCTGTGTCATTATCTTCTCCTTTATGCCGGTTCTGGCGCAGCCTGCGGGGCATTCTCGGTCCGCTTGCGCTTGCGGTTTTCGATTGCGCCGAGCACAACCTTCGCGATTGACGGCAACACCAAAAGAGTAAGGATAGTTGCAGCTATCAATCCCCCGATGACCGTAACCGCGAGCGGTTTCTGGACTTCAGCCCCCGTCCCGGTAGCAATTGCCATCGGAATGAAGCCGATGGCCGGAACAAATCCAGTCATAATGACTGCACGCATCTTCTCGGTCATGCCTTCCCGAATCGCCTCAACTAGAGGCAGCCCATGTTCCTGACGCTCACGAATGGCCGTCATCACAACCAGACCGTTCAGAACCGAAACACCGGCCAGCACGATAAGCCCAACCGCTGCCGAGACGGAGAAGTTGATACCGGTTAGGGCGAGCGTGAATATCCCTCCGGCCAATCCAAGTGGCAAAGTCAGGAAGACTGCAGTTGCCCGGCCGACCGACCCAAGGGCCATGAACAGCAAGCCGAAGATAGCAACAAAGGCAAGCGGCACTACGATCGACAGTCGCGCGGTCGCCGCTTGCAAATTTTGGAATTGTCCGCCCCATTCCAGATAATAGCCGGTAGGCAGATCCACTTCGGCGATCTTGGCCTGCGCCTCTGCCACGAACGAACCTGCATCGCGGTCCTCCAGATTCATCTGGACAACCACCCTGCGCTTTCCGTTTTCGCGCCGTATCTCGTTAAGCCCTTCACTCAACTGGATATTCGCTACTTGCGACAGCGGGATCTGTTGACGGATTTCGCCGGGTTCTTCGGGCAACAGCACAGGAAGCGCACGAATATCATCAAGGTTAACCCGCGTTTCGTCGGGCACGCGCACCGTGATGTCGTAACGGCGATCGCCCTCGTAGAGTAGCCCGGATTCCCGCCCGCCGAGTGCCGTAGCAACAGTGTCCGCCACTTCTTTGACAGTGAGCCCGTAGCGAGCAATCATCGCCCGATCCAGCTTCACATCAAGCAAGGGCGCACCCCCGACCTGATCCGCCTTCACGCTTGCCGCACCTGGAATGGCTTGAAGCACCTGCACCATTTCATTTGCAGTCTGTGACATTTTGTCGAGATCGTCACCATAGAGCTTGATTGCCACGTCACCGCGTACACCCGAAATCAGCTCGTTGAAGCGCAGCTCGATTGGCTGGCTGACTTCGTAGACCTGCCCGAGCTGACCGCTCAAGGCCTCCTCGATGCGTTCAACCACGTCTGCCTTGCTGTTCACTCCTGCCGGCCATTCTTCGTCCGGCTTCAAGATGACGAACCCGTCCGAGATATTGGGCGGCATCGGATCGGTAGCAACCTCTGCCGTGCCGGTCTTGGAAAACATTAGTTCAACTTCAGGAAGCTGGGCAACAGCCGCTTCGACTTTGCGCTGCATCGTAAGGGATTGATCAACGCTGACCGAGGGGACGCGCGTCGAGGCAATCGCTAGATTCTTTTCGTCAAGTTGAGGAATGAATTCCGAGCCAAGTAATCCGAAGACTGGAAATGCTGCTAGGAAGAATGCCAAGCCCCCCGCGATGAACGGCATGGGCCGAGCAAGCGCCTTGTCGAGCAGAGGCAGATAGCGGTCCTTGCTCTTGCGGATCATCCACACTTCTTTTTCGGCAACGCGCCCGCGAATGAGCAGTGCCACCAGTGCAGGCACCAGCGTGATCGAGAGAATGAACGCCGAGAACAGCGCCAGCATGATCGTGATTGCCATGGGCGAGAAGGTCTTGCCCTCAACACCGGTGAACAACAGCAGCGGTGCGAAGGACAGCAATATGATCGCCTGCCCGAACACGGTCGGTTTGATCATTTCCTGCGAAGCGTGCATCGTTTCCTCGAGCCGTTCATGGATCGTGAGCAGCCTCCCTTCGCGTTCCTGCCGGTGTGCCAGTCGCGCGAGACAATTTTCGATGATGATGACCGCCCCATCGACGATCAGACCGAAATCGAGCGCGCCCAGACTCATGAGATTACCTGGCACGCCAAAGGTGTTCATTCCGGTCGCCATCATCAGGAAGGAGAATGGAATAACCAGAGCTGCGATAATCGCCGCGCGCCAGTTTCCCAAAAACAAGAAGAGCGCAACAGCGACCAGCAGCGCGCCTTCACTAAGATTGGTTTCGACCGTCCCGACGGTCGCACTGACCAACTCGGCGCGATTTAGGACGATGTTTACACTAACCCCGGGTGGCAGCGTCTGCGAAACCTGATCAATTTTCTCTGTTACGGATTCAGCTATAATCCGGCTGTTCTGATCAATCAACATAAGCACGGTGCCAATCACCGCTTCCTTGCCGTTCAGACTGCCTGCGCCGGTGCGTAAATCGCCGCCAACCTTCACGTTAGCAATCTGACCAACCGTGATCGGAATCCCACCGCGCGTGGCCACCACCGCGTTTCGAATTTGATCGCCGGACCGCACCCGCGCATCAACACGAACGAGATAGGCTTCACCGCTACGGTTGTAGAAATTGGCGCCCACAGCAAGGTTGGCATTCTCCAGGGCTTCGCCGAGTTCGCTGTAGGAAATTCCGTAGTTGGAAAGCTTTACCGGATCGGGCTCAACCACAAATGTCTTGGCATATCCACCGATTGAATCGACGCCTGCAACACCGCGCACCGCCTTCAGCTGGGGGCCGATAATCCAGTCTTGCACGGTTCGCAGATATCCTGCTTTCGAAACTTCGTCGGTCAGCAATTCGCCTTCAGGTGTAAGATAGCTGCCATCCGGCTGCCATCCAGCTCGCCCGGCCACTTTCTTTGCACCCTTGCCATCCGGATTGGTGTACCCCACGGTATACATAACAATTTCGCCCAAGCCGGTGGTAACCGGGCCTATCTGCGGCTGCACGCCGTCGGGTAGGTTTTCGGTAACTTGGGTTAGCCGCTCGCCTACCTGTTGCCGGGCGAAATACAGATCGGTGGATTCGGAGAAGATCGCCGTAACCTGACTGAACCCATTGCGCGATATCGAACGGGTCGTCTCAAGTCCCGGGATACCGGCCAGAGAAATTTCGACTGGGTAAGTGACCAGCTTCTCTATTTCCTCAGGCGAAAGACGCGGGTCGACAGTGTTTATTTGGACCTGGTTACTCGTGATGTCGGGTACAGCATCAATCGGAAGCTGGAACAACTGCCAAGTGCCCAATGCGGCCACCGCGAGGAACAGGAATAGGACCATCCAGCGTGCACGGACGGAAAGCGCAATAAGTCGTGCAATCATGATCTAGTGCTCCCCGCCTTCGCCCTTGCCAAGTTCGGCCTTGAGCAAAAATGCATTGGTAGTTGCGATTTTTTCGCCCGACTTGAGTCCTGCTACGATTTCAACACGGCCCGCGCTTCGCCGCCCAATAGTGACATTGCGTGCGCGGAACCCATCAGGAGTTCTAACAAAGATAACATCCTTGCCTTCGAGTGTTTGCAGCGATTCCTCTGGCACAACGATAGCGTCCGAGGTCTCGCCCCGGCTCGGCATCAGGCGAACACGCACGGGAAGCCCGGGCTGCAGGCTTCCTTGTACGTCTAGCACGGCGGTGGCCGAACGCGTTTCACCGCCAAGGCCAGGCGTTATTGCGCGCACGCGAGACTCGATTGTCTGACCATCGGGCAACTCGACCGTCGCTTGGTCACCAATGGCAAGTCGCTGAACTTCAACCGACCCCACCGCAGCTTCAATCTGAACCTTCGACGGATTAGCGACACGGTATAGTTCGGTACCTGCAGTTACATAACTCCCTAACGTTGCGTTGGCTTCCGTAATCCGGCCAGAGATCAAGCTGGATACCGCAAGGTAGCGTCCGTCGCCGGTAACCTTGGCTGCGCTTGCTGCTGATTTGGATCGCCGCAATTCAGCTTCGGCTCCGGCCAGCTCAGCCTGTGCCAATTCCAAATCCTGCCGAGCGGTAACGCGTTCGTCGAATAACTTTTTCTCGCGGGCATAAGCAGATCGGGCCACCGCTGCGCGGGCAGCCGCAGCGGTGCGTTCGGCGGCAATATCCGATGCATCGCGGCTTTCAAGAAACGCGATCGGTTCGCCTGCGCGCACGTAATCGCCGAGCCGCTTGACTACACGGGTAATTGCGCCGTCCGCCCGAGCAGTCAGGACCGCTTCCCCGTCAGGGGCAGCAGTAACCATACCTTGCGCGATGATTTCTGCGCCGAGGCCGCCGGCCTGGATTGTTTCGGTAGCGAGGCCCGCCGCTTTTACGCGGGCGGCATCCATTTCAACCAGGCTTTCGTCATGATTTTCTTCAACTTCGGCTGCAGCTTCTTCCCGCACTGGAGAAGAAGTTTTGCCGGGCCAGAACATTACGACACCAGCAATGACCAGAATGATAAGGCCGATTAAGACGGCCAAGCGTGTACGATTCATGACTAAATTCCTCATTGGGTGGCCAGCCAGATCAGCTGCGCAGCTAGTTGGTCCCGATCTTCCTTAGCTTGGATCAAAGCTTCGCGAATGCCATCGCGTGCCTCGGCGGCGGCCAGGACTTCGATCAACGGAAACTTGCCGTTGCGGTAGCCAATCCGAACCAGCCGTAACGCTTCCTCAGCCTGGGGTAGCGAGGCTTCAGACAAAGTTTCTGCCCGAGTTTCGGCCGCCAGATATCGTGATCGGGTTTGGGTGATTGCAAGTTCGAAGTCTGTCCTGATTATCGCTTCTTGCGCGGTTGCAGCGCGAAGCCGTGATTGCGCAGCAGCGATATTGCCCTGATTGCGGTTGGCGAAAGGCAGAGGGATCGTCACTCCAACCAGGAAGGCATTGTCCTTGCTTTCCTCGAATCGGCGGACACCGGCCGAGATGACTGGATCCGGCACGGCGAGAGACCTCTCTCGATCAATAGCGGCATCAGCCGCTTCACGCTCGGCTTGGGCGATCTGCAAACGCAGCGATGTATCTCTAGCCAGAAGTGCTGCGGGCGGTTCAATCTTAGGGAAAACCGGTTGAACCACTGGGAGTTGCGCGCTTTCCCCCCACAAGGCGGCGAGCGCGCTGCGGGCGGCAAGATCGCCAACCTGAGCAGCCTCCAGAGCCGCCTGCGCTTCGGCAAGAGTAGCTTGGGCGCGCAGCGCGCGCAAAGGCGGCTCACGACCTACTTCGACCAAAACACGTGCAATGCGCGCAAGTTCACTGTTGCGCTCGACAATATCGCGCGCCAGCTCAAGGCGGGCGGAAGCCGCAATAGCTCCGACATAGCGCTCACGTACCGACAGTGCGAGCCCGGCAGCTGAAAGGTCACCCTGAAGCGCGGTGACGCGAGCCTCTGCCTCAGCCGAACGTATACGTGACCCGCGCTTGCCACCCAGTTCTAACCGCTGGCCAACCGAAAGCGTGTATTCGGTTGCTCTGAGGCCTGAAAAAGCGCCGGTCCCGGCGATGTTTTCCGCCTCAAAAGACACTTCTGGATTGGGCCGCAAGCGGGCTTGGTCGATGAGTGCGCGAGCCGCCTCAGTCTCGGCTCGCGGACCGACGAGGCGCGGGTTGTTTTCGGCGCCCGGCGCGCTCCCGGAAACTCCGGCACGGCTCAAGGCATCTTCGAGCGACAGGACCGTACGATCCTGTGCACCGAGGGGTTCGGTGAACAGGGCGAGGCCAAGCCCGGACAAAAGGGCGCCTCGCCAAATGATGGCAAACATGAATGAAAACTTCCTCTAATGACAAACTGACGGCACGCGCCGAGGCCAAGCCTAGCTAAGCCTCAATTGTCAGAATATCGGAGGTCGGAAAGTGTCTGAATGATCCGGTGGGGGAAGACTTGAGCCGCCTCGCACCAGCCTGACCTGAGCTACCACAATAGGCTCGGGCGGTTGGGCGACTACCTCAGGGATACCAATTTGATGGCCATGACAGCCACTACAATTAGTCGAGGTTTTCGCAGGATCGGGCTGCTTATCGTCGCCTTGCTTCGAAAAGTCCACACAATCGTCTACTGACGCAACAGCGCTGGAGCACGAACTGGAATCCAGCTCGGCAGCTTCAGCCATCGCCCCCGCGGTCATTCCCGTAACGAGGAAAAGACTAACAATAATGTGCAACCATTTTTTCATCTAGCTGGCTCTTAATCTCCCGTGGGTTAAAAGGAAAGGAAAAAATGCAAGAATCTTTCGGTTTCTAAGTATCGCCCTTGCAATAGAATTTACAAC
This sequence comes from Parasphingorhabdus sp., assembly GCF_036963805.1. Lineage (GTDB taxonomy): Bacteria > Pseudomonadota > Alphaproteobacteria > Sphingomonadales > Sphingomonadaceae > Parasphingorhabdus. Next base: position 1,209 of record NZ_JBALUN010000026.1, on the reverse strand, counting down.
TCCGCCATCGGGACATATGAAGCCAGGCCGTTTGCCGGCTTCGCCGACGACCAATGTGCACGGCCAAGCCGCTATTTGCATAACTCAAGACGGGCTATGACATTCGCAGACAACCATAATCTGGAGACCGCTGTAACAATCCCTATGAAACAGAATGCCACTTCGAGCATGCCCGCAGTACCTGTATCACCGAACGGATAGACGCGCTACGCGGGATGCGCGATATCAGAGATTAGCGAAAAACATAATCCTCCTGAATTCCGTCGGACTTACTACAAACAATAGACATCCTGATCCTTTAGTTACTCTAGAAATTTTCTAGCCCGTTGCGGGCTTGTAATTCACGTTTCGCCGGGGCTCGTATAGCTAAGGGCCTAAGGGTTTTGTTAGGAGAGATGATAAACACAGAACGTACTGTCAAAGTATCGTCCGCATTTGGGTGTATTATGCCATAGAGCTCGGCAATCTGACGGTCAGCATCCGCTATCATCGGAAAATGTAGTGCATAACCTTGTGTTTCGGCAATGTCGCCAACCCAAACGTAATTATCTTCGAGAGGATCTACACTGAGTCCGATAACCTTCACGTCACGACGGACAAACTCTGGGTTAAATCCTGCCACTGCACTCAGGTCGGCCGTACTGACCGGTGTAAAGTCCTTCGGATGCGAAAACAGCACCGGCCAGGACCCATTCATCCATTTATGCAAGTTGATCGGACCGTCGGTAGTGTCAGCAGTGAAATCAGGGACTATATCTTCAAGTTGCAAACTCATTTTGTTTCTCCTCATTTGGGCACTGAGGCGCTATCCTGCCATAGCAAGCATAACGCTGGCCAATGCTAAAGCACCTCACGCGCAATCACGATGCCCTCTGTAGCGACTATAAGGATCAAGAGAAAAATACGCTGGCGAGCTGCGCAAAGCAGCTTAATCGGCAAAAATTTTGCTTTTCCTCAGCGGCGATGGTGAACGCTTTTAGCTATTGCGAACAAGAAACCTCTTGATCCTGTAGCCACTACAGTAAGTATGCACTCCGTATGTCGGTTAGCGATTCGCCTGATGCCGACGCTCGTAAGGTTCAACGAGGGCACAAGAACGAGGGCACAAGAATGTGATGCGGCTTACATTACAGATTGTCCCCCGTCAGCATTCAATAGACAGACTGGCTGCATAAAATAAGTGAGTGTTTTGGTTTCATTGCAGTGACT
>NZ_JBALUN010000025.1:0-16629 GCF_036963805.1 Parasphingorhabdus sp. | reverse complement strand
GCCGGGAGCGCCGCCCACCCCGACTCGTCGGAGCCGGAAAACAACGCCGGCGCGTCCGCGCCGTCCATATCAATCGCACATCATCGCGATTATCCCATCCGCGAAGCGGCCCAACAAGAACGACACCCTTGCACGGCGCGACGCCGCGCGGTGGTATGCGCGCGCGAAAGTGCGCCAGCGCCCGCCGGGCAAGGAGAGAGGCAAGAGTGCCAGCGGGTCAGAACAAAAAGCCGCACCCTCAAGGAGCGCAGCGGGAAAGAGTGCGTCCTTCAAAAAATCCCGCTCATTATCCAAACGCTCCCGATCGTCACCGACAGGCCAAGACTACAGGCTTGGTTCGCGCAGCGAATAGAGCGGGCCGCCGTCAGGCAGCGCCCATTGTCAGCATGACAACTGCAATTCACACTCATTACCGAACACCTGTATATACTCAAATCTGACGAAATCGAATATCTATAAGTGTTCAATAACCGTCGATATCTGCACGCAAATAGCCGAAAGAAATTGCGTCAAACATCTTGCCATACAGGATTTGTCATTACATAACGCGGGACACCACAGCCCACCTTATTGATGGACATATCCATAACAATACCCAAAAATATCCATAACTGTTCGCGTATCGGTGCAGCAGCTAGGAAATGACGCCCCGATTCCCGAACGGCACGCTCGTTTTGATATTGCCAGTTGCGCGCAAATTGTCCGAAATCATGCTACATATTTCGGACATGAAATGATCTCTACTGCTGTTTTCTGCTGTATTGCTGATGTCTCTATTGAGCGAATGATCCTGGTCAGTGCGAGCGCTAACGACGCCAATTTACATGATATAAAACCTCACAGTTCAGACTCGGAGGTTGGAGGTTTTATATCAACGCAGACAGTTCGAGACGGCAAAGGCATCCTAGTGGGGTGGCCCGTGTAGGTGGATAGAACGCGGTCCGGGTCTGCCCGCCGGTGCTAACCCAACCCAAATCAATGAATTCAGCCAATAACCTATAGCAATTTTAGCTTAGCGTCTGAACCATCGTCAAAGGCGTTTGTTGCCGCCAGATCAGCCCGCGCGCTATCCATCGTGCTCCAGTCGATCCGGTGGGTATAAGACTGTGCAACCTCCAGCATCCGGATCAAGGGATCGGTCCGGCCGTTTTGCGAAAATGCCTTGAGCGCGCCCAGGTAATCGGTGCGATAGGCAGTAGGAATAATGATACGTTCCTGATCGCTCGCGACCAGTTCGGCATTCATCATGATCCGCGCAATCCGGCCATTGCCATCGGCAAAGGGATGCACCTCGCTAACCAGCACCATCATATAGACCGCCCGCTGGAATGGATCGTCCAACGCTTGCAGGAAATCAAAACCGCGCTCCAGCGTGCCTTCAACCAATTCGGGCGCGACAAAGACCGTGTTACCGGCACGGTTCTCTCGTTCTTTGAACACGCCGGGTGCCTTGTCCTCTCGCGCCTCCATCACCGTTGCGTGGCGTCGGCGGAGCAATTCCATAAAGCCGCCAAAATCGGTAGGCAGAACCTTCAAATGCGCCAGATCGGACACAATCCGGAAAGTTCCCAGAACATCATGCGCGTCGGCGGGCCGCTCTTGCGGAATGACCCCGTCAAAGACGATTTCGGCGGCTTCCTCGACGGTAAACTCCGTGCCCTCGATGAAATTGGAAAAATAGGCTTCAAAAAAAGCAAGCGTTGCATTGGCTTCGCCGCTGCGCGCGGGCACAGGTAAACGCTCCACAAGCGTATCGCGCAGCATATTAAAGAGCGTTTCAAATAAGGCGATGCGGTCAGGATCGAACGGCTGACCGGCATGGCGCGCCTTGCCGGTTGCGCTTACAAGATCACCCTCCCGGGTGCCGAGTAAGCTACCAATCAATTCACTGAGGTCAGCAGCTTCGGCTTCATAGCCCAATTGCGGTGCAATCGCTCTGGCATCGTCGCGCAGGCGGTTCACTGCAACCTCCCCTTGCCTGCGGATCATCGCGTCGAGGCGCTGCTCAATTTCATCACGCGGCATCGTGCGCGGAAGCCGGCCGCCGCGCGCGCGCGATTCCCGCAAATTTTCAAGATAGGCGCGCGGCGTCGAGGCGAGTCGCACACCGCTAAATGGCCGGTCGCTGTCAATCGGCCCGGGCCCAAGACGGGGCCGGAATGTCAGACCGGGCAGCTTGGTCTCGCGCTTCTTCGAAGAAATCAGAAAGACAGACCCGTCTTCGGCGGGCTTGTTTTCCAGCGCCGTTCGGTCAGCGATTAGCGCATCGGGATAATAGGACGCGATAAGGCCATACCAGTTACGCCGGACAAGCCGCTCGGGATCATCCTGGAGATTGCGCGTATAGAGGCGTGATCCGAGCTTGCGAAGCTGCCCGCGATCAACGGCGGCATAGACCGACTTGTAAATCGATTTGTCAGAGACAAAGACCTCCGGCAACGCAGCAATGGAAAATTCGGGCATTAGCGCCTCCTCAAAAGCCCCATATCCGAATTTTCGGGTATTAATCTAGCAAATAAAGAAAAAAACGGGTTTTAACGTCAAAGAAAATGGCAATGTAAGAATGCAAATAAGCGAATTTTCGAGGTTTAACGGGCGTAAAATCGGTATTTTTGAGGTTTAATCACACATAAGGGTAAGCAACAGACACAAGCAATCGCATATGCTTCACAATTCAGCTTGGGCTAAAGGAATCCAGGATAGTTTTTGCCATATCAGCCAGACAATCACTATCGAGCCGCGAAGTTAGTATGTTTCTCTGCAAGAGTGCGTCAGTTAGGAAATGATCGAATTTCTCAAATCGCAAATTCGTATCCGCGACGAATAAATTGGGAGAAGCCCCATTAGCCAAGGTTTGGAAATAATCATTTAGACTCTCATCCGCTTCGGCCCCTGACACTTCCAGCAAGCCGTCGTGAACCTCAACCTTGAACCCACCGCCGCGCAAAGCGAGAGCAAGACTGTTAGTGGCAATGGTCCCGCGCCGTGTGAATACTAGATGGGTGTTTTCACCCTGACGAGATAACCCCCTTTTTTCGAAGGCAAGCTGCATATAGTTAAGTCTAGCTTCCGCAAGCAACTGCCTCGCTGCTTCGTCAAGATAGACCGGGACTGCCTTGCCTTCGAGAAGGTCAAACATGCGCTCGACAACTTTGTCATGGATCATACCCGGATCGCCGCCAAAGATGGGAGGCACTCCACCAGCCGAGGCAGTTACGATAATCACCCGTTCGGTATCGCGCACTTCAAGGACGCTCCATCGGCGACCAGAGAATATAATCATCATGCCTAGTGCAAGAAGGCTATCAACTGGAACCGTACCAAGCTCTTTGCCATCGGCGATCAAGCGATACTCTTCGCTGGTCTGAAACACCGCGAAAAAGCTGTAATGTTCGACAAGCTTCTCGCCTTTTTCTCCGAGCAGCAGCAAGCCATTTGACGATTGCTCTATCAGTGCATTTTCCTCACTTCCCATTGCGCGCAAAACTTCGCCGAAAAGTGGAGGGTCAACTGAACGGAAGGGGCCTTTTACGCACAACACCGAGTGCAGTGTATTCGCCCGTGCGCCGCCCGATGATGCAATGACAGAAAGTATCTGATGAACGAGAGTAGAAAGATGCAAGGCTCCAAGACGCGGTGGTTCACACCAGTTCTCCAGAAGCAAATCGATCATCGCAATTGCTCTCATCGTACCGAGCCTAAGGCGGTCGGCTATATGAGCTTTGGAATCGAGCATGCTTTCGATTGCATATTGCCGCAAAACTGCGGGTTGCCCCTGCCTGCGACCTGAACGCCCCAGTCTTTGACGTAACGAGGCTACGCTGAAGGGAGCGCCAATTTGCGCCACAGAAGCGACATCGCCTATGTCGATGCCAAGTTCGAGCGTCGAGGTGCAAATCGCGCTGGTCGGCAGTTGGCCGTCTTTCAATCGCTTTTCAATGAACTGACGCTGCTCTTTTGCAATATTGGCATGATGCGCGAAAAACTCTTGGGGGAGCCGTTCGCTCTCGCACTTGCGCCGCAAGCGATCGGCATAAATTTCCACGCGTTGCCGCGAGCCAGCGAAGATCAAATTATCGCTGCCACGAAGATGCTTGAACAAATGTTCTGTGATTGCATTTGTGGGAGGAGGAGCAGCTTCGTCAGTGTCGCCCTCTAAATATCCACGCAGCTGTAATCGCAGTTCCGCTTCACCACCTTTAGCCTCAATCAGATGTACTTGAGACGCCGCATCCGGGCGAAGGGCGGCCTTTGCAAGCTCCATGTCCCCTAGTGTCGCTGATAGACCTATCCGGCGAATATGGCGGCCTGTAGAAAGTTCGATTCGTGTCATCAACGATTGCAATTGCATACCGCGTTCTGTCCCGAGCATTGTATGCAGCTCGTCAATAACAATGGCTTTCGTTTTGGAAAACAGCCGGGGTATCTCTGCGCCCCTTCTGACAAACAATGCTTCAAGAGATTCTGGGGTGATCAGAACAATGCCCGCAGGATTCTTGCGTGCCTTTGTTTTGACCGAGGAGGAAATGTCTCCGTGCCAAGGGACTACTGGTAATCCAATCTCTTCGCATATGTCCGATAGCCGACGAGCTTGATCGGAAATCAGCGCCTTTAGCGGGCCGATATACAGGATATCGAATCCGGATTGCGGTTCCTCATCTCCAAGGACTTGAGAGATCAGAGGAAAGAAGGCGGCCTCTGTTTTACCACCGGCAGTGCTCGCGGCGATAATAATATCGTGGTTATCTCCGGCAACCGCACGGATCGCGCGAACTTGAATGTCGCGAAGTTGCGACCAACCCTGTCCTCGAATCCATTTTTGAATTGGCCGGGCAAGAAGGTCGAAAGCCTCAGTCACAGAGTAAAACTGGAAAGTCCGTCATCGGTCTCGCTATCCGCGTTAGGATCGGCGGCAACTGCTTCGTCTATATCACTCATATCGTCGCCATGATCGTCCGCGATATCGATCTGCTCGATCAGATCGGACCACTGCGTACCGGGGTTTTGCGCAAGGACAGCAAGCATGTTTACAAACGCGGTCACAGTGTTTCGAGGTGTGCGGAAATAGGACTCGCCTATTCGCTTGGAACAATGCGCCATAAAGGAGGTCAGTGCTTCATCGGGAATTGCGGTTTTTTCATCCTGCATGATGGCGCGAATGTTCTGCAACAGGACATACATATCTTCGGGCGTAAGATTAGCGAGGCGAATAATTGGTCCCGATAGGTCAACTAGTCCATCCTGAACGAAAGTGTTTTCAGCCAATCGGGATTGCAGCGCTTCATAGCTATATAGGCCGCGGCGAGTATCCATCAGAAATTCGGGGGTTCCTCCCTTTAGGAAACCAAGATGTGAAGCACTGCCCTGCAGAACGTCATTGAGTATTCGCAGGATCTGTTCGTAATTGGATTTACGCGCTTGCGAGGACGATAATTTGAACAAATTGACCATTTCATCGAGGCCAACCAGCAGCCCTTTATATCCAGCTGCAACCGCAAATTCAGCCATAAGTTTGAGATGATCGTAAACGCTGGCATCATCGACAATTGTGCGAACGCCTAGGGCTTTGCGTGCGTCGGTTTTGGTGCTGAATTCTCCGCGTAACCAGCGCAGCGCCGCCGACTTTAACTGATCGTCACCCGTATCAAAGCCTTCCCAGTAACGCCGGACGACTTGCGCAAAATCATAACCGCCGGTCAGCTCCTCCAGATGAGCGAGCCGCTCCGCGATCACTTCGCCAGCGCTGCAATCGCGAGTGGTGGCGTCTTGCTGAGCCTTCGAAACAAACCGCTCAACAATGTTTGGTAAACCTCCACCATCAGGCCGCGTTCGAGTGGAAAGATTGCGCGCTAACTCTGCGTAAAGCCCGCGCGCTTGGCCGCCGGACGCGTGCAAGCGTCTGTCGGGGGCGAGATCGGCAAACATTGTCACCAGCCCCTTCTCTAGCGCTACCAGCCTAGCAAGATTCATGAAGAAAGTTTTGCCCGACCCATATTCACCTATCACGAAGCGGATGGCCGCTCCGCCATCGGCAATGCGTTCTATATCCTTGACCAGTTCCTCTATCTCACGCGCGCGGCCTACTTGAACGTGTTCCAAGCCAAGCTTTGGAACCACGCCGGCTCTCAAAGCCTGGATTATCGCATCGCGCTCTCGCGCACGCAGCTGAGCCATTCTAATTTCCCCCATTCATAGTGTGCCGGATCGCTTCCGCGATCTCAGGCAGTATTTCGTAACCGTCATAATCATCGATGAGCATTTCACCATGCGTTTCAAAGCTCCATTCATTCACGGTTTCGATCATGCCTGCCAGCGGCAATTTATTGACCGCTGCGATGCCCGCCAATTTGTCTGCGGACCAGCTCACTTCTGCAATTAGCTCTTGGACAAACGCGCTGTGAATGGTGTCGAGGCCCTCAAAACTGCTGTCTGAAACCGGAACTTCTTTCGGACTACTGCCTTCTACATCCGCGCCGAAAATTTCTCCGAGAACAGATGACACGCGATCAGTGTTAGACCGGATTTGCGCAATTTTGGACATGTCTAGCGTAACTGCATTTGACAGTGTGTCTTCGGGTATGGATTCACCGCCTGCTTCAGCAATCGCATTCCGGACACTTACGGGCGCATCGGTGACATCGCGTGCGTGTAAATCGGTATAAACCAGTGAACGGTCGAGTCCGAGCGCAGTGTAAATCTTCTCTATTCCGGCCACTTCTTCAGGTACGATTGCCATATCTGCATGTGCCATTGCGATGGCTGCGGCGCGTAATGTTAACGAATCTTCTGAGCTCGCCGACTTGAGGCGCTTACGCAGCATATTCATATCTGGCTTTACTGCCTCGAACCAAAATCGATTGGCGTGCAGCCGCCGTCGTTCTTGGTCATTTGCGACCGGGGCGGTCGTTGCAAGCTCGACTAGACGTAGATGTTCTGCTTCGACCACCTCGCCGTCTGCATGAGCAATAAATGAGCCGAGCGCCATTTCCAGCAACGCCTGCTGATAACCGCCTGAGACGTCTTCCAGCATAAGAACTGGCTCGCCTAGATCGAACAACACAACAACCTCGTCGACTTTTGGCGCACGCAAAGCAAAGCGTGGGTCGGGTGCCATGCCGATTGCCAAACCTGCAAGAGCATCAGCAGCATCTGTCAATTGGCGCTTGCCAATCCGGTCGGGGGCGGACCCTTCCAGTTTTTCAATCAACTCGGTCACCGCAACTAGACCATCTGCGCTGATAATCGACTTCGCCCAATTCTCCAGCGCATCCATTCCCGCGCAAGGGAACTGATCTCTAATTTCAATCGGCAACAGAGCATGCGCTTCGATTGAGTCACCTCTATCGCTGTTGCGACCTAGAAACCGGCTGTATTTGTCCAATGCGTCAGAGGCTTCTTCAGCAATTAGTTGTGCTCTGTTCACGGGCGCAGACAGAGAAGTGATATCGGATACTGGATCACCATCTACTGTCGGCTTAAGATCGAGATCAAACTCGCTTGATGCAGCACGATAGCGGTATTGTAATTGCCCCTTTGGCTTGCGGACTTTCTGCCCGCCGGGATATTTCTTTTCGTGAAGCACTAAAAATAAGGCACGAAATTCCTTCGTGCAACGCCGTGCCGGAGTACGAAGGTTGGCGTAACCGCTGCATAAATACCAACTCAATATCCACTCTGCGCTGACCCTTTCACCATCGCGAACCATTGAACCGATCTTTATACGCACCGGCAAAGGTAGTTCCCAACTGCGCGATTCATAGATCGGTTCGATTTGTCCTTCGCGTGCAAACACGATTGAAGCCGTCTCGACAAATTCTCCAAGGTAGCGGCGGATGGAGTGGTTTGCGGCGTAAAGTTCGAGCAACCGCTCGGCCTCGGCGATGATGAGTGCTTGCTCATGGTGCTGCGGCTTGTCGACAAATAACCTGCGCTCGAGCCCATAAAAATAAAGGAACACATATCCGATGTTTATGTACTTACTGCTTGCTCCATCGGCCAGCCAGTCGAGGTAGGTAGCGCGGCAGCGGGCGGGAATATCTGAATAACTGGGCCAATACCCAAGCTCATCTGAATAAGGGTCGGCGGGCAGTCTCGCAACTGATAAGGCAGGATCGATATATGCACGGCATGTCTGACGGTAATAGCTTTCGCCAACGCTCGGAGGTGTACCAACATAGACCATGCCAGATATGTGCCTGCCAGCGACAACGACTGTCTCGCCGGATGGCACCCAGCCGCCTTTGGACCGTATGGCACTCGAAATTTTCATAAGGTCACCTGCGCTCTGATTTGCGGAAATCGGCATGATGTCATCTTCTGCATAAGATGCAGGATCTTCGCTTTGAGGTTTTGCATATTTGGCTGCCGCTATTGCGAGATCTGCTCGTGCGGCGCGACCCGCAGCAATAAGCGCCCGATTATCTTGATTTGGTTGGCTTGATAGTAGGCTTCGTGCCCGTGTTGGCACTGGCAGCGGCGAGGTTCTTTCGCCTCGTTCAACCGTACCAGCGCCAGCCTGAAAGGGCTCGTCTGGACGAAAATTATCGGGTTGCGCCGCAACTCGTTTATACCGACTTTCGGAAACCTCACTATTGGACGCAGATTTCTCTCTGCGCCTTTTATTTTGCCAACGAACGGCAAAAATTGGAGCAATAAGGGCGAATAAGGCTTCGATCCAGTCGGGCAGGAACTGCAAAACAGTCACTACGAGGATCATGCAGACAAAAAACCAAGCTAAATAAAGTAAAATCGAACGCACGATATTCATGCCCTACTCACTGCGCTAAGCACCCCAATTCCGCAACTACTATCATATAGTTACGTAATAATAGTTATTCGAGTGTCGAAAACATGGTCTGCCGCAAAATGATTTAGATATTTTTGGAAACAGTGAGGTGGCACCCTGTGCAGGTTTTACTGCGGGATCGCCTATTTGCGCCTGCGCCGTTGTTCCGCTTCAAAGAGAAAATCAGGCCAGTTGGGGTGGCTATTTTCATGCCATGCCAAAACATAGGGGCAGCACACTCCTACTAAAGTTCTCGGTCACCTAACCCTCGTTGGGTTGTTTAGGGATTTCTTCGGCGGGCCCGAGGTCCTCTAGCTCTTCTAAGTCGTCATCGTCGGACACGATATCCTTGAACATGAGGAAACCCGGCTCGCGAATGGCTAACGCCTCAATCTCATCGCGATCAACCTGATACCGACGTAATCCGAAGCCATCCTCCTTTGGCAACACTTGCCAGATTTTGATCGCTGGATAATCGCTCAGCAGCTTTACGACGCTCTTTATCACCGTAGAATTGCAGCGGAGGCCGAAAAGAATTGCGGTAATGCGGAATGGCACTTCAATGACGCCGCTCCGCTCCTTTACATCACGCCATTCCCGCTCGTAGCGCCATTCTCCGGACTTAGTGTAGAAATAAGTCCTAAATACGCGCTCTTTCGCCCCCATATTATCCCGTACCTTCCACCGGTAAAGGTCACTGGTCTTGATCGCTCGCGGCCCCTTGTAGTCGATTCGTTCGAGTCTGTGGTGCTCCTGATCTCGCGTGTCGTACTCGATGCATATGCCCCGATGCTCATCCGCATAATGGGACCACATCAGCCCTTTCTTCCATGTGCTGGAAAGGGAAAAAACGCCCTCGTTACCCAATTCTGAATCAAGCTCGCGCTTGATGTCGTTCGCCAGCATTCGCATCAGATAGTTCTCGACATCCGGCTCGGTTTTGTAGTCACCATATTCAGACGACATATAGCGGAGATAGCCTATGTCATTGCGCGCTTCCTCGTCGGACTTACGCTTCAACAACATCTTATACAGCAGCCGTTCGAGGTGGACCCGGTCAATATCCATGTCAATTGTTGGATCACAGTCTAAGGGATCGTTGAATGTCGATGGCTTGGCGTAAAAGGCCTCCGCCTCGGTAATAGCCCGAAGCGCGTTCACCCCAAACGAGCGGTATTTGTAAAGTTTGTCTGGCATCGCTTTCCTCGAATGATGCGTTAGCAAAAATCATCTCTGCTGTCTGCATTTCTTGGGTGCGATACTCGCAATGTGGGCTCAGATGCGTAATTGCGAGCTCTCGCTATCGGTGCACTCGATTCCGTAGGAATCTATTCGTTGTAGACGTGACGAACGCCATCAAAAACAGCTGGCGCAATGTACTTGTGCAGGCGGAACCCAGTCATGCAATGGTCTGAAAGCGTCTGTTCTACGATCGATCCATTCGAGGCTTGACGCCCCACCCCATCGAACGTCAGCTTTCTGGTCCACGCCTTGGTTATTAAGCGCTTGAATAAATAAACCTAAACGGGCACCTTGGACAAAATATTTTGGTGACTATTTGAATGAACGCTAAACCATCGAGTTCTGTGCATGACGCAACTGCCTCAGCGATGGGGTTTCGTTTTCAAGAACGCTACGCATTGTTAGAGTTACTTGCCAGCAATCACGACGAAGCGGCGGTTGCGATTGAAGCTCTTGATGACGTTCAGTTAAAAGCAAACGGTGTTGATCTGTTAGAGCAACTCAAACATTCATTCGCTACGCAACCCAAGCCCATTGACATCAAGTCTGTCAACCTATGGACGACGCTTAGAATTTGGGCTGAATTACTACCTTCCATTGATATATCGTGTACCTGCTTCGCCTTGGTAACTGTCGCACCTTTGTCTGAGTCTTCTTCACTGGAATGCCTTCAAGTTGAGGGATCAAATCGCGCCAAGCTGCTTGCTGAACTTATCGAGGAAGCTGAACGGATCATCGAGGAAGTTCTTGCGGCTAAATCGGCCGGTATTGCAAAGCCCCATGCGAAAAAATCTCCCGGAGCTAAAGCATTCCTATCTCTTTCTGACGCTGACAAAGAAGCGCTGATTGGAAAAGTAACTATACGATCTAATGCTCCAAATATAGGAGAACTAGAAGATATACTGGCAACTAAGCTTAACACATATCCGGCCTCACAGCGGGTGACTCTTTCTAGAAAAACTTACGAGTGGTGGGACCGTCAAATTCTGCTTTCGTTTGAACAAAAAAGAGAAAGATTTATAGCTCGGCATGAGCTTCTTGAATATCTATCGGAGACTAGCTCGGCGCTCCATACTGAATCATTGATGGACAGCTTCAGCAGTAAGCAGCCTCCAACGGTGTTCCACACTAACGAGATGTTGGCAAAGCAATGTGATTTAGTGAATGCAAATCCCGCCATGTCCAAACTGGCACGTATCTGCGAATGGCAGGCCCGCAACCAACGTTCTGAATGGTCAAAAGAAGCGCCATCAAAGCATAGCAAAATCGTCAATTATGACGAGAGGCTTGTGTTGGAATGGCAATATCCACACGATACCGCATGTGAAAACGCGGATTCTAACGATGAAGAATCGCTAAGATCTGAAGGCCTTAAGGTCTTGAAGTGGACATTAGAGGATGCGCCCACAATGGTTGGAAGCATCGAGAGCACCATCACGTCGCCTTTTTATGTGCGCGGCAGCTATCAGGTTCTGTCGGTCGAAGGCCGGGTCGGATGGCATCCCCAATATCAATCTAGGTTGGGCTTCAAACAGTGATTGTAAGTTATGATCTGTATGCTGAGACGAACCCAGCATTTGTTTCCTTCTTGTTGTACCGTTTTGTAAAACATTATTCAGAAGGTACGCCCCACGCTCCAAATATTAGCCTAGCATACCTCTTGGTTCCTATGGCTATGTCAGAAAGGCTTGAAACAAGCTTTGCTTCAACAAATGCCGCGACGGGATTTTTGGCTTGGTTAAACCGATTCCCTGACGCCAGAGTGGGGCTTAGGCGAGATGTAGCACTTTCCAAAGATGTAACCCGCGATGGCCTTAGGGCTGCACTTCATAGCCAGTTACTCAGCCTTAACAAAGATGGAACGTTGACTATTGGTTTAGCAAAAAAGCCACCCGAAAACACAAAAGGAAAACTTTCCCAAGGACCTAAGAGTGCTGTTACCCGCGCCGAGCGACTGGGGGTGTGGATGTCTAAAGTTGGCGGTCCGGCACTAATATTTTCTGCATTGGAGATAAATCCGTGAGCAGGTGGAATATAGTACAAGTAGCATTCTATGGGTTAGGTGAACGTCGGCGAACATTAGATTTGCGTCCAAATAGCGTCGCAATCCTAACAGGTCGTTCTGGAACTGGAAAGTCTGCAATCATTGCTGCGATTGACTATTGTCTTGGTTCCCGGAGGTGCGAACTTCCATATTATGTTCGAAGGCGAACAGTGGGAGTAGCGGTTCACTGGACTAACGGAGAAACTGACGTATTGGTTGGACGAGTAGTTCCAGACGAAGGTCAGGGAACCGAAAAGATGTTTGTGCAAACTGGTGCTAGCTTAGAATTGCCCGGTACTTTCGATAATATGCAAGGGCCTGCACCTCGCGCTACTGCTAGAAAGGTGATTGAGCGCGCTTTCAAGATCGCAGATGTTGAAGATGCCGATGCTGATGAAAAATGGACAGTTGGAAAAGCAACCATCAGGCACGTAACGCCTTATCTCTATCTAACGTCAGATGTAATTATTAGTAATTCAACCGTTCTCCATGACTTCGACGATCCAGATAAAGTTCGAGATTTGAAGGCTACGATGCCTTATTTTTTGAAGGCTATCGACCAAGAAACAGTTTTGACACAACGTAAACTTCGGCAGCTTGAAGCGACTTACAGCAGGTTGGAACGTCAATCGAAGAGCCAACAAAAAAGCCGCTCGTTGATAACAGCAAGGGCACTGGCCCTCCTTACTCAATCGACAAGCCTTGGTTTTGGGATCGAGCCTCAGCCCGAGGCGACCGAGCAAGAATTGATAGCGATGCTTAGTCAAATATCGAACTTTGATATTACAAGAACCGATGTCCAACCTGGCGATCAACTCAGTGCTTTGGAGGACGAACGAAAACTGACTTTACGATTGGCTGCATCCAAACGAGAGGAGCGGAACGCACTGCGAGCATTAGTTCGAGACTCGTCCGGCTTTGAAACCACAGTTTCCGGGCAGTATCAAAAATTGGGGCTTGCCGATCACCTCAACCTCGATGGTACTAATTGTCCCGTGTGCCAAAATCCTAGTGATGTCGGCAACGAGATCGCTAAACAAATCTCCAGTTCGTTGATGTTGATAGAAAATGAAGTAGCATCAGTTCAACAGGTAGCGCCGGAGCTAATCGATCAGCTAGATCAAGCGGAAACGGAACTTAAATCCACAAACTTGCGTATCCAAGAAATTGAACGTCAAATCAGGAGTGTAATTCAACAAAACGAAGCTCTCAAGAAAGCAGATGATCTCACCCAAGCTAGAGCGATGACAATCGGTAGGGTTGAACAATTTTTAGAAACGACAGTGGAAGATTTTCAACTGCCGATCATCAATTTTGGCGACCTCATTAGCCAAATCGAAAATTTGCGCGACCTGGTTGATCCGCAGGCGCTTCGCGACAGGATCGCTTATGCAGAGAGTATGGTTTCCAATTATGCTTCGGAAATGCTCAGCAAGCTGCCATCGACAGAGCCGCTGACCGGCGCTAGAATTCAATTTTTTGCTGATGGGCATATTAGTGTTGTGGAAGCAGAAAGGCAACGCCACCTTAGTATGGTAGAAGTCGGCTCGGATCAAAACTACCTTGCAATACACTTGGCGCTTTTGTTCGGTCTGCATAAACACTTTGAGCAAGTCTCATCGCCGATCCCGGGTTTGCTAGTGATCGACCAAATCAGCCGTCCTTATTATCCCAAGGATGAAAAGGCTCGAGATGAGCGTGGCTTAGACGACATGAAAGATGACGACGACAGACGGGCAATGGGCCAGATTGTAGATTTTATCTTTGACGAAACGGCCAGAGCCAACGGTCTGCAAGTGCTGTTAATCGAACACGCATACATGGCGAACGATGAGCGATATGTTGAAGCTACAGTGGAGCGCTGGACAAAAGACAACGGGAAGAAGTTGATACCAGACGATTGGCCTGAACGTAGCGAATAGTTCAGTTGATATTTCGAGCAAGGGCGACTCGCGACCTCATGTAAAAACTGCAGTAGCAAGTCGGTCTGAATGACCGCTTTTTATTGTCGTGCCTTGCCATTCGCGTGTGCGGCATAGGCCCGCACTGCGCGCTCCCTCTCTCGACGCCAAGATTGCTACGAAATGCAATTTACACTTGCAGCAAGAGGCAGGTTTCTATCGGAACGACCGATATTGGGACGGTAGCGGAAAGGCTGCTTTCAAGTTGAAACAAGCAATGAGTGGCGACGGCTAAATCCCGTTCGGGATTTTTAAGGCCAACATGACAATACCATTCGATTGTCATTTCGCGAGAGCGGAGCGCGGGACGTGCGTCCCCAAGCGATCCACTAATGCAGGCCCTGCCCACAGTGCGGTGGGCTTATCGGAGCCTGCTAATTGAGATGGTGCGGGCGGCGGGAATCGAACCCGCACTCCTCTCGGAACGGGATTTTGAGTCGAACGAGACTACCGACTCAATCTTAGCATTTCCGTGCTTCGCTCTTCGAGCGAATTCATGATTTCCGGAAATGGACCCTCTTCCGGGCAAATTGTGTAAGGTTTTGTGTAAATCGCAGTTGATCAGAAATTGATGTCTCTTCCAGTTCGAGCTTTCAGCACCGACAAATATGGCTGTCTGAGGGGCTTTCTAAAAATTCAGGCGATGGCTCAATCCCCTTCGGGATTTACTTCGCCAACATGACTGGCCTTTGCCTATCATTTCGCAGGAAACAGAGGCGCTGCCCCTTTGGTCAGTCTGCCTCATTGGTATGGTCTACACCACCGTTCAGTGGTTTTTCTCGACCATACCCTAAACAAGCCTAATCATCGCCATTTTCAATCACAGCGCGGGCTGACGCTTTCAATCCCGCAGTTGGTTTGGGACGACGGACATTGATAGAGGCTGCATCAAGGGTGCTCTTGATGTGCGCGGCGTAGAATTTCTCGATCATCTCGACGCTGGTGCGACAATTTTTGGCTATTTGGTAGATGTCGGCACCCTCCATCAACCGCATACAGATATAGGTGTGACGCAGGCTGTAAGCAGTGCGAGGCTTTTCATCCCGATCACGTTTGAGATTTGCCCGCTCCAAAATGCCGTTGAATAATCTCACATGATTACCGGGAAACACAGAGTCCCGTAGTTCTGGATATTCCAGCTCCGGCGGGTCTTCTGATAACGGCGGCAAGCCTTCCTTGCGGCGGCGCTGCTTCTCACGGCGGCTTTCAGCTTGCACGGGCTTGGCTCTATTGAGTGTTCTCTCATAGGGCCTGACAGCGCTTGGCATGGATTTGCAATAACCGACGCCTCGTTTGCCCCGCACTTCGATTTCAAGGATCGTCTCACCGGTCGCGACATCTTCGACAATCGCCACGTCACGGTGCTGGAGGTTTTTTGCCTCATCGGGCCTCAGGCCGGTGTTGGCAAGGAACAGCACATAGTCATGTACCTGCTCGGCGTTCCACCGGTCACGTTCATGGAAGGGATCGCGCGCATAAGCACGGGTAGCTTCATAAAGCTGCTTATATTCAGCGGGACTGAACCAGGGACGATGCACTATTTTGCCCTGCGTTCTATATGGCGGGGAAAGGTCTGGCAAATATTCTAGCCAACCATTGCGGATAGCTGTCTTCAAGACCATCCGGAGTGTAACGATTTCGTTGTGCAAGGTGCTACGCGCTGGCGGCTTATCCACCAACGGTCGGTTACTTCGCGAAGCAGGGTTTGGCTCAAGCCGAGATGTCATTCGATGAACTCGGTAATCTTGCACCTTGCGCGGCGTGATCTTAGACACTCCGAGCTCGCCAAAAAATGGTAGCAAATGAATTCGCAGACGGATTTCATGACCTTCGGTCCATTTTTGGCTACGCTCGCCCTCAGTTATAACCGCATATTCTGCAAGGAACTGGTCGGCTGCTTGGGCAAAGCTTTTCTCCGAAAGGAGGATGCCCGCATGGTCCTTACCGCGCAGGGCAAGATACCAGTCTTCGGCAAATTCAGATGCAAGCGCGAGACTTTCACGTTTGGTTGTCGCACGTCGTTGCTTGCCTCCGACCGATGCTGAGCACTGCCAGATACGGCTTTCGCCACGCCGGTAAAGCTGAACCTTGCCATTCAGAACTCGGTGACTCTCCATTCGCAGTCGCCCTTTTTCCTACCTTATGACCTACAGCTATCAGGTTTTCGTAAAAAGGTCAAAATGTGTTAGCTATGTGTTAGCTCCAAAACGAACAAAGGCCCCGACCTTTCGATCGAAGCCTTTTGTTAAGTCTTTGGTATTTTTCTATTTTACTGGTTGCGGGAGTTGGATTTGAACCAACGACCTTCAGGTTATGAGCCTGACGAGCTACCGGACTGCTCCATCCCGCGCCACCAATGGAGATCATATTTCAACGATCGCCAAAAAACAAAAAAGCGACCGGCCCGTTGCCGGACAGGCCGCTTTTTAAAAAAGTGAATGGGTTATTTCCTCGTAACTACCTTTTATGCGCCTGCTGCAATGCCTGGCGACGACCTACTCTTCCGTGCCTTAAGACAAAGTACCATCGGCGCAATCTGGTTTCACGGCCGAGTTCGAGATGGGATCGGGTGGGGCACAGATGCTATGGCCACCAAG
>NZ_JBALUN010000024.1:0-16642 GCF_036963805.1 Parasphingorhabdus sp. | reverse complement strand
GCCGCATACGTTTACGCAGACCGTGCGATTGCTATCAAAAAATCTACTATTGCAAAGAGGCGGGCCATACGTTTTTTGACGACCATTTACGTGCCCAAATAGGTCCCGCGACCGCTAGCCACCAAGCGATCATCATCGTCGATAATGCGCGTGTCTGCGGTACTTATGGTTTTTCCAAGCTTCACGACCTGCCCAATTGCACGAAGCGGGCCGTTGGTGGCTGCGCGATGATAATCTACCCTCAGATCCACGGTCGCCCTGGCGACACCTCCTGCTGCAATAATCGCATAAAGCCCGGTTAAATCGATCAGAGATGCCAGTATGCCGCCGTGCGCCGCTCCAATCAACGGATTAGATACAAGTTCGTCCCGCCACGGCATTTCCAGTTCCAAACAATCGCTGTCTTGGCGAACGATTTTCAGACCTAACCAGCGATGGAAAGGCGCAATCTGTATCGCGTCAGCTAGATTTTCCGGATTGTGTTTCATGCTGCAGCACCGCGCTTGTGGGTCGCATTCAAGAAAGAGAGGATCGCCGAGCAAAATGCATCGTTGCGGTCACCGGCGACCATATGGCCGGCATCTGCAATGTCTGTGAAATGCGCGCTGGGAACCAGCGTTTGGAAATGAGCTACGGCCTCTTCAGAGACCATGTCGCTGGAACCTCCGCGTATGAGATGAACCGGCAGTGTCAATTTCGCGGCCGCCGCACTCAATCTGTCGAAGCCATTGTCTTTTGCCTCGGTAGCGTCGTCACGAGCATGCGTCACATGGTGAATAAAATTGGGGTCCCAATGCCAATAATATCGCCCGTCCTCCCGCTTGCGCAAATATCGATCAAGCTTGCCTGTGCCGGTGCGTTTCTTTCGTTGTGGCATATATTCGGCGATAATTTCTGCAGCTTCTTCAGGGGAGGAAAATCCGTCTGTCATATGGGCCTGCATGAACCCCACCACTCTTGACACTCCGACGGCTTCCATCTTTGGCGCAATATCAACCAAGGTGAGTGACTTAAAGCTTGCGGGGGCCAATTCCCCGGCTGCAATCATACCCGCTATTCCGCCCAGTGATGCTCCGACCATCGCTGGGGGGTTATCGAGTTGATTGGAAATAGCGATCAGATCGCGAGCAAAATCGCGCATATCGTAGGCGCCATCTGGTGCCCATTCACTGTCCCCATGACCACGCATATCGATAGCCGTCGCGCGGTAGCCAGCATTGGCGAGTTCATCCAGCACCTTTGCCCAGGCATGACGGGTTTGCCCGCCGCCATGCGCAAGCATTACCGGAAAGCCGGTTTTTGGCCCAGTCGTGCTTGCCTTAATCTTCAAGCCATTGTGGCCCGTAAAGGTGCTCTCTTCATGATCCATACCGATTTTATAGACTGTATATGGACAGACAGTAAAGGGCTTTATATTATATTAAATTTACGATATGGTCACTATGATGACAACCGAAACAGCTACAATGAGTGCCAACGCGCAAGACGGGTTCCTCAATGAGACCGATGAGTTTGCGTTTTTGCTGGAGGAAGTGCCCCGAGTTCTGCGCAAGGCATTTGATGAATCGATTGCTCAGTTCGGCCTGTCCCGCACACAGTGGAGAACATTGGCCTATCTGATCAAGACCGAGGGCATGACACAAACCGAGTTGGCAGCCTGCCTTGAACTTGAACGGGCTACTATCGGATTGACGATTGATCATCTGGAAAAACTGGATTTTGTCGAACGTCGGGCGGCAGAAAGTGACCGGCGTGTCTGGCGGATATTCCTGCGTCCAAAGGCAATCGATATTATTCCGGAACTCCGGAAAGAAGCTGACGCCGTTTATAAGAAAATGTTCAAAGGCATATCCAGCGCAAACATAGCCATCATACGAACCGCGCTGGAAAAAATGGTTGGGAATCTAAGGGTGTTGAACCCATCAGATCCCGAAATTTAACTGGTTCTGATCCCTCTCTCCTGTTGGATCAGTATGGGCAAGTGGCGGGGGCCGCTTGCCCTTTTTTTACTGTCCAGGTCAATTAATTTCATAATTATCGGACGGTGAAATATACCGTTGATACCTGCCGGGGCACCAATCAAATATGCGCTAGCGCACAAAAGTTGCTATGGCTGTGGCGAGCGGTTTCTCTGGTTTATGGAAACAGGTGGCGCGGACAAAGCTCGCGGCCTTGCCTTCACGTTCAAAACAGCTGTTCGTGAATAGATCGCGCGAACCAATGGCTGGACGCACATAACGAATGTCGATCGACTCTAGCTGTTGGCCGATCGAACTTTCACCACCTGCAACACGGCCTTGGCATGCAGCCATCAGCGCCGCAGCAACCGCGCCCCCATGGACAATATTTCCGCTCTCCCAGCCCAAAACAGCCCGGTTTCCTGCTACAATTTGTGGCGAGTCTGGAGCGCCCGATAATCCCAAACTGGTGGTCATCGGTCCGGGCATTGCTTGAGCATCGAAATCACCGACCAAATTATAGTCGGCCGGAGCGCCCCCCGGAAAGCTCCCCAAACGAAACAGTCCTGTTGCTGTTCCGATGATATCTTTGGACGAGTTTGTTACGCTACCTGTTGCAGTGGCCGATGTTTTTCCAACCATCACCGCTTCGGCCGTCAGCGTCAACTCATCCCCCATTGAAGATCCTGATGAAAGTCCGATCCGCAAATCAAAAGTTGAAATTCCGATTTCTGTACCAATCAAACCTTGCAACGATTCGGACAATCCTTGGTCGATAAAACCCATGAGCGCCAGCGGATCAAGGTTTGGATTTCCCGGTGCTTTGGCAATCCGCCTATTGGCTTTCATTCGACTGATCGAACGCCCGCTGCTGCTTTCCAGCAATTCCATTCCGAGCGTCAATTGGTAAGGGGTTACAAGTCGAACCCGCATTTTCTCACCCGTCTGTTCATCTGGCTTAGATTGCGCAGTCATCCAATTATCTTCCAATAAGGTATGGTAAACAAGACATACTCAAAATTCCTTAGCCAGGCATAAGCTGCAAACAAAGGACTCCGTTCGCCGGAGAGGCGAAAAATTATGTCCGCAAAAACCCGAATGGTGCAAGGTAATCATGATTTTGAAGGATAAGGTCCAATGATTGCATTTACAATCCTGACCAACATCCCCTTTGTCATTTGGTCATGTTAATAGGAGGTGGCCGCGGTGCCGGTTCGGCTTGCCGAAAGTTTCGCAGCGTTGCTCATGCCACCCATCAGAATTTCACCGTTGCTTCGATGCCATATGTGCGCGGTGTTCCCCGGTTAAGATAATCGAGTCCGAAGATGTCTATGTTCAACCCGTAGCTATAATATACCTTGTTGGTCAGGTTCTTGGCCCACAGGCTCGCTGAAAAATTATCCTTCTGAAATGTCAACCGGCTATTGACGAGCCAGTAGCCAGGGTTTCCGCATGTGATCGCCGGACCTGCCGGACGAACACTACCAGGTGCACCTGGGCGATCACACGGCGTTTGGCCGTAGTCGCCAAACGGATCGAAGAAATATTTCCCCGTATACGCAGCATCGCCGCGCAGACTTAGTTTGCCTGCATCAGTGTCAAAAACGTCCCAATCGAACCCTGCAGAAAACGTTTCGCGCGGAGCGTTGGGGAACGGATTTCCATTGACATTGCGGGTCGGGCTTCGAGGATCGGTAGGATCGACAACATTTCCTTGATATTTACTGCGCAACAAGCTGACCGATGCGTCAAAGCGCAGATTATCGGTAGCTATGATTGCGAGTTCCGCCTCACCGCCATAGAGTTTGCCATCGGCGCTGCGAACAAACGTCGTCGCTCCAATCACCTGAGTGACCTGATGGTTGCTGTAGTCGTAGTAAAAACCGGCTAGATTAAGCTGGACGCGCCGATCAAACAGGAGCGTTTTCAGACCGCCTTCATATGCGTTTATCTGCTCCGGTTCAACATAATAGACCTGATCGGTTCCCTGATACGCTAACCCATTAAAACTGCCGCTGCGATATCCTCGGCTGAAATTGACATATCCCAACACATCGTCGGTGAAATCATAACTGACATTGATCCGCCCCGTGACTCGGCTTTCTTTTTCGCGTTGCTCAAGCGGAGGTTGGTTTGGGTTGAAGGGGAAGGTATAGGGAATCGTACTTGCTCGCTCGGTTCCCCCCAAATCAACCAGCACTGTTCGCCCGTTGAGGTAGTTCACTTTGTCTTTGGTGTAACGCAAGCCGACACTGACCGTCAGTTCGTTGGTCACATCATAACTGGCATCAGCATAAATGGCAGCGGAAGGACGTTCGACGGTGAAATTCTGTTCACCGGTTATTGGTCCAAATGGGGGTGCGCCAGCTGCCCGACACGCAGCAGAAAGGGCTCCACCGAAGCCGCCGCCAGCCGAATTATCAATCTGGATATCGGTTTGGAGGGCAACAAGGGATCTCGCATCAAGGAACCCGTTGGGATTCCCGGTTGCAACCGGTGCACAGCTCGATGCAAGAGTGGGGTCAAGGGCTGGATTGACCAAAAATGCCGGGACAATCGCAGCAGCCTGAGGTGCTGAAACAGGTGCGTTAAAGAACGAGTCGCCAATGCCGAAACTGCGCAACACTGGATCCAGAACACCAAAGAAATCGATCCCGTTCCGCGTTTTGATTTTATCTACACCATAATAAAGTCCAGCGATCAGATTGAAACGGTCGTCCTTGTAAGCAAAGCGCAGATCCTGATTGAAATTTTTGCTCGTTGAATTGAAACGGATCGCGCAAACATCATTCGGTGAACCGTCACAGTCAAACGGAGAAATGCTGTAATTCCCAGTATCATAACCGGTAATCGATGTAACCGAGAGGCTGTCACTAATCTCGTAGGCGACGTTTAGCGCCAGACCCTTCGACAGAGTGTAGTAGTTTCCGCCCGTATCGGCAGATACCTCGTCGCGGTTTAGCGCGCGCCCCCCGTTCTGGGCGGGATCGAAACGTGAATAACCCAAAACATCACGGCCCTCTGCATATTGACCGAACGCATACGGGTTGGGTGCAACCGGATTATCCCGGGAGATATATCCCTTCAAGTTGATATCCAGTGTATCAGTTGGCTTGAAACGGACCGACAGGCGGCCAGCAATCGAATTTGTCGTGCCGGTATCGCGGTTCTGAACGGGATTGAATTGCCAGCCATCGCCCTTGGCAAAGGTTCCCGCAAAGCGGATACCAAGCACATCAGGAACCAGAGTTGTTTCTATCGCACCTTGGATTGTCTTTGTGTCGTAATTACCGTAGCCAACCGAAAGCGTTCCAGTTGTATCAACAAGTTCGGGTTTGTTTGAAAAAAAGCTGATGGCACCGCCGGTTGTGTTCCGCCCATAAAGCGTTCCTTGCGGCCCACGCAACACCTCAACGCGTTCCAGATCGTAAAGCTGCTGACCGTGGCTGGCACGGAAGCTCTGGCAAATATATACTTTACTTAGCAGGTCAATCTTGATATAAGGCTGTATCACAAGGAAAACAGCCAATGACGAACCTAACAGACCCCATTTTTCACAACGAAAAAGCAGCCGAGAAACATATCGAAGTATCGCGCTGGAACGGAGAGCCTTTTTGCGCTCACTGTGGTTCAACCAACGTCACCCGTATGAAGGGCAAAACGCAGCGCGGAATGTTCCAGTGCAACGATTGCCGCGACAAGTTCACAGTCCGCACCGGCACCGTCATGGAACGCTCCCATGTTCCCCTTCATAAATGGCTTCTGGCCATGCACCTGCTGGCATCCAGCAAGAAAGGCATTTCAGCCAGCCAGATCGCCCGCAACATCGGTGTGACCTATAAAACCGCCTGGTTCCTTTGCCACCGCATCCGCGAAGCAATGGACGGTGCCAACGGTAATGGCCCTCTAGGCGGTCCTAACCGCGTTGTGGAAGCCGATGAAACCTTTGTAGGCGGCAAGGCCAAGAACCGTGCGCACCGCAAGCCTCGCGACAAGCAGCCCGTTGTCGCACTGGTTGACCGTGAAGGCCATGTTCGCAGCTTCCATGTTGCCAACGTCAATGCAAAAGACCTTCGCAACCTTATCGTTACCAATGTTCACCGCGACAGCCACCTTATGACTGACGAAGCAACCGTATATACCCGCGTAGGACGCGAATTTGCCGGTCACAGTGTAGTCAATCACTCCGCTAAGAAATATGTCACCACGGGCGGCTTCAAGCACTCCAACACCGCTGAAAACTTCTTTTCTATCTTCAAACGCGGCGTGATCGGTGTCTACCACCATATGAGCGAAGCGCACCTTGGCCGTTATACCAAGGAATTCGATTTCCGTTACAACACCCGCGACATTACAGACGGTGAGCGCGCCGCCGTTGCCCTTAAGGGCATCGAAGGCAAGCGTCTGACCTATCGGCGGACTGACAAACTCGCCGCCTAAATGGACGGTTGAAATTCGCCAGATCGGCGAGAAGCGTAAACGCTATTTTGATTGAGACTCTTTACCCTTTGTCTTGCTAGACTTGTGGGGCTTTGGCGGAGTCGAAAGTAGCTTTTGCAACGTGGCCTCGCGCCGCGCCTCTGTCTCCGCTTCGGAGTATGTTTCATCTTTTTCTTGCCGAGTATTCAAAATGACCTCCATATCGCCCCTAACCAGCCCTGTATATGAGATACCCCTCTCAGACGAACAACTTATAATTTTAGGAAGGGTTGCTGTTGTTTGGGGGCATATTGTGTTCAAACTTGACGAACTTCTCCGCGATCTAATGAGCCTAAACACGGTGGATGATTTAGCGACCTACTCAACAAAAAATTTAAAAGCCAAGTTAGCAGATTTATGGCGAGAAATCTCGAAGCCTGAAAATGCAGGAAACAGAAGCCAGTTAATTGAAATACATCACTCTATCAGCGCCCTTTCGTCTGACAGAAACATCTGCTTTCATGGCTTGTGGGGCTACACATGGTGTCCCGCCTCAGAATCTTGGAAGGAAATCAGCCAGGGCTATGCCCGAGAAGAACCTTTCTTTTCTGATTCCTTAACTGAATTACACAACAAAATGATATTATCATCTAAGCTTCTGGCTGATGCGAAATGGCGCAAAGAGGTAGGTAACGATCCTCCAGAGACGAGAAATCGACGACAAATTTGGGGGCACCGCCCGCCGATTGAATCCGACCCCCATCCGCCTGAAAGAAAGATTCGATAATCTTAATTACAGCCTCGCCCACTGAATACGCTGGCGTATTAAATTTATAAAACGCGCCAATACCCGCCTCAATCATAGCGTCCGTAATCTCAATTTTAGCGCCGGCCTGTCCAGACATCTATGAATCCGATTCTCTGCTAAGTAAAGTATATAATTGCCGAAGCTCTGGTAAACTTCGTCAACATACACACCGACAGGCGAAGCGGTTGAAGCATTAAATTCATTAGCCACTGAAACGCCGCGCAGTGCGAAGTTCGGTTGGGTGCGGCCATAAGGCGTGGTGATCTGAAGACTTGGTACAAATCCTTGCAAATCTGATGTTTCATCTACGCCGCGAGATTCCAGTTCCTTTGCCGTCAATGCGGACACAGCGACGGGAACATCTTGAAGCGCTTGTGACCGCTTTTGCGCAGTCACAACAATTACCTCAAAACCACTGGTATCTTGTTCTTTGGTTTGGGCCAAGGCAGTTCCCGATAGAGCTATTTGCAATACAAATAACGCGCAACCTCCAGCCAAATATGTTTTGTTCATGTTCTTCCTCCCTATTTTTCGGACTTTTTTTATTTTTGGTTTTCCAGAATAAACTCTGCAGCGCGCTCGGCGATCATCGCAACCGGGGCATTGGTGTTGCCGGATATTAGATTGGGCATAACGGAGGCATCGGCGATCCAGATATTTTGAATGCCGCGAACCTTTAATTTTTCGTCACACACAGCGGTTTCATCATTCCCCATCCGGCATGTCCCAACCGGGTGATAGACTGTGTCTGCGCGCGCCTTTATCGCATCAATGAGTTCTGAATCTCCGCTCATGCCCTTTGTAAAAAGCTCAGTGCCGCGAATGGACTTAAGCGCGTCTGATTCCATAATATCGCGCACCAGCTTGAAGCCGGACAACAGGGTTTTAATATCACCATCTGTCGCGAGAAAATTTGGATCGATGACAGGAGCGGCAAAAGGGTCGGCCGAACCGAGTGTCACGGAACCCCTGCTCTCGGGTCGCAGCACGCAAACATGGCAGCTCATCCCTCCGCCCAAATGGATCTTGCGAGAATGATCATCAATAATGCCGTGGACGAAGTGCATCTGGACATCTGGTCGATTGCCACGACCTTTGGTGGATAGAAAAGCACCGCCTTCCGCCGCGTTGCTGGTAAGCGGACCACGACCATTACGGATATAGTCGGGAATCGACGCACCAATACGCGCGACACCGCCAGGGCTGACAGCAAATAAATCAGGACTTTTGGCGCGATATACCGTGACATGATCAGGATGGTCCTGAAGATTCTGGCCAATTTCCGGTATGTTAAACCGGACGGGTATAGAATGGCGTCGCAGTTCGGACTCCGGCCCAACGCCCGATACCATCAGAAGGTGCGGCGTGCCGAACGCACCGCTCGTCAGCACAACGCCGGCATCAGCGCCAAGTGTCATAGACCGTTTGTTGCAAAGCACCTCCAGGCCCGTCGCTCGTTCACCATCCAATACAATGCGAAGCGCCTTTGTTCGTGTCATCACCGTAAGGTTCGGTCGATCAAGGATTGGTCGCAGATACCCGCGCGCTACACTCCAACGCCGGCCATCCTTTTGGTTTACCTGATAACGCCCAACGCCTTCTTGTTCGGCTCCGTTAAAATCGTTTGTTGTTTTGTGTTGTTGTTCCGCTGCAGCCTCGATGAAGAGATCGGTAACGGGGTTGGGTGAACGGTGATCTGCTACGTTAAGCGGTCCCGACACGCCGTGATATTGATCTTCACCGCGTTCATTGCATTCCGACATCTTGAAATAAGGCAGCACATCATCATAGGACCAGCCCGGCGCACTGTCCGCCGCCCAAGCGTCATAATCCTCGGCCTGGCCGCGGATATAGCACATCGCATTGATCGAGCTTGATCCACCAAGCACACGGCCACGCGGCTGATAACCTTTTCGGCCATTGAGTCCCGGCTGCGGAACAGTTTGATAGCCGTAATTATTGATTTTGGTCGGCAACATGGCAGCCATGCCGAGCGGCACGTTGACCAGCATCTGATCGTCATCTCCGCCAGCTTCAATCAAGCAGACCTGTATCGCCGGGTTCGCTGAAAGACGGTTAGCCACTACGCATCCGCCTGAACCTGCCCCAACGATTATATAGTCGAAATTATTTTTCCGGCTGGCCCCGGTCATTGAACGGAAATCAATGCTGCGCGAGAGGCAAGCGAACGATCAGTCCGTCAAGCTCTTCCGTAATCGATATTTGGCAGGCCAGACGGCTATATTCATCGGCTCCTTCCACAAATTCGAGCATATCGCTCTCACTGCCGTCCGAAGCGTGACCGGTTTTTTCAATCCACGCCGCGTCGATATGAACATGGCAGGTGCCGCAAGCTGCACATCCGCCGCAATCGCCATCGATGCCCGGGACTCCGTTGTCTCGGGCTGCCTCCATGACTGATGAATTGGCATTTACATTGACAAGATGGTCGTCACCTTGAGCGGTAATAAACTTTACTAATGGCATTGGTATTCCTTCACTCTTATCGCGCGTGAACGCGGACCATCATTTTGGTGTAACCTCGGACAAAATTCGACTGAACACGTTCGGGCTCACCGATCACTTCAATGCGGTCGAAGCGATTGAGTATTTCCTCCCACAAAATTCGCAGTTGCATTTCGGCAAGCCGATTACCAACGCATCGGTGGATGCCGAACCCGAAGGATAAATGCTGGCGAGGGTTCGGGCGGTCGATGATAAATGAGTCAGGCCGATCAATGACTTCATCATCACGATTTCCCGAAAAATACCACATGACGACTTTGTCACCTTTGCGGATGGTTTTACCGCCAACAACCGAATCTTCCTTTGCTGTACGCCGCATGTGCGCCAAGGGTGTCTGCCAGCGGATAATTTCCGGCACCATGCTTTCAATTAGCGCTGGAGAGGCCCTCAATTTGGCCATCTGGTCCGGGTTCTGATGCAGCGCAAGAACCCCACCCGTCATCGAATTTCGCGTTGTGTCATTGCCGCCCACAATCAGCAGCAGCACGTTGCCGAGATATTCTTCCGGTGTCATGTTTCGGGTCGCCGGGGAATGGGCCAACATTGAAATAAGGTCATTGCCTGGATCCTCGTTTACCCGTTCATTCCAAAGCGTCTGGAAATATTGCGCACATTCCATTAATTCATCTTTGCGCTGCGCCCATGAATCAACGACGCCCCCGCCAGGTGCAGCTGTCGTCACATCCGACCAGCGGGTAAGCTTGCGGCGATCTTCAAAAGGAAAATCAAAGAGAGTGGCCAGCATCTGGGTGGTAATTTCGATCGAGACCCGATCAACCCAGTCAAATTCTTCTTCTATTGGCAGGCTATCCAATACGGCCCCGACACGCTCGCGAATGGTGCTTTCCAGAAGAGCAAGGTTACCGGGAGCTACGATGGGGCTGACGGCTTTTCGCTGTTCGTCATGGCGCGGTCGGTCCATCGCAATGAAATTAGGAAGGTCAAGCCCCTCTTCACCACCACCTTTTTGAATATTGTCATCGATGATGATGCCGCCGAAGCCTGCCGACGACGAAAAGATGTCATGGTGGGTATCAACATGCATGATGTCTTTATATTTGGTGATCGACCAATAGGGCCCGTAAGCACTCTCAGCGCAATAGTGGACAGGATCCTCTTCCCGCAGACGTTTAAAATACGTGCCAGCCGAATCGTCCTTGAAAAGTGCTGGTGAGCTTACGTCGATTTTATCAAGTGGTATCGCATACGCAGCTTCAGTGCCGGTTCGTGTCATGCTGGCCATCCTTTCCTGGTGATATATGATTTTTATTGAGTATAGTATCATCTACAAATGAGTATAATGTCAACAAGCAAAATCTGTTGCGATTTTTTATGATGACCGGCACATAATAATCCCAGATTTAAGCGGTGATGTCGGCCTTCAATCAGGAGCCTAATATATTGAAATACAAACACGATTTGGGAAAAAGGCGCCTGAAGCCGGACGAGAGGCGCAAACAGTTGACACTCTGCGCGCTTAAAGCCTTTGCGGAAAATGGTGTCGCTCGTGCCACTCATTCTCACGTCGCGAAGCTGGCCGGAGTTGCGATACCGACCGTGCATTCCTATTTTAGATCACGTGAGGATCTTGAGTCAGCGGTGCTCTGCGAAGTTGAAAACTACCTGATCAAACTCGTCACTGATTCGCTAAGTGGAAAAAAATCCGTGGAAGAAGCGCTTACCACGCTGGCAATGCGGTTTGCCAACGACGCGACCACGAAATCTGATATCATTAAGGTTTGGTTAGACTGGAGCACCGGAGTTCGCGCGGGCGTATGGCCCCGATATCTTGCGTTGTTGGACAAGTTACACGCGATAACTCGGCCGGTCTTTCTGCGTGGCAAACGTGAAGGTATACTGAGCGAAAATCTCAATGTGAAAGCAGCAACCCGATTGTTCATAGGCGGCGGACATACTCTCGCGCTGATGCAGTTTGCCAAAGTCCCCAGCCGGGATCTAGCGATTTACATGGATCAATTTATACAGAGCTTGATGAACATCGGAAAGCCTTGATCAACCGACAAAACCAGCGATACGCAAGATTGAGATGAACTTCCTCGGAGAGTCTTCGTTCCGAACGGATGTGGTTCTTCAGTGCGACCATTTATTGTGTCGGCTCTAAGCGACCTTCCTTTTGCTCATTGCTTCGCTCGGTAGATTCGGAAACTGCATCAACTTGATATGGCAGGCGCTTTGGGCCGGGCTGATCAGAAAGCCCTGGCCCAGGTTGCAGCCGAGTTGTATCAGGAGATTGCGTTGCTCTTCCGTCTCGACGCCTTCCGCTATGACCTCGATGCCAAGATTGCTGGCCATGTTGATCAGCGCCTGGACGATCAGCCTCGACTGGTGCTCGGCGGTGATCGACTTGATGAAGCTCTTGTCTATTTTGACCGCGTCTATGGGGAAATCCCTGAGATGCGACAGCGATGAAAAGCCTGTTCCGAAATCGTCCAGCGCGATGCGCATTCCCGCTGCGCTCAGTTCGGAGAGAACATTCTGCACTGTGGTTGTATCATTGACCATCAGCATGGTTTCGGTAACCTCGAGCGTGATTTTCGCGGGACTGATTTTGACCTCATTCAACCTCGACAATAAATTGTCCGCAAAATCGCGGCTCAACAGGTCCGCTTCGGTTGCATTGATGCTGACAAATTGCAGATCTGGCTGGGACTGCTCGATTTCTGCCAGTTCCCTGTACACGCTGGACAACATGCGCTCGCCAATCTCGCGAGACAGGATCGGATCCAGGATTGCCGGCAGAACCTGCGATGCGGTAATCTGCTCGCCGTTCGAGACGCTCAATCGCATCAGCGCTTCCAGTCCGACCAACCGGCTTGTCCTGAGATCTATAATGGGCTGGTAGCCGGCGAAGATGCGGTCACGATCCAGAGCTTCCCGGACTTTCGCGATCGCCGCTTGCCGGTGATGGTTCGCTTGCTCCAGTTCGGGTACATATGCGTGTACGCGTCCGGGTTCGCGCTCTTTTCCGTGATAAAGCGCCAGATCAGCCTTGCGAATAATCTCTCTGGCGATGGATCGCTCGTCGATCTCGACCAGACCGCACGTCGCGCTGACTCCCATCTTGCGTCCTGAAATTTCGAACTGACGTTCCACGCTGACAAGTATTTCATCACCGAGCTGCTTCGCCGCCTGCAAGTCAATGTCCGGCGCAGTCAGGATCACAAATTCATCGCCACCCCATCTTGCGACAATCGCCCCGTGGGGAAGCGCGTCCACTATGCGGGAGCTGATCTTCTCCAGAAAAACATCGCCGATCAAATGTCCGAACGTATCGTTGATGTCCTTGAAGCCATCCAGATCAAGCATCAGCAAGAAGGCGTTCGAACCGGTCTTCTTGAGCTTCCCAAGCGTGTTCTGCAGAAAGCGATCCAGGGCATTGCGATTGTAGAGATCGGTCAGGGCATCGCGGTCCGCGGCGCGCTGCAGGGCGAGGCGCGTGTGATGGGATTCCGTTATATCCTGGATGATC
The DNA here is from genome assembly GCF_036963805.1 of Parasphingorhabdus sp. Lineage (GTDB taxonomy): Bacteria > Pseudomonadota > Alphaproteobacteria > Sphingomonadales > Sphingomonadaceae > Parasphingorhabdus. The sequence goes on along the minus strand of NZ_JBALUN010000024.1, from coordinate 3,441 downwards.
CCCACCAGGCGCGCAGGACTTTGTTGGTCTGCCTCCAGATATTCGCCCATGGCCTTCACCCGCTTGAACGTACCGTTCGCCGCGTTCAAGCCTGTTTCAAATTCAAAGGAGTCCTTATGCTTTTTTCCATTTTCGATCGCCTCTGTTGCTCCTTGCAGATCTTCCTGAGCGCAGTAGAGAACTGCTTCTTCAATAGAAGTTGGTACATTTTCCGGAGAACCAAAAATCGCAAATGCTTCGTCCGACCAGGTCAGTTCACGAGTCTCCTCGTTCCACTCCCATGAACCAATTTTTGCAATTTTCTCCGCCTGCTTGAATATCCCATTGGCTCGGTTGAGCCGGCTGCTTCGCGCATCCAGCTGGGAGTTCAGATAGGAGGTGACGGAAGCCTGAGAGTGCGCTCTTATCAGATCTTCAATGGTCGCTGCGAGGATTTCCAGCTTGAGGATGTGGTCATCGTCGAAACGGCCTGCGCGCTGATCCGCAATGCACAGGGTACCGATCATTGTTCCGTCGGGACTATTGATGGGTGCGCCGAGATAGGAACGGATCGCCGGTGCATGACGGATGAGCGGATTATCGGAGAATCGCTGGTCTGCCAACGCATCGGGCACGAGCATACTGCATCCAGCCTCAATTGCATGGTTACAGAAGCAATGTTCGCGCGGCGTTTCGCGGACATCCACACCGACCGAGGACAGGAACCACTGGCGGTGCTCATCAACCAGCGAAATGAGAGAGATGGAGCAATCGAAAATATCTGCACATAGTTCGGTAATACGATCAAAGGAAGCCTGACGGGGAGTGTCCAGGATATGAAGCTGGTGCAACGATTCTACCCGCTGGAAATCTTCCCGATTGATCGGCTTCATGTCTGCGGCCCTCTTCATAAACCAATGCGACTTTTAAGCGCGAATATCGCTTTCGAATTTGCCGAGCGCCATTTCTCTGTGGCCAAACAATGAAACGCTGGCCACCGTTCTATTTGCATCGTTCAAGGGAAAAACGCTCTAGGAAGAATTAATTAACTTTCCATTAAATTACCGTCATGTATCGGCTCGACAATCCATCCGTGTCGTCATCGCGCAACATAATCGTCGAGCACCGTCGACAGATAGCGCAGGCGGCGCACGATGCGGGGCATCATGCCAAAGCCGAGACAGCCCCAGCCAATGATTCTGAATTAGGTAAAATCGGTCTGCCGCATCTCGTTCGCCCGCGTAGTCTGGGTATGGAAGTGATTGGCAGCCTTGATCACGACATAGGCAGGGCTGGTAATTAGATCATGGGCTTTCAGTAAGCGGTATACCGTCGCCTCCGATACGAAGTAGCGCTTCTCATCGGTGAAGCGCACGGCCAGCTCCCGCGGGCTCAGCTCGGACTGCTCCAGCGCCAGTTCGATGATCTGTTCATGGATGTTTGCTGGGATCCGGTTCCACACCCGGCTCGGGACAGATGGCCGGTCAGCCAGCGCTTCAGGCCCACTTTCCAGCTACTGGTCCAGATCAACCCCTTGCGGGCCAGGCGTTTTGCCCAGGCTACAGGAACACTTGCCAAAACCGACCGGATCGATGCCGGGGTCCTTGCCCGCATGGCGGCCACGTTCCAGCCTGATGTCCGGCCTATCAAAAGCCCGGAACTGGCTGGGTTGGCCGAGCTCATGAACGGCCGCGATGGCTTGGTCAGGGATCGTACCGCCCTCAAGAACCGCGAGAAGAACCTGCTGCTGCCGCTGCTCAAACGCCAGGTAAAGGCACGTCTCGAGCAAATCGCACGGCACATCAATGCCATCGATATACAGGCGCAGGCGCTTATCGCTGCAGATCTCGCGCTTGCGCGCAAGCGCGAAATTATCGCCAGCATCAAAGGCCTGGGACCAATCACGGCCGCACAGTTGATCGCTACCATGCCTGAGCTGGGCTCACTGGAAAATAAACAGGCAGCTGCCCTTGCCGGGCTCGCTCCAATTACCCGGCAATCAGGCCAATGGGCCGGCAAGGCACCCATCCATGCAGGCAGAGCCAATGTCCGCCGGTCGCTCTACATGCCCACCCTTGTCGCTGCTCGCTTCAATCTCGACATCAAGGCAAAATACTTTCATCTCATCAGCATCGGAAAGCTGGCAAAGGTCGCCATCACTGCCGTCATGCGAAAGCTCATCGTCATGGCAAACGCACTACTCAAAGCCAACCGGCTATGGAAGGAATCTATGGCTTGACCATCACGGATACTTGTGTTTGGCGTCATCCACTAGGATGGATAGGCAAGGAATTCACCGACAGGCGGAGCCCTTTTTTTAGATTTTTGTGGGTTTACTTTTCCCTGCGGGCCGGAGTACCTCGCGCCAACGAATTTCATCATCGTTTGACCGCAAGATGCGGCGAACGGATTGATCCGAAGAAAGGAAATTCATGTTTAACACCCCCAAAATTATTCTGGCATCGACCCTGTTGGCGATGGTACCGGCATGCTCGTCGGAACTGAGCAAAGAGGAACAGGAAATCCTCGACGCGCGAATCGCCGAAGACACGAAGCCGACCAATATGATCGCCGTTCTGCAAGACGATCCCGATCTCAGCACCGCGAGCATTTTGGTCGGTTTGTCCGGTGTTGGCGCTGAATTGCAAGATAATGGTCCGTTCACCGCATTTGCCGCAACCAATGATGCGTTCAACAAAATGGATGCGAAGCGGCTGAGCGAGCTGCTGTCGGTGGATAACAAGGAAGAGCTGGAGACCATCGCGAAATTTGGTCTGGTCAAAGGCAGCATGACCTCCGCAGATATCGGAAAGGCCATTGCCGGTGGCGGTGGCAGCGCGAGCATCACCACCGTGCAAGGTGGCGTGATCAAGGCGACCATGGACGGTGATACGATCATTCTCCAAGATGGTGCCGGCAACAAGGCGAATGTGACCCAAGCGGATGTGAAGTCCAGTAATGGAACGCTGTCCCCCGTCAGCATTCAATAGACAGACTGGCTGCATAAAATAAGCGAGTGTTTTGGTTTCATTGCAGTGACTGTAAGGAACGGAAATGAAACCAAAACACTCGAAAGCCCCCGCGGAGCGGGTGGTCAAAGATATCCGCAGAGCGACCCGCAAACAGTATAGCGCGGAAGAGAAGATCCGGATCGTGCTGGAGGGTCTGCGCGGCGAAGATAGCATTGCCGAGCTATGCCGCCGTGAGGGTATCGCGCAGGGCGTGTATTACAAATGGTCGAAGGACTTCATGGAGGCTGGCAAGCGCAGGCTGGCTGGCGATACTGCCCGCGCTGCCAATACTGATGAGGTGCGCGACCTTCGTAAGGAAGCCCGAGATCTGAAGGAGGTTGTCGCTGAACAGATGCTTGAGATGCGTCTGCTTAAAAAAACGTATGGCCCGCCTCTTTGCAATAGTAGATTTTTTGATAGCAATCGCACGGTCTGCGTAAACGTATGCGGC
>NZ_JBALUN010000023.1:0-16815 GCF_036963805.1 Parasphingorhabdus sp. | reverse complement strand
AAAAACACCTTACGAAGCTCTTCGGGAAAAGCTATAACGCTATGAAGTGAATGTCTCACCAGTCACCCGATGTTACACCCTCAAATTAAAAAGTTCACTTGACATCGTATGGAAATGGGAGTTCCTGAAGTATCCCGACGGTGGAAACTAGTGGTGCTAAGCGAATTTGAAGCGCCGAACAGTTTCGGTGGAACGATGAGTTTTCAATACCGGTGCCTTGTCGAGGCCGAGACAAAATCTTTGGTCGAGCTGGCGATCATGCGGGGAGGCAACTAGAGTATTATCTAAAGGCTTTAAAACGCCGACTTTCCATCTCCATAAACCTTTTGGCTTGGCCTCGGGGATAGATCCAAATTAGACTATGTTATCATGGGATCGCGTATACTAAGGCAAGCTCACTCCAATCCAAAATACGCTGCGGATGATACATTTGAATATTTCTTGACCCCACGCAGTTGTAAAAGCCTCAGACTATAAACAACCCAAAGTTCATCATACACCTACAAAGTAGCGGATTTTTATCCTGACTATCGTGCAATCAGGATAAAGAGCTTAGTATCAATTATAGATATTAAGCGGGGACATCTCCTGCCCAGCTTGATGTCCCATCATCTGACCGAAATGGTTCGAGATCATACTATGCGCAAGAGCAACCAGTTGTCGCTCATTCCTTTGCACCCGCGCAGTCGGGCCGCCCAATCCGACCACGATTGAACTCTCGCTAACTTTGATAGGTAGCGGTAATGCTATCGCCCAATTATCGGGAACGATATCTTCCCGAACAGACGATGCATATCCACGGCGCTTGCAATCTTGAACAATGCCTCCGATTGAAACGACCGCATGGCTACAGGATTTCGTTCGGAAGGTCTTGCGAACAATATCATATGTTTCCATATGAGATTTAAGCATGAGCAGGGCACAGCCGGCTGCTGTACCGAAAACAGGCAGACTGGCACCTTCATAAATGTTGACTGGAGGAGCTACCTCACCTGGCCTGATCGAAAGAACTTGGATTTTATGTTGGCGCTGCGCGAATAGAACTACATGCTCTCCGCACTCCCGGCTCAGGTTCCTCGCAAAGTCTTCTAGCTGGTTAAGTTCAGGATGAAGCCGAGCCAGCCAATGCCCCAAAAGGCCGACCCTTATGCCCGGGAAGTATGTTTTTTCAGCTGCATCGAAATCAAGATAACCAACCTCAACCAAGGTCTTAAGCAGATCATTAGCCGAAGAAGGTGCCAAGTCTAGGGCGCGCCCTATTTCATATGCGCGCGCCGGGCGATTAAAACGTTGAAAAAAATCCAGAACAGCAACAACCCGAGCGCCGGATTTAACACGAAAATCAGGCACACCGCCGCGCGGTTCGTAAACTAAGGGAATTCCTGCATCCTGCGTTGTCATTATCGATCCAATTTCTAATCAGTTTGCGACAAAATAGTCTTACTGAAATCTTGGCCTGTTATATTTTTAGTCGTTCAAGTTACCACAGCTCAAAATTTTGGTCAAACTTCGCTCTTAGCAACTCAACGCGATAAAATCCGCCTCTGTGCGAACACCAAAAGCAACGCGAGATGAAAAAATTATTATTAGAAATCAATGGATTAATAATTATTTCTAGCCCGGCACGAATACTCTAGCTACCATCAAAAAAGAATTTTAAAAATTCGCATATGCGTAATCTGACCTTGCATAACAACAATACCGCCTTCAACTTATAACCGTTTTATGCTGGTCACTTTAGAATATAATACCCGCTCAAAGAGACCAATAAGATGAAGGAGGATTGGGCGATCCAGCAAAAGGATAATGCTATGAGTTTTGCAAGAGTTTACGAAATGAGAGTGGCTGCAGGACAACAGGCGAATCTACTTGATGCCCTCAACCGCTTATCGATAGTCGTGCGCGAATGCGAGGGGTATGAATCGTTCACAATACTTCACAATATCGATGCTCCAGATACATATATGGTTATCGAACGATGGGTTTCGGAAGAAGCGCGAAAAAAATCATCCAATACTCTACCTTCCGGATTATTTAAACTTATCACAGAAGCTCTGAAATGCAGTCCAAACGTGAGAAATCTAAAATATCTAACTGACTGACCAATACAGTCCATTAACGCAACTGTAGAGAGATGTCGGGACCGAGATTGATGGTCCCGTAATAGACCCCGTTTAAAGCGGCGCAATATTATGTATCACAGCATCGCTCTTCCGCGCCTTCTCAGACTCGTCGAACTCGCCCTCCCCTTTGATTTTCCGAATAGCTCGCACGGTCCGGAAAATTCTATCGCCACAGTGGTGTAAACACGTCTATTGCAGCCAATCACGGCTGTTATTTTTGTAGCATTACGCAATTGTACTGCTTACAGACTGGTGAGGCCACACGCGACCGAAGCAGTTGGTAAAGGCATTATCGAGAAGAACATCGTGACACCTTCGGTCGTGTTCGGTGGGTGCGACGTTCTGGAACCTGCTGACCTGGTTTAAAGGCTTCCCTTTTTCGTCCAGCCATACACTGGTTGGAAGTGGTTTGGCGCGAACTTCCCATGCCGGATTTGCAGCAGTAGAATCCTCTGGCACAACAAAGACAATGGTTGCAATTTTTCTTTCCCCGATGATCGGGTTCATGATCGTTATGGTGTGTATGTTGTTAACATCATGGCTATCCAAGCCGGTACAGCTGCGCAAGGCAGATTATATTTTAAGGCGTTTCACCTCACGTCTTCACCCACCTATTCGATCAGCAATGGTGAGAGTACACAAAAAAACGATGGGAATTATCGCGATTCTGCTCAATTTCACCGGTTATCTTGGCGATCAATTTTATGTACCCTCGTTGGGATCCTGTGTTATTTTCGGTACACCAGCACTTGGAATTCCGGTATCTACTATTACCGACGGCGTAGTAAGTGTAGGAGAGGCAAAGCGGACTTCGGCCGTACTATGGTGTCTCCAGCGCGTCGTCATAACATGGTTCATCAGCATCTTCACCAGCGCTACGGTTACCGCGTTGTTCTTCGGCTAACGCATTTATTCTAAAAAGCCTCCGACCCGCACTCGTTTCCCTGACACTTTGATTTTTTAAAGTTTTGTATAATTAATCCCCTGTAAATTCTTGTAGAACAAGGTAATTTAGTACCGAGACGAATTCGTAGCGGACTCCAACCGTCACCATTTTAAAAATCGTGTATTTTTCTCATAAGCTTGCACAAAGCCTAGGGTCAGGACCTGTTAAATAGCTTGCAAGGAGCATGATGGATTGATTCAATGGCAGCGCTGAGGAGGCGTTGTCATGAGTGATCTGATTTGGTTGTCGCAGGCGCAAATGCGACGGATAGAGCCATATTTTCCGTTGTCACACGGTGTACCGAGGGTCGATGACCGGCGTGTTGTGAGCGGGATCATCTTCGTCATTCGCAATGGTCTGCGCTGGCGCGATGCACCTGCTGCTTACGGGCCGCACAAGACGATCTACAATCGGTTCATCCGCTGGAGCCGCCTTGGGCGTGTCCAACAAGATATTTGCGTGCCTTGCTGGCACGAGTGATACAGATGACTGCCTGATGATCGATGCTACCCACCTAAAGGCCCACCGCACCGCTGCCAGTCTTTTAAAAAAGGGTCTGTTCCCCGGCGTATCGGACGCACCAAAGGCGGATTGAACAGCAAGCTTCATGCCGTGTGTGATGGGGATGGCCGGCCACTGATCCTGTGTTTGACCGAAGGCCAAATGAGCGATCACATTGGCGCAAAACTAACATATCCAGCGCTCCCAGACCATGCCTCCTGCATGATCGGTGACAAAGGCTATGACAGCGACGAGTATCGCGCCGCTTTGAAAGCCAAAGGCATCACCCCTTGCATCCCGCCTCGCAAAGGACGGATATTACCCGCAAGCTTGGATAAAAACCTCTACCGCCAGCGCCACAAAATCGAGAATATGTTCGCCAAACTCAAAGACTGGAGGCGCATCAACACACGCTATGATCGATGCGCCCATACTTTCCTGTCCGCCATCGCAATCGCCGCAACCGTCATCTTCTGGCTTAAATAATGAATCCTGAGCTAGCTTTTTTGAGCACCATTTGGTACAAAACAAGAACGCCGTAAATAGTTTATTCTGTCCGTCGTCAGATAATTTGAGACATATGGTCGTTTAAAATAAGCGAGTATTCGATTACATCGGGTTGGTTAACATAAGGCGGTAACCTGACCTCCTAATATCCGCAGTTCTTATCATAACATAATTGAATATAGTGGGTGTCAGCACGGCGACAATCCAAAGACTTAAAAATGCCCCACCGTTCAAACCGCCCGTGAGGCGGGCGCCGGGTAGTCAGAGTCCTTCCACAATGCCTTTACGCCCTTCTTCACCGAGGCACCCTCTTTTTCTCGGATCAACCTGTCCGCCAGAGCGCGCCCGGGAAGGCCGTACATAGGGCCAAATTTGTCCACCCCGCTATGCTGCGCGTGTTTTAGGAGTAATTCGGTCGCGGACTCACGCGCTACGGCAGTTGAGAACAGATATCCCTGCCCCAGCCTGCAACCAATCTCTCCCAGCAGTTTAGCTTGAGCTTCAGTTTCAATGCCCTCTGCGATCACCCAGATACCAAGCTTGCGTGCAATGCCGAGCAAACCTTCGACGATAGCCATACTCGGGTCATCGACCCTCAACTGGCTGACAAAGGATTTATCGATCTTTATGATATCAACTGGGGCCGTCAGAAGATGCGTAAGAGATGCAAAGCCTGTTCCGAAATCATCCAGCGCGACGCGAAGACCATGAGCGCGAAGCGACTTGATCTCCTGTGCAACGACCGGGTCATTTTGCCCGAGATAGACTGATTCCGTGACTTCAAGAATTACGTGTTTTAGAGGAACATTCTCGCGCGAAAAGGCTTCTTTAATGCGCTTATAGAGCGTGCCGCTGTGAAAGTCGGCAGAAGAGATGTTAATTCCGACATGCTGGAACGGAATTCCCGATTCAAGCCAGGATCGAACGTCAGCAGCGACCAAGCTCAACATGCGCTGCGTCAGTTTGGCAGCCACATGTACGTCGGTCATGGCCTGATGAAAGGCTGCCGCTGATACGACAGTTCCATCCGGCTGCCGAAGTCGGCACAGCGCTTCCATACTGACTATTTCACATGTATCGAGCCGGACAACCGGCTGATAATAGGCATCAATCCTATCTTCACTCAGCGCAATATCGACGTCCTGAATAACCTCAACTCGTTGTTTGATGGCAGTGCCGATGCCCGGCCAGTATCGAACAAAACCTCCTCGTCCAGTTTCCTTCGCATGATAAAGTGCAAAATCGGCATGTTTGTGAACCGTTTCAGCATCACTATCGCCAGGCGACAGTGCCGCCCCCCCGATCGTCGCGCGCGGCTGAATCATATGCCCGCTGCAACTCGCGACGGTGCCCAAAGCATCCAGAATAAGCGAGGCTGTTCCATCAAGATCGGCAAGTGCTCCCGTCGCTTGCAGGATCACTGCGAACTCGTCACCGCCAAGCCGGAATGCTCGATCTGGCATGACACTAGTTCTTATTCGCTGCGCTACGGTCTGAAGCAGTTCATCGCCGGCCTGGTGTCCGAATGTGTCGTTGATGGTCTTGAGATTGTCGAGGTCAACAACTAGCACTGCCCATGTACCCGGTTCATGACACGATAGACGATCCAAAGCCTCATTAAAACTCGCCCGGTTCGGCAAATCGGTCAGCGCATCAATACTGGCGCGCCGCTCGCGATCGAGAACACGGTCGTGCCGCTCAAGCGCAATAGCGCAAAGATGGGTGCAGGCGCTAACAAGTTCCCGTTCTTGTTGGCTGGGCATCCTCTTTTGCTTGAAATATAGCGCGAAGGTTCCAAAGACATCGCCTTCCGCGTTGTAAATCGGGACCGACCAGCAAGCCTTTAATCCAAATGACAAAACATGTTCTTTGAATCCATTCCAGCGAGAATCCGTTTCGATATCCGTTACGGAAACAGCTTCGCGAAGATATGCGGCGCTGCCGCATGAACCGACATGGGGACCGATCATAATACCGTTAATCAGCTCAGAAAATTTTTCGGGCATGCTCGGCCCCGCAAGAGGATAAAGCAATCCGCTGCGCTCTACACGAAGTACAGAACAGGCAACATCTGGTAAAAGTATCTCGATCTCATGACACAAGCGTTCCACAGTAACATCCAACGACACGCCGGTGGCGATCATTTCAAGAATGGTATTTTGAAAACGCAACAAAAATTATAACCTTTATGAATAAAATAGAGTATCGATTAACTCTACAGTATTGGGGTAAACAGAAGGTGAAGTACCTAGACCGCGCCGTGAGGCCCATGATCTGAAGGAGGCTCCAATTTCATGGCTGGCATTTTTGAACCACAGCGTAATTGCTGGACGATCGCCAAGGCAAATCGCGCGGCGGTCATTATAGATGCCGAAAATTACTTTCGCTACGTACGCCGTGCCATGACAAAAGCCAAAAGCCGCATTGTCCTGCTGAGCTGGGATTTCGACGCACGAATCAAAATGCACGACACGGAGAATGAAGTCGAAGGACCTTTGGAAGTTGGTGCGTTCATAGAATCGTTGGTCGAAAATAATCCTGAACTCCATATCTATATTCTGCGATGGGACACTGGTGCAATTAAATCGCTATTTCGTAGTACGGTGATTTTCACGCTGATTAAGTGGATATTCCATCCGCGAATTCATTTAAAACTTGATTCACATCATCCAGTGGGTGCTGCGCATCATCACAAAGTAATAGCGATAGATGATGATACAGCTTTTTGTGGCGGGATAGATATTACCGATGACCGCTGGGATACGCGCCATCATCGGAAACATGAACCGGGCCGAAAAGACCCGAATAATAAGGATGCCGGACCGTGGCACGATGCTGCCATGGCGATGCAGGGACCAGTGGCCTCTGCACTGGCCGAGTTTTCCGAACAACAATGGAATAAGGCGGGTGGTAAGAAAATGGTGCCTATTAAAGGTGCTGCGGATTGCTGGCCCGATGATTTGAAACCGATGTTCTGCGATGTTGATATGGCGATCGCACGCACGCAACCGAAGATCGAGGATCAACAAGCCATTTCAGAGATTGAAGAACTGTATCTCGACCTTATAGCCACCGCAAAAAAACATTTCTATGCTGAGAGCCAGTATTTCGCTTCTCGCAAAATTGCGGCCGCCATTGCGAAGCGGCTAGATGAAAAAAATGGCCCCGAATTTGTGATTATAAACCCGGTGACCGCAGATGGTTGGCTAGAGTCCAAAACAATGGACACGAAGCGCAAACGCCTCATCCACTCTCTCAGAAAACGAGACAATCATGGCCGTCTCCAAATTTATCATGTTGAGAACGAAGCGGGGCAACCAATATATATTCACGCAAAAATAGTGATTGTGGATGACAGGATTATCCGCATTGGCTCCTCGAATTTCAATAACCGCTCTCTCGGCTTTGATACCGAATGTGACGTTGCCATTGATGCCGAACATTGTGGATCGCGAGAACATGAAACAGAGGTTCGCGCCGAGATTCGCAATATCCGTCACGATTTACTCGCTGAACATTTGGGCAGCACAGTTGCCCAGATAGAAACACTGTTCGAACGCACAGGGTCCCTGATCGAAACCATCCAACAAGCTTCGGGCAGCGGCCAAACATTAAGGGAATATCAAACACCGGATCTAAACGAGACGGAGGAATGGTTGGGCGATCATGATCTTTTCGATCCCGCCGATGCAGATGATGATTTTGCGATCGTGGACCGTCGCTGGAAATAATGTCAAATAACGTCGCCAGAACCTTCGGCAACATCGGGACAGCGGAACACCACTTTCACAGGAATATTTCGATGGTCTTTCGATGAACCACCGCGGCGAGAAATCCTGCTTCGGTCAAGCCATCTATGAACTCACTGGGATAAACACGATTCCTTTATTTCCGGGGTATCAGTCCACATTAAAGCCGCTCCGCGTGCCAACGCAGATGGTCATCCATGAAAGTCGAGATGGTAAAATAGCTATGATCATATCCTTCGCGCATATTGAATGTCAGCGGGATATCAGCCTTATTACAGGCTTCAATTAGCAAATTTGGTTTCAACTGCTCTTCAAGAAACTGATCCGCTGTGCCTTGATCGACAAGAATTTCCTTCATCCGGGCACCGTCATCGATCAATGCACAAGCATCATATTCACGCCATGCCGATTGTTCCGCACCCAGATATCCACCGAGCGCCTTATGTCCCCATGGACATTGCAATGGGGCAACAATCGGCGCGAAGGCCGAGACGCTTTTGAAACGCCCCGGATTGCGCAGCGCTATGGTCAACGCGCCGTGGCCGCCCATGCTATGACCGAATATAGCTTGTCGGTTCATGTCAGCTGGAAATTCTTGCGCGATCAGAGCGGGAAGTTCCTGCTCGATATAGCTACGCATGCGGAAGTTTGTGGCCCAAGGCTGTTCAGTCGCATCGACATAAAAGCCGGCGCCCTGACCCATATCATAACCCTTATCATCTGGTATATTGTCACCGCGGGGACTAGTATCCGGGCAGATGATAATCAAACCAAGTTCGTTGGCAAGTCGGCGATACTCCCCTTTATCCATGACATTGGCATGCGTGCAGGTCAAACCGGATAAATACCAAAGCACCGGTAGCTTCGCGCCTTTCTGATGCTTCGGCACAAAGACTGCGAAACTCATATCCGTTTTTGTCTCGGCAGAGGCATGGGAATAAACTCCCTGCACTCCGCCAAACGCCTTATTGGTCGATAATATTTCCAACTCTATCAGCCGATACGATGCAAAGCGCACAGCTTATTGCCCGCCGGATCGCGCAAATAAGCAAGATAGAGCGCGCCATTCGTTCCTTCACGAACACCCGGAGGATCTTCGATCGCGGCACCACCATTTTCCAGACCGGCCTTGTGCCACGCATCGGCCTGTTCAGGACCGCTTACGGCGAAACCGACTGTGCTGCCATTGCCACAACTCGCAGGTTGACCATCAATGGGTTTACTGATGGAAAATATTCCCGATTTTTCAAAATAGAAAACGCGGCCTTTTTCGTCGATGATGCCCGGTTTGTACCCAAGCACACCCAAAGTAGCGTCGTAGAATTTTTTGGAAACCTCAATATCGTCTGCACCCACCATGATATGACTGAACATGTTTATTCTCCTTTTTCGGTTTAGAATATAACAACGCTGCGAATGCTTTCGCCTGCATGCATAAGGTCAAAGCCTTTGTTGATTTCTTCAAGGGTCAGTATGTGCGTGATCATCGGATCTATTTCAATCTTTCCGTTCACATACCAGTCCACGATTTTTGGTACATCGGTGCGACCGCGCGCACCGCCAAAGGCCGTACCCCGCCATGTGCGTCCGGTGACGAGTTGAAACGGACGGGTAGAGATTTCCTTACCCGCTTCGGCAACGCCGATAATGATACTCTCACCCCAGCCGCGATGGCAGGCCTCCAACGCAGTGCGCATGACATCGGTATTGCCGGTGCAATCAAATGTATAATCCGCTCCGCCATCCGTTAATGCCACCAGATGCTCGACAATATCGCCTTTGATTTTGTTGGGGTTCACAAAATGGGTCATGCCAAATTTCCGGCCCCATTCTTCGCGGTCATCATTTATATCCACGCCGATAATCTTGTCCGCGCCAACCATCCGCGCGCCCTGAAGGACGTTGAGCCCGATCCCCCCAAGCCCAAAAACAATCACATTGGAGCCCGGTTCGACTTTCGCCGTATTAGTAACCGCGCCAACGCCCGTGGTCACACCGCAGCCAATATAACAGCTTTTGTCAAACGGAGCATCTTTACGGATATTTGCCACCGCAATTTCAGGCAGTACGATGAAGTTGGAAAAGGTCGAGCATCCCATATAATGATAGATAGTCTCTCCTTTATAGGACATGCGGCTAGTGCCATCAGGCATTAAACCCTGTCCCTGTGTTGCGCGAATGGCGGTGCACAAATTGGTTTTTCCGGACAGACAGCTTTTACACTGCCTACATTCCGGCGTGTAGAGTGGGATGACATGATCGTCAGGAGCAACCGATGTTACGCCCGGCCCCACTTCACGGACAATGCCCGCGCCTTCATGGCCCAATATGCTCGGGAACTTGCCTTCGCTATCGAGACCATCCAGCGTATAGGCATCCGTATGACAAATACCTGTCGCCATGATCTCAACTAGGACCTCGCCTGCTTTCGGACCCTCAAGATCCAACTCGACAATCTCGAGCGGTTTTTTCGCTTCAAACGCAACGGCGGCACGTGTCTTCATGGGGCGACATTTCCTGGCAATTAGAGTTGCCGATGACCTTATCCTATCACTGTGTTCAATAAAACCGGTTTCAGCTGTCATATATATTTATTGAAAAGGTCGAACGCATCACGGCAGCCGGTAGAAATCGCCCAGCCGGTTCAATGCGATTTTAAGCACTAATTTCCCCGACCGCGCTGGCCAGTGAAGGTTTTTTTCCGCGACAGGCATAGCTTCTCCGGCGCAGATAATCCGCCAAGCGATATCGGATAAATCAGCGCCGAGATAGACGAGCGCATTGTCGAAACGCTGCTTCGCTGCTATTTGCGTTTCAGTCGGGCTAAGCATCTCAGGGGCCGCACGTCGCCCTCCAGTCGGCGGAATGATATTCCAGCTCATGGTGATGCTAGGGGACAGATTGGCGCGCTCCCAATCTGCACGTAGCTTCTCCGCGCTAGCATATTGCCGATCGGTCAAATGTCCGCGCGCATGGAGCCAAACCATTGATGACTCTGCAAGATTGACTGTCACACTACGCACAGAACGTTTCTTTTTTCCAGACTGGTCGCGCTTCGCAGTCTTTGCATCTCTAGGCAGAGGACGTTCCGCCAAAATGCGTGGGTCTATAAACTTATTGGTACCAATTGCAGACATGCTAATCTCCGTTCAAATGATCAAAACCTTCCTTGCCATTTTGGCAAATATGTAGGAAAGAACAAACCATATGGGTTGGAGATAATTATGATTAGCCGCATCAGAGACGTTCGCAAGGCCAAGGGGCTGACACTGGATGATATTGCTAAACGCTGCGATCCACCAACCACTGCTCAAACTATCGGTCGTCTGGAAACCGGTATGCGCACGCTGTCATTGGACTGGCTCAACCGGATTGCAGCCGCGTTGGGCGTTGATGGTGCGGAATTGCTCGCCCTGCCCAATCAGGAAATATTGCCAGTAGCAGCAACGCTTGATCATAATGGGGCTCATGCGCTCAAAAAAACAGAAAACATCTCCCAGCCGACTATAGAAACAGATATGGTCGCACTGCGCGTCAAAAACAGCATTGGCGACTATCGCGCTGGCGATGATGTCTGGTTATCGCGCCGTACACCAGAGCAATATAGCACTGCTTTAAACCGGGATATATTGGTGCCGCGTCCCGCAGGGCGCTTTCTGTTTGGTCGCTTGATCGGACGGGACTATAATAAGATACAGCTTTTGCCATTGGGTAGCGGTACGCGGCAACAAGTGATCACAGACCCGGAATGGATTGGCGTCGCTGTTCGTCTGGTAAGGGCGCTTTAACGGCTTTTTGCTAAAGCAATTCTGATGACCCGCCCGCTTCACATACTGACACTATCTACATTGTTTCCCAATGCGGAATCACCCAATTTTGGCATATTTGTTGAACGGCAGACGGCAGAGCTTGCCAGCAGACCAAAAGCCACCGTAACCGTAATCAATCCCATCGGAATACCGCCACCGCCGTTTAGCGGGCTGCGTCCTTATCGCGCACTTGCCGCACTACCCGATCACGAGCAGTGGCGCGGACTGAACGTTCACCGTCCTCGCTTCACTTTAATCCCGAAATTCGGCGGCGCTCGAAATCCTGCACGGATTGCACGTGCAATTCTGCCTCTCATTCAGAAGCTCCATGAAGAGAAGCCGTTTGACCTGATTGACGCCGAGTTTTTCTATCCGGATGGCCCTGCAGCCATGCGTTTATCCAAGGCGCTCGACATACCTTTTACAGTCAAAGCCAGAGGCGCAGACATCCACTATTGGGGCAACGATCCCAAATGCTTGCCGCAAATATTATCTGCCGCCGAAAAGGCATCAGGTCTGCTGACCGTATCTCGCGCGTTAAGACAAGATATGAAAGCGCTCGGCATGGATGGCGATAAGATCACCGTTCATTATACCGGCCTCGATCAAAAGAAATTCAAACCAGTGGACCGTCTGAAAGCCAAACAAGAACAGCGCGTAACAGGACCGCTATTCATATGTGTGGGTGCTCTAATCGTTCGCAAGAACCAAGCACTAGTCATTGAAGCCATGACTTCATTTCCCGAAGCAACGCTGATGCTTGCTGGCACGGGCGATCAGGAAAAGGCCTACCGGTCATTGGCAGACAGCTTGGGCGTGAAACATCGCATCCGCTTTCTCGGTAATGTTCCGCATGATAAATTGCCCGCGCTGGTCGCAGCTGCGGATATTGCAATCCTGCCATCAAAATCTGAAGGGCTGGCCAATGCCTGGGTAGAGGCGCTATCTTGCGGTACCCCTATCATCATCAGCGAAGCCGGTGGTGCACGGGAGCTGGTTCGTTCGGATATTGCCGGGCGGATCGTTGAACAGCATAGTCCAGCTATAGTTGAGGCCATCAAGGCTATTTTGGCCGATCCGCCGTCACAGGACGAGGTGCGCGCAACCGTCCGCCATTTCAGTTGGAAAAATAATGGCGATGCTTTGATTAAGCTATTCACGGGCATCGTTGAGAATAATTCAGCGTAATGGCATAAATGCACCGATAATCCAGCGTTCCTCAGCCCGCAACACGCCCCAGGCCCGGGCAGCTGCTCGGCTATCCATAACTTCGATTCCCAGCTTTACCGCGTCGGCCGCACGGCGAAAGGCCGCTGGTGGCTGTTCCATTTTCGTGCCGCTACCGAAAAGCAAAAATTCAGGGGCCGGTGACAAATGCAGCGCAGCCATAATCTCCGTTAGATTCAGTTCATCGCGCACCGGCGCATCCCAAGACAAGGCCTGCTCGGGCGATAGCAGCAAGCCTTGATCAAAACGACGGTCGCCAATTTTATAGCCATTGGGCGTAAAACCCGTGACGATCGGCCCTTCAAAATCTATGTCACGCCTGAGTTCAACCATCAGCTTGCAGCGCTCAACCGATTTCCTCTGGGCCACCAATTTTTTCAGCAGTATCGCCCGTCGTCTCCGTCGGCACGAAACTGTCGGTTCCCACTTTTAGCCACACCAGTATCGGCGCAGCCATATAGATGGAAGAGTAAGTTCCGATGAACACACCTAGGAACATGGCCGCCGAGAAACCGAAAATTACATCCGGCCCCCATACCATCAGAGCAACTAGAGCGATTAACATCGTCAAGCTCGTCATCACGGTACGCGCCAGTGTTTCGTTCACTGAAAGGTCAAGCAATGCGATAATATCCATCTTGCGGTATTTTTTCAGATTTTCTCGAACACGGTCGTAAACCACAATGGTATCATTCAACGAATAGCCGATAATGGTCAACAAAGCCGCCACGATGTTCAGGTTAAATTCTAGCTGCGTAAGAGCAAAAAACCCGAACGTCAGCGCGACATCGTGGAACAAAGCGAACAATGCCCCGACACCGAATTGCCATTCAAACCGGATCCAGATATAAAGCGAAATGGCGAGCATTGCGCCGACCAATGACCAGATACCCTTGGACAATAGCTCCTCTGAGACCTTACCTGAAACAGAGTCTACACCGTCAATCCGCACACCAGGATAGTGGGTTTTCAACATGCCGGTGATTTTATCCGCCATTATGTTGGCAAGTTCGGGATTCTGATCCGATCCGGTGGGCAACTTCATACGAATAGATACTTCATTTGCCTCACCAAAGCGCTGGATCGTTGGGTCTCCATAGCCCAACCCACCCACTTTTTCACGCAACTCGGTGATCGGAGCATCGACGGATTGGGTAAAGGTCGTACGGATCATCTGGCCGCCGACGAAATCAACGCCGAAATTCAAGCCGCGCTGCGCTACCAAAGCCATAGAACCGATGATCATCAACACGCTGATCGCCATGGCAATATTCCGCCATTTGAGAAACGCAATATTAGTGTCGTCGGGAACGAGTTTGAGAAGTTTCATGGTCATTCCCTCCTAAATTGCCAGCTCTTGCGGACGGGCTCGCCGCAACCAAAGCGCAACCAGCATCCGCGTCACCACAACGGCGGTAAAGACTGATGTGAGAATCCCGATAATCAACACTACGGCGAAACCGCGGACCGGACCGGAACCAAAAATAAACAGAAGCAAGCCAGCAATCACATTGGTGATATTGGCGTCAAAAATAGCGCGGGAAGCCTCTTTATAGCCCACCTCAACCGCTTGCACCACGCGCCTGCCACGTCGTCGCTCTTCTCTTATTCGCTCGTTAATCAACACATTCGCATCGACGGCGGAACCCACGGTCAGAATGAAACCCGCAATACCTGGTAAGGTCAATGTCGCGTTGAACATGGCCATAATACCAAGGATCAGAAATAGGTTCAAAATCAGCGCGAAATTGGCATAAACGCCAAACCGCCCATAGGTCACAATCATGAAGGCCAGTACAGCGGCAGTACCGATAATCGCGGCAATCATCCCCTTGCGGATAGAATCAGCGCCGAGGTCGGGACCAACGGTCCGCTCCTCCACCACTTTTAGTTCCACGGGCAAAGCGCCTGAACGCAGTGCAATGGAAAGCTGATTGGCTCCCTCAACGGTAAAATTACCTGAAATCTGAGCCGAACCGCCCAAAATCGGTTCATTAATATTGGGGGCCGATAAGACGACACCATCCAATATAATCGCAAAAGGCCGACCGACATTATTCTGTGTCAGCCGCGCGAATTTTGCACCGCCTTCCGTATCGAAAGTAATGTTGACAACCGGCGCGTTGGTTTCCTGATCAAAGCCTTGCCCGGCATCGGTCAGCTTATCGCCGGAAATACCGCCAAGACGCTTAACCGCAATATTAGGCAGCCCAGACGGATTATCGGGATATGGGAATATCTGGCTACCAACTGGAGCACGCCCTTCAGCAATTGCGTTGGGATCAGCAGCGAAATCGACAAGCTTGAATTCCAACTTTGCAGTCTGACCCAGCAAGTCCTTCAACGCTTCGGGATCCTCCAGACCTGGAACCTGAACAACGATCCGATTATCACCCTGACGGATAATAGTCGGTTCACGTGTCCCCATTTCATCAATACGCCGCCGGATCACATCCGTCGCCGTATCCATCGCATTCTCAACAGCATTTTCCAAACCAGCGGCTGTTGGCGTTACGACAAAGCGCGTATCATCGCGCACTTCGATATCCCAGTCCCGCTGGCCGGTTAGCCCGGCACCGGTGGTCAGAGGTAAGAGCGCATCACGTGCCGCATCTACTTGAGTCGAATCGCGAACCATGAATGACAATACGCCATTTTTGCGGGAGATATCGCCGATGTTAATTCTTGGCTTTGCACGGCGCATTTCAGCCCGCACGGACTCTTCCATCGTCTGCAACCGGGTTTCCGCGACATCTGCGGGATCCGCTTCCAACAAAATATGGCTACCCCCCGATAAATCGAGGCCCATATTAATTGTCTCATCCGGCAAAAAGCCCGGCCAATATTTATGGCTTTCACCGAAAAGCAGGCTGGGAAGCGACATCAGCACGCCGAAAGCCAATAGCAAAGATATGGAAATGACTTTCCAGCGCGGGAAATCTAACATCTTGAAATTATCCGTTCCCTAAACAGGTTTAATCGTTCGCCGGAGCGCCGCTACCACGTGGCATCACGTCCGATAACGTAGCCTTAACCGCTTTCACGCGAACGCCCTTGGCAATTTCAACTTCGACATATTCATCGTCGACTTTCATCGCCTTGCCAACCAAGCCGCCGCCAGTCACAACATCATCATTTTTCTGGACAGCAGCGATCTTACCTTGATGTTCTTTCATCTTCTTTTGCTGCGGACGGATCAGCAGGAAATAGAAGACAGCAAAGATTAAAACCAGCGGCATGACCGAAATCAAAAATCCGCCCGCTCCGCCAGAAGCCGCCTGCGCTGTAATCAAAAGTGAAGTCATTCTATATCCCCAATAAAACAGCCCGATTTCCAGGCCCTTTGCCCGTCATTATTGCTAACGCAAAACGCCGGACATTCATGCTGCGCGCGCCTATCACGCACCCTCAATGAAAGCAATCTAATAGCTTGACGAGAAGGTTCCAATCGGACCTGCCCACAAATACTCACTCATAAATGGGATCGCGCTCAGGCAGATCAAGTGGTCACACCCATTGCAATTGAACCGCCTTGCCAAAAAACTTGCCAAGGGTGCCCGACCACCATATATGCCCGGGCTCGGTCGGCATTGCCGCACCGAAGGTCGGGACGTAGCGCAGCCTGGTAGCGCATCACACTGGGGGTGTGGGGGTCGGAGGTTCGAATCCTCTCGTCCCGACCAATTTTTCAACAACTTAGCTGCGAAATCTCAACTTAAGGGCAATTTTAGTACGGGGTTTAGTACGGGAAATTTTCTGCCCACTTTTCGCCAAACAATCGAGGTGGCATCGATCCGTTACTCTTTTCGGGAATAATGCGCATATCGTAATGCCATGATTTTGTACGAATGCTTGTCAGACTTGACGAACGCCTTCTGTAACATCGGGTGACTGGTGAGACATTCACTTCATAGCGTTATAGCTTTTCCCGAAGAGCTTCGTAAGGTGTTTTT
>NZ_JBALUN010000022.1:0-17180 GCF_036963805.1 Parasphingorhabdus sp. | reverse complement strand
TGGTCCCATAACTTCACCTGGACGTTCTCGGAAGCAGGGATTCAGCCTTGCTAGGCGTGTAGAAAAATATTGACAATAATGTCCCCCCCCCCCGATCACCGCTCATTGCTGGATAACTACATTGAAATTGTCGGCATGGCTCTTTCAATGATGGACCGTGTGTCAATGACGGCGGTGGAAGCACCAAAAAGATTACTGGGTCGATCAAGTCTTAACTTGCAAAAAGCTTCGGCTACAGGGTTGTCCGCGTTGATAAGCACTGCTGCTTGAGCGGATATTGCAAGCTGTTCGACGATGTTACGGGCATTATGTTCGGCCAGTCCGCTAATTTCCAGAGTTTTCAGGTGATCGTCATAGGAAGGATAGCGCCCGCTTGCAGAAAACAGAAATTCCCGCAGACTGTCGAGCGCTTGGGGTTCGCGTTCCATTGCGCGCAAGACATCCAGCGCGATCACATTTCCCGAGCCTTCCCAGATCGCGTTCAGCGGAGACTGACGGAAAAGGCGCGGCATCGGACCAGTTTCGACATAGCCTGTTCCGCCCAGACATTCCATTGCTTCATACACCATCGCGGGCGCACGCTTGCATACCCAATATTTTGCAATAGGCGTAAGCAGACGGGATAGCGGGTCCGCCATATCAAATGTTGCAGCGACCTGGAAGGCGAGAGCGGTGGCGGCTTCGCTTTCTACAGCGAGATCGGCCAGCACGGACATCATTGCCGGTTGCTCGATTAACCGGCGCTGCATGACGGTGCGATGAGCGGTATGCCACAGCGCTTCGGTAATTGCGGCACGCATTGTGGAAGCTGAACCCACTATGCAATCAAAACGGGTATGCTGAACCATCTGAATAATGGTTTTCACGCCTTGACCCTCTTCGCCAAGACGCTGCGCATAAGCACGATGATACTCGATTTCCGCAGATGCGTTGGAGCGATCACCAAGCTTGTCCTTGAGCCGGATTACGCGAAACCCTGCGTTACGCTGGCCATCAGGCGTCCAGCGCGGAACGATAAAGCAGGTCAGACCATTATCTGTGTAGGCTAGCGTCAGGAATGCGTCGCACATGGGCGCAGAACAGAACCATTTATGCCCAGTTAGTTGATAAGCACCATCTGCATATTCCGCCCGTGTCGTGTTCGCGCAGACGTCCGATCCCCCCTGTTTTTCGGTCATCGCCATTCCGATTGTGACACCCTTTTTTTCAGGTGCTGGTCGGACAACGGGATCGTAAAGTGACGATGTGATCCGCCCGATCCACTCATTTCCGACATCTGGGTCACGTTTCAAGGCGGCGACGGCGGCGTAGGTCATGGTCATGGGACACCCGGTGCCAGCATCAACTTGCCCGAGCAGGAAACTCAACGCTGCGTGAAGAACATGGCCTGCTTCGGTTCCATTCCAACCGGCGGCGGCCACGCCTTCGCCGAGGCCAAGCGTCATCAGTTGATGGTAGGATGGGTGGAATTGCACTTCATCGATCCGTCTTCCTTGACGGTCATGGGTGTCAAGCACGGGCGGGTTTCGGTTGGCCGCTTCTCCCCAGCCAATGACTTCGCTGGAACCAGTGCGTATGCCAAAGCTGGTAAGTCGTTGCTTGTGAACTTCGCCTCCCGCCATTTTGACTGCATCGACCAGCGCCTGATCTGAGCCAAACCGGTCAAATGCTTCTAGCGTGGGCGGTTGGTTTGTAACCTCATGGCTTTCAAGACTGTCTATGGGGCGTAGAGAGGTCATGACGATATCATTTCTTTGCAGGTTTT
The DNA here is from genome assembly GCF_036963805.1 of Parasphingorhabdus sp. Lineage (GTDB taxonomy): Bacteria > Pseudomonadota > Alphaproteobacteria > Sphingomonadales > Sphingomonadaceae > Parasphingorhabdus. The sequence goes on along the minus strand of NZ_JBALUN010000022.1, from coordinate 15,415 downwards.
TTGCTGGTTTCGCGGCGACCTGGGTTTCTTTGCACATCATCTCCTTGGTCAATGCCGAGCGTCCATGCCGGCGGGTCGCTGGCAGGGAAGCTTTCACGCAGCGCTTCATCAACCATATCGCTCTTTTTTTGTAACGCTATTTTCCGTCGACTATTTACCACTTTCAGCTCCTCAGATGAGATCATACCGATGTCAGCCATCATGGCCCAAGCTTTTTTGTACGGCCCATTGGGGTATAACAAGATCGCCAATCCCCAGAGATTCGTTCGTTTTGGCGATTGATACGGCAGGGTCCTGCTCATTGCCCGCAAGTGCGCGTATAGCATCAATAGTCTCCGGGATCACGATGGCTTGGTTATCAACCATATAGCTAAAATATAGATCGGTTCCGTCAACTGTCAGCAGATCACGCCATATCGCCACTTCATAGAGATTGGCGTGGCGACGTCCATTTTCAGCCATCCACTCCTTCACCACATTTATTGCCGATAGTCCCGTGCGGCTGTCGATTAGCAGTATCCGCGATGATTGGGATAGCGCGTCAAGAACAGCCGCTTTTGTGGCCGCTCTCGCCATTTCGACGTACCAGGTGTGAAGATGAGCGAGCGTTTCGGGCACCCGGACTGCGATCGTTGTGACATCGAGATCCGGATCAACAAGTCTGGCATCAGGCCCCTGATGGCTCGGGACTTCGGGCTCAGGAACAAGCGTATTCATGATGCCGCCAAGATGGCTTTCCCATGGGTCGGTTGCGCGACGCATCAGTGTTCCGCGCGCTTTCTTCAAGAGGCCCGCGTTCTTGAGGGTTCCCAATGTGCGAACGATAGACGTTGTATTGCAGCTAACCACGCGCGTTGCGCTGCGTCCGATCGTACTGGAATAGCTTGATTCTGCGACAAAGGAATGGCCGGTTACATCATGTTTTTCACCGCCTTGAACGATGAAGGGCCGCTTAAGTTTGCGATATAATTCGGCATTCTCAGCGCCTCGGTGCTTGGGCGTACAATCGACAATGATGTCGCTTGATTCCACAAGATCGGTCAATAGTCCGTTAGTGGGTAAGCCTGCCGCCTCCATAGCTGCGCTGGCTTCTGCTGTGGCCGCGAAAAGCGGGATGCCCTGGCTTATAATCTGGGCAATGCGCCAATCTGTCGCGACATCAGCCACGCCCGATAGTATCATGTCGGACTGTAGTCTTATTGCGGTGGCCGTGCGGCTACCGATCACGCCATATCCGACAATTGCGACTTTGATCTTATGATCGTCTGCCATTTCTCTGTCTCTTTCCAATCCAGTTAAAAATGTTGCCCATGCCTTGAGCTACAAGAGCAGTTCTGCAATCCCGATCCGGGATGTTTCGTGCGGAACGGCGTCTGTCGAGATGATATCTTTGGCAAGTTGGTTTAGCTGCCAATAGGTGCTGCCGGTAAACAGGGCATGCACAGTCAATATATAGGGTCTAGGGAAACCCCGCGCGATCAGGGCTTCGGCGGTTTCGATCATCGTTCGCCCTGATGAAATAATATCATCGACAAGCACCGGAGCCAGGCCTGCATAATCGCTCAAGTCCGGCACCAATATCTCGACCTCGTGATCACCGAGGCGGTTTTTATTGAGAACGAGGCGCTGTGCGCCTGCTCGTTCTGCAACAGCCTCAACCCATTGCTGGCTTTCGGAATCAGGGCCCACCACGAGAGCATTCTCGACATTGTCCCTGATCCAGTCGGCTAAAAGGGGCGCAGCATGTTTGACCTTGGTTGGTATGGTGAATATTTCTCCCAGATCCGCTATTCGGTGCAGATGAGGGTCAATCGTGATCAAACTGTCGAAGCAATCTGATAGCAGCTTGGCAAAATGCGTGGAGGATATGGATTCCCCCTCCTGAAATCTCTTGTCTTGCCGCATATAGGCCAGATAGGGCGCAATGAGGCGCACGGTTTTTGCGCCCAGTTCACGCGCGGTTTTCGCCGCAAAAATAAGCTGCAGTATCTGATCATCGGGGCGAGCGAGGGTGCAAACAAAATCCACATCTTTCCCCGTCACATCATCGGTCAAACGAATATAAGATTCCCCGTCAGGGAAGTGACGGGTTTCCAATGTACCCAGCGCGGAGGAGGATAGTCTGGCAAGATCGGCCGCCAAGGTTTCATTGCCCGGCAAGGGGATAAAAATGCGCATGGTCACTCCTCTATTTTCAATATATCTGGATTGGCAGCAGCATATTCCAGCGCATAATCCAGAGCGCCCTTGGCTTCGGCATGGACCGTGAATAGTGGCTGACCGTTTGTAACATGGTCGCCCAGGCGGAAATGTATCGCAAGACCAGCAGCCTTTTGGCGCGGGGCTCCGGCCAATTTTGCTAATCGCGATAATTTACGATTGTCGATGGAGGATATCTTGCCGCTGCTCTGCGCCAAAAGGGGGCAGGTCAATGGAGCGACCTGGGGCGTGCGCATGCCGCCTTGCGCCTCGCAAATCGCCTGAAATTTGTTCCATGCCCGGCCATCAACCAAGGCGGCCTGCGCCGCCGCAAGTCCGTCACCGGTCTCTACGTGATTTGCCAGCTCCAGAGCCTGTGCGGCAATTAATATTGCCCGCTCCCTTAGGTCTTGCGGTGCATCGGGATTGTTTTGCAGGACAGATAAGACGTCATGCGCCTCAAGGGCAGGGCCAATGCCGCGTCCCACAGGTTGAGAGCCGTCTGTAAAAACACATCGTGTCTCCAACCCAAAATTGGCCGCGACAGCGGAAAGATGCGCGCCCAATGTTTTAGCCTTGTCCAGCGAACGGACTTTGGCAGTCAGACCAACCGGCAAGTCAAGGACGACATGGGTGGCACCGGCAGCAATTTTTTTAGATAAAACGGATGCGATCAACTGTCCTTCGGTATCAATATCAAGAGCCCGCTCGATGCGGATTAAAATATCATCTGCCGGGCTGAGATTGACGGCGCCGCCCCAGGCAATACAGGCCCCTTGCTCTTCCACCACTCGCCGCATTTGTTTCAGATCGAGATCAACAGGGGCAAGCGTTTCCATCGTGTCGGCGGTGCCCGCAGGAGATGTAATAGCGCGTGATGACGTTTTTGGCATTGTGAAGCCCAGACTGGCAACTATCGCCACGACAATCGGTGTGGTGCGGTTGCCCGGCAACCCGCCGACACAATGCTTGTCCAAGATCATCGGAGCGTCCCAAGACAACCGTTCTCCTGCACCCACCATTGCCTTGGTCAAATGGCATATTTCCTCAATGTCTAGCGGCAGAGCCGAGCAAGTTGCAATGAACGTTGCCAGATGGATATCTGCGTAGCGACCAGCGGCAATATCGCCAATAATGCCCTGGAAGGCCGGCTCGTCGAGGCGTCCTCCATAAATTCTGCGTCTGATATCTGCCAATGATCCTATGGTCGGCACATGGCTAACTGCAATATCCGCCCCATCTTCAATCCCAAGTTTCGCCCAGGCGGCCTCGGACAATCCAGCTTCCCCTGTTGTTAGCCAGTCATTATCGACTTGATAGAGTGTTGCTATAATTTCTCGCCCCGACACAGACGTTAGACGCACGCGAGATCGGGAGGTCAGGCCCTCTGATATACAAACCGGGCAGTCGGTGCGCATGAGCACGATCACCTCGTCTTGCGTGTAGAGACTGAGACGCTTTGATTTCAGCAAATTATGGGTTTCAATATGGTTGGCGCTCGACGTCATATTTAACTTTCCAGAGAATAACGGTCAGTCGGATCGACAACAGTGCTGTTCCAGCCCAACTCTTCTTCAATCCGCATGCGCAGGGCGTCGGAAGCTTTAGGTTCCCCGTGCACCACAAAAGTTCGGGCAGGAGCGTTCTTAAAGCCGGACAACCATTTCAGGATTTCGTCTGAATCTGCGTGGGCCGATAAAGCTGGATGGCTTGCAATTTCTGCGCGCATCGGAAACCATTGGCCGAACATCTTGACGCTTTCGGCTCCATTCAGCAGTTTTTCTCCGCGTGTTCCTCCTGCCTGATAGCCAGAAAACAGGATTGTATTTCTGCTGTCCTGGCCAAAGGCCTTGAGATGATGGAGAACGCGCCCCCCGGTCAGCATGCCGCTAGCGGCGATCACGACCTTGGGCATAGTATCGCGCGTTATGCGTTTGGAATCATCGACTTCGCGCAGATAGGTTGCAATATCGCAAGACTGCTTGCAGACATCGGGTGAGAGGCGATGATCATCCAGATGGCGGCACAGCAAATCTGTGGCGTTAATCGCCATCGGACTATCGAGAAAAATCGGAACGATCTTTATTCTTCCGGCCTGTTTCAGTTTCCATAGATAATACATGATCAATTGGGCGCGCCCGACAGCAAATGCCGGAATAACGACTGTTCCGCCCCTACGGGCCGTTTTTTCGATGACGCTTCCAAGAGCTTCCATTGGGTCATTTTTGGGGTGGGTTCTGTCTCCATAGGTCGATTCCACAAGCACATAATCGGCCTCGGCAACGGGTTCTGGATCGAGCATGAAGGGATCATCGTAGCGGCCAATGTCACCAGAAAAGACGATCGTCTTTCCGCCCCAATGAAGCTCGGCGGTGGCAGCCCCTAATATATGTCCAGCCCGGCGCAGCTTCGCATGCCCGCCGCCCGGCAGTTCAATTTCTTTGTGGAACGCGATCGGCCGCAATTGCTTTAAGGCTGCTTCGGCGTCCTTGATAGTGTAAAGAGGTAATGCTGGGGCATGTTTGCTATATTTATGCTTGTTCGCCAGAAACGCGTCTTTCTCCGCGATGAAAGCGCTGTCTTTTAAAAGTATTCCGCAAAGATCAGCGCTGGCTGACGAGCAGAAGATTGGGCCTTTAAATCCCTCGCGCACCAATTTGGGAAGATAGCCGCTATGATCGAGATGCGCGTGGGTTAAAATAATGGCATCGATGCTTTTTGGCGAAACCGGAAACGGTTTCCAGTTGCGTTCGCGTAAGGGTTTATATCCTTGGAAAAGTCCGCAATCGACCATTATCCGGCGTCCGTCATGTTCGATGAGATGGCGAGATCCGGTTACCGTCCCGGCTCCGCCAAGACTATGCAATGTGAGCGTCATGGGATTTTCTCCTCATTTTTTGAGCCCGATGTGTCCCGCCGTAATATCTGCGGGTCACCCTGCTCGTCGACGGCATCCAATTCTTCCTGTGATAGGAGGGAACCCCGATCGATTTTGAGCAAACCTGCAGCGGAGGCGACCGCATGCGCCCAAGTGCAGCGATTGGCGAACAACATGCCAAAAACATCCAATGTGCCGCCTCTGGACAAATATCCCAACGCTTTGGTTTGGCTCGGCCCGCCATCAAGCCGCCTCAATAGACCCAGCGTTGGCTCCGGTCTCGTGTGCGAGATTATTATCCGCGGAAGATTTGTGGGAAACAGCACATGCAAATCTTTGTCTAAAACGGCATATTTCCATTCGATCTCGTCGCGCGCCTCCCGAAACCGCCCCGGTTCCAAAATGACCGTGATTGAGCAGTTTATCCCGCGTTGATCGAGGCGTTCGCGCGCCTGTCTTGCTTGCTGCAATTGATAAGCGCCGATGGCGACCAGTTGTACCTGTGCGTTTGTAGCATCGCCCTCAAATTGTATTGCACCTTTCGCCATCGCAAATTCAGCCTGTTCACCTGAAAAGAGGATTGGCACATCGCGTTTGGCGGTTACCAGGCACGCAATTTGGCCATGCGTTCGGTAGACCGCGCGCAGCGCTGCAACCGCGCTATTGGGATCAACAGGGAATATAACGCGAGATATATCTGACATTTCCCCCAGCAATGCTTCGGGCAATGTCGGGTCTTGATGCGACTGCTCGTTTTTTGCGTTTTCCCAAGTGTGGGAGGTTGCAATGAGTGGAACGCTGATCCAGCCTGGTGGCTGGAGCAGTTCGTGCTGGCGGCGCGAGAAAATTATTTCCTGTCGCAATGCGCCAAGCATTTTCATCCCAAAAGCTTCGTAGCTCACAGCGATATTGATCCCGCCTTTGTTACCCAAGGCCGCACTGATGACCGCTTCTTCGTTGAGTGCCGTGATAATCGCCCCACCCACCGCCTCTGGCGTACCGTTTTCAGGTATGTTCACGCGGTGATGCAGAAGCTCAAGCGCGCGCGGCATGTGATTGCTTCTCAGTTCATCGGGATTGCCAATACGTGGTCGTAGCTTCGGGTTGGCGCGGACAATATCGACAAAATATTCATCGATCGCATCCATCGCGCAGCGTTCGCGCTGACTATTGACATCGGTCCAATTTGGCACGGGTAGGCTGGGCAGTTCGACGTTCCGGCGTGCTAGTGAATTCTGACTTTCTCTTGGCCGAGACTGCTGGTCATGGACCGCCAAAGCATTAACGGCTGTTTCCAGCGTGTCAGCCGGGACAAACAGCTTTCTAGCGCCTTCGTGAAATTCAGCCCGCGCGGCCGCATTGTCAGACGGATTTCCTGAAAGTGGCAGGTTATGGGATCTGTTGGTTCCAGCTCCTGGAAAGCCAAATCCTTTTGTGCAGCGCGCGATAATATAGGGAAGGGGAGCTGGATAGGCCTGCTTTGATTTAATAAATCGGCTGAGCCATTCTTCTGCCTCCAAAATCGCCATCGCATAGGCGAGAGGATCATGACCGTCGATCAGTATTGGATCATATCCAGCGAGGCGAAGATGAGCTTCAAGCCATTCAGCCCCGCCTTCCTGACCGATTTCGGTTCTCTGTTCAATCCGCCGGCCATTGAGGACCATGATTGGCACAGCCAAACCGCTATCTTCGGCTCGCCACCAGCGCGGAGACCAGTCGGACCCGCGCTGTTCTTCAAATGCGCCGTCGCTCAAAAAGGCAACAAGGCGCTCTCCCGGCAGCGGCATATGGACATATTGGAGTTCGGAAAAGCCCAAATAGCCGCCTTCTGAAATACCGCCGGCAGTGTTTGGGCCGACATGGCTCCCCAGCGGTACCGCGGGTCTTCCATCAGCGCTCATCGCATAGCTGTAGAAGTCTGAAACGAGATGGGAAAACCCGGTCTCGCTGCGCTCATAACGACCGATTTGTGCAGGGGACAAGTCCCCAGTCAGCGTGTTGATCGCCTCTATTGCAGCAACGCAGTGACCCTGACCAAGCGTCCAGGCGCGGGTATGTCCGGACAGGGCGTTGGCGAGTAAATAGCCAACAAACCCGATGGCAACATTGAGGGCGCCGCCAGTATGACCTTCAGGATTTCGTTTAAATGCGTCTGCTGGCAAATTGGCACCGTGTATATCAACCCGGGAGGCATAGGTCATATGGGCGGTGAGCCACATCGCGGCGTTGGCCAATCGGTCGGCCGCTACAATCAATGTCTCTGCTTGGGCGGAATCGGTAAATCCTTGCCAGTACTGACGTTTTGCGAAAAATTTATCTGTACGCGCAATTGTTGCAGCGCTGTGCTCGATGACGCCAAATCCTGTGCGCCAGTCGTTTGACATGTTTTTTGTCAATGAACAGCCTCCTCAAACGTCACGGTTGCCGAATGCGAACGGCTTAAATGGAAAAGCATTGTGAATGTTTATCTGGAATCGAGAAGGTGCAAAAATGGCTTCGCCACCACAGTTAAAAGTGGATCGACCGAGCTGGGTTGGAGGAGGAGCCCGGCCGCCCCTGAAGATTCGGTTTTCGAAACTGCTAATAAACATGCTCTAAACCAACCTCCAAATTGTTTGCCGTACCCTATTCGACTGCACTATTCTGGCTTGGCATATTCGTTCGCTCACCAGCAAATGCCGCTTATGAGCGCTGAAAGTCACCCCGCACTCTTGCCTGCAGAGAGCGTGGGTTCATTGGCCGCATTGCCGGCCAGCTTTTTGCTGTCTTGACTAGCAAACCCGTTGAAAAATTTTTCAAATTCAACAGGGAATGGAAAAACGATTGTGGAACTGCGTTCTCCAGCGATTTCGCCAAGCGCGCCAAGATAACGCAGTTGCATCGCTTCAGGGTGACCGGATAGCGTTTCTGCAGCTTCCAAAAGCTTTTGCGCTGCCTGCTGTTCTCCTTCAGCATTTATCACTCTTGCCCGGCGCTCACGTTCGGCTTCAGCCTGTTTCGCCATCGCGCGAACCATGGATTCATCTATATCGACATGCTTGATTTCAACATTGGCAACTTTGATGCCCCAAGAGGTTGTTTGGGTGTCGATTATCTCTTGGATATCCTTGTTGAGTTTGTCTCGCTCCGTGAGCATCTCATCAAGCTCATGTTTTCCAAGAACCGAGCGCAGGGTGGTTTGCGCAAGCTGACTGGTTGCATCGACAAATTGCTCTACCTGAATTATCGCGCGTTCAGGATCAACAACCTTAAAATATATGACAGCATTGACATGAACCGACACATTATCGCGTGAAATAAGATCTTGCGTTGGCACATCAAGGACGATGGTTCTTAAATCCACGCGGGAAAGAGTTTGAACAAAGGGAATAATAAAAATCAGACCGGGGCCTTTGACTCCCGTGAACCGGCCCAGCGTGAAGACGACCACGCGCTCATATTCGACCACAATGCGGATAGCGCTAGCGCCAACTGCAAGCAGGATGAACAGCAAAGCGGAAAACGTAATAAGATTGTCTGTCATGGTTTTCTCCTGGTCTTCTTTGGAGTAATCAGCGCCGGGTGATGATCGATATCAACCGGTTTCTTGTTAAGGACGCACTGCGGCGCTTAATGTTACAGTTGATCAGAACTCGACAGACGGTTTGAAGCCAAAAAATGCTACCACGACGCAGCTGGGCTTTGAGGAGTGGGGCGACCGCTGGGGAAGGCAGTGCGCGATCGCCCCTAAAGATACGGTTGTCGGAATTGTTGGCCAACATCCCGCCAACCGATCTCTATATTTGTGCCAATGCCGTTTTTATTCGCTCATCTCGCCATTTTAAGGATCTGAATATAACGGCGCTGGGCCGTTGGCAAAAGTTGTGGGAGATCCAATGAATATATTCTGACATTCTGTGCTACAGAAGAAATAAGTCCAGCCCTCATATTCTTCAGCGGCGACCGCTTTTTCCAACGTAAATTTGCGTTTGCAGACCGGGTCTTCAACGGTGATATCCATCAGCTGACCTTTTCAAGGAGAGCAGCGATATTGCGGTGTGGGAAACAAGATATCATGATAATTCTCTCCGATTTTGGTAGGCACCAACAAGTTCGGCCACGTGACGTGCAATCATTAATTCTTCATCCGCCGAACTGATCTCCACGGTAACTGAGCCATGTTTTGGAGATAGGAGTGGCTTATTGGCTTTATTTTTTTTCGGATCGATTATGGTTCCAAAGCATTGCTCCAATGGTTTGCAGATCTGGTACCGTATTTCTGGAGAATGTTCACCAATTCCGCCGGTAAAAATCAAACGATCAATACCGCCCATGGCGGCTACCAATGCGCCGAAGTGACGGCGGGCTTGATAGCAAAAAAACGCTATCGCTTCTTCGGCAGATTTACCGGCATTGGTTGCAACAAGAATTTGGGCATCACCGCTTGTTCCTGATTGTCCAAGCAAACCCGATCTGTTGTTTAGCAGATCGGCCAGTTCATCGGACGTCCAGCCCTCTTCCTTTAAGAGATAAAGGATAAGTCCAGGGTCAATATCGCCGCTTCTGGTGGCCATTGGAAGACCTGACAATGGGCTAAAGCCCATGGATGTATCTATCGTCCGCCGGCCATGCACTGCCGCCATACTGGCGCCCGCACCAAGATGGGCGACCACAATACGGTCCTTCAGAGCTGCTGCTCCTTCTCGCCGCTCTAGTTGGTAGAGCGTAGATTCATAGGAAAGGCCATGGAAGCCGTACCGACGAATAACACCGTCGTCCATATTTAGCGGCAGACCAGTTCGTGCTGCATTTTCCGGCATGTTGGAGTGAAAAGCAGTATCAAAGCACGCAAATTGTTTTGCGCGGGGTAGCCGTGTTCGAACCGCTGCAATAGCAGCAAGATTTGCAGGTAGATGCAGAGGAGCTAGCGGTATTAGGCGTTCCAGTTCAGCTTCGATAACTGAATCCAATGCGAGAGGCGAAACAAAATCTGGACCGCCATGTACTATCCGATGACCAACAAGCGATATTTTCCAAAGTTCTGCGTAATTTTCCAGCTGATTGAGGATATGTTCAATGGCTGAGCCATGGTTTTTGCACGAACTTTTTGCATTCCAAAGGGATGTGCTGTCGGCCAAGCGCGCGGATGAATGGCCCTGTGCCTTTCCAATTTCCGTGACCTTCCCGCGCAATACCGGTTCGATGTTATTACCCAAACGAAAGACTGCAAATTTGACGCTTGATGAACCACAATTGATCGTCAACAGATGCGGCAGGGGGCTAGGCCGGGTTTGTTGTTGTCCTTCCGCGTAGGGCGCTTTTTTGCGAATAGTTTTTATCATCTTTCCCTTTGCTCCTGCACGACCCGCTAATCGCAAGGTCTTGCCCGGAGATTGGCAATCTCCGGAAATTATAGGTGTGACAGGTTTGTGGCGCGCGATATCTGCCGGAAAGCGCTATACGCTTCGGACCAGAGAAGCCGGCCACGCTTGGATCACAAGACCCTTCAACCGGCGATTAGCTCTTAGAACAGCACGATTTTGAACTAACCTCGGGCTTATCTTCCCTAACTTGTTTCTTACCGGAACAGCAGCACCCTTTGCTCTGGGGTTCGACTGGATCGGTAGGTTTAATAATGGCTTTGAGTATTTTTCTCGGCGCGGAGGTTTTGGGATCAGTTGTTATATTGCTCATGGCTTTTCTCCTTTGCAAGTCTTTCAAACAATTTCATTGTCTGGGTGACGGCACAAAAAATGGTGTCGCTAGTAATTAAGACGTATTTGAGGCCATCGCGTTACACCGCCCAGGAAGAAATTAGCCGGCCGCCGCTCCTGTCATTTTTTTGAAGGCGGTGTTCCGATCCCTACCTGACGCATCGCCTCAGCATTTACCTTGGCCCCGAATAGTAGGATGTAAGCGGACAACATAAGCCAGAGCTGAAGCACCACGATCGCCGACAGCGAACCGTAGATGCTGTCATATTGTGCGAGCCGGGTGACATAGAACTGGAAGATAAGCGTTGCGCTCAGCCATGAGGCGACAGCGACTAACATTCCCGGGATAACCCATCGCCAGGCGGTAGGTGCGCGCACGGGAACATAACGATAGATATGCACGAGCGCGAGCGCGGACCCGAGTGTCAGCGCTAACCACATTATCAAGTGGATGCCACGGGCGACGCCAGGGATGCCCGCAGGAATAGCCTTACCAAGAAGCGCCAATCCGGAGATCGTCAATAGTGCCGCAAATAGCAGCAGTGCGCCCGCAGTCACCGTGCCGAGCGCCCACACCTGAGTGGCGATCGGATCGCGATCCTGTGCGTTTCCACTGGCGATATCTATCCCGTGGAGGAGGGAGTGGCCCACCCGGCGACCGCCGAACAGTGTCAGCGCGATCGACGCCGTCAAAGCCAGTCCGTTCCCCTCGCGCCGCGTAAGGCTCTTGCCGAGCCACTCCTGCACAAACGCCTTTGCTGAGTCGGGCAATATGCTTGCCAGCATCGAAACATTGCCAAGCACCTCATCGCGTGGAACCAGCGCACCGTAGCTCAGCGCCACGACACTTAGGAGAGGAAGGATCGATAGGAAAGCCGCAAAAGCGATTGAACTGGCCACCATGCCGAAATCCTCAGCCACAGCGCCACGAACCGCGCGTGCCAGAATGCGCCCCCATTCTGCCAAGCCTATGCGCCAAGGCGCAGAAACGTGGACGGGTACGGGAGGCTCGGTGACTGTCGACCACCAGCGGGTTGCCGGGTTGTCCCGGAGAAATTCCAATATCATAGCAATACGCGTTTATTCCGGACACAGCCGGGACAAATCCCATCATTGTGGCTCGCTTAGGCTCGGTGACGCGGTCCGGCAACATTTTTTAACCCTCCGCTGAGCACAGTCAAATTAATCAGAAACTGGCTTTTTTGTGATCGGTATCGTCGCGTGTTGCGGCAAGGCGCACAATCTGTGCGAAAGATAATTGGTTGCGAAAGATAAAAACGAACGAAGATTGATCCCGAGAAAATCGCCGCTGGTTTTGCGTTGGCCCTTGTCTTGGGAGTGATAAGATCTATTGATCTTGCTTCGTTGTTGGGGACGGTTCATACGGCAACTGCCGAGTCGCAAATCGAGTTGATTGCTGGATGGATTGTTTGCTATGTCGCTTTTAGTGGGTTGTATGATCATCCAGCAATGGCTGACCGACTTGCGATGGGGAAATTCGCTTTCTTTTCGCTGATTGTTGACGAAATTGCCGTGGTAACGCCTTTCGGGGAAAAGCTTTCCTCGATTATTTAATCCTGTTCGAGATACCGGGAAACCGTATCAGTCTTGGTGACAGATAAAATTTTCGTCATTTTTGCTTATCTAAATCTGGCACGGTTGCGATTTAGGCAAAGTTAATGCTCGATAGTCCCGGATTACACAATGCTAAAGGTTGCCAGTTATAATATCCATAAAGCAATCGGCACCGACAGGCGGCGTAATCCTGGTCGGATCATTGATGTTTTGAACGAACTTGATGCCGATATAGTTGCGCTGCAGGAGTCCGACCGACGATTTGGTGTTCGTGCGGCCGCTATTCCTGCTTTGCTGCTTGAACAGAATAGCGACTATCGCGCCATTCCGCTGGATGTTCAGATTGATTCTATGGGGTGGCACGGCAACGCGATTCTGGTTCGCAGATCAGCGATCGTTCACGCGCATGACATAATACACATCCCGTGCCTTGAGCCGCGCGGAGCGGTCAGGGCGCACATCGAAATTGGCGATATGCATATCTCAACTTTTGGCATGCATCTGGACCTATCTGGTCTTTGGCGCCGCAAGCAGGCCGCAGCGGTTATCAAGCTAGCGAAACATTACGGGCAGGGAATGCGATCGATATTGATGGGTGATCTCAATGAATGGAGTGCAAATCGTGGGTGCCTGAGCGACTTTAAGCGCAGCTATTCGATAGTGGAATGTGGGCGTAGTTTCCATTCGCGCAGCCCGATTGCACGACTTGACCGGATCATGCACTGTCCGGGCCTGACCGCCATAGAAGCTGGTGTACATCACAGTCTGGCCGCTAAAAAAGCGTCAGACCATCTGCCGGTATGGGCCGATTTGGTAGAAAACAGTTGTGGATAACCACAAAGACCAACCATCTCGAGGCTGACACAATCACCAATGATAATTCATTTGCCAAAAAAAGGCACTCCCTTTCACTTACACATGTCAACGGGATTGCAACAGGCGAGTGATCGGCGCATGAAGAAGTTCTATCGAGTTGCCCAGCGCGAGCGCTCGGCTAATTAGTAACCACTAGCGAGGTCTGACGAATATGTGTTTTTCCGCTACAGCAAGTTTTACTGCCGGTGCCGCGTTGTTGGTGGCCGGCACGGTGACGACGCGGTTTGTCCGGCAGCCCGGCGAGATACCATATGCTTTCATACCTGTTTTGTTTGGCATCCAGCAATTGATCGAAGGTTCCCTGTGGCTAACCTTTCCTGACAAGGCGCCATTGCTCAATACCTTTCTAACTTACGCCTATTCAGTGTTTTCACATGTGCTTTGGCCGATCTACGTACCGATCGCCGTCTATTTGCTGGAAACTGTGGCTTGGCGCCGCAAAGCGCTACTCGTCACAGCAACAGGGGGAGCTTTGGTCGGATTTTACCTGCTCTACAACCTCATCCGCTTGCCGATCATAGCAACGGCCGCGGAAGGTCATATCGACTATGTCTCTCCCCACTTCTACATCCCGGTCGTTATGGCGTTATATGTATTGGGCACATGTGTAAGCCCGCTTTTATCAAGCCACCGCTGGGTGAGATGGTTCGGAGCCACCGCGATCCTGTCTTTTATCGCGGCTGGAGCTTTTTACGTTACCTGGTTCATATCGGTGTGGTGCTTCTTCGCCGCCATTATGAGCGTTATGGTGCTCATGTTCTTCTTGCGCCGAGACACTGTGGTCAACGGGCTCCGGGACCAGTAGTTATTGTTGGTGGCGAGCACGCGTCCGCCGGCAATAAGATTTCGCAAGCGTAAGACTGGAAATAGAATGCCATCTCTTGGTCGGGTACCGTCAAAACTGGCGACACCCGAGTATTCGAAGTGGCAACACCTAGCTTACGAAAACTCTGGGCGTGATACTGACGCCCCTCGGCCTTCGTGCGAGCGAAGCGGTGATAGGGCGCTGAGGCTAGCATAAACGCCAACGCCGGTGCTGAATCGACGATTTCCTATCTTGGTGCCACCCTCTCAATGATCGCGCCGGAAACACCATGATGGACTAAGCGGTATTGCGCTCGCTGGAACGAGAAGGGCGGCGGCCTTGAAACTAACTTTTACTGACAACCACCTAGGCTCAGGACTCATTGATTGATACAGAAGATGATGGTTGCGGCGATGCAGACGGCAGACATGAGGGTGTGGGCGCATCGGTCATAGTGGGTGTGGCTGCGCCGCCAGTCTTTCAGGCGCCCGAACATGATCTCGATTTTATGGCGTTGTCGATAGAGAACGGTGTCGTGAGGGATGTGGATTTTGCGGTTTGATTTTGAGGGGATGCAGGCTTCAATTTTGCGTTCGGTAAGTGCATCGCGGAACCAATCGGCATCATATCCTTTATCGCCCAAAAGGGCCTTGGCCTTCGGGAAAGCGTCTATCATCAGCGCCGCACCGCCGAAATCACTCATCTGACCTTCGCTCAGCAAAATGATCAATGGTCGCCCGTTGCCATCACAAACGGCGTGTAGCTTCGAGTTCAGGTCACCCTTGGTTCGACCTATACGTCTGGGAATAGCCCCTTTTTTAAAAGGCTGGCCGCTGTTCGGTGTGCCTTTAAGAGCGTGGCATCGATCATCAACTGATCAGGCTTGCCCGCCTTGGCTGCTAGGCCTGCGAATATCGTGCCCGACACGCCCATACGGCTGCAGCGGACAAACCGATTGTAGATCGTCTTGGGTGGCCCATACTCCGTTGGAACGTCACGCCAGCGCAGCCCGTTGCGGATTACAAAAAATGATGCCGCTGATAATCCGACGGTTATCAACGCGGGGAACGCCATGCGATAACGGAAAATAGGACTCAATCTTGCGCATCTGCGCCTCGGCCAACCAAATCAAATCACTCATGGCAATGCCTCCTTCGCATCACCATTGAATCAACCTCACACCAATTATGCCAGCACTTTAATAGGTCCTGAACCTAGAATTCCGGCTCTGGGCCTCAGTAACTATACTTATGAGAAAATACCAGTGATGCTCAATTTTTCGAGTTGTTACACCCCTCTTAGTCAAGGACGAGCCAAAACCAGGAAATCAAACGCAAGAGGGAAGGAATAAAAATGTCTACCCAGATTAAGAGTTCCATTTCGAAA
>NZ_JBALUN010000021.1:0-17823 GCF_036963805.1 Parasphingorhabdus sp. | reverse complement strand
GGGTATTCGCGGATTCCGAAAATGCCGCCAAACGCTGATGTGTCGGCACCGCGAACCTCGATAGTTTCCGCGCCGAAGATTGTGCGCGCGCGGTAAAGCGCCCCGCCCAGATGCCCGCGCACGACGGGAACCCGGACATGGCGTCCGGTCATCACCATATCGGCGACTTCCATTGTTTCGGAAAACATCAATCCGCGATGTTCATATATCCCGCAGCGGCGCGGCTGACAGCGCGCCATGAGCTTTTCGAAATCGCGTGCTTTATCATCGAGTAATTCGACCAGCGCTTCGTCGATCAGCGGACCTTTATTGGCCTGCTTCGACACCTTGCGTTTGAAGAGCTGGATGATCTTGTCGCTTCCAGTCGCAGAAGGGCGAATGACAAGACTGACGAAGAAGCGGTTGATGAACATCCGTTCCCGGTTGATGCGGCCAAAATAAGCGCGGTCCAGATCGGCAGCGAAACCAGATTTGAATGCCCCTCCGGGATATTGATCCACGCGCATCCTGATCAAATGCGTCCAGACAGACAGCCGTTCGTCATGCAGATTTCGAAGCAATCCATTTAACTTCGTATGCCAGTCGTTAAGATCACGCACATCGGACGTCTCGAAGGCGCGTCCCTGCAATTCAAAGGTCAACATGATATCGCCGGAATCGAGCGCCACCATTTCTTCGTTTATGTGGCGCGCATAGGGTAAGAATTTTTCAGGCGTTGCTTCGCGCTGCGCTATTTTGAGCGGCACAGAAGTATTGGAAGCGAGCAATCTACCCATGACGACCAAAGCCTTTGCGACGCAGGCCCGTCAGAGGCAGCGGCGAGTAGCTGCTGCCGCCCCAAAATGCTCGGTTTCGGTTGCCTGCTTTCGTCCGGCCCCAAAGGAACAGTAGGCGAAACGCATTGACATCGTGGCGCACGATCAGCCGCGAAATTGAATAGCCAAAAGCCGCGATTAATGCGGCATAGATTGGGCTGTTGCTTTGAATCAGTACCGATGCGCTGGCGATTAACAGTAACACCGCCGCTTCAATCGGAATCCCCGCCCAGAGCGCCGGGCGCGTCACCGCGAGGAACAGCGTGTTCTTTGTCAGACTTTCGGTTTGCTCGTTAATTGCCATCAGCCTGCAATGAGACCGACGATGGAATCCGCCGAGAAGACTATGGCAATACCAATAATGACCGTCACCAGAACAGCGGTCGAAGCGCGTCCTGTAAACCAGAGTAGGCCGGTTACAATTACGGCGATCACTGCCAAAGTTCGTAGGAGGGTCGATGATAAAAGCCCGCGCACGTTGCTAGCAAAACTCTCTAGGTTTTGTGCATAGGCTGGATCGGGGAGCGCGAGCGAAATGAACATCGCAGACAAGAGGGCTATGCTCCAGAAGGCCGCGCGTTGGCGCTTGTTTTGAAGCTGGTTAGATTTCGCTGCACGGGATGTGCGCCACAGGTTAGCGTTGCGCGCCAAATTTGGGATAATGCTCATATGCTGCCCCTTTCATTCTGTGCGAGTTTTCTGGTTTCGCGTTCGTAAGCCGCACGCTCAAAGAGGTTCCAACGCGGGGGCGGTGCAGGGCGAGGTGGCGCCTGCTGCGCCGCATTTTCTGCGACAATGATTGTCCGCAGATCGCCGCTTGTTTCAGTGATTGGCTGCGATGGCTTGGAGGTGTAAGAAACCCGCATATCGGCGATTCCCGCATTGCCGACGACCTTGGCAACGTAACCGTTGCGAAACCCGCGAGACTGGCTTCCCGTGTTATACATCGAAAGGGCGACGCGAAGGGCGGTTTGCGGATCGCGTCCGGCCTTCACGGCATTGTAATTGCTGGTCATGACTTTGCCCAACGCTGCGACATTGGTGCATGGGTCGAACACTGTTTCCCAGGTTAGGCCAAGCCAGCGCATGTTGCGCGAGTTGATTTGGCCAAGACCCAAATCGACTGAGTACCCTGCCGCCACGAAACGCCGCGCGGTCGCAGCAGCGTTGACGGCGGTGGTTTGGCGGGCTGGTTGCCGCCCGCCATTCACATTTAAGGCAAAGGTATACCCTCTGCTTTCGGTATGTATGATTGCCAGCACCGTTTCGGGAGCCACTGTTGGTGCGCATTGTGAGGCGAGTGCAAATAGGGCGGTGGAAGAATAGCTCATGTAAGGTTAGCCCCACATGAAGTGACAACTGGTCTAAGATACGCGCTATATTCCATTAGCTTTGCCCCGAACTATTTACCTAGATACGACTATCCTTTTGATTTTCGAACTAATCATAGGAGTCAGGAACTCAATTCAGCTATAGATTCAGGAAGGCGTTACGGTCATTTCGACTTGTATATCGAAACCCGTAACGGCTTTTGACCTTCAATCTTGATCCTGCGGACTGTGTGTTCGTCGTTGGGCGGGTTCGCTGTCAGCCCGATTTCAAGTCCGAGTGCGGATAAATAAGGCAAAATCGAACATTTGCCTTCGCAATCTCAAGGCCTCGCCGGAGTCATCCAGCTAGAGGTATATTATGAATCGAAGCCGATATGTAACACGGCCGCTCGACGCTACTGATCGAGCGATAATCGCCGCATTGAACGATAACGGACGGATGACCGTCCGGGATCTTGCTGAGCAGATTGGAATGTCCAGTCCAAGCATAACCGAGCGTATTCACAAATTAGAAGATACAGGCGCGATAAGAGGTTATACGATTGTCGTTGATCCAACGGTTTTTGGCCTCGGTATCTTTGCGCATGTCCGGGTGCGCGCCATGCCCGGTGAAGTCAAAAGAGTGGCACAGATGCTAATCGACACCCCCGAGGTTGTAGAAGCAGATCATGTGACCGGTGAAGACTGCTTTCTGGCAAAAGTCATAGTCAGCGATTTGCAAGAGCTCGAAACTGTAATTGGACGTTTCCTGCCGTTCTCATCGACCGACACAGCTATCATTCAATCCACAACAGTCGTTAAACGCCTTCCTAAATTGTAGACGTTCCTGTCTGGCACTGCGGCGGTGAGACCGTCAAGTTGATACCTGATCGGCGTTTTCGGACCGACGGCTTATCGTTATTAGTATTTACCCAGCCGATCACGTTGTTTGATATGAAGGTTTGCTTCACGGACATCCAGCTCACGTGTGGAATTTCCTAATCGCACATAGTATTTTGAATTATTGCCATCTTTGAAATAAACAGGCTCAGAAGCTGCATCTACAATTATCCAACATACTGTGTTACCACCGATTTCTAAAAATTGAATATGAACCATTGTGCCAACATTTGCCCCTAATTGGTTCTTCACCAGGTCAATAAGGGCTCGTTCGAATCCATCTCTATTTTTGTGTTTTAACGTCTTACAATCAGGCTCGATACCTTCAATTACTCCGTCGTCGGACAGCCCAATCAACAAATTTCCACCGCGATGATTCATCAAACCGGCTAGCGATTTTGCTATAACCTTCTCTAATGCCTTATTTACTCTATTTTCTTTTACATCCCATCGCATAGTTTCTTTAAATTCAGTAATCTCACTCTCTCCCGCCGCAATGAGCAAAGGGAGTTGATCGTTCATTTGCCTTCGTAGAACGGCCGATTTTTTTTCACTATCCTCAGATAAATCTTGGATTAACTTAAAGACCATAGCTGAAACGATCCCAAGTCCAGCAAAAACAAGTGTCATAGGTCCTATTTCGACGATAGTTGCCCCACTAATCCGCTTCCACAGGAAATCGGCAACGGAATCTGAAGGAACCGCAAGCAATTGATTGAACTCAAACCAAAATATTAGAGTAACCAGCGGGTGTAAAATAACTATGCCCACGAGCGCACCGATCAGGAGCTGAGCCAATCCTGGAATTCGCTGTTGCAGTTTCTTTATCATTTTTGGACCGTCTCCGTGTCTTGCTAATCCCCGACTATATGCCGACAGAAAGGTTACCTGCGGAAGCGGATCAATAGGAATTCAATAACCTGACCCAAAATCCAGCCAACGGCAAGGCCGCCAATCAGCCCGTAAGTCTGTGATGTCATGGTTGGTAAGGTAAAAAACAGATAAGCCGCTATAATAACCCCACCAAGCTCGGCACAGATACGGGCTGTATTGGAGTCTGGAAGTTCCATATCATTTCTCATTATTCACTTTGATCAGATATAATCTAACCCTGCATGTTTTTTAAACGGACATTGTACCAATAGCCCGCTGCTATAATTGCAATTACCAAAACTTGAGCGATAAGAGGCTGAACCGCAGGGAAAATTCCCAACATGGCAATTTGCGGAAAATCAGGAAGCGGGGTCACGCTCATCAGGCCAGCCTCCTGCAACGCCGCAATTCCCTTGCCGGTGAGAATCACAGTAAGAACGATCATCAACGCTGAGCTATAAGCGAAGAACTTACCTATCGGTAACTTCCGGCTGTATCGCAACATGGCCCAGGCAATGACCGAGAGCAAAAGTATCGCGGCTCCCGAACCAGCTAGAATGGTCATACCGTTGTCAGCAGTCCAGAGCGCGGCAAAAAACAATATTGTCTCAAAGACTTCCCGGTAAACGACAATGAATGCCAGCCCAAAGAGAAACCATGCAGACCCTCGCGACAACGCTTTGCTCATTGTTTTACGGATATAGCGCTGCCATTCATCGGCGCGCGACTTGCCGTGCATCCACAAACCAACGAAAAGCAGGATGACGGCTGCAAACAAAGAACCAAAACCTTCGGTCAACTCCCGGCTCGCTCCGCTAATACCTATGAGATAGGTGGCAGCGAACCATGTTGCGCCGCCTACCAGAAGCGCACCAATCCAACCTCCATGCACATAAGGCATGACTTCGGGTCGCTCGGCCTTGCGCAGAAACGCAATCATAGCCACCACAATCAGTAGCGCCTCCAGCCCTTCGCGAAGCAATATTGTAAAGGCTCCAACAAAAGCGGATGCTTGGCTGGCCTGATCGGCGTCTAGGGCGGCCTCTGCCTCTAAAAACAGCCCATCAAGAGCGCTGATCCGGCTCTCCACCTCCGCTACGGGAAGGCTGTCACCGATAGCAGCGCGGACATGGGCCATCGCGAGTTCAATGGCTTTTAGCAAAGACGGATCGCGAGCGGCCAGACCAGGCTCAAGGGGTTCAAAGCCGTCAAGATACGCAGATAATGCCAGACTTTCTGCTTCGTCTTTTCTGCCTGCCTGATAGGCGGCAAGACTTTCCTTCAATTTGGTCCGCGATAACGCCAGCGAGCCAGTGGACGCCGTCCCAATGACCTCTGGATTTGCCCGCAGATATGCCGTTACTGCGTCTGCTTTTTCTGGTCCGATTTGCTTTCCCAAATTGGCCGGAGTCATGCTCGCCAAAGCTGAGAGATCGGGAAACAGGGCGCGAATAGCCGCATCCGTTTCCCAAAGCTTTTGCCCCTTGGATGCCTCTTTGAACGCGAAACTGCCCGTATATGCGGCCATATCCCATCGGTCCCGGGCAGGTAAATCAGCAAAACTCTGCATTGCTGTCCCATCAAGCCCCTGACCAATAACCTGATACAGGGCGAACAGGCTGCGTTCTCTTGCTCGCTCTACATCGGTAAATGCTATTGGAGCGGGGTTGAGCTGCCCTGCATCCGGCCCTTGTCCATTACCCGACATGCCGTGGCAACTGGCACAATTTTGCGCATACAGCTGTTTGCCGGTTTGTACATTGGGTGCAGTTTTGGGAGCAAGTGGAACAGGATAACTGCGGAGCAACTCGGTTGCCAGCAAGCGGGCCTGCCGCGCCACCACTTCTGGAGACGCTTTATTATCAATGGCCGTATTGAGCTCGTTACCTTTTGCAATCAGGCCGGCTCGGCCCGACTTTAATGGCAGCTTTGCCAAACCGTCGACTACAGTTCCCGAAAACTCCGCCATTTCGGAAAATTCTGCTTCGTTTATCACTTTACCTTTATCGACTGCACCGGGATAATCGACCGCAATATAATCCAGCAGACGCCATAACGTTTCAACATCACCCTCCTTCGCCTGCGCGGAAATAGGTGAGCAAATGGCCGCCAAAGCCAGAACGGATAAAAGGATAGAATATATTCTGGCACATTGGCGCATGATTTAATGGGGCTTCCAGACTATTAGCAACCGCATCTCGACAAGCACGGTTCGCTCGATATTGGCGGGAGATTCAAAAAGAGCGGGTTTTCCGCATACTCAGGCGTTAACGTTTGTCACCCAGATTAAGTGCACCTTCGAATTTTGGAACGGGCCGCGCCGCAGCTTCTGCATCTGTCGTTGCCTTGCCATTTTGATCAATATCCTTGATCAACCATTCCATTTCTTTGATCTCCTTGCGCTGCGCCTTGATAATACCATCGGCCAACTCGCGCACCCGCTTGTCCTCGATATTGGCACGCTCACTCGTCAATATGGCAATACTGTGATGGGGGATCATCGCTTTTTGCCAAGCCTGATCGGAAATCGTGTCCTGTGACCTAACGAGAAATAATGAACCAGCAAAAATCAAAGCTGCGCCGCCTAGGATCAAGGTATTTTTCCGCTTATCCCGATACATTCCAAGCATGAAGAGCAGCATTATGATTGCCATTGCTGCGCCCATATAGAGAGCCATCCAAGTGCGTGTCTCGCTGAAATAGACATGCTCAAGCGCATATGTGTTGAGATACATCAGTCCGAACATCGCCAGAGTTGATGTTAAAATCATAACGATAAAGCGCGTATAGCTGCTCATTTTAGCTTCTCCTTGCTTGTGCCGGAAATTCGATGTCAAATCTATTATGCTTTCGCGCCATGCAGGGTTCCAGGACTATACCTTCACATAAGGAAAGCTATTTCTTAGGTGTGCGGGAAGATGAATGATATTGTGCAATTTTCCAGCTTTCGTCTCGTTTCACGAGAACCGCAGTGGCAACGCCTTGCCTTTCGATGGTCCGGCCATCCTTCAGCACTATCGTATAGGTATAGGTTTCCGAGGCAATTGCTGTTTCGCCCAGAACCGACATCTCGGTCGCCAAATTGCTGAATGTAAAGCTTTCAAACTCCCCCAGCTCAGGCCCGAGATGATGAGCGAGGTAATTTCCGAAATTGCCCTCAGCTTTGCCGTTTTCAAACACCAGCGAATCATCTGTGAATAAACGCGACATATTGGTATCGTCGAGGCTTTCGATAGCGCTCCGGTACGCATCAAGCGTATTTTTTGGGGTGCTCATGATCGATGAAGCAGCCACACCGTTATCATGCGCAACAGCTTGGTAGGAAACTGCCGTGAGCGCCAGAACCAGCGCCGAACCGATATATTTCATAGTTTTTCCCCCTATATATTAAAACCAGAATCTAATCCCGATAACATAATTGGTGACGCTGGGATCTTCTCCCGCCGCCCGCGCGTATCTGGCGCTTTGCCCAACTTTCCATTCCTGTTCGACGCCGATATAGGGCGCAAACTCGCGGGCAAATTCATATCGTAAACGGATTCCCAGTTCAGCAGTGTCGATCCCCGCGCCAATCCCCAATTCAGGAACATCCTGCGCCGCAAGATTGAGTTCTGCGCGTGGTTGCAGGATCAGTCGCTGCGTTATGCGCTGTTCATACTCTGCCTCAAGCCGCGCGGTCAAATCCCCCCGGTCAGACAGGAATGCTGCCGCATCAACCTCGAACAGATAAGGCGCAAGACCCTGAATGCCAATAACTGCATAGGTCCGGTCGCGCGGCGCAAAATCTTGACGAATACCGGCTTGAAAGTCGAAAAATGGAGCAATGGCGCGGCTATATAGCGCTTGCACCTCTGCGCTTTCTATCTTCTCGCCGAAATTGCCTTCGCCTTCGGTTTTGAACCAGAATTTGTCGATATCGCCGCCATAATAACCCTGACCGTCCCACAGATAACCGTTCTTGCCGTCGCGAATGCGATATTCGGCGCGGTCAGCCATGATCCACAGCGTTTTCAATTCCCCGTTTTCTTTCGCCAGTTGCTCCCTAGAAGCCCGCATTATATCGACGCCCCAAATTGCTTCGGCAGCGCGCGCAGGTCCGCTCCCTGCTTCGGGTGGTGGCGGTTCGTCGGCCATCGGCATCGCCATATCCATGCCTTCCATATCGCCGCCCGACATATCCATGGCACTATGGTCCATGGAGCCTTGGTCCATTGAACTGTGATCCATCTCGCCAGAAGGAGATGTCCCATCTTCCATAGACATTCCGTCCATGCCGCTATGATCCATACCTTCCATTTGGTCGCCAGGCTTAGCCATATTGCCATGGTCCATGACGGAATTGTCCATAGTCTCACCAATATTCTCTTGGGGGGCATCCTCGATTAATACGGGACCCATTTGCTTGGAAGTTGGAGCCCTAGGTTTTGGAGTTGCCTTTGCGGGTGGTTTTTTCGCTGGGACAACGGCTTTTTTTGCAGCTACGGGCGCTGGCTTGGCTTGCGGCTTTGGTTTTGCCGCAGGTTTTGCCGCAGGTTTCGCAGGCATCGGCATTTTCATGTTTGGATCCATGTTCTGCGCGAATGCTGGCTGGCTAAATCCCAGCAACAGAAGAACCATCATACGCTTCATGACTGTGCTCCAGACGGCGATGCCACGGTAACGATCTGGAACATGCCGGAGTGCATATGATAGAGCAAATGACAGTGAAATGCCCAGTCTCCCACCTCGTCAGCGGTGAGATCAAAAGTCGCACTGCTTCCCGGCTGCACGATCACAGTGTGCTTCAATGGTTGATTGTCTTGGCCGTTCACCAGTTCAAAGAAGTGGCCGTGCAGATGGATCGGATGGGCCATCATCGTATCGTTGACCAGCTTTACCCGGACACGCTCATTATAAGCGAAGCGGATAGGATCATCGGAGACGGCAGAAAATTTCCTGCCGTCAAGAGACCACATATAGCGCTCCATGTTGCCCGTGAGATGAATTTCCATCTTGCGCGATGCTGTGCGTTTTTCTTTGCCGGGCGTCAGTGCCGCTAGCTGCTGGTAATTGAGAACCCGGTGTTCGACATTATCCAGACCAAGCCCGGGATACCCCATGCGGTCAGGCGCGCCCATCGATACCATGTCGAGCCCTGGACCGACCTTGACATCGGGCGGCAGCATTGAGGTATCGCGCATCTTCATGCCGCTCATATCCATGCCTCCCATATCCATGCCGGCCATGTCACCACCGCCGCTCATATCCATGCCCGGCATATCCATCGCGGCCATGTCTTCCGCGCTCATTTTGCTGTGATCCATATTTTGGTCCATACCGCCGCCCGACGCGCCATGATCCATTCCGCCCATGCCCATATCGGCCATGGTCAGGATTGGCGGATCTCGCAGTGCGGGAACTTCGGCGCGCATTCCGGCGCGGGGAGCCAGCGTTGCGACGCCCATGCCCGAGCGGTCCATAGATTCTGCAACGAAGGTGAATGCCTTGTCGGCAGTGGGCCGAACAACAACATCATAGGTTTCGGCTACGCCGATCTGCAATTCATCTGTTTCCACCGGCACTACATTCTGCCCATCAGCCTGAACCACGGTCATCGGAAGTCCCGGGATACGCAGGTTAAAGAACGTCATCGCGCTGCCGTTGATAATCCGCAGCCGCACCCGTTCGCCGGGATTATACAGCAGTTCCAGATTATCGGCGGGACCATGCCCATTGATGAGATAAGTGTAGGTGGAAGCGGTAACATCAAGAATGTCGGTCGCCATCATCCGCATCTTGCTCCACATCCGGCGTTCCTTGCCGGACAGCGGATAGTCATCGGTTGCGGTTCCCTGCTGATAATTGAAATAGCCGCCGCCCTGTTGTTTCAGTTTCTTCATGATGACATGCGGGTGCATCGGCGTAAATTCGCTAAGAAGGACGATATATTCGCGGTCAAATGCTACCGGGTCTTTACCCGCAGGATCGACAATGATTGGGCCATAATGTCCCGCCTGTTCCTGCAATCCTGAATGGCTGTGCCACCAATAGGTGCCGCTCTGGCGCACCTTGAACGGCGCGGTAAATGTTTCACCGGGTTTAATTCCGGGGAAGGCCACGCCTGGCACGCCGTCAAACTGGAATGGGAGCAGAATGCCGTGCCAGTGGATTGAGCTGTCTTCATCGAGATTATTGGTCACATTCAGCCGCACATCCTGCCCCTCGCGCAGCCGCACCAGCGGCCCCGGTACAGTGCCATTTACCGCGATAGCACCGCCGCTGCGTCCGCCGGTGGAAAACTGGCCGCGCCCAATCGCAAGATCAATGCTGGTCCCGGAAACTTCATCAATGCCCTTACGCACTGAACCTGACATCGCGCCGCGTGCCCATGCAGGCATAGTAGCAGAAAAACCAAAAGCGCCGCCAGCAATCAAAGCGGACGACAAGAAACGGCGGCGGGGAATAGAAAGCATGTATAATCCTTCACATAAAAGCGATATCTCCCTACTATACGAGGAGACTTGCTTCACCCCTCAAAGTTTTTATAGATTTCGCGTAATTTGGTTCTCGCGCGGTAAATCCGCGTTTCGACGGCCTTTTCTGATATTCCTAGAACATGCGCTGCTTGGGCCTGGCTGTTATCGCCAAAGGTTACCAGTACAAAAGGCTCGCGCAATTTCGCTGGCAGGCGTGTGATCTCTCGTTGCATGACTTCAAGGGTCTGTCGTGCCTGCAGATCTTCACTTGGATCGGGCGCAGTGTCTGCTATCCTCAATTCTATATCACCGCTGCCATCAAACTCAAAAAACTGCCTGACCCGGCGTTTGCGCAAAATATCACGGCATTTATTGACTGTAATGCGGGTCAGCCATGGATTGATCGGCCGCGACTGATCGAAACTGGCGAGCTTGAACCAAGCCGCAGCCAGTGCCTCCTGAACGGCATCTTCCGCATCGGAACTGTTGCCCATGAGCCGGAGCGCGACGTTGTGGAGCCGGGGGGCCTGCTGGATCATAACAGTATTGAAGGCCGCTTTGCTGCCTTTTGCAGCCTCTGCGATGAGCACAATATCCGGAACTTGCGGGGCAGGCTGTGATTTCTGCACTCAAGACCCGGCGGTGAGCGAAGTTGATACCCGCTTGTCAAAGGCCTTTTGTTGACCGGGTTTCAACAGCATTCGCATCGCGAATAGATGCTCAACAGTAGCCTTTTGCAAAAGACCCATTTGCTTATGCACAGCCTCAATCGCCGCTGCAACTTTAGGGCCATATTGATGTTCTTCTTCGATGGCGGCTGCAAGGTCGGCATTTGAAGATCTGAGTGCCAGCTCCAAAGCTTGTCTTCTGATCGCAAAATCATTTTCGAGAATTTCTAACTGCGCTTGCTGTGCGCTATCGAGATCAAGCTCTTCGTGAACGAAGCTGTGGACCCCGACATTTTGGTCTTCGCTTTGACTCCAGTGCTTGGCACCAAAGGAGCCGGCCCATCCTGCACCGAGCGCCAGCAGGATAAGCAGGATGATTTGTACGGGTCCGATTTTCATGAATTTGCCAATATCATTGTGACACGTGGAGAAGGCTTGCCGGCGAGTAATCTGCGCCGCCAAGCAATGGATTGCTATTGATGTTGGCCATTGCGGGCTGTTCGCCCGTTCCAATTCCCGCTCCGAGCGCGGTCACGACCATCACTGCCGCCAACAGACTTTTCTGGCGCGAAAGACGGCGGCTATTCATTTCACCAATGCGTAGCCAGACATTATTCTCAAATCCATCGTCGATTGCCAATGCTGCGTGAGGCAAAGCAGAGTTCAGGCTGGCAAGCATCTCATCTAGTTTGTTGTCAGATAGCGGCATAAACATGCTCCTGTTTGAGTGATCTGACTACTAATACGCAAGCTGCACCGCTTTGCCCTCAAAATTATTTTTGAGGGGTGCGATTGTAGAGGATCTGGACATGTTAACGAACTTAGTATGGGCACGTTTATATGGAATGGTCTTGGGCTCAATCCTTACCGATATACGTAGTTCCGATGGTAATTATTGAATCCACTAATGCGTTCTCAGAGGCCCGCCTCATTCCGCATTCTCTCCATCTTTATAATGGCTTCGGTCTGCGCTGCCGAGTTATATGAGCGGACGTGCGACCGCGCGAATGGCTTTTAATCCAGATCCAAATCGTCCGATGGCGTCTCTATTTCGTTCGAGTTCGCCGTACGAAAGATAGGATATGTCTAGATCGCTTATCCGGCTGAATGCAGGACGCGCTATTTGTGCGCGAACTTCAGCTTCGCGGGAGTCTGGTGCAACCAGAAACAGTCCGGCGGCGGCATGAAAATCGCTACCACTAAGAGCAAGGTCGAGCATTCGCACAATGCCTGAATATATCGACGTCGAGTGTTCAACCTCGAATGCCGCCGCAACATTGCCGTCATCACGTTCGAGCCATAACACATCTATCAGCCGGATTGCATCCGCTCCTGTCGATGTGGAAATCGGCAAAGGTAAATGATCGAGACAATTATGGCCAAGAGCTCTACCTTCGTGTAACCTTCCTCGATCATTAGCGGCCATCCAGACATCATAACCGAGTTGAAGGCCAAGGTCGCGCAGCCATGCCTGCACTTCGCTATGTGATCGCTCGTTTTCTCCTTGAGCTATTTGCGCCTTGCTCAATTTAGCTGTTTCCTCACGCGCATTTTCCAAACGAGAAATCCAGTCATCTGCGTCGCCGTCATCCAAAGGCGGCACGGGATATCGCCCCTTGCCAATATCAAAGAGTAAACCGCCAACCGCGCCAAGGTCGTTCGAGAAAACATCGCGATAATCATCGTTCAGATCAAGTACACCGCTTCGCATTGCGAGGAACTGCTCCCAACTTCCCAGCTTCACCTTGGACCCCGTAAGAGCATTATAGCCGTTCACAATTGCGGTGTTAAAAGGAGGAATTAGTGTTGGGTGGAGAAAATAAAGAATATTGGCAACTGCCGGTCCTAGGCCCTTAATCTTAAGCGCGTCTATGTCGCGAATGTGTCCAAGCACCTCTTCAGCATTGTCGCAGCACGAACAATTATCGAGCAATCGCCCGAAAGCCTTCTGATTAGCAGGGTTTTCATAGATATCGGGTATGCGGAGCTTTGGTTTCCATAGGAAAGCATGGTCGGCACCCTTGAAAATTTGACGCTGCTCAGCAATGGAATGAACGATCGTTTCAAGCGACGATCCCCTATAGACCACTCCAAAAGAACCAGATTCTATCTCTTCGACGACCTGCGCTATACCACGCCGAATGGATCGAAAATTTTTTATGCGCTCGTCCCACAAGAACCAGCTCTTATAGGTGGCACCATCGTCTTCACGCCATTGCCCTATTAGCTGACGTATCCGGTCTTTATATTTGGTCAAAGTCGCACTCCAAAATGCATTGGAGAATGCATAGTCCAGTTGCACCAAAATACAACGCAGATGTAGCATCTACGGTTGTTCAAATGTCGGAATTTTATGATATATTGAAAAAGAGAGAAATTGCAGCGCACAGGCGCAAGCAAGCCAAGCAGATGATCTATAAACGTACAATTTGAATAAAATCGTTCTTGTCACTGTGAGACATTAAGCAGGTTGGCCACCAGTAGCCGGAACCGGCAATGAAAGAGCTCAAGTGCGCCTGACGTGACCCCCAACTATCATCCAGCCACGATTAGAGCCTCAGCATCGTTATTGCGCAGTTGCGCGGGTGAAGCAATGTGCGGCGTAGGCCGCCGGGGTGGCGTAACCGAGCGAGGAATGCGGTCGCTCGACGTTGTAATCCCTGGTCCATGCCGCGATCTTGTCACGAGCATGGCCCATGTCCATGAACAGCGTTTCATTGAGCAGTTCGTCGCGCATCCGACCGTTAAAGCTTTCCACGAACGCGTTCTGGGTGGGCTTTCCAGGCGCCGTGTAGTGCCACTCTACCTTGGCTTCACCGCACCAGACCAGCACCGCGTTGGAGGTCAGTTCTGTGCCGTAGCACATTGGGAAGCTCCGATAGGAAGGGCTGTGTTGCCTTGATGAAGACAAGGGCGCGTTATCGCTGACGATCATGCCGGGCTTACCGCGCTCGGCAATGAGATCTGCAAGCTCGCGAACGACCCGGCGGCCCGAGATCGATGTATCGGGCACTGCTCGAAGACACTCGCGCGTGACGTCATCGACAATGTTGAGCACCCGGAACCGGCGCCCCGTAACGAGCTGGTCATGCACAAAGTCGAGGTTCCAGCGCTGGTTGGGCAGCGCCAGCACCGGCGGTGGCATCCGCGCACCCACCGCCCGTTTACGGCCCTTGCGGCGGCGCACCGTCAAGCCTTCCTCGCGATACAGCCGCTTGAGGCGGCCGTTCTCGTTCTCCAGCGCCCGAAGACGCTTAGCCTCCGACACACCGTGCTTGCGGGCAAGATCGCCCGTCTTCGCGCCAGCCTCCGCCTCTCGCAAAACCCCAATAATCTGTTCTTCCGTAAACCGTATCCGCTTCAT
The DNA here is from genome assembly GCF_036963805.1 of Parasphingorhabdus sp. GTDB lineage: Bacteria > Pseudomonadota > Alphaproteobacteria > Sphingomonadales > Sphingomonadaceae > Parasphingorhabdus. The sequence goes on along the minus strand of NZ_JBALUN010000021.1, from coordinate 3,438 downwards.
CAGTCCGTCCTTCCATGGGCCGGACTCTAATCGCATCTGGAGGAAAATCAGGGGGTCACGTCACGCCATATCTAACCATATCAATCGTCGCTTGCCAGAGTTCGGAGCGATTGAGCGAGAACTTGGACTGGCAGGCAGCCCATCTGCTTTTTTGTTAGGAAGTAACTTTGGTGCGTTCCTATTCGCTTACCACTGCTCCTTATAAAGCAGCGAGACCATTTGCCCTCAAAATTATTTTTGAGGGGTAGGAGATATAGCTGCGTATTAGTAGCTAGTCACAACCAAGGAACCAAACAATGCACAAGACTAAATTTTTTCGCTTGACCCTCGCCGCCGCCGCAACGCTCGCGGCAACACCGGTTTTCGCTCATCCGAGTCTGGTTACAGCCAAGCCGGCGGCCAATGCGATTGTTGCACCAACAAATAAAATTGATCTGGTCTTTGATGAGAAGATCATGCCTGCAAACACCCGGATGCAACTGATGATGACATCAATGCCCGGCATGACTGGCCATGCCCCGATGAAAATGCCGATTTCTTTAATGATGGGTAAAGATGGTAAGTCGGTCATGCTGATGATGAAAAAGCCTTTGACGACCGGCGGCTATGAGCTGCGCTGGATGGCGTCGGGCGACGACAAGGAAGTCGTCAGCGGCAAATATGCATTTAAGGTGAAGTGATCGGGTAGAAACCGATACTCCGGGTGCGGCTCCCTGACCGCACCCGGAGACGATGATTTGACACGAGAATACAAGACTTGTCACGATGATAGCAACAGAAATGACCAATTTTTACCGGGAGGGTTGACATGCCAAATCAGAAATTTCGTACTTTAACGCTGTGTATTGCTTTTGCTCTAGCCTCATTTAGCGGGCCAGTACTTGCACATGGCGATCCGACCGAGATGGGCGCGGGCCCCGGAACGAGCGAAGAGCATCATACAGAAACAATGGCGAGCGACAGCGCACAAAATGCCGAAATGCAGGGCATGATGGATGAGGGAACCATGCCGATGATGCCCGATGGTTCGGCCCCTTCGGCGCCTGAAAGTGACCATATGGGCGGAATGAGTGATGATCATGGCGGCATGATGGCCCATGACGAAGCAGCAGATAATAGCGATAAGAGCTTTGGCGAGCGTTTGTTCATCTGGCTTGGCAAATTGCATATCGTGGTGATCCATTTTCCAATCGCCATGATCGTCTCTGCGTTTGCTGTCGAAGCATATGGTGTTATACGCGGCAAGCCAGCCTGGCGTTCAGCAGCGAGGATCATGCTCGTGATCGGGGCGCTGGGAGCGGTTGCAGCCGCCTTTTTGGGCTGGTTCGCAGGCGGCTTCTATCTTTATGACCGCAACCTTATCCTCACCACGCATCGCTATCTCGGTATGACCGTCGCGATCGGAGCAGTGCTACTGGCCTGGGCTGGACTGAGCCGCTTTCACCATGGTCGCAGCGAGGAAAAAATATTTGCTGGATTGCTCGGTCTATTGACGATTGGTGTACTCGTGCAAGCGTTTTTGGGCGGCACATTCATGCATGGCGGCCTGAACCATATGAACTTTTGAGTTCATATGGTTGAAGCGCTTGAGACGCGGTCATTTTAAAGGAGTAATAATATGCTGATAAAGATTGGAAATTTGGTTTCAAAACGCTGGGCGGTGCCGGTTCTGTTCACCACGCTTGCGGCCTGTACGACCGCCGCTCAGGCCTCGTCCTATGTCATGAACCGTGATCCAGGCTGTGGCTGCTGCGAGAAGTGGGCCGAACATATCGAGGCCAGCATGAAACATGACGTAGAAACCCGAAATAGTCAGAATATGGCCGCTGTGAAAGATACGAACGTAATTCCGCAAGACTTGCGATCTTGCCACACTATGATTGTCGAAGGCTATGTGATCGAAGGACATGTTCCGGCGAAGGAAATCGCACGATTGCTGCGCGAGAAGCCGGACAATATCAGAGGTCTTGCGGTCGCAGGAATGCCGGTTGGTTCGCCGGGCATGGAATATCAGAATCAAACGCAGCCTTATCAGGTCATTGCTTTTGGTAGCAATGGCCCAACTGTTTTTGCCTCGTACAACTAGGGTTTTTAACAAGAAAGGAAATATCATGAGAAAAATGGCATCTGCACTCGGAGCCCTCGTTCTCCTTTATGGAGGATCTGCACTCGCTCATGAGCATAAAGCCGACGCGTCCTCCGATCAGAAATGCCGAATGATGAAGGACGGCAAAGCGATGGACGGCATGATGATGAAGGATGCCGATGGCAAAATGACCTGCCAGATGATGGATCATTCGAAAATGGACCACTCAAAAATGGACCATAGCAAGATGGACACCAGCAAAGCTAAACCAGAGTAGGGTCGCAGGGCGGGTCCGGATCCTCATGGGCTCCGGGCCTGTTTCTATTTTCCCATTTTGAAGCGTGCTCATAATCAATAGGGGGCACTAAAATGTCAACCGACCAAGAAAGACGGAATTTGTGGACCGAACATCGTCCGGATAACTTTATTTATGAAACGGGTTTGGTGCTGCCGCGAAAAGGGGCAATCAAGAAACTGATACGCCGTTCATTGATGACAACTTCTGGCCGGACTGCTGATATAGCACGATCCCCGGATCGCGCGGTTCTGCAAGATGAAGTGTTTCCGGAGGTTGCGGCACGCGGTGGGAATATTTTGTTCGTTGGCACACAAGCCTATACAATCGACTACCCGGCACTTTTGGAAGCAAGCGGCGGCACATGCTGGACAATCGATTGCGATCCGGCAGTTGCACGCTTCGGATCGCCAAACCGACATATTATCGGTAGCATTCTTGATTTGGATCAGCTCTTGCCAGAAGTACGGTTTGAAACGATCATTCTTGCGGGAGTTTTCGGCTTCGGTGTCAACAGGTTTTCCGAGCAAGTTGCTGTACTTGCCAAATGCTTTACGGCACTAACGCCAGATGGATTTTTGGTTCTCAGTTGGAACGAGCGGCGCGTGCCAAGTTCAGTTCTAGAGGAAGCCACTACGCGCTGGTTTGACTTTCGGAGCTTCGGAGCTCTACCACCACGAATTTGGGTGAATGGTTGTGATCAGAACTTTGCATTTCTGAAGCGATCGATAGTGCGGGGCCTCCGAACAACTTAAGAAGACCTTTTTATTTCAAACAGATTGTATGCACTTCGATCAGCAAGTTGATAAAGGAATAATGGCTGTGGCTCATCCCTCCCTCAATGGCCTTGCAGGCCAAGACCACAGCCATGACGGCTCTTCAGATCATGTTACAGACCCTGTCTGCGGCATGACTGTTGATCCGGATAAAACCGGGCATCATGCGCGCCATGATGCTCGGGATTATCATTTTTGTTCTGGCGGATGCAAAACCAAATTTGTTGCCGATCCAGAATATTATATTTCTGGAAAGCATCGTGAGGCACAAGACAATACGC
>NZ_JBALUN010000020.1:0-22675 GCF_036963805.1 Parasphingorhabdus sp. | reverse complement strand
CTTGGTCATTCGATCATCTCCTTCCTGCATCAGAATTTTACAGAAGATGTCTCACGAGTCCCTACATATCTACACCCATGTAAAGACAGCAGTCGCGGGCCCCATGAATTGTAGAAACATTAAAAGCGCGAAAACGAGCGCTAATATGCCGAATATAGCGGAAAAACGCTGTGCCGGAGGGTTCGCCACAAGCGCTTGGTGACGAGCGGAAAGATAAAGCGCAATCGCGCCGCCTGATAAGCTGACTATCGCCGCAAAAATAAGAATTGGCGTCATTAAGCTTCAAATAGCGCGCGGAAATTTCAAACAGCCTAGCCTCGTCACTGCCCAAAATCGGGAAATTTATGGGAAATGGATATCGTGAAATGCCATCGGCTAGACTAATGTAACCTCAGGGAAATTCCTTGGCAATTAGAGTTTGCCTTAATCTAACAATTGCCTTGACACTTAATAAGCTTAACTCAATAAAGAATAGTGCTTGATTTTCAGAATCAATTTGAGGGTAGTGAGGCTATTTCTAGGAACGATAGAGTAATGAACTCCTGAACTTTTTTGCAGCGCAATAGTGCCCGCTCTCTACAATTTTATTTTTTACGGTATGGGAGAATATCTAGTGATTACAGCGAGGGACGTAGAGTATCATCATCCTAAGGATGCAGATCATACCTATGCAGAAACGAACTGGTTTTGTTTCAATATTCCAGAAGAGCGTCTTTTGGTCATCATCTATACCGTATCACGCAAAGGCGTGCCCGCTATATCGAGCGATGTCGCTATATATGGAGCGCTATCTGACAACCGCGCCGAAAGCCTTTATTTCGATTCTCAGCAGATGCTGCCTGCGCCGGAAAAGCTATCAAAATACACCTTACCTACCGGCCTAAGTATCGAGGCGGTTAATCCACCTAGGGATTACCGTGTAGATTATGTTGGTTACGATGGCACTGAACTTCACTTTGATTTTACCGGCCTGATGGATCCGTTTGACATTCACGATCCCGATCATAGTCCTAAAGCAGCGCGGGGTATAGCCGAGCAACATGCTGGCGCAGGCATGGGCTCTGGCTATGGTGGCCATTTCGACCTAACGGGCCATTATTTTGGTACGATGAAATTGCGGGGCAAGGAATATCGCATCGATTGCGTCGAAACGATGGATCATAGCTGGGGTTCGCGTCCCGAGATTCATGTGCCGTCTATGGGTTGGTCACACGCCCATTGGACCAAGGATTTTGCGATTAAGTGGATTAACCATTGGGATCCAGAAAAGCCCCTCGATGTTTCTCAGACGCTCGCACACGGATATGTGATGGAAGACGGCGTTGCATATGGGCTGATCGACGCGAAATTTTATACTAATCGTATGGGGGCAACTATTACTTCCATGGAAGTTGAAGTGACCGACAAGCGCGGAAAGCAGTTTTGTTTTGTCGGGACGGCCCAAGTCGGCGGCCCTTGGATCTGTTATATGAGCGCATTGGTCGGTGCATCGCTAATGCGCTGGCAGCTAGATGACGGACGGGTCGGCTATGGCTTGGCATCTGAAATTACCTCTATGCAAACACTCACACGACGCAATGGTCGGAGATGGACCGAGGCATCTACGCACATCACCGCATAATAGTTTTTTGAGAGGGGAGCTATGTTGTGATAGCAATCGATAAAGATAGGCCATCTGAAGAATGGATGGCGGCAATACGCAAGCAATTTGTGACGGAAACTGAAATTGATAGATCGCTTACGCGCAAGCTAGAGCGGCGTTCGGGTCCAAGTTACACACCGCTGACACTTGAAGAAATCATAGTTGGTCTTCGGCGATTAATTGAAGCCAAAGGCGTAGTAAAATTTGCAGTGGAAGATGCCCGTTGGCTCTCTGGCGGCGCGTCAAAACTGCAAGTCGCCTTCACTCTGGATTGGGACCGGCTTGCGGTAGGCCGCGAAAAAACGCGCATGGTTCTGCGCCTTGAGCCAGCTGAATCTTTGCATGAGACAAGTCGCCTTCGCGAGTTTCAGGTGGTGAGTGCATTGCAGGATATACTGCCTATACCTGCTGTATATTGGGTCGATACGGAGGCAGAATATTTGCCCTATGCCGGTTTGGTCTATGGCTTTGCTTCAGGCGTCGCCAAGCCGTCTGAGGCGCAGTCTGGCGTTTCAGGTCTGGGCACTCGGCTTCCGCTGGAATTGCGCAAAAAGCTTGGCCCGCAATTTGTTCGTGATTTGGCTAAATTGCACACATTCGATTTTTCCCAAGCCAATTTAACGGCATTTGATCAACCTGAGCTTGGAACCCAGAATAGCGATTGGGCCGTGGCATGGTGGGATCGTGTATGGGAAGAGGATTCCGGAGAGCAGGTGCCGCTCATGTCTTTGACATCAGCTTGGCTGCGTAAAAATGCTCCATCGGTTGACCATTTGTCCATTGTGCATGGCGATTACCGTGTCGGAAATTTCCTGTTTGACGAACAAAGTGCAACGATTACATCATGGCTGGATTGGGAGCTCACGAGAATTGGTGACCGGCATCAAGATCTCGCCTGGAGCACTAGCCGTGCTTTTGGCAGTTTTGCTGAAGACGGGACAACATTCTTGGTATCTGGACTAATACCGGAGCAAGAATTTTTTGAAGCTTATGAAAAAGCGTCTGGCCTGTCCGTTGATATGAAGTCGCTGCGATATTATCAAATTTTCAACGCCTATTCTATGGCCGTCATGACATTAGCCACTAGCTATCGGGTCGCCAGAAATGGTAAATCGCATCAGGATATCTTGCTCACTTGGTTGCTCGGTGTGGGGTACATGTTGCTTGATGATATCCGCCAATTGTTAGCGAAGGAAATTTAAAATGCAGCTTCGTCCCGAAATTCAAATCAAAAGTATGATCAAGGCGATGACTGAAGTCGTCCTTCCAGCTGTTGATGAAAATAACGCTTTAGCGGTAGAGCAAGCACAGCTGATAATCGGCCACCTTAATCTTATCGCTGTGCGATTGCCGCTTCAATTTAGAGCAGACCGCAATGCGCTTGATCGCTTAATATCCTATACGCACGACGTTCTTGAGAGCAGTGATGGCGAACAAGCCGCGTTGGTTGCGGCGCAAGCAGATGCGGCCGATGTTTTAAGCCGCGCCAAAGCAGAGCCTCAAGAACTGGTGGATGCAGCCCGTAGAATCACAGAAGAGCTGGATGATAATATTAGAGCCATTTTTGACGGTGATGATGAGAAGGCAACAAATGCCTTGATGGCGAATACTCTGAAAATGTCCGAAGAACAACTGCTGCGTGATCGCTCCTGGTTGATCATGCAGGGGTGGGAACCGGATGCGTCAATAGTCCCGCCAATAGAAAGTTTGCTGGAACCTTTGAATTCCGAGGCTTGAGGTGGACTGATGAAGGACTTACTTTTACCGGAACGCTATATACGCTTGTCGGGCGCCGTTAATTTCAGGGATATAGGCGGATATATTACGTCGGATGGTCTGCGTGTCAGGTGCAACAGAGTTTATCGTTCAGATTCCTTGGCAGACCTTAAAGACGACGACATCCCAATCGTGTCGAAACTGGGCTTGAAGGCAATATTTGATTTGCGTGGTCAGGCCGAACTTGAAGCGAAGCCTAATAATATTGCGATAACAAGCAATGTGGCGACGCACAATATAGGTTTCTTGCCTTATCGTGCAGTTGAGATGGTTGCGGAGGCAGGTAAACCTGACGCAACCGTTGAGGGTTTTCGCGATGGCGTACGTGAAGTATATCGGCGATTTGCGATTGAGCAAGGTGACACGTTTCTTCACCTTTTTAACTCGCTTCAGGAAGAGCAGGTCACGCCAGCGTTAATCCACTGCACGAGCGGAAAGGATCGCACCGGCTTTGCCGTCGCGCTTTTGCTCAATATTCTTGGTGTTCCTAAATCGGTAATTTGGGAAGACTATATGTTGAGCAACGTAAGGCAGCGTGATCTCGCCTATCTGGCAGAAAGTGGAATTCGTCCAGAAATGCTAACAGCGATGATGGAGGTACACCCGACATTCCTCTTCACAGCATTTGAAGCGATCGATGACGGCTGGGGAACGCTGCAATCCTATTGTGAAGATGTGCTGGATCTTACTCCGCCTAAGATCGCAAAACTTCACGCGAACTTACTTGAAAAAGATGGATTGAACTGTGGGGGCGAAGGCTCCGGACATTAGCCGAAGCAAAAATTATATGCGGACAAAAAAGCCACTGAGATCTTTGTTGCCCGCGCAAGAAGAGGAAATATAATGGAACAAAGAGCTCTTGAATTGCCATGCCCCCAAATGGTCATCGGCGGGTCTCGTCTGGACGCACAATCTGGTGCGACTATCGGTGTTGAGGATCCTTCAAACGGGACCATTTTAACCCAAGTGCCAGAAGGGTCGGCAGCGGACGTCGATCATGCTGTAAAGGTAGCGCGCGCGGCCTTTGATAGCCCAAGCTGGAGCCGAATGCGGCCGCTTGATCGCGGTAAAATATTAGAATCCATCGCGCGCTTGATTGAAGCTAATGCTGAGCAACTGGCCCTTATCGAGAGCTACGATAACGGCAAGTCTTATACCCATGCTTTGGCTTTCGATATTCCTGCTGCCGTCGATACGTTCCGATATTATGCTGGCACCTGTGCTCGTATTGAAGGGAAGGTGAACCCCATCTCTGCAGATGGGCGCCAATATCACAGCTATACCAAGCATGAGCCGATTGGAGTGGTCGGCTCCATTGTTCCGTGGAATTTTCCTATCGTTATGGCTGCGATGAAAATTGCACCGGCATTGGCGGCAGGGTGCGCGATCATTTTAAAGCCGTCTGAGGTAACGCCATTGACGGCGCTTCGCTTAGCGGAACTTGTTCTGGAGGCTGGCTTACCCGAAGGCATTTTAAATGTCGTGACAGGTTATGGCCATATAGTCGGGCAGGCGATGGTCGATCATCCTGGTATCAATAAAATCGCATTTACTGGGTCGACGCGCGTTGGCAAATCTATTCTGCGTTCCGCAGCAGAGACGGTCAAGCCGGTCACGTTAGAGCTAGGCGGGAAATCACCCAGCCTAATTTTTGCCGATGCTAATATTGATGCAGCAGGCATTGGCGCTGCACTGGCTATATTCTTCAATTCAGGTCAGGTTTGCGTAGCAGCGTCTCGTCTATATGTAGAAGAAAGTATTTTCGACGATGTCCTAGCCGCCGTAGTTAAGGCAGCAGAGAGCTTTCCTATAGGAGACGGGCGTGATGCGAATACAATGATCGGGCCGCTCGTATCTCATGCGCAGCAAGAGCGCGTCTTGGGCTATATCGACGCTGGCGTAAAAGAAGGCGGTCAGGTCTTGACCGGCGGCAAAAAACGTGGCGAGACAGGCTATTATGTCGAACCAACCGTTTTTATAAATACGAAGCCAGATGCTAAAATCGTTCGTGAAGAAATTTTCGGGCCGGTCTTGGTGGCAACGCCTTTCAAGGATGTAGAAGATGTAATTGCTGAGGCTAATGACACTAATTATGGACTGGCGGCTAATATCTGGACCCGTGATCTGTCACGGGCACATCTCACAGCGGCTCGGCTTCAGGCAGGGACGGTCTGGATAAATTCTCATGCGATCATTGATCCCGCTGCTGCCTTTGGTGGCTACAAGGAATCTGGCCTTGGCCGTGAAATGTCGGATGAAGGGCTCCATGCTTATACCCAAAGCAAAACTGTAACGGCTTTCTTGGGCGATTAAAGGAATAGAAAATGAAAACACAACATGGACGATCGGCTATTGTGAGAGAAAAAGGCGGGCGCTTTGAAATTGAAGATGTGACGCTTACGCTTTCAAAGCCCGACGATGTTCTTATCCGGATTACAGCGACAGGTATTTGCCATACCGATGCAATCGTAAGAGATCAATATTATCCCTTTCCTCTTCCAGGCGTGTTGGGACACGAAGGCTCCGGCATCATCGAAGAAGTGGGAGAGAGTGTAACAGAACTAGCTCCAGGCGATCATGTTATCCTAACCTATATGAGCTGCAGCACATGCCGTATGTGCCGTCAAGGAGAGCCTGCTTATTGCGAAAATTTCTTTGCACTAAATGTCGGCGGTGCGCGATGTGATGGCAGCACCGGCACTTGCGATTCTAAAAACCACGAAGTTCACGATCACTTCTTTGGCCAGTCGTCTTTTGGGACTTTCGCGCTAGCTGATCGTAGAAACGTGATTAAAGTCGACAAGGAATTGCCTTTAGAACTGCTCGGCCCACTTGGATGCGGTATTCAGACCGGCGCAGGCGCGGTACTTAACTCCCTCAAGGTCGGCTATGGCGCAACAATAGCTATATTTGGCGTGGGGAGTGTTGGCCTAAGCGCGGTAATGGCAGCGCGTGTGGCGGGGGCAACCCAAATCATCGCTGTGGATCCACAAGCCTCTCGCCGAGATATGGCCATGGAACTTGGCGCGACTGAGGTGGTTGACCCTAGTGAGCTAGATTCCGTTGAGCAAATTCTTGCGCTTACGCAGCGCGGCGTGGACTTCTCTCTTGATACAAGTGGGCGCCCAGAGGTCGTTCGGCAAGCAATTGACGCTCTCGCTATCCGCGGAACATGTGGCATCGTGGGCGCCCCTCCGTTGGGGACCGAAGCCAGTTTTGACGTGAATTCCCTTTTGATCCCGGGTCGCACGATCCGCGGTATTTGTGAAGGAGATAGTGTTTCGGCTGTTTTCATTCCACAATTGTTGGAATTATATAAGCAGGGGCGTTTCCCCTTTGACCGACTTGTCACTTTCTATGAGTTTGATCAGATCAATGAAGCTGTTGATGACACATTATCGGGTGCTTCAATTAAGGCCATTCTAAAAATGGTTAGCAATGGCTAGTTTTTGAGAATCGGTATTTTAAGATGCCTGTAAGAGTATATTTTGCATAAAAAAGCGCCGCAGGAAATAACTTTAGCTGTTCATGCGGCGCTCCTTTTTTGGATTTTTGTATCGTTTAAATCTACCTTATCCGGCGGGCATCGATGGTTTCTAGCATCGCCTCTAGGCGGCTTTCGAGTATTTCATCTTTATAAAATGATGCGTCGGCAACATCGCCTTCGAGAACCATTGTCTGTAGCCCTGCTGCCTGAGCTGCTTTGGCCATGACCATCTGCCCATTTGCTGATGACCTGCATGTGCGCGTGGAATGGAAAACTACACCATCTAGCCCGTATGTCTTGGCGTTTTGGAGCATTATTTCGCTTTGGACTTTGGCGCTATGGTTGAACGGGCAGAGCAGATAATGCTGTGCCATTCCCAAAATAGGATCATCCTCGTCAATCAGATGCGGTTCGTGCCAAAATGAGCTGTGCGTATAACGACCGCAAATAACGGCAGCATCATGCTCGGAGAATTTATTGGCTAGCCAGCCAACTTTCGTCCAGTTCATAATGCCATCAAAGGAAAGCCGGTAACGCTCGCTAGGGAGGGCGGCAACACCGTCGATTATTCGCTGCTCTATCTCTGCCTTTACGCGAGCAAAATAATCAACCAATTCTTGCGTGCCGGGTAAAAAGTTGATGGGTGCAATGCTCGCAACCCAGTCCCAGAATACAGCGGGTGTCGGTGCTGTTTTGCATAGCTCCAGCGCCTCTACACGCAATTTGGCGGCGCGTTTTATATAATGCATGGACTCCCGCAGCACGTCCCAATCGAATTCTCGCCCGGTTTGCAATTCAAGAAATTCGATCAGCTTATATAATTGTGCAGCGACATATTGCGAAGCATCATCCCATTCTTGCCCGCGTAAATAACCGGCGTCGGGACGATTTCCCCAAAGAAAGGGATAGGAGACCTTGAAGAACGGAAGTTTTTTGCCGTACATGCGATAAGAAATCTCGTCCCACTGCTGGCCCGTGCTGCAACCCGCGTATGCATTCACAAAAAAGTCAGGTGGCGGTAGCCTGCTCGCCAATACCGCTTCGCTTGGAATATCTGGAAAATCATCGGGTTCGTTCGCTTGTGGGACTATTTCTGCCTGCTTCTGGGTTAAAACGGAGCAGCCCAAAGTGGTGCGGGCATATGAGCACAGTTCTTGATTATAGCCATATTCCTCTCCTGTCTCTTGGGCTGGGCCCTCAAGATGCATTGCAGCAATGCGCGCTGCAAAAGCTTCGCCATGGCACCATTCAATGCCTGCGGCTTGAAACAGGGGGTTTAACGCAGCTCCATTATACCAGACGACTGTGGCTCCGCGTTCACGGGCCGTAAAAACGCGATCCCAGTAATCCTTCACCATTTTGCCAGCGCTTCTGGTGCTGACAAGGCGATTGACAATAACGGGCGGTTTCCCCGTGATTAGTTTTGATTGCGATTTCTCGATAGCGATAGACATATCGTTTATCCTTTAACTCTTGCGTTAAAAATTTATGCGGCTTTAGTTTTGTTCAGTCTGATAGTTTCGATCAAAGCTTCCACTCGCGTTTTTACCATTTCGATTGCAGGACTCTCATGCTCTGTTTCAAGGAGTAGGTGCGGGATATTCGCAGCTATAAATTCCTTCCGCAATTCGGGGTAATAGAGCATGTGCGGCTCACAAAACTTTGCCATCAATACGATGATTCCTTCGGCGCCGCTCTTCTGCGCAGATGTGGAAAGATATTTTTCCCAATCGACATTTTTTTGCGCTCGCGTTGAGCAAGGCGTATTTGTGTTGCGATCAAAATACCAACGTGTGAGCGCCGCTATCGGGTCTCTCTCGGTAGGTACATCGGTCGCGATATAGCGATATCCTGTATAAAGATCGTCATCCACAATAACGGCTCCGCAATCCTCGATCATATCGAGCAGTTCGGGATGCGGCGCATGACAAAAATGGCCGGAGAGGTGGAGCTTAACTGGCTTGTTTGAAGTGTACGATCCAGCCTTAAGCATCGGTAAGAGCTGGGCGAGATGCTCGTTATGTTCCGCAATATCCATCACCATGCTAGATTTGACCAACACTTGAATTTTCCGGCTAGTCAGCGGAACTTCGCCAGAGCGGCGTAGATCGTATATTTCGCGAAGCATTTTGCGGTTAAGATTGAAAGCATTTATGCTTTTGATGATACCTTCATCTGTGGCGGAACGCCCGCATATTTCGGAAAGCACGCCCTTAAGTTCGTCGACTTTTCCTTGAACTTGCGGCGGTGTCCAAGGTTCATCCATTGACGCGGTATATTGCGCTAAGTGAACAGGCGTATCAGGCAGTTCAAACCGGATTGCATCAGCCGCCCCTAATAACGCGACACAGTGATCTACGAGCAAGAACGCATCAAATACGCCTAGCTTTTTTGTTGCTGCCTGATCAACTAAACTGCGGGTGAAGCCGCAATAATATTCGTATAACAAGCTTCTGCCATCTGTCGGCGCGGTGCGCTCTGCCTGCATGACGACGGGAAGGGCACCTGCAGCATGAATAAGCTCTGAGGGAAAATTCATGGGGAGAACGGCGATCACCTGACGCCCCGTTTTACGCTTCCATTCCTCAGCGTAGCTTAGAGGGTCCTCGGCGATCCCGGCCAAAGCCGCGAATATTTTATCTGCTTGACCAGTGGGGTCCATTATTTTCTCCATTAAGCGAAAGCTGTGTTAGATTTTTTCTCGCCTGCTGCGTGAATGAGATGGCCGAGCCAAATCTGTCCGTCTCTCTAGAACGAAGCGCTTATGATGCTGATTCTGAGTGTCAATCTCCACTATTAAGTAAAACTTATTAATGGTCAATATCAAATAATTTTATCGTTGCAATCCAACGGAGTCATCTAGGATAAAACCCAGATATTGGAGCAAAATGATTATTATTTGTGTCGGTATGACAGCCTTAAAACTCGAGTCATTAACAAAGTTTTCTGGAATAATTTATCGCGCAGATCGTTACAAAAGGAAGGAATTTTTTGAAAACGAACATTCGCGATTTCACAAGGATACGCAAATTCTTGGCCGCTTGTAGGTCGATTGGGGCAATCTAATAATTAGGCTGCCCCAATCTTAGCTATTTAATATTTCATCGTTGCGCTGACACCGTAAGTCACAGGCATGGCTGAGTAACGAACGATGACATCTTGCGTTGCAAATTGATTGGTCCAGTAATTGGTATTTGTGACGTTGCGGCCCCAAACCGAGACGGACCATTTCTCATCGGCGCCTTCGATGCCCGCTCTTAGGTCTAATGTAGCAAAGTTCTTAATTATCGAGCTTTGCGGATTGCCTAAAGTCGAGTTCGTCTTGCTGTTTGAGAGCACATTTGCTCCAACGAATGCGCCGAGATTATCATTAAGAGCAAAACGATATTCCGCGTCACCTACAAATTGCCATTTAGGCGAGAAAGGCAAATCGGATCCTCTGTAGTTCCCATTAACACGGTCGTTGTTGATACCGGTAAACTCCTGAACTTTTGAGTCTACGTAAGTACCTGCTGCCCGGAGTGTTAGGCCGCTGGTCGGACGAACGGTAATATCGAGCTCAGCGCCATTAATGCGTGCCTTGGGGATGTTAACGAGTTGCTCAAGTTGGTTGAAAATAGGGTCAATTACGGCGCCGCGGATTTGTTTGTCACGATAATCATAGTGGAAGACTGCCGCGTTGACTTGTACTTTGCGATCTAACAGCGTTGCTTTCACCCCTGCTTCATAGGCTGTAACATATTCTTGTGTGACAGGCTGGTACTGCGATGTTTGTGACGCCGGAACAGTTGGGAAGCTACCTGATTTATAGCCTCGTGATACCAAGCCATAGAGCAATAGATCACTGCTAGCCTGATAGTTAAGCCCCGCGCGCCATGAAAAATTATCCTCTTTCAATGTCGAATAGAAAGGGTCACGAACAAGGCGGAAACTATCGTCTGAATTAAATGCTACGCATGTATTTTTATCAGGCGGGGCCTGTGTTGTGTCTCCGCTAAGCGCTTGTGACAGCAGGTAAAATGTCTGGGCATGGCCCGGTAAGCCGACAATACAGGCTGACGAATTATTGCGGCTCTCTGTGTATCGGCCACCCGCGAGTATGGTCAGGCTATCTGTCAATTCGAATTCGGCGTTGGCAAAAATGGCGATATCGCGAATATCTTGGGTTAAGGTGGTGGTTGCGCCATCGACACCTATGCCGGGTATAATAGCGGTATTTGTGGAATCGTTGACCAAGAAAGTATCGCGTGTAATCACGTCGTTAGTTGCATAGTTTCCGCCAACAACCCAGTTTAAAGTATCAGAATTGCCAGATGCGCGTAATTCCTGAAAGAAGCTTTTTACACTACCGCGTGACCTAACGCCTGCATTTTGCAGGGTCGTTCCGTCTCTATCGAGGTTGTAGTTTTGATTGAATTTCGTGAAAGACGTCAAGGACGTGATTGTAATCCCCGGAGTAATGTCCCAATCTGCCCGAAGGGAAAGCTGATACATGCCATCATCACGGCTAAGGTCACGGCCTTCATCCCAGTCTGCTGCACGCGCGCTTGAGGGGGCGAGTGGGTAGGCACGGAATGCTGCAACGCGACGTGCCGTTTCGACAGGGTCATAATTGCCTGGGGATGAGGCATCTTGCTGTAATTTGAGTCCAACGAGTTTGGCTGCCTGTGTATCTGATTTATTGAGCCAGCCATTTGCACTGAAAAGCAGAGACAAATTATCAGTAGGCTCCCACGCAGCTTGGAAACGGCCACGGAGAATGTCTTGCTGCCCTATGGACGCATCACGCGTGTAGCTTTCCTGCCAATCGCCAGATTGCGTTGTGCCCGCTGCGAGGCGCAGCGCCAACTTATCGCTCACCGGACCACTAGCAAAAGCCTCCATATCAAGGGTATTGAAGCGCCCGAACGAGATCTTCCCGCCGGCAACTAATTCCTGCGTTGGCTTTGCTGCGATATAGTTGATGGCGCCGCCGGTTGAGTTTTGACCGAATAAAATACCTTGTGGGCCCTTGAGAACCTCGACGCGCTCTAGATCGAGCGTCGCACCTTGTGTGAACGCACTATAGGCGAGCGGTATTTGGTCAACATAGACACTAACAGCCGGGCTTGCGCCGAGCGTATAGTCATTAAAGCCAACGCCGCGGATAGTGAAAAGTGGTGTACCATCTTGGCTCTTGGTGAAAGTCAGGCCAGGGGCAATCTTAACCAGATCTCCGGTGTCACGGATGCCTAAATTATTTAATTTTTCGCCATCTGCCGCATTGATCGACAGGCCGACTGTGTTGAGCGACTGAGCGCGCTTTTGCGCGGTGACGACTATTTCGGTAAAGCCCCCTTGATCTTCGGTATCTGTGGTTTGCGCAAATGCAGGACTATTAGCCGTTATCAGTGAAAATGCAGAAACTCCTAATAGCAAAAACTGCCGTTTTGGACGACTTCTCATCTTTCTTCTCTCCCTTTTTAATATCTAATCATTAGTCAGATTCATGGCGTAATAGCCTCCCTCCCCAGTATGATGATTTTACAAATTCCATTATCTGGCAATGGCTATTGAGCTAAACTTAATAGTGTTGTATTAGTGTTGCAACCAGAAAGTGAATAGATTTACGAAATCAGTTTTTTATGGCTGTCTTTGTTAAGTTTCATGATTGTTTTTCAAAGGCTCACTGTTTGGGAATCAGCGGACTGTGATAATTAGGCAACTTAAAAAAGTAACTACGGCAGAAAATAATTTAGAAGAGGATGGCGCAATGATGGACACGCGGGCAAGCCGGGAAAATCGAAATATTGACGAGGTGGTAAGACGGCATCTTATCACAGGGGCACAGGACATCGTTGAGCTGGAGGAGCGTGACCCTGTGGATATGTTTGCTGGTCAAACTATATTTAAGTCTTTGGCTGCTGCTGCAGCTATAGATATAGAAAAACCTGCAATGGTACTGCTTGATTTGTCTCTAGAAACTACCAAAAAACAGGTGCTTTCATATGAGGTTTATCTGAGAAAGGTTAGCCAGGCGGCTAATATTTTCCGCTCTTTAAACGGCGGTGAGCCCCCCGTCGTAGCCGCGATGCTGCCGATAATTCCTGAGGGATTTATTGCCGCTTGGGGCGCTGTGACAGCGGGTATTTTTATGCCGGTTAACCCGCATCTTGAGCCAGCTATGGTCGCTGCTCTTTTAACGGCATCGGGCGCGAACATATTAGTCACCACAACGGCCCATGGGCCAAGCGCAGCGGACAGGCTGAACGAAATTCTAGCAGTTGCGCCAGGCGTGCATAGCGTTTTGCTGGTGGACAGTGATAATATCGATATGGATTTTAGCCGTCATCTCGAAGCGATGGATGGAAATCTAGCATTTACGCCTGACCAAGACCCGCTGGCCACTTGTACATATTTGCCTACCGGTGGGACTACGGGTCAGCCAAAGCTTGCAAAATTAACGCAGCAGGGCATGCTCATTAACGCGTGGATTGGCGGCGCTATAATGGGGCCAGATGCCGATGAAGTCATCGGAATAGGCATGCCTTCTTTTCATGTTGGTGGGCTAATCATGCTGGCATTAAGAAGTCTATTATATGGCCAGAAGGCGCTTCTGTTAACCGCTGCTGGTTTTCGTAATCGTGATGTTGTTGAAAACTTTTGGGACATTGTTCAATCAGAGGCGATGACCTCTTTAATAGCTACGCCAACTACGGCGGCGATGATATTGAATGGAAAAATGGCCCCTACCGACCACGGGCTGCGCACTTTTACATGTGGGGGAAGCACCATTCCCCTCGAACTAGGAACGGCCTTTCCCGCGACATTTGGTGTCGAGTTACGAGAAGTTTGGGGCGCGACCGAATTCCATGGCTTTCAAGGATGCCAGCCTAATGTTGTAAAGCCTAGAATAGGCTCTGTCGGCTTGCCGTCCCCTTGGCATAGGGCGAAAGCTGTTGAAGTAGATGAAAATAATATATTTGTTCGCGAAGTTGAGCGCGGTAAACAGGGCGTAATTGCAATAAATGGACCTTGCGTGTGTGATGGTTATCTTGATTCTTCGCAAGATGCAGGTTTCATTATTTCGGGCATGCCCAATGATGAAAAATGGGGAAGCTCCGGTGACCTCGGTCGCATAGATGAGGACGGCTTCATTTGGATCGATGGCCGCGCAAAAGACGTTATCATTCGCGGCGGCCATAACATTGAACCGAAGGTAATTGAGGAGGCACTATCAAGTCATCCCGATATCGTACTGGTTGCGGCTATTGGCCGTCCAGACAAGGTGAAAGGTGAACTGCCTGTCGCTTATGTGCAGGTGCGGCACGGCAGCAGCATAAGCGCCGCTGAATTGCTTGCTTATTGCCGCGACAGTGTGCCTGAGCGGGCAGCATGTCCGGTGGCGATCGAGCTCATAGATAAAATGCCGCTAACAGCGGTAGGAAAGATTTTTAAGCCTGCTCTTCGGGACGATGTAATATGCCGGATGGCGAACGAAATTCTTACTGATAGACTGGCGGGCATCTCAAATTTCTCAGTATCCGTGCCAGAAAGTGCGGGACGCAAACAGCTTTTGATCTCGCTCGAAATTGAATCAAGCTCGCTAAATGCAGACATCATGGAATTATTTTCTGGGTTCGATTTTAATACTCGGATAAAAGTGAAAGAAAGTCAGGTATCATGAACTTTAATGTGATGGGCATAGATCTAGGATCGACAACCGCGAAGACCGTTATTCTTGATCAAGACACAAAAATTCTGGCATCCAATGTTACGCATATGGGCGCGGTGAGCGGTGCAGGGGTGAACGCTTCTGTCGCTGATGTGTTAAAGCAAGCTAGCCTTACGCAAGCAGATATGAGCCGGACATTTAGCACTGGCTATGGGCGTCGAATGTTAGACATTGCGGATAAAAACTTCACTGAAATCACCTGTCACGCACGCGGCGCTGTGGCGATGAAGCCAGATGCCCGGCTTGTTATAGATATCGGTGGTCAGGATAGTAAGGTCATCTCGGTTGATTCCGGCGGCTTTGTTATACAATTTGCGATGAACGATCGATGCGCAGGGGGCACTGGAAAATTCTTTGAGGTGCTCGCCCGTGCGTTAGAGATGGAGCTCAATGATATGGGCCCGATTGCGTTAACTTCGCAAAAGGAACTAAAGATATCGAGCATTTGCGCGACATTTGCTGAAACAGAAGTGATCTCATTGTTAGCGGAAGGTAATACCAAGCCCGATGTGCTGGCAGCAGCCCACGCTGCGGTGGCCAGTCGCACATTGGGTCTAGTCAGCCGTGTCGGTAAAACCGGCCCTATTGTTATGACAGGCGGTGTCGCCAAAAATCCGGCAGCAGTCCACCATATCGAAAAAGCGCTAGGCCAGAAATTATATTTACCGAGCCACCCCCAAATTGCTGGAGCCCTCGGTGCCGCACTTCTGGCACGCGATGACTATAAAGCCTCGCTAGGTTTAGCGGATGAACCTGAAAGTGATGATAATTTAGAGGGTTTGGTAGGCATTCCAGGTAATCATGCGCCTGCCTGTAAAAGCAATCCAAGCTAATGTCACCGATTTCATGGCCGTAGGCTAGAATATTATACGGTTTCACCCACGTCTGAATTTGGATTTCGGGGGGAGGGGGGGGCTTGCTTGCCGCCCATGCCAACATAGATGATTTCTGCAATCGCATCAGCTGCTGAATCTACAGAAAAATCCCCTTCGTCTCTTAAATAGGCCCATGTTTGATGCTCGATGCCACCGAAAATCATGTCACGTACAACGCGAAAGGGAATGCGGTCGGAGAGTTCACCGGTTACGACACCTTGTTTTAAATGGGTAATAATTGCCGATGTGAATTTTCGGCTCATCGAGAATATGGGCATATCACGATAATTTGGGTCAGGGCGCAATTCAGTGAGAATGAAGCGAGTGAGAGCGGGGTTTTTACGAATGATGAGAAGCTCACGTGCTATCATCCAGCGCAGTTTGGAAAATAGATCTGCTTGGTCTATGTCTTTGTAATCTTCATCTAAAACGTCAGTATACCAGTCTTCTGCAAGGCGGATGAACAAATTACGCTTATTATCAAAATAGCGATACACGGTCCCTTCTACTACCCCGGCGCGTTCGGCAATTTCAGGGAGAGAAGCATTATCATAGCCGTCTCGGTCAAGGATGAACCTTGCAGCCACTAAAATATCAGCTTCTCGTTGCTCTCTGGGCAACCGAAAGCGGGCACGCTTTGGTGGCGATGCCGCTGGATTTTTTTTAGGATTACGGCTCATAACAAATTTCCGTCAGCTTGTGTTTTAGAATCACCGCTTTTAGGTAACCCAAATTCTTATCAAATGCGCTCCATTCTGATTAGGTAGACGCGGCGATATTGTCCAGTATCGCTCAAATTGAGAAACCGGTTATGGTATCTTCCTGACGATGGCCAAGCGCGAACATTATAATTGAGTTGCCGAAAGACAATATGATTGTCTAAACCGCACTCTTATGAGCAAAGCGGTTTCCATTCGCGAGATGTTACTAGACCAAACGGTAGCTATGATAGCAGAGCGTGGTCTAGAAAAAATATCGCTGCGCGTCATAGCATCACAACCAGGTTGCTCAACGGCTATCATTTTTCAGCAATTTCAAAGCAAGGCAGGCTTGATCGCGCATGCGCTCGAATATGCGTTGGCAAAGGACGACGCTCTCCATTGTAGCCTAACTGTAACATCGGGTGACTGGTGAGACATTCACTTCATAGCGTTATAGCTTTTCCCGAAGAGCTTCGTAAGATGTTTTTCACGCCACGGACATCTGTTTTGAGTGACCCGAATCCCGATGTTCTCCTTAATTACACCGGAGAAACACCGGAGTTCCAAGTCGCTCTAACCCAAGAAATGGCAGAAAAGCTGGTGCACCCGACAGAATTCGAATCTGTGACCTCTGCCTTCGGAGCTGGTCTTAAGGCCTTTCCGAATAACGCGATAGGGTACGCTAAGGCACGATAATGGTCTGTAATATCTAGACTTTTTTGATTACGTCTTCGAAGTCTCTATCCGAGAATACGCCCGGACTTCCGTTCAAGTGCTTACGTGGTGCTTACGTGAGAACCGGGCTTGGAAGAGATAGGAAGCATGCCGAAACTGACAAAAAGGTTCGTAGAAGCGGTCGAACCCCAGAGCAATAGCCAAGTCATTTGGGAAGAAGAATTGCCGGGCTTCGGCCTGCGTATCTATCCGTCCGGTAAGCGCAGTTACATTATCCAATACCGTTCCCGCAGTCGGTCACGTCGCTACACGATTGGCCTTCATGGTGTGTGGACCCCGGATACTGCTCGCCGTGAAGCCAAGGCTTTGCTGGGACAAGTGGCACATGGCAAAGATCCCGCAGAAAAACGTGAGGAAGAGCGTAAAGCGCTCACCATCAGGCAGCTTTGCGAACAGTATATCGCGGATATGGAAGCGGGGCTTGTTCTCGGGAAAGGCGGACGACCAAAGAAGCAGACCACCGTAGATACTGATGTTGGCCGTATCCGGCGGCACATTATTCCTCTTCTAGGGACAAGGCGTGTGCGCGACATTACCAAGCCAGATATGAACAATCTGATGAAAGACATTATCGCGGGTAAAACTCGCGTGACCGTCAGAACTAACAAACTTCGCGGGAAGGCAATTGTCCGAGGTGGTGCAGGCACTGCTATCAGGACGATGGGACTTCTCGGCGGTATTTTTTCATATGCGGTTGAAGCTGGTGTCATCGAACACAATCCAACACACGGTCTGCGCAAACCGAAATACAAAGTCCGAGACCGGCGACTCAGCGAAGCCGAATACCGGGTCTTGGGTCGCATTATTCAAGATGCACAAAAGAACGCCCACTATCGAATTCACGGCGACATACTCCGACTGATTGCGACGACAGGCTGTCGGCGCGGCGAGATCATCAATCTCAAATGGAGTGCCGTCGATTTGGAAGGGAGTTGCTTACGACTGGCAGATAGTAAGGAAGGCTCCTCAGTTCGCCCGGTTGGTTTGCCGGTCGTTGAATATCTGGAGAAGGCAAGGATGCAACGAATGGGAACCTATGTTTTTCCAGGCCAAGGCATCGACAATATGGTCGGGAATTTTCCCAAAAGTTGGAAAAAACTCTTCACAGACACTCCCCTCTGGGACATAACACCCCACGTCTTGCGCCACAGCTTCGCCAGCATGGCAAATGATCTCGGCTTTACTGAAATCACTATCGCCGCGCTCATTGGTCACGCAAAAGGATCAGTAACCAGCAAGTATGTCCACACTCTAGATTCCACACTCATCATGGCGGCGGATACGGTTTCTGGATATGTAAATGCCCTGCTGGATGGTGCAGAATTCAGGCGGAACACATATACGCTGGATCGGCAGTCTCGGAAGGCCAGCATTGACCAAATGTTGATGGAGGCGCGACCGACTGCCTAGATGAGAATTCTCCATACTGTAGTCTGCTTCAGATTTACCGCAAAGCTGCACCTCTGAGATTCGTGGTGCGTGCCGAAATTAGTTGTCGCTATGAAAGGACGGACCAGCGTAAAATAAAAAACTACTTGGCGCTCATTGTGATTTACACAAATCCTTTCACAATAGCCCTCGGATACTAGCAATGTCTGGAGCGCAGGAATGCATTCGAAGAACGAGGCCCCTAAATGCTAGTGTTTTGTCGGTAGCCTCGCTCGACTCAAAATTGAGTTCTACCTTCAAAAATTAGCCAAAAACCCTTTAATACCAACGGTTTGAGCAAGGACGAGACTTCCAAAAAGACTTACACATGTCTTACACATTTTGGAGTTTCGTTATGACAGCTGAAAGCTACGCTCTGATGGATGGCGCGCTTCACGTTTATCGGCGTGAGAATAGCCGCTTCTGGCAATGCTCAACCTATTTGGGCAGCCGCAATCATCGGCAGACAACCAAAGAAATGAACCTCGCTGCCGCCAAGGATTTTGCGCGCGACTGGTATATGGAAAAATGCGTCGAGGATCGCCAACGCAGACGCGGCGGATTTTCCGTGCTGGCCAATCCTGTCCAGCCACAAATCGCAGAACCCGGACCAGCGACCGATGGCCGTCTGCGCCGAACACCGACTGGTCCCAGGTTCGAGGATGCCGCCAAAGCCTTTATTGATGAGTTCGAGGTTATTACCCAGGGCGAACGCAATGAGGGATATGTGGAATCCAAGTCTATTCACGTTCGCGTGCACCTATTGCCATTCTTTGGCGATACCGCGCTTAAGGATATCAATGCGGGCAAGGTGCAAGAATATCGTGTCCACCGCCAGACCTCCCGTGTCGATGCGAAGACCGGCAAACCAAAGAAACCGGCTCGCGCGACCTTGCATGGCGAGATTGTTACGCTCCGCCAGGTTTTGAAGACTGCCAATCGCAAGGGCTGGATTTCCGCAATCCCGGATATGTCAGCGCCGTACAAGACATCTGGCAAGCTGGAGCATCGCGCTTGGTTCTCGCCCGAGGAATATAAACTGCTTTACGAAGCCACGCGCGAGCGGGCCAAAAATCCGCCCAAACCGCGCTGGCGTGAAGTCTGTGAGACTTTTCACGATTATGTATTGTTCATGGGAAACACCGGACTGCGCCCCGATGAGTCCGCACGCATTCAGATGCGCGACGTCAAGATCGTGGATGATGAATCTACCGGCGAGCGAATATTGGAAATTGAGGTGCGCGGGAAACGGGGTGTCGGTTTCTGCAAATCGATGCCCGGTGCGATCTTGCCCTTCGAGCGCGTTCGTGATCGCAAGGAGCTCAAACCGACTGACCCGATATTTGGGAAAACGCCGCGCGAACTGATGAATACCGTCCTTGACGAGCTTAATTTGAAGTTCGACCGCGATGGGCATGCAGGCCTCTTCTGAAATCTCTGTAAGGCGCTGCTTCAGCGGGCCGTTGATATGTGCCTCGCAAGCGTCTTTGATCGCATCGAGCGCTTTCTGGCGCTTTTTACCGCTTAGCCCAGCCAGTTCGTCGACCGATGCGGGAACGCCGAGATCATCGCGAAAGACTGTGACGTCGATGTCTTCTGAAAAGCGCTGGATCAACCCGAATCCCTTGGAAAGCGAGGTGCCACCTTTGAACAGCAGGCGCGGACCCGCGGTGATGCCGTTGAACAGAGCATCGAGTGTCCAGCAGACCCAGAAATCCTTTTCGACATTCTGCGGAGTTGTTCCCATGCGTTGAGCCGTTGTGGTGAACAGTCCTTGGCGCGTATCAATATCGGCCCGCAAGATGTCGTCAAAAGCTGGATTCATCTGGACCGCGTGTCGTTGGAAACAAGCGGGCGTAGCAATTCCTGCATCCAAGCCGGAAGGGTGGACATACCATCGGTCAAATCAGCGCGCAGCTCTGCGCCATGCTTTGGGTCTTTGAGCAGGACAGATAGTCTGTTTTTCCAACTTGCAATATCGTCGCCCGGCATCGTGTCGCGCAGCCAGTGCAGGGCTTGGACGATGCGCATCGCGGGACGGCCTGCCCAGAAAAGTTTGCTTGGAGCTGTCTGTTTGAAATAGATGGTAAGATTTCCGAGGTTGATCTTCTTTGATCGGGCCTCGCTGTGAACGATGATCTTGGCTGGTACCGCATTGGTAAAGCCGAGATCGTTGGCCGCCGTCATCCCGTCAACAAGCACCCGTATCTGGTCGCGCCGTACGACCGCATCGATGACGGCCTTTGGATTTGGCGGATTATCCTGCTGCGTGAGGTTGTTTGCTTGAGGTTTGTCATAGAGGCCCCGGTCGATCCTGCGCAGTTCGTCCGTCCCGACAAGGCGTTGCAGAGTCTTATCGACAACATCACGGCTACCGAGGTCAAGAAAATTGCTCGGTGTCCAGACGGTGATCGTTGCACCGCTTTCGATGCGAGCAAGAATTTGCTCTTTCAGACTGGTGGATGACTTGGTCATGTCCGAAATATGTAGCATGATTTCGGACAATGTCGAGTTAGGAATGTCCGAAATATGTAGCATGATTTCGGACAGTTTTTCCTCAACCAGACTTATCAGAACAAGCGGCCCATTCGGGAAGGCGCCCAAGATCATCCAATTCTGCTCGCACTAAATCATCCAGTACTTCCGGGAAAAGCCGAGCTATGGATCACGCTGCGTACCGGTTATTGGCATTGATATAAAACCACCAATCTCTCGGCCTGAGCTGTGAGGTTTTGTATCATTAGAGTGGGCGCATTTTATAGCCTAAACCCCGAAACTTCTGATGTGCAGGCAATCATCGACGGGGCTAGTCGTGGCGACCCTCATTGTCGCCATATCTACGTCAGCTTTGTAGGATACTTGATCAGATTGCTCACAGCCTATCTCGTGCAAATTTCAACAGCTATTGAACACTTACAGATATTGGATTTCGTTAGATTTGACCATCTATGGGTGTTTGGCAATGGCGCTGCCTGGCGGCGGCCCGCTCTATTCGCTGCGCGAACCAAGCCTGTAGTCTTGGCCCATGCGGGTGACGATCGGGAGCGTAGGAAAATGAGCGGGATTTTTTAAGGACGCACTCTTTCCCGCTGCGCTCCTTGAGGGTGCGGCTTCTTTGTTCTGACCCGCAGGCACTCTTGCCTCTCTCCTTGCCCGGTGGGCGCTGGCGCACTTTCGCGCGCACACACCACCGCGCAGCGTCGCGCCGTGCAAGGGTGCCGTCTTTATTAGGCCGCTTCGCGGATGGGGTAATCGCGATTGTTAGCGATTGATATGGACGGCGCGGACGCGCCGGCGTTGTTTTCCGGCTCCGACGAGTCGGGGTGGGCGGCGCTCCCGGCTAGGCCCGCCGCGCTCAGGCGCAACCCGGCCTTTCAGGACCGGGTATTCCTCTTTGTTCCATCCCTTCGGGTGCGCCTGACCGCTTGATGCGGGCCTTTCTGGTCGCTCTTGCCGCCCACCCCGCCTCTCCGGGGCCGGTTGCGGCAGTTTTGGGGTGATGGAGGCGGTTATGTTGCATGAAAATTCTAGGGTATCGGATAGCGGCACGGGCAGGACAACGAAGGCCAAGCGCGCTTCGCGCACGGCGCGTAAATCGCGCCGAGGCGGCAGGGCAGCGCCGAAGGTGTCTCTTTATGACGAGGTAACCGCGCAGATTATCGCGCAGCTGGAGGAAGGGGTTTTTCCTTGGGTGAAGCCTTGGAATGCTGGCAACGCTGTGACCGGATTGCCGCGCAACGCGATATCGGGGCGGCATTATTCTGGCATCAATATTCTCATATTGTGGGGCGCTGTCATTGATGGCGGCTATCCCTCGCAGGACTGGCTGACATTCCGGCAAGCCTTGGCCGCTGGCGGATGCGTCCGCAAGGGCGAGAAGGGCCGGACGATCTTTTACGCCGACCGCTTCACGCCCGACGATGACAGGAAAAAGGAAGGCGAGGGCGGCGTTGGTGACAGCGATGCACCGCGCTCGATTCCGTTTCTCAAACGCTTTACGGTATTTAATGCCGCGCAGTGCGATGGCTTGCCCGAACGACTGACTGCCGAACCCGCGCCTTTGCCGACACGCGAATTGCACGATCAGGCCGAGGCTCTGATTGACGCCACAGGCGCGGATTTCCGGACAGGCGGAACCAAGGCTTTTTATAATGTGGGCGCGGATTTTGTGCAGGTTCCCCCGCAGCCAGCCTTCACCCACCAGATCGACTATTACCGCACGGTCTTGCACGAACTTGGTCATAATGCCGTAACCGGGATTATGCCGCATCGCATCGAAGAAAGGCGGCTTTCAGTATGATACCGCCAAGGGCGTTC
>NZ_JBALUN010000019.1:0-22938 GCF_036963805.1 Parasphingorhabdus sp. | reverse complement strand
GCCTGCTTCAACTATCAAACGACCTATATCACCTTCTGCCGCGAGCAGGCTCGATCCGCCTGAGCGAAGCGTCTCATGGTTGAGCCCAAATAATGTCGCAAAACGCTCTCGGGTGGTAGCGCCGAGCATCCCATTTAGGATTGAGTCATCAAGGGGTGTGCCTGCCGCATCGGATAGGGTGCGAACACGGCCACGACGTCTGCGCAATGTCAATGCAGTTCCATCAGCATCGACCAACTCAGCGCTCACTCTCATTCCATCATAACCAAATAGGCTCGCATGAGGGGTCCTTTCTGGAATGCCAAACAGGAAGTCGCTTATTGCTGCTAGGCATGTGCTTTTGCCGGCTTCATTGGGGCCGTAAATAATTGTGAGACCCGCATTGGTTGGAATTGGGAGGATGCGTTCGGCAAAAGCCCCGTAACGCTCAAGCGTCAATTCAGTTAGCTGCATCGCCGGCCTCCGTTTCGTTTACCAACGAGAGCGCCAATATGCGCGCGCGCTTTGGCGCATCTTCCCGTAGCATTTCGAAAAAGGCGTCAGCATGCGCAGCAGCAGGCATTTTTGCACGAACCTCTGCAATTCGTTCCTCGATCAGCTCGTTTATGAAATCAGCGCTTTCCGCTATAATCTCGGCTGCCAGCTGGCCCGAAACCGTCGGGTCGAGCGAACTTGGCAGGGGAGGGGCCGTTGTCGCTATCACAATCTTTTCTAGCCAGATGTCTTGCGCCAGTGTCGCCAGAAGCACGGCGATGTCCTCGCGCAAAATCTGTTGTTCAATTAGAAGTTGTTGGTGTTGGTTGGTTTCGCCAACGAGCCGTAAGCGTATTGCTAGAGCACGATCGCCAGCGTCAGTGCAGACCTCCTCAATTTCGTTACGGATTTGGTCGATCAGTTCGGTGCGGCCTTCCGTTTCGGCGACATCTACCGTGACGACGAACCAGCGAACGACGTCGAGGTCGTGATGTTCGAGATGCGCAACCTCACCGTCGCTAACTGTGACGATTGTTGCACCTTTAGCCCCGGTTTCCCGGGGACTACGTCCCTGCAAGTTACCGGGATAAACGATATGAGGATGTTCGTTTAGCACTGAGCGTGCATGGACATGGCCCAACGCCCAATAGTCATAGCCATGATTGACTAGCTGTTCGACGCTACACGGAGCGTAAGGCGCGTGATAACTTTCGCTTCCTTGGCATGCTGTATGCAGCACGCCAATATTGAAATGGCCAGCGACTGCAGGTGGATAATCTCGTGCGATATTTTCGGTCACGTCACGTTGAGGGAAGCTGCGGCCATGGACAGAGACTTTTAGCGCTTCGATGGCAATCGCCTCGGCTGCCTTACTGGCGAACAGATGAACATTAGCCGACATTGAGAGCTTGGCCGCGAAACGATTTTCTGCATCATGATTACCGAGGATCAAGAAGGCCTGTATCCCTTCCTCTTCAAGACGCTGCATCTGGTTGACGAAGAAAAGACCGGTCTCAAAATTGCGAAGGTCTCCATCAAAAATGTCACCTGCCAATACGATGAAGCTGCAGCCCTCTTCAATGGCAAGTTCTATTAGCTTTTCGAAAGCGTCACGTGAGGCGCGGTCAACGCGTTCGGCATAGTCGGCTGACTTGCTCGCCAAACCGAGGAGGGGGCTATCAAGATGAAGATCGGCTGCGTGAAGAAATGTAAAGTTCATGAGGTGTTTGACTTTTCTTTGATAGGAAGGCGGAATCAGGAAATCATTTCCGTTGGCCGCCAAAATGTCTTGATCTGAATATGATACATTTGCATATTTTCGATACCCCCAAAATTCCCTTGCTAGCTGACGCTAGAATTATCACACTGACAACTTCTTTCTACTAATGAAATCAATCAGCCCATACTGCTCAACTAGGGTTCCGTTTTGAAACAATATGTAACGTCTGAATCTCACGGTGGTTCGCCTAAATACATGATTGAAACCCAGGATTGAGCTGAGTTAACACCGAATTACCTACGGCACGTCGTGCATCTAATGCGCGCAGATCAAAATCAATAACTGCATCAAGTGTGTCGCCGTGCAACAGTCTCAATATTTGTCCGAGCATAAGAACCCCGGCGATGCCCCCAACGAAGGGCGCACCGACCGCTGTGCCTGCAAGACGCGTAAGCCCGCAGTCGTCAACGCCCTGCTCTTTGAAGCGATTATACCCTGGAGTCTTTCCTATTGAGATGTCCGGCTCAATAGCACCAGCTTTCCAGAGTGCCGACGCCTTCCGTTGTGCAGGGAAACTGTGCAGGCGAACAGATCTAAAGTCATCCGCAGTTCTGCCGATTCCGGCTTCAATCACAAGCGGGAAACCGGGCGTTTCTACCTGGCTACGGGCTAAGGCGTTATCGACGCCACAGACGAGAATTGACGGATCGTCGGCACGCCTGCAAAATCCATCATCAAATGGCCGCTCGACTAAGCTCGTCATGAACCCGAGCGATTCAAAAAGCGTTGCTACTGTGCGGGTTTTGCGTCCAGTACTACCGTCAATCGTCAAGATTGATGTGCTCGATGTTGAACCCGTCACTATATCGGTATCTTGAAGTACCAGTTTTACGGCTGACCTATCTTGATAAGGACACATCGCCAATACCCATAGAAATGCTTGCCCTAGATGTCCCAGACCGAGCACCCATAGATGATTTGGCAACTGCGAAAGCGTTGGCCCGTCACTCATAGTGGAGAACCAGTCTGCGTCTCCGTCAGGTCGCCAAACCGAAAGCCCTTGAGGACGTAAGCCCGCACCGGCTTCACCGCGCAATATTGCGAAGACTTCGGCTGCCGCAAATGCGCCCGAAAGCACAGCTGCCGGTGCTGTCACATCACATTCGCTAAGACGTTGATGCCCTAGCGGCACGACACCGCCGCGCCAGCCTTCGAAAGTGAGCTGACAACCTCGCTCTGGGGGCGCCGACAGGATACTGCCGATGATCACAACCGGTGCTTCAGATGCTTTTGATCCAACATTGCCGCCCAGTGCGATGACTGCTGATTTCAAATCTTTTCCAAGCCATGGTGCGAGTAGTGGTACATCGCCGAGCCCGGATACAGTCACACCGCCTAATGCGAAGCGCGAAGCAATATTTACAAAAGTGAGCAGTGCAATTTGGTGAGCCACACTCTGGACAATTTCTGGGCCTACTGCGACATGTGCGGAATAGCTCATCAACCGCGCCATTGCAGCATCTGGATCGACCGCTTCGCCGATGTCGAGATCAAGTTTGGCTAGGCGGTTGAAGCCATCGACGAACTGATTGAAGTCAGCATGCTGCATAGATAAATCCTTTCAAAATTTTAGCCCGCGCAAACCGGCGCGAGGAGACGGTAAAGAAATCCATTTGCGTGCGCCAAGATGACGATAGATGCCAATACCGCGCAGATTCAAAACAGAAGAAGCGAAATTGGGAACGATGAGCGCTGTGTGACCTCTAATTGCAATCATGGGATGGTTCTGATCCGAAAGGCTCTGACCGGAGCTGCCAGGATGAGTGTGAACATCGGCAATAACCTCCAAGCCAGTTGCTGAACAGCGGTCCCAAACTCGATTAAGAGCGGCGCCCGCTAGATGAACATGTCCTTGGGCAAGGGCGTAGGGGTCGATGTCGTCATAAAAGACAAAATCCGTGACCCAGCCACCGGTGACTGTGCGGGACCCGAGCAGAAAAGCACCACTTTCTCTGATGCCAGCACCGCGAAGACGCAGTTGTCGCATAAGCCGCCACCACTTATACCATGAGATTCGTAAACGATTATCCGGTGATGCCATGATAGCCTCGCGCGTTTAAAAGTCTGTGAACTTCACTAATATACTGCACGAGACCCCGGTCAGGTTGCCACATAAGGTGGGGATATTGAGTCGGCCAATCATGATGCCCATTAAGGGATACCCGATCGAGCGGCATATATAATGCTAGTCCGTTTTGCCAACCGCGGTTGAAAACGCTTACGAACACGGCATCACCGGTCGGCCACTGGTTGAGGGCAGGCACTGTTTCAGTTTCAGGATCCCAGAGACCGCCTGTTGGCGGGGCGGCTGGATAGCCTGCAAAGTTTAGCCTCAGATAGAAGATCCGACCATCACGGGCTGTTATACCGAACAGCGCAAAAGGCCAATCGAGTGAGACGATTGACCACCGATTGCGCGCGACGCCTTCCAGAAAAGACGCCGCGCCAATATCGCGTTCCCAAATAGCTTGGTCGGGAGTCATCGATTAGCCGTTGATGCGGTCTGAGGGAACAAGGTCGAAGATAACTGAGCATGTTGGTGGATTGGCAAGCGAGCCAACATGTGTCGCCTCGTCCGGACGGTCAGAACTGTCTGCGATCTGCAGTGACAATTCGACCGAGTCGGCAGGGTCGATATTGAGTTTTTTTTCGGCGCGCCGTTTGACCTTTTTTAGTGTCACGCTCGGTGCGAAGCGATGCTCGTAAGTCTTGCCAGCGTAGCGGACAATCAAGTCGATCCGCTTGCAGCAGCTATGGTGAAGGAAAATGCTGCCGGGTTTGAACTGATGATCATGAGTGACAGGATCGTCCTGGTCTTCGACAAAGAGTTCACCGGGGCCAAACTCTGTGTCCAGTTCTTGCTTGAGTTTCTTGAAGTCGAGCTTATTGACTTTGCGGTGGACGACGTCGAGGCAACCACCCCGCTTGATAAAAATGTCGATTGACATGGATAATACTCCGATTGTGGCCCATGCGGGAATGCCGTGTTCACTAGAGTCATCCCTTTCAGAGACGGAATTCGTCTGAATAAAAAATTAGATAGGCTCGATGGCTCCGACCGATGGGCAGGAAACAAAGTGGGGGCAACGTCCGCATATACGCATGCTGGGATTTGGTGGCAGCGTACCGCTGTTGATCGCTGACAAAATCTGACCTGCTTCCTCAAGATCGTTTGCTACCTTTTCCTCACTCCTCTTAAAGCCGACTACGCCACCATCAGTCATATGTGCGGTCATGGCGTCTACTTGGCGGCCAAAGGCATGCCTAGCGGCGGAAAGAAGAATACCAGCTGATTGATCATTGCCGGTTTTGGAGCGCACAGGACCTGCGTCAAAGAAGCGGATTTCAGTACCTTTCGGTGTTGAACGCACTAACGGCGCGCCGACAGTCAATGTCCCACCGTTTATGGGTAATTCAATATGTGCAAAACCCGGCGACTCAAACCCGCTGGCCAACTGTGCAAGAGTCGAAACCCTTCCGCTGGCGTGGGCAAAGTAATCGGCTGCTAGTCCGCTTCCGATAGGTCCGCGTGTTTCCCAAACCTCTTCCAATACAGCCTGCATATTTGAGTTAACATTCGGGCCGGCAACTTCGGTAATCCTATCCACCAAAGTATAGAGAACGCCAGATGTTTGAAGGTACGGAGACTCGTGGCGCCGTCCATGAATCCCGAAATATCTCCGGTATGCGATGCGCAAGGCGCAGCTTGCATAGTCCCGAATATCAAATATGTTGATTTGGACGGTTTTTACAGGCTTGTGCTGGACAATAGGACTGTTGGAAGGGGCGGTGGCAACAGCGAGCTCGTGGCGACTAAGGTTACCGAGGCGCGCCAGAAAGGGAGACGGCTTTCGAGATCGGACGTTTGCTATTTCGTTATGATAGAGGCGAAGATGATCTTCCGGTCGCGAAATGGCGACGAAAAACAGGCATTCTTCCTCCTCGAGGTGCATCTCCCGTGTTTCTGGCTGCACCAATCCTGGCGGCAGGGGACTGTCATCGCGTTGAAATCGTCCGGGTAAGCACTGATCATGCAGGCCGACCACATGGACTGCAGAAAACTCTAAGCCTTTGGCACCGTGAATCGTCATCATTCGAACAGCGGCGGCGTCAGCCCCAAGAGCCGCGTCTCTAAGGTCACGATCGTCAGCCAGTAGCACAGCACTGCGCACACGTTTGATCGCGCGTGCTGGCGTCAACAGCCGTCCATCAAGCTCGCGTTGATCGAGAAAGCCAAGAAGGGCTTGTAGCGCAGCGCGTGCGAGTGAGCCCTCCGGACCCGGCTCACTCGCAATATCCCGCAAATAATCCGACCGATCAAGTAGCCAACTCGCCGCCACCTCGAACGCAGACATATGAGATTCTAATCCCTTCAGTTGCATTCCCAGTCGTTCCAACGCTTGGCCACCTGCGGAGGTCATGCCCGGCAAGGTTGATGCTCGTTCAAGCAAGGCGTTGAGCGGGATGCGGTCTTTATGAGCCGCGCTGACGATTGTCCCGATATCTTGTGGTCCAACCCTGATTTCTCGGAGCGCGGCGACGCGGACCAGAGCGCCGCCGTTCGCTTCCGCAAGTAGGGCGAGGATGGACAAAAGATCTCGCACTTCGTCGCGCTCAAAAAAGCTGCCAAGATGTGTTGTTGCTATCTCCTGTCGGGCGAGTGCCGCTGCCATAATGTCCAACCTGCCATTTGTGGGCGCAAGGACCGCTTGGGTAGCCAGTGGTACGCCAGCTTCCACAAGACGTTTGATCTCTGCTGCGAGAAGTTCGCCTTCGCAGTCATCATTTCGTCCAACTAGCAGCTTCGTGGTGCTTCCTTCCTCAGATCGCTGTGCGGCTGCCTTATATGCAAGACCATTCTTGCCCGCTCGCATGTCAGCAGCGAAGCGGCGGCTCAAACTGACGATATGATCAGTCGAACGGTAATTATGACCGAGAGGGAGGCGCTGACCGCCAGCGAAATCGGCTTCGAACCCTGCCATATTTGCTGATGATGCGCCCCTCCAGCGATACAGGGATTGTCGGGCATCGCCTACAACCCAAAGCCTTGACCCTGCGCGATAAAGCTCAATCAAAAGACGTGCACTTGCTCTATTTACGTCTTGATACTCATCCACCAGCACGTGAGAATGGCGCTGGGCCACCTGTTCGCGAACCGCGTCGTTACGGCCGATCAGGAGTGCAGGCAGCATCACGAGGTCACCAAAATCGACTGCTCCAGCTTCACGAAGAGTCTCGGTGTAGACCCTATATACCGTTGCCGCTTCGCAGGAACGCTCTGCGGCAATGATTTCCTTCTCGCTAGTGGCCACTTCGAGAGCAGCGCTTGCGCGGCGACCAAAGTCTTCATGATCTACGAGCTCGTCTTTGGCGCGCGAGATCGCTGAAAGTATCTTGACTAAACCCTGATCCGGGTTGCGTAGATCGTGATAATGTTTCAGTCCCATCAGCGGTAGCCGATCTTCAAGCAGTTCTATTGCCTGTGCCTTATCAATTAACTGGACATTGTTGGGAAGGCCAAGCTTATCATAATAACGACGGATTAGATCGAGCCCGAAGGCGTGAAAGGTTCCCGTCCACATTTCTGCGGCAGCATTTGGGTGAGCTTTAGCAATGCGGTCGGCAAGATCGCCTGCAGCCTTATTTGAAAATGTTAGAGCAAGTATATCTCTCGCACTCACAGTCGGCTGCGCCAAAAGGTGTTCAATTCTCATCACAAGAGTGCGGGTTTTACCAGAACCCGGGCCGGCCTCGAGCAGCAGAGCCGATCCTTCAAAGGTGGCGGCCGCCCATTGGCTCTCATCTCGCTTCTGCTGCGGCGCGACCATATCGACCGACTGTTCCGCGATGTCTGGGCCGAGGAGGCTGTCCAACAGCTGGCGTCGCACCAAAGGGTAAGGAAGTTTGAGGGTCTGAGCAATATCGGCTGCGCTCTTGCACTCTACGAGAAATAGCTGCCGGGCCAGCGAGCGCGGTAACAGAAATTCACGGGCGAATACATTGGCTTGCAGTTCCCGTCGTTCCCGCGGCCCATAGGCTTCGACCCTCGAAAGCGCGCGTGACGCGCCGGCGTCTGGGTCTGATCCAGAGCAGAGTTCTTGTGGTTGGTGCAGTTCCAGATGACCGAGCTCGTGTGCCGCATAAGCTGCAGCTTGATCGGACGACACGTCGTTGCGCACGTAGATCGACAACCAGTCTCTAAGGAGTTTGGCATCACTCGTACCAATAACTGGATCGCCGGGCGGGACCAATTTAATGACAAAACCTAGTCCCGCCGCGGCTGCAGCAACAGCTTCATATCCTTGGGCGCGCTCAGCGCTATGTCCTTCGCGGAGTTTACGTGCGGCAATTCGGGCAAGGTCGAAAGCGGCCATTTCCTATGCTTCCAGCCACCTCCGTTTGAACGCGTCAGGGACATCTGAGCGAGCCAAAGCTGTGGCGAAGTCCTCTACTCCGCCGTCCTGCGGCTTGCCAACATTTCGGTTTTCAACAAAGGCAAGGTTTTCTCCGGCCTGTCCTGCAAAATAGTCCTCGAGTACTTGTTTGGGTACACCGAGCAAATCGGCCAAGTCGCGCGCGCAGCGTGCTCCCAATCCGCTAAGACGGCGCTGCGCCAACCGGATCAGAAAGTCGCGATCTCTGAGGACAGGTTCGATTGCTAACCATGTAGCCGCTTTGGGTAATTTGGAAGATGGGTCAGGTCTAGACGCTCGCGAGCGGTTCAGCGCACCAAGATAGAAGCTTTGCAGACTCAACACAGCTGCCTGCGCATCAGAATCAAGGACTTCCGGATTTGGGCTGATACTCGATGCCGCAGTTTCGACAATTGAGCGGGCAACTAGGTGATCGAACAGCTCGTCCAATTCGGTTGAACTCAGTTGGTCGACAGCTGCTGAGTCCCAGATACCGTAGGAAATGAAATCTTCTGCAAGCTTATTAGGGTTTGATAAGGTTGGATTCATGACGCTTTCTCCACAAGCGCTGCTTTGAGCATGCGCGTAAAATCTGTCTTGAGATTTGCAAGTGTACTACGCGGTTTACCTGTGAGGCGAACCAGATCATTGGGCGCTTCAGGTGCATCTATCGGGAGGTCGCCCAACATCAGCAGAAGGAAAAGTCGGCGGTGCTCTTCTGTTTTAAGCCTTTTGTCCGCAAATGCTACAAGCGTAGCGCGTATTTGAAGAGCAGCCGCTGCCTCACCATCATCACTGAACTCTTGATCATCAGTAAGTTCAGCTGATCGCTTGCGGTGACGGCCAATTAAACGTGCATAGGCATCGCTGGCGCGGCGTCGCAACTCCCGGTGAAATGTCACCTCCCACCAATCAATACCGTCATTCTCGGCCAGTTCGGTAAGAAACGTTTGCATGGTTTCCTGGATCACGTCCTCTCTATCTCCAACTTCAAACCCCGCTGAAACCCTCCTGACATAATCATAAGCATTCGTGATCAGTATTGCTACGAGACGATCACTGAGCTCCAGCTTACCGTCAGTCCTAAATCGACGAATAATTCGAACCAGCGCAGCTGGGGGAATGAAGCCACTCTTATTTTGATCCTTGATCTGCGCAGCGGCAATAAGCTGTTCGGAGGATATACCTTCTATCCAGTCGAGAGCACGGACTACAAAGGGTGGATGATATAACTCAACTGCTTCCGTATTTTCTTCATCCACTCTTTTAATCCTACCCTGATTGATCGTTCATTATCCTAATCATTTTGTGACCCGAAAAACCTCTGAATTTTTTTGTTACTGCATTTGGTCACGGTTATAGACCATAGCGGAGATTTTCTGGATTTGAGATATATTAGACCAATTCCAGAATTTCCCGGTCCCCAGAAAGAGCTTGAACGAAGTCAACGCGTGTACCGTTCCAATGATATCGAAAATGCTCCGCCTGAACTGGTGGGGTTACAGCGTCGGGAAAGAAAATTGCGATGCACTGTCCGCCATCGTGACGCAAACTAGGGTAAATAAGACCATCGCGCTCCAACAACTTCTGTTCTTTAGCAAATGTTTGAGAGATTGGATAAGTAGCAATATCCGGGTTGAGCAGATGCTCATTACCCGGATCGCGGAGGTCTACAAGATCAGTATCGACGGTTCCTACAAGCTGGCGGACTTTTGAAATCCAACCAGGTTCCATCACCGCATCTCTATAAAATCGCTCCACATGAAACGTGTGTTCGCGCAAAGCCGTTTCGAGACAGTCGCCAGCATAATATACTCCAAAAGTTCCGTCGCTGAACCGTGAAGCCCGGTCAGGTGATATATGTGTAAATGCGGCCATGACCCAGGACGCACCATCGCCAGCCAATCTGCGATCAACCGGCACTAGAGACAGATCACCAATTTCCTCATAGATACGTGGATTGGTTCGCGATTGTGCACTCGCCAATGTTTCCCAATCTCGTGGATCAGCAATATCGTCGAACAAATCGATGGGAGGGAATTGAGACATCACCAAGCGGTGTGTCTTCGGCCATGAGATATGCGCGATTGCGGCGTCTACCATCCGCCGCGAACAGAATCCAAATAGCGTCTGATGCGGACAACATCTTCCATACCGCCGAGCCGCAGAACATCTAGCGCAGACTGGTCGCCGAAAGCCTTATTCGGGTTGTTAATCCAGCTATAGCCGCGCTGAGGGTCGGAAAATATAACCCGTAGAGCTTTATGAATACCAAGAAGGTTTGACATCCGGTCAGCCATATCCCGGTTTACCCTGCCATAGTCGCCATCTCTCCAGCGCCGTAAGGTCTTTTTTGATATGCCGCCCAGAATGATCGCGGCGTCAGCATCTTTGACGGCCCACTTCGAAAATAGATTTATGATGGCACGCTGCATGGCTTCGATTTCGGCCGGGCCATAATCGCCGCCCATAGGAGCGGGTTTTTTTGACGTTCCAGAGGGAATAATGTTAAGCATGTTGCGTCCTTTTGACCGCTTTTACCAAAATAATGGACATTTGTCCACACCCTTTAATATTTTAGAGCGTACGCAAACGAGATAGAGCAATCTGCAGTAAAGCATAGTCTGACGCCCCTTCGAAGTATTTGCTTTCCACCGAATTGGCGCGATGATAGACGCGGTTCTAACGGAGGCAGTATGATGTATGACTATCACCGGGCAATGACCGATGCCGTTGTGGAGGCACCAGATGTCCCGCGCGAACGACTGGTCTGGATCATGAATGATACGCACCGCGCCAGATATCGGGATTTTCTGGAAAATGAGATGGGCGTTGAGCCTGACGATGACGAATCTTTCGGCATACCGATCGAGACGGGCGAACCATCAGATGGAGAGCCATTCGAACTTGTTGCGAGGCTGGCACATTGACCGGGTCATTTAACGTCGGGATTTGCACCTAAAGGGCAGGTGATAGCCAGTGATCACTAAGGTTGATAACAAAGATTATGTTAAGTTTTATTGGATTTTTGGTATATCGAGCGAGAATAACCCTAATCCCACGAAAGTTGGTTTTTCGGTAATCTTCCAGAAGGATCGTAAACTTCAACTTTATGTGGCAATTTCGGTCCCCAGTTCCACAAGATCAAATTTGAACTATCCTTTTTTGCATCAGGTGCAAAGCTTGGAACAAGTATGCCGTCATAACCGGCTGCTGCCATATCATTTGCGATCTTTTGTGACGGCGCGGTTTTTCCAGCAAGCTGGATAGTTAGCCAAGCGCAATCCAGATCTTCAAAATCTACAGACAGCGCTTTTTGGTCTTTGGTGGTTCTAAGGTCCGCGATATTTTCGCATTCAACATCATATTCACACAAAGTGATGGGCGATAAACGTCCAGAAAATCCCTGGGAACATTCAATCAGTGCGGTTACAGAATCGAGGGCTAAATAAAGCGCCGGCTGACCTTTCCTGTTAAATCGTCCGCCACGCATAGCAGCGCCGTCTCCCGATATTGGCTTGAAAGACCAAAACGGATCATGGGCACGGTAACACCGCCCTACAAAATTCAAGCAAAACCACCCAGAGCGAGATGATCGAGATATTCCCGAACAGCATTTGCTTGGCCTGATTTAACCAAAGCCTCGGCGGTCCTTCCATCCAAGGCTGGAATGGGCTCTGCGCGATACCATGCCATTGCCTGTGCTTCGCTACCTGCCCAACCGCGCACGCGCACTAATATTTCAAGCATTTCTGTCATACGGGATTGCGCTTTCGGGCTTTCGCGCCTTTCCACTTTTGTTACTGTGGTTTTACCCAGACCGGCAGTTTCGGCTAACTGAACTTTAGACATTTTAAAAGTGCGGCTGACTTGCTCAATATCAACTTTGCCACCTTTAGTGACAAAGCTAGCCATAAACTTACCGCTGCTTGCGGAACGCGTGGCCCAACTGCCTGTTTTACCAGTTTTTTTACGTGCGTCTTTATGTGCATGAGCCATGCGGCGTCCTTATTTATGTCGATACATATGGTTCTTATATAGCCATAATTATGGACATATGCAAGATATTCTACTATTAATAAAGCCGCAATTCCTCAATCAAATTCCATTGGAATTTTAATTAAAGCTCGCCAACACTCATGCCCCAGTAACCGCTGTTTTGGTCCAAATCACGGCCGCGCATTGTCGTAGGTGAATTGGCAATCTAGCAGGTAGGCCAGCCCGCTCCCCGCCCTGCAGTACCGAGCGGCATGTTGCTTTTCAAGAAGGCGGCGTAGGGCCAGCTCCGCAAGAATCAATCTTATGTCTTATGTTATATTATTGAAAATATTGACTTTTACTTCTTATGGCTTTCGATGACCTGCTGTGCACTTTTAATTGCGCTGGGTGACGCAGCAAAAGGCTGCAGTGGTCCAAATAATGGCGCTTTAGACTTTCTAATTGCCATTTCAGCTGCAGGTGTCGGTAGCAAATCATCCCACGGCGGCGCTTCTTCAGGTGCGCGCCATGCCGAAGAAAAATCAGCTTGTTTCTCATTTTCTATTTCCCAGAGCCCTATACAATCATCGATCCAGCCATGTAATTTCCAGAAATATTTGTTCACATGGCTTGAAAACGGTGCGCCGAGCCAGTCATTTGCGGTGCTTTCATCCTCAAAGTCTGCAGGCGGCGATGCGGCAAACCTCATGTGCATCCAGTTATGCACGGTAATTTCAATTAGCTCGCCATATTTATCCAAGGTGATATCAGGGCGTGTAAGGAATGCCGGATCGCGCAAGGTTGTCGCATAGCCCATATTTGTAGTCAGTGCCTCAGCGCTACGCGCACCAGCTATGGCTTCAATCGTGTCTCGGATATTTTCCGGCCAGGCAGTAGGATTATCGATATTGGGAATCTGCGGCTCCGGCCAGTCCGGATCATCCGGCATAGCTGGAATATTGCTCCACCCTTCAACTTTTCCCCAATTAGGATCATTGGCGTTGCTAAGCATCATATCCACATGGTGGATCATCTGCCGGTGCATATAAAGGAAATCAAGACCGCTACCAGGCTCACCGGTCAATGCCGCTGTCCAGCCAATATCAGCCAGAGCTTGTACGATATCGATATTGGCGGGGTTTTTTACAAATCCCTCATTCTTCACCAAATGCCAGTATCGGTGACGCCACCGCATTTGCGTAGATGCCGCCATTGTTTTTACATTTGCCGGTAAATCCGGATAGGACATAGCCCCACTCCCCTTGTTATCCCGATTAGCCGGGATCTTGCTATACTTCAGTGTCGCACAAGAACGTGACAAAGTGAAGTGTATAGAAAAAAGAACTAGTTGGCGCTTTGGTCGGCCAGATTGGGAGCGCTTTCTATTAATACACCGGCATCAATCGCGAGTTCGACTTAACTTACAAAAGCAAATAAAGATATGCGATCTTATTGATCAAGCAAATCTGCCTTTTTCGAAAAATCCGATAGCGGTGGGCGCGCGATTTTGCCCGATGGAATGTGCATCCAAATCGGGTCACCGCCGAGGCGCGCGTTAAAATTGACGTTGAATGTGAAGGGATCGGGCTCATTCGACGACAAGTCGAAGCCGTAGACTTCTTCAATATCTCTCTTCGCATATCCCATCGCGCCCAGCAATGTAGGAAAAATTCTGTAATTGCTTAACTTATCATGATTTGCTTTTGCCGCCTTCGCCCATCGCGCTTGCTCTGAAGATGGCCCGCCGATTAGGATTAACGGTACGACGCCCTCCTCAATCTCCGGATTGGAGGTGCAATGCGTCGCTTCTCCATACTCGCCTCGTTCATGGAATGTCTGGCCATGATCGGAAGTGTAAATGACCATGGCATCGCCAATTTCAGACTTTGCAAAAAGCCGGTCAAAAAAACCGCCAACATTCCAAAGCAAAGTATTTCGGTAGCTGTTGCGATAAAGCACCCAGTTGCTTTGCCGGCCATCCAGATTGTCTGGAGGTGCCTCGCTTACATCGGTAAACTGGCGCTTGAGCATAGGCGCATAACGGGCATGGGAATTCGGAAACTTGTCACTTACGGGAAAGTGTCCGCCAACTTTATTGACAAGAATGAACTGTTGTTTTTCATCATTTAGATAATCTGCC
Source organism: Parasphingorhabdus sp. (assembly GCF_036963805.1). GTDB lineage: Bacteria > Pseudomonadota > Alphaproteobacteria > Sphingomonadales > Sphingomonadaceae > Parasphingorhabdus. The sequence goes on along the minus strand of NZ_JBALUN010000019.1, from coordinate 8,654 downwards.
AAGCGGCCTGCCACAGCCTGATCGCGATACAGAACGGAAACTTCGTCAAATTGATCCCATTTATCTATTAACGCGCGTTCGGCATCATCCATCAGATTTTGATACACGCCTCCAGTTCGCTGTGCATCAATATAGATTGTTTCAAGCTTCGCCGCTTTAGCATAAGCCCAAATAGAAGGTTTTGATTTGATCGTCTCGCGGTAATTGTCCCGTGTTCCGCCGTATCGCAGGGTGACATTGGCTCCAACGCTGCAATTAGTGATGGCCGCCGCGAGACCAAAATTGTGGACTGGCACTTTGGTCTTGGGATTCGCCAATCCGGAATAAACACCCGTCTTGCTATTGATGTCGAGATACGCACCGGCGATGCTTTCATCTACAATGAGCACGATATCTGCAGCCGGTTTTGCGCGTGTAGGTTTGATCGCTATCGCTTCGCGGGGACTATGATCCTGAGTTAAATATTCGTAGCCATACAGTAATCCATAGCTCAATCCGCTATGCGAGGATGGTAGACCACTGGCCCCTTCCCCGCCTCGAAAAAATAGCAAGAGAGCGAGCACCAGAATAACAGGCACTGACAAGAGTTTTAAAAGCACCGCAAATATACCCTGCGTAACAGCAGGTTTCAGGCCAATGCCAACAAGCAGGATTATAGATTTACCCACGGCTAAGGTTATCACCTCGCCATGCTGTGCTGCTGCCTCGCCGATATTTTCAGCACTTTGGATCATAGTGATGAACGCTTCATAGTCCATGAAATCACCAACGACCCATTGATAGCTATCCACCATCATCGACCCGGCAGCAAGAAATACGGCCAAAGACCAACGCAAAATTCCGTTACGGATTAAGCCAGCGCCAACAAGACTGAGAATACACAAGACCAGCAATATGCAAAAAGCCGCCAACGCAATGAGTTGATTTCCAGTTTCAAAAAGCGTCACAAAGCGGCGAATAAATTCTTGAGCTCCCGCCAAAACAGAAAGCCCAATAAAAAGTATCTTAAGGGTGTTCATATTGTTGCCGTGAAGCAGCATAGTTTTTAGATAGTTTTTGGGTTGGTCCTCTCTCATAGTTCGATGGCGGCTTTAGCGCTGCTAACCAAGCCAACATCGCCGACTTCAAGAAGTGCGATCAACAACGAACGGCGGTGATGGAGAGAGTGCATTTTTCCCCCGTTAAATAGCCTCTATATTTTAACTTACGTTCGAGACAGTCACACCCCTCATTATTTTTGATAAAAGTTCCCGCAAGCTGTGGCGCGTGGCATTTCCAAAATGACGAAAGAAGGTCCCTAATGCATTGATTTTATACAATAATGTTCGGCGATAGAGCGAGCGTTGCGGTCGAATAAAATGAAGATTTTGAAGATTCACATCAATCGCTACAGGGAAGAAGCTCTTACGTCCGGAAGCAAAGCGGACCAGAAGGAAAAAAAGCGGAAGCGTGTCGAAAAGTCACTCTACTTAAACGGATGGAAACAGCTCTTACCAACCTAGTCGAAGATGTGCCTGAAAAAGGGGAAACTAGAAAATTATCCGATCATCGCAGCTCTTAGTAATGACGGCTAATGCCGTATAATCATCCACTGCACGGATTACTTAACCACCTCAATGTCGATCGTTTTACTTTGTTGACCTCCAGAAATTGAAAAACATTTGCCTTGTTCAGTGCTCCTTGCGAGATACTTCGCGTCTGCGCAGCAAATAATAGGCTGCGGGCACGACGAACAGCGACAGCAGGGGTGCAGTGAGCATTCCGCCCACCATTGGGGCTGCGATCCGGCGCATAACTTCCGAGCCTGCTCCATCGCCAATGAGGATCGGGAACAGGCCTGCCAGGATGACCGCGACAGTCATGGCTTTGGGCCTAATTCGCTGCAAAGCGCCTTCACGCACAGCTTGCTTGATTTGCGCCACGTCCGGCCTTTCGCCGCGCGCTTCCAGAGCTTGTTTAAGATAGATCAGCATCACCACACCAAATTCGGCGGACACGCCTGCCAAGGCAATAAAACCGACCGCAGTTGCAATCGACTGGTTTAAACCCATAGCATAGATCAACCATAGGCCGCCGGTGAGCGCGAAGGGTAATGTCGCCAAGATAAGCAAGGCTTCATCGAAACGGCGAAAGGTAAGATAAAGCAGAAAGAAGATTATCGCCAATGTAGCAGGCAAAACAATCATCAACCGGCTGCTTGCGCGCTGCAGATACTCAAACTGTCCGGTATAGGCTACGCTAACGCCGGGTGGCAGATCGACTTCCTCGCCAATAGCGGTTTGCAAATCTGCAACCACTGAAACCAAGTCACGCCCACGGGTGTCAATATATATCCAGGTTGATGGACGACCATTTTCACTGCGCAGCATCGGTGGACCGGAACTTATATCAATGTCAGCCACCGTACCAAGGGTAACTTGTTGCAAGGACGGAGTGAGAACTGGTAAATTTCGAAGCTTCTCAAGGCTACCGCGAATTTCTCGCGGGTATCGGACACTTATCGGATAGCGGGCCAGCCCTTCAACCGTTTCGCCGATATTCTTGCCCCCGATGGCGCTCGACACGACGGACTGAACATCTGAAATATTGAGGCCATAGCGAGCGGCGGCGGCACGGTTGATTTTGACGTCAATATAACTCCCACCGGTTAGCCTTTCCGCTAAGGCGGAACTAACGCCATCGACTGTTTTAGCAGCACCCTCAATTTGCCTTGCGACTTTGTCTATTGCATCCAGATTATCGCCCGACACTTTAATTCCAATCGGGCTTTTGATGCCTGTTGAAAGCATTTCGATCCGATTGCGGATCGGTGGTATCCAGAAGTTCGCAAGGCCTGGCACTCTGACGGCTTGATCAAGTTCTTCGATGAGCTTGTCCGATGTCATTCCCGGGCGCCATTCCTCCTTCGGTTTGAAATGGATGGTTGTTTCGAACATGGTAAGCGGGGCAGGATCAGTCGCTGTATCGGCGCGTCCCGCTTTACCAAATACCGTTTCCACTTCGGGCACGGATTTTATCAAACGGTTGGTTTGTTGAAGTAGTTCAGAAGCTTTGGCCGGAGATAATCCCGGCAAGGCATTTGGCATGTAAAGCAAATCACCTTCATCCATTTGCGGCATGAACTCTCCGCCAAGCTGACTAATCGGCCATGCGCTTGTGGCAAAGGCTAGGACAGCAACCAATAGTGTTAGCTTCGGCCTGTCGAGCGACCATTCGAGTGCTGGGGCATAGATTTTTTTGAGAACTCGATTGATCGGATTCTTATCTTCAGACGGAATTTTTCCGCGGATAAAATAGCCCATCAGAACGGGGACAAGCGTGATAGAAAGGATGGCAGCGCCTGCCATGGCATAAGTTTTGGTGAAGGCGAGCGGCGAAAACAGCCTTCCCTCTTGTCCTTCCAGTGTAAATATCGGCAGGAAGGAGAAAGTGATGATTAGCAGGCTTAGAAATAGCGCGGGGCCCACTTCTGCAGCGGCATCGACAACCAATTCCCAACGTTTTTCACTGGGCATTTCACGATCTGGATTCCCATTTCGCCATTTTTCAAGATGCTTATGTGCGTTCTCAATCATGACAATAGCAGCATCAACCATCGCACCGATGGCAATAGCTATTCCGCCAAGCGACATGATATTGGCGTTTATCCCCTGAAAGCGCATGATCAGAAATGCTATCAATATTCCCAAAGGCAGGGTCAGAACGGCTACGAGAGCAGAGCGAGCATGCCACAGGAACAGTGCGCAGACGATTGCGACAACAATAAATTCTTCAAGCAACTTGGTAGAGAGATTATCCACGGCCTTGTCGATCAGTTCGGAACGATCATAGGTTGTCACAATCTCGACCCCTGGCGGCAGGCTTTTCTTGAGTACCTCCAATTTTTCTTTCACGCCCACAATTGTTTCGCGGGCATTTTTGCCCGAGCGTAATATAATGACGCCCCCAGCCACTTCGCCTTCTCCGTTGAGTTCGGCGAGCCCCCGCCTGATTTCAGGACCAATTTGAATCCGCGCAATATCTCCCAACGTGACAGGAACACCGCCGCGCGCGGTTTTTAACGGAATGGCCCGAAAATCATCGAGATTTTCAAGATAGCCAGTGGCACGGACGATATATTCACGTTCTGCCATTTCGACGACGGAACCGCCGACTTCCATATTGGCGTTTTGAACGGCCTTGATAACGCTGTCCTGATCAATCCCGAGCGACACCATCCGGTCGGGATCAAGCACGATCTGATATTGTTTTACCATGCCGCCGATGGACGCGACTTCCGCAACGCCGGGAATGGTTTGTAGTTCATAGCGAAGGAACCAATCCTGCAACGAACGCAGCTGAGACAGGTCATTGCGTCCAGTCCGGTCAACCAGCGCATATTCATATACCCACCCTACTCCGGTTGCGTCCGGACCAAGGGACGGGACAACGCCGGTCGGTAAATCGGCTTGCACTTGATTGAGATATTCAAGAACACGCGAACGCGCCCAATAGAGATCGGTGCTGTCATCAAAAAGCACATAGACATAGCTGTCGCCGTTAAACGAATAACCGCGCACGGCGCGCGATCCCGGAACCGAAAGCATTGTGGTTGCGAGCGGATAGGTTACCTGATTTTCAACAATCTGCGGCGCTTGTCCGGGATAGGAAGTGCGAATAATGACCTGCACGTCCGAAAGATCTGGCAAAGCATCGACAGGTGTTGTCCTAACCGCCCAGAAACCGGAAGCAACCAATACGGCCATTAGCAAAAGAACAAAAACCCGGCCTGAAACGCTGGCACGAATAATCTTTTCGATCATTGGTCATTCTCTTTGCGGCTAACGCCCGTGATTGTTGAACCACTGTCTCTTTGCTCGAAGCGAAAGGTCACGCGGTCGCCCTTTTTAAAGCCGCGCAGTAATCCCTGTTTGGCAAGTTTGAAGTCCATCGTCATTGCCGGCCATTTGAGTGCAGGTACCGGTTCGTGCGACAAGGTAACCGCTCCGCTTTTGATCGCTTCAATTCTACCAGATGTTTGATAGCCAGACATTGTCTTGGGCGCAGTCTTTTGCTCACCCTCAATCGGACGTACTTTGATCCCCGACAGGCTAGCTTCTGAATCGACAAGGAACTGGCCGGAAACGATGACCTTTTCACCCGGCGATAGGCCAGCCAGAACTACCGTCTGTCCGCCGCCTTCGCGGCCAATTGTGACTTCCGCAGGACGATAGCGACCCTTACCGCTCGCGAGCATTACAAGCGTGCGCGAACCGGTTGCGATTATTGCTTCGCTTGGAACAATTATCGCAGGACTGCCCGTATCACCCATATCGACAGTAGCGAACATGCCCGGACGAAGCCGACCGCCTTTATTGGCCAATTCGATCCTTCCGGTAAGCGTTCTGCTGTCAGTTTCGGCAGACGGAAGAATGGCAATGACTTTTCCTGCAAATTCCATACCGGGGAAACTTTGAAGCTCAGCAACTGCGCGCTGTCCAACGCGGATTTCCGGTGCCCTTGCTTCAGGAATAGCGACATTCAGCCATACAGTGTTCAGTCCATTAATCTGCGCAAGCGGCTCGCCTTCGGACAAAGTCATGCCCTGACGCACGCTCAAGCTTTCGATCACCCCGCCAATGGGCGCCGAGACCGTATAAACGCTTTGCTGCCTTCCGCTCCGCGCAACCCGGCGGATTAGATCGTCCGGCATGCCCAGCAGCCGCATCCTTGCCTTTGCCGCTGCTGCAAACTGGTCATTGCCGCTTCTTGCCAGCGCGAGATATTCTGCCTGCGCGCCGCCCCAGTCGGGAACCAATATATCTGCCAGTGGAGCGCCAGCGGCTACTATGTCGCTGGGCGCGCGGCGATATGTGCGCTGGACAAACCCGCCCGATCTCGCCTGAACAATGGCAACATCGCGTTCGTTGAACTCGATAGTTCCCGTCACTTTAAGGTTGGACTCAATCTTTCCTACTTGCGCCTCAGCGGTCCGGATGCCCAGATTTTGCGCAATGGTGGAATCGATGGTGATACCCGGTTCTCCGGCGTTTCCATCATCGCCCTCATCAGCATATTTTGGAATAAGCTGCATATCCATGAACGGCGACTTGCCCGGCTTGTCGAATTTCTGCTGGGGAAACATCGGATCATAATAATAAAGGACGTCGCCTTTGCCCTGCGTAGCCTCGGTGTCGCTCGACCCGCCAGCACCGCCCGTGCCGAGCCAATATCCTCCGCCGCCAGCGGCCAGAACCGCAACAAGGATAAGTGCGCGCCATTTATTTTCCTGTGTCGATGTCAGCTTCATGGCTGGTTCCTTTCATAAGTATATTTGATGCGAACCGTGTCGCGCACCAATGTGGCCTCACGGTCGAGAAGATCGATTTCTGCTTCGGCGAACGCCACCGCTGCATTGAGCGCCGTGTCCAGATCAACGCGCCCGGCCCCATAGCTGACCCGTTCCAGTTCGGCTTGTTTTTTGGCCAAAGGCAAAAGTATATTTTTCGAGCGTTCCCAATTTTCCCGGTAAGACCGGTTTTCAGCCAGGTCGCGGGAGAGTTCTGCTTGCAATTGTCGCTCTAGGTCGTTCGCTTCTAGCCGGGCGGCACTTGCTTCAAGTATCCGGGCATCAATAACCGGGTTTTGGCGCTTTTTTGCAAACAGCGGCAGATCAATGGTGACGCCGACCGAGACATATTCGCCATATTCCGGTCGGCGGTGCGCATAGGAGGCATTCACACTAAAGTCCGGGCGTTTGTTCGCGCGTGCGAGTTCCACATCGGCGTCCGCCCGTTCCACTTTTGCGTCTTGAATATCCAGAATGGGCAGTTCCTTGATGGTGTCGACAAGAACTTCCCGGTCCAGGGTAAAATCAGGGAGCGCGCCTTCGGTCTCGGGGCTATCAACACCGGTCCAACGCGCTAGCATTGCCCGGGCCTTTTCAATATCGGCGACGCGCATGGAGCGCCGATCAGCAAGTTTCGCTATCAGTAGTTCCGGTTCAAATGCCTCAGCCGGCCGGGTGACCCCCGATTCAAGGCGTGCACCAACCGTTGCCGACACATCATTGAGGCTCTGCTGCAAAACTTCCAATATTCGCAGCCGACGCTGGGCATAATGGAGATCGATCCAGGAAAGCGCGGAATAGAGCTGCACATCCTGAACCAACGCTTTTTTATTAGCTCTGGCTACCGTTATGTCCGCCATCGCCTGACCGGCACGAGCGCGTCTTTTGGCCCCATTGGGAATATCCTGACTGATACCGATCCTTTGCCTTGGAAACCCGTTTCGACCGGGACGGGGAGAAAACTCGAACGGGCCTGCAATTCTCCGATCGAGTATATCGACACTGAGTTTCGGATCGGGAAGTTGATCAGCGGCAATCGCAGCGCTCTGCGCCGCTTCGACGACCAGCGAGCGGGCCTCAATTGCAGGTGTTGCCGTTTCTGCTAGTTCGACCGCTTTTGCGAACGTGAGCGGTTCTGCGTGAAGCGAAAAAATTGGTACTTGTAGCGCCAAGACAGGCAAAACCAGCAAAGGAAGCCCCGATTTTGCGCGGCGGGTTTTTTGTCTATTTTTCATCATGCCTTTTTCAATCATACAAAAGCCTTTCCTTGCGGAGGCTCGCCCCAATCATTGTGCTGGACTAGTTTCTGTTTCGGTCATCAATATAAAAATCAGTGAAGCCGAACAGCTGATCAGCAAAAAGCCGTTCAAAGATTCTATACCCGCCAGAAACCGCAAGTGACCGGTCGGATAAATATCACCAAGGCCAAGGGACGTATAATTAACCAATGAAAAATAGAAAATTTCCATTGATGAGATATCCGCTGGCTTGAAGCCGCCAAGACCAGCGCTGGATCCTGCTACAAACGCAATGGCGTAAAGGCCAGCCTCCGAAATATGTGCGATAGCTGCGGCATAAAGCCCAATCACCAGTTTACGGGTTTTACCCAAGCTTGTTGATTTGAGCCATTGATGCGTCCGGTGGATAACCTGAAAGTGGATAAACCCGGTTACTCCAAACATCGACAGACCAAGAAAAATTGTCCAGATCAATGGGAATGCCCTTCCATGCCGGGTTTGGCTTCATCGTCGGTACGCCGGGTCGACAAATAATATTTCTCGAAAGCGAAAAAACCTGCAATGCCAGCGAAAGAAATAGCAATGATCATTGGATCACTAGCTGCTTTCATGGTCAGGAATGCTCCAAGGACAATCAAATCCAGAATGATCGCGCTGAGCAAGATCCAGCCTTTAGCTTCGACATCTTCTTTGAGATGACGATAAACGCCCCAATGGATAACTATATCCATGACCAGATAAAATATGGCCCCTAAGGATGCTATCCGGCTCAGATCGAAAAACGCAGCCAACAGACCCGCTGCTATAACTGTGAAAACAAGCGTGTGCTTTTGCACGTCACCGGGCATTCCAAAATGGCGGTGAGGGATGAGGTTCATGTCTGTGAGCATCGCGAGCATGCGCGATACGGCAAAAACACTGGCAAGAAGGCCCGATGCGGTTGCGATGATGGCGACAGCAACCGTGAACCACACGCCATATTCACCAAAGGCAGGGCGAGCCGCCTCTGCCAGCGCATAATCTTTGGCAGCAGCAATTTCACTGATGCTTAACGTAGACCCCACGGCGAGCGCCACAGCCATATAGAC
>NZ_JBALUN010000018.1:0-25369 GCF_036963805.1 Parasphingorhabdus sp. | reverse complement strand
AACATCAAGCCCCGCCTCTTTAAGCTCCATTGTCATCCTCGGTCTGCCGTAGCTGCCAAGGCTAAGATTATACTGGTCCTTGATGTGCGCCAGCATTTTCATATCCATGCGGGCCCTCTGGCTCATTGGGCGCGTACGCCAGGAACGATAGCCGCGCGTCGATACCCGCATTACACGACACAGCATCTCGACCGGCCATATATGGCGCCAGCTATCCACAAATGCGAACCTCATGGGCGCTGGCTCGCGAAGAACTGCGTGGCCTTTTTTAGAATCTCCCTCTCCTCCTTGAGGATGCGGTTCTCAAGGCGAAGACGTTCATTCTCCTTCGCCAGATCAGTTGATGGAGCGCTACCCAGATCACTGGGACGATATTGCGATACCCACTTGCCCAGTGTCGACAAGCCAACTCCCAAATCAGCGGCAACGCGCCGCCGCGACAATCCACTGCTCAGTGCAATCCGAACCGCTTCTTGCTTAAAATCTTCTGTATGCTTCTTCATCTTACCGGTCTCCTTGTGCGAGTGTTATACGCTCAAGTCACCGGCGCAAAACCGTTACAAGTCCATATCGAGGTCACCCCAGTACCGGGCTAGAGCCATGGGACGTGTTCGAAATTCACGGAGTGAGGCATGCCGCAGAGAGTCGCCTGTCTATCTCAGGAAGACCACTGTTGGGCCGCGCCGTCTTGCTGCGCGGTGGCATCGCGCCATGCTTGAGCAGCGGCTTCGTCGCTGGCGGCCGGCGGCTCAAGATTTCATGCTCAAGTTCGCGCGAATAAATCACATTCAATGTAACCGATCGAGCGGCGCTTGCGAACTTATCTTAGTAGGGTGCCTGCAGCGCGAGCCGAAAGCCTCGGTCCCAACCGTAACAGCATGTCAGAAGAAACTACGTCGGAGGACGTTACAATGGAACCCTCTAATAGGAAGGAACAATTGATGAGAAAATCCTTCATCGCCTTGGCCTTTGCCGTGATTAGCGCCCTGTGGGCGACAGCCAGCTTTGCCGCGGAGGGCAGGTCGAAGGTTCAACCTGAGCTTGTCAGCTTCTACCAAGTGCCCTGGCAGTGCCCCGCGGCTCCAGAGATCGCCTGCGGAGGTCTCGCCAAGCCAGTTCTCCGCGAACTGGAGCAAAACACAGGAATTGCTGAGGCTTGGATAAACCGAGCCGGAACCGTGCAGCTTTGGTGCTGTGCATCCTAAAGGAAATTATAAAGGAAATTAGTATGAAACATACCCGCTACCTCACCGAGATTGCAGAAAGTCTGACGCCAGCCAATCAGCCCCAAGGCTTCGGGGAACTGTTCGTCGTGCTGCTGCGTGAGCTTGCCAAGGGGCGTCCAGTTTCACGAACGACGCTTGCCAAGTCTCTCGACTGGCCTGCTCAGCAAGTGAATGCGGTACTCGAACGGACGACTAGTACCGAGTACGATAGTGATGGGAATATTGTTGGTTATGGCCTCACCTTGCGCGAGACTTCGCATATCTTTGAGATTGACGGCCGCCGTCTATACGCTTGGTGCGCACTGGACACTCTGATGCTTCCGGCCCTCATCGGCCAGACGGCGCGCGTGACGTCGCATTGCGCTGCAACCGGGGCGCCAGTTTCCCTCACGGTTTCGCCGAACGAAATCCGGGATATCGCACCGACCGACGCCGCAGTGTCGTTGGTACTGCCGCAGGAAACAGCGGACATTCGTCGGTCATTCTGTTGCCACGTCCATTTCTTTGCATCGGCCGTGACGGCGAAAGATTGGGCCTCCAAGCATGAAGGAGTGGAGATCGTAAGCGTCCAAGATGGCTTCCGCTTGGGCCAAGAGCTTAATCGACATCTGCTGCAGACGATTCCATCGAGAAAATCGTGATTGGATAACGATTCTACAGCTAGGTATTCGCTTCCTAGGTGCGGATTGCACTCTGCGAAATCTACCCGGGTGGCCCAGCAATGCAAACAAAGCCGGTGTCAAATGGTCCCCACACGGAATCTCGTCTGGCCCACTATGCCGGCGTGAGCATCGACCGGCGGGGGCGGGGTCTTGCCCGTCTCGGGCTTGCGCCATCCCGCGCGCGTTTCCCGAGTCGATCGGGTCTTTGGTGGTCGTCCGGTGCAGCGGTTCGTCCTGATCCCTTGGGAACTGCGGTTGCAGGACTGCCCCGCGATCCTGCCTCCAGGCGCCTGTTGTTTGGCAGATTTTCCTACCTAAAATAAAAGGTCGTTGCTGTTGTGAACGTTATTTAGAAAGAAGCGGTAATCTGAAGCCGGATTTAGATTAGTTACAGAACGAACACTTACGAGGATTAAGTTATTGGAATTACAAATAGGAAAACAGCAAAATTGAAGCGTTCTCTATGAGTCACCACGGTAAGTATTGTTAAAAGCAATTAACTATCGATAAATGACGCGGTCATATATGTGTAAGCATCATGGGACGGAATTAATCAAAATTATTAGGAATAACGAACATGCTGTCTCTGGCATCTACATTAAGTTTTGCTCTTGTCGCCGGAATGAGTATACCTGTAGGGGCATTGATCTCGACCAATAAGAGGCTAAGATCTTACTGTTGCCAACATGAGATTGACAGTTATGTTTCTTACTTTGGTGGTGGAGCGCTGCTAGCTGCAATAGCGCTTGTACTTGTACCTTACGGTATAGAACACACCACAATTCCTGATGCCACAGTAGCATTTTTGGCCGGAGGAATTGTCTTTTGGCAACTTAGTTCATGGATGAGGCGTAGACGTAATACCATATCTCAATTTCTTGGAATGATATTGGACTTTATCCCGGAGGGAATAGCGTTAGGCGCAGCTGCGGCAACAGGCTCGAATACAGGGTATCTGCTCGCTGCGCTGATAGCACTACAAAACATGCCGGAAGGTTTTTCAGCATATCATGAAATGAACTCGGGCGGCGTAACAAAAATAAAACTTTGGGTGATTTTTCTTACGGTTCCAATAGTGGGGCCGCTCGCGGCATGGTTGGGCTATACTTGTTTGTCAGCAAGTAATCATGTTCTGGGATTGATCATGCTATTCTGCAGTAGCGGTATCATTTATCTAATTTTTCAGGATATTGCTCCAGCGGCTCATCTAAAAGATCAAGACTTCCCAGCAATGGGTGCCGTAACTGGTTTTTTACTGGGCATGATCGGAACTATGCTAATACATTGATTTTCTACTTCAATCCACAGTGCGAAAGGGTTTATTTTGGAGAGCAAGATTGATGTCCGACCGGTAAAAGCGTCAAATCTAGCCAATCTACCAAAATGCTCAGTGTGGTATGGAGAAAATGCAGCCATATGCTCCCGAGTGATGTGGTGCCCTTACGACTTCAATTGATTAAATGCCTCTGTCATCGCATTCACGTTGTACAAGATTGCAAACAAAATGGTTGTGCTTAACAGTTTTACTTTGCCCATGTTTCAAATTAGCTGGTATTTTCCCACCGTTGGCGAAGAACAGCCAACGAGCAAACTCAATGAACTCTTCACTTTTACAAGTAGCACCTGGGGTCTGGCGATCATCTGCAGGATTTACCGATGAGGAAAAATAAATCCCGTAGAGATGATCGCCAGACCCCAAATAGAATAATTTTTTTTGCAAATAACTGATATCTGCTGGATGCGTCAGCGGATTAGTCTTGAAAGACTGAATCAATGATTGGACTTCATTCCATCTTTCACCGTTTTCCAGCAGAAAAATGAACAGTTGGTGGAAAACATGGCAGTGATCACCACTCAGAAAGCAGAAGTGGAGAAGCAAGTGGCTGTGTTATCCCAGGCATTGGAGGTCGCCAAAGCTGAACTAAAAACCTGCCGGGACAAGATTGTATTTCTGACTGACGAGAACAAAATAATAATTCAGAAAAGGTGATGATTCAGGGGCAATTCAAGCAACTACTGGCTCGCTATGATCGCGTTAGAGCCAAACTTGCCAAATTTGTCGGTTCTTCCACAGGCCCCCTAGATAGGCAAGTGGTCGATATCCAGAACTTGGAGCATCAACTTAACGACGCCTCGGTAAAAAGTCGGGAGCAGCAGCATAAAAGCGAACAATTGGTGGATAATATTGCCGCGCTCACCAGCCAGAAAGCAGACGTCGATAAGCAAGTGGCCGTGCTATCCCAAGCATTGGAGGCCACTAAAACGGATATGATAGCCGCTCAGAATAGAGTGGGAGTTCTATTCGATGAGAACAAGATGATTCTTCAGGAAAAAGCAGTGATTCAGGGGCAGTTTAAGCAGCTTCAGGAGTCACTGTCGCGATAAAGGCTTTAGTTTAGTAAAACTTTTGTCCTAAAAACTATATTAATCAATATGTTATATGCGAAGTGGCTAATTCCAACGCTTTTACCGGCCGGACCTCTTTAGGGTTTGTAAAACAGATGGTTAACGGGCTTTTTGGAGGATTTCGTCAGAATCGTTGCCGTTCCTGATCTAATGCATCAATAGCCATCGGCTTCGCATACGCCGCCTCTTGAGCAAGTGCTAACCTCTAGGCTGCTCAGGCCCCGACCCGATAGCACCAAGTGCGGCTAAACTGGAAAGCCGTCCTTCTGCTGTCTGATTTAAAATCGAGAGTCATGAAAAGCAGACTGTCAGTCTGGTTCGCAGGATATTGGCAAGCTTACAACCATTCCGCTCGCTTCAAAATATTCGAAAGAATCCAATAGGTCTATTGACCTTTGCTATTATTGCGAATAATTCGCAATCGCAATTAGGGATTAGACAGGGAATTATATCGTGAATCGGACACCGCATTTCAAAAACTTAACAGCTTTCGGGGTATTGCTGTTTGCCATGCACTCCCCCACCGCATGGGCAAAGGGTGGCGGCGCGCCGATATCGCAAAACCAAAATCAACAAGATGATGATGTTGGCCCGGCAGATGAATTCAAACCCGCAATTATCGTGACCGCATCGCGCGTCAACAAGCCGATCAGTGCCATTCCGAACAGCGTTCGCGTCATTGACCGCGAGACGATCGAGCAGCAATTGTCGGTCAGCACGAGCCTGCTCGATAGCCTCAGTTTTTCCATTCCCAGCCTGACCCCCGGACGGCAGAAGATGACAAGCAGCAGCGTCACCCTGCGCGGGCGCACGCCGCTTTATCTGCTCGACAATATTCCGCAATCGACTCCCTTGCGCAACGGAGAGCGCAGTGGGTTCACGATCGACCCGGCGTTTGTCGACCGCGTCGAGGTGATTTACGGTGCCAATGCCATCCAGGGTGTGGGCGCGACCGGCGGTGTCATTAATTATGTCACGGTTGCTCCGCCGACCAGTGGCGACCTACTGGCGAAAGTTTCCGCCGAAATCTCGACCGACGACTTTGAAGACAATGGCTTCCACACACGGCTCACGGCTCTGCTGGGGCAAAAAATTGGTGCTGTGGATTTTGTCGTCGCCGGGGCCTTCCAGAAAAACGACTTATATTATGACGGGAACGGCAACGCCGTTGGCGTCGATCCCACACAGGGCGACCTTGCCGACACTACATCCTATAATGTCTTCGGGAAGTTTGGTCTCGACATTGATGACAGCAAGCGGATCGAACTGACGGCCAACTATTTCAATCTTGCCGGTGACGGCGATTATGTTCGCGTCGACGGCGACATTGCCGGGGGCATTCCCGCAACCAGCGTACGCGGCGTACCGGCCGGCGACCCGACATTCAATGAAGCGGTAAACATGGCTCTGTCCTACACCGACGGGGACCTGTTCGGCGGCAAGCTGTCGCTCGCCGGATATTATTATGATTTCTACGCGCTATATGGCGGAGATACGTTCCCGGTCTTTCAGGATGTGTCGATTGCGCCAGCGGGCAGCCTGTTCGATCAGTCAGCACTGGCATCGGAAAAATATGGCGCAAAGCTGACCTATGTGCGCGAAGATACTTTATGGAACGGGCTACAGATCGCGGCAGGTGCCGACTATCTGCATGACGAGACCTTTCAGGAACTGGCACAGACGGACAGGCTCTGGGTGCCGTTGCTGAAATTCCAGGAATTCGCGCCCTTCGTGCAGCTCGAGCAGACCTTCCTCAACGAGGCCGTGCGTCTGTCCGGCGGGCTGCGCTACGAGAATGTGACGCTCGACGTGCCCGATTTCACCACGATCGCGAGCGCCGGATCTACCTTTGTCCAAGGCTCTTCACTGACATTCGACAAGCTGCTCGGAAATGCCGGCATCGTCGTCGAACCGCTGGAAGGACTGACATTCTTTTCATCTTATGCGCAGGGCTTCACCATGCCGGACGCCGGCCTGGTTCTGCGTTCCGTCAACACGCCCGGACAGACGGTGGCCGATCTCATCGATCTGCAGCCGGTAATTGCCGACAATATCGAAATCGGGGCGGGCTATCACAAAGACGGTCTGAACCTCGACGCCAGCTATTTCTGGTCCAATTCCGATCTGGGTTCGCGGATTCAGGTGGTCAATGGCGCTGGACAAATCCGGCGGGAACGCACCGAGATTTCCGGGTTTGAATTTGCTGCCGATTACCATTTCCCATCCGGCTTTGGCTTCGGTGCCAATTTTGCAAAACTCTACGGTCGCTTTGACAGCGATGGTGATGATATTGTTGACCGCGATCTCGACGGACGCAATATTTCGCCGGACCGGCTGAATTTGTTCGTCGAAGGTCCGATTGCCGATGGTCTGTCAGCACGGCTTCAGTCATCGACCTTTTTTGACCGGACATTCGATGGCGGATTGCCACAGAATGATTTTGACGGATTTACGCTGGTTGATCTTGCGCTGTCATACACAGGCAACGACTTTGGTGATTTCAGCCTGGGCATCCAGAATATTCTCGATAAGCAATATATTACCTATTATGCACAGACGGTTACCTTCGTGAATGACAGCACTTATGTATCCGGCCGTGGACGTGCGTTCACGCTGGGCTGGAAATATAGCTTCTGATGCAGCTGGTCGCGTCGATCCATCGTTGGGCCGGCGGATTAATCGGTCTGTTGCTGGCACTGCTCGGCCTGACCGGCGCCTTATTGTTGTGGAAGGGCGCCTGGCTGCGTCTGACAGTGTCGGCGGAAGCTGTTGTTGAGACCGACCCGGCCACACTTGGCGCGCTTACGCAGAATATTCTAGCTGGTTCGACCCAAACACCGACCTCCATCGTTTTTGCCAACAGCGATATTGCCCTCCACACGGTGCGCACCGGACCGGACAGCGGCTTTTATGCCGATGCCAGCGGATCGGCGATAACGTCATGGGACAGCATCTGGGCTCGCTCGGAAATTTTTCTGTTTGATCTGCACCACCATCTGCTTGTCGGGGAAGCGGGAGAGACGGTCAGCGGCATTGCCGGACTGGTCGGGCTTGGATTCATCATTACCGGACTGATATTGTGGTGGCCGACACGAAAGACATTCAGGTTGCGCCTGTGGCCTGCCAGAATGACAAGACCCGCAATCATCAGGCAACACCGCGATATGGGCGTGATACTCGCGCCTTTGCTGTTCCTCACCATGTTGACCGGTGTGATGATGACGCTCAAGCCGGTCGCGGAACTTTTGCTGTCGCCTTTCTCCAGCGCAGCTGAAATGGAGTCGGCACTCGAACCGCCGAAAGTGGCCGCGGGTCCTGCGGATAATGCCGATTGGCCTCGCATCACGGCAGTGGCGCAAGCGCGCTTTCCTGATGCCACCATCCGTATCATCGGACTGCCGCGAAAGGCGGGCGATCCCGTGGCCATCCGGTTGAAGCGGCCGGGTGAATGGCACAATAATGGCCGCACGATCATCTGGTTTGATGGCGCAACCGGCAATCTTCTTCGTGCTAAAGATGCGCTCGCGATGCCGCAGGGTTTGCAGCTATTCAATCTCACCTATCCGCTCCATGCGGCAAAGGTTGGCGGTACAGCCTATAAAGTCGTGCAGACGATTGCCGGTTTGGCATTGGCACTGCTGGGTAGTCTGGCCGTGTGGAGTTTTTGGTTCCGAAGAAAAGCAATACCGAAACCGATAAAGCCCTGAACGGTCGGGTCGCCACAATGGCAAGAGGGTCCTCTGTAGCGGGACAACCTGCTCACCAAACGTGATCGGCGGCTCGCCGAACTCGAACGAGTGGATGTTTTGGGGCAGCAATTAGCTCGCACTATTTGTCCAACTTTTACGTCGATAGCGGTCCTTAGTGCCGATGCTTGCAACCCTGACAGTCCTGTTGGCGCGCGCGATATAGGATAAAGCTGTCCTCAATGAAACATTGCATCAACGATGGCGCAGTCCGGTACTTCTCCGCCATCACATTTCTGCGCCATGTCCGACAATGTGTGCTCCAGACGTTTTAAATCGGATATTTTCCGTTGAATACTGGTAATGTGATCGTTGGTTACGGCCAACACTTCTCCGCACGTATATTCGTTGGAATAGACCAGGCTAAGAAGACCTCTTAGCTCCGCAATTGAAAAACCGAGTTCCCGCGCGCGCAGAATGAAGCGTAACCGTGCCTGGTCATCAGGCGAATAGACCCTGTGACCACTGCTTGTTCGATCAACGGCGCGTAACAGCTCGATATTCTCGTAATATCGTATCGTTTCGATGTTGCAGCCGGCGATTTTGGCCAGTTTTCCGCGCTTGACAGATTGTTGCATAAAAAGTCCTTGTTCCTGTAGTTACTACAGAGCGTATAGTTATCTCCATCGAAGATCAATCGCAATGAAAGATACGATATTGCCAGAGACCGTTAAGACAGAAATGCCCCCACAATCGCCAGAAAAGCAAAGTTGGTGGGCAGTGGGCGGCATAGCAGGCGCAATTTTGGCATCGTCCTGCTGTATTGTACCGCTCGTCCTTGTAACCCTTGGCGTAAGCGGAGCGTGGATTGGCAATCTTACCGCTCTTGAACCTTATAAGTGGTACTTTGTCGCAATAACTCTCGGGTTTTTGGCAGCGGGTTTTTGGCATGTCTATTTTCGGACAAGACCTGACTGTGAAGACGGTTCCTATTGTGCTCGCCCACAATCATCAATCATCACGAAATCTGCCCTGTGGCTGGGCACATCACTCATCGCTTTATCAATCACAATCGATTGGTGGGCACCGTATTTTTACTAGGAGAAAGATTATGAAACGTGCTTATATCATATTTTCAGTCGTTGTTGCCCTTAGCGCTGGGGGGCTCGGTGCCATGACATTGTTACCAACTTCCGGCGCCCAAGCCGTTGCAGAGGCGGCATCACAAAATGCCCTCAAAACCGAAACATTCAAAATCGAAAAAATGACCTGCGCCACTTGTCCGATCACCGTCAAGAAGGCGATGGGCAAGGTTAGCGGCGTGTCTTCTGTCGATGTTGATTTTCAGGCAAAAACGGCAAAAGTGACGTTTGACCCTAAACGCACCACTGAATCGGCGATTGCTTCTGCATCGACAAATGCGGGTTACCCAGCGAAAATCGCCGCCGCAAAGTAAGATTGTTTAAACCCTAAGCAAAAGAATTGAAAATTATGGATGATTGTTGCGCGTCAGGCGATGGCAGACGCTACGACCTTGTTGTCGTGGGTGCTGGATCAGCAGGGTTCTCAGCTGCGATTACGGCGGCGGGGAACGGGGCAAAGGTTGCTCTAATCGGTCACGGCGCGATTGGCGGCACGTGCGTTAATGTCGGGTGCGTTCCATCGAAAGCGATGATACGCGCCGCAGAGGCTATTCATGGTGCCAAATCAGCAAGCCGCTTTCCCGGAATCGCCGGGGATGCCCGAGTAGAAAACTGGGCACAGCTCGTAACGTCGAAAGATGAGCTCGTTTCCGGGTTGCAGCAAAAAAAATATGCCGACCTGTTGCCCGAATATGAGAATGTCGATTATTTCGATGAAGGGCCAGCTCGCGTTGTCGAGGGCGGGGTTCAAATTGGCGAACGCAAGATCCATGCGCCAAAGATCATTATTGCGACGGGTGGCCGTCCTTCTCTCCCTCCCATCAAGGGGATTGACGAGGTTTCAACGCTCGACAGCACCCAATTGCTCGATCTGAAAATATTGCCCAAGAGCCTGATTTTCATCGGCGGCGGCTATATCGGATCGGAATTGGCCTTGATGATAGCGAGGATGGGCGTCGAAGTGACGATCATTTGCCGTTCACGTCTATTGCCCGGTGCAGAACCAGAAATTTCGGATGCATTGACTGAATCTTTCCGCGCTGAAGGTATTATCATGTATTGCGGAAGTACCTACGATGCTTGTCGGCAAGACACTTCTGGCGTCACGATTTGTATCGAGCATGAAGGCGAACGGCTTGAACTTACCGCCGAAAGTCTGGCTGTGATGACAGGCCGGACACCGAACACAGAAGCGTTGGGTCTCGAAGATGTCGGCGTTACGCTTGATAAGCGCGGCGCGATTGTCGTCGGTGACAACATGCAAACGTCCAATCCAAAAATATATGCGGCAGGAGATGTGACCAACCGCGATCAATTTGTCTATATGGCCGCTTATGGCGCAAAGCTCGCTGCCAAGAACGCAGTAGCTATGGGGTCGGAATCATATGATAACTCGGCCATGCCGTGGGTGGTCTTTACCGACCCCCAGGTCGCGGGCGTGGGTTTGAGTGAGGCCGACGCGCGAGAAGCGGGTTTTGATGTTAAAACATCCCTTGTCCCGTTGGATCAGGTGCCGCGGGCATTGGCGGCTCGTAACACGAGAGGCCTGATCAAGTTGGTAGCTGACCGGAAGACCGACAAATTGCTCGGCGGTCAGATTATGGCTCCCGAGGGTTCGGACAGCATCCAGACACTGGTTATGGCCCTAAAATTTGGAATGACGGCAAAGGCGCTTGGGGAAACAATTTTTCCCTATCTAACCACTGTTGAAGGTCTGAAACTTGCTGCCCAGACATTCGACAAAGATGTGACCAAGCTCTCCTGCTGCGCGGGCTAGCTCAGGCAGGCCGTGGAGAAATGAATCGCCTATGAAAACAGATATTGAGACCGAAAGTGCAGCCAATATTGCCTCAAGTAGCGGGAGTGGCGCGGGCGCAATCGGTGCCATTGTCGCAGCAATGGGCTGCGCAAACTGTTTTCCGGCCATTGCCGCCCTCGGGGCTTCGCTGGGCCTTGGGTGGTTGGATCACTATGAAGGCCTAATTATAACGCGATTATTACCAATTTTTGTCATCATTGCCCTGATTGCCAATCTTTATTTGTTCAATCGCCACCGCATCATTTGGCGCGGGATATTGAGCCTGATCGGACCAGTTTTGGTATTAGCAAAATTCTACCTTTTCTGGTCGGCAGACTGGAGCAATGCCGTATTCTATGTTGGGTTGGCATTTATGATTGGGTCCTCAATTTTCGACATTGTGTCACCACCATTAAAACGATGCCCGGTTCCCAAGGCTACGGCATAAGAAATTTGAAACATGATAGGAAACTAAGCGTCATGAACGTTAAAATTTGTCCCACCTGTGGCTGCTCTTTGGTGCGGCTTGGAATTACCGACGACCAGGCGGCACAGGCTGTCCATAATGAGATCGTCTATTTCTTCTGTTGCCAGGGTTGCGCCGATATTTTCCAGAAACAGCCAGAACGTTTTGTCGAAGAGGTTAGGGATATCCATGTCTGTCCCGCGTGTCTTGCTGAAAAACCGACCGCCTACACGGTTCCCGTACTGCACAACGGGCAGGAAATTCGTTTCTGTCGCTGCCCCCATTGCGCAGAGGTTTTTGCAAAAGATCCAGACTTCTATCTTGATCGCCTGAGCGGAAAAACCGATTTCAAGGGCCTGTTTGATACGCCAGAAGCGGCATGCTGTTAGGGCCATGCTTCACAAAGGAGGGTGAGGCGTCGAAACGAACGCGACCTGCTTTCACGTCAAGCATATATCGCCGAAGTGCAATGGCGAGCCGAAACAAAGTCCTCAGAGACCTATGATGCGAACTTTCAGCATTTACCCCCTTGCCTCATCCTCCCTGACAGCATCTCCATCGATCGTCGCGGAACCCGCAGCCGCTCCACCCGTTAGTCCAAATGTCGCTTATCAAGGAACCAATCATGACCCAGTCTTTTGATCTCATCGTCATCGGCGTCGGCATGGCGGCAGTCACTGCGGCCAACAAATGTGCGTCAGCGGGATGGTCCGTCGCCGTCGTGGACGAGCTACCCTATGGCGGTACATGTGCCTTGCGAGGCTGTGATCCCAAAAAAATGTTGAGACGCGGCGCAGAGATAATTGATGCTGCTTCCTTGATGAATGGCAAGGGCATCGAGCCCGGCAGTCTGGCTATCAACTGGTCGGACCTGATGGCGTTCAAGCGGGCATTCACCGAAAAAATGCCACCGAAAATTGAATCTGGCCTTGATAAAAATGGTGTCACAACGCTGCACGGCAGTGCAAAGTTTATCGCTGAGAACATAATCGAGGTTGACGGAAAAACACGGCTGCAGGCGAAGAAGATACTGTTTGTGGGCGGCGGTTTCATCTCTTTCGAGTTTGCACATATCGCGGCGCGCGCGGGCAGCGATGTTCAGATCATTGATCGCGGCGAGCGTCCCCTCAAGGGCTTTGATCCTGATCTCGTCGACAAATTGCTGGAGCGAAGCAAAGAGGCAGGAATTGAGGTCGTCAAGAAAACCAGTCTCATCTCCATCGCCAAGGAAGGTAGCGGCTATTCGGTGACTCTTGATGTCGACGGCAACATCCAAGAATATTCAGCTGATTTGATCGTGCATGGTGCGGGGCGCGTTCCTGCGATCGATGATCTTGATCCGGACAAGGCAGGCGTCGAGTCCGACGCCCATGGCGTCAAAGTGAACGAATATCTGCAAAGTATCTCCAATCCGTCAATCTATGCAGCGGGGGATGCAGCGGACACCAAAGGTGCACCGCTCACGCCGGTGGCGGTGTTTGAAGGTAAGGCGGTTGCGTCAAATATGCTGAAAGGCAATCATGCCAAGCCAGACTACAAAGGGGTTCCCATAGTAGTATTTACGATACCCGAACTGGCGCGTGTGGGTATGCTGGAAGAAGAAGCAAAAACGGCCGGTTACAAGTTGCGCATCGCGACCAACGATACAAGCGGCTGGTATTCCAATCTGCGAGTGGGAGAGACCTGCGCCGCCACCAAGGTGATCATCGATGATGAAACCGGCAAAATATTGGGCGCGCATTTGTTGGGGCCGGAGTATGCCGAAATCATCAATTTTTTCGGTCTGGCGATGCGTCTTGATTTGACCACGAGCGAACTGAAAAAAATGGTCAGTGCCTATCCGTCGGTTGGCTCTGATGTTGGCTCGATGTTGTGAGGTGACGTGTATAAAAAAATTCAGCCTTGCAAGCAATATAGAGATGTGATTCAGTATTTCTGTGGAAGCGGGTGATACTGCGATTATGGGAGAACGAACGGCGATGCCGGAGACGTAGCCGGTCCAGCTTTAATATTCGTTCTAGATGCGCAAACTCGCCAAACTAATCCCGATGCCAGCCTAATAAACAGGCAAGCCGGAGCATATCTCATCACCCGATACGACATAAACCGGAAAATCGAGCGATGTCGGCAGCATATCAAAGTGTGGAGACCGGAGGGTGCGCATGCTTCTCTATGAGGTTTCCCACGTCATGCTGACCCGCTACAGGGGCGAACTGAAGCTTAAGAATTGGGCGTTGGCAATTGCGCAGCGCTCGACCATGCGGAAGGCGCGCATCGCGCTCGCGCGGCGCCTTGCCATCATCATGCATGCCATGCTCCGAGATGGGACCGCGTTCCATCCGGCCTGACCGGTAAGAAAGGAGATCGAAACGAGCTCCCGAGCGGGAGCAAACGCCCGAGGGAGGGAGCGGATGATGGCGCCTATTGTGTAGCATGCGGCCCCAGTCGCTCGACTGCGATTTCAACCTCGCCACACCGCAACCAGCTGACTCCATAAAGTGCCGACGAACACACAGAGAACGCAGACACCCACAGGCAATCGCACCAGTTCAGGAAAACAGCAGTTGCCCTTGACGTATTAGAGAACAATCGGGTGGATTGCTGAATGGCAGGTTCTATTGCAGACTGTGACGTAAGCAGGCGACGTTAAGGATCCAACTATCATTGAGAGAGAAGCATTTGTTGCCACGAACTCCCATTTTCAGGGCGGGTATTGGTATTTTATTAAGCATTGCTTGTGCATAAGATAAATGAAGCGAAGTGAAACCAAGTTAAATGACCGACAGTCCACAATTTTTGCTAAATCAAACCGAAGGTCGCCAAGGTCTGGTGGCGTTAATAGTCGCATCCTGCGAAGAAGCAGGCGCTGATGTGTTGGTTGTTGAAAACAAAGATGATTATACACTTATGATAACGGGAGCGGGTTTATCTGCTACAGTTGAAATTTGGACAATAGGAAACGGCGGTCTGTCTATTAGGTGGAAAAGCGACGAATTGCCATTGCGAGCTGTCGAGGGCGCATGGTCATCTGATTGCCGCGAAAATTTTCGCACGACCCACGCAATCACAAATTGTGAAAGCCAAAGCCATCTGATCGAAGCTCTGGCAACTGGGCTGAAAGCTGCCGTGTCGGGGGTGGCGTTTGATGGTCGCAACATCAAATAATTGCATTCGGAAATAGCTGCGGTTATTAGACCATAGGAAAGTAAATTCCTGACGGTCGCGTCCCGCAGCGTGCACAATGCCCCGAGCGCAGCGGAAAATTATTTTTCCTGAGTGACCTATGAAATTTAGGCACTCAGGAGCCTTTTCTTGATCGTTCCTAAAACCATGAAAATTTATTCTCTGCCACCCCTACACGAGTGTGGGATGCCATCCGCCCAATTTGGTATGCCAAGGCACGTCTATTCAAATTATCTCGCATCGCCGCGACGAAACCGTGGCAGGAAAATCATGGTCGGTGACTCTTCGAACACCGTGCACGGCTTAGTTATGCTAGCACATGCTAGGCGCGAAGGTGGTCGTGGTGTAGCAAGAGGGGCTGCGAATGGTGGGCTTTGGCGCGTTAGCCGACCGGCTGCTATTTTACACGCCTACCGTGAATCTGTGTCCCAATAATGTACAGGAGCCTTGTAGCGGCGATAGTCGGGATGCTCAGGCACCTTGCGGTTCGATCGCGGCGGGATGATTGGGAGGATGCCGCGCATGAGCAGATTTTCTCGGAACCTGTCGCCGTCATAGCCCTTGTCCGCCAGCAGCGCCCTGGGTCGGGGTAGCGGCAGGGCCATCAGATCATCGGCCGATGTATAATCCGATGCTTACTACTATAGCCCCCGATAGTTTATACTGCTAATGATCAAGAGGAGCTAGATATGACCCAACAACGCATTTTCATCGGTATTTTTGCCCGATGCGATCGGCTGCGATGAACGAAATCAGATCAAGGGGGCATTATGCCGGTAGCGGTTGGACAGCGTTGTTTGCTGCCTGGTTCGTTGCGCTATCGTCCAGCCTTGGCGCAATCTTTATTGGTGAGGTGATGGGCCAGACGCCGTGCGAGTTATGTTGGTTCCAGCGCGCCTTTATGTTTCCGCTGGCCATCATGCTCGGCATCGCGGCCTACCGATCGGATCGAGATGTGCTCCCCTATGCGTTTGCCCTTGCGTTGGCGGGGTGGGTGATCGCGCTTTATCATTTGTTGCTCTATCTTGGAGTTGTACCAGACGAGATCCAACAATGCGGTTCAGGACCGTCCTGCTCAAACGGCGAAATGACGCTTTTTGGTGCCGTGCCGATTCCGCTTCTCTCGCTGGTAGCCTTTTCGGCCATCTTATTTTTTCTCAACCTTTATCGGAGATCACGATCATGAACAGGCGTTTTGGAGTAGTTTTGACGAGTTTGCTCTCAGTTGGCGCTTTCGCTGCCGGGGTAACTCTATACAGCAGTTCGGTTGCTGGAGAACCCGCAGCCAAGGCGGCGGCTGTGCCAAAGGACATATTTGTGCGTCCTCATTCACCGATAATCGGACCCAAGAGTGCACCGGTGACAATTGTAGAATTTTTCGACCCGTCTTGCGAGGCCTGCCGTGCTTTTTACCCAAGCGTCAAGCAAATACTCGCCGCGTATCCAAAGGATGTTCGGCTTGTCATGCGTTACCTGCCGCTGCACGAAGGTTCCGCTGAAGCTATTGGTATTCTGGAGGCTGCACGTGCGCAGGGCGTCCTGCAACCGGTAATGGAGGCACTATTGGACGCGCAGCCCAAATGGCACAATGGTGACATGACAGGAGCATGGTCGGCCGCAAAGGCGGCCGGGCTCGATCTTGTAAAGGCCAAGGCAATGCCGAGCGCCGGTATAAATGCGATGATGAAGTCCGATTTGGAGGACGCGAACACGCTTGGCGTCAAGGGAACGCCAAGCTTTTTTGTAAATGGTAAACCCTTGGCTGAATTTGGTCCTGAACCCCTCTACGCTCAGGTTCGCGCTGAGGTCGAAGCTCAACAAAACCCAAACCAAGAGTGAAGACGGTGGCTGGCAGGGCTGCAACGGCCCTTCTCGACAGGTTCTCTTCTACGGGCTTTGTTGCATAACTCGTGACGGTCGCGAGTTAGGTTTTACTTGGAGTTATTATGCGACCCGGATGGTCTTCGGGTTTCCTATTGCTGAGAACCGATTGAGGCCTGCAGCGCGGGCTTTTAGTTCGGTAATCTGATGGTCGAAGGTGCGCGCGGCGACGCGCTGGCCGAGGAGCTTGAAGCAATGCATCTTGGTTTCGACAAGGCTGCGGCGGTGATAGCCGCTCCACTTTTTCCAGATCGTCCGGCCAAGCCGTTTGGTTGTGCGCAGTGCTTCATTGCGGGCGTCAACGCCAGGGCCCTCTTTGGTCCACAGCCGCCCGTTGCGGCGTACCGGGATGATCGGATTGGCACCGTGCTCAGCGATGACGGCATGATAGCCTCTCGTGTCATATGCGCCATTGGTGGCAGTATGAAGCGCCATGTTTACGCGTTTTCCACTCCCCTTCACCCATCATCTTGATCCCGGTGTTATCGACCAGCAGATGTAGCCCGCCCGAACTGGGCCGCCCACCGAGGTTCACCGACAATGCTTTTTGACGGCGGCAAAGCGTCGTATAATCCGGCACTGGCCAGTCCAGTTTCGCCATCTTGAGCAGGCTCGCAACCAGACCCGTCACCTGTCGTAGCTGAAGGTTGAACAGGATCTTCAGCGTCATGCACAGCTCAATTGCGCTGTCAGAAAACCGCATCGGCCAACCGGGCCGACCAACTGGTACCGAGAGCCAGTTTATCTCTGGTCAAACCACACATCCAATGAACCTCGCTGCTTCAGCGATGCATTATAAGCGGGCCAATTGGTCGTGCGGTACGTCGGGGAGATGGGTCTGGGCATCAGGCCCATCTATACATATCGATTCCCCGAGGGAATCCATCACCTTGTTATGCAACAAAGCCATCTGCGGGTGACGCCGCAGCATATTTACGGCGTTTTATCGATGATGGTGTGGTCGCTCATAGTCGTGATCTCAATCAAATACCTGTCGGTCGTTCTACGCGCCGACAACAAGGGCGAAGGCGGTATCATTGCGCTGGTCGCACGGCTCGGTCCGTGCAGGCGGCGCGCGGGGGTCATCCACGCCGCCCTAGTCGCGATGGGTGTTTTCGGAGCCTCGCTCCTGTATGGAGACGGCACAATCACGCGGGCCATTTCAGTCCTCAGCGCAATCGAGGCGATCAATCACAGACTTGCCTATACCGAGATTGATCTCAATCTTTCCGAGGTGAAGGGACCTGTGATGGACGCCTCAAACGAGCCGACTTTCTCGAGGAATTCCGCGGGCGTGTGTTCCTGTCGCAGAACCACGCGTTTCGCGAATTGTCACAGGACAACGGGCCCCCGCCTCTGCCAGACGATATCGCTCGCGATATGATCCAATCACCCTATTAGAAGGAGAACCTAGATGCTTATCGAAAAGATCAAGACACCCGGATTATCGCACCTTTCCTATCTCGTCGGTGCCGACGGGCAGGCAGCGGTGATCGCCCCCCGCCGCGATTGCCACATCTATGTCGAGATGGCTCGCGACCGATCATATATTTGCGCTTTGCTCGCTGCTGGACTTTAGTTTCTGCCCGCGCTTGCGTGATTTTTAGGACCGCAGACTGATACCGATGGAAATGCCATCGCGTTATCCAAAAATTTCGCCGCTCCTTGGCCAGCGCGTAAAAACCGAGAAAATCCGGGAGCATTGGGATGACATTATGTGTCTGTTAGCATCCATCAAGACCGGCCACGTCGCGCCGTCGGTAATGATGCGTATTATGAACGGCAAAACCAGCTGGACGTGGCTTTGCAGGAAATTGGCAAGATCGAGCGCACGCTGTTCATGCTCGACTGGCTCGAAAGCCCCGAATTGCGACGCCGCTGCCGGGCCGGCCTTAACAAGAGCGAACAGCGTCATGCCCTGACGCAAGCGATTTCGACCTTCCGGCAAGGCGGAACAGTGCCAGATTGTCCGGTCATCAATACGCTGTTTGAATGAATAACATCGAAAGCAATAACGAGGCCTTGCAGAAACGCGGCTTTCTAGTGGGCCGCAATGCCGGCAATTTTGAGGTTTTAGATTTGTTTGAGGTTACGCACAGCGCAGAGAATTTATCATCAGGTCAAGCCCTGATGGCCTGTATCAGCGGTACTATCCCCAATATCTAGAAAATCTGCTTGATATTGTAGCCGAGGATGTGGCGGCTCGTTTCTGGTCCGATCGGTTCCGTTCTTATCATTCAATTCCCGCCTTTGGTGGAGAATGTTTTAACAACCATGCCAAGCGTTGCAAGCCTGTTTTGTCGGTGTTGCCACCAATAATGTAGTCAATTCTGGGCATGGTGCTCGGTGCACTGGCCGCATTGGGATTGAGTGTTTTGGATGTTCCAACCTTCGAGAGGCTGATGATGGTTGCCGCGATGTGCCTGATCGCTGGGTGGCTTGGGCATCACCTGAATCTGTCTTGTGATGACCAATGGGACGGAATTGCCCTCATAAAATAAACAAATAGAAGACTGAGAAGAAGGCTATAAAAATCAATATGCCCGAAAGAGAAAATTCGTTTTGCCAAATACTGTTGGCGGGCTCGCGCACGTCGACGATTGCCTGCTCTTTGGCAACTTGTAAAACTGCCCTCGGCAATGCTAATCGGAATGGGTGCTTTGCACCCTCATCACGTAATACGAGTCGATGTTTTCTTTTTCGTTCCATGCAGACGAGTTAACAATTTGTTAAGAATTTAGTCCACCACATAATTTGGTTAAAATTCGTCTGTCTCGAACCGGCACTAAATCGGTGCAAAAGGTTAAGCGAATTTCCGCTGGATGCGGCTTGCAAATGGTGTGGATTCGCAATTGCAATTGCTGTCATCGCGAAGTTGCCATCCTTCCGATATCCTCATATCTATGGCACAAAATTTGCCAGCCGGTTTGCTGGTCGCCGGGGTATTTGGGCAGAGCCGAACCCATGAGTATATATTCGGCGGTGTTACTCGAATTTTGCTTCTAAATTGTCCGCATCCGTTATTATTGGTCCCCTAGATCCACCTGAACGTTCTCGGAAGCAGGGGTTTTGCCTTGCTGGGCGGATAAAAATATTGAGAATAATATTTGGAAAATCGCCGATAACTGATCATTTCTGGATAATTACATCAAAATTGACGGTAACGATCTTTCAATGATGGACCGCGTGTCAATGACAGCCCCTGAAGCAGCAAAGAGATAGCCGGCTCGATCAAACCTTAACTTGCAAAAAGCTTCGGCAACGGGATTATCCGCATTAATGAGCACTGAACTGAACTCTGTTCAAGGGTAAATCGCAGTATTGTCGGCACTCCCGCCCTGTATTTCACTTTAAAGTCAGGTTCATCTTTCCACGGAATGGACCCGCGAACACGCAGCGTTGATGGTTGGTGCAAAGAGCATAGCTTCGGGACATACATGGGGTTCAGAAGCTGACCCGAGCGCCTCCCACGAACCGCCGGGGGATTCCAGGACGCAAGCCGAAGGGACGTCTGCTGACGGCGTATTGGTCATCGAATATGTTATCAACGCGTGCAAACAGGGAGAGACTGTCGGTCAGCGCGAAATTTCCCGCAAGATCAAAGATGATGCGCTCGTCGATCCCTTGATTTACGGCAATAGCCCCGCTCCCGGGTTCATTGCGCAAATTGGAAAGGTAGTTTACCCCAAGGTTGACCGCAATGCGGCCCGCGTTCACACCCGCTTCTATATACAGTTGATGCCGCGCAATATAGGGCAGGGCATCGCCTTCAGTCACATCACCGAAAAAATCGCTGTCGAAGCTACTGTCGAATTGTGCATCCGTGAACGTATACGCGAGGGACAGGGGAAACGAGATTGTGTCGGTGGCGCGTGGCTCGACCGCTGCCGACAGCTCCAAGCCCTTGACGGTAACTGCGCCGCCATTGAACTGATCGCCAATGTCGCCGACGCTGCAGCCGACAGATTGGGTGCAATTACCGAGCAAGTTGGAATAGTCGTTGTAGAATCCAATCGCAGAGACCTGGACCTCGTCAGTCCTGAAGCGGACGCCGGCTTCGTAGTTCCAGCTTTTTTCGGCGCGGGCGTCCGGACTGCCGGGGCCGGGAGGAGAGAAGCCGCGTGATACTCCTGCAAGCACAATGGCGTCGCCAAACTCGTAAGTAACACCCAGAGCAGGCAGCCACTGGTCGATATTGGTGCGGCGAACCCGGGTTGGCCCGGTCGATCGATCCGGGTCCGATCCTGCATAGTCCAACCGGGTCAAATCAATCCCTTCGTACCTCAACCCGGGCGTCAGCGTCACGGCACCGATCTCGATCCGGTCCTCGATGTAAAATGCGATGGCCTTCGCTTTCGCCTCCCGGTTGGCCTGCTGGCCGATATCGGTCTGGCGCTCAAAGACGAGGTCTCCGCCAATTTGGGAGTAGAATTCCTCGTTTTGCAGTCTGTCTTCTTCATCCTCGTGATAGCGGACGGAGACCGCGAGATTGTGGCGCGTCGCGCCGATGGCGAACGGGCGTTCCAAAGAAAACTGGGCTCCTTCACTACGATAGACGCGATTGTTGTTGCGGATCCGCACCGCGCCATTCGCACTGTCCGCCCCGCGTAAGATACTAAGAGCTTCGCGATTGTCATCGGGGCTATCGAAAACAGTCTGAATCGAATCGAATCGACCGTCGCCATCGAAATCGATATCCTGAAGTTTCGACCAGCTGCGGCTGAAGTCGTTGCGATACAGCGTGGCCGTGATCCTCGTCTCATCGGCAAACGCCAAGGTGCCGATAATACGAAATTGGTCGTGCTTCCCGGAAAATGCGTCGCGCTGGCTGCTCGCATAGCGACGATAGGGTTCTGCCGCGAAATCGGCATCGGCAAGTCCGAGGTAGGTCTCATTGGCTTTAAGGTCAGACCGGCCATAAACAAATTCCAAGCGAGCCTCTACGGGTGCGTCTGGCGCGGTGTGAACAGCCAATCGCCCACGATAATCCTGTCGTTCAAAGCCGGTGTCAGCATCTGGACGCCCGTCGATTGATTTGAAGCCGTCGCTGCCCTGCTGGTAGGTTTCAATCAGCGCACCAACATAATCTGTGTCAGCTCCAACCCAGCCCTGGCCTTGGAAGTAATTGCGCGAACCATATTGGCCTGAAGCATAGCCGGAGAATCCATCCGTCGGGATTTGGGTAGACCGAAGATTGACCGCTCCGCCGATAGTACGAGGTCCAGAGCGGATCGCGGCTGCGCCCTTCGTTACCTCGACCGCCTGCATACGTCCGATGGCGGGGAAATAATATGCAGCCGGCGCGGCATAGGGGGCCGGCGCGATCAATACGCCATCTTCCATGAGTGTGATGTTGCTCGATCGTTCGACTGGGCTACCACGCAGTCCGATATTTGGAAACAACCCGAACCCATCCTCCTCCTGGATATTTACCCCGGGCACCTGACGCAGGACACGGTTTACATCCCCATGGTCGAAGCGGCGGAGATCTTCGCTGTCGAGCAGATCGGCAGAACCGGGAATCCGGTAGGGATCAATCCGGCCTCCGAGGACGATAATCGAAGTATCGGGATTTGCCTGACGGTCTTCCGAAGCCTGCTCAGTTCCATCTTTCTCGGCGACGGGCCAATTATTCTTTTGGGCTTGCACTGGCATGGACAAGGCAACTGCGAGGGACGAGACGGCAGCACGATACATAGAGGTTTCCTTTTCTCCGAGCGGTGTCGGGAGGGCTGCCTCTAACGTTATTGCAAATGCTTCGCAAGAGTATAATTGCGATGCTCTCAAAACTTTTGTCAGTACCTATCATTCTGGCGCTTGCTCTCATGCTATTTTCTCGGGGTGGGGAAGGGGCCAGCGGTCTGCCATCCTCGCATAGTGGGCTGAGCTATGGATTACTTTATCTGCGCCAATTCCTGCTTGGCTTCTCGCTTTACAAGTATGCCTTTGCCATGCTTTATGCCCGCGCTGAAGCCCTCCTCAACAATAGCGCCCAAGATGAGTTCAACTAGCATCGCCGACTTCCACAAGGCAGGGGATTAGGGACTGGCGTTCCACGATACGATCCTCTGCATGCCAAGGTATTTGACAAATTTGCTTCCGAGTTAATCACGTGCAAATTCCAAAATTGCTTTGATTTTCGCTGTTGTATTCATGCTGGGGGTTCAAACGCATCTAGATAGAGTTGCTCGACCCGTAAGACTTCCTCATCAGTCAGTGCGGCAAATTCTTGTGCGCGCGCGCGCTGGGAAAGCTGACCGCCATTTTGCTGAAGGAACTTTTGAAGCAACTCGATCTGCGCTGACGGCATGTCGACAACCTGCTGTACGCCGTCACCGAACCGGTCGAACGCCTCCAGGAAATAAACTTCTTCGGGAAGATCGTGGATGATAGTTTGTTCCACGCATTCATAGAGAAATTCGGCATGCGCGGTGGCGTCAAAATAACGATAGAAGTCGGCGGTATGATTGAGCACCTCGACATTGCCGCTCTGCGTCCGTTGCCATTCGATCTCGGGGAGAAGAGGCCTGGAATAGGTTTCCAGCACTGTCCGGTACGCGTCGAGCTGTCTTAGAATGGCAGCGCTGATCGGGAATACCAGGCCGGGCGGATTGTAGCTGGCGGCTGCCAGTGCGTGATGGATGAGCCAACGGTGAATGCGCCCGTTGCCATCTTCATAAGGGTGGATGTAGACAAACCCAAACGCCAGAACTGCTGCGGCGACAACGGGATCGAACGCTTCGGTGAGTGTTCGCTCGGTGTAGACGACAAGCCCTGTCAGCAAGTCTGTAATGTCATCATGGCGCGCACTGATATGGTCCGGGATCGGGTCTCCTGAATCCCGGTCATGAACGCCGACAAAGCCGCCTTGCGTTCTAAGACCGAGTTTTACGAAGCGCGCATCACCGATCACGATGCTTTGAAGACGGTCAAATTCGGTCAGAGTGACGGGATTGTTGCCCGCTTGCGCAATTGCCTGACCCCATCGTACCGCGCGGGTGCCGGAAGGCTTTTCGCCCTCGATCGCAAAGGATGACTTGGAATCGTTCAATAGAAGGAACGCAGCCGCGCGCGCCACGAGGTCGGGGCGGACGCGCCCGATTTCGGCACGTACGCGTTTATCCAACTGCTTGTCCGCGGCAGCCTGCAGGGCCGGTGTTCGGCGGACCATTGGGCAAAAGGCCGGTGTTCCTGGAAGATTGTCGAGGATCTTGTGCCGAGATGAAACTTGCCCCTTAGCGAGAGCGAATTGCAGCTTAGGGTCGACGATCGTCACCAGCCGAACTTTACCAGGGTCAGGGATTTCGAGTTCGGTGCCCGTCAGCCATTCGTAAAGATACCACGCTCGGCGCGCAAAGGCGCCGGTCGGTGTCGCCATTACGAATTCGCGGATCGCTTCAGGTTCGATGGTCTTGAAGAGCTGCGCCAGAACGCCGAGATCAATGCCTTCCCACTTCATGGCGAACACCAACTGGCCTGCAAGACTCGCTTCGGGACGGTGACGCGGGGTCAGCATAATCCAGTCCGAAGTTGATACCGGATGATGGCGTCCGGCAATCGCTGCTAGGCGAGGCGGTAAGGGGAGTGAAAGGCCATAGGCGGCGATCAAGGCAGCATAGCCACAAGGCGTCGCAGGCTCGGGGAGCCTGCGTCCGCGAAAATCATTCACCGCCTGTGAAGGCCACTCACTCATAATTTTCTCCGTGAAAAACCATCACTTGAACCGTGGTTACTTGCGAATCGCGTTCACCATCTATGAAAATCTATCACAATTTACACAAAATGTGAATATCGTTCTCCAATATTAGAATAAATTCGTTCCCCGGGCTATGTTTCAATGTGAACATCTTTGTCATAATGGAACCCAGCAGCGCTGTGCTCCGCCCGAACGGGGACATCAGGACCGGTCAATCAACTGGAGGCGAATGAGCATATTAGGCAATTCTGAAATGTAGGCTGTATGTCATAGATGGGTACAAAATAGTAACTGACGCCAATTCAAATCAATATATTTTGAGCACCTGTAGATGTTAGAATATTATCTTTTTGAACATATATAGATATTCGGCAATTGGCTTAAAAAGTTGTGATTGCAAGCAATGGGCGTTGCCTGACGGCAGCCCGCTCTATTCGCTCACGCGAACCAAGCCCCAGGTCTTGGCCCATCCGGGTGACGATCGGGAACGCAGGTAAATTGAGCGGGATTATCTAAGGACGCGCTCTTGCTGCGCTGTGCTTGTTGAGGGCGCGGCGTTTTTATGCTGACCAGCAGGCATTCTTGCCTCTCTCATGGCCGAATGGGCGCTGGCCCGCGCTAGGGTAACGATTTGAGCTTTCCCTCCCCCTCCCATCCTCGCCGGAAGGCAGATCCGCATGCAGACAAAAGAGCGGTTAGACAAAGAGAATGTAAGCTGGGATTTCAATCATATTGAAGGAGATCCAGTTACGGCTATAATACGTGAGAGTTCCTTGCGGGACATCGCGATTCTGGGTCGGCCGCCCGGCAATTCTGATAAAAACAGGTCAACAACATTTTTCGGAGACCTACTAAGTCACATACGGACCCCAACATTGCTCCAACCTCATGATTTTATTGGAATCAATCTTATGGATCCGGCTATCATCTGTTGGAATGGGAGTATTGAATCTGCCAATGCATTACGCTCGTCGCTTCCTTTGATCAAAATTGCTAGTGAGGTCCATATCGTATCAATTGATGAAGATAAGGGAACCGAAATTCCGCCAGATGCGGCTTGCAAATATCTCGCTAGTCATGGTGTGGACCCGCAATTGCAACTATTGTCATCGCGAAGTTCCCATCCTTCTGATATTCTCATATCTACGGCACAAAATTTGCAGGCCGGTGTTATGGTCGCCGGGGCTTTCGGGCGGAGCCGAACCCATGAATATATATTCGGC
>NZ_JBALUN010000017.1:0-28835 GCF_036963805.1 Parasphingorhabdus sp. | reverse complement strand
TCCATTCACTTCGGAAGCTCAAATTCACTTTCAATTTCATTGTTCTCCGGGCAGCTTTTTGGCTGCCCGTTTCTTAAACTTTAGGATTCAGCGGTATCGTTCTAGCCATGTGATTGGCTCGATATGCGGCGTGCCCGAAAACGGCTTTAACGCCCGCGCATACCAAGCCTCTTCTGCCTCGCGCTGATCATGCGGAACCTCTGTCCACCAAACTTTGCCATTCCAGCGCCAGCCTCGATCTTTTATGATCTGGCGATAATCATATGGCAATCCGCGCGCTTCAAACAGCCACGTGTCGCGGCGGGCGTTGTCAATTGCTTCGCCCAAGGCAGTTTTGCCGGAGGGCGTGACAAAGGTTAGCAAATTGGTGAGACTGATCACGTCATCCATTGCGCGGTGCTTGACCGGATTAAACATCCCTGCCTGCATCAGCAGATGATCAGCCTTGGCTCCATCGAAGCCCCAGCCAGCCCAATCGCAATCGCGCATGGAGCAGATCCATGGTTTTGCATCAAGATCCGGGAGCAGTCTCTCGACAAATCGCCGATCATGAAAGCTATTGTGGGCGCAGATGGCATCCATCTCATTCAGGCGTGCAGCAATACGCTCAGGGTTTATAGTCTGGCTGGCCAACATTTCGTCAGTCAATCCGGTGAGCTGGACGATCTTTGGCGACAAGGGAACGCCAGGATCTTGCAATGACTTCCCGGCGCTTTTGATCCTGACAATTCGTCCCTTTGCATCGACGATGACAAATGCGACGGCAATTTCGATCACGACATCGCGAATGGGATCAAGACCAGTGGATTCTGTATCTAGGATTGCAACATTCATCAGTGGTTCGACAGGGTCTGCAACTTCCGGCCATTCGCCGAATGGCGTGACACGGTGTAGGATCCGAACTTTATCTTGTTCGGTTCCAGGCGGGTGACCCGTCGGCGAATGTCCAGTGGTGGTCTTTATATTCATGATATACCTCTTGGTAGGAGGCTGGCCGACGGAAACTTTTTTCCATCTCATTTCCAACCTCAAAACCAAGGCTTCAGCCGGAAGTGTTTTTCTTTGCTCGCGGATACGATGCGCCAGTTTTCCCAATGTGGATCCATGCGTAGTCAAACTGAAAAGCGGTCGATACGCAGGGGCGCCTGAGCGATGCGGCTTTAAGTGCACTCTTTCCTCATACCACTCATTCTGGCAATGAGAACAGAATGGGAACGCCGATTCTACCTTCAATTTACAAAACTGTTTATATGATGAAGCAGAATAGCGTGAATATTAGCGCCGCTTGTCCAAAATGCGGGAATTGGTTCAAGGTCAATCTGGACCATCTAATTCAAGCGAAGGGTCCAATGTTCTCTTTAATCGAGTGCTATCCACCCTGTAAGCTGTGGAACTGTGACGGGAAGCTGAACTTCATGATATCCCCATCTTCGGGAACTCCGATGCTACCACTTCACAGATGGTCTACAAAAGCCACCAGAACCGCAAAAAAGATCTAACCGAATACCAATACTACTATCAAGACCTCTGCTGTTATCGTTAACGCCAAGCCACCAAGCCAGTATGGAAGCCCCATTTGAAACCTTGCGGTCTTTTCGCGTTCCTGAACAATCATGGCTTCATCCCGAATGATATATTCCGTTCGCTCATTTCTTTCATGGTTCGGAACAGACATGGCTCTACCTTCCGCAAAATCGCGCTTATTCATTTCTATTTTTGAAACAATCTCTGGAACAGCTTATAACCCGAGGGCGACGGCACTCCAATATGTAATACCGGCCGCGACGTAGGCGAGTGAAAAATTACCTACATTACTCTTGCATGGCTCTCATCTGGTTACGCTTGGCCACAATGCTGTCCGTAGCGATAATGACCCAAAAGATACAGAAGGCTTAGCCGCGCCCAGAAATGATCGTTGCTTTAAGTGACGTCTTCCGATGGACGCAAAGAAGGCATTAACGATCAACAAAGTTAATGACCGTAAATGGGCCGATTGCGGACTGTCCGGTTCTGGATAGCCAGCCCAACTAGCGGACATTAAACGCGGAGCGATTGTAATGTCAGCTTCCGCCGCAATCCCGGCCACTCCTGAGGTGTTTGCGTCCGCTCGAAAGTGGACGCGATCTTCGTGCGTTCAAAGTGAGAAAAGTCCAAGACCCGCTACGATTTCATCCTTAGTCTGCTCGCTGATCTCCCGGCCCCGCTAGCCCAAACTTGATTGTTGACTTAATATCATCAAACGTAAACATGCTATTGTATGGATTCCATTGGAGAAATGTCGGTTTTCGCTGAGGTCGTGCTAACAGGAAGCTTCGTTGGCGCAGCGCGGCGGTTTGGACTTACCGCTTCTGGTGTAAGCAGAAAGATTAGCCGATTTGAGGAACGGCTTGGTGTCCGATTGTTTAACCGGACAACGAGAGCCTTGTCTCTAACTGAGGCCGGTGAGGCATTGTTCGAGCGCTGTGAGGGGATACTCCAATCTATCGATGACGCTGAGAGCGCAGTCCGCGACTTAAGTGGCAATCCAAGAGGAATATTGCGGGTCGCTGCATCCGATGCATTCTCAATGCACGTTATTGTCCCGTTCTTGAAAACCTTTTCTCAAAACTTTCCAGACCTTTCCATTACCCTGATGCAGGCTGATGGTGGGATTAATTTACTCGGCGAACGAATTGATGTCGCTATTCTTTTTGCGAAGCCTGACGAAAATTCATTCATTATCCGCAAGCTTATCGATGATCCTTGGGTCGTCTGCGCGTCTCCTGACTACCTAGAGCAACATGGCACGCCAGCTTTGCCCAGCGAGCTGTCTGAGCATCGCTGCCTAACCATACACGCAAGAGGCACCACAAATGACCAATGGAAATTTGGAACTGATGGCAAAATTGAGACGATATTTATCGAGAGCAATTTTTCAGGAATAGGCCTCACAGTTAAGAAAGCGGCATTGCAAGGAATGGGCGTCGCGCGTTTGGCGCATTTCCTGGTTAGCGATGATTTAGCCGCAGGACGGCTCAAGCCGCTGCTCATGAACAATGTCATTCAGGACGACCGTGCTATATTTGCTGTCTATCCAAACCGCCAACATTTACCTTCGAAATCACGGGTTTTTATCGATGGATTGTCGAACTATATCGAAAAAACATTGATTGTGCCTGCTCCCACAATGAAAACCGATGATACTAAATTGTGTCCGCAACCCGATAGCGCGACAAAATAAGCTTGTCGTAAAACCCGTCCGTCAGCTTGCTACAGATCCTTCACCCGAATTATGTTCAATCTGTAAATTCAGCAATATTGCCTTAACTGGTGGAAGAAGAAGTAAGCAAACTATGACCCCTGTTAAAATACCGATTATGAATGCGATTGCTTTGGCGATCCAGCTATCGAATGACAGGATTGCAACAAGGATTAACGGTGTGATCACAATCATTGTAAAGAAACCAACGAAAAAAGCTGGGCCGTCGGCGGTATCGGCAACTGTTAAATCTAATCCGCAGTTTGGGCAGCTATCGTAGAATTTTAGATAGGATCTGAATAAGCTTCCTTTTTCACATGCCCCGCACTTGAGCCTAATTCCTGATTTGATAAGCTCGCTAGTCTCATGTTGCATGCTTGTATCCTTATGAAATAACATATTTGCTGACGCCCCGTCATCGATCTGAGCATATTTGTAGGTCGCGGGATATCTCCAGCCGGTGGTAATATAGAGATGGAATTGGCCTGCACCTATATTGCAAGCAGCATGACATTAGTGACAAATAGTCATTAATATCCTGTCCAATAGCTTATGCCGCTACACTGGCCATCGAGCCCATAACTGGATAACAGATGAATCATTAGTGGGCATAGACTGTGATTGGATCAGGAAGCTTAGCCATCGAGAAACAGGCGGAAATCGGCCAATTGGCAATCGTCGATCCTGTCATCAAATCGAAATATTAAATTGGGCAAACTGTGACCATCAAAAACGTAAGCGATCATAATGAAAACTTGTTTGGTAGCATTTGGATGGTCGTTGGCATGGCCATTTTTGCGATAGAGGATGCATTTGTCAAAGCGGCGGCTGTTACACTACCGGTCGGTCAGATTCTCATCATGTTTGGCTTAGGCGGGGCGTTCATATTTGCCTGTGTGATCAAGCTCAACGATGATCCTCTCTTTGTCCGGGAAGTCGTTTCACGCTCTATGCTCGTCCGCGTTTTCTTTGAGGTCGTCGGGCGATTGTTCTACGTGCTAGCCATTGCTTTGATCCCACTGTCGGCCGCTACCGTGATCCTTCAGGCAACGCCGCTTGTTGTCGTGGCAGGGGCGGCATTGATCTTTGGTGAAAAGGTAGGATGGCGAAGATGGACGGCAATCATCCTTGGATTGATCGGGATCGTGATTATCGTCCAGCCAGGGACCGATAGCTTTTCCATGCTTTCAATTTTGGCTGTCGTGGGAATGATAGGGTTCGCGGGTCGCGATTTGGCTAGCCGCGCCGCGCCGGCATCGCTGAGCACGTGGATTCTCGGATTATACGGGTTTTTGTCGATCATTCTTGCCGGGGTTTTGGTGTCCGTTTGGCAAGCGACTTTATATGTCCAGCCTAACTTCGAAATGTCTCTCTATATATTGGGGGCAGTCCTCGCGGGCGTTTGTGCTTATTCGTGTCTGATGAAAGCAATGCGAACGGGTGAGGTCTCAGCCGTTACCCCGTTCAGATATACGCGGCTCCTTTTTGGTATTGCCCTTGGCATTGCGCTCTTTGGTGAACAGTTAAGCCATTCAATGATGGTTGGATCAGCATTGATTGTGATTTCGGGTCTGTTCATTCTCTGGCGAGGAAAACACGCTAAAAAATATGAAATTGATATCAACGGGCAACGAATTTCAGACCAATAACAAAAGGTGCCTAGGCCCGTTAGTATTTGGCGCAAACAGTCACCTTCGACCGATAAAGGAGCATCTGCCTTCACGCATTGTGGCTCTTAAAACAGACAGTCCGCTTTCCACCCAGAAGCGGACATCTCCATTATAGAAAAAACCCCGACGACCGGGGAGGTCGACGGGGCGTTGGAACGGCGGGTCGCGAATGTCGTTCCATCGTTGATACTAGCGCGCAGGCATCTGGTTGAATTGTATAAAATGGACTCGCGGGTCACCACCCAGTTATTGCCATTATGGTGCGACTGCATCGACTTCAGGCAATGACAGCTTCCAGGAACCAGCGTCAGCCTTCGGAATGACGACAATTGGGCGCATTTCAGACCGGCGGCAATTGGGCCGATTGCCGACTGTCCGGTTCTGTGCAGCCGGTCCGACTAGCGGACATAAAACGCAGAGCGATCGAAACGACTGCTTCCGCCCCAGTTGCAGTCGTTCGGACTGGTCCATTATGATATCTGCTTTTGGCGCAAAATCGGATATAAAAAGCGCCGCACTCGATAATTGGCACCCCGATCATTCTGCACAATCGGGGTGCAGATCATTTTATTTCTTTTTCATATCAAAACCGGTGAGGGACAGAAACTTCCACTGACCTCCACTGCGCACCAGCGTTTCGATTGTTCCGTTCACTTCTGTCTCTGGCTTATCGGTGCCGCGCTGGGAAACGAACATGCCCGTATAGTGGACAACTGCGGTATCACCGGTGACCGCGATCGCGACGGGGTGTATCTCGTATTGCAGCGTCTTGCTTTGGCTATCGTTGAAGCGAGCCCATTTCTCCATGGAAGCTTTCCCTTTTGGTATGGGAGACTCAGCGGACCAACTCACCACGTTATCATGAACATATGCATTGGGCCATTTGCCATTTTTGGCCACTTCATCAACATATGAGTCAGTTACGACTTTCCAAACCGCCATTTGCTCTGTGGTCCATGACGGTGTCTGAGCCTGCGCCACAATCGGCGCACTCAATGCCATCGCAATCATCGCAATTGCGGTTAAAATCCTTAATTTCATAAAGGCCCCCTAGTTTAACAATAGGTATCGCGCATCAATATGTGCGATCATACCTTAGAACCGGAGTGGTTCGGCGCGACCCGAACGATCGTCCAAAACAGGACATGGGAAGACTATCACCTACGCTTCAATCTGTCCATGCGGCTGCGCTGGAGATGCTTGATGTCCGCTATAAAATTTCAGCGGTGATTGCAGACACAAAAGCTGCCGTTCGGCTCCCGGACCAAAATCAGTCGTCCGAATACCACATGTCGAATGTCCGCTCCCCACCCAAAAGCGGACCTCTCCATTATAGAAAAACCCCGACGACCGGGGAGGTCGACGGGGCGTTGGAACGGCGGGTCGCAAATACCGTTCCACCACTAAGACTAGCACGTAGGTATTTGGTTGCATTGTATAAAATAGACTCACGTTTATCCGTTCAAACGGCTGATATGTTATCGACTCCTGTCGATCCGGCGAACGTCAGCTTTCCACCGCTCAGCATCCAAAACCTGTCAGTCAGCTATCCACTCAGTTGTTGCCATTCGAGCTTGAATAAGTAGCGCGTGTGAAATGGCTGCTATCAGGCACAATTTTCGACCATGGTAATGGCGGCAATTGGGCCGATTGCGGACTGTCCGGTTCTGGGTAGCCGGCTCAACTAGCGGACATTAAACGCGGAGCGATTGTAATGTCAGCTTCCGCCCCGATTGTGTTGAAAAAGTCGGCCTCTCAGTGGGTCGTGTAATTTCTTTCCATTCAACATCTGCACCGCGACACATCGATTCAATTTTGCGTTAGCGTTGATTCAATTCCGACGACTTTCCGTAATTAAATT
The DNA here is from genome assembly GCF_036963805.1 of Parasphingorhabdus sp. Lineage (GTDB taxonomy): Bacteria > Pseudomonadota > Alphaproteobacteria > Sphingomonadales > Sphingomonadaceae > Parasphingorhabdus. The sequence goes on along the minus strand of NZ_JBALUN010000017.1, from coordinate 22,066 downwards.
TCGTGCTCAGAGTTTTTCAACACAATCCTCCCAAGTTCGGTCGTTCGAACTGATTAGAAGGTATGGGTATGTGCCAAAGGCCGAACTCGAGAAAATCGATTTCCAGTTGAATGCAGGTCGCTATTTCTTGATAAGCGTCATGCTAGTTATCTCAGCGTTGACTTACAGTTCTTCAGTCCGCGCCCTGAAGCTGCACCAACTGACAGGAATGGTGTTTTTGGTTTCGGCCACGATTTATCTGGGGTGTGCATCAATGGGCTATCTAAGTAATTCGTCTTGAGCTATTGTATAATCCGGAATTATGCAAAAATACTAACAGTTGTAAACTAGGCAAATGAAGCGATGATTGAAACAACACCTTTATTGGTTCTTGCCGAGTTGCCTGAAAATTTTGATCTCGACGATCTCAACTTGCCAGAAAATCTTGAGCACATTCTGAAAATCAGAAAAATAGGTAATGAAACTGCAAATCTCAGAGAAGTCATGCTGGACGGTATGTCATTCTTGTTGCGAACGCATGATATCGAGGAAACGCAAGGCTGGATAGAATCGATTTCTCCTAACTTCGTTGGTTTCACACCGCCGGAAATATTCCTCTCGAGCATCGGACTATCGCTAGGAGAAAGCATAGCCGATACATTGCATTTTGGAAAAATTAATCGCGCGCTCATGCTGCTCGGTCAATATATCGGCGATGCAATCGAAGCTGTCGCATTTGCGTGGACCCATGCAGATAACCTTATTGGCGCGGAGTATTTTGGTGAAGCTTTGGACCAATATATGACACATGGAACGTTTCCGGCGTCGGTTCAGATAGCATTTAAGGCTGATGGTCCGGGCAAATTTAAAACTCACGGACTTTCATACTTTGCGGATCAAGAGATCGAACTTGTGACGCCGACCGACTATCCCGAAAAACAGGCCATCGAAGCGATGATACGAATAGTGCACGATATCGGCACGAACGGCAAGTTTGATGGCAAGCTGAGCACTCAGGGAAAAAGACTGGGAGAGCACCCCGCATTTGTTTCAGGCAATGATGCAAGGATTTTGCAATTTTCCCTTCTTCTATGACTCGACAAACGCCCCAAAAACAGGGAAGTCGTTTTTTTCGCTGCCGAAAGGCAATATTAGCAATCATCCAGATGGCTCAACAAATGCGACATTCAAGCTCTGTTTTTGGGTGGATTCACTACCAGATCGACTATTCTAACTGAGCAGGCAGCCGACGGTAGCTACAGATTGCGATGACGGATACTGAGCCAAGGTCTGCCTGTGATAGCAGGCATCGCTAGGCCACTAGTTTTAAGCATTCCAATCACATTTGTATCATTGTGCACTGGGATAGTTCGTCTGGGCGGTGTTGACGAAAAACGAGGATTACAGAACTCCGTTCGCGGCGGCATATACCTGCGACAACGACAGTGGATAAAGGAAAACTTCGCGAAATCAAAGTTCGCCGAGAATTGCAAACAATACCAATAAAAACGGCGGGAAGAACCCGCCGTTTTTCAAATTATTTCGGCTTAAATTAACGCCACTGGTTTGGACCGTAAAGCCATTCCCAAAATCCTTTTGGCGGCTGGTTTTTTTTCTTCGGTTTCATAAACATCTTCCCCGATTAACGATAGCGATCTTGCTACAGACATTAAACTATCTTTAAGGAATATGGTTATCAAGACATTAACCATCAAAGATCGCTAAATGCTTGCAAATAAGGATAACATTTATTGACCGTTGATGAATTGAATAGCTATTTCCGCGTTCTGACAGCCGAAGCGCCGGATATTCTTAACTTATCCCCCGTTATAAAATTGACCGCCGCATCGAGCCCCATGGGTTTTGCGAAATAGTATCCTTGCCCCCCATAGCAGTCTAATGAGCGGAGTAATTCCACTATTTCCTTCGACTCAATGCCTTCGGCAATCACGTCCATGCCCAATGACTTGGCAAGCGCAATAGTCGAGCTCACCAAAACAAAGTCACTCCGGCTTTCTGCGATATTTGCAACGAACGATCTATCTATCTTTAATTCGCTCGCAGGCACTTTTTTAAGATATTCCATAGAAGTCGCACCAGTTCCATAATCATCGATAGATAATTTGAAGCCCGCATTTTGGATTCGCTTCAATACCTGAAGAGCTATATCACCGGTGGAAATCGCCGCCGTCTCTGTGATTTCAAGCATAATGCGCGATGGGGAAATCCCGTAAACGTCAATGATTTCTATAATTCGGTCTGCCAGATCGGATCGCAACAGCAACTTCGCCGAAAGATTAATCGATATCACAAGATTTTCATGTTCTTGGCCAAGTCGAGTTAGAAACTTTGCGGTTTCTGTTAAACCAAATTTCGTGAGATCCCAAACCCGGTCATGTTTTTCTGCCTGCAGTATGAGCTCTTGAATATTCATTGGCCCGTCATCTGGATCGGTCCAGCGCAGCAACATTTCACCACCAATCAAAGACGAATCCGACAAACGGACTTTTGGTTGAAAATTCATAGTGCATTGGTTGTTGGATATCGCCATTTCCAATCGCGAAATCAATGATAGGTCATCACCAACACCCATACTTAGATTTTGTGAATAGCGCATAACACTACGTTCGTTATTTCTGGCCGTTCCACTCGCCATAATAGCCTGCCTAGCCCGGTCCAGAATAGAGCAATCTTCGTTGTCCGAAATTCCGATTGTGCCAATCAAATCAATCGGGTTGCCATCAACATAGATAGTGCGCAGCATAGCGTGCAAGCCTTCGGCTGACTCATCCAATTTGGAACCAGTTATGCCTCTCATCGCTCCTATAACAACACCTTGCCCTCCATAAAATGTGTCAGCCGATTGGAGCTCCATCGCGCGCTTGACGGCATTATAAAATTCAGATGAACGGTCTGAAAGGTTATGCTCGACTTCAGTGATATTGTGACATTTGAACGCAATAAGGCCCGTTATTTCATTCGCAGCAATTTCTTCCAAGGCCTTGAGGTTGGGCAATCCTGATAGTGAATCGGTTTTGCTCATGGAGGAGATATGTTCTTTCATTGCAACGAGCCACCTTAGGGCGCAGCTAGACAGAAACACGAGTATACCAGGAATGATTGCGACCCGAATATTGGCGCTATCGAGAGCATAAGGGACCGCAAGGACTATAGTCAGAAATGAAATACCCGCTAATCGGCTAAAAAGTCGATTTTGTGCCCAGAGAAAACAGGCTCCGGCAATCACACCAAAAATGTAAACCGGCAGAAACCCAAGCTGAATTGGTCTGCCATTAATAAGCGTTTCCGCGGCCGCAATATTGATTATGCTTTTTGGTCTCGTGCCATGTCCAGGAATATTAAAGGCTGGAAATTCCTTTGACGCCGTTCCGGAAATCAAAACGGTCTTGCCGCCAACTAATTCCGGTGCCCAACGGCCGTCGAGTATGTCCACGGCACTAATTATTGGAATAGTGCTCAAATCAATACCGTAGCTGATGGGAAAAATCTCTTCTGAGAGCTGGTAATTACCTGATATTATCGACGCGAGAGAAGGAATTAGCATTCCTTGCGCCTTCACAGCATATGGGGCGTTTACGACCGAGCCGCTGTAATCGACAGAAACATTGGAATTCATCAATTGCGCATTTTTAGAAAAAGTGGCAAGTGGATAAAAATTCGCTATCTTCGAGCCGTTATCAAACGAAAAGCGATGTTGCAGATAAATTTTGTTCTTCGCCGTGTTAATCGCATCGGCCAACGCCGTATCTTCCGCGTCCGTTGTAGCGTCTGATAAATCGATATCCAAAGCAATTTGTTTTGCACCGGCTGCATCAACTGCAGACAGTATTTTCGCAAAATTCGAACGAGGCCACGGATACGCATCGCCAACAGAAAGACTGTTATTATCAATTGCTACAAGAATGACACTGCCCGAAGATTCGACGTTGTGGATCCGATCACGAATTGTCTGCGGGAATGTTTCAACTGGCTGAAAAACGCCACTCACCCCCAAAAATAGTATCGTAGTGGCAAATAACGTAAACAACAACGCTCGCGGTCGTTGTGCTAGATTTATCAAGTTTCGGTCGAAATTTGGCATAGAAATTATTGCTTTCAAAACCGCTTTGAACGATTATAGTTAATAGAGTGTAAAATCTAAAGATGGCCTGTTATGGGCTTTGGCCCCCAATTCATTATTGATGGGATGCGCGCGGTCTGATCAGCAAAGTGGTAAAATCAAAGCCGCCCTTCCGCTTCCGCCGCAAATACGGAAATACTCATAGCTGCACGATTGTTCTGATAGCAGACGTTCCGTCTCCAATTCATAGCTCTCCAGAGACTTGGCTCCTTGCAAAGCCCCAGATCAATCGAACCCAGTTCGCAGGATTTCCAGCTTGCGCCTCAGTGAAAGACAACAGCTTGTTCAATCCCTGACGGTCGTAACGACGTCCAGCAAGCCAGACGGACTCAATCTTGCGCGTATTTGCCCGGCGCACGAAGTCGCTGACCGAGACATGGGGCGGAATTTCGACAAACATGTGGACATGGTCGCGCGACAAAGCCCCGTGGATGATAGTGACGCCAAGCTCGCTACAAACCTGCCGGATAATCTACCGCACCCGCAGACGAACATCGCCATGCAGCACCTTGAAACGATATTTCGGCGCCCATACCAAATGATAACGATGATGAAAAGTCGTGTGACAACCGGTGCGATATCCCATAGCTGCTATTGACCGAGTCTCAGGCTGAAGCCAGTATCCGACTGAAGTCGGAGGGGTTGCTCCCTAAAAGAGACTCTAAAAAACATCAATGAACACATTCAGCTAAATCAATTACAACCTGGTTTCGACCACTTTGCTTGGCAGAATATAAAGCAGCGTCCGCTCTTCGGAGCATAAGACGTGGATTGCCATCGCCCGCCAGTGAAGCAATTCCAGCAGAAAAACTTACCGTTCCTATTGCCTCGTTCGTTTCCCGGTTCATAAAATTATGTGCAGAAAGTTCAGATCTTACATTGTCGACAATTTCGAACACTTGCTGCGAGGTTTTATCAAGAAATAGAACGACAAACTCTTCTCCCCCGTGCCGCGCGAGATGGCATTTATTGTCAGACATACCGTCAAGATATTGTGCTACGCGTTTGAGAACCCTATCACCTGCCTCGTGACCATGATTGTCGTTTATCAGTTTGAATTTGTCGATGTCGATAAAGGCTACAGTCAGGGGCTCAAATGCTTCCTTCGATCGCAAAAGCGCATCTTTCAGATAATCTTCAAATGCCCAGCGATTGGGTAGACCTGTCAGCTGATCGGTCTCAGCTTTCTGTGTTGCGTCATCTAGTTTTTTCCGCATCTCAGCAATTTGAGTTTCCGCTTCCTTCAACTGTCGTTGAGCTTCTTGTGATTTTTCGACAATTGTATTCGTCAGATTGATCAACGCCTTCAACTGACTTTGATTGCCTTGCGATTGATCAATTTTCCCGACTTCTTGTTCCAATGCGTGGCTATAATCACGATTTTCGTTTCGATTATCAGAGATTATTTTATGGCCGTTTCGCAATGCCCGCGTGCCGCTAGTAACCAGCTCGGATAGCTCTGCAGAATTCCAGACCTCTAGATACGATTCGGTTAGTTGCTTAATTGATGAGGTCGGCACGTGCCCGTGGCTCTCAATAATCTCATCTACGGCCAGACAAAACTGCAAGCTCGCTCCATAGTTATATTCCCAGGCAAGCTTGTAAGCTTCAGGCGTCGGTTCAAGTCGCACAAAATTTAGAAAGTCTGAAATTTCGATAATCTTTTGATTATATAGAGGCTTTGGTTCTGGTTCACGCTTTCTCCAATTGAAGGATTCAAGGAACCAACGGCTTACATTGAACGCGCCTTGCATTTGACCATCGATTTGGGTGTGAGGTTGAGTTGCCATTGTTTTCCACTTTTTTGTAATCGAAAACAATGACGGCATTTTGACGCAACTATTAAGAACATAGTTAATTGATTCGGCAACAGACAAGCCCTTTCCAATTGAAAGCGCGAATAGGAGACATTACGGATACAGTAGCTATCAGTCGGTAAGTGCCCCATTTGGCGACGTTCTCGGTCAAAAGGCCATTTCCCGAAACCTGCCAGTGGAGCTGGTAAAAGAGAGCGGAGTTGGGCCATTCCCCAATATTTTTTTTTGCCCAAAGGCTGATAAACCGACATTCGCATCGCAGCATCCGGATGCCCGCTAAGGGGCATTCGTTATGCAAATTGAGACCGACCATGCCTAGAGAGACTGTGAAATCAAAATTTCACCGTGAAGACCGGGCGCTACACATCAATTCTCTCGCAATTGATCTTATAGTTTACGAACATGAATTCACTACATTCACAACTGGAGTTCGGATATTGTGCGATGCACGGCCAAACGCTGCGAATGGCGTCAGTGGAGGCTTGGAAATAATGAAGATAGCTGCACGCTTGAGGCTTTTGTTTGCGGTTTTCTGTAGTTTGTAAAATCGTGTAAAAGGTGCAGATATCTATTAACTTCGTTATAATTAGAGATTACTTGTCAACAACTTCTTTGTTAGCTAGTCAGAATTCCGGGAGCAATTTAATGCCGCCAGTCGATGAATTTAGCGAAATACAAAATGCTGGATTGAGGTTGCGCGCCCATACGTTGATGGAAGAGGCACTAAAAATTCTGGACACAACAGGAGATCATTTGGCTGGAGCCAAGCTTGATGAAGCGATTTGCGCCTTGGGCCTAAGGTCCAATTCCAAATAGTCGGCGCTACTCTGGGGAAAGGAAAACGGTAGCCAAACGCTTTTTCATCGAATCAGATAATCGCAGTGCAGCCGGTTCCGACATATCGGCCTGAGACATTTCGATTAAACCCTCTGATGCTAACACCTTAATATAGCGATCAAATGTGGATGTCGGGGCATCAATCATTTTATTGAGCTCATCACTTTTGAGAACATTTTCCGAATTTTGCTCGACAAACAAGTGCAGCAAAATTTTTGCTGAGATATTCTGGGATATGGGTTCGCCAATTGCTTCGTCGAGAGCAGATATTTGACGGAGTAATAGTCGTGCTGATTGTTCCGGTTGCATTTATGCTTTTCCAAAGGTTTTGAAGAAAGAGCCAAGAAAGTTTGTTAGAAAACTCCGCTTGAACGTGAGTGATTTTGGCAAACGGGACATTTCGCGTCCATCGAGCAAACCAAGGCTTCGCATGCTAGCAATACCACTTTTTGCAACAATCAGATGATCAAGAACATCCACATCAAATGACTGGCACAGGTCGACGATTTTTCTTGTCAAAGCAATATCAGAACTACTTGGACTTAGATCACCACACGGATGGTTGTGCACCAATATGACGGCCGTTGCTTTAAGCTCTAAAGCCTCACGGATGATTTCACGGACATGGACCTGAATGCGGTTTACTGTCCCAATGCCCATCAACTTGTCTTCAATCAGACGATTCTTGGTATCGAGAAAAAGAACACGAAACAGTTCTTTTTTGGACGATGACAGGTTGTGGAACAAATAGTCGTGCAAGGCAGTGGAGGAACTGAGCACCGGGCCTGAAACAAGCTCTTGCTCCAAGGCATAGTTGAAGGATCTCGCAACAATCTTGAGATATTCGATTGCTTCTGCGTGTAATCCATCAGCGGCTTTTTTTTGATGCCCAATTTCTTGAAAAAGCTGACGAATTGTTATGAACTTGGCTAAAATTCGCTCAGCTTCAGCCTCAGCTTGTTTTTTGACAATTGGCCTTATTATCTGGGCCAAAGCTTCTATATCTCGACGTGACCTTTCGCTAAATTTCTGCCTCTTATCGTTGCCACAATTAGGATCAGCAGTTGCACGAATCCCCAAGCTCCCTGAGTTACCCCCACGCCTTGAGAATTGAGATCCACTCCCACAGACGTCACGAAAAACGTCAGCACTGGTATCATCTGAAATGCGGCAATCGGCAATGGCCAAAATCTCTTACTCCGGAAGGCGATAACGATAAAAAATAACAAGCTGCAAAAATCGATTAGGAAAATGCCAAAGGATGGTTCCAGCCAGTTTTCGCCGCTCATTCGGTAAATGGCTGCTGTTCCTGTGAAATTGAAAACCAAGACGAACAAGGCCAGACGTTCTTCCACTTTTCCGTATCGAAGCACGAAGATGAATGCCGAAAGCATAAGAAATAGGAAAATCCATTTTGCCATAACGGGCAAATCTCATACTATCGGCACTCCAGTCAACGCGGGTGTATAATTACGCTGCTTTCGTTTTTTCGGAATGCACCAGTGCCACCGGACTTTCCTCTGCGGAATCTTCGAAAAACTTCCATAGGGCTCCGCCTGCTGTGACTTTGAAACCAAGCTGGCCTTGGACTTTCGTGAATGCACAATGGGCATCGACAATTCGCGCGCGGGCCGAATGGAGCGCAGCGACGGATTCACCCGTAAGAGAGATAGCCTCTTGTGCGACGAGTGCAGAAAGATTCGCGCGTTGGCGCGCTGCTGAGGTCGTGGATGTTAATTCGCCTGCACAAATAAGTGCATTATCGATAGCAGCTTCCAACGCGTGAAGTTTTTCGGTTACGTCATTGACTGCGCTTAAACGTTCTTTGAGCATGAATTATCTCCTGCGCTTCCGATCTTTTCTCGGCGCACATAATATTAGAAACAATAAGAGAGAGACAATCGCTGCTCAGGTTATCCGGGATAGACCTTCGGCCAGATTCACCAGCAAAGAAAATGCAAGCAAGCCGACCATCATGATCAAAAATATCAGACCAATCCGTGCAGGGATCGAAAGTTTATTTTCTCGTTTCGCTTCGAACAGAACCGACAGAAAAGAGGGATTCTGAGCGCTTTGAAAGGCATCATGAGAATAAAACGCCTGTTCATCGCGAAGCTCGTCTTGCCCGCTGACATTCGGTGGGTTCCATTCACCGGATGACGCTTTCTCATTACGTGCATATCGGTATCTTGGAAGGTCCGAACTTTGGTGTGCCAATTCATCGTATAGGTTTGGACTGCCAGACGGGTGCTGCTTTTCGTGCTTGGCGAACATCCGCGCTGCTTCTGCTCTTGAAGATGCGCCCAATTTAGTTTGTGCACGCTTTAACCGTTGGTCTACGGTATGCGGTGAAACATCAAGAATTCGGGCGATCTCTTTAGACGACCTAAGAGACGCGACTAACCGCAGACATTCTTTTTGCGGTTCGCTTAGGCTATCAATTCGTTCGATAGAATTATTTGTATTCAACATGATAGCACCATTTCTTTTCTCAATAACAAATCGATCGGCATCGTGCAATCAATCGGCGCATTTGCAACTATTTCGAGTGCAGATAATCAGCGGAGCAGCAAATAACCAAGGATGACACTAAGTGGAGCCGTTCCTGCTAATTTGGTTGAGGAATGATCTTGAGCAATGGCGCAAAACATACTCATACCCAAACTACTTAAACCCAGTTTGACGGTCAATTGCTTCTGCTTTCTTATAATTCCGTCCACAACCGAAAGGTCTGTATTCCACCCAGTTGTTGCCATTATGGTGCGACTGCATCGAGTTCAGGCAATGGCAGCTTTCAGGAACGAGCGTCAGCCTTGGGAATGACGACAATTGGGCGCGAAGCAGACATGGGTTGCGACTATTGCGAACGTCCGGAACTGGGGCCGCAGCCGAAGGTCCGCTTTCCACCGCCCAGCATCCAATAGCGGACAGTCCGCAAACGGCCCAGACGCTGCCATCTGAACTCAATCTATCGAATGACCGATAGGCCAGCCTAGCGAAGCCCGCTCTTAAAAAAAAACACCGCGAGAAGTGCAATCACCATATAAAATAAGGATAAAAATTTGGTGTCTCGAACAGGCCTATTTCTACCAGCCCAGCCCCTGCCCTTGCTGTCTATGCAGATTCACAAGATAATTTGATTGCCTCTGAATTTCGGAGGCAAGCGGAAGCCCTTCCGCTTTCATCTCACTCTGGATCAACTTCGCTTGACTATCCTGCATTATTTTCTGCGCCAATGATCTGAGACTGGGCATCTCCTTCAAATGACCCAGTTTCGCAGGATCGTCATCGGATCGTGAAGCATTGTGCTTCCGGATCAGCTCCATTGCGTCGTATTTGATAAGCCACTCGTCGATCAAGGGGTTAACGCCACGAAATTGCGACATTGGATCGGTTATGTTCCGTGAACCTGCGGGCTGTTCTTTGGGAATATCAATATGCACACTGATCGTATCGGTATCAATACCGTTACGCACTTCTTGCCGCGGTTCTTGCGTAGACGCTACGGTCTGAGTTGGGTGGGCTTCAGGTTCCTTCGATGGTTGCAGCTTATCGGTTGTATCAGAAGCGTCCTTTGTAGCCGAATTGGCGACGACCTCTGCATGCACAGCAGTTGCCGCATCGGCGTCCCGGTTGGGCAACGAGTGCTCCTTTGGTTCCGTAGTTTGCTCTGCGACGACAACCGCGAGCCGAGCGAAATCCTTAGGGTCCTTCACCGACCTGCTTTGGCGAGCCTCCGCCTTAGCCTTCGCGGCCGCTATATATTTCTGCATTCCGGGGTCCGTTATCACAATCCCCTCTTCATGCGCGATTTCGGCACACAAGATTTTGAACTTCTTGTTCCCTGCAACGAGGCCAATTTTCCCCCATTTCGCATTGGCGACCAGCAACGCAGCGCGCGCATTCACCTCTTGCGTTGGCTCCGTCAGCAAAATTGCACTGCCTATATCGCGGAACGCCAGTTGGCCGCTTGGGTCATAATGGAGATATTCACGGCCTTTCGGAACAATATAAAATTGTTCACATTTGGCCTTCGCCGTCTTTCTGCGAGCGCTTTCGTCGCTCAAGATATTAGGAAAATCAAACGTCGCGACGTCAAACTCCTGAACTTCTTTGTCGGCGGCCCATTGGTCATAATGGGGAAACACTGCAAGTCTCGCTGCCCTTTTATGAGCGGCCGCATATTCGTAATTCACAGCCTCCATTATTCTTTTGGTTTCCCTTTTCCGAACGGTGTCACCGATCTTTTTAATATCTGCGGCATCGGCCCAGTTCGCCTCGACTTGTGCTAAGCTTTCCAGCAAATCCTGCGCCTTAATACAGGTTATGGTCTGCGCCTTTTGCTTTCTCACTCTGTCCTGAATTTCGGCGATTACACCTTCATGAAGCTTTCTGGCCAAATCATATTGGTTTTGCTGTTCTCTTGCAGGAAGAGGAACAGCAACTGGTTTCGCTATTTTTGTCTGGCTGCGCGGACCAACATAAGGCCCAAAAGCGGCAGGGTCGCTCAGAGCGGTTCGAGAAAAATCTCGGTGCGCCGTAGTCGCAGACAGCGCCTGATTTCCTCGGTGTATTCTGGCGCCATTTTCTCCATGGGGCCGATATGCCATCCCGTGTTTACCCAATTGCTCATGCAGATCCTGCCAGGACTGGGCTGTTGCCAGAATTGGTTTGGCGACAGTTTTGATCAATCTTTCCAAAGACTGGAGGCCGGTGCGCCGCTCAAATGATTTGGCAGCTTCCCCGAGACTTTCTTCTACTGGCTGGTCTTTTATTTTTTCTCTGGCCTGCTTGCGAGCCTCTGCAAATTTCTTCTTTGAGTTTAGGATTGACCGAAAATTCGCGTCACGCACTTGCAGTCCGCTCTCCTGATCAAACACGCCTTTATCATTGGCGATATATTTTGCTTCAGGTTCAGGCGACCATCCTTGCTCATATTCAATTATTGAGACTGCTTGATGGATATTGTCGACCTGCCACTTACCGCCAGCTTGCACCAAAGAAAAATCCTTTGGATTGACCCGGTTTCCAACAATGTGGACATGTATATTCCTAGTATTGAAATGGGCTGCATAAAATGCCTGATTTTCTTTCAGGTCCATCAATTCCAGAAATCGTTTCGCGGCCGCTTCAATTTGTTCTGGAGATGGGCTTTCGGCTGTCTTCCATGACAGCACAAAATGCTCGACCGGATCAACCTGTTTGGCACCTCGAATTACAGTTGCGGCAAACTCCTTCTGGCGATCGCTGAATTTCTCCGAGACGAAATTGAATGCACCCGCACAATATAGCTTTTCGCCAAAAGCGTCACTGTCCGGATCTTCTGATACGTCGGAAACATAATCGGTCCGATTATTCGCCGAGTGTATGATTGAATTTGAGAATTCCAGCATTGCGAGCTTTTTAGGATCGGTATCAACCAAATACATTGTGAGCACGCTGGCATGCGCGCGCATCCTATCCTTGTTCACCCTGGACGTAGACCTGCGGTGTCCGCCTGAATTGCGGTTCTGCTTTCGCCGATTGTTTAGACTGATTGATTTGCAGATCATGCTGGCTATTCCTTTTTTGCCAGATCGATAAGTTGACCTATGATATCGCGGACCTGCTGAAGCTTATGGTCGTCAATTCTGCTCGGATCCGATTGCAGGCGATGAAAAAGCGAAACTGCTTCGGACAATAGTCGCTCGAACGGACGCGCCTTTCTCAATCGATTGAGCAGGGTTGTGCGAATAAAGTCCGACAAATCGAGAGACGCCAGTTCGGCGGCTTCTTGTATCAAGTCTTTATCCGTTTTTGATATCCGGATCGTTATTGAAGTCTGATCTGAAACACTACTCATGGCCGGACCCCGCAGGTTCCGGCATAGACATTGTGACAAGCGGAGCGCGGAACGATGTCATATATGGCCTGTAAGACAAGGCCCATCCTGCAAAAGTTTTCCCCCTCCGATACGATCGTGATCGGGAGTTCTTCTGTAGCTCTTATGTTTGATGCAACGTTGCCCGTAAGGCACGCCTCCCCGTCAATCCTTGGTTGGATTGAGGGGGCGACGCTGCGGTGTTCCCTCTGTGTCATAGTAGGGTCTTCAGTTCGTTGTACTTGCCTTCGTGTATCTGGGATTGTTTCAGATGCTGGATCCGGAGTTGATCCGTCTCTGCAGACATTGCATTCCGATAATGTTTCTGTAGGCTGATATATTCGCTCAACGCGTCATCATTGGAAACATATGCTTTTGGCATTACCAAAACCGGAGCACCCTCTGACATCCTCCGTAGGACAGGAATAGCAGCTTCCGCACCAATGCGTTTAGCGAATTCATTAGACAGGGCGATTTGCAGCAAACGCCCAGCTAACTGCTTACAGACAAGCTGTTGGTTAGGTGGAGGGTCAAGCAACAGATCTGATGGCAGAACTTTTCGGCTTGAGTAGACGTTTATCTGGGATGCGGTCAGATGAGGAATTTCAATGATGGGTGCATGCAGTAGAGGCTCCTTTAACGGATCAAAAGCGCCGCCGCCATCAATGTTAACTTGAAAAATATACTTATTTGGCAGCCATTGATAAATCAAATATATTTGTTTTAAGTCATCAATCATACCGCTTTTGTGAGGAATTTGATTCAGGAATAGGCGAACATTATCTAATCCGACTGACTCTATTATTTCTGCAGTCGGTCCCATAATTTTAGGTTCACTGATACCCAAAGCGCCGTTGTCCTGAAGTATAATATCGCAATTGGCATATTTGCTCATAATCTTCGCGGCTATATCGTTTTCTTCTGTAAGTTTCTCGCAGAGAGCATCCGAGTTCTCCAACGCTGTCGAGATCGCTCCGGTTGACCGATCAGCATCGATCAATCCTACCTTTAGTCCAGCGAGTATTGCTATCGAAGCAACATCCAACACAGAACCGGTTTTGCTCAAACCGCCCCCCTTTGGACCGTTAATGCCATACATTATTTCACGATGTTGTTTTGTAGTCATCTCAAAATTCCTTTAAACGTGCTGTTCTTTCCGTATAAAAATTCGAAACAGTTCAGCTTGCTAAAATTGTCGTTCGCTTTTGGCCTAACGCGCATGTTTCTAAACACAGCACCGCCCGTAGGTGCCGTCGCTATTTCAAAAGCTTGTTTGGTAGGTGGGTTAAAACCCGCTGGCGTTGCTGTTTTTTAGCCCGAGAAGAAAATCTTTCGGAATTTCGCCTTGGGCATTTTTAACAGACTGTTGCGCCGACGTAGGTTTCGCCTCAGGATGCTGGCTAAGCTCTTGCGGTCCCTTGGCCTCTGGATCATTGCCTGACGCGCCAACCCGTTGACCGGTTTCTTTCGCCCTCACCGTGCGCTTGCGATTTCTAGGTTTCAATATCCTGTCAATCTCAGGATTATTCAGTTCACGAAGTTTCGCACGCAGCTTCCGCTGAAACGTGTCGCCGCTTGCACCAGGAACAAGCTCCTCCAACACCGGCCACATATCCTTCATATCCATACAGGGATTTTCGAGCATCGCCGCAATTGCAACATTCACTAGGGATTCCGCGAGGCTGGCTTTAGTTTTGCGGGTGCTGTCTACTCTTTTTTTGGCCCTTTGCTTGATACCAAGCGACAGTTGTGCGCCAATATCAGGTATCAGAACCGCGTCAGGATCATTGGCCATTACTGAGCTTAACGGCTTGTCGTATTCCTCAGGGCGCTGAGCTTCGGTTTGACGGGTGCTATTTGGGATGGGATCGCTCATGATTTACCACCTCCATCTTTAGGCTGGAAGCCACCGCGCGAGTTAAGCCACGAGAGTAAATCGGGCCGTGTGATGAGCGTCCGTCTGCCGACCTTTTTGACGGTGAGTCTATCTGTGCGTATTTCCCCATATAACAAGGTTTTCGAGATGCCCACCAGTTTGGCCGCTTCGTCGATAGTATAAACGTCGATTTCATTGTTCATGCGTATTACCTTTCATGCAGCTGTTGGTAGTTTTTGCTGCTGCTCAGGTTATATGCTGCGATATGGTAGGATTAAAATTCAAGGGGTTAAGGGGTAGGACGCATTAGGGGCCAATATGGGCTAAGCCCTTTCTCTAAGTCATTGCAAAATAGACTAATTATTTTCTTATAATTCTATTGGTGCGCTCGTCGACCGCCAGCTTGTCGATCTTTCAAACTTACGAACGAAGATATTTTATCTATGGATATCTTGCTTTGCGGCAGGCCATATTTTTTCAAAGCCTTCATCGCATGCTCATGCAGTTCCTCGTTGGACGGTTGGTTGCTGTCGCTAATCTTAGCTGTAAAAATCAGCTCATCCATAGCGTGCATATATTCTGATTTGTAACCGCTAGAAAACCCGGAATTTGGAATTCCTTTAGTAAGGTTTTGCAAGCACGCTTTGATATCATTGATCTCAAAAAACACAAAACTGTCGGCACCCTCTGTCGATGATAGGCCCTCATTACTATTGAAGGACATATGTCTAAATACGCTCCTCGGACTATCGATATTCCATTCCTCGGGACTGATGTGCGTGATTCCAGCTGTCCCCGAGGTCCGATAACACGATTTCACATCACCATTTTTCAATCGTTTTGCTAAGGTCTCGCAAACCGCGAGTGCCCTTTCTTGGAAATCATTTAACAAATGAGAGAGCTTTTCATAGTCGTCATCAACCGCATTCCAAACTCCTGCGGACGTGTGGCTATCATAAGCGCGGACACTGAGGTCACAAAGATCTGCTACAATTTTGAAAAGATCTAAATAGGGTTTCTGTTTTTTTGCCAAATCTGGACAAAATACCTTATCATTGAGAAACTTTGACCGGTCAGGCGGCGGAGGAAGATTGTATGGAAGAAGAATCATCTCTTTGCCCGACCATTCAGGCGAATAATAATGGTCACCAATCAATTTAAATGCCTGAACGGTGTTACAATATCCTGTGGGACATTCATATACGGGCGTGTGCTTCAAGTCTCCGAGCCAAAGTTTCTTCAGTTGCTTTGCAGACAAGATGGAGGGTTTGGGGACGTTTACGTTTCCAGGAGAAGGGGCATCTTGCATAGGTCATATTCCGATATCGTCAAATTATGAGCTATATTACGCCCATTCCCCCTAACATTTAGCTAATCGTCGAATAGTTGGCGCTCTGGCAGTTCTCACTATAATTTTTTGCCGATCGTCAGAATAACTTTGAGGTTTACCCAACGGGTTCGCTTTGATCCCATGAACCGAAGGTTTGTGAGTTCACTTCCTTGTCCAAGCACGACGAAGGCCATGATAAAACCAATCCACCGCATTTTGGCGTTTGTATCGCGCGCCAGTATTCGATACCGTATACCCACCTGATCTCTCCGATCAAGCGGTCCAGACCGTCATAGAACAGGCGGAAAGGCTTTTGGCAGAAAGCCATTCATAAGGTTTCCGCATCGAGCCTAGATTTGTATTAGAGCAAAAACAGACGCCTTTTTGAAGGCGCATGGCAATGTCATGCCTGTTTGGTGCTAACCAACGGCACTACCGCTCTAGCCGATATTTCGCTTAAGCCGTCTGCAATGAAACGCGAGTATGTTTTTTCAATCATGGCTACACTGGTGTCATGGGTCGACGCAACTAGCCGAATTGGGATATTCATTCGTATGGAACGAACAATGGAGGAATGTCGCAAGGCATACGGCACAAACTTGCTCAGTCCGATTTCCGACATCACGGTTTTCCACTTTCGAGTCATTTGCGACGGAGTTGTCCACGGGCCACGTTTATCACGAACCCACTTGTTGCCGAGAACCTGACGATGAGTCCAACGCTCCAACAGGATTTCCTCATGATTTCGGCCATTATGAATTTCCATCAAAAGCGAGATCACGTCCTCGCCAAGTGGCAATGGGATTAGATTAGTCGACGTATTTCTGCCTTTGAGACTGGAAGGCATCATAATACGATGATTTTCGGGTTGGAAATCACCGACGGTTAAACGCGCGACTTGTGAAAACCGAGCCCCAGTTGCCGCAAGAACAACCACCATTCTGAAGAAATCGCCGTCTTTCGTATCAGAATTACGAACCGCGTCGATTATACGCCTCACTTGGTCATCATTAAGAATCTGGTTCTCACGCGCACCGGGGGTGACATTGTCAACTACATCTAGCGAACGCAGACCATGTTTTAGCACTTCACCTGGAAGCGACCGCTCAGACGCAGGCAGAGATGCAACACCCAAATTCAATGCTGCCCGAAAATCATTCACGATTCTATTTATCGTAGAGTCGGCCAGCCTTTCTGGCAATCCAGCTTGCCAAAACCCGAGGTCTGCTTCGGTTAAATCTTGGATCTCAATCTCAGCTAGTTTTTCATCCGCAAGCACGTAAGCGCTCAATTTGTAATCTGCGTCCGAACGCTTTTCCGTGCCGGTGCGTTTCCTGTCACGCTTGTTCCTCATTATAATATATTTATTCACACAAGATGCGACTGTGACAGGTTGACCCTGAATCTTCCTTTTTCTTTGCTGCCGCTCCTCTACGACGGCTGCTTTGGCGGCGGACATTGCAGTGGCATAGTCCATTACTCCTTCTTTAACGACATCATCAGCGACGCCAATTACCCTCTGCCAGTATTTCCCGTTCCCAATATAGCAGCGTGCCAGCCACTTGCCGCCTTTCGCCGATTTTCGGAATCCGAGATGGATATCAACATCAACACCCCTCCAATGGACGCCGATTGGCAATCGATCCCGAGCATTTCGCGACGACAGGACTGCTTCTTGCAGATTTTTACTCATACCAAACTCCATCAAATATACGTCAAATAAGTATCCACACTCACAGACGAACGTCAACGCACGTCGACGCTTTTAAATGTTTATATTCAATAACTTGGTATATCGAAATTTTTGATTTGGCAATGCCTATTGGCGTATTTTAGCCCTTTCACGGCTGAAATACGGGTTCGAATCCCGTAGGGGTCACCACGTTGAAAACAAACGATAATTTCTCGAAATGTCGGTTTTCACATTATCTAATTACGGTCGCCGCTTGCTCCCTAGTGCGTCGTAATGCGCAAACTCCTGGAACTATCAAAAACTCAGAATTTTGGAAGATCGTAGTCATTGCAATGACTTAGATCGGTTTGATTGATTTTTAAATTTTGGCTTGGTGCCGCTTTCATGCGACACGGTGTTTTCAGCCTGGAAACACGGGTTCGAATCCCACTGGCCCTATCTATTTGATAATAGAAGATAATATTTCTATATTTCGTTATGCTCGGTATTCAGATTATCTAAATTTAGATACACGGCCCTTTCCGCTGGAACCCTCGATTTCCCGCCTTTTGGCATTCCAATCGATGCTATCAAACGGATTTACCTTTGGGGGCTTTAGGGATTCAATTAATTCATCAAAATATTGATCTATAGCAACACGATCCCAAAGCCGTCTGCGGCCGATGCGAATTGGATCGGGAAAATTTGACGCAGACTTAAGTCGATCAAATGTGCGCTCACTAATCCCCAAGTAAGTTGCTGCGATGGGCTTAGAAAGCAATCGCGGCGCTAGCCAAAATTCGATTTTCGCTGTCATATTTCCGTTCCTGAGAATTTGGGTTTGCTGGCACCTCAGCATGAGCTACGCGTGCCGATTTTTCACGGCCATCATCGGATACAGATACAAAACACACCATATATCGGGGTTTATATAATCGGAGTCAATTATTATTATCGCCGTATACAATGATAAGAGAACAGTGATTTGGCGACGAGAAAAGATGACCCCGTAAATGTCGAGTTTGAGACTCGCGCAAAAAACCTATTAAAGGGTGAGCTGAAGCGACAGGGGATCACCTATGCACAGCTTGCTAAAAAGCTGGCAGCAATTGGCGTCCAGGATAACGAACGCAATCTCAATAACAAGATCAGCAGGGGCGGGTTTACAGCCGCGTTTTTACTTCAATGTTTAGATGCTATCGGCTCGTCATCATTGCGGCTTTCGGACTAGAAGACTTCGTCGTGCTTTTCAGATGGCTGGTGAACAGAAAGTCTCTTGCGTAGATGCTTTGGCTAGTGTTGTAATACAAAATGCTCATTCGAAAAATCGCTATAGAAAATGTTCGAAGCTTCCTTGATCGCAGAGAAATGGTCTTTGAAGGCGGAATATCGATTATCATTGGACCAAACGGGGGAGGGAAGACAAACCTCCTCGACACTATGTACACGATGCTCAAGAAGCATCTTCTTGCCACAAAGTATTTGCATTCCATCAATGATGGGACGCCCGACCAGGGCTGGCAGCTGAGTTACAA
Organism: Parasphingorhabdus sp.; assembly: GCF_036963805.1. Taxonomy (GTDB): domain Bacteria; phylum Pseudomonadota; class Alphaproteobacteria; order Sphingomonadales; family Sphingomonadaceae; genus Parasphingorhabdus. The sequence goes on along the minus strand of NZ_JBALUN010000017.1, from coordinate 3,019 downwards.
CGACCAGTTTAATAACATTAATTTCGACAAGCACAGCTCTGGTTCTGCCAGAGATCAACATGTCGAACTTGAGGTTGAGGTGTCACAAAGCGATATCGACAACATGGCCGCAATCAAAGCGGACTACCCCGCAATCCAAAAGCTTAGCAAACGTCGATTTTATGGTGACCCGTGGGCCCATGTGCAAGGCTGGGATGTAAACGCAATCGCTCCGAAATCCCGCCTGACCTACAAATGGTCAAATGGAGCGTTAGAGCCCACTACTTCCAATACTGAACTGCATTTTTTGCAATATCTGCAGCTATACGAATTTGACAACATGATGCGCGCCGAGGTTGGTAAAGCCGCGCTAAAAATGTCGATGCTCTATCTTCCCGTAAACAGGGCTTCAGCTGGCTTTCCTTCGAAGGTGGCACTGGCAAACTACAACGACATTGAACAGAAGAAATCCTTGGATGCGACATCGTCTAGGTCAGGTGGTAGCATCATTTCGTTAGCGATTGGACGGATCGCGCAGAAGTACCGGCTGCTGCAAGAGGACGATAACACTAGTGCAAAGGAAAAATTTTACGCAGATAAAAGCCTCCAAGCGCTTTCTTCGGATCTGGATGATCTGGGCTATAAGTGGGAGCTAACCACTATAAACGCTCTTTCCAATGAATATGACGTCACGCTAACTAAGCAAGGCTCTTCCTTCTTAGTAGGCGCTGCATCATCGGGCGAGAGGGAGCTGCTCACGTACCTATTTGCTATCTATGCCCTTAATGTTCGCGATACGCTAATCATAGTAGACGAACCTGAGTTGCATTTGCATCCACGTTGGCAAACGTCATTATTCAACCTTTTCGTGAAACTTTCCAAGTCAACGGGCAATCAATTTGTTCTGGCGACCCATTCTCCGACATTCATCTCACCTGAATCGATCAAGTTTGTATCACGCATCTACATTCAGGACCAGAAAAGCGATATAGTTCGCTTGAATGCTTCGAACCTACCGAACGCTAAACACCTGTTTAATATCGTAAATAGCCAGAACAATGAAAGCATATTCTTTACAGACCGGGTACTGTTGGTTGAGGGCATTTCCGACAAAATATTCTTCGATCGGGTATTTGATATTCTTTCGCGCGAAGCTGGACAACAGCGTGATTCCAACCTCGAAATAGTCAGCGTTGGCGGGAAAGGCTTTTTTCCAGCGTATCAAATGCTGTTGAAGGCGTGCAAAGTACAAGGATTGATAATTGCCGATTTAGACTACATCGAGCAAATTGGGAATTCCAAGGTCAAAGCGCTTTTCAAGGTCGACTCCAACGAGATAAAAAAAGACGTCCTCGACAACGCCAAGAGTTTGGACGGAGATTTCTTGGTCAAGCAAATTGATCATGCCATAGCTACCGGTGATTGGGGTCCAGCAAGTGATACGTGGAGCTACATAAAGTCTCGCCGGATAGTACTGAAAGATCAGCTAAATGGCCAGGAGATGGACCAGCTTAACTTATATATAAACGAACTTACCAAATCAGATATTTTTCTGCTGAGCCGTGGCGCGCTAGAAGCGTATCTTCCAGCAGGCTACGCCTCGAAAAATCTCGAAAAGCTAATAGAGTTTGTCCCGTCCGAGAATTTCTGGAATGATCTCCCGATCGAAGGGCGCAACGAGATTGCTAAGATTGGCCGCACAATCTTAGGTCTAGCTCATCCGAATTAGACAAAGATGCAAGCTTGGCGCAGCGATTCCAAAAATTGGAGCACTCCGCCACACAGGTGATCGAATGTCTACTACCTATAATTTTTGCCCCAGTAGTTGGCGATGTTAAGATCATAAGCTGATCTCGGCGTTGGTTTTCTCCGAATATGCATTTCAGGTACGTTGCACAGAGTCTTCGAAAATTTAATCGATAAAACAGACCAAAATAATTAGATAATCATATGGACAACTATGACGTATATGTAGGCGAATTAGATAAATAATTTCGGATAAGTCATTGAAATATAAGGAAACTTATGTTTCGCGGCTGAAATACGGGTTCGAATCCCGTAGGGTCACCATTTGGACGTCCAGAGACGTCCGCAAACATCCAATAAGTGGTTATTTTCTAGACTTTTTTCTGCTATATCGTTCACAGCGATTTGGTGGCATCCTCATTTATACCCCCAATGTGAGGGTATTTTTGGGGGTATATCGTAAATCGCATTTACGGAGATACCCTCATGGCATTGTCAGTGGTTGCAATCAAAGCGGCGAAAGGCCGGAGTAAGCAATATAAGTTGGCGGATTCGGGTGGTTTGCATCTGTTGGTGATGCCGAATGGTCAAAGATATTGGCGGATGAATTACCGTTATCTCGGCAAACATAAGACGATTGCAATTGGTGTTTGGCCCGACGTCGCGCTGGCCGACGCAAGAGCCAAGCGGGACGAGGCACGGCGAGTGCTGGCAGACGGAATTGATCCTGCCGAAAAAGCAAAGCTGGACAAGATTGCAGCAAGTGTAGCTGCGGCGAACACATTTCAATCGGTTGCAGAGGAATGGATTGCAAAGATTGAACAGGAAGGCCGTGCGGCGGTCACACTAAAGAAGATACGCTGGCTTCTAAGTTTCACCTATCCGGCGCTCGGCAAGCGCCCTATCGCCGATATTTCACCGCATGAATTACTCGCTGTCCTTCGCAAGGTTGAAATGCGCGGACGGCATGAATCGGCAAAACGCATTCGTGCAACGTGCAGCCAGGTATTTCGCTACGCAATCGCGACTGCCCGTGCTGATCGCGATGTAGCGAACGACTTGAAGGGCGCATTGATCGTTCCGAAAGTGACCCACAGACCTGCAATTACCACACCGATGGAGGCAGGAGCCTTGCTTCGGGCCATAGACGGCTTTGATGGCCATCCTATAACCCTCTCCGCGCTCAAATTGCTCCCTCATGTATTTGTCCGTCCGGGTGTAGATATGTAGGGACTCGTGAGACATCTTCTGTAAAATTCTGATGCAGGAAGGAGATGATCGAATGACCAAGGAC
>NZ_JBALUN010000016.1:0-33621 GCF_036963805.1 Parasphingorhabdus sp. | reverse complement strand
TTCATCGCGGTCAAATCAGTCACGTTCGTTTCCGAAAAAGTCGCGCAAATACGCTTCACCAAATCGCTCCAGCAAGGGTCGCGCGTCACTGACACGCAGGCTATCGCAACCGTGACCTACGATACCACAGACACACCAACTACCGAACAGCAACGGTTCAAAAATCCGCTGGGGCTGGAAGTGCAAACCTACCGCGCTGATCTGGAGGTCACACCATGAAAAATCTAAGAAACTTCACCCTATTGGCGATGCTGCTTAGCGGATCACCAATAATGGCTGGTGAAACCCCTCAGCCAACGGCGCAAGACAACCGCATCCGCGAAGTGGTCTATGACGAAAACCAGGTCTTCCGTATTGTTGGAGTTTTTCGGTCGGCAACGCAGATCGTATTTTCTCCGGGCGAACGCGTCGAGCATGTCGCGCTCGGCGACACGATATCCTGGGAAGTTGCCCCGGCTGAAAATTCACTGTTCATCAAGCCGCGCGAACGAGCTGGCCCAACCAATCTGATTGTCATCACACGTTCAAATACAGGAAACCGAACCTATACATTTGAGCTGAGCGCCCGTCGCGGCGCGATTGGTGAGAAAGCCGCAGATACCTTTTTCAAGGTAGCCTTCCGCTATCCGCGCGAAGAGGCAGCGGCGGCGCAAGCTGCTGCAACGCAGGCGGCATATACACAGGCCGTCGCACTGCAATCCGGGGCGATACGCTCAGCGCTTGATCTGGGCGTTCTCGAAGGCACGCGCAATCTCAAATATAGCGTGCAAGGGTCATCGGAAATCCAACCTTCCGAAATTACCGACAACGGGCAATTTACCGCCCTGCGTTTTCCAAACCAACGCGAACTTCCAGCTATATTCGCAATCAATCCCGACGGTAGCGAAAGCATCGTTCCGTTTGATGTTCGCGATGAATTTGTCGTGGTGCACGGCGTGTTTGCGCAGCTCCGCTTGCGGCGCGGCAAGAAGGTGCTGTGCATCTTCAATGACGCACCCGATTTTTATGGACGCGATCCCAAAACCGGCACGGCGTCAAGCATTGTCGAGCGCACAGATGACGGGGAGTCAAATTGATGGCCGATACAGCCAATGACGTCGGAGCCGCTGAGCGCGCTAAAGTCGATCAAACCCCTAACCCAGACGAAATTGACCGCAGCCCCGCGGGCGAACGCGGCAATAAAATGCCGTCTATTCCCGGCACCACGATGGACGCGAAAAAGATGATCGGCTTTGCCGCCGCCGCTGGGGCTTTGATGTTCACCGTGCTGGCACTTGGAACCGGGCTAACCGGCAATTCAGAATTGCCGCCCGTAAAACCCAAACCTGCGCTCGAAGCGGCAGACTATGATCCAGCAACGGTCATTGCACCAACGCTCGCAGAAGCTGGAACAGATCCCAATGCGCCTATTCCATTGGGGGAACCGGTTGTTCCTGCTATTGGCGAGCAGCCACAATATTCGCAAGGCCAAGCACCAGCTACAATGCAACAGCGTCAGCAATCCCCAGCCGAGGCGCTGCGCGAAGCTGCGCGCCGATCCACGCTGATTGCCTATGGCGGCGAACGCGCCGGTGGAGGCAGTGCAGCCAACTATGGTGCGGCAGCAAATGGAGCGAGCCCCGGAGAAGCTTTGCCACGGCAATCGACCAACCTTGATACGCTCCGGCGCGCGTCGGTGATCGGACAAGCTCAGGCACGCTCGCTTCCCGACCGGAATTTCCTGATTACGGCGGGAAGTTTTATCCCTTGCGTTCTACAAACCGCGATGGATTCCAGTCAGCCCGGCTATGTGAGCTGTATTGTTCCGCGCAATGTCTATTCCGACAATGGCCGGGTCGTGCTTCTGGAAAAAGGCACGAAAATCTTTGGCGAATATCAGGGCGGCCTTAATCGGGGTCAATACCGCCTGTTTGTCCTTTGGACGCGCGCAGTGACACCGCGCGGCATCGCGATTGATGTTGGCTCGCCGGCAACCGACGCACTTGGTCGCGGCGGTGTAGACGGTAAAGTCGAGAATTTTTTCTGGAAACGATTTGGCACCGCTTTGCTTTTCAGTCTTGTCGAGGATGCAGCGACCGTTGGAGCAGAAGCGGTCGGCAACAATGGTTCGAACACAACCCGTGTCCCATCTGACGCAGCCTCCACCGTCTTGCAGCAGAATGGCGACATCAAGCCGGTCCTGCGCAAAAATCAGGGTGAGGACGTTGGAATAACCGTCGCACAGGACTTCGATTTCTCGACCGTTTACGGCCTTGCGCTTAAATAATGGCCGCGCCGGGTAAAAACACCGCTGTTCTGGACAGCGTGACCCAGCCTTTAGCTAAATATCTGATTGATGAGAGCGTCACCGAACTGGTCATCAACCTTCCCGGTGAGGTCGGCATAGAGCGGGGCGGGCGCTGGACATGGGAAAACGAGCCTTCGCTCGATTTCAAGACGCTGATGGCGCTGGCAACTGCTGCAGCCGCCTATACAGCGCAGGATATTACTCGCGAAAATCCGATAGTTTCAACCATCTTTCCAAGCGGTGAGCGGGTGCAAATCATTGTCCCGCCGGTTGTCCCTGATGAAACGGTCTCAATCACCATTCGCAAACCATCAAGCGTGTCCATGACACTGGATGATTTCGAGGCAGCGGGCTTGTTCAAAAACACTCGGATTGCTGAAAAGAAGGTGAGCCAGCATGAGTTAGACTTACTCACACTGCTTCGCGGGGGTCATCATGTCGAGTTCTTCGATGCTGCGGTCAAAGCAAAGCTTAACATTCTCATCTCGGGCGCAACAGGCTCTGGCAAAACTACATTTTCCAAGGGATTGATCCAACTAATCCCTTCTGAAGAACGGCTCCTAACCATCGAAGACACACGCGAATTGGTCGTTCCCCAAAAGAATGTCGTGCACATGCTCTATGCGAAGGACGGGCAAGGCACCGCCAATGTTACCGCCAAGCATTTGCTGGAAAGCGCGCTCAGGATGCGCCCTGATCGTATCTTGCTTCAGGAGCTGCGGGATGGGACGGCGTTCTTTTACCTGCGCAACGTCAATTCAGGTCATCCAGGATCGATTACCACTATCCATGCCGATTCCGCCGAACTGGCGTTCGAGCAGCTGACTTTGCTGGTCAAGGAAAGCGAAGGCGGCTCCGATCTTGCGCGCGATGATATTCGGGCATTGCTAAAAATGCTCGTGGATTGCGTTGTCCAGATCAAAAAGACTGACGGCAAATTTCGAGTAACGGAGATCTATTATGACCCAGAAGGCAGGCACGCCGCCTGACGGCGGGGCGTTAAGATTACTCATCGGAATCCCGTTCGGGCTGCTCATTGCACTCGCCATAGCCAGTATGATTGGGTGGCTTATTCTAGGTCTGCCCGTCACAGCCTATGATCCACTCAAAATTCCCCAGTTTGTCTGGTATTATCGCGGCGATCCGCAAGTTGTGCGGGCGATGGCAGGCGGTTTGGTCGGCGGGGGCTTGCTCCTGATTGGCCTAATCTATGCCCTTTGGGCGCGCGGTGCGCCGCTGCATGGAGCTGCGCGCTTTGCCCGTGAAAGCGAGATAAAGCGCCAGGGCTTTCGCAGCAGTGCGGGAATCGTCCTCGGCCGCAAAGGTGGTCGCTTCCTGACCTTCGGCGGGAGCGAGCATGTCATCGTCGAAGCTCCAACCCGCTCGGGTAAAGGCACCGGTATTGTCATTCCCAACCTGCTGACATGGCAAGGCTCGGTTGTCGTCCTTGATGTGAAACGCGAAAATTACGACGCCAGCGCGGGGTTTCGCGCCCATTATGGTCAGGACGTTTATCTGTTCAACCCGACCGACCGCGAAGGCCGCACTGCCCGTTACAATCCGCTGGCCTACATCAACCGCGATGATCCCGATGATGTCATTATCGAATTGCAAAAGATCGCAACAATGCTGTTTGTTGCTCCAGATCACGGCGAAGCCTTCTGGTCCAACGGCGCACGAACCGGATTTGCAGGAGTTGGTGCATGGATTGCCGAAACCAGCGACGAGCCACTAACGATGGGCGCAATCTATCGCCATTTGAACCAAGGCGACGCGCGCGGTTTTTTCAAAAAGGAACTGGGCAATCCTAGCCTGATCCTGTCGGTCGGATGCCGGACCGCCCTTGCCGATTTTGCTGGTGGTTCAGACAATAGCTTTGCTGACGTCAAGAAAACGATCACAAACGTCCTCGGTCTTTGGCTCAACCCCCTGGTTGATGCCGCAACCGCAGCAAGCGACTTCGATCTTCGCCAACTCCGCAAACGGCCTATCTCGATCTACCTTGGTGTATCACCCGATGAACTGGACCGCATAGCCCCGCTCTACAATCTCCTGTTCCAGCAGCTTATTGACCTCAACGTGCGAGAACTACCCGGTGAGACCACGCCGATACCAGTGCTGGTCATCCTAGATGAATTTGCGCGGCTTGGCCGCGCATCGGTGATTGCGAGCGCCTTTTCCTATGTCGCAGGTTACGGGATCAGGCTCCTTCCGGTCATTCAGTCACGTTCGCAATTGCGCGGTGTTTACGGCGAGCATGTCGCCGATGAAATCGTCGCCAATTGCGGCGTCGAAGTGGCGTTTACGCCAAAAGAACTGCGCGTCGCCAACGATCTGTCCGAACGCATCGGCTATGTAGGACAGGACAGCATTACCAAGTCGCTCACCATCAATGGATTACTCGCCAATCGGTCGAAATCCATTTCAGAGCAACGCCGCGCCTTGATGCTACCGCAAGAACTGATGCAATTTTCAGCCGGTAAGCTAGTTTTGCTGCGCGGCGGCATCCCGCCAATCATCGGCTCGAAGATCGCCTATTTCAGGAACCGCTTCTTCAAGAAACGGGCTATGCTCCCACCTTTGGTCCCGCTTATCGAACGGCGAACTCAAATTGCGACTGTTCCCGCGCCATTCCGGGAAATGAGCGACGAAGAGGCAGAAGGGAATCCGGCCCATCCCCTGAATCCGGATGCCATACGCACCGAAGATTATCCGAGCTTCTGCGCCGATTTGCTGACCATTGATCGGAACGGCCAGGTGCAAGGCATTTTAGAGGAAGGCGATGAGAATGGCTGACGAACTAGAAGGCGCCGCCCCGCGCGCGCGAAGTCTTGATGGTGCGGCAAAGTCTGAGAAGGCTAAACCCGCACCGACCAAGTCAAAACGCAAAACTGAAAGGCCGACCATCACCGACGATCTCACAGGCAAGTTTCTTCGCGTCGGTAATAAGCTCTACCGGACTTCGGATGACAAAACACCATTTGTCCGGCTCGAAGCTGACCGCCTCAAAACCCGCAATATCGATGCCCTTCCCGACATTATCCGCATCGCTAAGGCCAATGGCTGGACTTCAATCCAGATCAACGGCGGCGACAAATTCAAAAAGGCCGCATTTCTTGCAGCTTCCGCGCAGGGGTTGTCCGTCGAGAACTATCGGCCGTCAAAAGTCGTTCAGGCCGAGGCTGACCGTCTCAGCGCACGGATTGCTGAACGGGAAAAACGTCGCGAGCCGAAGAAATCTAGGACCACTAAAACGAAACCTGAAGAAGAACCGATCAAACTGAGAGCACTGTCCAAAAGATTCCTGAGCCAGTCCCATGCAGAAAACGCGCGAGACCCCGACCTCCGTCGCGCACAAAGTCTGGTCGCCCAGACCATATCCATCGCGCGCGCAAAACATCCCGATGATGCGGTTAAAGCGGCAAAGGAAGTTGAAGCCAAACGGCAGGAAGTTGCGATCCGTATCGCCAAAGGAGACAAAATCGCCGTCATTCAGGTGCGTAACCAGCAGGCACAGCGCATCCGCGAAATTACACAGGATCAGGTATTGCAGCGGAATGGACGTTCTCGCTAACGGTAACGCAATATGGTGAAATTGTCTGTGACTGACATTCGGTTTATGTACGGGTCACTCTCGCAAAATGCGTACCGCGAACTTCACTGCTTTCACCAATAGCAATCATCCGTAGAGTCAAAACCGCGCTGCAACTGAGATACCGGCACTTTTTGTGCTGGCCCAGGGAAACACTTGAACATTATTGTTGCGCTTTGAAGTAATCAGAAAGCCGCTGGTTTCACCGATGGCAGCTCCTACCAATACGTCAGCGACGTCGTGTTTGCGCGCTTCAATGCGGGATAATCCGACAAATGCCGCCACTACTTGTGCGGGTAGGCCAGCTTTCCAACCATAACGATTGGTGATCGTCGCGGCGGCTGCAAAGGACACCGACGTATGACCAGAAGGAAAGCTGCGATTGTCACTGCCGTCTGGGCGCAATTTGGGGAATGTTTCTTTTAATCCCTGTGTGATCAAGCCGGCGGCTGCGATGCTGCCCGCAGCCTGTAAATCACCATTCCAATCTTCCTGAACCGCAGGCGCTCCAAGTGCAATCACAACGAGCCCAATCTCAGCTGCTGTGCCAGCATCAGCCCACCCTTTCTCACTGGCTTGAGCAGGGGAAACGGAAAGAAGCACCGAGACAGCTGAGCCAAAATAGTATTTCTTCATAAGCAGCACCTGACTGAATAAAATATGACCGCCCAACGCCTGAGATCTTTTGCCTACTTCGGTTGATGTACACGTGAACAGGGTCTTTGCCCTTTGTCAAAAGGCTCTCAAAATTAATACCGACCGGGCTGCGAGGGCGCTGCCCGGTCGGTACGCGCTAGCGAAGCGACCCGTTAAACTTGGTTCACTAGCGAAACTGTTCCTTCAACTGCAGATCGATCTGAGTTTACTGACGATCAAGATTCATCACTGTGGTCCAAGCCCTTACAAAATCCTGATTAAATTTCGCTTTGGCATCATTCGAGGCATATACCTCTGCTACCGCACGTAGCTCGGAGTTTGATCCAAAGACGAGATCGACAGGTGTCGCCGTATATTTAAGTGCATCGGTTTCCCGGTCACGCCCTTCGTAAAGGCCCGCGTCATTGGGCGACTTCGACCACTTGGTGGACATATCGAGCAGATTCACGAAGAAATCATTGCTCAAGGTGCCCGGGCGATCTGTAAACACACCATTGGCCGATTGCCCCGAATTTGCATTCAATCCGCGCATTCCGCCAACGAGAACCGTCATTTCTGGAACAGTCAGGTCGAGCAAGTTTGCTCTTTCTACGAGCATCTTTGCGGGTGGATAAAGGCTGTTCGCCGCGTAATAGTTCCGAAAACCGTCCGCTGTTGGTTCCAACGCGGCAAAGGAAACTGCATCAGTCTGATCTTGCGCCGCATCTACCCGGCCAGGGGTAAACGGAACTTTGATATTGCTACCACGCTGGCTAGCAGCCTGCTCAATCGCAGTATTCCCGCCCAGAATGATCAAATCTGCGAGCGAGACCCTTTTGCCTGATTTTTGTGAGCGGTTAAATGCCGTTTGAATTGTAGTTAGCTTTTTCAACACGCTGCGCAATTCGGCAGGGTTATTTGCAAGCCAGTTAATTTGAGGCTCAAGCCGGACGCGCGCTCCATTAGCCCCGCCTCGCATGTCTGTTTGCCGGTAGGTAGCAGCCGATGCCCATGCCGTCCTGACCAGTTGCGGCACACTCAGGCCGGATTTTAGAATTTCCGATTTGAGCTGAACAATCTCCGCATTACCTATTTGTGCGTAATCAGCTTTTGGCAGCGGGTCTTGCCATGAAAATTGCTGAGCAGGCACGTCCTTGCCGAGATAGGTGGAACTTGGCCCCATATCGCGATGAGTTAGTTTGAACCAAGCCCGAGCAAACGCATCCTTGAACTCTTCGGGATTATCGTGAAAGCGCTGCGAAATCACGCGGAAGCCGGGGTCTTCTTTTAGCGCAAGATCGGTCGTGAACATGATCGGTGCATGTGTCTTGCCTTTGACATGCGCATCGGGAACCAAATTGGCTGCGGCAGGAGCCGTAGGAATCCATTGAGTTGCTCCGGCCGGGCTTTTCGTTTTGACCCAATCGAAACGGAAGAGATTGTCAAAGTATTGGGTCGTGAATGCAACCGGATTGGACGTCCATGCACCTTCCAGCCCGCTGGACACGGTGTCTTCGGCATTACCCTTCCCGCATTTGTTTTTCCAACCAAATCCCTGTTCTTCCACGCCCGCCCCAGTTGGGTCAGGACCAACACATTCATCTGGTTTGCGCGCGCCATGCGCTTTGCCAAAAGTATGTCCGCCAGCGATAAGAGCAATCGTCTCCTCGTCGTTCATCGCCATATTACCAAAAGCAATGCGAATGGCCTTTGCGGCTGCCAGAGGATCAGGATTGCCGCCCGGTCCTTCCGGATTGACGTAGATAAGTCCCATCTGGGTTGCTGCCAGCGGGCCGATGAGGTTGCCCTCCCTGTCGAAGCGATCAGCCGCGAGGAATTTCGTTTCTGGTCCCCAGAAAACCATATCCGGTTCCCAGGTATCGACACGGCCACCAGCAAAACCAATGGTCTTGAATCCCATGTTCTCCAACGCGACGTTGCCAGAAAGAACCATAAGGTCTCCCCAGGAAAGCTTGCGTCCGTATTTCTGTTTGATCGGCCATACGAGGCGGCGCGCTTTGTCGAGACTGACATTGTCAGGCCAAGAGTTCAGCGGCTCAAAACGCTGTTCGCCGCCGCCAGCCCCGCCGCGGCCATCACCGACCCGGTATGTTCCGGCGCTGTGCCAAGCCATGCGGATGAAGAACGGGCCGTAATTGCCATAGTCGGCCGGCCACCAAGGTTGCGATGTCGTGAGAACTTTCTCGATGTCGGCTTTGACAGCATCGAGATCGAGCGTGGCAAATTCCGCCGCGTAATCGAAATCATCACCATAGGGATTGGCACCTGCATCTTGCTGACGCAGTGCTGTCAGGTCGAGCTTGTCTGGCCACCAGTCCTGATTGGACATTGGTTTTGCCTGTGGTTTCGCGTCACTCTCTGACTGAGCCGCAGCAGGCGCGGAAAGGAGCATCGGCGACATTACAGTTGCCATAAGGGCCAAAATTGATGTTGTGTTCTTGTTCATAAGATTCCTCCTGATTTAAGTCCGTTGCTTGATTGAAAAATTTGTTATTCGGGGTGTGGTAAAGTGTCGGCCGGGCGATGGGGGTTAAACCCGGCCGACAACACGCCGAAAGCCTACTCAACAATTTGGCATTCAGACGTATTTCCAAAAGTGCAGTTCCGTTCCTTATATCTCCTAACCCAGGGTGCATTTTCTAAAGATTCCATCGATTTAGAAATTGCCGTATCGTTGTGCCGACCGGGCGCGGGCGTGATCCCGACCGGCACCGCTGACGATCATTATTTTGTTTTTAATCTCGCCAGCGCAGCCTTATATGCGTCATAATGCACACCTTCATCGACGGCGATCTGGCGGAACATTGCGGCCACTTTCATATCGCCGTCGGCTTCTGCCTGAGTTGCAAATTCTACGTACATCTTGGTATTTTCGTAATGCTCGCCAGCCATTGCATCTTCCAGATTGACGTCGCTTGAGCTGCCAAGTTGCAGTGCCTCAGCTTCACGGTCAAAATGTTCGTTCGCTTCGATATTCGCGGAATCGCGGAAAAGTTGAGCGAGTTCTGACTGCCCCTTCTCATCGGCCTGGTCAGCATAACGCTGATATTTAAGATTAGCGAAGGCCTCACCATGCATCGCGGTTTCAAGATTGGCCTTAGTTTGCGGCGAGAGTTCCTTGGCACTATCACCTTGGCCAGCAAACGCAGCCGTACCTGCAAAGGACAACGCTAGGATAGCGGCGCTCATTTTTACAAAAGTCTTCATGGTGTGTCTCCGAAAATTCTTCGCATCGTTGCGACCATTCTCTGATCGACCAGATTCCTGACTGCGTCCTGACGAGGCAGTAATTAATTCTCGGAATTTCGTAACTATTTGCACAGCGCGTCAGCACTTCGTCAGCTTTGCGGAGCATCTAACAAGTGTCGGCCCAATTTCTTGGCCAAATAAATGGAGTGACAATTATGAAGACCAAGCTTTTGATTTCAGCAGCGGCAACTATCGCAGCGATGACCTTTTCCTCAGCCGCTCTTGCCAGTCCGGTTTGCACAGCGCAACCGCAAAGCAAATGGATCGCGCCGGCAAAGATGAAGGCCAAGATTGCCAAAATGGGCTTTAAGTCAATTAAAGTCTTTCAAGTTTCGGGCAGCTGTTATGAAATTTATGCCATCAACAAAGATGGGCGCCGCGCCGAGGTTTATTTCAATCCCGTAACGGGCGCTGTCGTCCAGAATAATGTAGACTGACCGTGAAAGATGATAATCCTCTAGTCGATCAAGTTCCGACGGGTCAGGTTGGAAAAACCTTTGTAAGAAGCCAGCGGATCAAAGTTTGGGATCCGCTGGTACGCATCTTTCATTGGACGGTTGCGCTTGGCACTATCGCTAACCTGACCGTGCTTCGGCATGTCGAAGACCCGCATATATATCTAGGCTATGCTATGGTCGCAGCGCTGCTTGTCCGCTTGATCTGGGGCTTCGTCGGAAAAGGACATGCTCGCTTTTCAGCTTTTGTGCCTGGTCCAAAGAAATTGCTTGGATACGGAGCTGCCTTGATGGCTCGCCGAGAACCGAGATATATTGGCCATAATCCCGCTGGCGCAATAATGATGCTCGTTTTGATGGCGCTCGTCGCTGGCTTGGGAATTACCGGCTGGATGATGGGCAGTGACCAATTCTGGGGAGAGCCCTGGGTGGAAGAGCTGCATGAAACTCTGGCCAATATAATCATTGGCGCAGCTGTGCTCCATGTCGGTGCGGCGATTGTAGAAAGTGTCCGTCAACGGGAAAATATGCCATGGTCGATGATTACCGGCTATAAGCGTGCAGCTTCTGGATCGGATATTGATGATGCGCCTGCTTCTCGTTGAAGACAATCCCCGTTTGGCAACGCTCATTCGTGATGGATTGGATCGTCAGGGGTTTGCCATTGACTGGTATGAGACAATTGAAGGGGCACAGCATGCCATGCAGATTGGTGATTATGATCTGGTGTTGTTAGATCTCGGATTGCCTGATGGAGATGGTCTCGATCTTGTGACAGCTATGCGCGCTCAGATGGACCAAACCCCTATCTTGATTATGACGGCGCGCGGCGGGCTTGACGACCGGGTGGCCGGATTAGATGCAGGCGCAGATGACTATTTGGTCAAGCCATTCCAGATACCAGAATTGGCAGCGCGCTGCCGCGCTCTTTTGCGGCGACCAGGCCACGCGTTGGAGGCCGTGCTTCATGTTGGGAATGTATCGCTAAACCCTGCCGAACGGACAGTTCATGTTGGTGATATTGCTGTCGATACTGCGCCGCGCGAAGTTGATCTGCTTGAAGTGCTGCTTCGCAGAAGCGGCCATGTTGTAGCCAAGCAATCGATTGAGAGCGCGCTATATTCGATGGATGCCGAGATAACACCGAATGCTATGGAAGCCTCGATTTCAAGACTTCGCAAACGTCTCTCGGCAGCATCTGCCGATGTCCAGATTAAAACAATTCACGGGGTCGGCTATGCGCTATATGCTCCATCGAATGTTACCGAATAAGTTTATGACGCAAAATGAACAATCTAAAGGGCCTACATTATTCCGTCAGATTGCTACCCGGTTAGCAATCTTTACCTTATTGTTTGCGGTCCTTGATATCGGGATCGTAATTTTCACTTATGGCCAGCAACCACAGTCGCTGGCGGAAGAACTGCTGACACTTGAAGCGGATAAAATGGATGGCAGCAAGTTCACCGACCTAGACCAGTTTGCGGGGCCGCCCGAATCAACCCATTGGTTCGCAAGCTATGTCGACAGCAATCTGGGCAATTCCGGAAGTTTGTCCGCCGCATATCCATCACCTAATCGCGGGACGCTCATGGATTGGACGCGCCGGGAGAAACTATCGCAAGGCTTCCGCATTTCAGGCGTGCGATCAGTAGTTATCGCAGGGGAGCAGCGTTGGCTCTACATGCAATTCGAAGGCAGAGGCATCAGCCCATATGTTCCCGTAATTATTAATGAGCTTATTCAGCATGTCGCTCTCCCGCTGATACCGCTTTCGCTACTTATGCTTCTGTTCAATATTTTTGCTGTGCGCCGCGTGTTGAATCCCTTGCGGCGCGCCGAGGCAGAGGTTGATCGGCTTGATCCTGAAGACATGGCGCTTCGCATAACCGAACCCAGAGAACCCAGAGAAGTTACAACATTGGTTCGGGCAGTTAACCGGGCACTGGAGCGACTCGATAGCTCAATGGCAATTTTGCGATCCTTTACCGCCAATGCAGCGCATGAACTGCGTACACCGCTATCGATCATGCAATTGTCAATCGACCAGTTGCCCAAAGGCGAACAGCGTGATGCGCTTTTGACCGATAACCAGCAAATGACACGGCTTGTGAACCAGATGCTCGACCTTGCCCAGGCGGACGCCAAAGCGTTTGAAACCGGGGCACCGGTTGACCTGGTCGAAGTTGGCCGCAAGGCTGTAACACAGCTTGCCCCTGCCGCTTTTGCAGCCGGGCGCGACCTTGTTTTTGAGGATTATGGCACAGCAACAACCAAGGGTCATGAGGAAGCGATTTTCCGCATTTATCGCAACCTTATCGACAATGCGCTCGCGCATGCGCCGGGCAATACACCTATTGAAATAGAAGTTGGTCCAGGCCCCCGGTTCAGTGTGCGGGATTATGGTCCAGGAATTTCAGAAACGGATGGTCCCAAACTTTTCGAGAGATTCTGGCGGAAAAATCGCAGTACCGGCCGGGGAGCGGGCCTTGGGCTGGGAATAGTCCAAAGATTGGCCGAAGCGCATGGCGGATCGATAGCCTTTGAAAATCCGGAAGGCGGCGGCGCAAAATTCATTGTCACCTTCCCTTCCGATACCGCCGCATAAATTTTGGGTCATACAGTTTCCGATATTAACTAGCTGAAAGCGAAATATCATGAGCAGATTACACATTCATCCAGAGGCCCACCTGGTTTCGCGTATAGGGTGGCTTCGTGCGGCCGTTTTGGGAGCCAATGACGGAATTGTCTCGACTGCCAGTCTGATAATCGGCGTTGCAGCGGCGTCGGCGGGGACGAGCGAAATCATGGTCGCGGGATCAGCTGGGCTGGTTGCCGGGGCCATGTCGATGGCGGCCGGCGAATATGTATCGGTGAGTTCACAAGCTGATACCGAGCAAGCCGATCTTGCGCGCGAAGCTGCCGAGCTCGCGACCAATCCGGTTGGTGAACATGCAGAGCTTGCAGGCATTTATGTTGCCAGGGGATTGAACCAAGAAACAGCAAATGCCGTTGCCGAACAACTGATGGCGAAAGATGCACTTGCGGCCCATGCACATGACGAACTCGCCATAACAGAACATACTGCTGCCCAGCCAATTCTTGCTGCGCTGACTTCGGCCGGCACATTTACGGTAGGCGCTGCGCTCCCTTTGATTTTGGTCGTATTCTCTCCTGCTCTATCATTGGTGCCAATTGTGGCGATTGCATCTTTGCTTTTCTTAGCACTTTTAGGCGGACTGGGCGCGAAAGCTGGCGGCGCACCGGTCGTCAAAGCAACCCTAAGGGTAACATTCTGGGGAGCGCTTGCGATGGCAATAACGGCGGGAATCGGGACGCTCGTAGGCACTGTAATATAACGTCATTCGGCATGACGGAGTTTTGCATCAATATTTGCATGGCGTGCGTCAGATGATTCGACCCGAACCAAACCGCTGCCCGCGCTACTTAACTCCCATTGGTCAAGACCAATTGAACGACGTAGTGCAATAAAATTCAATTACAAAACTATCAGGCTATTCCACTTGCCCTCAATCATCATCTAAATCTAAAAACGAGGAAGATGCCTTGTTGCGATAACACAAGTCATTTCTAAAGTAATCGATGAGCAAGTGCCTCCAAAGCGATTGGTAAACAGCATTTAATTCAAAATTCAGCCTCACGTCAGTTTTATACGCCAGTGAGAGCTAGCGCAGAAAAACTGAGAGGAATAACTAATGATGTCCGAAACAAAATTGCACCGCCGATTGTCGGCTGCCAAGCGTTCGTTCGTTACCCGTAGGGTCGACCTACAATGCGTCGAAGCATTGATTGAAAAGCCCCCAAAAGCCGGCGATATTTGTTTAGCAAGAATAGACCGTTTGGGACATCATAGTAGACTTGAACTACCAAGTGGGCGGCGGGCGTTCTTATATCCCGGCGATGAAGTTCTGCTTGCTTTTGGCGCGCGCTACGCAACCGATCAGTTTTGTTCTGAAGTGCCTGCGAACCTTGAACCATGCCAAATGGTGGCAGCAGGCGGGATCGCTTCGGCAATGTTATCACGCCATGCTAAAACGCGCCAACCTACGCAGATCACTCCCATCAGCTTACTCGCTGATGCAAAAGGAAACACAGTCAACTTAAATGGCTTCGCGGTAAATCCTGACCGGGCGTTTCATCCTCAAAGACCGCATATCGTCGCTGTCGTGGGGTCGAGCATGAATGCAGGGAAAACAACGACCGCAGCGGAGGTCGGGCGCGCGGCATTACGCGGCGGATTGCGCACCGGCGCGATAAAACTGACCGGTACCGGGTCGGGCGGTGATCTTTGGAAATATCAAGATAGCGGCATCGATCCTGTTTTTGATTTCACCGATGGCGGTTATGCCACAACTGTTGATGTATCAATTGCATCTCTCGAAATCCTATTCAATCGATTGGTGAATGCAGCTGCTGCGAGCTGCGATATCATCATCGTTGAACTTGCAGATGGCCTCTACCAGAAAGAGACAGACGGATTACTCCATTCACCGAGCTTTCGTGCCAGCATCGACAGTATTCTCTTCGCTGCATCTGATCCAATGGCCGGTATGGCGGGAGTTCAGGCACTACGTGAAATTGGCTTGGAGCCAAGCGCATTATCAGGAGCTGTTACTGCCTCGCCATTGGCCGCACAGGAACTCGAATCTTTATCTGGTGTCGAAGTATTCGGACTTCAAAGATTCGCTGCTGACGACAATGCGTTGAGCATATGCATGCGCAGCGCGCATGTTTTCGAAGAGCAGCGCCTTGCAAAATCTGCCTAAGCTCCTGACCCGAAAACGGAGCTGGCATCTGGCAGCTCTGATTTTGAATGGATTCGTGCAAGCCGGGGCCATGATTGGAATCGCAATGGTCATGAAAACGATGATTGATGGCTTGACCGTGACGGGGGCGAAACAGTCAATTTGGCCGAATGCTTTGATAATGGTGTCTGCTTCATTTTTGATCGGTTGGTTGAAGCGGCGTGAGCGGGTTGATGCGGAAACAATGGGACAGGACTATGTCGCCGACATCCGGCTCACTGTTTTTCAACATGTCAGTAAATTGTCCGCAAGGGCGCTTGGAGAAACACGCAAGGGGTTCGTCCTGTTACGCTTCGTCAATGATCTCACTGCCCTTCGCCAGTGGGTGACGATGGGTATTGCCAGATTAGCGGTATCCGGCGTCGTATTGACCGGTGCCATGTCTGCTTTGACTATCATGAATCCCATTCTGGGCGGGCTGTTATTCGCGCTCGTAGGCCTTGGCTCAATAAGCGCACTTTTTCTCGGACGCTCAATCGACCTGACAATGCGAGAGTCTCGTAAGAGACGGGCTAATATCGCCGCCAATCTAACAGAAAAGCTTGAGCATATGATTATTGTGCAAGCGTTTGCCCAGCGCAATAATGAGCGAAGAAAAGTTAAACGACAAACCCAAAGCCTGAAGCGGGCAATGATCGCGAGGGCGGGCGCGATAGGTACGTTTCGCGCTATGGTTTATGTCGTTGTCGGTTTGGCACTCACTGTCTCGGTGATGGTAGGAAGTGTGCTTGTCACAAACGATATGGCAACAACAGGCCAAATCATGGCGGCTTTGGGCGTTTTGTCGATGATAACGCCCAACCTTTTCGATTTTGGCCGGGTTTATGAATATCGTAAAAGTTACGATATTTCTCTGGAGAAAACCGAAAACCTATTGCGTAAAGGTCCAGTCATTGAAACGGCGATCGAGCCAAAGTCATTGAAACGCGTTCAAGGTCATTTGAAATTCGACAAGGTGACTGTTTCCGGGGCATTGAACGAATTTTCAGCTGAAGCATTGCCTGGAACCTGTGTTTTGATCACCGGCCCTAACGGCTCTGGAAAATCCACTCTAATGCTACTTGCCTTAAGACTGATCGAGCCAGAGAGCGGGCGTATCTTGCTGGATGGTCGCGACATTCATAAAGTCAAAACAGGGCAGTTACGCCGTTCAATTTCAATTGCATCTCCAACCCTTCCGCTCCTGCGAGGCTCGATTGGATCAAACATCGCATATGGTTCAAAAACCGCAAATGAGGATGATATTCAACAAGCAGCCGCGCGCTGCGGCATGGACGGATTAAATTCCGATTCTCCTTATTGGCTTGATTCTCCTGTTGAAGAAGGCGGCGGAAACCTAAGCGCTGGTCAGCGCATGCGCATCATTCTAGCGCGGGCCCTGCTCGGTAACCCATCGGTGCTCTTGTTAGACGAACCGGATAGCCATCTGGATGAAGATGGCATTGAGATTCTGAACAATATTATTCGTGAGTTTGAGGGCACGCTGCTCCTCGCGACACATAACCCCGCATTCTTAAAGCATTCGAAAATTCGCTGGCATCTCGACGATAGCAGCATCGAAATTGCTGAGGCTGTGGCATGAAGGAGCAACATCGATTGATTGACGTTTCAGCTGTTTCGCTACCCCTAGCGGATACCATTGATGCAAAGCGGTGGAAAGGTCGGGTGTTGTCTATTCATGACGCTGGCCCCGAACAGCTTCCATATTTCATCTTTCAGCCAACTTCACCGAAAGCTGGCTTAGCCCCCGTCGTCTCTATCCATGGCTGGACGCGTAATGCCGCGGAACACGCCTTCCGGCTTGCCAGCCTTGCCGAGACGAAAGGCGTTACTGTCATCGCCCCATTATACTCGCGAAAAGAACACAAACATTATCAAAGACTGGAAATTCGCAAAGGGGAGCGATGTCCTGCTGAAGCATTGGAAAATCTTCTGCGCGATGCCCAGCAGCGATTCAATATCGATACCCGAACCATCAATTTATTCGGGTTTTCCGGCGGTGCGCAATTTGCTCATCGCTTTGGAATGATGCGCCCTCATCTAGTGAACAGAATGGCCTTGATGGCAGCGGGATGGTTCACAATGCCCGATATCGATGTCCCCTACCCTCTTGGAATAGCTCCGTCAGAAATTTTGGCCGACCGAACATTTGATCTGGCAAGTTTTTTCGGATGCCCAACCCGAGTATTCGTGGGTGAGCGCGATTTGAGGCGGGACGATTCACTGAAAACCGGCAAACAAATCGATCGGATGCAGGGACGCAACCGGGTTGAACGCGCACAACGATGGGTCACCGCAATGCAAAAATATGCCGGTGATCATAAAGTGAAAGCCGATATTGAACTTCAAATAATAAACAGGGCTAAACACAATTTTGGCGCCAGCATCCGCAAACACCAATTGGACGAGTTAGTTTTCAATTGGCTCATACCAGATCAAAAAGGAGAAAAATCATGAAAAAATTGCTATTTATGGGAAGCGCGATTTCAGCCCTAATTGCTTCACCGGCATATTCACAAGATGTGACAGCCGACGAAAAAGGTTTAACGATCGAAGGAGATGATTTCGAGCTGGTCTTCGGCGGTCGGCTGCATCTGGATACAGTTAGCGTAAACGATGATATCACTATCATTCCCAGCAGGACTGACATCCGTCGTCTCCGTATCGACGCAACGCTAACAATTGCTGACGACTTTCGTATCAAGGTAGACCGCGACATTGGCGGCCTGAGCACCGGTTGGAAAAACCTTTGGGCGGAGTATCGCGGCATCGATAATCTGTCACTAAAAGCAGGTCAGATGACCGTGCCTTTCAATGGCGAGGATATGAAGAGTTCGAACGATCTGAAGCTGATGGAACGAGGGCTGCCTTCAGCTCTGGCACCAAATTTTGCTGTTGGTGGTTCAGCACGCTATCGAGGCAAAAATTGGTCAGTCACCGGGGGGTATTTTGGTAATCCCCTAGGCCAAGACCCCATTCGAGCTACCGATCAGGGAAGGAGCATTGTGGGGCGCGCAGTTTTTGCTCCGATCGATGAGAGGGAGCAAGCTATCCACCTTGCCGGCGCCATTGAATATCGTAAGCTGAAGGACTTGGAGCCGTCTAAGGTGAGTGCGCAACCAGAATTCGGCTTATCAGGCATCACTCTTATCCGCACCGGATCACAACCGGATGTCCAGTCATATATGAATTACAATATCGAGGCAGGCTATATGAACGGGCCGTTCCTGATCCAGGGGCAATATATCATGCGTAAGAATGATGCTCCGTTAATAGGCGACCCAACCTACAAGGGCGCTTCGGTCGAAGCAGCTTTTGTCCTGACCGGGGAACGCCAGCGTTATAGCAGCTCCAGCGGGACATTTGGCGGTATCCGCCCACAAGGAAAATTCGGCGCCGTTGAAATTGCAGCACGTTATAGTACTCTGGATTTAACTGATGGCCCCATCACTGGCGGAAAACAATCCAATTATTCGGTCGGCCTAAACTGGTACATAACCCAGAACCTTCGCGTTATGGCTAACTATGTCAACGCCAAAACAAGGCCGAACAGAAACGGAATCAATGAAAATGTGAATGCCTTTATGGGCCGGTTCCAGATTGCATTTTGACGGGTTGATAAGGAACGTAAATTACCCGGAATCAATCTTAGATGATCTTTTTGGGAAGATATCACTCCAGATTAGTTCCGGGGAAATATTTTGTAATTTCTGCCGGTTCAAAGCGGCAATAGGTCGAATATGAAATGGATGCGCGCAGTATCGCTGCAATTTTCTGCTTCATGTTCGGCCTTATTGTCGAACCACCAGAGTTCGCCGGGTTTCATCCAGATTTTTTCCTCTCCGGCCCTCAGGTAATTGCCGGGATCACTTCGCAAAACGAGGTGATATCGATTGCGGATCCGGTAATAGTCCCCTCTATCAATATGCGGATAAACGCGGTGTCCAGGTTCGAGCTTCACGACTTTTGCTCTGGAAAGCTCGCCATTTAACTTTGCCGCCCAATGTTCAAGTTGCCCCCGAACTACGGGAAAATTTTGAGAAATGGTTGTAAATCGTGATTCATGGACATCCCATTTTTTGCGTCCGGCAATTTTGGACTTCCTGAGGCCACGAATAGGGATAGCCTTGGCTTCTCGTTGAACCTTGATCGTGGACTGTCGGCCTTGGTTGAGGTCCCAAGCGCCTTCAACAGAATCAATTTCGGTCAGTAAAGGCGAAATCTGAACAGATTCTTCAATCAACCGGAAATTTTGCATAAGTTTATCAGCAGGTTGCTGTCGCATGAGCTATTTCTCCTTGCCTTGATAGTCTGATGGGCTGTCCTATAATGACCCCGAAAGCTGACTACCCGCTGACAAATTACAAACCTTCGTTTCCTTCATTATAACATCCCGATTTGATTTCATTGATACAGGTATAAAATGTATGCTGGTGCAATGCTCGAGAACAGGTGGGAAATATAGAATTTTCAGAGCGGGAAGCAAAATCCAACGACAAGTCCATTGGAGTGAATGGATCGCTCCACCCTCAATCGACTATCCACGTTCTATGATGATTAAGCTCTTAACGGCATGGTAATTCTCACAAGCAAACCCGCGACCGTTGCTTCATTGGTGACTATGAGAATCTCGCCCCCAACATCGCGAGCGATATCATTTGCAATGGCTAGCCCTAACCCAAAGCCCGGTTTGCACTTGTCAAAGCGTGACCCAATCTCAAAAGCCTCTGCCGCCTCATCAGCCGTCATTCCCGGACCGTCATCCTTAACATCCAAGATAATCTGCTTCTTGGACGTATAAAGCACACAAGTGACTTCGATTTTCGCCCATTTTCCTGCATTATCAAGGACACATCCTGCCATTTCACGAAATCCTATTTCGCCGAGTCCAGCTCGAATTTGTTCCGAGGCGTTACAGTTGAATGAAAAATGCTTGTTTGGGTGGAGACGGCGCATTGCATTTATCAATGGCACAATGACCTCGTTTGGCCTGCAACTTCCGCCCGGTCGCATTTGAGCAGTACCGGACCGGGAACGGGCGAGTTGGTATTCGGTTTGTTGGGTCATCAACTGGCATTGCTGCAGGAAAGTATCTGCGGCGGACGAGCTTGGGTCATTTTGTTTAATTCGCTCAGCTTCATCGGTCATAACTGCCAGCGGCGTGCGCAGGGCATGGGCCAAATTTGCCGCCTGAGTTCGCGCGCTTATTATTAGCGCGTCATTGCTACCAATATAGGCGTTTAGATTATTGACCAAAGGCTCGATTTCACTTGGATAGCGTCCTTCAATATATTTAGATTCACCCTTTCCCAGCCCCGCAACAAGTTGCCCTAGTTGCTCAAGTGGTCGCAAGCCAAACCAAATAATGATACCGCCGCTGACGATCAACAGACAGGCCAATATGGCAAGCCAGATTGTCAATTCCTTTTCAAACTGCCGGGTAATTTCGTCGAGCAGCCGCTGATCAGTTGCAATCACGAAATGAACGTCATTTCCGCTATCCGACTTGCGAACCAAGCCATAAGTTATAGCTTCTCCGGTGGGGCCGGGCTCCAAACGATGCGTAACTGAGGGCAACCGCGCTATACTGTCGTCAAGTTCCCCTTGCTTAAGGGAAGGCGAGCGAACCGGAGCATAGCCGTCACGTGTAATTTGCCAGTAGAACCCGGCCATCGGGACAGAAAATCTTGGATCTGAAAGTGGCCGCGATAAATAGGGCTGGCCAGAAGTATCTAGCTTTGTCAGTGCATCAAGTTCCTTCACATGAACGGAAAGTTCACTGTGATATTGTTCCGCAACGTGGACTGTGAAAAGCCGGGTTGAAGAATACCAGATTGCTACTGTACCAATTACCGTCCACAATAATATAGCGACAACAAATCGCGCACGCAGGCTGTTCATTTGCCATTTCATTTTTCGAACCTGTATCCCATTCCTCTAATTGTTGTGATTTTTTCCTTGCCAATTTTGCGGCGCAAACGGCTGACATGAACTTCAATGGTGTTCTGTTCGCGTTCTTCATCAAGCGCATAAAGATTCTCGAGTATGTCGGATTGCGGCAGGATATGGCCCGCACGCCTAACGAAAAGATGAAGTAACCTAAATTCTTGGCGGCTCAAGGTGATTTGCTTGTTTCCCTGCTTGACCGACTTTGCAGCAATATCGATTGTAACATCACCTGCGTTGAGAAGGTCATCTGCCTGTCCTGAAAAGCGGCGGATCAAAGCATGGAGGCGCGCTAAAAGCTCTTCAAACCGTACAGGTTTAACAACAAAGTCATCAGCACCGCGGTTTAGCCCTTCAACTTTATCTTCCCAGCCTCCGCGCGCCGTGAGGATAATTACCGGGACCTTTACACCCAAGTCCCGCCAGCGTTTGATAACTTGCATCCCATCGCCGTCCGGAAGCCCAAGGTCTAAAATGATTGCTGCGAATTGATCAAGGTCCGGCCATTCGATGGCATCAGCAGCGTTGGTGACCAGATCGACAGCAAAGCCGGACTGGCGCAAGCGATCTGACAGCCGCCGGGACAACTCCAGATCATCTTCTACCAGTAAAAGCCGCATTTCTGTGATTACTCCTGAGTTCGATTCTAACAATAGTGCATGTTTCTGAAGTGAAGCTGACAAAATAGCAAGTTGTTGTCAGGTTCGCTGTGCATGGGCTCATTTATGACACGCAACCATAAAATCATCCTATCAATCGCAGCTGCAATCGCGGTGATAGCGATTGCCTATTATTCCTTCTTTTCAGAGACTAATGGATCGGCTGAGTCCAAAACAGAAGCCCCGGCTGAGACCACGCCCGGCACTGTTACAGCCCAGCAATTAAAAGCTCTCGGCATTGAAACGGCTGTTGCCGTTAATGCAGGCGCGGTTCCGCTTGGAACTGTCCCCGCGATTGTTAGCCTCCCTCCCGAAGCGCGCGTTGCTGTTACCGCGCCATTCGAAGGTGCGATCATCCGCATGTATGTAGTTGAAGGTCAGGCGGTTGCACGCGGGACGCCCCTGGCCTTGATCAAGGTGCGCGAAACTTTGCAGGTCGGTGCAGACTTGGCGCGCGCCAGAGCCCACCTTGGCCTCGCGCGCGCCAATGCTAACCGCCTCAACCAGCTAGCGCGTGAGGGAATTATTGCCGAAGCGCGCGCGGACGAGGCCAATGCAGCACTTCGCTCCGCGCAGGTCACAGTATCAGAAAACCAGAAAATATTATCACAGGCCGGCGCGGGTAGCGGCGGGCAAATGACCCTGCGCGCGCCGATCGACGGCCGCGTGTCTGCGGTCAATGTGCAAACCGGCGGCCCGGTTGACACCATGACCGCGCCTTTTGTGATTGATAACACGTCATCCTATACACTCGACATTCAACTGCCGGAAAGATTGGCCAAATCTGTTTCGCCAGGAATGCCTGTTGAAGTGAATATAGCGCAGGCCGGAGGCACGGAAACTCCGATCCCGAATGGCGGTACTATTATCTCGGTGTCACCAACTCTCGACCCCATGACCCGCTCGGTGATGGCCAAGGCGAGTATTGGCGCGGCACCAGGAATGGTGGCAGGCAAAAGTGTGATGGTCACCATCACCGGAAATGGGCAGCAAACCGGCGTATCTGTCCCGGCAAAAGCTATCGCCCATATAGGTGACAATGACTATGTTTTCGTTCTGACAGGGAACCGTTTTGCAAAACGGCAAGTGGCATTGGCAGCTCAAGCGGGCGAATCTGCGGTCATAAACTCCGGCCTGAAGGTCGGTGAAAAAGTCGCTACCAGCGGCATAGCGGAACTTAAAGTCATGCTGGGCGGGGACTGACCAAATGCTTAGAAATTTGGTTGAAAAAGCACTTGCCTTTCGTATGGCTATTGTAGCTACGGCACTGGGATTAGCTGGTTTTGGGGTCTATGCTTTTATGACCCTGCCGGTCGATGCATTTCCCGATATCAGTTCAACGCAGGTCAAAATCATCCTGAAAGCACCCGGCATGACGCCGGAGGAAGTCGAAAGCCGGGTCATCACGCCAATCGAGATGGAAATGCTTGGTATTCCTGATCAGGCAGTGCTGCGTTCGGTTGCCAAATATGCGATTGCTGACATTACTATCGATTTTAAGGACGGCACAGATATTTACTGGGCGCGCAGTCAGGTTGGCGAGCGGCTGAACGGCGTGATGGGCGATTTGCCCGTGACCGTCTCAGGCGGCATGGCACCGATATCAACACCGCTTTCCGACATGTATATGTTCACTTTCGAAGGCCCGCAATCGCTAGCCGAGAAACGCCGCGTGCTGGATTGGATTGTTCGACCTGCGCTGCGTACGGTGCCAGGTGTTGCTGATGTTAACGCACTGGGCGGTTTCGTTGAAACTTATGAAGTGAACCCCAACAACGCATCGCTTGCAGCGGCTAATCTCACGATTTCCGATTTGCAGACGGCTATTGAAAGCAGCAACCGCAATGATGGCGCAGGCCGACTGACAGT
The DNA here is from genome assembly GCF_036963805.1 of Parasphingorhabdus sp. Classification (GTDB taxonomy): domain Bacteria; phylum Pseudomonadota; class Alphaproteobacteria; order Sphingomonadales; family Sphingomonadaceae; genus Parasphingorhabdus. Next base: position 10,081 of record NZ_JBALUN010000016.1, on the reverse strand, counting down.
GGGCGAGGAATCCCTTATTGTCAGGTCAGTAGGTGCCATCAAGAGCGTCGAAGATATGGCGGCGATCATCGTCAAGTCAGAAAATGGCGCTATTGTTCGCGTCGGTGATGTGGCGCAAGTCGGCACCGGAAGTCTGACCCGCTACGGCGCTGTTACAAAAAATGGCGAAGGGGAAGCGGTCCAGGGCCTCGTTGTGGGCTTACGCGGCGCAGACGCCAGCAAGGTCGTTGAGGGCGTGAAAGAACGTCTGCAAGAGATTGAGCCAAGCCTGCCAGCCTCAATGAAGATCGTCCCGTTTTACGATCGCTCGGATTTGATCGAACGCGCTGTGGGCACTGTAGAAAAAGCGCTGCTTGAAGCGACAATCCTCGTTGTGATCCTGTTGTTGCTATTCCTCGGGGATGTCCGAGCATCAATTATCGTTGCGCTAGCCCTTCCTATGTCGGTTTTACTAACCTTTATTTGCATGCGGTCGATTGGTCTCACGGCGAACCTGATGAGTTTGGGCGGCATAGCGATTGCTATCGGCATGCTGGTTGATGGCGCGGTTGTTGTGGTTGAAAATGTCGTCGAGCGCTTAGCTGAGGAAAAACATAAGAAGGTAAGCAAGTTGCACAATATCTTTGTTGCTTCAGCCGAAGTCGCAAAACCGGTAGCCTCGGGCTTAGCTATTATTGCACTTGTGTTCCTGCCACTGCTTACGTTGGAAGGATTGGAAGGAAAGCTGTTTTCACCCGTGGCGTTGACGATTGTCCTCGCTCTGCTTTCCTCGCTTATCCTTTCGCTCACATTGATACCTGTCTTGTGTTTTTTCATGCTGAAAATGCCAGATGGTCATCACGAACCGTGGCTTATGCGCAAACTCTCTCCCTTCTACACGCGTGTGCTTGGCGGCGCATTCAATCGTCGTCCGCTTGTAATCGGGATAGCAGCATTTTCTCTCGTAACTGCCGGCTTTGCTTATAGCGTGACGGGCAAGACGTTTTTACCGACGATGGACGAAGGCTCGCTGATCGTTCAGCTTACCAAATTGCCCAGCATTTCGCTCGATCACTCAGTAGATGGCGACATCAAGGTCCAAAAAGCGATACTTGCCAACGTGCCAGAAGTGACGGACGTCATCGCGCGAGTAGGCAGTGACGAACTGGGCCTGGACCCGATGAGCCCAAATGAAACCGACAGTTTCCTGAAACTCAAACCGCGCGATGAGTGGCAAGTATCAAACAAAGATGAGCTGACAGAGAAAATCCGCGATGTCTTTGATGATTTGCCCGGGATTGAGCCAAGTTTCACGCAGCCCATTGAAATGCGGATATCCGAAATGCTCACAGGAGCGCGCGGCGATCTGGCGATTAAGCTGTTTGGCCCTGATCTACAGGAGCTTTCGCGCCTTGCCGGTGAAATACAAGGTCGTTTGCAAAAGATTGACGGAACAACGGAAGCGATGACCATCGCCAATGATACGGTAGATTATTTGCAGCTTGATATGGACCGAATGGCCGCCGGGCGTTCGGGGATGCCGATCGACATGCTGCAGGACATGATGCGTGCACAGGTTGAGGGTGTGCGCTCAGGCGTCGTAGCCGATGGCAATCGCCGCGTTCCAATCCAAATCAAGGGCGAAGGCAGCGGAGGAATGAACCCGCAAAACTTCGCCGATCAACTTTACCGCTCACCCACGGGTCAGCTTGTGCGCGCCAGTGATGTTGCAACCGTCAATCAAGTCGTAGGGCCGGTGAAGCTGGAACATGAAAACGGCTCCCGCTTCGCGCTGATCCAGTCCTTTGTGTCTGGCCGCGATCTTGTTGGATATGTCGAAGAGGCAAAAGCTGATATTGGAAGCAATGTGAAGCTGCCACCGGGCTACCGGATCGTTTGGGGTGGGCAGTTTGAAAACCAGCAGCGTGCTTCAGCAAGATTGATGGTCGTGCTGCCCATCTCGCTAATCCTTATTTTTGTAGTTCTTTACGCAACGCTCAATTCGGTTCGCGCATCGCTATTAATTTTGATCAACATTCCCTTCGCGATGGTCGGCGGGATGGTTGCCCTAGCAGCATCAGGCGAATATCTCTCAGTGCCCGCTTCGGTAGGTTTCATTGCTCTACTAGGGATCGCGGTTCTCAACGGCCTCGTGATGGTCAGCTATTTCCGGCAATTGCGAGAGGAAGGCATGCCAATGCATGAAGCGGTGCGCATTGGCGCTGCGCGGCGGCTTCGGCCCGTCTTGATGACGGCAAGCATTGCCGCATTCGGGCTGGTTCCTTTGTTATTTGCAACTGGCCCCGGTTCGGAAATCCAGAAACCACTGGCCATTGTAGTAATCGGCGGCCTGGTTAGCGCGACCATGCTCACGCTCATCTTGCTGCCGATGCTGTACGAACGATTTGGCGAGAACAAGGCTGAACGAGACGCTGGCCAAAAATCATTTGATGAGGGGGCTAAGGCATGAAACATCTTCGATATTTTGTTGCACTTACTCTGACAGTCACAGCTGCAGCGCCATTATCTGCTCAGGTCGAATCTGGCCTGCCTGATGAAGCATCGGTTCAGACGGCGCTCGACGATCATCCCAGCGTCGCAGCGGCGCGCGCTCGTGTGGAAGCGGCAAAGGCTGAAGCCAGAGCGTTAGGAGTTGGTTCACACGAAGTGACCGTTTCCGGTTCCTATACTCGCCGCAATGTGGACCTTGAGGGTAATTTCAACGAATTTGATGCGACCGTGATGCGCCCTTTCCGCTTGCCGGGGAAAAAGAAACTCGATCGGGAGGCTGGCCAATATGGAGTCACAGCTGCTGAAAACCGCGCTGAGGATGTTAAGCACCAGGCAGCAACATTATTGGGAAGCCTTTGGTGGCAATGGTTGGGTGCGGGCGCTGAAGCAGTTATCGATGCGCAAGCCGTCAAAAATTATGAGGCAACGCTAACCGCAATACAGCGGCGGGTCCAATTGCGCGACGCTGCGCAACTCGAAGCCGATCAAACCGAAGCAGCGTTAGGATCGGCGCGCTTGATGGCCGAGCAATCCAAGGGGCGGGCAGAATATGCACGTGCACGGCTCGCGGCCCAATTCCCTAGTTTAGCTCTGCCTGTTGAAGCACCGGAAATGCCTCTACCTTCTATACCTGAAGGCGGGTTTGCTATGTTGCGCGATCTGGTGATTGAGCGCAGCCATGAGATTGCTGCGGCCGATGCGGAAGCAAATCGTGTCTCTACAATGGCAGAGCGCACACGCCGCGACCGCATTGCTGATCCATCACTTGGTTTTCGGGTGTTCAGCGAGCGTGACGGCATGGAAAAAGGAGCGGGCATTATTGCCTCTATACCGCTGGGTGGTCGCCACCGAAGTGCTCTGGCTGACCGCGCCGCGAGCGAAGCGTTGGCCGTTCAGGCCGAAGCGGCTGCCATTCGCTTTGATGTACAAGAAGTGGCCGATACCGATCTGGCGGCAGCCGAAGCAACATGGCGCTCTTGGCAGCGTAGTCGGGAGGGTATGAAAGCCCAAGTGGATGGTCTCATGAAAATGCGCCGCGGATACGACCTTGGTGCCTTCGACCTGTCTGATCTATTGTTAGCGGAGCGGCTAGCGCATGATGCTTTTCGATCAGAAGCCAGTGCCCGAAAAGATGCTCTGGATGCCATCACGAGGCTGAGGATCGACAGCCATAGCCTGTGGATTGGCGAAGATGATCACGGGCATGAATGACATGATGCATCAAGGCCGACAGCGATGTGGTGAACATCGTCCTAGTACGATGTTTGTCATCCAACGCGTTTTGCATTGATCCTGCAACTTACCGCTCGCCGACGCGTAAGCTATGGTGTTAATACTACATACTCATGTTTTCACCGGGACAGTATTGGCAAATTTTAAATCCGAGTTTGGAACAATTTTTTGAAACATCCCCAAGCATTGACTGAAAACACCAAATTGTTTCCTCTGTTGCGGATACACCTTACTTATTTGGCGCGCCATGGCCGCTTACCCAATCTGACCGCGCCCACGACATTTACCGAACTAGTACAGCTGCGCAAACTGCATGACAGAAATCCCAAGCTTCCCATTCTGGCGGACAAGGTTGCAGTCAAGGATATCGCGGCGAAGCGGTTGGGACCGGAATGGATCACACCCACTTTATGGAGCGGGACGCAATTGCCTGAAACTAGCGAGTGGCGGGAGCGGTTCGTCCTCAAATCGCGACATGGTTGCAACCAAATTGCGTTTGTTGACCCTAACGATACCAATTGGGCTGCGGTAAGGCGTAGGGCGCATGGCTGGGTCAAGAAGACCTATGGCTTTTGGCTCGACGAATGGCTCTACCGGCATATTCCGCATGGCCTTTTGATCGAACCATTTATCGGGCAAGATGGCGGCGTGCCGGTCGACTATAAATTTTATGTTTTTGGCGGCGAAGTTGCCTTTATTCAGGTGCATCTGGGCCGGGGAAACCGACACCGCTGGATTCTATTTGACCAAGACTGGTGTAGGGTTTCTGCGCTCACTGCAGATGCCGACCCCAAACCTCCACGATCACTAGATTCAATGGTAGAAGCCGCCGAGTTGCTCGGCAGCGATATCGATTTTGCCCGCGTAGACTTGTACGAACCTGCAGGGTCGCCGGTGTTTGGAGAGATGACATTTTATCCCGGTTCAGGCCTTGATCCATTTAATCCGGTGGGTTTGGACGCGGTGATCGGCGCTCATTGGTTGCGTGCGTTAGACATAGTGAAGAAAGAGGAGGTGCCACGAACCGCAGAAATTCGGCCCGCTGCGTCTTTGCTAACGCTGAACAGCGATGCCCCCGCATGACCAACCACGAAACCGCCACCCCTAAAGAGGCCCTCACCTGCTTCATTGATGCTCAGAAGTTTCCGTGTGTTGGCGCGAAGGCATCATTGGCAAAAGGCAACATGGAAATCCTGACAGCAAGCAGCCTGTTTTACACTGGCGATGATAAAGACATCTATTCACGGCTGAGCGGCCAAGCATATCGTTACCGAACTGACCCGCACATGTTTCAAAGCTTCGCTGTGATTTTTGCTGACGACAACACACTGTCAGAACGTGAATTTGAACAGGCTTTGTGGATTCGGCTGCAAGCCCTGTCCGACATTGATGTCGCAGCCGGGTGCAGCCATGATCAAGAGGTTAGTGCAGATCCTGATGCCGGTAATTTCTCCGTTAGCTTTGCAGGGGCGGCGTTCTTTATCGTGGGTCTGCATCCGGGTTCAAGCCGACCGGCACGGCGCTTTTCCAAACCAACCATCATTTTTAACATCCACGATCAATTTGAACAAATGCGAAAGACCGGACTCTATAATCAGCTACAGGCAAGTATTTCGGAGCGTGATACGGCACTGGCCGGAAGCCGGAACCCTATGCTCGCACCGCACGGCATGATATCGGCAGCGCGGCAATATAGCGGACGGCAGGTTGAGGCCGATTGGGCCTGTCCTTTTCACAGGAAAGAGAAAAAAGCCCCATGATTCAGGAATTGAAGCCACGCACCGGAACGGCTTTTGAGTTAAAGACCGGGCAGACGCTGACCGTGATTGATCCTATGGGTGAGCAGGTAGCCGATTTGTTGGCTTATAACCTTCACGACATCGGCGAGGTCATTTCTTCCGGGCGAACACTGGATTATGCAAGCCGCATTTACCTAACAACTGGCGATCCGCTTTATTCCAATCGCAGTAACGTAATGCTTCAGATCGAACAGGATGACGTCGGGCGACATGATTTTCTGCTGACACCCTGCTCGAAAGATACTTTTCGCATTATTTATGGTGACAAGGACCCGCATCGGGGATGCTTTGGCAATCTCGCCAGCGCTCTCGCACCGTGGGGTGTGAGCGAGGATCAAATTCCGACAGCCTTCAACTGCTTTATGAATGTTCCAGTCAATGCCGTTACAGGCGAAATCACGGTAGAATCGCCGATGAGCAAGGCGGGCGAGTGCATCCGCTTCCGCGCTCAGATGGACTTGATTATTGGGCTGACGGCCTGTTCGGCTCTGCAGTCCAATAACGGATCATTCAAGCCCATCCATTATGCAACTGGCGATTAGACCAGAGGCTGAGCAGGCAACCTCCAAATCTGGAATTTAATGACCGCTTTTCGAGCGCTAGGCATACGGGTTTATTGGCTTCGCCCGCGATCACGCGGCGATAGGTCACGTGCCTGCTTTTTAGGATGACCATCCTTGAATCCGAGCTTTTTAGCATAGTGCGCGGCAAAGACTTCGGGGGTCGCGTTCATGTGTTGATGCTTTTCGAGGAAGCCGTGAACGTCGTTGGCAAGCTCTCGATCTTGATTTGATCCGGTGGCGTTCAGCGCAAAGATAGCTTCGCGATATGCCTTGCGGATCGCCTGCCATTTTTCTGCGCCAAGTGCGATAAATGTCGGCAGTGCCTCTTGCCCCTGCGCGACGGCGATAGCCTGTTCATTGGTACGCCGATCTGCCTTCATCATCTGACGGCTTGATCCGGTGCGCAGCCGTGCGCGCAATTTGACCAACGCCATGCTTGACCCAGCAACCCCTCGCCCGCGCGCGCGTCTTGGCGTTGCTTCGGCAGCCACGCCGCGCGCGCGCAGCTCGCGTGCAAACCGTTCACGCAAACCATTCAGTTGGACCGGGCGAGGATTGAAGCGGGTTCGATCAAGCCCCTCTGCCTGCACTGTCAAATGAACATGCGGGCGCGGCGTATCGGTATGAAGCGCCAAGACATAATCATGATTGTCGCTGAATTCGGCATGGGCCAGCGCGCGAACCGCTCCCAGCACCTTGTCTGGGTCAGTGCCTCCGGGCATCGAAAAAACCAACGACACCGACGACACAGTTGGCCGTGACCGCCATTGCAGCGTGTCACTCCACTCAGCCGCGCGTTCTGCAATATCGTCTTTGCTCGTGAGAATTTCTCCGTCGCGGCTTTCGATCTCGACGTCACCCTTGCGTCCGATATAATCTAGGTGGGCTTTGACATGGCGACCACCCTTCTGGCGTCCCGTCACTTTGACCAAAACTTCGGGCGCGCGGCGCACAATCCTCGCCAACTTTGCCCGTGCTGTCTTGCCGCTGGCAGACCCGTAGCTAGCATAGAGCGGTGTCAGCGGCTGGCCATTCGGGTCATGAATATAGCGCACCCGGAATGCTGGCCGGGTTGCTTCCCAAAGGGCAGATTCCAACCCCATCAATCCGCTACCTCCCAATAGCCCGCATCGCCGTGCATGGCATCACCGACGGCTGCTATCTGTTCGGAAATTTCCATACGCATGTCGGCGATACGGCGCAGGTCGTTTCCAATCTGCTTGTCGCCATCTTCCATCATACGCAAATTGGCAGCCTTCATTGCCTGATTGAGATTGCGGCCAATGCGGAGCAACTGCATTCGTATCGGTGCGAGCTCAGCGAGCAAACCATCATCGACGCGCGATTTCAAAGACAGGTGTCGGCGCACCAATGCTTTGATCCAGCCTGACCGATTGGTCGAGCGCTGTGATGCACGGTATTCGATTACCGAAATCTCGGCATCGGTGAAGCGTAGCGAGACACGATTATGCGCTATTCCTTCGCGGCGTTCTAACAGAGGACGGCCACTGTTCTCCTCCAACACCTGTTCAATCATTTGCCGCAAGATCGCGCTTCGACCGCCCCGCCCCACTGCGAAGCTGTCGAGCGCAGATAGCGCTCCAGCATCTAGCCTAATGCTCAGCATCGCAGGTTTCGGATCGGTATTTGTCGCCATGAAATTGCCTCGTGAAACACGGGCATTGTAATACAACACGCGCCGCTAGGCATATCCTGCAATTAAGACAAATACCCTAAAACCCCCTAAGAAAAGCGTATCCAAAGTGGCCACATTCATTGAATATGAAGGCACCCTTGGATGCGCTTGGGGGTTAGGCTTTTAAGTGCGTCTGTGAAGCAAGGCTTCCCAAACGGACCGAAGATCGCCGTACGATTTCTTGCTGGCGGCTGGCGGTCGCGCTCCCCCATTCGGCGATCTCGGCAATGGTGCGACCGCAGCCGGTGCAGACGCTGGCCCTGGCGTCCAGCGCGCAAATATCTTTGCAGGGAGATAATGGCCGGTCGGTCATAAAGCCCAACATGCACTTTTATTCGGACGAGTGAAACTGTGACTGCGATGGCCACTCATCGGGACAAACGATCAATTATCCGGAGCTTCGGATATCTTTGCAGCCACTGCTTTTGTTCAAGCCGTTCCAAGAAGATCGACCGCTTCTCATTTGCAAATCGGCCCGCTGCCGTGAGCCGAAGTTCAAACAAATCATCCAGACCGAACGGTGCAGCGATTTCGCACTGGTCTTGGCCGCTCCGTCGAATCGCAACTGCGGTTGCGGTCTCCGGCCAGAAACGCATGGCGTCAGTCGCAGACCTGTAATCAGCGTCGCCATTCCTCTCGTTCATTCGCGCTTGATTTTTGACTGACCAATTCAGGTCCGGTCGGATTTTGTGCAACTCTGCTTCGAGCGCTCGATCTTTGGCGGCATTGGAATCGTCCGAACCAAACCAAATCACATCAATGTCTGCCGTCAATTCATTGGGCACGCGTCCGTGCAAATTATCCCAAACGGCATCTCGAACAAATCCTGCACCTACCCAACAGTCTGCCAAATCAAGCGAGCGCACAATGTCCAGCACGGGCCATCGGCTCGGGTCAGCCATCATCAACTTTTTAAGTGCCAAAGCATATTGCATAAGAGAACGACTACATGTTTGGGTTTCCAAACGATATATGATCCGACCTTCCGACTGTCTGGTTTGGTCCAATGTCAGTAAATCATGCGCTCAAACGAACACAGCGAAGCCCCGACCGGCAGAGCCGGTCGGGGCGCGGGCGTTTGGATCAGTTGCCGTTCGATGTGCGGGCGCGTGACCAGATGAGGTTGAAGCTCTTGCCATCTTCATCGGCGAACAGGCTGGCGAAGATCGGTGCGTTGAAGCTGGGATCGTCGAGCTTGATCGAAAGATAATCGCGATCTTCCTTGCTGGTCTTGGCCCAGGCTGCCCCGATTTCTGCCTTTGCCACGAACACCCGGTGGGTCGGTGCGTTTTCATTCTCGCTTGGTTCTTCGGCGACGATGGTGACGTTTTTCTTCTGCAACATCACGGTGACGATTTCGCCGCGATAGTCGTTGCCTGACTTTTTGAATGTTCCGATATTTGCCATGATACTTCTCCTTGGTTTGGTCGAACCCGCGCTCATTCGCGGCCTCGATGGCTGATTTCAGGCAGGGGCTTGAACCGATGCATCCGCAGGACCGAAACGAAGTGGAGGACGGTGCAGACCGGGGTTTCTTGTTTCCGCGCGGAATGCGCGTCAGCGCAGGGGAAGAAACTTTGGGCTGCACCGTTGCAGCTAGGGGCAAGAGGCGCAGCCGTCCTCTGCCAATCAAAGCCATTGACGAGGACGTGGATGAGTGCGGCTGGCCAATAATGCCAAGGAGATTTGGCAAATAACTGCCTGCATTCAATGTCTGGCTCATAGACTCCGGTCGATATGGCGCTGTCTGTTTGCGGAACGCAAGCGATTCCCCTTGCCGATATGAACAGATCACATGAAAATGCACCGACGCCCGGATTGACAATGGCCAAAGCCAATCGGGCAATCGGTCAATGACGACAGCAACCGCAGCGACCATTTCGGGCATCGAGAGGCTCCTGACGCACTGCTTTTGGAAGACTGTTTGCCGGTGAAGATGGCTCTGCCACCAACAGACAAAGCGCAGCCCGCCCATTGACGGCTACGCCCATGCCGAAGCCCCGACCGGCTCTGCCGGTTGGGGCTTTACGGTGATTTTGGAGCGGGCGGCTGAACAGCCGCCCGCCTATGCTTCAAGCTGCAATTCGCTCATTCTCTTCCGTTGTAGACGCAGCTTCGTCCGCTTCCTGCGGTTCCGGCTCGGATGACTCATCCTCTTCCATCAACCACTTGGCTCTTTCAGCAGCGGCAACAGTGCCGACACCGCCGCGTGTCGTATATGCTGATGGCGGAAACGCCATCCAGCGCGGAACCCATGACTCCTTCTTCTCACGGTCATTCTCGCCGGTCAGATGGTCACT
>NZ_JBALUN010000015.1:0-34013 GCF_036963805.1 Parasphingorhabdus sp. | reverse complement strand
TTGAGATGGCGGATTACTGGACAGCGGATGATGCGTTCATGGACCTTGTCCGTGACCGTGAAGTCCTGACCGCGCTTTTGGCGGATGTTGGTGGAGCCAGCATTGCCGCCGCCAACGCCAGCGAAAAAACCAAGACAGTGAAGGGCATTATCAGCGACCACCTGACCGGCGAGAATGGCCGCGATAAGCAGGAGCATTGGGTTCCGCGCTGGATGGCGTTTCCGCCATCCGCCTATACCGAGCGCGGCGGTGTTGGCCCCGTTGACGCCGCTGAAAGGGCCAAGTGGCTCATGGAAGAGGACGAGCCATCCGAGCCGAAACCGCAGGACGCAGTCGAAGCTGCGTCCACAAAAGATGAGGATGAGCGAATTGCAGCTTGAAACATTGGCGGGCGGCTTGTCAGCCGCCCGCTCCAAAATCACCGCAAAGCCCCGACCGGCAGAGCCGGTTGGGGCAGCGTTGTGGGTGCAGCCGTCCTTAAGCGGGGCTGCGCCTTACCTGTTGGTGTCAGAGCCATCGCCACCGGCGAACAGGCTGGCAGAAGCAGTGCGCTAACGGGCTTTGACCTTCAATTTTGACCTTGCGGACTAGCTGCTTGTCGCTGGGTGTGTTCGCTGTAAGCCCGATTTCTAGCTCAAACTTAGGATAAATAAGGCAAAATCGAACATTTGCCTTCGTAATCTCAAGGCCTCGCCGGTGTCATCCAGCTAGAGGTGAAATATGAATCGAAGCCGCTATGTAACCCGGCCAATTGATGCAACTGATCGAGCTATAATTGCCGCATTGGTCGGCAATGGCCGAATGACAGTTCGGGAGCTCGCAGAGCAAATTGGAATGTCCAGTCCAAGTGTTACCGAGCGCATTCACAAGCTTGAAGATGCAGGCGCGATCAGCAGCTATACTATCAATGTAGATCCCACCGTATTTGGACTCGGTGTCACTGCACATGTGCGATTGTGCGCTTTGCCGGGAGAGGCAAAGAGAGTGGCGCAGATGCTGATCGACACTCCGGAAATAGTTGAAGCGGATCATGTTACTGGCGAAGACTGCTTTGTGGCAAAAGCCGTGGTTCATGATGTGCAGGAATTGGAAACTGTTATGGATTGCTTTTTGCCGTTCTCATCCGTTGATACCGCCATCATTCAGTCATTTACTGTGGTCAAGCGCCTCCCTAAATTGTAAATTGTGCAACTATGGTTGCTCGTGTTCCGCAATCTTCCGAGAGGTATTATCCAGCCTTTGGCGGAATAAGCAGGCATTCCGCTTTCGCCCCATTTCCGGATGTTCGCAATAGTCGAAACCTATGTCCGCTTTGCGCCCAATCTTGGTCATTCAGCCTATCGCCCGCCCTTTCTGAAAGCGGTCATAGCCGCCACACCTCAGTGATGACTGCTTTCGGAGCTTTTTCAACGACCGATGAATGTGCGAAATTGGGGTGGAAACCGGACGTTATCCGAAAAACATTTGTCTGACATTGAGTGCTCTGCCACAGTAGCAGCATGTCAAAGCGCACTTTCCATTCAACATGGCCAGTTATAGCGCTTATGGTAATGTCTGGATGCGATGAGCGCAGCCTGCTGATCGACGCCGAAGGCCGTGTCGCTTACGAATGGGCAGCACCGGCAGATATTAATCCTAGCATTACGCACGGTCACTTCACTCGTGAGAATGGATGCATCGTATTCACGCGAGATGACGGTAGGCGCTTCCTACCAATCTTGCCAGAGGGTCAGCTTTACGCCGTTGAGCCAATGCAAAGCCTCTTTGATGGCCATTGGGCGATAAGCGGGCTCGATGAAAACAGCGCTAAAGTGAAATCACTCAAGGATGACCCCGTGGCTATGCAATGTGACGCAGCTCCGGCTTTCGTTACCGATATTAGACCATTGGGACTATCACCGCCCGTCCCTTCCTCCTTATCCATTCCGCCTTTGTCAGGAGCGGATTATGACCGCCGTTCCGCGCCAAAAACTGTCGTCAACGACCAAAGCCGGCAAGCCGCACGACAAACGCTGCAGCGCTACTTTGCATTGGTCGAAGCAAACCGAACCGATGATGCTGCCAAGCTATGGACGGATCGCCGCCGCGGTGCTGACTTTACTGCAAGACTTTACCGATTTGGCAGATTTCAGCCAAGTATTGCAGAAGCGATAGGCAGCAACGATACCGATGGCTCCGCTCAAGTCCAAGCTTCGCTCCAGCTCCTAAGAAAATCTTCATCAGGCATGGTGTCTCTCTCAGATGGGACCGCTGTTCTACAGCGTGCAAACGAGCATCCAGGCACCTCATCCGACCCAGTTTTATGGCTAATAGACCATATAACCTTGCATCCGCCGCCCGCTCCGTTGGCCAATTAATAACCGCACTTGGGCGGTTAATGGACAGGAGCGAAATAGTGAGAGAAGCGTTGTTGCAATCATGAGTAGGCAAATCATCGCTCTGTGTTTATTATTCGGCCTAATAAGCTGCAAAAGCTTGGATGGGTTTCCCAAGGCTAAAACTTCTAAGCTAGAATCCCCGTATCTGGCGGTTTTGAAGCCTGTTCCAACAGGACAAAGCCGGATTTATCTTTTGGCCGGTATCCCTGGTAAAATCATCATCGCTAACAACTGCGTCCTTTTTGAGAGGCTCGACCGCAATATCGTGCTGCCCGTCTTTGAAGTGGGCATGACCGGTGGAGTTGATGAAAAAGGAGCTTGGCTCTTTGACCCTGTCTCCAACGAGTATTTTCGCGATAAGGCGAGGGTTTATGGAGGTGGAGGCGGCAGTGGCGAAACGATCGCCGAGCTCAGTGCACGGCATGTCTTACAGCATCGCGTCCCTCAGCGTTGCTCTAACGCATTGGATATCGATACCGTCGTAATTCTCAATCCCGGCCTGAAACCAGCGGAATAGTAACTGAATCTCATTGTTCAAATACTGTCAGCCTCTGAGCCGTTGGTTGACCGTCCACTCTCAGCGCTTAGATCGACCTAGCTGCCAGTCCACTGCTGTGCGCTGTGAGCGCGCCTTGGGTCGTCAGCTTATGGACTGGGAAGCGGACCTTACAGGTGGCTTTGCATTTTCCACCCTTCTCATCCTGGTTTTAACGACACTAGAGCCTTGAGGGAGTTTCCAATTAACGGAACCAAATAAAGACAATTAGTGTTTTGGAGCAATGAACATAAAAAGGGACATGTGTTTGGTAGCAACGATGATCGCTTTTGCGATGTCTGTATCGGCCTGCTCTAGCGAGTTAGCAGCTAGCGATCCAAAAAGCTCTGCACGCGACCTTGATAGGGTCCCGAATGCTGTAGATGCTACGGGCGATACAATGTTGTCTCCGCCGGAAGCTGCAGATGGTGTGTCGCAAACAGCTTTACCGCCGGCAAATGAAGATCCGTCCTTGTCTAGCACACCGTCTGTCACGACAGGCGTTCCCGGTTCGTCAATTGCATTGGTGACATCAAGGAAACCGTTAATCGTTCTGGGGCGGCAGCTTTCCGGTGAATTGCGAAATGCGAATGGTTGTTTGGTCGTGGAAATCGAGGGGCGGACCGCCACTGCGGTCTTTCCACCCTCTGCACGCGTGCGAGATGACGGCAATCGAGGGCAGTTTGTAGTATTTGGCAATCGTGAAATCGCGATTGGTGAGACTGCAAACATTCCTGATGGCGGAGAAGTTGCCATAAGTGATTTGGCACTGCCACTTCCTCCAGTATGCCCTAGTCAACTCTATTCAATAGGAGGCTAACGGCATGAAAGATTACTACTCAATCACTGCCCTTGCGGCCCTGCTGACCTTTAGCTCACCGGCCCACGCGACCGGCGGATTGGCGTGTAAAACCGCGGGAGATGAGCCCATTATAGTATCCCTTGGCTTCGGGCATGTGCCGAGCGCCGGGCTGTTCTTGGCGCGGCTTGTCGATGGACGCGAAGAGATCGCTGTAAGTGCATCGCAGTGGTGGTTGAGCGGGTCTGAGCTGCGGCTTGCGCTGGTATCGCCAGATGCAATCACTGAGGAACTGGTCCTGATCGCCAGCTGGAACAGAGCGACAAACACTTACGATGGCTCCGTGTGGCGCGCCGGTCGCAAGCGCTGGGTTCGTTGCCGTGAAGCGTGAGTAAGCCCGCCATCGCCACGCCAAAATGATAACGATTACCTTTCAGTTATTTAAGGTTCATAACACCTTGTCTATGTAACCTTGTAACATGGAGGGCGGCAATGATTCGGTTTGGTATTTTCGCTTCGGTATTCGTTGCGGCATGTTCCGCACTTGGCGATGCATCTCCTGCAGACACCTCCAACGACTACGAAACCGTGATTGAGGCTCCGCCCTACACGCCCATTACTCGTCTGGGGCCTGAACCCTACACGCCCACGGTCCATGACCGGCGCTGGCAGTTTGCCGACAAGCTGGAGCATCAGCACCTGCCAATGCTGCGCCGCTTGAAGGCTGGAGAAATCGGCAATTTTGGCGGGATCGAATGGCGCTGGGAGGATGGACCGCAAAATGGCGGATTGGGGGCTGTCACCGGCATCGTATACTTCGTAAACAAGCCGACATCGTCGCTCCGGCGCTACACAGATAACACGCTGTTCCAACCGGCTAGGGGCGATTTCGCGCGCACGGATCAGGACCGTATCGCGCGGGATTGGGCAGAGCGCATTGGCCAGAATATTGCCTCTCCCGGTTTCGGCAACATGGACGCTCCTTGGCTCGATATCAGGATCTCGCGCAACGAGTTCGAAGCAATGCAGGACGAGCGCGGCTGGGATGTGCCGACCAATCTTATACTGAAGGTCAATCATTGGGCAGAGCCTGATTTGCCTGCTGTGCCAGATAATTTGAAGGCGTCGATCAGATACCTGCCTGCAGAAACGGTGCTAGCAGGACCAACACCCGACATCGCGACCTATGATGCGATCGTGCTGCGTGATGGTTGCTTCTTTATTGATGAGGACGGGGAAGACGATCCGCTCGCCATGTTCCCGCTCGGTATCGGCATTTATCGCGACGATGAAGGACATCTGGCGTTTCGCTCACGCCATTCCGTCCAGACGACCCGACTTGCCCGGGTCGGCACGCGAATGCAGCTCGGGTATCGCAGCGAAATATCCGATCCGCCGGAGGCTTTGATTGCTGCATGCGGGCAGCACCGGGTCGTCACGGTCAAGACGGTCAATCAGGCTGCGGGCTATGGCAGTACATGGCATGCTGTGAAGGAAAATGCCGCGCGCGACGGTTTGAATGAAGCCGAGGCGACGGCTCAGGCAAATGCTTGCCTGCTGGAGCAAGAGAGGCGGCTGGCCGACAATCGGTTGCGCGGCGGCAATGCGGCACCGTCGTGGTGCGAAATGACCATGCAAATTCCGCCAACGCCGCCCACACTTCCGGACACAAGATGATACGCCGCAGGCTTGCAATTTCTTTTGTGCTGATACTTTCTGGCTGCGCCGCTCATAATGGAGACGGCAATCCCATAACCATTGCGCGACCCGCATTTGGAGGGGAGGCCGGCTTCTACGGTTCCGTCGAACTTCAGCGAGGTTGCATTGTCACGGGCGGCGACCGGCCAGAGACTGTGCTGTTCGACCCCGATGTCACCCTGACCGACGACCGATCAGGGATACGCGATGGACCCGATGGCGCGGTAATTTTTTTCGGCAGAAAGACCTGGGCTGGCGCAGCAGGGCTACGAGAAGGCGGCAAGGGATGGAGTATTGCGGATATCGAAGAGTTTTTCGGCGTTATTATTCCAAAACATTGCCCAACGAATGAAGTGGTACGGCTGCATGATTTCCAATCTGAATAGACGATATGGCATGTGGTTGCAGTTGCAAGCGATCGGTGCAGCTCTGGCGCTCGCGGCTCTGCCCGGATGCGCCACTGCGCCCGAAGGTGTCAATGCGGAGGACAACATCGCAATAACGCCGGTTACAGCAGATTTAGCACAAGGTCAGGCCAAGCTCACAGCTAGGCTCTATCCCGAAATGGTCAGGGCAGCGGAGCCGAACGACAATTTGTTTATCTCTCCGCTCTCATTGAGTGACGGTATTGCTCTGGCCCTGCCGGGCGCGCGTGGAGAAACCGAGACAGAGTTGCGCGGACTGCTTGGCTGGGATGCAGCGACCCGTCTCGGAACCTCGGTGCGCGATTATAATCGCCTCCTTACCGACACTGACGACAGGAAGGTCGCGCTTTCGGTTGCGAATGCTTTGTGGCTGTCCGACGAAATGGACTTTCAGCCTGAATATCTGCGCGCGACGAGCGAAGGGTTTGGGGCAACCGCTCAGGCTGTCAATTTTGGGGGCGATCCGCAGGGTTCGGCGGACACCATCAATAGCTGGGTGAGCGAGCAGACGCGCGAGCGGATCACGAAGATTGTAGAAGCAAGCGGCTTCAATGACGCCACCGCCGCCGTGCTAACCAATGCCGTATGGTTCAAGGCTGACTGGACCGTGCCATTCGAAGACGGAACGACCGGCGAGTTCACACGCGGCGACGGCTCCAAGCTTTCGATCTATATGATGGAGCGAATTGCGCCGATGCCTTATCGCGCAACGCGCGAGGGGCAAGCCGTGCAATTGCCCTACGGCAAATCCGGCCGCTTCGTGATGGAAGTTTTCCTGCCCCGGGACGCGGCCACGCTGCGGAAATGGGAAGAGAATATCAATGCGCTTTCGTTCGACCTCGCACAGCAGGGTAGCGATGCAAAATTCGATCTCGGCGCGGCAAAGGGCCAGGAAATTTTGCTCCGCCTGCCCCGGTTCGAGGCGCGTTTTGACGCCAGCGTAAAGGACGCCCTGATCGCGGCAGGAATTCCGTGTGCGTTCAAAGAAACCTGCGCCGATTTTTCCGGCATGGCGGACGCGCCGCTTGCAATTGACGATGTAGCCCACGCCACTTTCCTGCGCGTGGACGAGAAGGGCACCGAAGCGGCGGCTGTGACTGCGGTGAAGATCGTCGTGACGGGATCACGCATGATGCCCGACGTGCCACAAATGATCGTGGACCGGCCATTCCTCCTCACCATCCGCGACCGTGCCAGCGGCGCGCTGATCTTCTTTGGCCGGATTGCCAATCCTACCCCTGTGGAGCAATCGCAATGAAACCCGCATTTCTCACCGCCAGCCTGTTGTCGTTCGCATTTGTGCAGCCCGCACTGGCACAGGACGAAAAGCCGCTGTCGGAAACCTGCCCCAATCTCACCGTCGAAGAGATCGACGGCATCGAGAATTTCACGGGCGAGTTTGGTGAGACCGCCATATATGCCCGCTCTTACTGCGTGAGTGTTGAAGAAGCTCACCGCCGCATCGAACTTCAGCTGCGCGGCTCTATCGGCCCGCGCACCGAACCCGGGCCGCCGCCCGTGCCTGATGCGCCCGATGCCAACATAGGTGCCATTCAAGGAACACTCCACCAGAACGAGCCGGACACGTTTGCCGGGCTGTGGATCCAGCATGAGCCGACCTATGGTGTCGTGGTTGCGTTTACCCGCGACGCTACTACTACGCTGGCGAAATATACCTCTGATCCGCTGTATATACCCGTCGAACGGCCCGGACCGACAGTGATCGAATTGCGCGCCACGCAGAAGCGCATTGCAGATGAAATGATCCGGCTCGGCATTAATTGGTATGGCGCAGGATCAAATATCATGACCGGTGTTGTGGAAATAGAACTTGGCCAGAGCGCAGACCCGATCCGCGCCGCCGCTGCACGCGGGGAGTTCGACCTACCTGATTATGTCATGTTTAAAGAACCGGCTCCTTTTCCGGTAGCCGCACCGCCCGTTCCGGCAGGGGATACAAGGGTCAAATCCTTCCCCCAATTTGCGAAGCGGACTGATGGCGGGATGAGCACATTGGTCGGCGTTCAGGATGTGCCCGCGCGGCTTGAACTTCGCGATGGGTGTTTGTGGCTTTTGCCGGATGGCGAAGAGCCTAGAATTGCGGTGTGGGAGCAGCACGAGGCACTCGACCTGACCGACCCGAACCGCATTGCAGTCATAAATCTGTTCTCAGGCGCTAAGGTTTACGCAGATAGCGATGTTGTGCTGATGGGCTTGCAGCCGAATGAGGGGCGGCCCCCTTCGGAAATGGTTGGGAATCAGGGTTGCCCCGGACCATACCGTGTTGTGCGCGGAATTGTTCCGCGCGAACAATGGGACCGCGAGCGACGCGAGGCTGCGATTTCGGGCCGCGAGCGAGAATTGGGCAACCGTGCTGCTGCCGAAGCGGATTACGAACAAGATATGGAGCGGGTGGCTCAACTTCGCGCTTGGCGAGACAGCGCCTTGATTAAGCACGGTGATATTGTCGCAGCTATCGGTATCGACGAGAACCAAGGCACAGCGCATATGTTTCATACCGATGCAGCGACTAAGGACACGTTGGTAATCGAAGCTCTCCAACCATACGTAACCGCACAGATAGTCCCGCAGGGTTTCGCTGCGCTTGAAGAGGCTCGATTAACGGCTGTTGCGGTTCTGGATAGGGCAGGAGTGGATGCGCAGGTTCTGATTGAGCCGCTAGGCGGCTATGTCAGTGTTCGTCCAGATGCCCTGATCGCTTTGACTGAAGCGGCAGCACATTCGGGTCTGGCTTTTCCAAAACTGGCACGCATTGAAACCGACTGGCAAGGGCCAATATATAATACAGAGTTGGCCAGTCGTCGGGATCCGGAATCGATCTGGTATCCACTCGAGGCGCATCCCGATTTCGCCGCGATCCGTGCGCTGGTGGCTGAAACGCCGATCATGCGCCCTGAACCTCCGCTGTCTGGCACCACTCAAGATCGCTGGGTCGCGCGAAAGCCTTCGCGCGCCGGATCGCTACAGCAGACGCACTTCGTCATTGCTTACGGTAACACTTTAAGCGACATTTTGGCCTTGCGCCGTGCAGGCTTCGATCCAATCGAAGCATTGGAGGATATGAACGGGCGCCAGACAGTGGAAAAGCGCGCGCTGACCGCCACCGATGTGGTGATTGCTGAGCCGGTTGGAATTGATACTGCTGATAGCGGCGCGGATGGGTTCTCTTCCTCGGTTCGTTGGAAAGTGCTGGAAGTGCTTAAAGGTGATGCCGAAGTCGGCGTAGAATTGCGCCAGCGTATGGCCTCCGGCGAGCGACAATCGGACAATGGTGAGCTGGTCTACGGCCAAGCAATGGACGAGCCTTTTCTGATGGCTGGTTTGCCCAATTCGCTGGAAAGCGGATCGCGCTGGGTGCTGCATCTAAACGATGCGCTGTATCGCCATGCAGCCTTCGTCAATGGCGGCGAAGGAGCACCGCGAGCCGAAGGGGAGTGGTATGTCTCCGTTTCGTCCATGAGTCCGGCGCGGATCGGCGAAGACGGGATAGCCCGTCCAGTTACTCTCTACCCCGAGCCGATCTCTGTCGACGAATTGCGTATGAGGCTGGAGCCGATTCAAAAAGCACTTAGATTGCAGGCTGATGGTGCAGAGACGTGATGCGGGTTCTCACACTGGTCGCTGCGGTCGGACTCGCAGCACTTCCGCATATTGCGAACGCCTGCCTCTATACACAGCAACCAGAGGAGGTTGGGCCAGCATCGCAGCAGTTCTTTACGCAGCGCATGGCACAGGAAGCTGCATCGGTGGATATTGCCGTTGCTGGTGAAACCCGCAAGGCGTTCGGCACGCAAACAAATTGGGGCATATCTGCCACGACGTTCCATGTAATTGACCGGCTGAAGGGCAGCTCTCCTGATCGTTTCAATTTATTTGTGGGTGCATCGGGCCCGGATCACAAGGATGTCCAAGCGTATCACTGGGTAGACGATCAGGGACGGATTAAGCCTTACCCTTATCCGGAAGAGATGACGCCTGCGGCTGATGGCAATTTTCGACTGACCAGCTGCCATCCAGGTTTCCTCAGCGTCACCAAAGATGAGGCATATTTGATCTTTCGAAACGCGCAGGGAAGATTGCTCGGCAGATTTGCTCTGTATGATGACCTGACAACTGCCGCCTTTCCGCTTGTTCGGGCCAGCTTGGGTGACCGGGAGGGCTGGCTGTCATCGCTGGGACCAATCGCTGAGAGCACCGCGCCCTTGGCTTCGCTTTCCCCTACCAGCACAACAATTCGCTTCAATCGCGCAACATCGGCTCGGGACGCGCGTGGTTGGTTGCGTGCAGGCGCCCTCAAACCTTTTGCAGTGCGAACGAGACGCGGGGACATCATTGATGAAACGAGAGTTCCGGCGGCATTCGCGTCGCCGGACTTGCTTGGAAGAGCATTTGACGAGGCGGCAAGTAACGAGCGCAGCGATGCGATGCGGTTGTTAGCCTCCTCGCTGTTAATGAAGCTGTCGCCCCAGACGCTCGATCAGGATGGTTGGATTCGCCAACGGGTATGGGGTTTGGTCGAAAAAGGTGCTGCGCTAAATGCAACTACCGGCGAGCGTGAGCTTTACGAGATTGAAGTTACTGGGACAGCTGAAGCTATTGCGAGGCTGCGGGAAAATCCTGGCAATGTTCGCTTGATCGAAGGTCCGATTGAACAAGAGCAATGGTATGTTGAACTGCAGTCAGCGCCCAATGAACAGGCTCGGTTTGAAGCCGCGCAAGGCGAGACCACCGAAAGCTTGATTGCACGCCTTTCGGCAATGGCGAATGGGCAGCCTATTCCAGAAGCAATTGTAAAACCGCCAGAACCCGAGCCCGATCCGTTCTCATACCACGATTGTATTCGCTTCGGACGGGAGGGAGCAGCAAGGCTATCTGCCTTGCCAGAAATCGACCAGTGGGGCGAACTGACAATATTTGGCAATCCGCAGCAAACAATCTGCACCACCAACAGCAAGGGTATCTCATGCGATCTAACTCCCAGCAGCACAGTTCGCATTAAATGGGCGGGCTGGGATGGGGGTTTCCGGATTGGCCCTAAAGGTGCGCGGCTTAATTTTGACGGCGCGGGGCTGCAATGCATCGCGCCTTGATTATTACAGTGCCATTGCTGTTGGCGGCATGCTCCGAACCGACCCAAATAGTCGTTCCAGAACCCGAAGTGCCTATGTCATCTGATATATCGCTCGACGGATTTAGCTTTTTTCTCCCTGTCGGTCTTGAGTTTGAGGGCGGCCTGGAAAAGTGCACCGATGGATTAACCCAATGTCCCTTGGGGGATGATAGCACCCATATAGTATGGCGGTCCGCCGATTTGCGATTTGATTACGTTGCGGACCCTTACAGCGGTAATTCTAATAGAGAAGATTGGGGTGAACCAATCACTATCAATGGCCGGCCAGCGTTTCATAAACAATTGCGAGATGGCGGCAGACGTTACCTGATTACGAATCATTATGGCGGCGGCGAAAGTGCACAGGTTGCAATTTGGCGGGCAACCGAAGAGCCGATGTTTTGGGGAGAGTGCCAAACCGATTTTGATTGCGATCTGGTGCTGCAAACGCTTGCCGGCGTAGTGATGAGAAGCGCAGAGTTGCAATGTCGGCAGCTATTTCCTCCCGAACCCAAGAAATGGACACCTCCGCCGGGTTATCGGGAGCCTGCAGAAGGCGATCGACCGCCAGCTCCGCTTCGTACGCAACCCCCGGTCCCGACAGCACCGCCGGCTCCCCCCGCACCGCGCCCGAAAAATGCGCAGGAATTATGTAAGGGTTATCTCGATGCAGCATAAGTTTATTGTCGGCGCTTTTGCTGCCGCTTTGCTCCTGTCCGGGTGTGCGACTGCGCCCAATCAGGCCCACGTGGAAGAACAAATCTTGCCGCCTCCACCTCCTCCGCCACCTGACCTTGCGCCGATGACCGATGCGGTGAGAGCGCTCTATGGCGAATGGCGGCTGCTTAAGGGCCCCGAAGGCGCGCCTGAAGATCGTCTTACAATCTGGTCCCCGGCTTTCGCATGGGGGTCGGGCTGCAATTTCTCGCAAGGGATGTTGCGCGATGAGGGGGACGGCCGCTTCCTCGTCAGTCAAGGGTCAGGCGGAATTTCCGAGCGGTGCCGCACGGTTAGGCCTCTCGCGCCATTTGAAGGGGGCGAAGTGCGAATTGCGCTTCTAAATTCCGACAAAATGCGAATCGAGCGCGGAAGCGAGAATTGGACTTTTGGCAAAGTTGACGTGGCCGCCAGCATTCCTGGCGAAAATTTTGTGCGCGGCGAGTGGCTGCTTGCGGATGAGAACGGCAGACCGCTGCGCGGCCGCGACCTGACACTGGTTCATTTCACGGCAAGCGAATACAGCGTCGAAACGCCCGATTGTCGGTTCTGGGCGAACGGATGGATTCCGGAACGCGATAACATCGTCCGACCTGGTGGCAATATAGTCTCGCAAAAGCCGGATTGTAATGCGCGCACGCTGGGCGACAGGCTGGCGATGCTGGGAGAAGGTGCGCGTTTCATAGCCGATCCCGTCGAGACGCGCCTGACCGTGATGATTGGTAGAACTATTGCAGTTCTCGTGCCAGCCGCACGCTATCCCGAACTGGCGCGCGAAGCGGCGGCAGTTCCGCCTGCGATGTGGCCTCAAGAATTGGCCAACGCTTTTGCGAAAATGCCTCAAGAGCAACGCGACGTTGCGGCGCTGCGGGCGATAGGTCTGGGCGGCGAAGGACTGCCCGGTATCGAGCAACCTGCCGATCCGCGTGACCTTGCCTTTGTCGGAATGACGGCATGGCATTATGACCGCGCACGCGACGCGGGCCTGTTGCCCGCGCCCGGCACGGCGCCAGCCACTTTGCGACAACATTTAGCCACCGCGCCGATCGTGGTTCGTGCCGTGCTGGAAGGCATCGTGCCGGTGGATCGCAGTGACGGGCTGGCGCTGGATTATCTTTACCGCGTGCGTGAAGCCTGGCGCGGGGGCAATACTGCCGGTGATTTGCTGATCGTTCGAATGCCGCCGCTCACAGGCAATAGCCTATCTCCCGTGATTACACCCAGTCCGGAAACCGAGGTTCTGCTGCTAGCAAGCCGCACAGGTTATATCGCGCGGCAACTTTCGGAAGGAAAGCCGCCGTCGGACGACCGCCGGGTTGTGCAGATGACTTTGCCCTTGATGCGGATCATGAACGATCGGCTGGCCGAAGCGGTGGAGGGCGCCAACGTTCTGGGAGCAGCCGGATTTGCTGGGATGCCGGTGGAAGAGGCGCGCAGCCTCACCATGTCCGTGGATAAGGCGATGAACGACTTAATGCCGCCGGTCAGCGGTTGGCAGGGAAGATATTTCATAACGCGTGTGGGCGATAGGGTTCTACGCGACCCTACGCGGTTATGGCTGAATTATAGTCCTGATGCTGATCTGAGCGACTTAAGGGGCCTAGGCGGCGTTACGGTCTATTTTGATGGTTGCACGCCAATCTCGTTTTCCCGGATAGACGGGAAATTGATGGTCTTTGCAAATGCCGTTGCCTGCCCCGGCAATTTGCCGGATGGCACCCCGGTAACTGACCCGGCGGTGACAAAGGCGGCGCAGTGGATCAACGAGAACAATTTTCCGGACGTTATTTGCACCGGCGGACCTTGTAACGAGGAACAGCGCTACATCGTGCCGCTGCCAGATGGCGACATCGAAC
This sequence comes from Parasphingorhabdus sp., assembly GCF_036963805.1. Classification (GTDB taxonomy): domain Bacteria; phylum Pseudomonadota; class Alphaproteobacteria; order Sphingomonadales; family Sphingomonadaceae; genus Parasphingorhabdus. Next base: position 20,474 of record NZ_JBALUN010000015.1, on the reverse strand, counting down.
TGCGTCCGGTCCTGAAATGAGGGGCTTGTCGATCGCATTACTCGCCCTCGCGCTGGCGTCTTGTGGCCAATCGGCCCCGAGAGATAACAGTGATATGCCTAAGCAAGCAGAGCACGACACGGCACCGTCGATAATTGACTTCGAAGGCCAATGGCGTGTGGTGAGCATCGACGGCGAGACGCTCCCCGCAAACCTTCGCGATGGGAAGCCGCCACAACTTTCGCTGGCGCGCACCAGTATCGGCGGGAATCTTGGTTGCAACAGTTTCGGCGCTCTCTCGCTCTATGTCGACGGGCGTATTGCGGCACATAGCTGGTCGAGCACGGCGATGTATTGCGGGGATATTTCGGAGCAAGAGCAGGCGCTATCTGGCTTGCTCTTCGGCCACCCGACAGTGACTAAGGAGGGTAACGAATTACGCATCCATACATCTGATCACGAGGTGATTTTGGCCGACCGGTCCGTGCTTGGGCCATTCTCCCCCGACCCCGCGCCTCAGACAATTGCTGCAACTCGCTGGCGCATAAACTTCATCGACCAAAAAGAAGCAAGCTCGAGCCCTCAGGATCGCATCCTCGAATTCACCACTACTGGCTGGCGCGGCTTAGCATCTTGCGCAACTTTGTTTGGCACATTCAAGCGTAGTGATGATCGGCTTATCATCGCCGACGAGATCGGCACCACCGAGCAGAACTGCCGCGCGGATCACGCCTCGCTTGATGACCGGTTTGCTGCGCTGATGAGGTCAGATCCGCACTATCTAGTCGGACAGAATGGCGAGCTAATTATTATGGGCGGTGGTCATGTCCTGACCGGTGGCCGCGCCGAATGATGCGCGCCGCAATGCCTTTAATTCTTTTCGCAGGGTTGGCGGCGTGCGCCGACACCTCAACAGAGGTGCCGCTTTGCTCTTTTGACGAGAATGGCAAAGTCATTCTCCAAAGCGGCGAAGCCAAGGCGGCTTGCGTGGAGTCAGCGCCCATTCCGACGGGCGCAACGCAGGAGACAACCGGGCGAATTACGATCCTAGAGGCTCCGCTCCCTAAACCATTTTCGACACTGGCTGGCGACAGCAGTAATTCTGTGACGGTGGAACAGAGTGGACCTGTGGCTGAGGCAATGCCGGCGGAGCTTTCCTATTATATCCGCGCTTTTCCCCGGGCCAAGGAACCAGCCGGAGATGTGCTGTCCTTGGGTAGCGAACATACCGTCATTTTGCGTGACGGCTGCTTTTTCCTAGACCGGGAAGGAAGCGACGACCCGCTTGTCCAATTTCCGTTTGGCACAAGGATCAGCGTGGACCCTGAAGGTTATCTTGCCTTCAATACAGGCACCACTGTCTCTGTGCGGGTTGGCCTGCCTGCCCAGACCGGCTGGTTTACAGAGCCGTATGATGCGCCCGAAGATGTGGCCGCCATATGCAGGGCTAACAAAATGGTTGGGGTTACGACTGTGTCTAATCCATTCGCATATCCCGAACGGTTCAATCCCGCGCTTCGCCGATACGGAGAACGAAGCGGCGCAACGCCGCCGCAAATTCTCGCGCGGGCCAATCAATGCGCCATTCGCCATGCGCAGCGCGAAGCAGATCGGCGTCTGGGTAGAACGACCGACGACCCGATAGATTGTAGTCGGTTTTGGAATTTTTGACGGGAGGAGAATACCGATGAAGCTATTTCCAGTGCTCATTCTGGCTTGTTTGACTGCATGCACGGAGAGAGAACCGAAAAACGGCGTAATGGGCAATGGAAGCTATCGCTTCGTTGAAATTGCTGGGCAGCCGGTGCTGGAGCCATCTCCGGAGTTTGCATCCCGGCCAGCACCCTATCTCAGCTTTGCACAAGACTCCGGTAATGGAGCGACTACCATAACCGGCTATTCTGGCTGCAACGAGTTTAGCCGTGTGATTGATGTGCGCGATCCGGAAACCAATCTGCAAGTCCAAGCGACCGACAACTTCTGCGGAGAAGACATGACGGTTCAGGAACTGCACATTCTGGAGATACTGTCCGGCTATCCTAAATTTGGATTTGACGATAACATCCAGACAATGTGGGTGACTGGCGAGAACGGGCGCAAACTGGTCGGAAAGTCGATTGGCCGGGTTCGGGCTAGTCCCGAAGGTAGCTGGACTGTTGCAACAATCAACGGAGAACGCGCACCGCGAAATTCCGAAAATTCTACAATTACTGTTCTGATAAACGGATCCCAAATCCAAGCGACATCTCAATGCATCACATTTCGTTGGGATTATGAATTACGCGATGCTGCGCTAAAAACGACGGGCGCACCATTGCTGGATGAAAAAGGGGATCCGCGACCAATGTGCGCAAGAGGTCTGAGCGATCAGGAGAAGAAATTTGCCGATGTCATCGATGACGCGATATCGTTCGGCTTCAATAGCAGCGATCAGATGGTGATTAATTCGGCCAGAGGCTCTCTAGCAATGGAGAAACGGTAAGCTCTATCACGTCTTCTCCCACTACAGAACAGTCTGAGTCTATTAGAGCCTAGTGGCAAACACCACACATAGGTCCACTTGTCTCCCGTAGCTGAATATGCGTCCGGATTTGGGTCGTTAGCGGAATGGCGGCTTGCAAGCTGGAGTTCGCTGAAAGCGGACTGTCAACAAACGGCCCAAATGCAGCCGTTCGATTTTGGCTTTTGGAATTACCGCTTCCCGCCCCAGTTTCGGTCATTCGACAACGGTTGATTGGTAGTGATCGTCTAAAAGCCGACAGTCCGCTTTTGACGCAGCGATCAGCCAAACTCAAACGCCGTCATCGCGATACATCAACATTCTATCTAAATAGTGGAGCAGGGGATTGCAAAGGACGCTCTGTCCATCGCAGGCGCGTCCCACTTTTTGTGGGATTACCTTACACATGTCTTACACACTTACACAAAACCTTACACAAATTTGACTTGACCAAAAAATTATATCTTGTTATCAGAAGCTTACGGTTGTCTCGTCCCACTCAAAATCCCGTTCCGCAAGGAGTGTGGGTTCGATTCCCACCGCCCGCACCATCTAAATTAGCAGGCTCCGATAGGCCCACCGAACGGTGGGTAGGAGCCTGCATTAGCGGATCGCTCGGGGACGCACGTCCCGCGCTCCGCTCTCGCGAAATGACAATCGAAGAGTATTGTCATATTGGCCATAGAAATCCCGGACGGGATTTGGCCATCGCCACGAAATTTACGCCGCGCAAGGTAAGCACATTAAGCGGCTATTTTCGCTTTTTCAGTTTCCTGTGCTTCTTTTTGGGCTTCGCCAATGGATCGGCGCGCACGAGTGTCAAATCGATGAAGTGCCCGCGCAGCCAGTCGATCATGTAGTCACATGCATGTTCAGCGGCATATGAACGTCTTGTCAGTTCTCTCAGCTGGAGTTCGAGAACATGTAAGGCAGCAAGCCAGTCCGGTCGTTCTTTTATGAGCCTGGTGATGATCAGGCCGATTGCGCGTCCTTTCTGCCAATCCGGCAGGTCGGTGCCCCAGATCAAGAGCATGAAATTCTTTACCGTCTCGATATGCGAGATCATCTCTGCCTTGGGTCCGCCGATATAACGGATGGCAGCCTGAAAATATTCGAATGCATATTCATGCTCGCTTGTCAGTATTCCGGTCAATACATGCGCATCGAGTGATACATGTCCGTGCCGGCTGACAGCAAGGCGGGCAACCGATAGGTTATAAAACTCCATGGGAATGATATCGTTAGCGGCCAGGTTTTTGGCGACCGTTTGAAGCCATACACTCTTCTCCACGCTATATTGAGCGGCGAGTTGACGCACGTTGAGTTCGTCGGACAACAGCAGACAATCCTGCGAACGGGCCAGCAGGATAGGATCGATCAGAAGTCCGGCATCAAAGTCGGTGAGCTGCGATCCCAGATCGAGATCATCGGTTTGGTCGACGGGCATAGCTGTGCAATGTTCTTGAACTTCGGAAATTGCTGCGTCGATTGCCGCAACTGCAGCTTGACCGTCTTCTACCGTGTGAATCGTGCGATATGCCTGCCCGTCATCATTATGGCCGATCGTCATAAATTCGCGTTTGCTGTTGAATTCAGCCTCGGCTCGCATTTCGAGCAGTTCGTCAAATACGGATTGCGGAATATAGAGTTCGCCAAACCACTCCTTGAGCGGTGCTAGCAGATCCAGGCAATGTGCGCGCCAAACGGTCAGTATGTCGAGCACCGCGCCTTTGGCTTTTCCATCTGCCGCGTGTTTTTCGGCATCAATGCGTTCCTGCTGTAAACCGGTACATGTGCGCACATCTTCGCCGATGACTGCGAGATGATCGGCCATCTGGATGACCTTCTTTCGGACCATCGGTGCGACCGCGCTCAAGGGCAGGGGGTTTTCAAGATACATGTCGATAATCGACCGACCACGTTCATCACTGTCCTTGACCATGTCGAGAACGGGTTTGGTATCCCCATCCTTCACGGTCAGCGAAAACATCGTATTTTCTTCGGGAAAGCGAGACCCATGCGTGGCCATGATATCGTGCAGCAGCCAGATATATTTGTGTTTCAGCTCCGCGACCTTGTATTTGAGGTCCGGTCCCATGTTCTGCGGCAGGGTTAGCTCATCGCCAACTTTTTTGCCCTGCAGCGCCTCTGCTAAGGCATGACCAGCTGCAAAGTTGCTGATCCCGCTTGCGGATTTGTCAGATAATATGCCTTCGACATCCTTCTCGCCTTCCTCACCTGCAAGCCTGAACCAGAAACCCTCCTTGGCCGGGCCAGCTCTGCCGATATGCGACGGCATCTTGTCGTCAGCAAAAATCAGGCCCGGATAGGATGAGACGATTTCTCCGTCGCCCCGATTGGTCGATGCAATTTCAAAGCCCAATTTGAGGGCTCGTTCAGTCGCTCCAAAGCGCCGTAGCAGCTGCGCCAGACGCAGCTTGTCGAGCGGATGACCAACCATATTCGTTTCATCTAGGCCGCAAATATGAAGTGAGGCCTTGTTGGAATGGTTGCTTCTTTCCAGAGCGCTCTGCAACAACAGATGCGCCCGAAGATCAGTTGGATCATCGGCAATGGCGGCTCTCAGATATCGCTCGGCAGCCTTGACGTCGCCGCGGCCATGTTCTGCCGCGCCCGCCAGTCTGGCGTAGCGGGAAGATGCCAGCAGTTGCGGCGTAAGCGATTTGAAAAACTGGCTCGAACGGGAGCGCGGTTTGGCATTGGCAAAAGCCAATGCCAAACCGCGCCAGTGGTTCGGTTTCGACATCGATGGCAACATAACCGTCCAGCGCTTCGATCACGGCGTCCCATCGCTCTTCGAGGTGGGACAGATGGGCGAACATCGCGCGGTGCCCAAAGTTGATCTTGCTGCTAAGCAGTGTCCGCGCCTTCTCGAAGACTTCCTCGAATTTTTCGCGGTCGGAGCGCCGGTAGACATCGGCAATTGCAACATGAATGGCTATCGATTCAGGCCACCGCTTAAGCAAATTGTCCGCGTCTAACGCCGGGTTCAGCGTTTCGTTGTGCGCATGTTTGGCGCGGAAGACCATCGTGTCATATTGCTCTTTGAGCTTCTCGTTGAGCTGCGCGCGCCGCTCATCGGAGGCGTAATCCAGGATTGCCTGCCAGTCGGGTATCGCCGACCAGATATGCAAGATCATCGAGGTTTTGTCGAGCCCGTCTGGCAATGGCTCGACAAGCTCGAGAGCTTTCTGCTGGTTGTTCTGATCGCTTGCGACCTGGACACAAACAGCGCGTGCTTCGATATCGTTCGGATTAACCGCGAGCATCTCATTGCCGATCCGCTCGGCATTCTCATAGTCTTTCAGCGCGCGATAGGCTGTGACAAGATTGCAGCCGACGACCAGATAGGTGTTTTGATCGGCGTTTTCAAAACCCCGTGCCTCATCCCAGGCTTTTTGCAGCAGTTCCTGCGCCTGTTTGAGATATCCGAGACGTTCGGATGTCAGGAGCGATGAACGCTCAAATTCTCCATCGCCAATCGCTTTTTCTAGCAGCGCTTCGGCAGCGCTGCGTGCTGCCCCGGAATCGCTGGGATCATCTTCCCAAGTCTGAATGGCCAGATCCTGCCAATCCTCTATCCGACCAGCAGATCTCAGAAAGTTGCAGCAGTATAGCCGGACCGTCGAGTTTGTGAGCAGGTCAGCCGGGACCAGCTGATAGGGATCGGGCGGATCGTCCATCAACGTAGCTGCTTGAAACATAAAACCAGCCGCGAACTCGTCGGCCGGATCGGCTTCCAATCGGGCCTTGGCCCATTCAACGGATTCTTCGAACCGACCGAGCAATTGCAGTCCGAGCGTCCGGTTGGTTGCTACTTTCGGATCATCCGGATTGATTTCATAGGCCTTGAGGAGCAACTCGCCGGCGGCTTTCTCATCGCCAAGCCTTTGCTGCGCCAGACCGATGTTCGCGCATACGCGCGCGCGAATTGCCTTCGAATGATTTTCGGTGAGTTTGTCCTGCAGCTTTTCGAGCAGGTCGAGTGCAGTTTTAGGCTTCCCGCTATTGAGAATATCTCGATAGACGTCAACCTGCGCATCCAAATGCTCATCCATAGCATCGCTACGTCCTGCATCCGGAGAAACGGAAGCAAACATGGCCTGGGTTTGTTCATGCATCCTGACGAGCTGATCAGCGGTGCCTTGGAGTCGGTCATGGCTCTGCAAAGATTCTTCGCCGAGCTCTATTAGGCGGTCGGTTGAGGCACTGTGACCGGGATCGAAGGCATCCAGTGTTGCCTTGTCGGCACGTATCTTGGGCTCCAGTGTATCCCAGCCCCAGACCTGGACATCGATCTTGCGACCCAATGCCGCTTGTTCCTGCGATATCGTGGTTGCGATCTCGTCATAGAGTGGGTCATCGCGCGCAGTTGTCACGATGATATATTCGGTCAAATGCGGTGTGACATTCAGCGCCTGTTTGGTCTCATCGCGAATGATCTTCTCGGTCAGCTTGCCCCCGCGGGTAATCAGTTTGCACTGGATACCGACAGGCTGGTTGGGGTCGCGGTCGCGGCGTCCGGTAATGTCGAGCCCGGACTGCGCCTTGCCTCTTGTTCCGACCAGCTTGACATTGGGATCGCTCAGCAGCCCGGCAAACAGGATGACACAATTTTCTTCGAAGTCTTTGTCGTCGGAAGGGATTCCGATAATATTTGATGCAGGCATTTATTTTCGCAATCCGAGCGCCCTGAGCCACGCATCGATTTGACCAAATGCGTCCTGCTGCCATTCATCGGCGCTGCGCTCTCCGAGGATGTCGGTTTCAGCCACGAAATTGCAGACACTTGTCGGACCATAGCTGTCGATGGCCTCGAACTTTTCGTTGATGGCCTGATAGCCTTCTGCGCCGCTGGATTCCGCCAGAACCGGCTGACATTCCTCGGCTAACGCGTCTATTCCATCGGGGTAGTTGCGGATGCAATAATAGACATCATAGGCGTCTTTTTGTTTGTGGCGACCGTTGAGCGCGTGACCTTTCATCGCCAGCAATGCGGGGATGGTGCAGACGGCGATTTCGACGCGGTTCTTTCCGCCCGTCGGCATGTCACCTTCGACCTTGATGAACTCATGAAATGCGATGGCGAGATCCGCGCCGTCTGCTTTTTGAACGGCAAAATTCTCAATGAATTTGGGGCCGTTCTTTGCCAGCACGGCATCCTTTGGCATCAGGAAATCGACAATCACATTGATCGTTGCCGAACCGTCTTTGGGTTTGATCGGGCGCATGAGCTGGAAGCGCTGGAGATGTTTGGATTGCAGATATCCCTGTCCGAGCAGCTCTTCGACAAGCAGAGCATACTCGCCATCAGCCAACGCGACCGGGTCCAGTCCAAGGTCAACATCGATCGTACCGACATGCGGCATGTCTTCCTGATCGAGCAGCAACCACGGCACCGATCCCCCGATGATGGCAAACTTACCCTTGTAGCTTCCCAATATCTGCCCAAGCTCGACTATGACCGATTTGACCGCCTCGGTCGTGCGGTCTTGATAATCCGTTGCCGACTGCGGTTCTTTGTTTACTGCCATTGCAACTTCGCTTTCCGCAGATGCTCGGCAGCTTCGCGGCCCCGTTCACCCGAGTTCATGAGATCAAGGTAGGTTTGCACGGCGCTGGTGCAAATGACGTGCTTGCTGAACCGCTCGATATCGTTGAGCACGCCATCTTCATTCGGCACGCAAATCTCTATGTTCGGCCCCTTAAGCGGTTGCTGCAGGTTAAGGCGTTTCTGCAATGCACCAAGGCCGCGTTCGTCGGCATAGAGATAGGTTTTTCCTGCTCGGGCATAGGGGCCGAGCCAGTCTGCAGCGGTGTAGGAACCGAATACGATTTTGGGATCGGGATAATCGGCCATCAATTCTTCGATTGTGTTGATCAAGGCGCTGCCATGTAGGTGCGTGTATAGCTCGACACGTTCGCCGTCCGGCTGTTCGTATTCTTGCGACCAGGCATCGAGCAAACCGTCCGGATCGGTCAGATACAGGCCATTTCTTGACTGCACGGCCCATTCCCGTTCGCGCAGAGCTTGTCCGACTTCACTGACATGCCCGACGCTGGCATTGGCGGTTTCCGCCAGCTTTGCAACACGCCAACGCCGTTCGGGATCGTTCAGCAGATTGCGCAGGATATTGGCGGCTTTGGGTTTGAAGATCGATCGTAGCGACCGTTGTTCGCCTTTCGGTGTCTCATCGGTTTTGCGATCAATGTAGACCGAGCCAAATTCCAGATGCACATTACCGACAAAGTCGAGATAGCCGAATCTTTCAGCCCGGCATAAATCCTGTGACTTCGGCGAGAGGTAGGGCGCTATGATGACCGGATAGGCAGTGTTGCCGAAGTTTCGTGCGAAATGGTGGAGTTGGAATATGGCATTCCGGATGTGCCGGGGCTGGCCATTCGATTTTACTTCGCACGCGAGGTGATATTTTTTGCGGGCGTGCTCCAGCTCCACGAGGAAGTCCAGGATGACATCCTCGCTTGCTGGCTCGCGTTTGATATTGATGATTTTGATCGCATCGATCGCCGACAGCAGGGCAACCAGCTCATTTCTGGCCTCTTCTTCAATTTTCATTGCTTCGCTGTGTTTCATCGTTCGGTGAATATACCAGAAACAGTGAAAATGCAATTAAATTTGCGATTCTTCGTTCATCGCAGAATCTTCTATATCCACAAGCAGTTCAGATAGGGGGTAAGTCCGTAGGTTAGACGCAGAAGGAAATCGAGGTTTGCATCTAAAATTCGAAATCCTCATCATATAAACCATCCTCACAGTTCTCAGGCTTGAAAGTGGGGAGATTTGGCCGAGCTCCAAATTTATGCGCTATATGATAGTCAATCTTTTTGGGAGTGCGCACCACGCGGGCTGTAAAGACCGGTGATGTCGCAGCGTGACGCTCAACCAGTTGATCATGCGCGCGGTCCTTGGAAAACGCGAGCCGATAGGCGAAACGCGATGTGTGGCGATTGATCTTTTGGATTTTCTTAACATCTGAAATTCCGCGAACCGGCGGCACCTGACCGAGACGCCGCAACCGTGTAGCCCCATGCAAGACATGGACTGGTGTGAGCGGGAAAAAGAGCTCAATTCTGCTGTTTTCTATATAAGGGTGACGAATACCCGGATCGGAAGGATCAAAATAGAGCACCGGATTGTCTGATGTCAGAAAGCCCGTTCCTGTGTCATCGCGCAGGATCTCAAAACCGAGTAGCCGCGTCATATCACCGAAACGCCGCATATCTTCGCTCATCGTGCCAAGTGTCCGTTGCCGGTCTATTGTCACCTCGACAGTATCGAGCTCGTTCTCATAGCGTTTCATCTTCTCGGGCAGCTTACCCATATCGGCAAATGCCTTAAAGCTCGTCCGTGTCTCTAGCGCCATAAGCGATTCCTGAAAATCGCGTGCTGCTGGAACACGAGTCCGCATCATTGTCATCATCGCATAGAGATAGTGGAGACAATTGCGGTCAAACCTTTCGGCATTCAACGAATTCACAACCTTCGGCCAGTGCGTTTCCACTGTTCCAAATAAATCCTCGAAACTGTCATTATCCCGCGATCCATCTTCACGGATCTGGCTATAATAGTAATTTTCGAAGCCTATCTCTTTTGGTCGGATATGCAGGGGATCGGTTGGATTATCGCTGCGATAGGCATGGAGCCTTCCTGCTTCCTCGGCCCAGCTATTCAAATAGGTGACGGAGACAAAATGGTGGCGCTTGCGTTCGCCAGACTGTTGATGTGAATTCCCAGTGATCATACCGCCGACAATGAGGGATGGGCGAGTTTTCTACAATCTCTTCTCATTCAAACGCATAATGCGCAGGATTAAAGCCTCGAATCCCGGCGCGCTGTTTCCTATATAGCCATGATGAAAGACCGTGTTAATCTTAGACTTCGGCGTTACTTGACTGCGAACGATTTTCGCGATGAGTTGAAACAGCTTCGCGCCTATCGGGGCAGCTTTCACGGCGATGATCTGTTCGATTGGTTTGAAAGCACCGGACTGATTACCCCTATTTTGCGCCTGGCGTGGCCCGAAGAGATTGCCCGTCGCTGGTGGCGTGAAGGTCACGAATGGGCGGGAGAGATGCGCGATCCAATGGCCCCGGATGGTGATTTACTGGATGCCGCCGAAAGTCTCGATAGGGCTTTGTCGCGTAGCGGAATGCGCGGTGCCCGTGATAATGCACCGCACCCTTTCGATGACCCTGATCCTCGCTGGGTGCCATTTCTGCAAACGCAGGAAAGCCAGAGTTTCACACCGCGCAGTGAGCGGCGTTTTTCGGTGGGAAATGCACGCGATGAAGTCTGCTATGACCGCAACCATGTCCGCGATTTTTATACCGCGTGGCAAGTTCTTGCCGCTGCCGAAATCGCAGATATGGGGATTTTCTTCCGCGTCAATATGACCGATGACGAGATTGCCGAAGCGGCCCACGAAGCTATTCGGAATGGCAACAGACCTGACGGTCCAGCATTTGAGCTATTTGCGCCGAGCCGGGCGCTGCGCGCACTGAGTGAACACCGCGCACCGCTCGATGCCGCGATCTGGGCTTCCGAGGAAGGCGAAATTGCATTCTTGCGGGCTGCAAGGGGGCATGGTGGTGGCCGCATACAACTGAGCGAACCCGAGACAGCAGAGTATCACGCAGGACGTATCGCTGCTGCTCGTGCGGCTATGGCGCGTTACGAATGCAGCGTTGAAGATGTTTTGGTGCTGTGCGGTTTTCTGGGTCGGCAATGGGGCGAATGGGACCGGGAAGGTCGTCCGCTAATAGCTGAAGCTTATAAAATTCATCTGGCAGCGGCGGTGCGTATGATTCAACTCGCAGAAGATATGATGTTTGAAGACATTGCCGAACGGGTTGGACCGGCGGGGAGCCGGGTCGGACCATTATTGCGGCAGGTCTGGCCCGACTGGGCTGCTGAACAGCGCCAGAAGATAGTCATGACGTTGCGGCCGTCGCTCCCTCACTCCGGCCCCGGTGCGGTGAGCGATAGTGAACTTGAAGCATTTGCACAATTTCTTGAAGACGAACGGCAGGATGGATTTTTCCTCCGGCTCTCGTCCTTCGAAAGTCATGCGTTTGATGGTGATGACCCGTCACCGCTGAGCGGTATGACAAGCGACCTGCAAAGTATCGCGGTGGCCACGGAACATGCCGTGCGGGCAATGGGAGGAATGGGCAATCAACTATACATGATGTTCAAACAACTATGGGCGGGAACAAGCGTCGAACCGCTGCTCAAATCAAATAGCCCGCTGGCGCGCAATGCGGCCCTGATGAAGGACTGGCCCGCACTTAAAGCGCAAATCGCGGCGTTAAGTGATACTGGTGAATCTGGCGCAGTCGCCGCCAGATTTATCATGGCGCACCGCATTCGAGGCGCAGTTCATGTCCCGGTTCCGGAGGACGATCAGTTAGAGCTTGAACGCCTGTTTGTACAAATCATGGCATCGGCTGCCATGACGCACGCCCATCTTGCGCGGGAAACTGCGCCAACTAGGTAAGAACAATCTTACTCTATCCCTTCCAGTCCATCTAGCATCGTAATCGCGTCCTCAATTAGTTTCTTCACAATGATGGGGGCTGGTTGGTCAACTAAACCGCTACGCTTAAGCGCCTTGGCGTAGTTTGATCCTCGCGCATGGGCTGCGCCAGTAGATCGCAGGCCTTGAATTGTCCGTAGCGCGGCGATGTCCCGCTCCACATGAGGATAGCTGATATTTGTCAGATAGCGCTCCAGTTTTGCAATGCTTCGTTCACCGGGCACTTGTGTCGAAAGTTTTTCATCCAACTTGGCGTCATTTAGGCTGTCGATTAGGATTTTTGCGAGACCCACCAGTTGCGCATCAAGTTCGGCAGGATTGTCGCCGGTTGGAACGTGAAGCTTGGTCAACAAATGTTTATCGCTGGTTGCCAACGGTCGCAACAGCGGCCAGCCATGTATTTTTAACCAAGTTGCGTTGAATCGTTGATAGGCCGATTTGAACCGGTGTTCTGGCTGCTCCCCATCGGCAAAGCGTGCGTCGAAACTGCGGCTTTGCGCTGTGCGGCTCATTGTGCCGTCCGGTAGAATGTTGTGAGCACGCCAGTGCAATTGCTCAGAATATGGCAGATCTCTGCCAAGATCGCCTAAGAATACGATGACGCGGTCACTATGATCGTCATCAATTCGCAACACCCAGTGAGGATCGTTGCGCACCATCCCGTCACTGACTTCATATTTCCCCGGATTGTGAAAATAGCGGTCGAGGACTTGTCGCTTGAAACTAACTGATGTCAGATAACTGGGGGCATCACGGTTCTTGCCAAATAGATTGGCAAGGCCAGCGGGGTCGGCAGAGTATTCTCTGGCTTTCCCCATATCATCTTCACCGATGATGAAGGAGGCATATGTGTCTTTATCAGCATCAAGTTGACTCTGGGTTTGCCTTTTTGGTGGTTCCAGCAGCCTTTTGCCGCACAAGCGCGAAAGCGGTGCGCCAATGTCATCAATCGAGCCAAAGCTCCAAGTACGATCGGCTTCTCGTACATCCACGTAGCGCTCTGACTCCGGCAACGGGTTATCGCCAACGCCTTCCAACTTGACGATATGGTCAAAGTAGATGGCTAAGTACATCTGCCGCGCCTGTAGGTAAGCCAGCAACGGACCTTTGCGTATTCGCACTTCCTGCGGGGAGACGGTTACCACAGTTTCCTCGTCCCCATTTGAATCGCTGCGAACCAAACTGCCATTTTCGCCGGGAAACAAGTTGAGAAACAGCCGCGCATCTTCTGCAAGTTCAACGAAAAAAGGACCACTGCCGCGCTCGCGAGCGATGATGATAGGCTCGTACCCATCATCTTGAAATCGCTCGTATTGAATTTCAGCATCGTCACCCTGACCGTAAGTGACGATAGAAGGACGCATGTCTCCCCAATGCAAATCCCACGTAAAGTCCTTGAGCGCCGTTGGCGCTTTTTCTGGCGCGATCAGGCCGCTGAACCAGCTTTCCTCTCCTTCACAGCGGAACAGTGTAATCCAAGGAGTATCGAACAGCATGTCGATAGCATCGCGCCGAGCCTTTTGAGAAAAGTGGTCTATGTCCTCACGGCTCATAGTGACGCCTTTTGAAGGTGACATCATCGCTCAAGATACGGACTCATGCGCGAGTTCATTCAAGGTGCCCCTGATTCTTGTCCCTTGATCCGCATCCATCCCGATGTTTTCCTCCATTCGCCGGATTGTCGCAAGTATCTCATCTTGATCAAGTTCGGGAAACACTCTCGTCGCAGCAAACAGTTTTGGCACTTGCGTTTCGAGTATCACGCACAATGACTTTTGCTCTTTCATGCTTCGCACTTCAGATAGAATGGCCGCTAGTACCCAACGAGTGATTATTGTTAACGTTGTAATCTGAATGGGCAGGGCGTCGGATTCAGCTTTGAAGTTCAGCCGGCTAACAAGGCTCCGCGCAAAGTCTGGCCCCCATATCGCAGCGATAGATTGCGCCGCGACGAACAGGAAGCTGTCGTGAAAATCTTCTCCTGTTTCGCCAGAAAACGGAATCAGAATCTTAGTGTCACCGTCCTCAATCTGGTATTGCTTGGTGCAACCGTGAAGCATGAGGTAGAGCATGAACAGTGATCTCGTGACGAAGTTCAAGTCGAGCGCGGCTTCTGCTTCCTTTGATCGCGCAAGGAAGTCTTGAAACTGCTCAATCCCACTCCAAAGCGCTGACTGATTTCTCTGAAACTCACTTTCAGAAATCGCCTGCGGCGGTATTTCTTTGTTAGGTTCTGAAGGCGATGGGACTATTTCATTATCTGACAGTCCGGTATCGTCTTGATCTTCGCCAAGGTCGAGCCCCTTGGCACTTGCCGCATCATCTGCATCCACTTTGTCGATGGAATCGATATTGACCATCCCGCGCAGGACAATTTGGAGAAGAGATTGCAAAGCCGGATTTTCACCATGAGCAAGGCCAGCCGATTTCATGCTAGCCGTCAAATTTAGCGCTTTCCGAAAATCTTCTGCTGTAGCAAAATCCCGTCCAGTGACACTTGGGGCGTTGCTTCGCCCTCCAGCTGCGCGAACTCGTTCCAACGAAGGGCCGATCTTGCCATCGTCTTCGAGCAGGAGATGAATGTCTCTCGCAAGGCCGATGAGATCAGCATCACCGTTCAGCACAGCATCAAGCTTTCTGCGGAGTGAATCGGCAATCGGAAATGGGGCGAACCGCATCAACTCTTCTGGACTGGCGATGATCATCGGGCGGCTTACGCGCCCATCGGCAAGGCAAATCCTAGCGACATTTGAGTCCAGGGTGGCTTCGCCGATATCCGCGAGCCAAACTCCGTCTGAACGTTGAGACAATTGAAGCACCAAATGACCCACTTTAATGGACGATGCAGACCCAGAAAAATCTGGAGCAGGAAACCAGAATAGCGTGTTGGCCCGGCGCTCTGCCGATCCGGCGGCAAAACTGGCGGTATCTGTTGCTGTTTTTAGTTTTTCTGGCGGTGCCGCGATGTCCGCTATAGAAATTTTGGATTTGAACGAGAGCTTCAACATTTTTTTCACGGTTCCGCGAGCCAGCTTCCGGTAAAGCAAGCATTCGTGGTTAGTCCCGGATCTACCCGGAACACCCAATGCGGCGACCGTGCAATTCGCGCTACCTAGAAAAAGGAAGTCGTGATCCTGACCGTGGAAAAGGAACATTTTAGCATGGAGAAAGCGATCAGTAACATCGCCAGCGGAGCCAATGGGATGAAATTTCGGTGACAGTAGATCGCCGATTGCCGTCACCGGAAAGGTCGATGATCGAGATGCGCTTCGGTTGTTCAGAGAAAGAAAAATTCGCAAGTCTGGGTCGCCTACTTCGGCGCTCAAGCGCTTCAATGCTGAAAGCTGCTCATCCCAATAGGGCGAAATAATGGTCAGCCTTTCGATAGGCTCGTCGATAAGACTGAGCATCCTGTCATTCAGCCCAGCCGTGCTGGACGGGTCGGAAAGCAACAGGTCTATCTCCGATCCATCGGACAATCGGAATGGGTTATCACCCTCCAGCATTTCATCATTGATCCATGGCGATTGGCTATGAATTAGCTCAAGCTTATAGGCCAGTTTGCTATCATCATTTGCTTCGAGCAATGACGCTAACCAGTTGTGTGCCCGGACGATCAGCGTTCGGCTGATTTCATTGTCATCGCCCTGATCCCGAGCTTGCCATGTTAATGCGGACACCATTTCAAGATTGCCCGCCCAACCGGCGGCGGTAACGTTCGCAGACCCGATTATTAGTCTGGCTTTGGCTTTGCCATAGCGCAGGGCCAATTTTGGATGGAAACATGCTGTTGTCGCAATTGGGGCAATTAAGTACTTTCGACCTGCATGCAGGAATGCGTCCGGGATCGTTTCAAGCGATTGATTTAGCATCGATGCATCTGCAATGAGCAGGTTGTTCTGGCATCCCATCCCGCGCAACCTCAGCTGTAAACTCGAATCGTAAAAGGCCGGATCGACGCTAAACGTTGAGAGAATAGAACTGTGGTAGCCTCCCTGCTTGAAGTCATCAAAGAGGCTATGCGGCATTAAGAAATTCCGTACCTGCGGCAGTAATTTTTCCCGATTCCGGATCGACCAAATTGGCATCCTGAGCAAAAGTCAGCAGATTGAAAATCCTTGGCGTTGTGTAGGTGTATTCTCCGTATTCGCCATCCACCAAACAACCATCGTCAAGCAAGAACCGATAGGTAAAACGTCCGCCCGTTGCGAGTTTCTGACCTGCGATCATTAGATGGTTTGAGACCACAAATTTCTTGATCAGGTCGGCAATAGTTTCTCTGGCATTGGCATTCTGGTTGATATCCAAAAATTTGAAAACACCTTCCGCCGACCGGCCTTCGGTTGTTACCAAGGTCAATTTGTCACGGACTTCGGCTTCACCGGTCCATCGCAGCCAAAGGGAGAGCAGGAGCTTGGCGCTGCCAGCGATAGCTTCTGCGTCTGGGCGCTTCTTGGTTGAAGTTACAGCCACTAATTCCGATCCTAGATCATGTTCTGATTCAAGGTCTTTTAGAGCTAGCTTCTTGGCGAAACTCGCGGTGGAAACCTTAGCGTCCGGAATGGCGATTGATGCGAGGTTGTTTGCCAATTTTTCCACCGGCGAGGGTTCTTTGAGCTGGTCTGAGAGCCCGACAATCGCATTAACCCAGACTTCGAGCGCGATATGGCAAAATTCGTTGACAAAATATGCCCGCCACTCCGTTAAGTTTTCAACGGCTTGCGGAGCTTCACCAAGCCTTCCTGACTGCACATATAGTTCTCGACGCAGATCGAATCCTCCTTCTGCGTTAGCAACGACAGCTAACATATTGCGCAACGTAATGCGCCTTGGTTCAGAGGTAGGATCTTCCTCCCGCCCTCCTTGTATAAATTCTTTCAACAAACGGCCCTCTTCACTATTCGGGTCGAGATACGAAGGGTGAAGTGCCTCGGAAATTTTTTCACAATCTTGCCTTGATATACCGCCTGTTTGCACGGCCTTCAAAAATAGCTCGCAGGCTTTTGGATGTTCTTCCTGAACTGCCAATCCAAGGGCTTTACCGGCAGCTTCCGTAACACCAAATACGCGAGGAGAGTCGTCATCGACTCTTTCAATCAGTTTCATTTCCAGCATACTTGCGGTGTAAAATTGGCCGAAATTCCCAAACTTGGCTTTTAGGTATTGTCCATCTTTTCCTGGGCGGTTTGTCGGTTTGATGAGGTCGAATTTTTTTACTGAAGAATCAGCTGCGGCATTGCGCCACCAATCTGAACCAGCCATGCCAGCGGCTTTGGCGGGATCACCGATAAGGCAAGCCAGTGCAATTGCTGCTTCCGAACGCCGGATGAAGGGTATCCATTTTTCTTCTTTGGAGGTGTGGTGAATTTGCTCGAATTGCCATAAAACCCAGCAATAGAACGAGTAGTATCGAAGCCGGTTGGTCACATTTGTAAGCCCCGGAACAAGCGAAGTGTAAAGCCGAACCGACGCCGCTTGAAAACCGAGCGGATCACGTCCAGCAGAAAAGCTGCCCGGTTTCGTCCAATTGGCTATTTCTGACATATTCCCCCTACTTCTCCGTTTTCGTATCTATGTCGCAAAGTAAATCATGTGCAACTGATCACTTTCTTTCTGATTTTCCTGAATAAACTTCCGCCAAGTTCAGATTTGCTATCTGGTCGGCGCGCGCTTGCTCCATTAAGCTGCCTTTTCCGTCTGTCTTGATATAAAACCGCCAATCTCGCGAGCTGAACTGCGAGGTTTTGTATCAATTGGATGATCGTAGCTGAGGCTCGCACTAATCCCGTGCAAATTTCAATAGCGGCTTGATGTCCTCACGGTCCGCTGCCTGTAATGCTGCGATATAGGCTTTGCGGGTTGCGCTGGCATCGGTCAGGCTTGTTCGCCCCCATGTAAATGGGGGCTGGCCCAGTTGCATCGCGAGATAATCTCCTGCCATGCGGGAATGGCGTCCATTGCCGTTGGGGAAGGGATGAATGGAGACAAGCTGGTGGCTGAACCGGACCGCGATTTCATCGGGCGGGTAGGTTTCATTCTCTGTCCAGAACCGGACATTATCGACAAGCTGGCGCATTTCGGTTGGGATCAGGTAGGCATCAATCCCGATGTTGCGCGGGCTCTGGCGATATTTGCCCGCCCATTTCCAGACCTGCCCGAACATCTGTTTGTGCAGTTCCTTGAGCAGCGCATCATCGAGTATATCGGCATTGCGCTTTCGCCCGTACCAGCGGCTTGCCTCGGTAATGTTGATCTGCTCGGCTTCGTTGAGCTCGCTGCGCAGGGTGATATAGGTCGGGATTAGCTGTTCACGCTCTTCCTCTGTTAAAGGTGTGTTGGCTTCATCATCACCATCAAACAGCGGATCGGTCATTCATCATCCCATAAATGGCTAATCGGTTCTGCCAGAATGTCTCTGGTCATGCGTTCGAGTTCTTCGTTCATTTGCGCTTTGGTCATTGACTGATTTTCCAGCAGCATACCATGCGATATGGTGCCGATCTGGTCATGGGCTTTGCTGCGCGCGCGATCCTCTACGATCTGATCGAGCGGCTTATTGGGAACAAATGCATAAACCAGCGTGCAATCCAGCGCTTCAGCCGCTTCTCTCAGCGTTTTTAGTGTGGCTCCGCCATGCGCTTCGGCCCGTTCAAGCGGGGTGATGCGCGACTGGGAAAACCCCAGTCTGCTGGCAAGCTGACGGCTCGACATGCCCAGCGCATCGCGAATGGCACGTATCCAGCCGCCTGGCGGTCTGGTAAGATTTGTATCACGCAGAAAACCCAGGCGTTTATCGAGGTTTTTGCGGGCGAGCCCGGCTCTTTTTGCATTTGACATATCTAATCTCCGACTCCTGTCTAACACTTATAAATGTTCAAATCAATAATTATTGAACATATTTAGATATTAGATATTGTGAAAAATGAACATATATAGATATTTGATTATGAGCGTGCCTTGATATGAAACCGCCAATCTCCGGGGCTGGACTGTGAGCTTTTGTATCATGCAGAGGAGCGTGGCTTGTTCCCTGACAGAGGTAGAAGGTTTCAGGAACATTGTGTGAAATTGTGGTTGGGGGAAGGCCTTCCCCTGAGCCGGAGCCGCTGCGCTGTCTCCGGCTACCCCTTCTGCGGGGACACCCCGCAACGCCCCGGATAATGAGCGGGATTTTTTAAGGACGCACTCTTTCCCGCTTCGCTCCTTGAGGGTGCGGCTTTTTTGTTCTGACCCGCAGGCACTCTTGCCTCTCTCCTTGCGCGGTGGGCGCTGGCGCACATCACCGCGCGGCGTCGCGCCGTGCAAGGGTGCCGTTCTTGTTTAGGCCGCTTCGCGGATGAGAGGATCGCGATGGATAGCGATTGATAAGGACGGCGCAGAGGCGCCGGCGTTGTTTTCCGGCTCCGAAGAGTCGGGGTGGGCGGCGCTCCCGGCTAGGCCCGCCGCGCTCAGGCGCAACCCCGCCCTTCGGGCGGGGTCTTCCACTTTGTTTCAGCCCAGCGACTGCTTTTCAATGCAGTCAAATAAGCAATTCTGTGCGCCTGACCGCTTGATGCGGGCCTTTCTGGTCGCTCTTGCCGCCCACCCCGCCTCTCCGGGGCCGGTTGCGGCAGTTTTGGGGTGATGGAGGCGGTTATGTTGCATGAAAATTCTAGGGTGTCGGATAGCGGCACGGGCAGGAATGCGAAGGCCAAGCGCGCTTCGCGCGCGGCGCATAAATCGCGCCGAGGCGGCAGGGCCGCGACTAAAGTGTCACTTTATGATGAAGTGACCGCGCAGATTGTCGCGCAGCTTGAGGAAGGCGTTTTTCCTTGGGTGAAGCCTTGGAACAGCGGCAACGCCGTAACCGGATTGCCGCGCAATGCGATTTCGGGGCGGCACTATTCGGGCATCAATATTTTGATATTGTGGGGTGCTGTCATTGATGGCGGCTATCCCTCGCAGGATTGGCTGACATTCCGGCAAGCCTTGGCCGCTGGCGGATGCGTCCGCAAGGGCGAGAAGGGCCGGACGATCTTCTATGCCGACCGCTTCACCCCCGACGAGGACAGCAAGCGAGAAGGCGAGGGCAATAAACCTCGCTCGATTCCTTTTCTCAAACGCTTTACCGTATTCAACGCCGCGCAGTGCGATGGCTTGCCCGAGCGGTTGACTGCTGAACCCGCGCCTTTGCCGGAGCGTGAGTTGCATGATCAGGCCGAGGCTCTGATTGCGGCAACAGAGGCGGATTTTCGGACGGGCGGGACCAAAGCCTTTTACAATGTGGGCGCGGATTTTGTGGAGGTTCCGCCGCAACCGGCATTCGCTCACCAGATCGACTATTACCGCACGGCTTTGCACGAACTTGGCCATAATGCCGTAACCGGGATTATGCCGCATAGCCTCCACTGGGGGTTTAATTTCCGGGCTTTGACCAT
>NZ_JBALUN010000014.1:0-37106 GCF_036963805.1 Parasphingorhabdus sp. | reverse complement strand
AACCAGATCAAATCCCGCTCGTCTCGATACCGGAAGCAATATCAAACCGCTCATCAGCCGAGTTTTTCAACACAATCGGGGACCTAGCTGACCAGCTAGGATGGCGACAACTGGGTGGAAAGCAGAATGACCGCTTCTAGCGAGTAAACCGACATAAATTTCTTAACCTTGCACCTTAACGCTCAGAATTCCCGATTCTGGCATGCTGCATTTTATTATTCGATAACTTTTACAGTATATGTTGTGATCTAGAAACGAGGAACAGCGTAAACAAATGAAAATGGAACCGCTCCAGATTGAGGGTAGTCAGGAAATAGACTTCTCAACAAATGATTCGCAAAGTTTCTTTAGTCGGATCAGTTTACGCATTTTAAACCAAAAAAAAAATTCGAACTCCACCGCCGGTATTTTATACCTCAAACGACAGAAAATGAACTTCTTCGTCCGCGCTTTAAGCTTTCACAATGACTTGAGTCCTATGATAGCCGAATGGCGCTTTGATTCTGCTAACGACCACTATCAAGAATATCAACTAGACGCCAAAATGACCAAAACTGGAGCGTTTTCTGTCATCGCGTTGTCTCAACGCTTAATGTCCGGTATCTGGAACTAGTGCCTATAACCAGTCAGTCCGCAATCGAAGGAGCCCAAGCCATTCGAGCTAACGCGTCATCAAAAACCGCAATGGCATAGCACGCTAGCATTTACGAATAGTCACGTTTCTCTATCCATCTCTAAAGGTTCCAGCCATCCGCTATAAAGGACCAACTGCCCAATGAGGCGTAACGCTATCGGTACATCGAAGCAAAACCGCCCGCCTTCGGTCCACTCCCGCGCCGCCGAACGGGGGGGGGGCTAGCCGTAAAGGTCAACACGTTTGAGCTTTTACTATCAGATATTATCCATAACGATACCAGCAGTTGTTTCATCAAGATCGAGAATATTAATTGGATCTGATTTCAACATGGCAATCATCAAAAGAGTGAATCTAAAAGCACCGGCAACGGCTACCTCTGGCTTGACGGCAGGCGCAGATTGATAATCTGCGCCTGCGGTGAAACACATAATAAAACTAATTGCGAATATAGTAATTACTAGTTTCACGCCTTCTGTCCTTTTTGCTCGTTGCAATCAGGCTTTTAGAACGTTGAATGAAGAGCTTTATGATTCGGGTCACAGGCACAACAAAATTCTATTTCGCGCGGCTATCAGGCTTGCCGTTATGTAGAATAAGCTTCCCAGCCGAGTATACTTCAGATAGTCTGCGTACTGCATCATCTAATATAAGATGAGCAAGACGAAATCTCAGGGCGAACTCGTGCTTAATCACATATATGGGGGTTTGCGATCGACTTTTTTGATGAGATGCTAGTCACTGCGCTAGCTGATAAGCAGGGCTCTGTACGAGAACCCTACGCCGGATATGGAAAATGGTTAGACGGCGAAAATCCTAAACGTATTCGCAAAAAGGCGGCCCAAGCCGAGGCGTTTTTTCGTACCACGGGCATAACATTTAACGTATATGGTGAAGAAGATGCCGATGAACGGCTGATCCCCTTTGACGTTATACCCAGAATCATTTCAGCATCCGAATGGCGCAAGCTTTCTCGCGGGATCGATCAGCGGGTTCGCGCGCTCAATGCATTTCTACATGATATTTATCATAGACAGGAAATATTACGGGCGGGGCGTATTCCATTTGATTTAATCGCTAATAATGACGCATTTTTGCCCGCTATGGTAGGTGTTGAGCCGCCGGGCGGGATTTATACGCATATCGTGGGCACGGATATTGTCCGGACCGGTCCGGACGAATTTTTCGTGTTGGAAGACAATGCGCGGACGCCTTCCGGCGTTTCCTATATGCTGGAAAACCGCGAAACCATGCTGCAAATGTTCCCTGAACTTTTTTCGCGCATTCCGGTGAAGGAGGTTAGTAATTATCCTTCAAGCCTGCGCCGCTCTCTTGCAGCCTGCGCACCCGATATTTGCAGCGGCAAACCCGTTGTCGCCGTTTTGACGCCGGGCATCCATAACTCAGCTTATTTCGAGCATAGTTACCTGGCGGATCAAATGGGTGCAGAGCTTGTCGAAGGCCACGACTTACGTGTAGTCGATGGCCGCATTGCGATGCGCACAACGCAGGGCTATACGCCGATTGACGTTATTTACCGCCGCGTGGATGATGAATATTTGGATCCCTTAAACTTTAATCCGGATTCTATGCTGGGCGTTCCGGGGATTATGGATGTTTATCGCAGTGGTGGCATAACCATTGCCAATGCTCCCGGCACCGGCATCGCGGATGACAAGGCTCTGTATAGCTATATGCCGGACATCGTCGAATTCTACACGGGCGAGAAGCCTTTGCTGAACAATGTTCAGACATGGCGATGCAGCGAGCCGGACCAGTTACAATATGTGCTGGATAATCTGGCCGATCTAGTGGTCAAAGAAGTTCATGGATCGGGCGGATATGGCATGCTCGTCGGACCAGCAGCCAGCAAAAAAGAGGTCGAAGCCTTTCGCGCTAAATTAATCGAAAATGCCTCCAATTATATTGCCCAGCCGACTCTTGCCCTTTCCACAGTGCCGATCTTTACCAAGAAAGGTCTTTCTCCGCGCCATGTCGATCTCCGGCCCTTTGTGCTCGTGTCACCCAATCGGATCGAGATTACACCCGGCGGCCTAACCCGTGTTGCAATGACCGAAGGGTCGCTTGTGGTGAATAGTAGTCAGGGAGGCGGCACCAAAGACACCTGGGTGCTGGAGGAATAGGGATATGTTAGGAAAAACAGCAGGCGGTCTATTCTGGATGTTCCGCAATCTTGAACGATGCGAAAATAATGCGCGATTACTCAATGCCGGTTTTCGCATTGCATTAACCCGGTCGGCTACGGCTGGGGCGGAATGGAAGTCCATTCTCACCACAGCGGGATCGGTCGCCGACTATGAGGCGCGGCACGATTGTTATAATTCCGACAATGTTATGGATTTCATGCTCCGCGACCCCAGCAATCCATCAAGCGTAATTTCAACAATGAAGGCAGCCCGTGACAATGCCCGGCTCGTGCGCACAGCGCTGACCCGGGAAGTGTGGGAAGCCACCAACGAGAGTTGGATAACGTTGAAGAAACTCTTGTCTTCGCCCATTGGCGAACAGCAGCTCCCCGACACGCTGGCAACAATCCGCCAGCAATGCGCGCAGGTTCGCGGCGCCACGCTCGGCACGTTGTTACGCAATGACGGATTTAACTTTATTCGACTGGGAACCTTTATTGAGCGGGCCGATAATACGGCGCGGATATTGGACGTAAAATATTATCTGCTGCTGCCGTCCATTGCAAAAGTCGGATCGTCCCTAGACGTCGTGCAATGGGAAACTATATTGCGGTCAGTGTCGGCTCAACGCGCTTATCGGTGGCTAAATGGCGCCGAGATCAGCCCATTGAATATTGCAGAATTCCTCATCTTGCATAAGCAAATGCCGCGTTCGCTAATCTTCTGTTTGCAGAAAATTGCAGATAATCTGGGCTATCTGGCGAATGATTATGGTCAGATACATGAATCTTGCGTAAATGCAGAGACTTCAAACGACCGCATGAAAACCTGCGGTATCGAAGAAATTTTTGAGCAAGGTTTGCACGAATATATTCAGGATTTCATCGCTCAAAATAGTCGGCTTGCTGCACAAATCGAGCAAGATTATCGATTCCAAGGATGACCATGCGACTTATTGTTAATCACACCACCAGCTATGATTATGATGCGCCGGTCATTTACGGGCTGCAGCAAATACGCCTGACACCCAAAGAGCGGGCAGGGCAAAAAACCATCGATTGGGATTTGACCGTCGAAGGCGGCAAGATAGAAACGTCCTTCAACGATCAGCATGCAAACCATGTCAATTTGGTCAGTATTGATCCGGGTGGAGACAAGCTCATCATTCGCTGTCACGGCGAGATAGAAGTCAGCGAGTCTAGCGGCGTCATCGGCCAACATCGCGGCTTTATGGCGTTATGGAATTTCAAACGAGAAACATCGCTGACGACTGGCGGGGCTGCCGTAGCAGGACTTATTGCAGAACTGGGCAATGATTACAGCGATGACATCTCCAAAGCCCATGCGCTCTCCGCTCTCATAGTCCAGCATGTCCCTTATATTATCGGAAAGACCAACGCGGATACAAACGCGGAGGATGCTATGAAAGCAGCCGGCGGTGTCTGCCAAGACCATGCCCATATTTTTATCACGGCCATGCGGAAACTGGGTTATCCCGCGCGCTATGTTTCTGGCTATTTGATGATGAATGACCGCGTTGACCAAGACGCCACCCATGCATGGGCCGAAGCCTATTTTGAGGGCATTGGCTGGGTCGGATTTGATGTATCAAACGGCTATTCTCCCGACGAGCGCTATATCCGTGTGGCCACCGGACTAGATTACAGAGACGCCGCGCCTGTTTCAGGCATGCGTTACGGCGGAACCAAAGAGAATATGATTGTGCAATTGCAGGTGCAGCAGTAACAGGCGCTCTCGCAATTTATCGCGAGTTCAAAGGGTAAGTGACATGACATATTGCATCGGGCTACGGCTCAACAAGGGCTTGGTATTCATGTCCGATACGCGCACGAATGCAGGTGTTGACGATATTGCACAGGTTCGTAAAATGACGAGCTGGGAAAAACCCGGCGAACGTGTGATTACGTTATTATCGGCAGGTAATCTCGCAACAACTCAGGCAGTTGTGAGCTTGCTCGACGAACGTAGCAAAGCCCCAGAGGATCGCAATCCGTCAATTCTGGAAGCGCCGTCCATGTTTCAGATCGCTACCATCATCGGCGAAACCCTTCGCGAAGTAGTAAAAACTTATGCACATGAAGGACAAGAAGCTAAATCTCCGTTCGGTGCTACTTTGATATTGGGGGGGCAAATAAAAGGCAGTGAGCCGCGTCTTTTCCTGATTTATCCAGAGGGTAATTTCATCGAAGCGAGCGATGATTCTCCCTATTTCCAAAGCGGCGAAACTAAATATGGGCGACCCATTTTGGTAAGAGCTTATAATCCAGATATGGCATTTGAAGATGCTATCAAACTCATGCTGGTTTCTTTTGATTCGACCATACGTGCAAATCTTGCAGTTGATTTGCCGTTGGACATTCAAACTTATGAGACAAATAGCTATGCGATAACGGCACAGCAGCGCATCGAACGCGATGATCCCTATTTTCAGGAAATTTCGGTCGGGTGGGGGGAAGCACTTCGCAACGCCTTCCAATCGCTGCCGGATTTTAATTTTGATCGACAGCGATAGCCATCCTAATTCTTGATCCTATTTTTCTATCTGGCAAATGCGGCAGAGGAAACAGTTAGACACTAACAGGAAATCGAGCTTCCAGAATGTTCCGCTGGCCCACAACGCACCGTTAAGAACCCAATTGGTGGCGAATCGAAAAAATCGGGTGTGTGCGCCCTTCAGATGGCGATGTCCGGTGGTCAGGCTACAAGGGTTGCGTTCGCAGTTAGAAATGCGATAGAGTTTCATTCGTAACCAGCCGTTCAGCACGATTAATATATCAATCATTGCCCCGTTTCGCAGTGATTTTCATATCTGCACATCGGTAAAATTTATCAGGAAATCTTTGATTGATGAATACGCTAATTGATTACCGGGAAAAAGTTCGCACACATCATCGCACCGATGAGTCCGAGATTCTAGAATATCTAATATCAAATTTCGGCCCCGATGAGCAGACACGCAAGCGTATTCAAGAACGGGCGATACAGGTTGTCCGGGACGTACGAAGTGCTTCCGGGCCCACCTTGACCGAGAGTTTTCTTGGTGAATATGGTCTTTCTACGGACGAGGGCCTCGCCCTGATGACATTGGCGGAAGCGCTATTGCGGGTTCCCGACAACCAAACGATTGATGCCCTGATTGAAGACAAGATTGGACCGTCCAACTGGCGCGATCATATCGGGCAGTCGGAAAGCTCGCTCGTCAATGCATCAACCTACGCCCTTGAGATGACGCGTAGTGTGATAAATAAGCCCGAAAGCCGTGGACCGCTGGACGCTCTGCGGGGCGCAATAAAGCGATTGGGCGAGCCTGTAATCCGTGTCGCTGTGCGACAGGCCATGAAAGAACTCGGCAATCAATTTGTGCTCGGCGAAGATATGAAGCTTGCGTTGAAGCGGGCAGAGAAATGGAAGGCCAAGGGCGCGACCTATTCCTATGACATGCTGGGAGAAGCTGCGATTACGCAGGAAGGCGCGGATGAATATTTCGCGGCCTATGCCGATGCGATAAAGGAAATTGCAAAGGCCGCCAAGTCTGATGATTTGCGAGAAAACCCCGGTCTTTCGATCAAATTATCGGCTCTTTATCCCCGTTACGAGATGAGCCAGCAGGCCAAGGCGGTTCCTGAGCTCGCCGACCGCGTGGGTGAACTGGCGCGCGCTGCGCGCGACGCCAATATCGGCCTGAATATCGATGCCGAGGAAGCCTATCGTCTGGGTATATCGCTCGATATGATCGAGATGGTTCTCAGTGATCCGCGTCTTACGGGATGGGATGGCTTTGGCGTTGTTGTGCAGGCGTTTGGTAAGCGGGCAAGCTTTGTGCTCGACTGGCTGTATTCCCTTGCTACCCAGCTTGATCGAAAGATCATGGTTCGCTTGGTCAAAGGCGCCTATTGGGACAGCGAAATCAAGCGCGCGCAAATGGATGGTGTGCCAGACTTTTCTGTATTTACGACAAAATCAGCAACGGATATTAGCTATATCTGCTGCGCATCACAGCTTCTGAAAATGACTGATCGCATCTATCCGCAATTTGCCACGCATAATGCGCACAGCGTAGCGGCCATATTGGAAATGGCGGGGAATAATCAGGATTTCGAGTTCCAGAGGCTGCATGGCATGGGCGAAACATTACACGATGCGTTGCTCCGCAATGAAAAAGTGCGCTCACGGATTTATGCTCCTGTCGGGAAGCACCGCGAATTGCTCGCCTATCTTGTCCGGCGACTGCTCGAAAACGGTGCGAACTCGTCTTTTGTGAACCAACTAGCCAATCATACGGTTGCGGCGGAAATGATTGCTACCGATCCATTCGAGACGTTGGAGACCGATCAGCAATCAAGCCAATCAAAGATCATCAAGCCTGCTGATCTGTACCAGCCGGATCGCATTAATTCGCGCGGTTGGGATCTAGCCAATCGTAATGACATGAATGATTATGTGGCAGAGCGCGCGCCTTTTGCCGAAAAGCTATGGCGTTCGTCGCCTATTACAGTACGGCCGGTCACCAGCGGAACTGCGCACAAGATATTCAATCCGGCACGCAACGATAGTCAGGTCGGAGAAGTAATCGAGGCTGATGAGAAGCAGGCGCTGGAAGCTATTGAAGACGCGCGCGCCTGGGATGCCCCTGTGGCTGAGCGTGCTGCGATTCTTCGAAGGGCTGCCGATCTTTACGAGCATCATCATGGTGAGATTTTTGCGTTGCTAGCGCGGGAGGCAGGCAAAACCCAGTTTGATACCATCGCCGAATTGCGCGAGGCGGTCGACTTTCTGCGTTATTATGCCAAAGAAGCGGAGAAACACCCTGAGACCAAGCCGCGAGGTACCATCAGTTGCATCTCTCCATGGAACTTCCCGCTGGCGATTTTCACCGGTCAAGTGGCTGCGGCTCTGGCGGCTGGCAATGCGGTACTGGCGAAACCAGCGGACCAAACACCCCTTATTGCGGCCCTTGCGACCAATTTGCTGCATGAAGCTGGCGTACCTTTGGCTTCCCTCCAGTTGTTGCCGGGCGCAGGCGCAACAGTGGGAGCCGCGATAAGCGGTGATGCCCGCATTAATGGTGTATGTTTTACCGGCTCCACCGCAACAGCGCAGACCATAAACCGGAATATTGCTGAAAAGGGTCAGGCTGATTCACTTCTGATCGCTGAAACCGGCGGCCTGAACTGCATGATCGTGGATTCAACTGCTTTGCCGGAACAATCTGTTCGTGACATTATCACTTCTGCATTTCAGTCCGCTGGACAGCGTTGCTCGGCTTTGCGGGCCCTGTATTTGCAAGAGGATGTTGCCGAACCATTTCTAAAAATGCTGAACGGTGCAATGGACGCAACAGAGATGGGCAATCCCTGGTGGCTGTCGACCGATATCGGACCGGTTATCGATCAAGCCGCACACGATAAGATTAGCACGCATATAGCCACCGCAAAAAAAGAAGGAAGATTGCTGAAGCAGTTGGATTGTCCGGATGACGGTTATTTTGTCGGACCAGCGGTCATCAAGGTCAATGGGATTGATGATTTGGAAGAAGAAATATTCGGTCCGGTTTTGCATGTTGCTACATTTAAAAATAACGAGCTCGATAAGATCATCAGCGATATTAATAATCGCGGATACGGGCTGACCTTTGGCTTACAGACCCGGATCGAGAGACGTATCGACAAACTGACCAGCGCGATGAAGGTCGGGAATATTTACGTCAATCGCAATCAGGTCGGGGCCGTTGTCGGTTCACAACCCTTTGGTGGAGAAGGTCTATCCGGTACTGGTCCCAAGGCTGGCGGACCGCATTATTTGCCGCGCTTTTATAAAAGCGTGAGCCCGATGAAGCCGGTAAATCACGGTAAAGAACTAGATCTGGAAACGGTGCAAGCGGCCATCGACACACTTCCGCCTGCCGACATACGACCACGCAATAGCGAAATTATGCCCGGACCTACCGGAGAATCAAATGAACTATTTACCTATGCGCGGGGCATAATTTTATGTCTCGGTCCATCATCGGAAGATGCCATGAAACAGGCGGAGACGGTTCAACAACAAGGTTGTGAACCCCTGATCTGCGTTCCCGGTGCTACAGGTGAAAAGGCGCTCGACGGATTTGTGCCTCGCGAATCTCTATCCCAGTTGACCGGTATAGATGCAGTTGTCTGCTGGAGTGAAATTGAAGATATTCGTGCGATCCGCAAGGCGCTTGCCCAACGCGATGGACAGTTAATCCCGCTCATCACCGAAGAAAATTTCGGGGGCCGGTGTCTGGTAGAACGTCACGTTTGTATTGATACAACCGCTGCGGGAGGAAATGTCTCCCTGCTGACCTAAGCGTCTTTGGCAGCACCAAATCAGCCGGGACAGCTGTGCATCACTTTGCGGTTAGCCAATGAGGATCACCCTAAGGTCATTCACATTGGTGCCGGAAGGTCCGGTGATGAGCAGCGCATCCGCCTCTTCAAATGCCAAATAGCTATTGTCGTCATCCAACCAACGCTTGGCGTCATCCTTACCGCCCATAGCATCCAAAACGGCTGGCCAGAGGAATGCCCCTGCATTATCTTCTGAGCCATCGATACCATCACTATCGGCAGCGAAACCGCAAATGTCCGGCGCGCCGTCCAGTGCGATGGCGCAGGCAAGAAGATAGGCTGTGCATCGCCCGCCTCGCCCATCGCGGTTGCGAACTTTCACTGTCGCTTCTCCGCCAGAGATAAGCGCGACTTTGCGCCCTTCCGCTTTATACTCGAGCGCTAGCGCCGCATGATCCTGCCCCAGTTGGGCCGCGTCACCTTCCAATGCATCGCCAAGCATGACCGCCTCATAACCAAGCTCTTGCACTGCGTGTATCGCAGCCTGGCACATATCGGCGGGCCGCGCGCACAGCATAGCTTCCACCTTCTGCATATCAGGATCGTCGGGTTTAGGTGTTTCCAAATTGCCATTTTCAAGCCGCGACCTGATCGCATCAGGAATTGCAATGCTATATTGGTCAATTATCGCCAATGTGTCCGCGCATGTCGAAATATCGGGCAGACTCGGGCCGGAACCAATCATCGTTATGTCATCGCCCGGAATATCCGAAATGGCGACCATGTAAGTGGCTGCGGGGTGTGCCCGGGCAGCCAGTCGCCCGCCCTTGATCGCCGAAAGATGTTTGCGGACAATATTCATCTGGTCAATCGGCGCACCGCAGTGCAGCAATTTCCGGGTAATATCCTGTTTCTCGGCCAGTGAAATACCGATGGCTGGCGCGGGCAAAAGGGCACTGGCACCGCCGGACATCAACACTAGCAACTGATCATCTTCGCCCAATAAATCCGCTTCGGCCAACGCCCGCTGTGCAGCCTGGATACCGGCATCATCCGGCACCGGATGCGAAGCTTCGATGATTTCTATATTGCTTGGTGCGAAGCCGGACTGCGCATATCCGTGTCGTGTGACAATCAAACCCGTGGTCCCCTCTGGCAGGCGGTCATGGATCGCAGCAGCCATTTGAGCGGCCGCTTTGCCAACAGATAATAGAAAAATGCGACCCTGTACTTTTGGCAGGCTTAAGTCCTGCATGGCGTGTGAGGGAAGCACCGGTTTCAGCGCCTCAGCATAAATACCCTTTAAAAGGGCTTTTATTGAGTCGGGTTTTGCTGTTTGATGCACTGCACAATATGAGCCCGATTATCAGACCGGGGTCAAGCAACTTTTGGGAGCAATGAACCAAATCATGAATGACCCTGACACAATCGATCATCTGCACCAACGTCTGTCCAACCAGCTTATCCTGCTATATCCGGATCATGACGCCGATATACTTGCCGATCAGATAGTCAGCGCCTTTTGGCCTGATAATGGCAGGATGATCGAACGGCAGGAGATAGCTGCAAAACATTTATGGGACGAGAGTGATATTGCGCTCATAACTTATGGCGGCACCATTTTATCCGACGGGGAGCCGCCGCTGCAGACGCTGCATCGGTTTTTAAAGCAACATATCAACCAAACAATTGGCATGGTTCATATCCTACCCTTTTTTCCTTCCAGTTCGGATGATGGCTTTGCCGTGATCGACTATATGACCGTTGATGAAGAATTGGGCGACTGGTCGGATATCGAAGCCATTGCCAATGATTATCGGTTGATGGCTGATCTTGTGATTAACCATGGGTCCAGCAAATCGAAATGGTTTCAGCAATTCCTGTCTGACGAGGCCCCGGGGAAAAATTATTTCTTTACCGCCGATCCCTCCACCGATCTGGGTCAGGTCGTGCGTCCGCGTTCCCATCCTTTGCTCACCCCCTTCCGAACGGCGGCAGGCGACCGGCATGTCTGGAGTACTTTCAGCGCCGACCAGCTCGACTTTAACTTTGCCAATCCCGATGTGCTGCTGGAATTCATCAAGATCATCGCGGCCTATATCGACCATGGAATTCGCATTTTTCGGCTTGATGCGGTCGCGTTTCTTTGGAAGACGATTGGTACATCCTCAATCAATCTCGACGAAACACACGAGATTATCAGACTGCTGCGCTTGCTGATGGATCATCATGCCGAAACATTGGTCATCATCACCGAAACCAATATTCCCAATCATGAAAACCTGACCTATTTTGGCAATCAAAATGAAGCGCATGTGATCTATAATTTTTCACTGCCGCCATTGCTCGTCCATGCACTGCTCACCGGCAATGCGCTCTATCTGAAGCGCCTGACGCGCAGCAATCCGCCGGCTTTAACCGGTTGCACCTATCTCAATTTTACTGCCAGCCATGACGGTATTGGACTGCGCCCGACGGAAGGCGTGTTGCCGCAAGGCGAGGTCGATCAAATGCTGGCCGCGATGCAGCGTTTCGGCGGACAGATTTCGATGCGGCGCGGTCCCGGCGGCACCGAAAAACCTTATGAAATGAATATTTCCTATTTTGAGGCGATGCAGGGAACGCTGGAAGGGCCGGATGAATATCAGATCGATCGTTTCATGGCGTCGATGGCAATCATGCTCGCATTGGAAGGCATACCGGCCATTTATATCCACAGCTTACTCGCCACGCCTAATGGCTATGAAGAAGTCAACTTAACGGGTCACAATCGCTCGATTAACCGGCGGCGGCTTGATCATGCGGAGATTAACCAGAAACTGGCCGACCCGAAAACAGTGGAAGCGCAGGTATTTAATCGCTTGCTGGGCCTCATTGAAATTCGAAAGGTACAACCCGCATTTAATCCCAATGCCGTTCAATTCACCCTTGCCCTACCTGAGGGACTATTCGGGATATGGCGACAAAGTGTTGATCGTAAACAAAGCATCTTCGCTGTCTCCAACGTGACAAACGAACAAAAGACCCTGACGCTAGCTGATATCAATCTGATCGCCGGCGACCTTTGGTGGGATTTAATTTCCGGCCAATCAATCGCTGATATTGAAGGCGACTTTCCGCTTGCTCCCTATCAGACTATTTGGATCAGCAACGTGCGGCAAAAGACAGATTAATCTGCATTATCCAGTCGCACCGCTTCCTTAAACCGATCGGTGAAATCTGGAATCGCGCTATTGATCCGGTTCCAATTGGCCATGAAAGGTGTTTCATGCGGCGATTCGAGGAACGCATCGCCAGCAGTCATGATATTTTGCGCAAATAACTCCACCGTTGTTTCCTCTTCGTGCCGATCGAGCGTCAAACCATTCATCACAGCGTCATTATGGAAAGTCTCAATTCGGTCCAGCGCAATCCGGAAATAAGTGGCCTTGAGCGTCCGGAAGGTGCCCTGTGAAAAAATCTGACCGTCGGTTGCAAGCTTGCGGAAAATCGATTTGGTAATGTCGATACTCATCTTGGACAGGCCACCATCGGGATTATCATGCGATACTGATTGGTGCTTGTGATCGTAATGATCGGCAATCTCGACCTGACAGATGGTCTGGGTTGAATGGTTGCGCCAAACTTCTGACAAAACCCCAACTTCCAATCCCCAATCGGACGGGATGCGGATATTCTTAACCACCTGCCTACCCATGGCAAATTCGCCAGCCAACGGATAACGAAAGCTATTCAAATAGGTCAGATAATCATTGGGTTCGCATATCTTCTTGAGTGCCGCCAACAACGGCCCAACCAGCAGGCGCACGACACGCCCGTTCAGCTTCTGATCGGTCAAGCGGGCATAATAGCCTTTGGAAAAAAGATACGGAAAGGTCGGGCTGGCCACCGGATACATAAGCCGCGCAAGCATGCCGCGGTCATAGGTCAATATGTCACAATCATGCAGGCCAACTATTTGCGCCTCTGTAGCGGCTAGAAAATAGCCAAAACAGAACCAAACATTACGGCCCTTACCCGGCTCAGCGGGGGACAGTCCATGTTGTTGCAATTCTTCATCAAGCGCGGTCAGGCGCGGTCCGCTGTTCCACAAGATATGATGCCGCTGCGGCAGCCGCGCGAAATATTTTTTTGCATATTCAAACTGGTCCTTATCGGCCTTGTCCAAGCCGATGATGATGTCATCCAGATAGGGCACCTCACACAGCTCATCGATAATATTTTCAAGCGCCGGTCCTTCCAGTTCCGAAAACAGACTCGGCAGGACCAAAGACATTGGATTGGCCGACCGGAAGCGCATCAAATCCGCTTCCAGAGATTCCACTGACCGGTCAGTCAGATTATGCAGCGTTGAAATAATACCATTTTGGTGAAAGTCGGCCATGAGGTCTCCGCGATTATGATGATATGCAGCCTAGTTAGCTTTGGCTCAGGTTAAAACCCAGTTCCGCAAGAATTTCTGTAATAGCAAGAACCCATCCCTTTGGACCCGGTTGCGGCGCCGTGCGCACACTAACCTTATCGGACTGGATTGTCACACCTTCGGGATTAGGCATGATGACGCCGAAATCCGCAGCTTCGATCATGGCCAGATCATTGGGCCCATCGCCAAGCGCAATAGAACAAAATCTATTTTCCGGTTGTCGCGAAGCAAAAGCAGCGATAACCCGCCCCATGGCCTGTTCCTTGGTCGCCATGCCGGTGCAATGGTAAAATCGCCCGCCCTGCTGCACATATATGCTGGCATCCATGAATATAGTCTTCAGGAATTGCAGCTCGGCATTCGACCCTGACCAAAGAAACGGTTCGGTCGCCTCGCGCTTTTGCGCTCTTCTAGCGTCATCAATCGATAGTCCGGTTATTTGCGCCACGGTCTCAACCGACATATCATGAAATCCGGTGATATGGGTCCGCAAGTCCGTTGGAAGGCGCGCTATCTGGTCGAATATTTCGCCATATTCCACTCCCAATGTTTCACGATACGGATGATCGGCACTTGAAAAAGGAATGCCGTGGGGTGCATGGATTACCGACCCATTTTCGGTGACGCTGATCGCATCTATAAATGGGAGACTCCGTTGCAACCATTGCAATTCCGCGTGAGTTTTGCTCGTTATTGGGATGACGCTCGCGATTGATCCGTCGTTTAAATATTCAATCAACTGATCCGCTGGCTTCGCGGAATAGCTGTGATGATCCAGCAAAGTCCCATCGAGATCGGTAAATATCAAGGGATAGGGTAAAGGTTTCGACATAATAATGTGCAGCGCTACCATATCACTGGCATCTCACAAAGGCCTTGATATTCGGGGCCTATATTCTAACCTCGGATAACGCCCAAATCAGGCACACGGATATGCGTTTATAAAAATTCTTTAAGTTCACCGACAAATTGATCAAACTGGTCATGATGCAGCCAATGTCCCGCATTAGCGAAGCTTTTCACCGATACATTATCGCCAAAATATTTGATCCGACCATCCTTTTCCGGATTGCTGGCCCAGCTATCGTCACCATAATGCAATTGCGTCGGGCAACTGATATTGCTCCACAATTCGTGAATATCGGATTGCTGCAAATCAATTGAATCCCAATGCTGAACATAAGGATCAAATTTCCAGCTATAGCTCCCGTCCTCGTTCCGGATAACCGCGTGGGTGGTCAGGTGCCGGGCCTGTTCGTCGGATAAATGCCCATTGGCTTCCTGCATCCGTTTGAGCGCATCGTCAAAACTAGCATAACGTTTAACTTGTCGGCCCGCCGCGTTGCGCTTTTCCTCGATCGAATTACGCACCCGCTGGAGCTGCCCGAGTTTTTCACGTTCGGCGATCATTTTTGGGCTGCCACCGAGCCCTTCTATCGCAACCAGTCGCCGGACAGTATCCGGATAGAGACCTGTATAACGCAGCGCGATATTGCCGCCCATGCTGTGTGCGACAATTGTAACTGGTGACAGGTCCAACTGATGGATCAACTGCGCCAGATCGGTCACCATCGCCATAAGCGTGTAATTGCCGTCGGTGCTCCATTGGCTATCACCATGGCCGCGAACATCGGGCGCAATAATATGCCAGTCATCGCGTAATTCCTGCGCCACCCAATCCCAGTTACGACAATGATCCTTCCCGCCATGGAGTAGGATCAGCGGCGGTTTATCCGCATTGCCCCAATCCGCATAATGCAGACGAAGCCGCTGGGAGAAATAACTATGTGAAGCAGGGCCGGCCAAATCCATTTTCAATCCTATTCATTTATGCGGTGCGTGGCTCATGACCTGTAGCAGGAACCCATACGGAGCCTAAGATAACCAAAGCCCAGAATCATCTCTAGGGCCGCAGGGTGATTTCGGCAAGCGTCTGGACTTTCATGGGGAACAGATGATTTAGGCCGTCTGCCAACCTTTCCGATATAACCCTGGTTAGAGTCCGTCGTATCGAAGATGGAATTTTGGTCATCGCTTATGTTCCTTACCATCCATTTGATTCAGCCTCGCTATAGTTTGGCCACAAAAAAGCCGCCGACCGTTGGGTCAGCGGCGTTTTTGTTGGTTGCGGGAGTAGGATTTGAACCTACGACCTTCAGGTTATGAGCCGGAACGCTTGATAGACATATAATTGATAATACATGATAATAAATCAAAATTTTGTACTATGTGCTAGGCGACGTGTTAGTATTTTTACTATTTTGCCTAGAATCGTAACTTTTTGTGTTAGTTGGCTAACACAAAGTCGAAGTGAAGGGCAGAAAACCTTTTATCTTAAGTTATATATGCAGTTTAATACGTTGGCGGCGCTTAGCGTGCTGATGCCTCACCTCCGAAAATGGTCTGATCGCTGAAACGCGGCTTCATTAGCCAACAACGGAAAGACGCCTTTCAGAGAATCCCGGCTCTGCAAACGGTAACTATTGGGCGGATTGTGTTGAAAGACTCGCTCTATTTTCCGTTTGATATTATTTCTGGAAGCGAAGCGAACGGAGTTTGATAATCTTATCAGGCTGACACCGGAATTGTTTTGGCTAGTTTGCGCCGGTTCTGGGCGGTGGCGGCTAGGAGGAACTCGTCTTTTGCGCCATTTGGTCCCCGCAAGCGTAATCGGTCCAGTTTTAATATTCGTTTGAGGCGCGCGAACAGCATTTCCACCTTCTTGCGCTGCCTTCGCGAGTTGACTTAACGATTCAGATGCGGCTGTTGTTGTCGTCATGCACTTGTCGAGAGACTTTAAGAGTATGTTGGACGAGCTTATTGCGCGTCACACTGGAATGCTGGTCAAATCTGCAAAAATGGCGAGCAGCTAAAAAGGAATACCTTCTATATCATCCAGCCCAAGACTTACATTGAAGTTCATGGAGCGGCCTTGAAGGCCGAGGTCCGACCCGATGTTGATCCGAAAGGCGTGGCGACATTAATTAATACTCTTTTCCATTCTATCGCAAACTCTTGGGGCAAGAGTGGTACGGCGGTCGTCCTATCAGGATCTGGTGGCGATGGAGCAAAATGCTTGAGGCCGTGCGTGAAGCGGGCGGCTTTACCTGTGTTCAATCCCCTGAAAGCGCCAAGTTTGACCCGATGCCGAATGCAGCGATTGCGACCGAAGCGGTCAATGCCGTCGAAGTGCCGGAGCATCTGGGGCATACGATGATTGAAGGACTTTTGCTGCCACTCGTCTTGCGCGGCTCGCCGATTGAGAGCGATCATGGCAACGCTAAAAACAAGATCGTCGATGCGGTTGTCGGTTTATCCACGATCCGCGCGTGCGATTACAAACATTCGACTTTCGAGCGCAGGGTTTGCCGCCGGATGATGGATCTGCGGATCGACAATTTGACTGATTATGCAGATCGGGTTTCCAACGATGGCGCAGAGGCGCAGCGTTTAAGCCAAAAACTGTTAATCGACGTGACGAAATTCTTCGGTGATACCGCCCCTTACGAGGTCATCCAGGGCCAGATCATCCCGCAAATCATGTAAGGAGTTGTAAATAATGGCCGCTTCTTAACCTTCGATAACCTCATATTATATAATTAAAACAGCAAGAAACTCAATTTTCACCCAAATCGCCATAGGTCGTCTGTTAACCAAAAATTAGGCTTAAATGGCCACACCGTCCGCAAGCTCTGCCGAATAAGTCGGTTTTGCGCATGAAAGACGGATGAAATGCTTACTTTAAAAACCGCAGCTCTGGCACGGATCATGGTCGGGCTGTTCGCCCTCATGTTCAGTAGTGCGGTTTCGGCAGCAGATCTTTCGGTAACGCAATATTCGGCAGCGCCGGATCCCATTGCATCAACCGCACAGGGGACCTTCACGGTCACGGTAGCGAATAACAGCGCCCCGGCGGTGAACAATGCGGTCGTCACGATTGCGATTTCTCCCAATTTCGAAGTGATCAACGCGCCGGCCAATTTTCCGGCCTATTGCACATTGAGCGGCGCTGTCGGCAGCCAGACTCTGATTTGCAACATGCCCAATCTTTTGGGCGGCGGCACGGCCAATGCACAGACATTCACTTACCGCGCAATTGCACGCGGACCTGGTGCAGGGGCATCAACCGCGAGAATCGCGGCGGCTGGCAACAGCGACGCAAACCCCGGCAACGATGCGCTAACCATCAACCCCACCGTTCGTGCCGGTGCCGATCTGTCCATCACCAAGTCCGGTTCAGCGCCAAGCGTAATCGCTGGCGGCATTCTTCAATACACTTTGACCGTATCCAACAGCGGCCCCAACTCCACCAGCGCTGTCCGCGTGCTTGATAATCTTCCGGCCGCATCCGATTTCGCCTTCCAAAGCGCTACCGGATCAGGTTGGAGCTGCAGCCAGTCTGGCACGCAGGTTACTTGCAATTATTCCGGAGCCGCTCCTGCGGTTAATACTCCTTATCCCAATATCACCATTACAGGGCGAATTACCAAAGCATCTGCTGGCACGATCTCGAATATTGCCAGCGTTACAGGAACCGACCCTCAGGTTCTCGACCCTGTCGGATCGAACAATACATCGAATGTGGTTGTAACCAACATTGAGGCAGGTAGCGATCTACAAGCCATCAAATCGATGCCTTCTACCATCACGGTGGGCAGCAGTGCCAACATCGTTCTGACGATTCGCAACACCGGACCGCAAAACGTTCCGACCGCATCGACGATCACCGATACTATCAATGCGTCGCTGACGATTGGCACTCTACCATCCGGTTGCACCAGATCTGGTCAGATCGTGACCTGTACTGCAGGGACACTCACTGCGACTGGACAAACCAACTTCACAATTCCTGTGGTAGGCGCTTCGGCGACTAGCGGCATTATCAACAACAGTGCAACGGTCGCACCTCCGGCCGGCTTTGCCGATCCTGATTTTGGCAACAATATTGCAATCGCGCCGTTTCAGGTGGTTCTCCCGAATGCCGATCTTGAACTGCGCTCAAAGAGCAAAAGTCCCAACCCGGTCGCTCCTGGCGCAAATGTCACATCGACCATCGTTGTGCGCAATCTCGGCCCGTCGGTTGCAAGTTATTCGCCAACAAACCCGATCCGCGTGACTGACACGCTAAGCGCTAACGAAACTTTCGTTAGCGTTTCTGGCCCTTGGTCATGCTCCGTATCGGGTGTTGTTGTGACTTGCGCGACGACCGGAACAGGCTCGCTCAACGTCGGCTCGCAGCTCACACTGAGCTTGGTAACCCGAGCGGGGGCCGGAACTGACGCCACAATCACCAACACCGCTTGCACTGACACCACTGCCGGTTCAGCCCACACCCCAAGCTCGGCGGCAAGCCCGACCGGAAATGACTGCCGTAGCGCGGGCGTTCGCTCAACTACGCTGGCGGCTGACCTTACGGTCGCCAAAGATGTTAGCCTGTCGCCAACTGGTGGCTGGACCGAGAATCTTGCGATTTCCGATGCAGATACGGTCTTTTATGTGCGGCTGCGCGTTTCTAACGCAGCGGGTGGCGATCTTGCCCGCACGGTTAGCGTTACCGACGCCCTTCCAAACTTCATTAATAGTGGCGGATTTGTAACTGGCGTTACGCAGCAGAGCGCAACATCAGGATCGCTCGCTTACACGGCATCCAATGGACTTGCGACATGGTCGCTCAGCAACCTTGCAGGCGGCGGTTCGCAAACGATGGTCATTCGTGTGGCGCGCCCGTTTGAAAGCGGAAGTTTCACCAATTTCGCATCAGTATTTTCGCCTGACACGACCGAACTCAACACCGGAAATAACACCGATTCCGCTGCCTATACGATCACCGGCATCTCCGACATGACGATCAACTCCAAGTCGGTCACGCCAAATCCGGCACGCGTCGGCGTTCAGTCCACCTATATCATCAGCGTTCGCAATGATGGGGCCAACCCCGCCAATAATGTTGTCGTCCGCGATGTAATCGATCCGGATAAGTTTGAGATCATCGGTACGCCGACCACAACCAAACCGGGCGGCACATGTTCGGTCGTTATCGCAACCGGCACTGTGACTTGCCCTCTTGGTCAATTCACCCGCACCGAAGTACGTCAGATCAATGTTCAAGTTATACCAAAATATCCGTTTGGCGGCGCTACTTTGGCAAGCTTGCCTGCCGCGAATACCAACCAAGCGACTGTAACTACAGATACGCAAGATTCCAACGGCGGCACTGACCCGCTCGCAGGCAACAACTTCTTCAACCTTAACCACACAATGAACGCGCCGACGTTCGATTTGAGCGTAACCAAGCAAGAGTCCAACCCTGCAACAGATGATCCGGTACGTTTTGACGAAACACTCAACTACGACATTCGTGCCTCGAACTTCGGCCCATCGCGCGCAACAGATGTTCTGATCACCGATATTCCCTCACCGCCTCCGGGTTTGACTATGACTTTGTCATCGGTCACAATCAATCCGATTGCGGCCAATGGTGGACTGACCTTGCAGGCCGCGCCCAATGCGGGCTGCGTACCATCGGGCGCCAATGTGCTTTGCCGTATCGATACGACCAGCACCGCGAATAATTATCTAAATTCCCAGAGCCAAGTGATCTTCCGCTTGTCCTTTACAATGGGCGGAACTGCGCCATCCACCATCGTTACTTTTGCGAATGCTGCCGAACTAACCTCTGCTGAGCAGCCTGTCTGGAATGGTGCCGGCGCTGACGTCCAAACTGCCAACAACCGAGCGGTGCAGAACACAACGGTATTGCCTTCGACCGATCTTGAGGTCGTAAGCAAAACCCGCACAGGAGCGCTGCAACGCAGTGTCAACGAGCCTATCGAATTCGCCATCCGTTTCCGCAATAACGGCCCTGCTACGGCAGCCCGCGTTCGGATCACCGATGTGCTTCCTGCAGGCTTTGTCTATTCCGCCACTCCTGCGCCCAGCACTTCGATCCCCGGCGGTAGCTCGGCAACCGTTAGCGGCCTGACCTGTTCAGGAACAAGCACCATAGTCTGCGATATTGACGGGACCTTCCCGGTTGGTGCTGCCCACACTGTTGACCTATTGGTCAATACCAAAGCTCAAGCTCCCTATAGCGGAGCGCTCACTCCGATGGATGCGACAGACACGGCCACAATTACGCCCGGCCTCGATGCGTTCGGTGATCCCTTGAGCGAAGACGCCAATGGAGCGAATAACAGCCAATCCGCAGTCGTTCAGATCCGCGCCTCAAGCATTGCCGGTTCGGTTTACGCAGACAATAACAACAACAGCACTTTTGACGGCGGCGAAGGCATGACCGGCGTTCAGCTAACTCTGACCGGCACCGATATTTTCGGAAATGCCATTATGGCATCGGTTAACACCAATGGAAGCGGCGCATTCAATTTCGGTGTCCTGCCACCATCTAACGCCAGTGGTTACACCATTGTCGAGACGCAGCCAATTACCCATTACGACCTGAACGAAACCGCGGGTAGCGCGGGCGGCACAGTCAATAATGGCGCCTATGGCAACACTGCCGCAGAGAACACGATCAGTGCGATCGTTCTTACTGCTTCGACCGATGCAACCGGTTATATTTTCCAAGACCACCTTCGTG
Organism: Parasphingorhabdus sp.; assembly: GCF_036963805.1. GTDB lineage: Bacteria > Pseudomonadota > Alphaproteobacteria > Sphingomonadales > Sphingomonadaceae > Parasphingorhabdus. The sequence continues at coordinate 15,976 of NZ_JBALUN010000014.1, read as the reverse complement.
CGACAATCATCGCCACCAATGACAATCCGCCATCGGTAGTGGGCGCGGTTGGCCAGACCAATCTGACCAATGCTTTCAACAATGATAGCTTGAACGGAGCGGCGATTGTTCCGGCCAATATTACCACAACGATCACCACGCCCGCTTCCAATGCAGGGGTCACGATGGATACGGCAACCGGCCAGGTGTCGGTTGCCGCTGGGACGCCTGCTGCCACATACACCATCGTTTACCAAATCTGCGATCTGGCCGATCCAACAAATTGTGCAACCGCAACAGTTACCGTGATTGTTACGGCAGCTTCGATCTCGGCAACCAATGACACAATTGGCGGAATCAGTGGTGCAACCGGAGCGGCAGATGTTCTGTCAGCCCTGACCGGCGACCTTTTGAATGGCGCAGCGGCGACGACTGCCAATGTAACAATCGCGCTTGCGCCAGGTGCAACGATACCTGCTGGCCTGACCTTCGATATTTCCGACGGCACAACTTCGGTCCAACCGAACACGCCGGCTGGAAATTACAGCTTCAACTATCAAATTTGTGAGCAACTGAACCCGACCAATTGCGCGATTGCGACAGAGACTGTCTCGGTTATCGCTGGCCCAATTCAATCCGTAAATGACAGTGCAACCGGCATCAATGGTGCCAGTGGTGCGAACAATGTTCTGAATGTTCTCACCGGTGATACACGCAATGGCGTTCCGGCAACGACCGGCGAGGTCACAATTCAATTGGCGCCCGGTGCAACTGTTCCGGCTGGCCTAACTTTCGACACAGCCACAGGCAATGTTTCGGTCGTTCCGGGTACTCCTGCGGGCACATATTTCTTCAACTATCGCATCTGCGAAATCATCAATCCAACCAATTGCTCGATCGCCGAAGCGCGTGTGACAGTCGTGGCGGCTCCGATTATCGCTGTGGATGACAGTGTAGGCGGCATCAATGGTACCGATGGCGCGAATGACGTGTTGAACGCTCTTACAGATGATACAATCAACGGCGTGGCTGCGACCACCGCCAATGTCAGCATTGCGCTGGCACCTGGTGCTACAGTTCCTGCTGGCCTGACATTCGATACAGCTACGGGAAACACTTCGGTTGATCCGGGAACCGCGGCTGGCTCGTACAGCTTTGATTATCAAATCTGCGAATTGTTGAACCCCGGTAATTGCGCGATTGCAACCGAAACAGTGACTGTCGTTGCCGCACCAATCCTTGCGGTTGATGATAGCGCGAGCGGCATTAATGGTGCCGATGGCGCAAATGATGTCCTCAACGTGCTGGGCGATGATACGCTGAACGGAAACGCTGCCACAATTGGCGATGTTACGATCACTGTTGCAACCGGCTTTACCGTTCCTGCTGGCCTGTCCTTCAATCCTGCCACGGGCAATGTCTCGGTCGATCCGGGTACATCTGCGGGTACTTACAGCTTCGATTACACGATCTGTGAACAGCTCAATCCTACGAACTGCTCCACCGCCACAGCAACTGTGACTGTTGACGCAGCTCCGATTGCCGCAGTCAGCGAGAGCGTAGGAGGCATCAACGGCGCTTCGGGTGCGAATGATGTTCTCAATGCTCTCGATGGTGATACGCTCAACGGCGTGGCTGCGACCACTGGCACTGTCAGCATTGCGGTTGCACCAGCTTCGACTGTACCTGCTGGCCTCAGCTTCGATACTGCCACTGGCAATGTCTCGGTCGATCCGGGCACCGCCGCTGGTACCTACAGCTTCGACTATCAAATCTGCGAGCTTTTGAACCCAACCAACTGCGCAATCGCGACTGAAACGGTCACTGTTGTTGCAGCGCCGATCACCGCTGATCGTGACGCTATTCAAGGCATAAATGGTGCGACCGGTCAGGATGACGTTCTCGACGCGCTTGATGGCGATACGCTCAATGGTGCGCCTGCGACACTTGCAACTGTGACTGTCTCGCTGGCTCCTGGTGCAACTGTACCGGCTGGTCTGACATTCGATACTGCTGACGGGACCACTTCGGTTCTGCCCGGCACACCGGCTGGCATTTACAGTTTCAACTATCAAATCTGCGAAATCCTCAACCCGACCAACTGTGCGATCCACACCGAATCTGTTGAAGTGGTTGCCGCGCCAATCTTGGCTGTGGATGACAACGCCAATGGTATCAACGGAGCGACAGGTGCGTCTAACGTACTCAATGTTCTGAGTGATGACACGCTGAACAATGCGGCTGCCGAAGGCGCAGATGTAACGATCACCGTTGCAACTGGCTCTACAGTACCTGCTGGCCTGACGTTTGATCCTGCTTCGGGCAATATCTCGGTCGATCCGGCGACACCTGCTGGAACTTACAGTTTCAATTATACGATCTGTGAAAACCTGAACCCGACCAATTGCTCAACAGCGACAGCGACGGTTGAAGTTGTTGCACCGCCTATGAATGCTGTCGATGACAGCGTTGGCGGCATCAACGGCACCGCTGGTGCGAGCGATGTGCTGAACGTACTGGGCAGCGATACGCTGAACGGTAACCCTGCCACCACGGGCAATGTTACGATCACAGTCGCAACTGGCTCTACAGTACCCGCTGGCCTGACCTTCGATCCTGCCTCGGGCAACATCACGGTTGATCCGGGCTCCCCTGCTGGTCCTTACAGCTTCGACTACACAATTTGTGAGCAGTTGAACCCGACTAACTGCCGCACCGCTACTGCGACTGTGACCGTTGTTGCCGGCCCAATTACCGCCGATGATGATAGCTCGGCTGCGGTGAACGGTGCGGATGGTGCGAACGGTGTTGTTGACGCGCTGATTGGTGACACGCTTGACGGCGCGCCTGCCGATCTTGCCGACATCACGATGACTGTTGTCACTCCGGCTACGTCCATTGGCGGAAACCCGGTTCCAGTGCTGAACACAGCGACTGGCTTGGTTGACGTACCTGCTGGCACCCCTGCTGGCACTTACACGATTAATTACCAAATCTGCGAAGATTTGAACCCGACCAACTGTGCAGCCGCAACGATTACAGTTCCTGTGAACGCTGCGAATATCACTGCGGTCAATGACAATGTCGCTGGCATCAATGGTGCCGATGGCGGAACCGATGTTCTCAATGCGCTTACCGGTGATACGCTGAACGGCGTTGCGGCAACTACCGGTACTGTCAGCATTGCGCTGGCACCGGGTGCCACTGTGCCTGCTGGTCTGTCCTTTGACATTGCGACAGGTAACGTCTCGGTAGATGCCGGAACACCTGCGGGAACTTACAGCTTTGACTATCAAATCTGCGAGCTGCTGAACCCAACGAACTGTGCAATCGCGACTGAAACTGTTGAAGTTGTTGCTGCGCCAATCGTGGCGGTTAGCGAGAGCGTCAGTGATATCAACGGTGCCACAGGTGCCAATGATGTCCTCAACGCGCTCGATGGTGATACGCTCAACGGCGTAGCTGCGACTACTGGCACTGTCAGCATCGCGGTTGCACCGGGTGCCACTGTGCCTGCCGGCCTCAGTTTCGACACTGCCACAGGTAACGTCTCGGTCGATGCAGGAACCCCTGCTGGAACCTACAGCTTTGACTATCAAATCTGCGAGCTGCTGAACCCAACCAACTGCGCAATTGCGACCGAAACTGTAACTGTAGTTGCGGCTCCAATAGTGGCTGTCGATGATAGCGTGGTCGGAATCAATGGCTCGGACGGTGCGCCAAATGTGCTTAACGTTCTCGGCGATGATACGCTGAACGGTGCTCCTGCCGATCCGTCGACTATGACCATCACAGTTGCAACCGGTTCGTCGGTCCCTGCTGGGCTCAGCTTCGATCCAAACACAGGCAGCGTCTCGGTTGATCCGAACACGCCTGCGGGAACATACACATTCGATTACACGATCTGTGAAATCCTCAACCCAACTAACTGCTCGACAGCGACGGCTACCGTCACCGTAGATGCAGCACCAATCGTGGCGGTTAGCGAGAGCGTGAGTGACATTAACGGTGCCACAGGTGCGGCTGATGTGCTCAATGCCCTCAGTGACGACACGCTCAATGGCGTCGCTGCAACCACTGGAACCGTCAGCATCGCTGTCGCACCTGGTGCAACTGTACCGGCTGGCCTCACCTTCGACACTGCCATTGGCGATGTTTCGGTAGATGCCGGAACGCCTGCAGGAACTTACAGCTTCGATTACCAAATCTGCGAGCTTCTAAACCCCACGAACTGTGCGATTGCGACAGAGACTGTAACCGTTGTCGCAGCGCCAATTGTGGCCGTGAATGACGATGTAGCCGGAATCAACGGCACCGATGGTGCTTCTGATGTTCTCAACGTGCTCGATGGCGATACGTTGAACGGCGATCCGGTAGACACGACCACTGTAACGATCACTGTTGCAACGGGCTCGACTGTACCGGCTGGTCTGACTTTCGATCCAAACACAGGCAGCGTCTCGGTTGATCCGAACACGCCTGCGGGAACATACACATTCGATTACACGATCTGTGAAATCCTCAACCCAACCAACTGCTCGACAGCGACGGCTACCGTCACTGTAGATGCAGCGCCGATTGTGGCTACTCCCGACACTGCGCCTCCCACTAACGGTGGTTCGGGTGGAACTGATGTGATCAATGTTCTGCCTAACGATACGTTGAACGGTGATCCGGTTGATCCAACCACTGTCACCGTCACCGTGACCACTCCGGCAACCCCGGTTGATGGCGGCCCAGTACCTACTCTGGACCCCACCACTGGTAACGTCGATGTCCCGGCTGGCACGCCTGCAGGCGATTATGTGATCACATATGAAATCTGCGAGCAGCTCAACCCGACTAACTGTGCCGCCACCACTGTAACGGTGCCGGTTACTGCTGCGCCAATTGCGGCTGTTGATGATACAGTTACCGGTATAAACGGTATCAGCGGTGCGGCTGACGTTCTTAACGTTCTGGACGGCGATACGCTGGACGGTAACACGGTTGATACCACCACTGTAACCATCGCGGTTGCAACTGGCTCGACTGTACCGGCTGGTCTGACGTTTGATCCGGCCACAGGTAACGTTTCGGTCGATCCGAACACACCTGCTGGAAACTATACGTTCGATTACACGATTTGTGAGATCCTTAATCCAACCAACTGCTCGACTGCGACCGCTTCGGTAACAGTAGATGCTGCGCCGATTGTGGCCACTCCTGACACGGCGCCTCCATCCAATGGCGGCTCGGGTGAGGCGGGAGTGATCAATGTCCTGCCTAACGATACGCTTGGCGGTGATCCGGTTGATCCGACCACGGTGACTGTCACTGTGACCACCCCGGCGACTCCGGTTGATGGCGGACCTGTGCCGGCGCTCAATCCGGCGACTGGCGATGTTGATGTACCACCAGGCACACCAGTGGGTGACTATGAGATCACATATGAAATCTGTGAGATTCTCAACCCGACTAACTGTGCGACCACCACTGTAACGGTGCCGGTCACTGCGGGTCCAATTGAAGCTGTCGATGATACGGTTGTTGACATCATTGGTGCAGACGGTGGAACTGATGTTCTCAACGTTCTGACCGGTGATACGCTCAACGGCGTCCCTGCGACCATCGACAATGTGACAATCTCTGTCGCACCTGGTTCGACGGTTCCAGCGGGTCTTACCTTCGATCCGGCCACAGGAAGCGTCTCGGTTGATCCGAACACACCTGCGGGCGATTACAGCTTCGACTACGAGATCTGTGAGATCCTGAACTCAACGAACTGCACAACAGCGACAGTCACTGTCACTGTGGTCGCAGCTCCGATTGATGCGGTTGATGACACTGCGGGTGACGTGAATAGCGCCACTGGACAGCCTGATGTTCTGAACGTCTTTGATGGCGATACCATCAATGGCAACCCAGCTACGCCTGCGAACTCGACAGTCACACTTGCGCCGAGCTCGGTCGTGCCAACAGGTATCACTTTCGATACTGCAACGGGTAGTGTTGGCGTTGCGCCAAACACTCCAGAAGGAACCTACACATTCGATTACGAACTGTGCGAGCTCCTGAACCCGACCAATTGCACGACTGCGACTGTCACAATCACTGTTCTGCCACCGCGCAGCGCTGTGAACGGGATCGTCTATCTTGACGATAATTTGAACCGCTCACGGGAAACCGGCGAAGAATTGCAAGTCAATTGGATCGTCAACCTCATACGTGATGGTGACGTGGTTGAGACGACTACGACCGATACGGACGGCTTCTACGCTTTCGAAGATATTTTGAGCGGCGGCGGCTATTCAATCCAGTTCATCCACCCGACAACGGGCACGGTGTTTGGTGTGATCAACGATGTTGATCTGCCTGTGAACGGCACGCTGAACGATCAGAACTTGCCAATCGACCCATCGGGCGTTGTCTATGATGCGATCACGCGCAATCCTGTTTCGGGTGCGGTAGTCACTCTCGTCGATGCAAGTGGAACACCGCTGCCAACGGTATGTTACCTCGATCCGTCCCAGACGGGACAGGTAACGGCTGCTGACGGTTACTATCGCTTCGACATCGTGGCTGGTGCTGACGCAGCATGCCCCGTTGGACGAACCGAGTACCGCCTGCAGGTCACTGCACCAACAGGCTATGCCGATCCGGTATCGACTGTGATTGGAGTAGAAAGCGGTTCGCTGAACGTATCGGGTCTGGGCAATCCAGCGCCAGTGGTTCCAAATAATTCGGCGCCACAGGGCGGTGAGCCAACAACCTACTACCTCGGCTTCCTGATCGCTGCGGGTGACGCGAATGTGGTCAACAACCACATTCCGCTTGATCCCTTCCTGTCGCGGACTCCGCTGCTGGTTACTAAGACCAGCACCACGCTGACAGCCAGCACAGGCGATCTGGTGCCGTACACCATCACGGTGCGTAACACAGAAGCTGCGGCGCGCGCTGCAGTGAACGTGATCGACATCCTGCCACCCGGCTTCAAGTATGTACCGGGATCGTCACGCGTCGATGAGATCGCATTCGAGCCGACAGTAGCCAATCGCGAACTGCGTTGGGAAAACCAGACATTCGCTGGCAATCAACTGCGGACTTATCAGATCGTCGCCGTCATCGGCGCCGGTGTGACCGAAGGCGACCGGATCAACACTGCGGTTGGCCGCAGCGGAGTGACGGGAACCGACATATCCAACCGGGCGCAGGCTGTGGTCTCGATTGTCCCAAGTGCGATCTTCGATTGCGCAGAAATCATCGGCAAGGTCTTCGACGACCTTAATGGTGACGGATACCAGAATGACGGCGAGCCCGGCATTCCAGGTGCCCGTGTGGCAACGGTCAATGGTCAGTTGATTACGACTGACGAATATGGCCGCTACCACATCACATGTGCAGCCGTGCCGGATGCGCAGATCGGTTCGAACTTCGTCCTGAAGCTCGACACGCGGACTATCCCTGCTGGCTACTCGCCAACATCGGACAACCCGCAATCGATCCGCCTCACTCGCGGTAAGATCAGCGAACTGAACTTCGGTGTCCAGAAAGCCCGCGTGGTGAGCATCGTGCTCGACACACGTGCCTTCCAAGCTGGCGGCAGCAATTTGAACCAAGCGTTTGCCGCTCAGCTGAATGGACTGACTGAAGTGGAAGCACAGCGTCTGGTGATCCAAATCACCTATTCCGCCTCCACCGGTGAAAACACTGAGCTGGTTCAGGCCCGCCTCGCAGTTCTGAAGCGGATGCTGGAGGCTACTTTCGAGGATGACGATGATTGGGACGGTCCGCCGCCCACAATCGAAACCAACATGGTGCGCGCAAATGTTGCGCCGGGCCGGGAGTAAGAACAATGAACAATAGCTCAAACCTCCCGACCGCTCGCTCTAATTCGGGCAAGGCATCACGTAAAAGCCGCCAAGCTCTGCTTCTCGCAGGGGCATCCGCCATCGCTTCCTTGAGCATTGCAGCCCCCGCGATGGCAGCTCCAGAGGGCAGCCAAAATTTTGGTTTCGTGCCTTACTCTACGCTAGCCGTGGCAGCCAGCGATGCCGATCATTCGGCTAAGCTGACCGCACCGGCGGTAACCAGCCAAGCGGCTGCGACGATTGGCGCGCAAGCTCCAAGCGTCCAGATCCGGTCTGCAATTGCGACACCGATCCTGTCCATTGGCCTCGTTGGCGCTGAAAAGACGATCCAGCGGGGCTCCCCTGCCCAGTTCATCGGCTACACCAACTACCCCGCCTTTGTTGAACGGACAGAGTTGCGCTTGTTTGACAGTGGCCTATCCACCGATGGCACACCGCATGCGGTGGTTACTGGTGATCGCAATGGCGTGATGGAATGGACACCGACCAATTATGCATCAGCCTATATGGTCTATGTATATCGCGTCTATGATGCGGACGGGAATTATGACGAGACAGAACCGCAATCGCTAACTCTAATGTCGGCAGCACAATTTGCTATTGAAGACAGTCCCGCGCGCGCTGATTTCGGTGTCCGTGATTCAGCCTCCATCCGCAATATCGCGGTGGCCGACGCAGTTCCGGTGAATGTCACTGGTTCCGCGCCAAGCGACGCGCTGGTGCGGGTATCAGGCCAGATCACTCCGGCCAGTGCCAGCGGTCACTTTGCCTCGCAGCAATTGGTTCCGGCATCGTGCATTGGTATCAGCATTAGCGTGACCAAACCATGTGGCAGCGAGCAGACGCTCTCTGCCCCGCGCAGTGACTGGCAGGCGCCGGTTGCGGGGATGGCTGACAATGGATCAGATAATGGTTCGGGCCGCGGCACGCCACAAGAACAGCCAATTCTGGTCTCTTCGAGCAACGGAATGACGATCACGATGGGCCCTGACGAAACGCAGGCCATCGACAATCCATATTCGGTCAAAGTCCGCACCGATCAGACGCATGTTGACCCGGTTCTGGCCGTTGGCCTTGTCGAAAGCGAACGCACTGTCGTTCGCGGTCAAGCGTCGACTTTTGTCAGCTATGTGAACTATCCATCCTTTGTCGAAAAGGCAGAGGTACGGATATTCCGTGCCGGTGTTGGACCTGACGCGACACCGCTTGAGGTGGTCGCAGCAGACAAGAGCGGAATCGCTCGTTGGACGCCTACTGACATCGCCGAGAAAGACCTGTTCTACACCTACCGCGTCTATGACGGGAAAGGTCGTTTCGACGAAACGCAGCCGCAAGAACTGACCGTGCTTGACGAAGCATTTAGCGATGCACCCGCTCCCGTGCGCCCTCTATTCGGCACACAAGACGAAGCCGCGATCCGCAATATCAGCTTCTCCAAGGCCAGCACCGTTACTGTTACCGGTACGGCCAGCCCTGCCGATGAAGTCGTGCGTGTTGCCGGACAAGTCATTCCGATCGAAGAGGATGGCCGCTTTGTCAGTCAGCAGATTGTTGACCGAGACACCAAGCAAATCTGGGTCACTGTTGGCCCTGAAGAACAAGCCAAATTCACCGCGACGCGCGACATCGAGGCGAAGAAAGACGACTGGTTCATTGTTGGGCAGGGCGATCTGACCCTGGTCGCCACGAATGGCGGCGCTGGTGCAGTCGAGGTAAGCGGCAATCCGATTACCGATGGCACGAACATCACTTCGCGCGCAGCCTTCTATGCCAAGGGTACCTTGGCGAGCGGCGTGAAAATCACCAGCTCGCTCGATACGGGTGAAACTTTGCTGAAAGATTTGTTCAGCAATATAGACCGCAAAGATCCGCGCCAATTGCTGCGCCGGATGGACTCGAACCAATATTACACGACCTATGGTGACGACTCGACGCTTGTCGAAGATGCGCCAACGCAGGGTCGTTTCTATCTCAAGGTCCAGAAGGACAAATCCAGCCTGCTGGTTGGCAATTTCGTTGCCGATATTCAGCAAGCCGAACTGGCACAGCTCAATCGCGGCGTATTTGGCGCGATAGTCGATCATAAGAGCTTGAGAACTACCGAATTCGGCGAGAGCAAGCTGCAAGTCACCGCTTTCGCTTCCGATCCGGGTACAATCCCGGGCCGCGATGAGTTCCGCGGAACTGGCGGCTCGCTTTACTTCCTCAATCGCCGCGATATCACTGTCGGTTCGGAGCGGCTGAGCATCGAAGTGCGTGACCGCGATACCGGCATTGTCATCTCGCGCCGCGATCTGCGTCCGCAAGAAGACTACGATATCGATTACTTCCAGGGCCGCGTTGTTCTACTGCGCCCGCTGTCCTCAACAGCATCGGATGATGGCGTTGTGCGCGACGGATCGAGCTTCGGCAATACGCCGGTACTGGTTGTTCGCTACGAGTTCACACCAGCCGTTGGCCAATTGTCCGGCTATACCTTCGGCGGTCGTGCTGCCGGGTGGATCGGTGATACCGTTCGCCTGGGTGTTACCGCACAGAAAGAAACCACCGATGCAGCCGATCAAACACTAATTGGAGCTGATGCGACTGTTCGCATTCATGCTGGCACCTATGCCAAGGCTGAATTCGCGCAGAGCGATGGACCCGGCTTCGGCCAGGCAAACTCTGTCGATGGCGGTCTCAGCTTTACCGATCTGACTGCGACCGGTGTCGCTGGTGTCAAAGCCAATGCCTATCGCGGCGAAGTCGCGGTTGATTTTGCTGAACTTCGCGGGGCAACCGGTGATCTCGGCAAAGTCTCCGCCTATTACGAGCATTTCGATGCTGGTTTCAGCGCCAATGGGCAGTTGACCCTGACAGAGACAGAGCGTTTCGGTGCTGCCATCAATGTCCCGCTGGGTGAAGCAACGCGTGTTGCTGCCGAGTATGAACAACTTGAAACCGACGGAATCGGCAAACGTGTCGTGGCAACGGGCGAAATCGCTCAGGACCTTGGGACTGAAGTCACTTTGACCGCCGGTGTGCGCCATGACGAGCAAGCCTCTGGCCTACTTAACAACAGCACGCAAGATGGCAAACGTACCGACGTTGCGCTGCAATTGGGTTATGATCCTACTGACGCGAATTGGTCTGTCTATGGCTTCGGCCAGATGACGGTGGACCGTGACACTACACGCCAACGCAACAATCGCGGCGGTGTTGGCGGTAAAGTCGAAATCAGCGACAAGGTTTCTGCTTCCGCCGAAGTCTCGCATGGTGATGGCGGCCTCGGCGCGAATGTCGAATTGAGCCATCGCTATGGCGACGGGTCGGAAATGTATCTCGGCTATGGTCTGCTGACAGATCGCACTGATGTTGGCTTGGAGCCGCTTAACGCGCTTACGCAAACCAATCGCGGCACGCTGACTCTCGGTGCACGTCACCGCTTCTCCAGCGCGCTGAGCATCAATGGCGAGAATAAGATCGGACATGGCGGACAGGCACCTAGCGTGGTCCGCAGCTTCGGCCTCAATTGGGATCCGTCTGAACATTGGTCGTTCTCCGGTTCGTTCGAAAACGGACGGATTGATGACGCGCAAACCGGCGAGTTTAAGCGTACTGCTGCAACCATTGGCGTCGGCTACACTGACGACAAGGTTCAGCTAGCCACCAATGTCGAGGCGCGTTTCGAGGAAGGCCTCAACCGAGATCAGAGCGTCTGGTTGGTCCGCAATACCGCTTCGGTTGAAGTCAATCCGAACTGGCGCGCCCTAGGCCGCCTGAACTTCGCGATTGCCGATACCGAAACCAACGATGTGCGGCTTGCCGATTATATCGAGGGCACCGTGGGCTTCGCCTATCGTCCGGTGCTCAATGACAGGCTCAACCTGCTTGCGCGCTATACATATCTGCAAGACCTCGGCCCTGTCGGTCAGATCACCTCGGGTGGGGAAACTGCTGCGCCGAAACAACGCAGCCAGATATTCTCCATCGATGGCAATTTCGACCTGACCAAGACGCTGACTTTGGGCGCAAAATACGCTTTCCGCAAAGGCAGCGTCTCGCTAGGCCGCGAAAGCGATACATTCGTCTCGAGCAACACCCAGCTTGGCGTGTTGCGCCTCGATTGGCGCCTGGTGAAGAAGTGGGACTTCGTCGCGGAAGGTCACTATCTGACCAACGACGTCGCGGGCGATGACAGATGGGGCGGGATCGCCGCAATTTATCGTCACTTGGGCAACAATGTGAAAGTTGGCATAGGCTATAGCTTCTCGGACTTCTCTACCGACCTTGCCGATCAGAGCTATTCCAGCGACGGCGTATTCATCAACCTGTTGGGTAAATTCTAATCATTGAGAAGAGATCAAGCATGCGTAAAATATTATGTGCAACCATTCTCTCGGGGCTTGTGGGTCTTTCGGTTCAACCTGCGCTAGCCGCTCAGGTCGAGGATTTGACCTGCCTAGATGATCAGCTGGATGAGGGTCAACGAGCGGAAGTTGGCGCGCTGTTCGCCGAACAAACCGACGACCCGACCGACGACCGCGTGCCTGCCAAAGGCAGCGAGGCTGCGGCAGAGGATTTTGCCGTAGCGCTTGGAGGATGTGCCGACCGGTTCGAATGGAGCGAAGCAAAGCGCAGCGCCGCCGGACAATATCTGATTCAGCTCGGCGCATTAAGCAAAATCGCGGTCGCCAATGGACAAGATTGGTCGCGCGCGATGGAATCTTATGCTTCGTTTGGCCAGCGGTTGATTACGGATCAGGAAAAGGTGACCGATCACCAGCGCGCCATGATTGTAGCCGGGGCAAAAGCAAATGGCGTGCCTTCAATGGAAGGAGATGAGGGGGAAGATTCCCAGATTATTGCCTATATGCTGGCAAAAATTGATCTCGACTCCGCGCGTGAAAATTTTTGATAAATGAACGCAAACAGTGTTCCGCTAGGCGTTTCAGATTTTAAGAATTAAATTGTTGTTGAAGCTGTTAGTGTTGAAACAGCCAGCCAGTCTCTGACATCCGTTTCTACCGGTGTCGTCGAAGAAGGCGCTTATCCGCGGCCAATGAGAACTGGACATTCCGCTGCGGGCTCAGTTTGGCCGTGATGTATAATTCAATTGAATGGCAGCTGTTGGGGCGGAAGCGGAATGTCTGCTTGTTCCGTCAAAGGCTGGATAATATCTCTCGGGAGATTGCGGAATACCAGCAACCAAAGTTGCATAATTTACAATTTAGGGAGCCGCTTGACGACTGTGGATGACTGAATGATGGCGGTATCGACGGATGAGAATGGCAAGAAGCGGTCCATAACGGTTTCCAATTCCTGCACATCATGAACCACGGCTTTTGCCACAAAGCAGTCTTCGCCAGTAACATGATCCGCTTCAACTATTTCCGGAGTGTCGATCAGCATCTGCGCCACTCTCTTTGCCTCTCCCGGCAAAGCGCACAATCGCACATGTGCAGTGACACCGAGTCCAAATACGGTGGGATCTACATTGATAGTATAGCTGCTGATCGCGCCTGCATCTTCAAGCTTGTGAATGCGCTCGGTAACACTTGGACTGGACATTCCAATTTGCTCTGCGAGCTCCCGAACTGTCATTCGGCCATTGCCGACCAATGCGGCAATTATAGCTCGATCGATTGCATCAATTGGCCGGGTTACATAGCGGCTTCGATTCATATTTCACCTCTAGCTGGATGACACCAGCGAGGCCTTGAGATTACGAAGGCAAATGTTCGATTTTGCCTTATTTATCCTAAGTTTGAGCTAGAAATCGGGCTTACAGCGAACACACCCAGCGACAAGCAGCTATTCCGCAAGGTCAAAATTGAAGGTCAAAGCCCGTTATGGGTTTCGATTGGCAAGTCGAAACGGCTGTAACGCCTTCCTGAATCTATGGCTGAACAAATAAATCAGGATCTATAATTTGGAGGAGAAACGTAAATCGGGAGTGAAGCGCAATGCAAAGCACCACAAGATTGGATGTAATAGACAGAAACTTGGAGCGCGCTGAATAATGGCATACTCTACTGCAACTATTGTATCACTGGCACTTCAATGTGCTCCCTCGGTAGCGCCGGAAACCGTTGTCGCGATTGTTCATACTGAAAGCCGCGGCCACGTCTTCGCGCTCAACGTCAACGGAGGACGGCAACCGCGCCGTCTGGCCAGCGCTGCAACAGCAGCTGCCACAGCTAAACGCTATGTTGCAGCAGGTTATTCAGTCGATCTGGGCCTTGGCCAGATCAATTCCCGCAATATGCGCTGGCTTGGTCTTACATGGGAAACGGTGTTCGACCCCTGCACCAACATTGCAGCATTAGGCCGCGTTCTTACTCAGAATTATAATTCGGTAAAAGCGGGGCGCGACCCGCAAAGCGCCCTTCGTATTGCCCTCTCCATGTATAACACAGGCAGCCAATCGCGCGGATTTCGTAATGGCTATGTCGCCAAGGTTGTCGGCAATGCTGGCATTGCCGACAGTCAAGTATCTTATACCCCCACTGCATCGCAACCAATCGCGGAAACAAGCGGCGATCTGCGGACAATCATTGTCGCAGAAAATGCGGCGCAGCAGGCGCCACCTCGCCCTGCACCGCCCCCGAGATGGAACCTCTTTGAGCGTGCGGCTTACGAACGCGAAACCAGAAAACTCGCACAGAATGAAAGGGGCAGCATATGAGCATTATCCCAAATTTGGCGCGCAACGCTAACCTGTGGCGCTCATCCCGTGCAGCGAAATCTAACCAGCTTCAAAACAAGCGCCAACGCGCGGCCTTCTGGAGCATAGCCCTCTTGTCTGCGATGTTCATCTCGCTCGCCCTACCCGAGCCAGCCTACGCACAAAACCTAGAGAGTTTTGCTAGCAACGTGCGCGGGCTTTTATCGTCGACCCTTCTTCGCACCCTCGCCGTTATTGCCGTAATTGTAACCGGCCTACTCTGGTTTACGGGGCGCGCCTCGACCGCAGTTCTGGTGACGGTCATTATTGGTATCGCCATCGTCTTCTCGGCGGACTCCATCGTCGGTCTCATTGCAGGCTGACGGCGATGAACGAGCAAACCGAAACTCTGACAAAAAACACGCTGTTCCTGGCGGTGACGCGTCCGGCGCTCTGGGCAGGAATTCCGATTGAAGCGGCGGTGTTACTGTTAATCGCCAGCGCATCGGTACTGATTCAAAGCAACAGCCCGCTCTATGCCGCATTGATCGCGGCTTTTGGCTATTCGATCTCGCGGCTGATCGTGCGCCACGATGTCAATGCGTTTCGCCTGCTGTTCCTTTGGGGCCGGACGAAAGCGGGCAACCGAAACCGAGCGTTTTGGGGCGGCAGCAGCTACTCACCGCTGCCTTTAACAGGCTTGCGCCGCAAAGGCTTTGGCCGTCATGGGTAGATTGCTCGCTTCCAACAATTCTGTGCCGCTAAAAATAGCGCAGCGCGAGGCAACGCCTGAAAAATTCTTACCCTATGCGCGCCATATAAACGAAGAAATGGTGGCGCTCGATTCTGGCGACATCATGTTGACCTTTGAATTGCAGGGACGCGCCTTCGAGACGTCCGATGTGCGCGATCTCAACGACTGGCATACCAAGTTAAACGGATTGCTTAGAAACCTGCATGACGAACGGTTGTCGGTGTGGACCCATCTTATCAGGATGCGCGTCGACCAATATCCCGGTGGGGCATTCAAATCTGGTTTCGCTGCCGATCTGGACCGCGCCTATTTTGGCCGCATCAACCGGGAGCGGATGTTCATCAACCGCTTCTTTGTCAGCCTTGTCATTCGCCCTGCTGCAACGGGAAGCGACAAGATCATCCAGCTCTTCAAGCGGAAGGTATCGAAGCAGGCGGATAAAGGTCCGCTGATCGATGAGTCGCTGGTCGAATTGCTCGACGACAAGGCCCGCGACTTTGAAAAGCTCATGGCGCGCTGTCAGCCGCGCCGCTGCGGGATATATACACATCGCGGATTGATGTTTTCCGAAGCGATGGAAGTTGCAGACATGGTGATGACCGGACGCCATGTCCGTGTTCCCGTGGTTCGCGGGCATCTGGGCGGCGCGCTTTACCGCGCGCGGACGATTTTCGGCGCGGAAACTATCGAGGTTCGCGGTGCCGACACATCAGCGTTTGGCGGCATTTTCGGAATCCGCGAATACCC
>NZ_JBALUN010000013.1:0-38323 GCF_036963805.1 Parasphingorhabdus sp. | reverse complement strand
TTATCGTCAACATCGCCGGCAACAAGATTATCGGCGCGATATCTTCGATCACCGCGATATTAAAGATTGGCGGGATATTAATCTTCTCTCTCACTATTCTCTGGGCATCCGGGTTCACGTTCGAATTTACCCAGGCTGCGCCAAGCGAAGCAGCTTCCCCGACCGGCTTTATTGCTGGCATCGCCCTCGCCATATTGGCTTTCAAGGGTTTCACCACAATCACGAATAGCGGCGGCGAGGTTGTAAACCCTAAGAAAAACATCGGCCGCTCCATCATGATCTCCCTGGCAATATCTTTGGTTGTCTATATGGCTGTGGCGCTCGCCGTGGGGTCTACGTTAAGCATCAGTGAAATTGCTGCTGCCAAAGATTATGCGCTAGCAGAGGCGGCCCGTCCTGCCTTTGGTGATTACGGTGTGTGGTTCACGGTTGCTGTCGCCATCATTGCAACCGCATCGGGGCTTCTTGCGAGTGTTTTTGCCGTATCCCGCATGCTTACAATGCTTACAGACATGAACCTCATTCCGCATCGCCATTTTGGAATGCCCGGTGATGTGCAAAAGCACACGCTTGTCTTCACTGTTATAGCAGCAGGGCTGCTGGCTGCGTTTTTTGATCTGAGCCGAATAGCATCCTTGGGGGCTATATTTTATCTGGTTATGGACATCGTCATCCACTGGGGCGTGTATCGCCATCTCAAGGAAGATGTCGGTGCAAAGGGGTGGATTTTACTTAGCGCGATCATCCTGGATTTGATTGTCCTTGGAGCGTTCCTGACCATGAAAGCAGCTAGCGATCCAATGATCATTGCTATTTCTTTCGCAGGCATTGCCGGATTTTTTGCTTTCGAGAAATATTATTTATCCAACCGCCGGAGTGACGACAAGGCAGAAACCGGCATGGAAGGGCATTCCCATTGATCTGGACAATTTTTCTTGGTCTGTCGATGTTTAGAATAACCGGATTTATCGACTTTCAGGTTAACCACCGGACGCATCAATGGCTCAAATCAACCAGCTTGGGTAAAACCCGTAAACTGGTGATTGGGCTTTATGCTTCTTGTGGATTGTCAGCGCGCAAACACGGATGACATAGTCGATGGCAGCATGTCGAAAGCGCCGTATTTTCTCTTCCTTTTTCAGGTGAAAGACAGGAATTATACGTCCATCCGGGTATGGTGGCCCGGAGCTAACTCGCTATAGCGCTTGGTGTGGGTCTTACTTAGTAGTGTAGGGCCTCCTTCTAGATGACACATGAATTGTTTTTAATCTCCCACTCAGGAAAGGAAGTGCTAAAAAGTCCACAAGGGACATAACGCGGATTCACGTTATGGAGTGGCGGAAATGACGATACCTTGCATACAAATATCTCATTATCTTTCAGAGAGTTCGCCATATCGGCATTCGCAGAGGATTTGAGGGCGCAGCAGCGATCTCACCCAGTTTCGATCACAACCATGAAAGGAGTTCTATTCTAGAATAATAGCCGGGTCAGAGCGTCCCCCCCCCCCCGTTCTGGCCCGACTTGTCGGCATCAGTACCGTTGCATTCGGGAAATGATGCCGACGGCTGCCCCGGCCGCCGCCCCCCTGTTGGCGGCCGGGGTCATCTTATGGTCAACATCGCGCGAACGCTGAACCTGATGGGGCCCGAATTGACGCGATGGAGCTTTAGAAATGACGACCAAGGTAGCATCTGCTTCAACTGACTTGCACCAGCTGGGCATCCCTCAAATTTCTAATCGAGATCCGCGAGCCAGTCCCGGCTATCTACCGACTAGTCGCTTTGGTACCAAGGGAACTGCAAGGCGCAAGGTGGGCGTTCATATTGTAGTTGGCCAACGGGAAATCTATTCTCCGCAGTCACCGAGCGTCTCTCACAGCCGATGAAATCTCGCGCAATCTATCGGATATTCCATGAAGTGCTAATCGATTGCATGGCACATGCGCGGCCACCGACAACAGAAGAGATCGAAGTCATGGCAGCTAGAATCTGGGACGATATGCGAGGCGAAAAGCCGCTACCCCCTTGGCATGAAGTGGTGCCTGGTTCCTTGACACATAATAGAATGGCGCGCGCCGCGCGCGTAGCACTCGGTTTGATAACCGCGGACAGCGCTCAGGATCGCTCTGGCCTCATTTCACGGTAGCTTCGCAAGAGCGGCTAAAAATGCTTTCCACAAAACTACCCTAATCTAAGGGTCGAAGCGAGGCTTTGCCGACCTACCGTTGTTCGGCGCGCCATTGTTCCAGAGCATGAGCGTAGCAACCGGTTTGGCCGCCATAGCCCACAACCGAGCAGCTGTTGGGTCGCGCTGAGCGTGAAGCATCGTCGAGAGTATGGACGCGACTTGCCCAACTCTGTTCGGCAGGTCGGTATTTGACTTCGCGCAGTTCCTTGGGAATCCGGTAACGCTCGCTTTCGGGCTCACGACCGCAAACTACGATCTCGCCATCTTTCCCCGCCGGACAAGGCTCAGAACCATAAACGATTAGCGAAACTAGTCGATCCGGCGGCTCTGGATCACTTGCCGCGTGTGCCACGCCCAAACTTACAAAGATAAGAATCGGCAACATCCCTGAAACGGCGATGCGTTTGAAAATACGTCTTCGACCAAACCCGTGTTTCACGAGTGAGGCCATCTCCAGTTTGGTTCGAGTCCTCATATTTTACTCCTCTTGCTCGGCGACTTAAGGTCAGCCGTCAAATTAGAGTGTACGCCTTGGCGGCATCATATCTCTGAACCCACTATGAATTCGCTTTCACGACATGTTGCTGGCAGTACCATGTTTCGGCTAAAGTAAGGCCAAGACGGCCCCTGAAACAGACGAACTAATGTTCGCTGGTTGCCACCTTCGGACTTGTAACGAGTTTGTGCCGGCCACCGATCTCATTATGCCACCTTGGTTTCGAACGCGAGCGGGCTAGTGCCGCTCAGATATGAATGTCGCGAAGGGTATTGTAGAACCCGTTGATATACTGGAAGATGGCGGCTTCGGTTTGTCTGCGTGTTGATCAGCTTTGCCGCCAGATCAGTTCCGCTTTCAATGATTTGAAGAGTTTCTCGACGGACGTATTATCATAGCAATTACCCTTGCCGCTCATCGAAGGACGCAGGCCTGCAGCTTCTTCTGGTAATCATAGGAACAATATTGGCTACCGCGCTCCGAATGGACAAGGCAGCCCTCCGGTGGCTGGCGCAGGCGCACCGCCAGATCCCGCGCCCGGACAGCTAAATCCTTCTTCATTCTATCGCTGACGGCCCAGGCCACCACGCGGCGGTTAGCCTATTAACCTTCACTCATTTGCGCCACGACCGCTCTGAATGCTGATCGACCGCCAATGGTAAGAATTGCCATGCTTTTGGCACATTTAAAGAGTGGCTTTCTCTCCATTTTGAAACGATGTGTTGTATCGCAGCAGTCGCGCAAACGGAAAATATGCCCACAAATCCGCCCGCAATCATGTCGGTCAGATAATGCGTGCCCTCAACCGGCGTTGAAAGGAGCATCGCTCCATTCATTAGCATCAACGGCCAGCGTAAATATTTGGTCTGCCAAGCGATGACGATAAAAATGACAGCCGCAGCGGTGTGGAAACTGGGTGCGGAAACCAGACCCTGCAGGGTGCCTAGATCTACCTGGCTCATGATTCTTCCTTGCAAGAGCGGCAACAATTCTGCCTGATAAAGTGCACTGGTAGGCATGTATGTGACCGGGCCTTTCCAAAGATAGGCCAGCGGACCAACGGCTGGAAAGGCAAGAAACAGTGCCAGCGTAATCACCGCCGCAAGCCAGAAACTGATAAGAAAAAGCTGCGCGCGTGTCCTTTCTCCGGTAATCGCAAGGCCCCCGAATATGAGAATTGGTGAAAGATAAATATTGGCGTAGGCAAGGCTGCCGATCTGTTGGAGAGCAGGGTTTGCGGAAACCAACCGATACCAACTTGGCCAGTCAAAACGAAGCAGCACATCAAGGCGCGCTAATTCCGCATCAACAAATCCGCTCGTCGCTACTGCTGCGGGATAGCTAGCTGTTGCGCCCAGCAGACTGATAAAAGCAAACAGACCCACATATTCGCTGAAATCGCTCACAATCCTGGACGGATTTCCGGTTGCTTTCCATAACCCAAATTTTATGCCAGCAATCAGGGTCAGCACCAGCAGATATTTTGCGTTACTGGGTCTGAGAAAATTTATGCCCAACCCGGCCCAATCCATCATCAAGGATACAACTAGCAGGCTACAAGCCATCACAGACAAAATCCAGCTTAGTGGAATAACTGCAGATGGGCAGGCCAAAACAATATCGAACTCAGCTTGAACGCTTGCCGCATTCATGAGCTGCCTCGCTCAACAAGGCCATTTCTTAAAATTGGTGTTATCGGAGTAAGCACATAGTTAGCTATATAACCAAAGTGATCTGACAGGCTCGCCGGCTGCTCGGCTGTTCCTAGCCCCGCATCCATCGCGGTCACGACTATCAGCGTCGCCAGAAGGCTTTGCTGGCGCGAAAGACGGCGGTTGTTCATTTCACCTATGCGCAGCCAGACATTATTCTCAAATCCATCGTCGATCGCAAATGCTGCGCGAGGTAAAGCAGAGTTCAGGCTGGCGAGCATCTCATCTAGTTTGTTGTCAGTTAGCGGAATAATCATGGTCCTGTTTGAGTGATCTGCCTACTAATATGCAAGCTGCACCGCTTTGCCCTCAAAATTATTTTTGAGGGGTGGGCCGATGTCACTTCGTATTGGTGGCTAGACACAACTAAGAAAACGGATATGCACAACTCTAAATTTGTCCGCTTTACCCTAGCGGCAGCCGCAATGCTCCCGGCCGCGCCGTTACTCGCCCAATCGGGCCTACTAAGCACCCCGAACAAGCGATGAATTCACGCGCTTTCTCTCGCATCTTCCATGACGCGCTGGTTGATTGCATGGCGCACGCGCGGCCACCGACAACCGAAGAGCTCGAAACCATCGCAGCCAGAATCTGGAACGATGTGCGCGGCGAAAAGCCGCTGCCTCCTTGGCGTGATGTGGTACCCGGTTCCCCTATACATAGCCGAATGAGGTGCGCCGCGCGGGCCGCACTCGGTGTGATTACCGTGAAAGGCGCACATGTTCACTGTGGCCCTATTTCACAGCGGCACCGCGAAATTCAGTAGGGTGTGAACCCATATTGAGGGTTTGATCTATTGCTTCAGTATTGATTCAGTCTCCGTGAAGAAGATTGTATTATGCGCTTTGATTTGTCAGATGAGGAATGGGCAGCGATTGAGCGTTTAATGCCGCCAGCCACGCATGGGCCTGCGCGGGTGGATGACCGCCGGGTGCTGAACAAGATATTCTATATTTTGCGCACTGGTGCTCCCCGGAGGGATTTGCCGGAGCGCTATGGCCCGCGCACGACTGTCTCCAACCGCTTTATTCGCTGGGCACAGCGCGGGATTTGGAAGGGGATATTTGATACTTTGATGCAGGAATGCGACGATGCGCTGACCCCAGTAGCGTTTGCGGACATGTATGGGCGGAAAGCAGTGTCGGCAATCGCACAGTGCTGGAGATTCTCAATGCCGAGCAGGAACTACTCAATAGCCGTGTGCAACTCGTCACTGCTCGGCGCGATTCCTATGTCGCGGGATTTACTTTGCGTGCCGCGATGGGGCGGGCTGAAGCGAAAGATCGCGGCCTGTTCGGTGGCTCACTATACGATCCGCCGCTCGACTATAGCCGTGTTTCCAATCGTTCATCCAATTATGGTCCTTGCGAGGATCCATGGATCGAAGACCAGCCAGAGTCGCGACAAACTCACCAGTCCTGCAAGTCGTCAATGACGGATCAATGATTCCGAGCTTTGCAATCAGCGGCATCGATCCTGACATATTTTGCGCCCAGATTGCATCAAATTGGGCGGTCCGCGGCAGAGCTAACATTACGCGCGTGTTACATCGATTTCAGCTTTCGGTCTTTAGTTGCATCGCGTTAAATCCTGAGTGTAGAATGCAAGTAATCCATATTTGGATTGGAAACCGGAGAATCACATGTTGGCTCCTACACTCAAGCTTTCGTCCGGAGTTGCATCGCTGCTCGTACTGGCTGGCTGCGCGACATACCCGCCTCCGAGTCAATCCTATGCTTATTTCGCGGTACCCTGTTCGACACCAGGAGCATTCCGGGCAGATCCGGTGAACATCGTACCGCAAGCCGGCCCACCGCAAGCCACACCGCCTGCAGCGGCTACGCAGCCCAATGCTGAACCAGCCTCCGCAGTCTCGGCGCCGACTTGCTTAATCGCCGCGCCGATGCCGCGCGCAAATTACGCGAGGAATTATTACGGCCGGGGCAATTATTACGATCCATATTATTATAGATATGGCGGTTACAGCCGGCCCTTTTTTGGCTCTATCGGAATAGGGCTTCATGGCGGCGGCTACGGTGGGCATGGCCGCGTTAGCCACGGAGGTGGCGGTCACGTCGGGGGAGGGCACGGAAGTGGCGGACACGGCGGAGGACATGGACGGGGCCATTAAGGCAGTTTCCTCAATTCGCCATCCGCCAGATTCAAATCAATCACACCGGCTGCTTCACCAGCAGTCCCCAAAGAAAAACAAGTCGGCCTCCGCAATTTGCCGGGGAGACTGTTAACGAAGATACTGCTGGCATGGTACCGCATCGACGGGACAAGCGGCCAGCTATTTAAGATTCCGGGCATTTGCCCGATCACGGCGGGTGCAGCACTTACCGATGGCGGGTGCAAGAATGATAGAGGATTGGCTCGGTATTGATGACAAACCGGTTATGCCCGTCGGCAACAATCATAAATCAATGCGCTTCCTGCACGACGAGTTGATTGAAAAGCTGACATACGAATTTCATAAGAGGCAGGAGCCACTTGGCTCGGCACTAACAAGCCGAAAACTTGAAGGAAACTTCCCGGTGCGCGTCGCTGCACAAAAAACTCTCGTGTATAGCAGATCGTCCACTTGTGGTCCTCAGACTAGATGGAGCCCAAGGTTAGCTGGCGAGATCGCACCTTTTCAGGAAGCTTGTTCATAATCTCGGCTGCGAGGGTTAAGAGGCGTGGCAGCGCTTTGATTGGTAATACCAAGTCTCATTGATTAGAACCCATGTGCCCATGGACGGAGACCGATGGACATGATTTTCCAGGGTTGATCGACGAGTTTGTTCCAGGCGAAGCAGCAGTGATCGACGATATCGTCGTAGGATTTGAAGATGCGATTGGAGAGCCAGTTGTCGCGCATGAACTGCCAGACGTTTTCGACCGGGTTTAGCTCGGGGCATCTGGGCGGCAGCGGCATGAGGGTGATGTTGGCGGGCACGACCAGTTCGGCCGAGCCATGCCACCCTGCCTGATCGAGTATCAGAACAGCATGCGCACCCGGTGCGACGTGGAAGGCGATCTCCTCGAGATGCAGGCTCATCGCTTCGCTGTTGCAGCGGGGCAAGACGATGCCAGCCCCCTTGCCCTCGGCGGGGCAGATCGCACCGAAGATCCAGGCCGAAGCTCTGCGCTGATCTTTGGGCGCTGAGGGCCGAGTGCCCCGTTTGGCCCAACGGCGGGTGAGCTTGGTCTGCTGACCGATCCGTGCCTCATCCTGCCGCCACAACTCTATCGGTGTCCCTGGGGAGAGGTTTTTGCGGATTTGCGCCAGACGGGTGGGGAAGTCTTTTTAAAAGCGGCAATATCCTCAGGGCGCTGCCCCTGATGGCGTGGCCTTGCCGACAGCTTGCGATAGCCCAGCGCCCGCATCTCGCGGCTCAATGTCTGCTTGGTGATCGACAGGCCGAACTCATCCCGTATCCACTGCGCCAGATCGATCAGTCGCCAACGAACGACGCCGTGCGATGCCGGTATCGGCCCGGCCTCCACGATCTCGGCTAGTGCCCGGCGCTGTTCGTCATTCAGGATCGGAACCTTGCCAGGTGCTTTGCGGGAGATCAGCCCATCAGGCCCTTCGGCGTTGAAGCGCAGAACCCAATCACGCACAATCTGCAAGGTAACGCCGCCGACCCTAGCCGCATCGCTCCGGCTGCCGCCATCAACGATCGCCGCCAAAGACAGCAAACGCCGAACCTGATCTGCATCACTGCATCGTCGCGCCAGACGGCGCAAATCCGGCCCGGTATAGTCCTCTCGCATCCCTATCGCTCCAGCCATCGCAAACCTCCTTTAGCTTGCGACACTGAATCAGAAAATCAGCAAAATGGGAATCCCCTCAGCGAGTCAGAATCAATGAGACTTGGTATAAGTCCAATGCTTGCTGTCACTTCCTGCTATTCCACCAAATGACGATAGAGATGCCACGTCGCATGCCCAATCACAGGTATGACAACCGGGAGACCGACAAACAGAGGAATTGAGCCTAGTGCCAACGCCAGGGCGACGATTATCCCCCAAATGCTTATTGGCACCGGGTTTAATCGTACTACGCGCAGCGAGGTCAGGACCGCGTTAGCGGCGCTGATGTTGCGATCAAGAAGTATCGGAAACGAAACCACTGAAACGGCGAGGACGACAGCTGCGAAGAGAAAACCGCTGGTGGCGCCTGCGATAAGAAGCGTCTGGCCTTTTGATGTCATAAACAGCGTATAGAAAAAGCGAGGGAGTGAGACCGCCGGATCGACATCCAAAACCTGATATAGTGTATGGGCGACGAATAGCCAGGCAAGAAGGATCATTAGAAGTCCGCTCGCCAGAATTGCGATGCTGGCGCGCGAAGGCGCGTGCCAGATTGCAAAGGCGTGCTTCCAGGACACGTCGAGTCCGAACTCACGGCGGCGGCTCAGCTCATACAGTCCCAGCGCCGCGAAGGGACCTATCAATGCAAAGCCAGTTGTGAGGGGGATTAGCAAGGGCATGACGTCGCGGTCTGCCGAGATCAGAGCAACAAACAAGCCAAAGACCGGGTAAACGATGCTAAGAAATACGACATGGCTGGGCATTGCGAGAAAATCCTCCATCCCCGCCGCCAGTGCGCTCCTCAAATCTCCAAGCCCAATCTTCCGAATGGACGGGAGCTTTCGCTTGATAATATTGCGATCACGCCGCCCGCCAGCTATTTGGGGTTCCTCGCGATAGCGAAGTAGTCGATCGGTCATGATGATATCTCCATAGGGTCAGGTGCGATGAGTAGTTCGATTCCAAACATCACTTAAACGACGTGACCGCGTATCGTCTGTGCTGCCGATGAATTCGGTGTCAGAATTCCCGAATTTGACTGACAGGACACTAAGAGAGCTGAACATAATTTATTTGCATCAGTCGGCCATCGTCCGACCCCCAAAAGATTGCCGTTCTCGACGCTATCGCTCACCACGTGCTGATTGCGCAATTATGAATCTGTCATATTCCCAGAACCGAAAGTCTGCCGACTTTGCATTCGAACTGTTTTATCGATGTCGCGAGTATGAAATCGATGTAATCAGTGGAACAGGTGTGCGTAAGCTCATGCCCTTAAACTGTTGTGGATCTCTCGTCGGTTCGACATAAAAGATCTGATGGGCCGTTTGCAACGCAGAAAGTTGAACATTATGAAGTGCCTATTGACTGATGTGCCTTTAAGTCCAGCATGATCATGCTCCATAGCCCCCAATTTTCTAATTCTGTAATGCATCAGACGGCAAGTTGGTACTTTTTAGGACAGGAGACTGATCGATTGGCATGTTTGCGCAACTTGAAAGCTCATGACGCCAGTGCTCTAAAATGCTATACTCCGTCCTGCCTTCCGCAGAAATGGGTAACCTAGCACTCAGTGAGGTAAATGATGAAATTGTTGTTGGTTGAGGACGATATCGCGACTTCACAATATATTCGGCACGGGCTGATCGAGCTAGGTCATGCTTGTGATCATAGCGCAACCGGAGTCGATGGGCTCACTGCGGCTCTTACCAGTAAATATGATGCCATCATTCTTGATCGAAGCCTTCCCCAGCTTGATGGGATATCTGTCCTTCAGGCTTTGAGGGCAGAGGGTAGAAAGGTCCCGGTCTTAATTTTAAGCGCCCTCGGTCAGGTAGACGATCGCATCCACGGGCTCGATAGCGGTGCCGACGACTATCTGGCTAAGCCTTTCTCATTTCAAGAACTGATTTCCCGACTGACTGCGATCATCCGGCGCGCCGAGGGCTTGGCCACTACACCAACCATTCGGCGGGTAGCGGATTTGGAACTCAATCTTCTCTCCAGAACCGCTAAACGCGGGGATAGGGAACTTGATTTGTTAGCAAAAGAGTTTCAGATTCTCGATTACCTCGCACGGCACGCCGGGCAGGTAGTGACAAGAACGATGATGCTGGAGGCAGTTTGGGATTATGGCTTCGACACGGGCACCAACGTTATCGATGTTCACATCAGCCGACTCCGAAGCAAGATTGATTGTCCAACCGAGCCGCCCCTCCTTCACACCATAAGGGGGGCCGGCTATCGTCTCGATACCCTATAGGCGGCCCCGAACCCATGCGGCCGCTTTCCGCGGTGCATTGTGGATCACGTTGGCGGCCCTCGTTGCCACCATCACCGCGCTAACGCTTCAGTATTTCCGTACGATCAGCGTCCTTGACGCTGAGTCACGGCACGTCGTGGGCGCAGAAATTAACAGTTTTGTAGATCGCTATGCAGCGGGTGGACTTCCGGAGTTACTGCGGTTTGTCGATGCGCGCGCGCGTCATGACGAAATTCGTGACTATGTTTACATCATCGGCAATAGCCAGTTTGAGGTAATCGCGGGCGACCTATCCCAATGGCCGCAGGATATGAAGAGTAACGGCTGGAGTAGCGGAGCCATTCCACTAGAAAACAGCCAAGGGACTATAACAAGAAATATTGATGCCCAGATTGTGCGTCTCGGCCCCGATTGCCGCTTGCTCGTGGGTCATCTCGCCACTGGTCGGGTGCGGCTACGCAATCGGTTTATCGAGACCTTGATTTGGTCAATCGGTCTCACTGCATTAATAGGGCTGGGGTTCGGTTGGTGGATCAGCCGTCGCGCTCTAAGTTTCGTTGAACGCGCGTCCGACTCCGGCGAGCAGTTTCTTGCGGGCCACTTAGACGTGCGGTTGCCGACGACCGGTCGTGGCGATGAATATGATCGGTTGGCCGAGATGGTCAACGCCTGCTTCTCCGAGGTAGAAAGGATGTTGGTAAGCCTGCGCGCTGCAACCGACGGATTGGCTCACGATTTGAAAACACCAATCACGCGGATAAAGGCCCGCATTGAATTGGCGATCATGCGAGACAGCTTAGCTGATCCGGTCCTCTTCATGGAAACGGTGCAGGATCTTGATGCCCTTTTGAAGCTGATCAACGACCTTCTCGGACTTGCTCGCACCGAATCTATTTCGGTCGATGCCTTCAGGCGCGTGGATCTGGCGTCTGTTGTGATCGAGGCGGTGACCCTGTATGAACCCGTAGCAGAAAGCGAAGGCCGAAGTCTGAATGTACACGAGGAGCCGGCGATTGTCCTAGGCGTTCGCCCCTTGCTTATGCATGCGGTTGTCAATTTGATCGACAACGCCATCAAATACTCCGGCGGCGGATCAAATATCCAGGTCGCGACAGAGACCCGTGATGGCTTGGTGATTTTGTCCGTTGCGGACAACGGCATAGGCATTGCTGCTGAGGACCATGATCGCGCGCTCGCGCGCTTGTCGCGGTTGGACCAAAGCCAAACGAAACCCGGAAGTGGGCTCGGATTGTCCATCGTTGCAGCGGTTGCTCGCGCGCATGGTGGCACGTTGACTTTGGCAGATAATCTCCCCGGTTTAAAAGTGATCTTGGAGCTGCCTGCTTATCTATCGGAAAATACGGACCACGATGGGCGCTCGGCAGGAACAATCACATGAACAAAGAACGCCGTGAGCTGCTCATAGCGGTGTTTGGAGGGTCGGCGGCAATTCTCCTGCTACAGCGCTGGAAATCCGTCGGTACTACCTTACCTGAAACCCCTTTGATCGATGCCATCTTGGGCGACCTCTCTGTCCCGCGCATCATGCCTGAAAGCGCAGACGTGACGTTGGTGGTATTCACAGATTATCAGTGCCCATCTTGCCGACTGGCAAATAGCGTCATGCACAGAGCGCTGGCGGATGACCCCCGTGTCGGTGTGGTTTACAAGGATTGGCCCATACTGGGCGCGATCTCGGAACGGGCGGCCCGCGTTGCGATCGCATCGGCGTCACAAGGCCGCTACTTCGCTCTACACGATGAGTTGATGCGCTACCCTAGGCGGTTGGACGATGCGAACTTGCGGATTGCTGCGCTCGCCGCCGGGGTCGATTGGGAGCGGCTTGCTGAGGATTTGATCCTGCGACGGATCGACATAGATAGAATTCTTGCTAAAAATGCGTCCGACGCGTTTTCTTTGAGACTGAAAGGGACGCCGGGCTACTTGGCCAACCACATTCTGGTCGAGGGGGCGGTCACCGAGCGCCAGTTCCACGATGTCTTCGCTCGCGCCCGTGAAGTGTGATAAGGCATAAGGCGCGCGCTTGCCCTAACAGGGTAAAGCTGCCATCATGGAGCCAATGCAGCAATCGTGGTGATGCCCCGGATTGCAGCCCTGATGGTGGGTGGAATGCTGAGCGCTTCCTTGATCTCTCTGTTTGTTGTGCCCGCAGCCTATTATTTATTTCGCAGGCGTGAGGTCGCTCGCAGGGTACGCTGAACGAAATGACTGTCCATCTACAACGTCTGCAGAGCTCCGAAACCAGTTGAGCGACAATACCTTCACTTCCAACATCGGCTTTGTGCTCGGGCGTCTGCACGGGTTGGGGACCAGGGCCGTGCGTGCGGGCTGGCGTTCGTTCGGCCTGTTCAAACATGGGGTGTGGGACGCCATCTGTCTCAGGCAATTCACGTTCTACATAAAGACCAATCGGTTCGGAACCATTGCTGGCTCTATCAAGAATGAGTTTTATTATGCGTTCATTGAAGGCATTGCGTGAAACTAAATGCATCTTGCGCAGCATTTCTGTCGCAAGCTCCTGCTCTTTTGGAGCAAACTGGCCAATCCAAGCACGGGTTGGCGTACTGGTAAGAAATCTGTTTTTGGATATCATTCCTATAGTATTACGGACAAACGCTTTGAATCCAAATTGTAATTTTGGTTGCAAAGCCTAATTTGATCGCTCTACCCCAATCGCCGGTTCTGAAGCCGACAGTAATCTGGCGTTCTCACCCGTTTGTGTTAGCGGTTAAACACAAAAATCCTCAATTCAGTCCAAATGAGAGAAAATTTTAACACAATTTTTAACACATGGCATAATAATATCAATGAAAAGCATTTATTATCAATTATATAAATATGTAGCATTCCGTCTCATAACCTGAAGGTCGTAGGTTCAAATCCTACTCCCGCAACCAACTATAACGCCGCTGACCCAACGGTCGGCGGCTTTTTTGTGGCCAAACTATAGCGAGGCTGTTGAGCAGTCCCCGTTAAAGAACGCTGACCTCGACTTTTTGATGTATCATCTCAATTGGATTATAGGCGGTGAGAAACGAAATATCCGCAGCGTCTCGACCAATACCAATTTTGACCATCTCGACCTCTTTAGCCATTCCGGTAGCATCTACCAAATGCCATCCACCTCCGAGAAAAACTTCGCCCACTGCGTGAAAATCCTGTGGTTCAACACCTAATGCATAAACACTAGCGACCCGTGCCGGGATCCCGGCAGCTCGCGTAAGCGTAACCAGCACATGGGCATAGTCGCGGCACACCCCTTGTCGTTCTACAAAGCTGTCTAATGCTGTGGTACTAGCGTCACTGGTTCCCGACGCGTACGTAAATTTATCGTGGATCCAATCGCGGATTTTACCGACCATTTGGCCACCATGGTCATCCCCGCTTCGGCACTGACCAAATTCAGAATTTACAAAATTTGTGAATTGCTGTGAAGGACAATATCTCGATTCATTGAGGTATTGTACCGTTTCTCCAGGCAAGAGATGCATCGGCAGCTTTTCCAGCATTCTGTAATCGGGTAGTGAGTCAGCTATCGCAACAGACGCCGTATATCGGACATCTAATAGCTCTTCGCAATGAAGCCAGATTCGTTCACCGATCATATCATGGGCGGGTACTCTGGTCATATGCTCATAGGGGCTGATAGCCAGATTTTCTGCCATTACTGTTTGTTCAGGTATTTTTGCCACTTCCAGCTGCAGCATTAAATCTGTCGGTTGCTGCAATTTATAAGCAATGGAAGCTTCGACCTGAATGTTCACACAGAAATCTTTCGTTTCAATTGGTACAGTGGCTATGCAAGAGCTCAGTTTTCCTTAAGTTCGCTTGTTCGAATTACTATAGCGTTAGAGCATAAAGCCACACTGCAGTATGCGGGGCGTAAGGGCGATGCCGCTATATAACTGGTTGTCTAGTTATTGCACTGTTTAGTACGAGGTTTTGTCCTAGAAAACTGATATATTTTTCTGCAATTTTCATTTCAAAAAAATTTGAAATGGGTCTTGCGGCGATTAAAAAATATTAGAGGCGAAAGATATAGAACGCCAATTTTATTTATGCCGAAGTCGCAATGGCCGAATATTTTCCGATAGAATTGGAACTTGATTAGCTATTTTTTTGAGCTACTTAAATCCGTTTTAAGCAGCGTCCTAATCATCGCAATCGCTGCTTCACCAGCGATATCAGAAATGAGAACAGGGTCGGTTTGGTCACCCAATTCGAAAGTAACTGCCGGGATACCGTAAGTTTCATAAACATAAGCTTTTGAAATCGGACCACCGGGCTCATGGTTCGAATTGCGGTTAACCCGATATTCCGGCATTTGTGTTTGTAGCTGCGCAAGCCAATCGCGAATGAAAAAAGCGGGGTCGGTAGGATATTCGTCGGGGATAGTATAAAATACATCCTTCCATGTGGAATGAAAATCTACGAAAAATCGCAAATCCCGCTTTGGATCATTTTTGATTTCCCGCAATAAAGCTCCAATCGCTTGGGTCTCCGGTTGCGTGAAGGGACCCCAATCACGGTTAAGGTCAACGCCGCCGGTATTATGCCGCCAATGGCCACGAACCACTCCGTCCGGATTAAGTATCGGAACGACGATGGTTTCATATTCTGCGCGAAATTTTTGGGCTAACGGATCATCCGATGTGAGCATTTCGACAAAGGAAAATAGTCCATAGGCACCGGTGATTTCAGGTGGATGCTGCCTCCCGATTAAAACGATCTGCTTGCTGGGGCAACTGCCTTTGGCTTTGATCGACATCGCTGGAATCGATCGACCCTCTTTAGATTTTTGCAGTTCCCAAGTTGTAACGAAATCCGATTGCGCGAGCTTTCCGATCCATTCGTCATAAGTGGCGGGGGCAATAATAGGTTGTGCCGACACGAATATTGCTTTGCCCGATTCCAAGGAAATCGAGAACTTCGCGGAGTTTTCAATCCCGCCCTTTTCACTATCGGACTGGCCAATACGGTAAATGAGTTTCATGTTGGTTGATGGCACTATTGACCAATTTTTTCCATCTGTACTGATTCTCGGCCAATAGCGATGGCCGCAGGCATCATAATTCAAGCTGAGGGAAATTTCGCCCGTTACCTTGGGCTGCACGCGAAACGCATACCATGGAGAGCAATTTATCGGCGGAGCAT
Organism: Parasphingorhabdus sp.; assembly: GCF_036963805.1. Taxonomy (GTDB): domain Bacteria; phylum Pseudomonadota; class Alphaproteobacteria; order Sphingomonadales; family Sphingomonadaceae; genus Parasphingorhabdus. The sequence goes on along the minus strand of NZ_JBALUN010000013.1, from coordinate 22,686 downwards.
CTTCTGGCGCAATGCGGATATCGACATGGTTTGGCTTGGCAAATTCGCAGGATGCTATGTTGCCAGCCGGAAACTCCGTATCGATGCTCGCCGCCACGCTGCTACATTTTGTCCCGGGGGCCAAGATGCCTGCTTCTACAGCGGCGGTCTGCTGGGGAGATTGACAGGCCGTCAGTAAACTGGCGAGCAGCGCTACCATAAAACAAGTGCTATTTATATTCATCCACACCACCATAGTAGAGGGTGATGACAGGCATCACCCACTTGTTGGTATCAAAATTTCTTGCGAACTTCGAAATATAACGTGCGGCCTTTTCCGCTATGTTCGGCGCCGTAATAGCTATAGCTTTCATCGGCAGTTGGCGGATCATTATCAAACACGTTATTCGCCCCGATGCGGATGCGTGTATCATGCAACGGGCCTTTGTCTTTAAAGGTATAGCCAGCGGAGATGCTAGTGGTGAACCAAGAATCGACCGGCAAGGACTCACCGGCAACATTGGTCGTGCTTGGATCAAGGAATTTTCCGGTATACTTACCGAAGAGATTCACATCGAAATTACCCAAACTCCAGTTAACCGAGCCGCTGAAACGCCATTTCGGACGCCCGTCGATCAACAACAACTCACCCAGACCCTCTACCGGGAAATTAGCATCGAGCAACGATTGACCGTCAGTATTGGGCACCTGAAAGAATGACCGCAAACGGGCGGCATTGAAACGTATGTTAAAATCACCAATCGGCGTCTCGCCAATGTCGTAATACATACCGAAATCAATACCTTTGGACGTACGGCTGTCGAGGTTCAGATAAGGATCAAGAATGAACGTTATCGGCCCTGCTGGATCAGCCGCAAGACTGGTTCCCGCAAATAAGGCAATCGTATCTGCATCAACCGGACCACGAAGAACATTGGGGTTGAAGCTACCCTGAGTGCGCAGCAACAAATCCAGGGCTACCTGATTCTGGAAACCGAACGTACCGACCAATCCGGTCTGTTTAATACGCCAGTAATCAACGGTAAAGGTAAAACCACGCAGTTCAGGTGGTGAAATAACAATACCAAGATTTATACTTTGTGTGTTTTCCGGTTTCAATTCAGCTGTACCGCTGCGTAGACTGGAAACGCTGAAACCAGCGCAATCATCTACGTTATTGATGCCGGCTTCCCCTCTCTCTACGCGAGGCAAGCATCGGACAAAATCATCCGTGGTGTTGCTGCGCGTGGTGCCTACATCATTAACTTGAGCAAGGTTAGGTGCACGAAAACCCTTCGACCATGCACCGCGCAAGGTGATGGCTTCGTTTAAACCCCAAGAAGCTGCAACGCGCGGTACAAGCGTTTCACCAACATCGGAAAAGCTCTCGAAACGGGCGGCAAACTGCAAATCAAGCTTGCGAACGAACGGGATTTCCATGTCCTCACTTACCAGCGGAACAAAAACCTCGGCAAAAGCGGAATAGACTTCACGGTTACCAGAAGTGTCAGGGCTCGGGCTCGTACCCAAGATGTCGCTCACATCGGTTAAACCAGATACCGTGTCGGTAAAGGTAATCGTGCCATCAGCACGCGGATCACGATCATCCAAAAACGTTTCACGGCGGGCCTCGACACCAAGCGCAAGACCGAAATCACCTGCAGGAAGTTCAAAAACATCGTTACGCGAAATTTTAAAATCGGCCAGCGCGAGAGTTGTTTCGCCTTTACGGAAAACATCGACGACGAAGCTGTCGATTGTCGCTTGACTGTTCCCGGTATTAAACGTGCCGGGCTCGGAATTGGGGTCAGTCAGACTGCCACCCGCAAACGGATTATAGGCCGTTGCGTCGGTCCGGTTTATTGCGGCCTGGAACAACGTATTCGAAATACGCGTTGCGCGGTCGGTGGTGTTTGCTTGCGTGTAAAGAACCGCAGAATCAAAATCCCACTCACCCAATTCACCGCGCAAACCGCCCAATAAGCGGAAGCTGTCCCCAGTCACCTGAATATCGCGAGGTCCGGCATCAATGGCACGGTAACCCACGATTTGTACTGTTGCACCAGTGGCAGGCGCACCAACGCCCACAAGGCGATTGGGGTTTGTAGGGTCAGGAGCACCGAATGGATTATAATAGGCTGTGCGCGAAATAGTGATGGGCGCTGCGCCAAGAGGAGACGATTGTTCAATATTCCGGTTCAACTTGGAATAATAATAGGAGCCCTCGGCGTAAAATTCCAAACCGTCGCCAAATTCATGATTGAACAATGCGTAGGCATTGTAACGATCGCGTTCCGAGTAAAGATCAGAAACCGGCGCTGAATCATAGCGCAGATTCGATGTTATGTTGCCGGTCGTGCTACCGTCATCAATACAGATGCCGTTCGGAAGATTGATGCGACAACCAGCATCGGTCGCAGGCTGAATGTGGAAATCATCATCTCCAACTGCTGTTATACGAGAACTGGCTTTGAAACGGCCCCATGGAGTAACGGTGCTGCGGTTATCGAGCTGTGTATCGCCTTCAAAGCTTGTTCCTTCGAAAAAGCGTTGAAAATTGTCGGTCGACGAAAAATCCTGCTCTGTTGCGGCGACGCGATTGCCATGAAAATAGCTTCCGTACACCGTCAGATTGCTCCGGCCCTCGTTGAAGTCAAAACCCACGCCGCCAAAAACATTATATTCAAACTGCGATGTGCTATCGGAAAAATCATACCTGCCTTGCAGGAAACCGCCGTTCATATTGCCCTTAAGCTGGGTATCGATAACACCTGCAACAGCATCCGCTCCATAAATTGGCGATGCCCCATCGCGCAAAACCTCAACGCGGCTAACAGCGCCCGGCGGAATAGTATTGGTATTCGGCGATACAACAGGCACCAGCAATTCGGTTTGGAAACCGGGATTTAAAACCATCCGGCGGCCGTTAATGAGCAACAATGTGTTGCCTGTTCCCAAATCGCGTAGATTGATCGAGGCTACGTCACCGCGCGCAGCATTGGCGCTGCCAACCGTATTCTGATCGTTAAACTGGGTTGCGCCAACTTGAGGAATAGAGCGGAAAAGCTCATCTCCCGAAATGGCTCCTGTCGCTTCAATGGCTTCTTCGGTCAAAATGGTGACAGGTAGAATGTCATCGATCTTGGCCCCCTTGATTTGAGATCCAGTGACGACAATGACATTTTCATTATCAACGGCTTTATCAGTAGTTTGAGTATAAGCATTTGGCGCGCCTATGAGCGCGGTGGTCCCAAGCAAAAGCGTGCAGACATTACGGATTCTAGACATAACCAACCCCCCATTTGAAAAATAGAAAACAATCAGACAGAAACAAATATTCAATTTTAAAAAAACATTGCTGGTTTGCGCTTTCCCCTGCGCGATATGTACAACAACGGTTTTAGACAGAACGCTTTTCTGCATCAGGTCAACTAAAAGCAGCTGTATGATACTAGAATGCATCACTTTTGTGATATTTAAGGTACAGGTTAGACTTTCCAAGGTTGTAAGCTCGGTATAGGACGATCTTTTATACCCACACTGATTAATTTCAGACGTATTGAGGTGAGACATAACGTCGATGTAAGCTAATGCCACGGTCCGAAATCGAGCAAATACGGCTTAATGGTAGCTGGGTTTTTGCAGAGTGGCTTTGGGTTGGGATATTTTGCAAGTCATGCGATAATGCGCGATGGAGGAGCATTGACATTGGTCTTTGATTGCCGCTAAGCGCATCGCCTACCCCGTGCCCAGATGGCGGAATTGGTAGACGCGCTAGCTTCAGGTGCTAGTATTCGCAAGGATGTGGAGGTTCGAGTCCTCTTCTGGGCACCATTTGTTCTTCCCTTGTTCTCTCTAATAGTCTATAAAACCCGCAGAAACGCTAGGTTTCTGACTTCGTGTTGTTCCAGCTTGTTCCATCAAATCTTGGGCCTTCTCGGAGTTTTTGTGGGCCTTTTTGTGGGCCTTTTGGAAAACCACATTGGGAAGGACTCGAATTGGCTTTATCCGACACTCGCATCCGTTCATTACGTCCTCGCGACAAGACTTACAGGGTCGTCGACGAACGTGGGCTTTATCTCCAAATAACGCCAGCTGGAGGAAAACTCTGGCAATTCCGTTATCGAATGGAGGGCGTTGAAAAGAAGCTCTCTATCGGAAGCTACCCCGAAATTGGTCTGCGACAAGCACGCGACGCTGCAATAGATGCCAGACAGCTGGTGGCCGCCGGAGGCGACCCAGCATTCGACAAGAAAAAAGAAAAGCTGCGCAATGAGTTTCTGGCTGCGCATACCTTCGGCGATATTGCTCTGGAATATATTGAAGGCATCATGGCTCAAAATGGTCGGGCTGAGGCAACAATCATAAAGGCACAGTATTTTCTGCGCCAGCTAAAGCCAGGCATTGGCAAGCGGCCGATTGACAAGATCGAACCTTTCGAGATCTTGGCGATATTGAAGCGGCTTGAAGCGCAGGGTAAGCATGAGACAGCCAAGAAATGCCGTTCCTTCGCCAGCCGGGTATTCCGTTATGCTGCCGCAACAACGAGGTGCAGCGGTGATCCAACAACGATGCTTCAGGGAGCGCTGATCAAACCGAAACCCAGCAATTATGCAGCAATACTGGATCCCATAGACTTTGGAGGACTGCTGCGCGCAATCGAAGGTTATGGTGGTAATTTGCTCACGCGATATGCCTTATTAGTTGCCCCACATGTTTTTGTCCGACCCGGTGAACTAAGACATGCGGAATGGCACGAAATTGATCTCGACGAAGCAGTTTGGAAAATTCCGCCCGGCAAGATGAAGTCACGGCGGATGCATGCAGTACCGCTGTCGCGGCAGGTTGTCGGCTACCTTGACGAGCTCTCGTCATACATCGGAACTGAAGGATATGCTTTTCCATCAATACGTTCGTTCAAAAGGCCCATGAGTGAGAACACATTAAACGCGGCCTTTCGCCGGATGGGCTTTGGCAAAGATGAGGTTACAGCGCATGGGCTTCGCGCTACCGCTTCGACACTGTTAAACGAGTGCGGATTGTGGAACCCCGATGCTATTGAACGTTCTCTTGCACATGGTGACAGCAATGCAGTGCGCGGCGTCTATCATCGCGGCCTACATTGGAAAGAACGTGTCGAGATGGCACAATGGTGGAGTGACTATCTCGATGAACTGCGCGAAGGCGGCAAAGTAGTGCAATTCAAGTATGCGCGACGAAAATAGTGCCTATACCGTCTCTGTCTTTTTAGTTGGACAGTCCTGACAGCCCGGTATCGGAGCTGAAGGTGCAAGAATCAGCAGTTAGTTCATCCGCCGCTGCGATGGCAGCTTCGCGCCCTCATTCAAGTCATTCGAGCCGCCACTCAACTACCTAAAAGCGGACAATCTGCCGGAGCGATCGTTTTGGCAACAAAGGGAACCATCCTGACAGTCCGGTTTTGCATGAAAGGTGAGATAAACCGCCCTTCGTTCATCCAACTGCCAAGGCCGTTCGGCGCGGCGACCAGAATGGCGATCCTGACTTTATGGCGCTGGGCGGCAGATTCTCGATCGAACAGGTCAATGCGCCGCTGTTGCTCGCGCTCCTTCCTAAACTTGACCATAATGGCGCATCACAGGGTATACGGGTTTCATCAACCGCCATAATCATCGTCAGAATATTCGTGTTTGGCCGCCAAGGTTTTCAATGCGATCTCGTTGCCTGTCGCTACGAAGTGAGAGACAAATGCCGAGACGCTACTGTCGTTAGCGCTGAAACCGACAATTCCCCAGCGTGTAAGAAAATCGCCCAGTTGCCGCATGCGCTCAGTTGTCGTGTCGGGCTGCGTCTTGAGCTCCAGAAGGCGTAACAGATTCACATCGCCCGCAAGGCTGGCCAGGTCATGATCGGAATATGCCGGTCGTCCAGCCGCGACACTGTGAGCTATCAAAATCGTCTTTACGCACCAAGCGATGCGCCGGCTGGAGAATGCTGGCGCTGCTAGTATATTCTGATGCAACATCAAGAAGGTCGCAAGATCCGACGCGCGGCGAATTTCGAGGGAATAATCGTCCTTTGGTTTCCACAGCCCCCTTAGCTGCGGAATGAATCCGGTAGGGTCATACAAAGGTTGGGCATCAATGACGAGATGCCCGGTGAAGAGGTCGCCCCGCTGAGCACGGGTAGCAAGGTCATCGATTGGATAGATGGACAAGGAAACTGTTCCGGAAGTCGTGACCCGGGCTGTCCCCTCAGTGACCACGAGAAGGATGTCAGTATCCGATTCCGGCTTGTGATCGCCCCTTGCCCTGCTTCCGAAAAGTGCGACCGCGATCGCGGTCATAGAACAGCACGCAAAATATTAGCCGATTTCATTTCAGGAGATATCCGCGTTTGTTCGCGCTGCATCGAGAGCGGCCCGGGTTTCGGCTTTGGCTGCGCTGACCGCCATCTCATAAGCCTTGCGATTTTTCAGTTTCAAATGAAAGCGTTCGGCCCTGACCGTCTGTCCGGTTCCGTCGCCAAATTCGACCTTTTCCGCCAGATCCAGCAGATACTCGATGTCGAGATAGAAGCACATGCTGACAGGCAGGCTACAGCGCAGCTCATTGTTCACCATGCCGCGTTCTTCGGCAATCGTGACGCGATAGCCTTGCGGTAAAGCGGGGTTGGGGATGATGATCATCTCGAATTCGGTGTGCCAGGCCCTGTCGCACTCCGAACTCACCGTTGATCGATCAAGCAGCTTGATGCTTGCTATCCGATCAAGATTATAATCGCGAAAACTATCATGCTCCCGGCTCCAGGCCCTGACATGCCAACGCCCCGCCCCGTGCCCCAACGCATGAGGCGCGATGTGCTTTTGCGTTTCGGTTGTTCCTGTCAGCGAGCGATATTCGATTACTGCCTCTCTGCCGGATCTGATCGCGTCCAATACACCCATGATAAATCGCCATGGAGTCGGCTTATGCGCCAAAGCAGCAACCTTGGCGGCAGGCATTTTTTTGAACCAGCTGTCTTCTTTTGCCATGATGCCGCTTCGGACGGCATGAAGCTGCAGTAAGTATCGGTCGGTGAAATCCCCGACAAACTTCGGTGCAAATTTGGGCTGCCTGACATACGCCTTCTCGATTGGATCATAGGCCATGTTGTCGGGCGCGGCGTCGAGATAGCGACCGATATCAAGCGAAGCCTGCTGTTCTGAAATCTGAAAAGCTTCCCGCAGCCCGCGGCGTATAACCCTCCCTTCCCAAAGCAGCCGGAATTCGATGAATTCAAGCCGTTTCAACTGACCCCATTTGAGGGTTGAAGATGCTTGCGATGCTGGATCCGTTACACTCATAAAAAATAATACCATCCTAAAAACTTGACGGGACTAAAAACTTTACCCATCTAATAAATAGAAGGGTGCCACGAGTCGCTGCCAGGCGCAACAGAGAATTGCGATAGGGCGACAATCGGCGGACGGCAACATCGGTTAACAAGGTTCAGGCTGAAGGGAATAACATGACAACTTCGATTACATTTTTCCCCGTTTGCAACGGGGATATGACCCTGGTCACTTTGGACAATGACCAGAAGCTTCTTATTGACTTGCATGTCCGCAAGGCCGCGGACGATGAAGACGACGATACGCCTGATGTGATGTCACAGCTGCGCGGTGAGCTTTCCCGCGACGAAAAGGGCAGGCTCTTTGTCGATGGTTTCCTCCTCAGTCATCCGGACAAAGACCATGTTTGCGGTCTCGAAACGCACTTTCACTTGGGGCCGCCTGACGAATGGGACGAGGACTATGACAAGATTCTGATCCGGGAAATGTGGTCGTCACCCATTGTTTTTCGTCGGAGCTCCAAACATCATATCTTGTGCAGCGATGCCAATGCCTGGGCGAAGGAGGCTCGCAGGCGCGTCAAATTGCATCGCGATACGGGAAGCTTCGGTGCCGACGGGGACCGCATCCAGATCATGGGCGAAGATATCGACGGTAAAACAGACGATATCCCGACCATTGTCACCAAGGCTGAGCAATTGGTCACGACGCTGAACCGGGCATCGGCCGGGGCATTCGAGGCGCGGCTGCTCGCACCCCTGCCGCAGGGTGACGATGAAGAATTGGACGAACTGCTTGCAAAAAATCGGTCGTCGATCATCCTGCGCTTTTCTCTCCGCGGCGACGGTCATGCGGACAAATGCCGGTTTCTGACTGGCGGTGATGCGGAAGTCGCAATATGGGAACGCCTGTGGGACACGCATGGCATGGATCACGCAGACTGGCTCGAATATGACATATTGCAGGCGCCCCATCATTGCTCCTGGCACAGCCTTAGCTACGACAGCTATTCGACATACGGGGAGGACGCAGAGGTTTGCGAAGGCGCGCGCAGCGCGCTCAGCCAGATAAGGAAGGGCGCGATCGTCGTCGCAAGCTGCGAGCATATCGATCCCGAAGATGCCGATCCGCCCAGCGACCGGGCCAAGCGGGAGTATATTTCTATTGTAGAAGATGACGATGATCGCTTCATTTGCGTGACAGATATCTGGGACGACGAAAAACAGCCGCTAAAATATGAAATCGGATCGAGTGGAGCCATCAAGGTTGTCAAAAATGCTGTCAAGGCTGCTGCGGCAGCGCTCGGCGTAGCCGCAACCGCCGCGCATGCGCGGCCGCACGGCAATCGTTAATGCCCGATGCCGGCCCCTTGCATGCAGAAAAGCTGCTGCGGATTGCAGCTGCGCATCCGGAATTTGCTAGCGGTAAAATACAGGACGACAAGCTGGTCCGCATCGAACTGAAAGTGGAAATGCCTATAGCCTATAAGGCCGACAACATAAGCGTGACTGGCGTGCGAACCGTGGAGCCGGTCATGTTGCATCTACCGGACGACTATCCTTGGAAATCGCCGCGCGTCACGCTGCGCGACGATTTCCCGAGGCACTTTCCGCACTTGCTGCCAGGTCCGAACACCTCCCCGCCCCGTCCCTGTCTGATCGATGGCGATCCGGATGAATTTTTCCTGCAATATGGCTTGGTAGAATATGGTGTATATAATCTAATCGAACAATTGGCAGTCTGGTTGCGAAAGGCCGCTATCGATCACCTCAATGATCCGGCGCATGGCTGGGAGCCGATGCTGCGTCGCGAAATGCGAAGCATCCTGATCTGCGACGCACAAGCTGCGCGCAAAACGGTCACGAAAAGCGGAGGATGCGTCATCTGGGGCGCGGAGTATATTCGCTACGGTAAAGGCGGCAGCGCCGGATTTCTAATTACGAGCGATGCCGAACGCAAGCCGCTCGACCGCAAAGACAAGAACCAATTTGCATATTCGGAAGCCGACGGTCGCGGAAATACCATCGCGGCTGTAATCTGGCCTGATAAGCAACCTGACGGGCGTCCACACATATGCGACCAATATTCGCCGGAAGATGTGTCGATGCTGGGTGATTTGCGCAGGCGTGCAAAAATTTACGGATGTTCGCGGGGGCTGGATATGCTTCTCAGCAACTTGGACCGTCGATGGAACAAGCGCGTGCTCGGCGCTACTGTTCCCATCGCCATCATCCTATGTGTAAGGCGGCCGTTTCCGCTGGTCCATTCGGACTCTTGCATCGAGCTTCTGCCTTATATGCTCGAGATCAATCCTTGCGAAAATCGCACGGAGCTGATTGGAGGCGGCGAAGACGGGCCGGTCGAACCTATTGCCCACGTCCAGTCCCTTACCGGAGAGTTGCTGCGAACAATGTCCGATGTTCCAGAAAGGCCGTCGCTGGCTATTTTGGGGTGCGGAAGCGTCGGTTCGAAACTTGCGCTTCATGCCGTCCGCGCTGGCCAATCCATCACTGCGATAAGCGATGCAGGCTGGCTACGGCCGCATAACATGGCGCGGCACGCAGCAGGAGCAGACCGGGTATTTTCGGAGAAAGCGGATGCCCTGGCGAAGGAACTGTTCCCTTTCGGGCAAGTTCCTGCGGTCAACAACGGCGATATCGCAGCCGGATTGCGCACTGAAAGCATTCGGCCCAACCTCGTGCCGAAAAATACGGGTATGGCAATCAATGCCACCGGTTCGCTTTCGGTGCGTGAGGCCATCGCCGCATCGGCGGTTCCTCGCGAACGCACTCGCTATGCTGAAGCTGCACTTTTTGGCAAGGGCCGGATCGGATATTTGTTCGTCGACGGGAAAGGCCATAATCCAAGTCATTGTGACCTGATTGCCGAGTTCTACGCCTCTTGCGATGATCCAGAGGCGATGAAGCTCATATCAGACCCGGATTTCGGCTTGGAGCAAGTCCAGATCGGCCAAGGCTGCGGCTCGCTGACCATGGCTATTGACGATGCGCAAATTTCGATGATGACGGCAGGCCTGTTCCGCCAAATCGGCCACAGCTGTGACCAATTGGCTAACGAGGGGCTGCTGGTAGTCGGTGTAAGCGAACCCGATACACCCGCCACAAGATGGCAGCGACGTCTCGTCGCGCCATTTGAAACAGTGATGATCGAGGAAAGCGGCGGCTGGCAGCTTCGCATTGCGCCTCAAATCGCTGATCGGATACGCAGCGAGGCAAAAGACTTTCACTCAGCGGAAACGGGTGGGTTACTCATCGGCCTTTCCAGTGAACGGCTCAAGACGGTGACGGTCGTCGATTTGCTCAATGCACCGCCTGACAGTACACGTTCCGCCAGTTTGTTTGTCTTGGGCAAGGAGGGCTTGAAGGACGCAATTGAGCAACGCCATGAGATGAGCGGCAAGACGCTATTCGACGTGGGGACGTGGCATAGCCATCTTTCCGACGAAGGACCTTCAGTTGTCGATTGGCAGACCGCAGCGGATCTCAAGGTAGACCGAACGCCGCCATCCGTACTGCTTATAGTGACACCCAGAAGATTCCATGCGATTTTAGGGAAGGACAACAACGGTGAGCGAGCCTAAGTCGTTGAAAGAGCAAAATGCCTGGCTAATCAGGGCCGCAATGATTGCGCATATCGCGGGCTTTGCATGGATTGCACTCGAGCCTGCGAAAATTATCAAAGGCAGCGTATCGGATTTCTTGCATAAGCTGGAGGCAGTGGCCCTTCCCGGGTCGATGTCTCTCGGCCTGATTGTGATTGCTTCGCTCGTCCTTCTTGGGTTGGTACCGCCGAACTGGCGTGATCGCATCATTCATTTGCGCTGGCAAAATCCACTGCCGGGATGCCGTGCATTCACAAGCATCGGCCCCGCCGCAAGCCACGTCGATATGGACGGCCTGTCGGCAAGACTGGGACAATTGCCAAGCGATGCAGCGGAACAGAACAAGCTGTTTTACAGGATTTATAAGCCGTTGCGCGATGATGTGGGCGTTTGCGATTCACACCGGCGATATCTCGCAGCCCGCGATATTGGGACCATTACCGCCCTTCTCGTTGTCCCGCTCTCATTACTGGCGTTCGTCGCCACCGACAATGCTGGCCGGTCGATGCTTTACGGGTTGTTCTTACTTGCGACATATCTGTTTTGTGCGATCGCGGCCAAGAACTACAGCCTGCGCATGGTACAACATGTGCTGGCGCTCAGCGCCGCACAGCCGGAGACCGCTGTTGCTTCATGATTCGTCGCCAGCATCATCCGAATCTTGCGACGACCGACCTGATATAAACACAAACAAGACTCCGAGCACGAGAGGTATTTCAGATGAAGCGAATCGCAATTTTTCTCGACGGGACCTGGAACCAGGGCGACGACAACACTAACGTTTGGAGAACGCACGCTATTCTGGCTGAAGAGGGAGCAGACGGCTGCAAACAGCTCGCGCGCTACGACATTGGTGTCAACGGGTTTTTTGGCGGTACGTTTGGGAAGGGCCTCGTCGACAATGTTCTGGAGGCTTACGAATGGCTAATATCGAAGCACGACGACGGTGATGAAATCTTCATTTTCGGGTTTAGTCGCGGCGCTTACACCGCACGAAGTTTGGCTGGATTGATAGCAAAATACGGGCTGCTAAAGCCCGGTTCACCCATAAGCACCCGGCAAATACTAGCGAGGTATCAGCGTCCGGAAGAGGAAACAATCTGGAATTTGCTCGACGCAGACGCTGAAGAAGAGCGTCTTTCGCAAAGGTTAGAGATTTCAACAGAAGAATCATTGCTAAAGAAATATTCCAAACGGGTTCCGATTAAAATGGTCGGCGTCTGGGACACGGTCGGCGCATTGGGCTTGCCGTTTTTTGGGATCGAAGGAGTAAGCCGCAGTACATTGAATTGGCTTCATACAGGATTACGTCGCTCAATTGAGCACGGGTTCCACGCGCTCGCGATCGATGAGCATAGGAAGTCATTTGCCCCTACATTATGGTCGGCGCGGCAGGGCATTATGGCTGCACCTCGGTCATTGAGCAGTGTCGAACAGCGATGGTTTGCTGGAGCCCATGGAAACGTCGGCGGCGGCTATGAGCTCGATTTTCTTGCACAACCTCCACTTCGTTGGATACTTCAAAAGGCTTCGAGCCTTGGTTTGTGCTTCCGCTTTCAGGTTGAGCTTGATGGTGATATTTTTGCAGCCAATGTGACTGACTCCTATCGACCATTCATGAAAGGTACGTATCGCAAGTTTGTTAAACGTTTTCACCGCGTAATTGGAGCGCAACCTTATAAGGACGGGGCTGGGAATGTGCACACGACGATTAACGAAACGATCGATGAAACCGTTTTTGAAAGATGGCGATCGCGCGATGATTATCGACCGGTATCCCTTCAAAGATGGGCAGAACTTTATAAGGTCGAGATAGCAGAAACGATAGGGACCGTTGCTATTGATGGAACGCCGTTACTTGAATCGAAGTAAGCCACTTGCGCCTTTCGTCTGTGTGCAAGTCGTTGAGAAATCTCAAATTGGAATAGACGCACGTTAGTTGCTGCATCACTGTGGTGCAGCGACATTAAGCGGTATTTCAGCGGTCATAAACGGTTAGGGGCATCGATCACCGTGCTCCTTTATCCAATTGCCCCTGAACATGATTGGTCCGCTTCCTATCCGGTCATGCTCAATTTTCAGCCATAAGCGAGGCTGAAATTGGGAATGGCCATTTCGAACTCGCCAGTTACCGAAATCGGCCGTTCCATAGTTTTATGCCTTGTAGCCGTTCTACCGGAAAGAAGGCGACGTCCGCTTCGGGTATGTGGCGAGAGGGCTGCAACGACCGAAATTGGGGCGAAACCTGTCACTATGTTGGTTGACAAAAGACAGCGTTTGAGACTCCGATAACTGCGGCTTAGCGTCATAGAATTAGTAAGCCAATTACGACTCTCAGCAATTCGGACCCCCAATTCAACCAACAATAGCTTTCCAGCGGGAAATGACATTTCTAACATATCCCGGTGTTTCGCGATTTTTGGGGATTCCCCTCGCACGTGCAACTGCTCCGGGACCGGCGTTGTAGGCTGCAAGCGCAAGATGGATTGCCCCGAACTTCCCAAGCATTTCCTTTAGGTATCGTGCACCCCCGTCAATGCTGGCATTGGGATCGTGCCGGTTGGTTACGCCGAGATAGCGAGCCGTTCCCGGCATTAGCTGCGCCAAGCCAGCTGCCCCAGCCGGACTTATCGCCATTGGATCGAAGCGCGATTCTTGCCAGATCAATGCCTGCAGCAACCCGATTGGAATACCATGGCGCAATTCGGCTTTTCGAATTGCAGCTTCATATATTTTCTCTCGAAACGACGATCGAGTTGGAGAGTGAGTTATGGGCTGAGCAGCTTGCTCGACATAAATATCTCCAGCATCAGAGCTGACATCGTTTCTCGGCCAAATATCGTGTTGAAAGAGTTCAAATTGTCCAGTCGAAGGAAGCAGCCCTTCCGCGCTTCCTGTTTCATTTTCCTGCATATTTTCACCGGATGTCGCGCCGCCGAGAAGCGCCGCGACAGGCAACAAAACCCAATATAATTTCAGCATATTTGATCTCCATATTGCTTCGAATCAAATAAGAACATAATATGAACATTGATCTGTAGGAAAACGCTTTCTGTGGGTCCGAAGAGGGGAGTGAGCTTAAATTGGGGGATCAGATTTGTTTAGAAGGATGCTTCCCCATGTCCCAAATTGTCCGCGCCCAGTCCCGGTCGTCTCTCGAAGAAACGGCTCGTGATCTTTGCAAAAAATTGAACGGCCACTGGTCAAGTACCAAGGGAATGGCCTGCTGCCCTGCGCATCAAGATCGCACGCCATCGCTCGGAGTGAGTATCGGTAGAAATGCAATACTCTTTCACTGTTTCGCGGGCTGTACGCAGAGCGAAGTGCTAACTGCCCTGGCGCACCAAGGCGTGGATCAGCGCGATCTGTTCGATGGCGGCAGCGTACCGTTCGATGGACCCGCGCGCGCGAACGTCCGGCCATCACGTGCGGCGCTGCGTATATGGCGCGAAGCCGGGTATATCTCTGGCACACGCGCCAAAGCCTATCTCGAAGCCCGGAGCATATTGGCCTCATCGCCAATGCTGCGTTTTAACGCCCAAACACCATTGGGCCCGAAAGGGATGGTCCGTTTTCTGCCGGCCATGATTGCAGCTGTCAGTCTCGACCAAGGTGTCATTGCCGTTCACCGGACTTTTCTGGATGAAACGCTTCCCTGCAAAGCTGGTTTTGAAAAACCCAAGCGCGCGCTTGGTCGCCTCGGCGAAGGCGCAGTTCGTCTGTTTCCTCCAAAAGATGGCTGTCTTGGCTTGGCAGAAGGTGTGGAAAGCGCGCTCTCAGCGTGCGCGCTCACCGGCATTCCCTGCTGGGCAACGCTTGGTAACGAGCGCTTTGGTCTTGTTGCCATCCCGGAAAGTGTGACCGAGCTACATCTCTTCGTCGATGCCGACCAGGGCGGTGACCTCGCCGCGAAACGAGGCCAGTCAGCCTATTTGCGAGGTAGTCGCCGCATTCTAGTCCGCACACCATCATTGCCCGGAACTGACTGGAATGACGAGCTGGTGAACTGGACGGCGCGGCGAAAGGTTTAAGAGGAAAGCAGGCTTTTTGAGGGGTGACCATGGGTCTGACAATAGCGTCAGGCCGGTCGCGCAAACCTCAGGAGGCCACTCATGAATTTCCAGACATCCCTATTTGTCAACCCCGAATCCACTGCTGGCACCACTATGCCTGCGCTCATTAAAGTTGCGCAGCAGATAGCCTATGCGCTTAGCTGCGGGCGGCATCTCAAGCGAAATGATATCAATGAATTTTTTCAAACCGCAACAGGCGGCAGTGATGCGGCGCATTCCTGGTCCATCGCCGACAGCAATCATGCGATCGAACTGGGCGCGCTGCTCTGGCTTAGAGACCGCAGCCGGATAGGGAGCAATTCTCCATTGGCAGAAGTTGAAGCCAGGCTTGAATGGCTGAATTCCGCACTGCCGCCCCGCCATGTGCGCAGCGAGGAGCAAAATACACTTCAGCAATTTTCCACGCCGCCGATACTCAGCTGGCTTATGGCAAAGGCAGCGCAGCTCTCGAAAGCTGACCTTGTCCTCGAACCATCGGCCGGCACGGGTATGCTGGCGCTTTGGCCAGCTATCCAAGGAATTCCTGTACTCCTCAACGAGATTGATCCTGCGCGCAGACTTGTTCTACGCGAGCTTTTTCCGGGCGCTGCTATCTCAGCCCATGACGGCGAGCTGATCGATGACCTTCTTCCCGCAGCGCCTCGGCCAAACGTTGTACTCATCAATCCACCCTTTGCGCAGAGCGCCGAACGCGGCAAGGACGCCAAGACGGCGATGCGTCATCTGCGCGCTGCTTTTCGTCTGGCATCGCCGACAGCACGTATCGTTGCAATCATGCCCGAAAGCTTCAAGGCTAAAGACTTTGTTCGAGGTAACGATCCGGCAGGGCTGCTTCTTGATCTGGTCATCGAGGGAGCCTTTCGCGAAGTAGGTACCGGCGTGTCGGTGCGCCTGGTTGTGATCGACAAGGGCAGCAATAGGGAGGCCGCTGACACACAGCTGGTGGCATCGCTCGGCGCACTTCATGATTCTATCGCAGCCCTGCCCGGTCGGCAATCTTCTGCTGTGCCGAACTTTGCGCCACCTGTGCTTCGCCACGCATATCTGCCGCCGAGCGTTGAACGACGCAACCGGCCACTGGCACCCTTTGCGAACCGGGGCGCAGAAATTGCCGTTTGCGAGGCCCTCGACTATGTTGTTCTTGATAACCCGGCGGAACTGCCCGAGCAGGTGGGTATCTATCTGCCCTACCGGCCAAGCCGCGTATCGATAAAAGAAGCACCGCCGCACCCGACGCCGCTGGTGGAATCGGTTGCGATGGGTTCGGTCCCAGCGCCAATTGTCACCGCAAACCCTCTGCTACCTGCTGGCTGGAAAGACATGGAGCTCCTCTCGGAGGCGCAGTGCGAAACACTCATCTATGCAAGCGCCGCCTTCGCACGCGATTTGCCTGGTAGATTTGCACCCGATGATAAAGGCAGCCAGTTAGCAATAGCCGAAGATGGTCACAGCTACCGTCAAGGCTTTTTCCTTGGCGATGGAACCGGCGCTGGCAAAGGCCGTCAGATAGCTGCGATTATCATGGACCGCTGGCTTGCGGGCGAGCGCCGCCACATCTGGATATCCAAGAACGAAGCGCTGATCGAGGACGCGCGGCGGGACTGGCAGGCCCTTGGCGGATTGCCGCTCGATATCCAGCCCTTGTCGGCGTGGAAACTTGGTCAAAAGGTTGGAAGCTCGCAAGGCATCCTGTTCGTGACCTATCCGACATTGCGCTCGGGCCGGATGGAATGCACAAGACTTGATCAGATAATCCAGTGGGCCGGAGGTGATTTCGAGGGCGTTATCGCCTTTGATGAAGCCCATGCGATGGCCAATGCGCTTGGCAGCATCGGTAGCCGCGGACCGGTCAAGGGATCCCAACAGGGAATAGCAGGCCTTCGCTTGCAAAATCTCCTGCCGCGTTCACGTGTCCTCTATGCTTCGGCAACCGGTGCTTCGGATATTGCCAATCTTGGCTATGCGACGCGTCTTGGTCTGTGGGGCACAGAAACCGCCTTTGCGACCTATGACGACTTTCTGAGCAGTATCCGCGCGGGCGGTATTGCGGCAATGGAATTGGTTGCCCGGGATCTGAAAGCTCAAGGCCTCTATCTTGCCCGAGCGCTTTCCTTTGCTGGCGTCGAATATGAAATTCTTGAGCATCAACTTACCGCTGCGCAGATCGCGGTCTACGATGCCTATTCAGCGGCCTGGTCAATCATCCATCAAAATCTGGAAGCAGCACTTGAGGCAACACGCGTGGTTGACGAGGACAGCGGTGATACGCTCAACCGCAATGCCAAGGCAGCGGCCCTGTCCATCTTCGAAGGCACTAAGCAGCGCTTCTTTGCGCAGCTCTTGCTTTCGATGAAGCTCCCGAGTCTAATTCCGGCTATCGAACAGGTGCTCGCAAATGACAAATCGGTCGTCATCCAGCTGGTATCGACATCGGAAGCAATGCTCGATCGGCGGATCGCCGAACTCAGCGATGAAGAGCGCGAAGCCCTCGACATTGACCTGTCGCCCCGCGAATATGTGATCGACTATTTGTCCAAAAGCTTTCCGGTTCGCTTGATGCAGCTGTTCACTGATGAGGAAGGCAATCTACGTTCCGAAGCAATGAGCGATGCGCAGGGCAATCCCGTTCTTTGCAGCCGCGCGGTTGCCGCCCGTGACAAGCTCATTGAGAAGCTCTGTGCGCTTCCGCCCATTGCCATTGCGCTCGACGCAGTGATCGATCATTTTGGAAAACAGGCCGTTGCCGAAGTCACCGGACGCACCCGCCGGCTGATAACCGACCTCAAAGGCCAGCAGCAACTCGAACGCCGGTCGCCGCGCTCAAACCTCACGGAGGCGCAGGCCTTCATGGACGGGGCCAAGAGGATCCTGATATTTTCAGACGCTGGCGGCACCGGTAGGTCCTATCATGCGGACTTAAACGCCCAAAACCAGCAGCGCCGGGTCCATTTCCTGCTCGAGCCGGGCTGGCGGGCGGACAACGCCATTCAGGGCCTTGGCCGCACCAACCGGACCAACCAGGCCTCCGCGCCTTTGTTCCGGCCTGTAACCACCGATGTCAAAGGCGAACGCCGCTTCATATCGACAATCGCGAGGCGTCTGGATACGCTGGGTGCGCTCACCCGGGGCCAAAGACAAACCGGCGGTCAAAATCTTTTTGATCCGGCCGATAATCTCGAAAGCGATTATGCTCGCGATGCGCTGACTCGCTGGTTTCATTTGCTCTATGACGGGAAGCTAGAAGCGGTCTCTTTTGCCCGCTTCTGCGAGCTGACAGGCCTGAGGCTTGAGAACCCAGATGGCGGCCTCACTGACAATCTGCCCTCGATCCAGCGCTGGCTGAACCGCATCCTTGCGCTGCCGATCGCCATCCAGAACGCCATCTTCGATGAATATCTGGGGCTCATCGAGGCGCGCATCGAAGCCGCCCGCGAAGCCGGAACGCTCGATCTTGGCATCGAAACGATCGCGGTCGATAATTTTGCGATTGTTTCGGATCAGCTGCTGCGCACCGATCCGGTATCGGGCGCGACCACGCATCTGCTCAGTCTCGATGCCGAGCGGCAACTCAATCCGCTACGATTTGAGCGTTTGGCGGGGTTGGATGACCTGTCGTCGCCCCATGTTCAGCCTATGCGCAATGCACGCTCGGGCGCCGCCGCGCTTGCTATCCCGGCTCGCCGTATCATCAACGATGACGGATCAGTGACTGAGCGCAAACGTCTCCTGCGTCCGCTCAAATCTGCCAACTGGACAATCGAAGCGCTGAGCGAAAGCCTCTGGGAGCCTGTCGACCTTGAATCATTCGAGCGCATCTGGCGCGCCGAAGAACAAGAGGCCACCAGGCGCCGCGAGCACATGAGAATATATCTGACCACCGGGCTGCTCCTGCCGGTCTGGAACAAGCTTGGCGACGAGCATATCCACGTCGCTCGTATTGTTGCCAAGGATGGACGCGCGCTGATTGGCAGGCAGGTTGATGCCGCCGATCTTGCAGCGATTTCAGAAAGCTTCGGTCTTGCGCATTCAGGCAGCGTTCCGGCCAGCGATATCGCAAATCTGGTCATGACAAATGGCAAGCCCATAGCGCTCGCCAGCCAAGATGCGCTCGATGTGAAGCGATCATTGGTCAATGGATCGCAGCGCATTGAGCTTACTGGTTTCAGTCCCCAGCGCCTCGACTGGTATAAGGCAAAGGGCTGTTTCACCGAAATTATCCGCTACCGCACGCGGCTATTCGTGCCGACGAATGAGGCTGCCAGCATTTTGGCCGATCTCGCGGTCTGACTGGTCATAGCGCTTTCACCAAATTGAGCCGAACCGGCGTAAAACCAGCCCCAAAAGCCTTGAAAGAAGAGCGATGCTCGGGGGGTTTATGAACCCGCCTTTCGGGCTGGTTCGTCCATCTCAATCAGGAGTAAATATCATGATCCAGTCTATTGCCTTGAACAAACTCGTTCCCAGTCCCCGCAATGTGCGCAAGTCTTCCGATCCAGCAGCTGACGCGCAGTTGAAAGCCGATATTGCAGCGCGTGGTCTGCTGCAGAATCTTCTTGTCCGCAAAGCACGGCGCGGAAAATTCGAGGTCGAAGCCGGTGGCCGTCGTCTGGCAGCCCTGAAGTCTTTGGCCGAAGAGGGCGTGTTGAAGAAAAATATGCCGGTCACTTGCCTGGTGATCGAAGGCGACGAGCACGAAATGCGCGAAGCCAGCCTTGCGGAGAATTTTCAGCGGTTGCAGATGAACCCCGCCGACGAAGCGCAGGCTTTTGCAGCAATTATCGAAGCGGGCGCATGTGCAGCGGATGTTGCGCGCCGTTTCGGCGTCACCGTGCGATTTGTGGAGGGCAGACTGCGGCTCGCTGCGCTTGCGCCTTGCGTCTTTGAAAGTCTGGCTGCCGGAGAAATCACGCTGGATATCGCCAAAGCCTATGGAGCAACCTCGGATATCGATCGGCAAGCTCAAGTATTTGCCGAGGTTCAGAACGCCTATTATCAGATCACCGCCGACAGTATTCGCCGCATGGTACTCGAACGCAGCGTACGCGGCAACGATCCCCGGGCTATTCTTGTCGGGCGCGACGCCTATATTGCTGCTGGTGGCCGCATTGAGCGCGAACTGTTTGACGACGAAGCAAGCGAGAGCTGGCTCGATATCACTTTACTCGAGGAACTGGCAGCCAGGGCCATGGACGCAGCGGCACAAGCAAAAGCCGGCGAAACCGGTCTTGCCTGGGTCAAACCGACACTCGACTGCTACGTCAGCCACGAGCTCGTAGGCGGTCTTACCCGGCTTCCTGCTGAACCAGCCCCGTTGGAAGCCGACGAAGCGGCACGTCTGGGTGAACTCGAAGCGGCCTACGACGTCCAGGCAGCGATTTTGGAAGATGAGGATAGCGCCGAAGACGAGGTGATGAAGGCAGAATCCGAACTTGCCATAATCGACAAGGAACTGCGCGCCCTTAGCAATCGCCCACCCATTCTTGCCGAAGAGCTGAAACAAGATGCGGGCGCGTTCCTCATCCTCTCTCGCGAGGGCGAACCGATGCTGGTACCCCAATATTATAGCGCAAGTGAACCGGATAATGTGAACGACTGCGCGCTTGAGCCCGTCGAAAGTGGATCCCAAGATGCAGGCAAACCTGCAATATTGTCCCAGCGCCTTCTTGATGAACTCTCGATGCAGCGCCGCGATATACTCGCGCTCTATCTTGCCAGTGATCCTGCGCTTGCGCTCGATCTTATGGTCTTCACGCTCGCTGACCAGGATAGTCATGATTGGCAGAGGGCCAAGGCGCTTACAATTTCCGGGCCAGTCGCACATGGCCCAGTGACGGGATTTGAGGCCAAGGACGCGCCAGCCACCGCAGCGCTTGCAGAAACATCGGCTGCATTGGACGAAAGCTGGCGAAGCGGTGACGGAGAAGTCGCTCGCTTCCTCTTGTTCCGCGGTCTTACAGACGATGCCCGCAGCCAATGGCTCAGCCATGTGGTTGCACGGACGCTGGTTGCCAGCCTGGCTGTAACTGGCGAGCGCCAGAACCCGCTGCACGACTGTCTGGGCAGCATGCTCGGTATCGAAATGGCGCATTGGTGGCGGCCAACCGCAGCCAATTATTTTGACCGGATACCCAAGGCGCGCACCCTTGAGGCGTTCGATGCCGTCGGCGGACCTGAACTTGTTAGCCGCTACGCCGCATCCAAAAAGGCAGATCTGGCTGCGACCGCCGAACGCATCTTCTCCGGCAACTTCATTGCCGAAGCAGGCGTGAAGGAACGCGCATTGGCATGGGTGCCCGCTGTCATGGCTTTCCCGCCGCTTAGCCCCGCAGGCGATTCAGCTGATTGTCCGGACGCTCACGATGCCAGCGACAAGGAGATAGCCGACCAAGCGGCCTGACGTCCTCCTGACAGGTTTGTTTGCTCGGCTGAGGCGGTCCATCCACATCTGGATGGGCCGCCTTTTCGCTTGGCCGCATCGATCAGCCGCACTTCACAAGCCCGGTACCAATCCAGAGGGAAGAGGAGAGAGAGGCTTTTGCCGACATGAACCGGACAATCTCGTCCGGAGATTTCAGGAGAAAAGCCATGTATAAGAAAAAAGCCTCTAACCGCCGCCATTCACGGCGAAACGCAGTGTCACCTGCCCAGCGAATTACAGCTGCGATTATAGAAAAACTGGAAACCGGCACCAAGCCCTGGGTTCAGCCATGGCTCGGCATTCCTCTCTCCCGGCCCTTGCGCAGCTGCGGAACGCCCTATCGAGGCATGAATGTTTTCTGGCTCTGGATGGTAGCCGAATCTGAAGGATTTGGTTCGCCCTATTGGATGACATATCGCCAATGCGCGAAGCTCGGCGGACAGGTCCGCAAGGGCGAGAAGTCGGCGATAGCCATCTTCTACAAAAGCTATTTAAAGGACGTGGAAGAGCCCGATGGCGGCGATACGCAAGAGACGCGGCGCGTTCTCAAAGCCTATAGTGTATTCAATGCCGACCAATGCGATGGCCTACCGGAATTATATCACCCCAAAGCCGAAGTACCGGCAGTAGAGCCGGAAGGACGCATGGCTGAACTCGACACTTTTTTCGCGTCCATCGGTGCCAATATTCGGCAACAGGGCTGCGAGGCTTATTACCAGTCAGGGCCCGACCGGATCACCATGCCGCTTCCAGAATTGTTTAATGGCTATGATCATTATTACGCTACACTGGCCCATGAATTGTCGCATAATGCCGTAACCGGGATTATGCCGCATCGCATCGAAGAAAGGCGGCTTTCAGTATGATACCGCCAAGGGCGTTCGGCATTATCTTTGCTGCTCCAACAATATGGAGTATGATGATTATGACTGAATCTATTAACGAGATACAGCGCACACGAGCAGCGTTGCTGATGGACTTTGAGGACTATCTTGTAAGGCAGCGAGGCCTCAGTCCGCGCACCATCTACCACACGCTTCGCTTCGCCAACCGGTTCCTCGATCACCGCTTCGGGAGCCGAATGATCGACCTGACGCGCCTTCGCGCCGCCGACACTACCAACTTTGTGCAGCACATATTGGCGCGCAGGACGCCATATCGCGACAAGACAGTGACGACCCATTTGCGGACCTTCTTCCAATATCTGTTCGCGTGCGGGGCGACCTCGGCAAATCTGGCCTTGAGTATACCAAAGACGGCCCAGCGCTGGAATGCGCGGCTG
>NZ_JBALUN010000012.1:0-41325 GCF_036963805.1 Parasphingorhabdus sp. | reverse complement strand
GAGCTAACACATAGCTAACACATTTTGACTCCTTTGCCAAAACCTGATAGCCGTAGGTCATCATATCCCAATAGGTGGAGGCGTAGTGTGGAAAGTCACCGAGTTCTGGGCGGTAAAGTGCAGCTGTATCGGCGCGGTGAGAGTCGCATCTGGCAATGCTCTGCCTCGGTCGGCGGTAAACAACGACGCGCCACGACCAAACGTGAAAGTCTCGCGCTCGCTTCAGAGTTTGCCGAAGACTGGTATCTCGCGCTGCGTGGTAAAGATCATGCCGGTATTCTCCTTTCAGAGAAGAGCTTTGCCCAGGCCGCCGAGCAGTTTCTGTCGGAATATGCGGTCATCACGGAAGGTGAGCGCAGCCAAAAATGGACCGAGGGCCACGAAATCCGTCTTCGATTACATCTTTTGCCATTCTTCGGTGAGCTAGGCGTCTCGAAGGTTACTCCAGCCAAAGTGCAAGATTACCGTGTTCACCGAATGACATCGAGGCTTGAACCCAATCCGGCTTCGCGTAGCAATCGCCCATTAGTGGACAAGCCGCCGGCACGCAGCACATTGCACAACGAAATCGTAACGCTTCGCATGGTTTTGAAGACGGCTATCCGCAATGGCTGGCTGGAACATTTGCCAGACTTGTCACCGCCGTACAGGACGCAGGGTAAGATAGTGCATCGGCCCTGGTTTAGTCCGGCTGAATATAAGCAGCTGTATGAAGCCACACGTGCCTATGCGCGTGAGCCCTATCATGAGCGAGACCGCTGGAATGCCGAGCAGGTACATGACTACGTGCTGTTTCTTGCCAACACCGGCCTTCGTCCTGATGAGGCAAAGAACCTCCAGCATCGCGATGTGGCGATTGTCGAGGATGATGCGAGTGGTGAAACGATCCTTGAAATCGAGGTTCGCGGCAAACGCGGTGTCGGCTATTGCAAATCAATGCCGAGCGCAGTGAGGCCATATGAGCGTTTGCTCAATCGGCCTAAGCCTGTGAAGACTGAAAGCCGCCGTGAGAAACAGCGCCGCCGCAAGGCGGGGTTACCGCCCCTCTCTGAAGATCTACCGGAATTAGAATATCCCGATCTACGAGAGTCTGTTTTTCCAGGTAATCATGTGAGATTGTTCAATGGTATATTGGAGCGAGCAGACCTCAAGCGTGACCGCGACGAAAAGCCGCGCACTGCGTATAGCTTGCGCCACACTTATATTTGTATGCGGTTGATGGAGGGCGCCGATATCTACCAGATTGCCAAGAATTGCCGAACCAGCGTCGAGATGATCGAGAAATTCTATGCTGCACACATCAAGAGTACCCTTGATGCGGCATCTATCAACGTCCGTCGTCCCAAACGACCTGCGGGATTGAAAACATCAGCCCGCCCTGTGATTAGAATTGAAGACGATTAGTCTTGCTAACGGTACGGCCGCAATAAGCAGTGATTTACACAAAACCTTACACAATTGAGCCGATAAACAGTCATTTTCGGCAATCAGAAATTTGCTCGAAACTTAAAGGGCTGAAATGCTAGGATTGGATCGGTAGTCTCGCTCGACTCAAAATGCCGTTCCGAGAGGAGTGTCGGTTCGATTCCGACCGCCCGCACCATCATTCTAAACGAGCAAAAACGGCCCAGAACTGGGACTTTGATCGTTCTTGTATGGGGTGAAATGCGCCGAACGGGCATCACCCCGAACCTTGCGAAATGACAGCCGAACGCCTGTCATGCTGGCCACAGGAATCCCGGACGGGATTCGGCCATCGCCGTGACCTAGAAAATCCCCACAACCGCAAATTTTGCCCTTGGTTCCAGTCGCCAAGTGTGTAGGAAGGCACTAAAAGACCGAGCGTGCTTGCTTCCAATCACCCCGGCGACGTCAAGTAGGGGTGATATCATTATGTTGAATAAGCAATTCGTCGCGAAACAAGTGACATTTTAAAACAAGGGGCTGGTATTATGATCACCGTTAATCGACGCAAACTTCTCGGAGCAGGGGCCACCGGAATGGGCCTGCTCGGCCTGGCCGGTGCCGTTCCGGCCTGGGCGAGAGGTGGGAATCTCCTGGATGCTACAGCCCGCAAGGGCTTTGACGAAGTGACCGGATCGAATATTGACCTGACAGTTGCGCGCTCGGCTTTCACCACCGGGAAAAAGCGTGGCGGCGCGATAGCGATCAATGGCAGCATTCCTGGCCCGCTATTGCGTTTGAAGGAAGGCACGACCGTCCGCCTCAACGTGCATAATCAGCTAGAAGAGGACACCTCGATCCACTGGCACGGCCTGATCGTTCCGTTCCGGTTCGATGGAGTACCGGGGGTCAGCTTTCCCGGGGTTAAGCCCGGCGAGACCTTCACAGCAGAATTCCCCGTGCGGCAATCGGGTACCTATTGGTGGCATTCGCACAGCGGCCTGCAGGAACAGGCCGGGCATTACGGCCCGATTGTGATCGATCCCGCAGGCCCCGACCCGGTGCAGGCAGACCGCGAATATGTCGTTGTACTGAGCGAGTTCAGCGAAACCGATCCAAATGTACTTTACGACAAATTGAAAAAGAGTTCTGATTATTTCAATTATGAACAAACAACATGGACTGATGACTATCCGCTCAGTGGAGCGCAGAGAAGAACATGGGCAAAAATGCGAATGTCGCCCGTTGACATTCTCGATATCACGGGATCCACGTACACCTATCTTATTAATGGTCATGGACCGGCAGATAATCTTGAATTCACGTTCCAACCCGGCGAACGCATTCGTTTGCGTTTTATAAATTCGGGGGCCGCCACATTTTTCAATATCCGTATTCCCGGCCTCCCGATGACGGTGGTTCAGGCCGATGGTCAGAATGTCGAGCCGGTCGAGGTTGACGAATTTCAGATCGGCATCGCCGAAACTTACGATGTGCTTGTGACTCCGGGCAATGAAACTGCTTACACTATGGTGGCCGAATCGATGGACCGGTCTGGCATGGGTATTGCTTCACTGGCAGCTGCTCCTGGAGCGCGCGCCGCAATTCCTCCGCTGCGGGATCCACCGCTGCTGACCATGACCGATATGGGCATGGGCGGCATGGCTGGCATGGCGGCTGGCTCAGAAGGCATATCCGGAATGTCCAGCGGACAAGAAATGTCCCCAATGAAAAAGCGCGATGCGCCCAAATTGCCGGCGAATGTCAAGAAGGGCCCCGGACTTGCGATGGTAGCCGCGAACCCTGTCGATCGCAGCGGCGATCCAGGGGTTGGCCTTGCCGATGTTCCGCACCGAACGCTCAATTATCGCAAACTGCGCGCACTTACGCCTAACAAGGATAATCGAACACCTTCGCGAAGGATGGAAATCCATCTAACAAGTAACATGGATCGCTATATGTGGTCGTTCGACGGGAAGAAGTTCTCAGCCGTCTCCGACGACCCGATCCGCTTTGCTTATAATGAACGCGTGCGCGTCAAGCTGATCAACGACACAATGATGGCCCACCCGATCCACCTTCACGGGCATTTTTTCGAACTGGTCAACGGCGCGCCCGCCGACCGGCAGCCGCTGAAGCACACGGTTAATGTGCAGCCCGGCGGCAGCGTGGAGTTCGATTTGACCGCAGACGAGCCCGGTGACTGGGCCTTTCACTGCCATATCCTCTATCATTTGGTCGCCGGGATGTTCCAGATCGTCACCGTTGCCAATCCGGCCGGAGACGAAGCATGAAGACTTTTGTTGTAAGCACGATCGTATCGCTCGCTGCGGGAACCGCGCTGGTATCGCCGGTATCGGCACAGCAGCACACCGGGCATGACATGGCCCAGCCACAGCAGAGTGCGGGGCAAGCAGCGCAGCAATGTGCCCAAGAGGCACAGCGCCATCGCGCAATGGGTCACACCGTCCCGGATGGCGCCTGCAAACCTAAGCCTGAAGCTGAGGCCGAAATGGATCATGGACGCATGGATCGTTCGCAGATGAACCACGGCGCGATGCCTATAGCCGAAGGGCAAACGGGCATGGCGATGCCCATGAACCAATCCGGGCAGCAGGTCGCACCGATGGATCACGGCACAATGACCGATGCTTCGGCACCCGCGCAGGGCATGCAGGGTATGGACCACTCCACTATGCAGATGAATTCCGGCGCTGACATTCCGCTACTTCCTCCTCCGCCCGAAGCCGGAAGCGGGCCTGCCCGTGCGGCGATACCGGTATGGGGTGAGGAAGCCATGAGAGAGGCTCGCCAAGAACTGATCCGCGAGACCGACGGCGGCAAGCGCCTGTGGATCCAAGGCGACCGCTTTGAATATCGTGCGCTTGAAGGCCGGGACGGCTACCTTTGGGACATGCAGGGCTATTACGGCGGCGACATCGACAAATTCTGGTTCCGGTCCGAAGGCGAGGGCGCGTTCGGCAAGAAAGTTGAAAGCGCCGAGGTCCAGGGACTGTGGAGCCGTGCAGTCGCCCCTTTCTTCGATTTCCAGGCAGGTATCCGTCAGGATTTGACCGGACCGAAGCGGACCTATGGTGTGGTCGGCTTTCAGGGTTTAGCTCCCTACAAGTTCGATATTATCGGAGCAGCGTTTCTCTCTAACACCGGAGATATCACCGCTCGTTTCGAGGCTGAACTGGACCAGAGAATTACCCAGCGTCTGATTCTCACGCCACGGGTGGAGGTTAACCTTGCCGCTCAAGACGTGCCCGAATTGGGCATCGGGGCAGGCATCGACCGGATCGAGCCCGGAATTCGCTTGCGGTATGAATTCGTACGCGAATTTGCACCCTATATCGGCATCGCTCAGGGTTGGAAAGTTGGTAGAAGCGCCAATTTTGCACGCGCGGCTGGCGAAGACCCGAGTGTGACGAGCTACGTAGTTGGTGTCCGGTTCTGGTTCTGAGTTTGAGAGAAACCCAATGAAGACCGTCATACCTGCTTGGACCTGGGCCGGTGCTGGATACACTTCCGAAGGTGGAGCTAGGGATCGTCCGGAGCGATCTTTACGGATCACCCATGACCGTTGCGCTAACATCGTGCGGCCTGTTCACTTTTGGCGCGGCGACATCTCTCCTATTCATATCGCGCTGAAAGGAGGGCAAAGCGTTTATAGCGACCAGAATCAGTTTGCTGGTTTTCGAGGTCGCCGGCGCGCTCCTAACAGGTCGGGGACTCTGGCATATCTCACTGCGACAATTGGCGATTGGCGGCGTCGCTGCAGCTGCAACCTTTGCAATAGGAAACTGGTCGGGCAAGCTATCGGCTGACGGACATCCCACGAGAGGAAATTATCGTATGAAAGTAGAGAAATCAGGCAATCCACAGCACTATTCGAACCTGACGCGCTTTCTTCATCTGGTGACGGTACTGGCGGTCACCGCAGCGCTTGTCATCAGTTTGTTCATGACTTATCCAAAGGGGGGGCAGCCGGGCGATTTCTGGTTCGAAGTGCATGAAAAGGCCGGGCTGGTCGCTCTCGGCGGATTGGTCCTGTTCTGGCTATGGGCCGCCTTCCGGCGCCGCGAACCCAGTCTTGGTGACTGGTTTCCCTACCTATCTGGTCGTCGGCTTGCCGCATTGTGGGCCGATATCAAGGCGCACCTAGCTATCCTTCGGGGTGGCAAGCTTCCGATCAGCGATGATCAGCCGCTGGCCAATGCCTTCCACGGTCTTGGCGCATTGATCGCTCTTGTCTTGGCGGCGACGGGCACGCTTGGCTATTTCTACGGCCAGAGCTGGGCACTTGGGGTGCACGAGGCACTGGGCCTCCCGATGTGGATATATTTCGGCGGACATGTACTGATGAGTCTGGTGCATGAATTCGCGCATGATCCGGTGCTGAGGAACATGTTCGTCTTCCGCTCCCGCAAACCGTGATGAAACCGGCGCGTGTCACGCTCGACCTCGCCAGTCGCGCGCATGACGCAGAAGAGACCCCGGTTCTCGAACATATCGAGGGCCGCTAGCCAATCAGCGAGGATGCCGCAGAACTTGCGGAAGACCAGAAGAAGATTGGGGCCGAGTGTCGGACCAGATCGCATCGATTGGCGGTCCCTGGTCCTTCATCGGTAGGTTCTTCGCGTTCATAGCTGCGTGGATCGGACTCAACAGATACGTTCTGACAAAGGACGGGGAGTTTGGGTGGGCGGACATGCAGAGTTCTATTGGCGGGACGCCGTGGCATTACGTGTTGATTCCATACGACACGATTGCCGAGAATATGACATTGGATTTTCTCTTAAAACAGTTTGGTCAAAGGTTTTTTGCGCTGCCCGTCGGCAACCCGCTCTATGCGCTGCGCGCACCAAGCCTATAGTCTTGGCCCTTCGGGTGACCATCGGGAGCGCAGGCATAATGAGCGGGATTTTCTATAGTCGCTCTCTTTCTCGCTACGCTCCTTGAGGGTGCTGCATTTTTGAACTGACCCGCTGGCACTCTCGCCTCTCGACTGACCGGACGCCCGCTGGCCCACAGACCCGCGCGCAGGACGTCCGTCGGCGTCGCGCTGTGCAAGGGTGCCGTTGCCTGTGCCGCGTTGCGGCGGAGGGAGGCTGATCGCCTCCGTTCATTTGATTGTGGGGGAACGCCAAGGGCTTTGCCCTCTCGTTCCCAAAGCAGAATAGCCGCCCCCGTGTGGCGGTCGCTGCGCGCCCGCTGGCCCGCGCCAGGGCGTCGATTCAGCTTTCCCTCCCCCTCCCATCCTCGCCGGAAGGCAGAGCCGCATGTCGCAGACAGTGCGGCTTTCAGCCCAAGAGGAGACAGAAAATGTGTGATTTGCAGTTGATGTATCGTGAGTGCGGGGCCGAAACCCGCGACGATTATTTGCGCGGCATTGCCAACGAGAACGGCTTGCCGATTGCCTGTGTCCGCAAGATTGCCGACCGGCTTGGCGAGCGCGAAGATTTCGGGGCTTTGATTCTGATATGCGAAACCCGCAGGGGGCGGGTGCAATGAGCGCGACCCTTGCTAGCCAGCGCGAGCGGACGGCGCGGATTGCCCGATTGAATGATCGGGCTCGGCAGGCGATGGGGCTGGCCTGCACCGCTTTTGTGACAGTCGGGTTTCGCTCGCTGCCCGACGCCGACCAGTCCCGTGTCCGCGAACTGATCGAAACCTATGACGCCTTCGATGAGGACAGCGACCCGCACGGCGAGCGCGATTTCGGGGCCGTCTATCAGTTAGGCGATGGCCGTTGGACGACCGACCGTCCGAGGGTGCGCGACGACGAGCGCGAACGGGTGTTCTGGAAACTGGACTTGTATGAGGGTCAGTTTGTCAAGGTACATTCCTTTATCATTGCAGGCAGATCAGCTTTTTTCGTTCCAAGGCCCATAGATGCACAATCCGTGCATAGACTTGTATCCGGTCGGGATCATCGTCCCGCACCACAATCCGTATTCACATCCTTGGATCGAGCAAAGGCGGATGCGGACCAAACTACTACTGGGCGTTTTTCAGGCGCCATCAATCTTCCCGGTCACACATCACACCAACCCGCGCTTCCTATCAAACCTGTTGCAACTTTGGCTTCAGGTCGCGCGGAGCTCGGCACCTTGCGGAACCAGACCGGTTTCCACAAAGCGCCAAAGGGCAATCAAGAGTTTTCGCGCCAAGGCAATAATGCCGATTTTCGCCGAACGTTTTCCACGCCCTTTGTAGCGGTCACGATACCACTGCGACAGTTCGCTAGCGGGCTGATAGCGCAGCCAGCACCAGGCGAGTTCCACCAGCAGAACGCGGGTTTCGTGATTGCCCGCCTTACTGATCCCCTGATCGCGTTCCACGCTGCCACTGTTATACGGGCTGGGTGCCAACCCGATAAACGACGCCAGTTGCCGCCGATTGTCAAACTGGCGGCAGAAAACCTCGGCGACCAGCATCGTCGCGCTGTTCGAGCCAATCCCTTTCAATTGCTCCAGCCTGACAGCTTTTTCGGCACATGGGAACGACGTGGTCTCACTCGTGATCGCCTGCGCTCTATCGGCTTCGACCAACTTGATCTGGTCGTTCAGCAGTTCCAACCGGGCAAAGCAGCGTTCGATCTGCCGCCGCTGATGTTGCTCCAGCGGTCTGCCATCGCCGGTGCGCATGTCGTCCAGTTGATCGGCCCACTTGCCGCCCCAGATGGCCCGCACCTCGCGGACGCCATGCAAGGCCAAAAGCCCACGGATGCGGGAGATGATCCGAGTCCGCTCACGCACGAGATCGCTCCGTTCGCGCATCAGGCGGCGCGCATCTTCTTCCTCCGGCGTTGGAACCGCAACCGTCCGGCAAACGCTCTTGTCGCCAGCGAGATACGCCTTCAATATGCCGATCATGGCTTCGGCATCAATGCGGTCAGTCTTGACCCGCTTGCCGCGCCGCGAAACCAGAAAGCTGGCAGGGTCGAGAACATAGGTATCGATCCCGTTCGCCAACAACATTCGCGCAATCCAGAATCCGTCGTAGCCGATCTCAAAGCACAGGCGGATCGCCAATGGCCCCTTAGCCTTGCGGGCGGCACGCTCTTTGAGTTTTTGCAAATGGTCAAGCAGCGCCGCGCTGTCCCCGGCGGGAATCGTGCGCAGCGAAGGCCTCGCACATTCGGGGAGCAAAGAGGCCACAAGCCAACTTCGCTTGCTCAGTTCAAGGCTCACATAAATCGGGGCCGGTTCGATGTCCGTAATCTTGTCGTCGTTCATAATCTCTTCTCCTTCCGTCGAGCACCTCCATCAATCTGCCGCAGGCAAACCAACCTGCATAGGATCTATTACGACCGCGATTTGCGGTTCGGCAGCGAAGACCCCGCCAACTCCGCCGTCACACGGCGGGTGCTGACCATCATGCTCGCCGATGAATATTGAGCGGAGGCAGACAATGGCCAAGCGCAAGACATTACCGCAGATCACGCTGCCCGACCCCGACCAGATCATGATGGCGAGTGTTGCCCCCGTCAGCATGGGGGAGCGGCTTGGCTGGCTCGCCAACCAGCCGATGATGCAGCCCCGTCGCGCACAGCGTCCGCTCGATATCGGATTCTGGAATCCGATGCGCGATCAGATCGAGATGTTTTGAACTTTCGATCTCCGATTCATGATGATCGGAATACCAATCAGATAGATTGGTATCTTTTGCTGTTGCAATCATCACGAATCACGCTAGAGACGAATCAGCGTGATTAGAGCGTTGATTGATACCAAAGGATACGAACAATGACCAATTCAGGATTTTTGCTGTCCACAGCGGCCTTTGGCGGCCTTACTCCCTCCGCCCAGCAAGAGGTGCTTTTAGCGATGGGCCTCAGTGGCATCGGCCCAAGCAGTGCGGCCTCTCCGGCATCAAAGACCGCGCCGCGCACCATTGATGATGATGGCCCGGCAGAGCTGACACTCGCCTTTGTCCGCAAGCTCACGGACAAGCTAAGTGATAAGACTCTGAATGCGTTGAAGGTGATCGCCCAAAGCGACACCCCGCAGTTTCACATGAAAGACGTCATCGACGCCACTAGCGGGGCTGATGACTATATGGGTATGCGAGGTGTCTGGTCGGCACTTACACGGCGCACACGCAACATTCTGAATGATAGCGACGCTGATCTGATCTGGTGGGTTGGCGAGCAAATCAACGATGCTGACGGCAACTATGTCGATCATGTGGGGGAAGTTGCTGCGCTCACCCACGAGTCTCTCAAAACCCATTTCGGCATCTGACCTATCAAGTTGCAAAGGAATTATCTCATGCCGATCAAATCACATGGTGTGGATTACCGTCGCCATTCCATCAAAACCATGAAGTCAGGTGATGCGTGGCAAGCCAAAGCCTTTCGCGGAACGGTGGCTATAGGAGAGACCGTTACGGCTCCCACCAGAGATTCCGCTATCCTCTTTGTGAAGCGCCAACTGGATGAAGCCGCTGCTAAGCAACGGGCGATGCGCGGGGCCGATGGCTTTCCGACCGTGGATGAGGTTCGCGCCGCTTTGCCGCACCTGAAATGTAATAAGGCGCAGGATGCCATGCTGGCCGCTCACCTCCAGGCACCTGGCCATGTTTTAACGGCTACACATCTCGCCCAAGCTGCTGGTTATGACGATTATGTCGTCGCCAATGCACAGTATGGGCAGCTAGGCCGCGCCTTGGCGGAGGAGCTGGATTGGGAACCTCAGGAAAAAACGGCGGGCAAAACCGTTTGGACGTTCACACTTGCGACCGACGCAGACGGCAAAGCCCGCGAAGACGGTGAGGAAATAGCCGGGCATTGGCGCTGGAAGCTGCGGCCTGAAATTGCCGCAGCTTTGTCCAGCCGGTGATGCAGACAGGCTTGGCGGCACTCGGTTCCCGTTCGGCCCACCCCGCAATTTCGCGGCCCGTCCCTTGGGACGGGCCAAGGCCGATTGCGTTGGCATCCGGCCTCCACTGGCGCGGTGGCTTATGGCCACCGCGCCGATGAGCGAAGGCCTATGGATATTTATGGGTCGATTTGCGGATACAGTTGCCTTTATGGATATTTATGGGTATAGATATGGATATGCCCATCAACACTGCCTCGCTGACGATCACGCCGCAAATGCTTTCGCTGATCGCGGAGATCGACGAATTCAAAGGCGCATGGCGCGCGCTGGGGACGCTTGCGCCTGATCGCCTGTCGGCACTGCGGCGCGTGGCGACGATTGAAAGCATCGGCTCTTCGACCCGGATCGAGGGGAGCAAGCTGTCGGACAGTGATGTTGAGCGGTTGCTTTCCAACATCGAAATCCGCCACTTCGCCACCCGCGACGAGCAGGAAGTGGCGGGATACGCCGAAGTGATGGAAACGATCTTCGCCTCGTTCGACGCGATTGAGCCGACCGAAAACCATATCAAGCAACTGCACCGCGACCTGCTGGTTCACAGCAGCAAGGATGCGCGGCATCGCGGCGCTTACAAAACCAACACCAACCATGTCAGCGCCTTCGACGCCGACGGCAAAGAAATCGGCGTCGTGTTCGAGACAGCTACGCCGTTCGACACGCCGCGATTGATGTCCGAGCTGATCGAATGGGTGAATGAGACGCTCGATCAGAAGCAGCTTCACCCTTTGCTTGCCATTGCCATCTTCATCGTGGTCTTTCTCGAAATCCACCCGTTTCAGGATGGCAATGGCCGCTTGTCGCGAGTGCTGACCACCTTGCTGTTGCTGCGCAGCGGCTATGCCTATGTGCCGTATTCGTCGCTCGAAAGCGTGATCGAAGCGAGCAAAGAAGGCTATTATCTGGGCCTGCGGCGGACGCAGGGAACAATCCGCAGCGAAGCGCCCGCATGGGAGCCGTGGATTGTCTATTTCCTCCAGTCGCTCCGGCAGCAAAAGACCCGCCTTGAAGCGAAGATCACCCGCGAGCGATTGATGGTCGAGCGGTTGCCGGAACTTGCCGTGCAGATTCTCGAACTGGCGAAAGCGCATGGGCGGATCACCAACGGCCAGGTTGTCGATGTGACGGGCGCAAACCGCAACACGGTGAAAAAGCATTTGCAAATGCTGGTATCGGCCAGCCATCTTGTCCAGCACGGCAGCGGCAAAGCGACATGGTATAGCCGCGTCTGACAGCATCGGCGCAGCAGGCACCGATGAACCGAAGTAGGATTCTGCAACCAACTCCCCGACCGCGATCAGCCCCTGTCCTTGATTGACGGACGTTTGGCCGCTTGCACCGCCTTCATACCCGCAAGCAAAAAACCGGCGCGTCGCGCCTACGGTTTCCACATAAGCGGAGCCTCCGTTTTTTGGCTGGCGCGCAGGCGGCGCGCGGCCCTGTCATGTCCGTCAGGACATCTCGCCTGACACGATCAGGAGACAGACAGTGCAGAACATCGTCGAATTTCACATCATCGGACGGCTCGGCAGGATCGACCCCGCCAAGAACGTCACCCACATCTCGGTCGCCACCAATTACAACCGCCGCGAAGGCGAAACATGGAAGTCCGATCCGCAGTGGCATCGCGTCACCCTGTTCGGCAAATTGCGCGACCGGCTCGCCAAAACCACAATCGGCGATCTTGTCCGCATCACTGGGCGCATCGGTCAGTCGAGCTACAAGGTCGAAGGCCAGACCCGCTACTCGGTTGACTTGATCGCAGACGGTTTCGCGATCCTCGCCAAAGCCAAAGGCAAGTCAGCAGACGGTAAAGCTGGCGAATGAACATCCAGCGGGGCGGCTTTGCCGCCCCGTTTCTTTTGCCTAAGACTGATGTTGGGTGGTTAGCGGGCATTGACATGTGCCACCCAAAGAGCGAGTTTGAAGTGTGAAGTCCTTCAGCTCATTCCTTGTGCTTGCTACGACGTTAGTGCTGACTGGGTGCGCCCATGCGCGTCAGCCCAACTGCCCCGCTCCGGTTAATGCCAGGGCCGAGATCGACCGGACCATCCATGATTTCTTCGATGCGCTTCGCAAGGATGACGAGGCGTCCTTCAAACGCCTTACTACCGAATCCTTTTACTCGTTCGATGTTGGCAAGCGTTTTGAAGGGACCGAGCTTGTGGATGTAGTTCGAAACGCTCACGCTCAGGGTGTGCAAATCAATTGGTCCATAGGCCCGATAGATACAAAGCTGAGCTGCGATGTGGCGTGGTCCGCTTGGGAGAATGTTGGCAGCGCCGGGATTCCACCCGACCTTCAGCCTGTCCGCTGGCTTGAGTCAGCTGTAATCGTTCGCGAGAACGGGAGCTGGAAAATCGACTTCTTTCATTCGCAGCGAGCGGCCAAGTAATAAGGAAAATACCAACTGCCGACCGCTTCTGGGTCTATTCTGTTGAAAAACTCCGTGCGCAATTTTCTCAGACAACATTCAAAGCTCATACCGTCTGCCTTTGCAGGAATGATTCACGAACGGCTGCTCGTCCGAACCATTGTTGCTGAAAATTCGCGGTAGGAAGGTCAGTGATGAGTTTTTCAACAGAATAGGGTCGAAAAAAGACATAGCCTTCAAGCAGCATCAAACATCTCCGCAAACTCCTTGTCGGCATAATACCGCAGTTTCCTAACAATCAGCGGACTCTCCCCAACCCGCATGAGCAGCAGCGTATCGGGCGCGAGTTTCATAATCTCATTGGGGTCCATGAGATTGCGGGTGGCGAGATGCTGGGTCTTGCTCAAGGACCGTTCAGGGTCTTTGAGCATCACATCCTTCTGACTCTGCCCACCGGTTTCATAGGTGATGGTTTCACGGCCCATTGTTTTCGACAGCATATCGGCGGTTTCATAATCATTAACCCCGAACGCTTGCAGGACACCGGCATTGGACAGGAACGTCCCCGCGAGCGTTCCATAGAGGCTGCGTAGTTGATGAATGTCCTGCAAAATCGGCCAGAGTTGCAACCCGTAACCCGCCATCAGACCCATTGCGCGCTCGATAGGTTGCAGCCGTCCGAGCGCGGCAAATTCATCGAGCAAGAACAAGACAGGGCGTTCCGGCTTGGCCGACGACCGCGCCATTTCATTGATGGCTTGCGCCACAAGCAAGCGCAGCCAGCGCGAATAGGTGTCGAGCCGGTCAGGCGGCAGGATCAGGAACACCGTCGCCACTTCGTCCTTGAGATCGGCAAAGGCAAAATCAGACCCGCCCACCACAGCGGCGATACGCGGGCTATCCAGAAAATGCGTGTGCCGCTGCGTGCCCGACAACACGCCCGCCGCTTCGCGGTGCGATTTGCTGAGGTATCTGTTAGCGGCACGCGCGATCAATCCGCTCGCGCGGTCGCTGGCCTGCATGACAGTCAGCAACGCGGTAAAATCATCGGGTGCGAGAGTCAGATAATCCCGAACACTGGTCAGGTTGCGATGTGCAACATCATCGTGGCAGACGACATAAAGGATGATGCCCGAGATCAGCGCTTTGGCCTCTTCGTTCCAATGCGCTTCGGTTTCAGCTTCATCGAACACCAGCGCATCGGCAAGCGTCATCGCATCTTCGGCCAGATCGAGGCTTTTGGCGTCAAGCCGGTCGAGCGGATTGTAACGCGCGCTTGTCTGTCCAGAGATACCGAACGGATCAAGGCAATGCACGGACCCGAACGCCTCGCGCTGGCGTAGCGTCACAAGGGCATTCTCCCCTTTGGGATCGATACAGACCACCGACCGATTGGCGGTGAGCAGATTGGGGATGATCGTGCCGACACCTTTGCCCGAGCGCGTCGGGGCGATGGTGATGAGATGGGCAGGGCCGTCATAACGGAGCAACCGGCCCAATGTATCGCGACCGATCAGAAGATCGCCTTTGCTCTTTGCCAGCGCGTTCACATCAGCGCGCGATCCGAACTGGGCGGAGCCAAGCGTGGAATCGGGGCGGGCGAGCCGGACCTTGAGATAGATGCCCCCGATCCACAACGCGAGGCCACCAATCAGGATTAGCCAGAACGCGGTGTGCGTTTTGGGCAGCCACCACGCGATAACCAGCACCCCGGCGAAGATCAGCAACGCGCATCCGAGAAGCCGACCTTTCACCGATCAATCCTCCCCGCCGGAAGCGTTCGCCAAGTCTGCGACTTCCGCAGCTTCGGCATCGAACGCCCGCTTGCCCCGCCGCTTCCATAGCGCCAGCGCATTCACCGCGTCATCGCCCCCGGCACGTCCGGCGAGATCAAGCATCGCCCCGTAAAGGGTGGCGCGATCATCACCGACGAGTTCGACCAAGCCCGATTTCTGGACGAGGCCGCCCAGTTCGATCAGGTGCCTTGTCCGCTCGCGTCGCTCCACCACCCACTCCCTTGTGTCAGTGCGGCGCTGGCCTGATTCAGCCCGCCGCCGCGCTGCCGTATTTCTAGCCAGCGCCTGTTCCGTCGCCACCAGCAGGCCCATTACCTTTGCGCCCGCGTGACTTGAGAAACATGGCACCATCGGCGCGCCAGCTCTCCTTCACGGAATCGACCTGGGCTTCCACCACACCGTGCCGGAGCATTCCGGCGATGACTTCGAGATCGAGCGCGTCGGCTCCTGTTGCAACCACGAGCGCGCCAAGCTGCTCGACTTTGCGCGCCTTGATCGCCTTCGCCTTGTCGCGAAGCGCGGTCAGTTCAGCATCATAATCCCGGACTTTGCGCATGGCGCACCTCCGATTAGTGGTAGCATTGGATGCAGCGTAAGCGCGAATCACGCCGCAAACAACCATGCCATTCCAAAAGTGAAGCAAGTCACGCCAAAAATGGCGAAGACAGTTTTGAGTGCGCGCTTATACGTTGTTGCCAACGTCGCTTGAAAATGAGAGATTGCTTAGCGTAATGGCAATCTACCATTTCTCTGCAAAAGTCGTGAGCCGCGCCAACGGATCAAGCGCGGTTGCATCGGCTGCCTATCGTGCCGCTGAACGGCTAACTGACGAACGCCTAGGCCGCGATCATGACTTCACCAACAAGGCCGGTGTCGTCCATTCTGAAATCATGCTGCCAAACGGCACGCCGGAGCGACTCGGCGACCGCGAGGCGCTGTGGAACGCGGTCGAAGCGGGCGAGGTTCGCAAGGACGCGCAGCTTGCGCGCGATGTCGAATTTGCGATTCCAAGGGAGATGAATGAGCAAGACGGTACCCAATTGGCGCGAGATTTTGTCGCACGGGAATTTGTAGCGCGCGGTATGATTGCCGACCTCAATGTCCATTGGGACAAGGCCGCCGATGGCAGTCCCAAACCCCATGCCCATGTCATGCTGTCAATGCGCGAAGTTGGTCCGGACGGCTTTGGCCAGAAGGAGCGCGACTGGAACAGCAAAGAGCTTCTGGGTAGTTGGCGTGAGAGTTGGGCCGATCATGTGAACACCCGCATGGCCGAGCTGGGAATTGATGCGCGGGTCGATCATCGAACATTGGAAGCGCAGGGCATTCCGCTTGAGCCGCAGCACAAAATTGGTGCGGCAGGATCACGCCGCGCCATCCACGGCGAGGACGCCGAGCGCGCCGACGATCATATGCGGATCGCGCGGGAGAACGGCGAGAAGATCATTGCCGATCCGGCAATAGCGTTGAACGCGATCACTCATATGCAAGCGACGTTTACCAAGCGCGATCTTGCCCAGTTCGCGTTCCGGCATAGCGACGGCAAGGATCAGTTCGATGCGGTCATGGCATCGGTGCGCAGCTCACCCGAGCTTGTTGCGCTGGGCAAAGACGGGAAGGATCAGGAGCGGTTTACCAGCGCCGATATGATTGCGGTGGAAGAGCGGCTTGGGCTGTCGGCATCGATGCTGGTCACGAGCGAGCGCCACAGCGTTGGCGACCACTACCGCCATGCTGCGCTTGATGGCGCAGCCGAGCGCGGGATGATTTTATCGGGCGAGCAGCGCGATGCGTTCGATCATGTCACCAGCCAGCGCGGTCTTTCCTCGGTCGTCGGATATGCCGGGAGCGGCAAGTCGGCAATGCTAGGCGTTGCGCGGGATGCTTGGGAACGCGAAGGCTATAATGTGCGCGGTGCATCGCTATCGGGCATTGCCGCTGAAAATCTGGAAGCCGGTTCGGGCATTACGTCGCGGACAATCGCAAGTCTTGAGTATCAGTGGAAGCATGGCCGTGAACAATTGAGCGAACGTGATGTGCTGGTCATCGACGAGGCGGGTCTGACCGGAACCCGCCAGATGGAGCGGGTGTTATCATCGGCGCGCGATGCAGGCGCGAAAGTTGTTCTGGTTGGCGATCCTGAACAGTTGCAGGCGATTGAAGCGGGGGCGGCATTCCGGTCGCTCGCCGAAAACCACGGCGCGGTTGAGATCACCGAGATTCGCCGTCAGCGCGACGACTGGCAGCGCGGTGCGACACGAGCACTCGCCACCGGACGGACGGGTGAGGCGATCCATGCTTATGGTGAAAGCGGCATGGTTCACAGCGCTGAAACACGCGAGGATGCGCGCGCTGAGCTTGTTGAGGGCTGGAATGATGCTCGCACCAATGACCCAAGCAAAAGCCGTATCATCCTCACCCATACCAATGCCGAGGTGCGCGACCTCAATATCGCCGCCCGCGAGAAGCTGCGCAGTCATGGCGAGCTTGGGAATGACGTGAACGTGTCAACCGAACGCGGCAACCGCGACTTTGCCAGCGGCGACCGGATGATGTTCCTGCGCAACGAGCGCGGCATGGGGGTTAAGAACGGTACGCTTGGCACGGTTGAAGCCGTCTCCCCCGGACATATGGCCGTCCGCACCGATGACGGGCGCAGCGTGGCGTTTGACCTCAAAGACTATGCCCATATAGATCATGGCTATGCCGCCACCTTCCACAAATCGCAGGGTGTGACGGTCGATCAGGCGCATATATTGGCCACGCCGGGAATGGACAGGCATTCGGCCTATGTTGGCCTCACGCGCCACCGTGACGAGGTGCAGCTTCATTATGGCCGCGATGATTTTGCCGATCAGAGCAAGCTGGTCCGTACCCTGTCGCGCGAACGGGCCAAGGACATGGCGGGCGATTATCCGCTTCCAGACGCAGCCGCGCGCGGTTTTGCCGAACGGCGCGAGTTTCGGTTTGGGGAGGTTGCCCGTGATATGGTCGTCAAGGCGCGTAACTTGATCGCTGACCCTGACCGGATTGAAGCTTTGCGGGGCCGTCTCGACAAGGCGCTGGGGCGCGAGCCGTCAATAGCGCCGGAAGCTAAGCGCGGCGCGGACAAAGAACCGGAAAAAGGTCGCGATGCCAATTCTGCCGCGTCGCGCCTACACGCCCGCATGGCCGAACTGGGCAAGCAGGTGCGCAAAGATGATGAGCGAGATCGTGATCGGACGAAAGATCGAGACCGCGACCGTGGAGGGCCAGGACGATGAGCGACGAACAGGACGACCCGCTATTGCGATTGCTGACTGATATTGCCGAGGGGGTGGCTACATTGGCCGCGCGGATGGATGCAATGGAAACAAGAGCAGCGGAGCATCAAGCGCAGGTGAATGAGGCGCTTGCCACCATCGCCGAAATCGCCACGCGCACATATTATGCCAGCAAGCCGGCCAGCGCCTTGCCGAATGATGTTATCAACGCGACCGTTATAAATCCCATGATCGAACGGTGGCCACTCGAATGGACAACAACGTTTCCATCGTCGGAATTTAAGCTGCTCAAAGAGTTGGGATCACTGAGCGTCGCAGAGATAGAGGCGCAACTTAGACAGCGGGCAACTATTGCAGAGGATGCAACTAACGCCCAGCGCATTCGTCACGCACGGGCATTGGCGATGCTGAAAGAAGAAATGGACAGGCGATTCAAAGCCCATGAACAAGGCGAAGAGCGTGATGCACCGGGGCGGAGCCGATAACAGACATAGTGCTAGAAAACTGCTGCCTTAGAGTGCGCCACTGCCAGTCGATTGGCCGAGGAAGGTTGGGGCGCTTGTTTTTAGGACCAGTGATCCTTTTGCTAGGCATCGTGGACAAAGGGTATCCAGAGTTTGATTGAAGCGAGAGCAACGAAGCCAAGGTAGGATTCTCTGGTTTTGTCGTATCGGGTGGCAACGCGCCGCCAGTTCTTGAGTTTGCTGAACAGGCGCTCGACGAGATTGCGCCAGCGGTATTTCTCGCGGTCATGCGGGATGTGGATGCGGCGGTTGCTCTTGGCCGGGATGACCGCTTCGACACCGGATGCGGCAAGCTCTGCGCGGATGGCGTCGGCGTCATAGCCCTTATCCGCGAGCAGTGCCTCTATTCTGTCGCCCAGCATCCGGAATAACGGGCCAAAGCCCTGCACATCATGCGTCTGCCCCGGCGTCAGGACGAAGCCGAGCGGCCGACCGTGTCCATCGCAGCGCGCATGGAGCTTGGTGGTGAAGCCGCCGCGCGACCGGCCAAGCCCCTGGGTCTCTTGATCCCCCTTTTTAGCCCGACGGCGCAATGATGCGCCCGGACCACCGTGCTGTCGATCATGTCGGCGCTGGTATCGCGCTCCACCATCTCGGCCAGCGTCTCCAGCAAGGCATCGAACACACCGCTCTCGACCCACCGCCGGTAGCGCCGGAACACGCTGTTCCACTTGCCATATTCGTCGGGCAGCAGACGCCATTGCGCCCCTGATCGCGCCATCCACATCATGCCCTCGAAATACGGCCGGTTGTCTCCCGCAGGCCGACACCCACGGCCACGCTCCGGCGGCAACAGCAGCCCGATCAGCGCCCACTCTTCGTCCGATACCCCAATCCGCTCGCCCAACGCCGCCTCCAAAAGGCAGCCTTGAATCAACCTCCGAGTCTCAGGTCAAGCTTTGTCCACGATGCCTAAAGCAGTCATATTCGTTAAACCCGTGTTTGGCGGCGGCTGTGAAGGAGGATGCCGACCGGAATGCAGATGGCGATCAGGCCAATCATATAAACGCCGCTGATCGGATCGGCGGCAATGAAGGCAATCAGCAGCAACACGCTGATCACAAGTGCCAGCGCTGGCAGGACCGGATAACCGACTGCGCGGAACGGCCTGGGCAGATCGGGCTGGCTCCGGCGAAGGGCGAAGAAGGCGGCAAAGTAGAGGGAACTGGCAAAGATCGACAGCGCCCCAGTCAGCTTGAACACGAAGACGAAGCCACCGGACCAGATCAGCGGAAAGGCAATCAACGCCGAAATGGCTAATGCCACGGTGGGGGTGCCGCCGCGATTGACGCGCGTCGCGGACTGAAGGAACAGCCCATCGCGCGCCATTGCAAACAGGATACGCGGCGTTGGCATCACAATCGAATTGAGCGTGACCAGCGCCATGATTGTCGCGATCAGAGCCACAATGATATTGCCTGTCCGCCCGAATACCTGCTCGATTACCAACGCCATCGGCAATTCAGACGCGCGCAATCCGGCGATGTCGAGCGCCTTGAATAGACTGAGATTGACCAGCAGATACACGCCGATAATGACGAATACCGAGGTGAACAGCGCGCGCGGGATGTTCCGGCCGGGGTTCTTGTCCTCTTCGGAAAAGTAGATTGGTCCGAACCAGCCGTCATATGCGCCGAGGATGATCTGGAGCGCGGTTACAATAGCGATGAAACCGGCAATGCCGCCGGGCAGTGCCGGGACATAAGCTGCGGCCGACGAAGATGGCGCAGCGACAGGATCGATCAGGAACGCGATACCTACGACCGCGCCCAATAGGCCGAGTTTAATGGCCGTACCGATAATCTGCATCCACTTACCTTCCCGTACACCCGCCCAATTGGCTGCTGTCACGGCGATCAGGATTGCCGATGCCGCCCATGGCACATGCGCGGCAACCCACGGGTTAATGGTGCCGAGAAAATCTGCGCAGGCGATCGCGACGGCAGTCGTTCCCGCCACATTTGCCAGCCAGTTGGTCCATCCCGACAGCAGACCCATCGTATCCCCGAAGGCGGCATGAACCGCGACATAATGCCCGCCCGCCTTTGGCAATGCCGCACCAAGTTCGGCAGTGACATTCGCTGCCAACAGAATAAACAGCCCCGCCACCGCCCACAGCGTCATCGCAATCCAGAATACAGGCACCTCGTTCACGATCACGCCCGGTGCCCGCATGATCCCCGTTCCGATAACCCCACCAACAGAAATGGCCAGCGCAAAGGGCAAGCCAAGACGCTTTTGGAGGTGGTTTTGAATGGGTTGTGGTTGTGTCATGCGGGTTGCTTTCGAAGAGCGAAATCCGGTTCATGGGCCATGTCCCTATCCAGCGCCCGCGTCAGCATGGGGCCGAACACGAAATACAGCGCAGCCCCGAACCAGCAGGCGACAGCGTTGAGTGCCCAGAACAGCGCCGGGTCCATCGTCTCGTAAAAGCGCGAAAAATAGCCAGCGATGATTGAGCCGAAGAATACGACCAGATAAGCCGCCGCCATCATTCGAGCGGCAATTTGGCGCGGGGCATAGCGCGCCATGATCGCCAGCCACGTTGGCCATGACCAAGTAAATGCGACGCCCGTGATGAAATAGGAGAGCACCGGAAAGACGATGTTTACCGAACCCGGTCCCTGAACCGCTGATCCAATGGCTAACAGCATCGTGCCTGCGCCGTACATCAGACCCCCAAAAACCATCTTATTATTGTCGCTCTGCTCTCTCCCGCGCTTTGCTTGCCAGCGCCAAAAGCCAATCGCCGCAAACGCGCCTAGGACCGTGCCGAAGGAGTTGATCGAGACGAACCATGCCACCGGCACCGGCCCGAAAGGCGTTTGCAAATCGACTGCCGCGTCGATCCAGACCATGCCCATATTAAACTGCTGATCATAACCTGGCCCCAGAAGCACTTGGAATACCAGAAAGATCATCAATATTCCGACGCTGCGCCAATCTGCCGTTGTGAGTTTGACAGATACGGCAGCCGTGCGCGTCAAATGCGGTTCTTCGGGAAGATGTGGTAGCCCCTTCAGGTATACGCCAAGCGCCACCAGCATCAACAATCCGGCGGTGCTAAACCCGACATGCCAGCCATAGATTTGCGCCAGCAATCCGCAGGCCAGCGGACCGCCGATGGCACCGATATTGATCGCCGTGCTGAAAATGACGAAACCGCGTGCGGGTCTGTCATCGTCCTTTGAATAAAGCTGTCCCACCTGCGATGCGATATTGCCTTTGAGCGCGCCCGAACCCATGATCAACAGCATCAGGGCAATCAGGAAACTCTGATCCAGCGCCATTGCCGCATGGCCTGCGGTCATTAGCAGTACGCCAATAATGACCGTGCGTTTCGCGCCCAGCCAGCGGTCGGCTATCCAGCCGCCAATCAATGGCGTGAAATATACTAATCCGGCATAAAGCCCGAAGGTCTGCCCGGCCAATGCAAGTGGAGATAGCGGCCCGTATGCCCCTTCGAGCAGCGAGCGATACCAGCCCATGCCCGCGACATGTTCGATATGGCCGGGCAGGAACAGCTCCTGCGTCATATACAGCACCAGCAGCGATTGCATACCGTAAAAGGAAAACCGCTCCCACATCTCGGTGAACGCCAGATAGGCCAGCCCGCGTGGGTGACCAAGGAAGACGCTGTCTTGTTCTGCGGCTTTTATGGTAGAATCACCCATAGAAAAATCTTTCTTCGACAATCTGCCCGGCGCACACCGTATAGGTGGCGA
The DNA here is from genome assembly GCF_036963805.1 of Parasphingorhabdus sp. GTDB lineage: Bacteria > Pseudomonadota > Alphaproteobacteria > Sphingomonadales > Sphingomonadaceae > Parasphingorhabdus. The sequence goes on along the minus strand of NZ_JBALUN010000012.1, from coordinate 19,351 downwards.
TTTCGCTGAAGGGTTCGCGCGTGCCGGTGGCACGGCGGGTGATTTCCATGTCGATAAAAAGCGCAAACTGATCGCCGGTGATGAAGGGGCCGTCGATTAGCAGTTCGCTCATCGCATTGGCCTCCAGCCATTGGGTTAGCCGAGCGATTGCCGCAGCCTTGCCCGTGGCGGTCGCCGGTTCGTTTGATTGGTTTTGGGCGGGTTCAAAGCACGCAATGTCATCGGCCCAATATTTTTCCGCTGCGACGAGCGGCTCGCCTGCTGCCACTAAGGCGGCATAATCATTCGCAATGTCGGCGAGACTTTGCATGGGCGTATCTCCCGGAGCTGACAGGGCCATAATGAAAGGATAGCCCGGCGGGTGACGGGTCGCATTCTCACCCGCCGGACCGGGTTGCGGTCTGGCCGGTCAACGCAAAGGGTTGCACTGTCCGGCCAGACCAAGCGCTGAAATTACCGGATTTTCGCTTCCTGTAGCGTCATGGAACCTGTGACCTTGCGGAATTTTGCCCGATTGCCGGATTCTGCATCAAGCTGCGCGTTGGTTCTTTTGTCAAAAGCTTCCCATTCCTTGTTGCGCTTTTCAAATTCAGCGCCGCTCGGCATGGAGGGGAAGGTCTGCGTCAGGTACATCATCGGCTCACCATCGCGGCGATCGATATTATAGTAGATTTTATAGTCGCTGATCCAGCCCTTGGATTTGGCAAAATCCTGATTTTTCTTCCACTCTGTGGCAAGATAAGTGGCGTATGCGGTTCCGCCTCCGGCCTCAAGATAGATACCGGTCATGGTTGTGTAATCACCGGCTACAAGCGGAAAATCATCTGCCATTGCGGGCGTGGATAGCGCGAGCGGCGCGGCCACAATCATGGCAGTGGCCATCATCATAGTTTTAATCAGTTTCATCTTTCTTCTCCTGTTATGTGCCGCCCCGGAATTGGGGCAGCGTCTGCAAAAATCGCGACCGGTCAGGCGATGACGGGCTGTGGTAAGCGGGCTTTGTCCTCTGGCCGTGGTTCGGCGCTGTCACGGGCGGGGAGTGTTTCCTTTCGCCCCAATCCGGCGAAAAGACAGGCCGCCATTCCCACAGCGATTGAGATCGCGGCGACCAGAAAGGCGGCGTCATATCCATAGCTGTCGATGATCTGGCCATGCGCGCCCGCGCCAAAGGACCGCGTCAGGTTGGGGATCGCCATGAACAGCGCAAACATGCTGGCTGCGACGGCGGGATTGGTGAGGTTCATCGACCACGCGACGAAGACAACGAAAGCTCCATAAATCCCGGCCCAAAAGACCACGAACCAAAGCTGCATCGCCAGCGTGCCGAATTGGCCCGCTCCGAAATATCCGGACAAGGCCAGAAATGCGCCTAGATTGGCCAGCAGCATCATCGAAGTGAACAGGACAAAGAAACGGGCCGTGCCAAGGCGGCTGACCATTGGTCCAGCGACAACCATAATCATAATCACCGAAATAAAGCCGGTAATACTGGAGAAATTGGTGAAATATGCGCTGCTCCAGCCCAGTTGGGATACGCTGTAACTTGGCCCGAAAACATCCGCCATCCCGACGCCGGAGTATATCATCCCGACGCCGGCAAAATACAGCAATGTGCGCCAGCGAAACAGGCCGCGAAGCACTTTACCGATGATCGGCAGCCACGGCTCCCCGCCCCGTGCAAGATTTTCGGGCGAGGCGGTTCCAGCCGTCCACGGCAGCAACCGCTCACCAACGCGCTCCCGCAGCAGTGTGACCATAATAGTTAGCACGCCCACCAGGAGCGCACAGGTCAGCGCTGTCAGTGCGACCCCGCCATAGACTAGCGTGACCCCCGCAAGCATTGCCGAAGCGGAAATCCCGACCGCCTGACCGCCGCTCATGAAGGCAGTGATCCGCTCGCGCTCTTGCTCAGGCACCAGATCGACCGCCATGCCGTCCACCGCGACATCGTTAAAAGCCGAACACAGCAGAAGCGTGAAAATCAGTGCGGTAAGCACGGCAAGGTCTGTTGGACCGGGGTTCAGCGCTGCGGTGACTAGCAAAACCGCGATCATCACTGCCTGCGAGCCGATAATCCATGCCCGCATCCGGCCCATCGGCCGATAGCAGAAACGGTCCATGAGAAGCCCGTTCACCAGTTTCAAGGACCACGGCAGCATCACGATGCCGATAAAAGCTCCTATTTCAGCCGCGCTCGCGCCATTGGCCGCGAGCCATGCGGGGATAGCGACCTGCGCCAGTCCAAAAGGTATGCCTTGCGTGACATACAATAGGAAGAACGCCCACAGCCGTAGGCGGCGGTTTTCGGACAGGGCGGGGAGCGTAGCAAAAGGACGCAAGAACATAGTCATTGCACCATCCCGGCCATCATCGCCCCGCGAATGGGTGAGACTTCTCCGGCCATGTCGATTTTCAAAATATCCGCTGCGCTTTCTCCGCCGCGCAGCCGGACCAGCCAGTCGTCTGGGTCATATTCCACTCCAACCGGATTATCCGCTATCTGCTCGCTTTTGAAATAGGCGGTACATTCTTCTTTGGTGGCAAAGCAATCGACGGCAAATTCCATTTGATTGCCATCGGGGTCGGCATAATAGAGCGATGCGCTCATCCCGTGATTCACCGCCCAATATGGCGTGATGCCATCGGCCTTCAGTTCAGCATAATTTTCCAGCAATGCGGAAAGCGAGGGCATGTCCCACGCCACATGATCGACCCCGATCATCCCGCGATCATCAGGATCATCCTCGCCCGGACGGATCACGCCAAGATCGGCAAAAGCGAAACGGTGATGCTCGTGGTCAAATGTGAGGAAGGCCAGCGCCGGGTTTTGATATTGCACTGTCGCGCTGAACACTTTCTCATACCATGCCAGCATTTCTTCAAAGCGGCGCGTGCGGTAAACGACATGGGCGAGCTGGGTTGGTGATGTGGGCATTGCTGATTTCCTAATCAGGCAAGCGGCATCAGAATGAGGCTGGCGGCGATACCTTTGGCTACGATGAAATGCTTCATTTGCGTTCTCCCTATCTTCAGGCACAGTTCTCCGGGCTGCGGAAACGGTGGTTGCCGGTTCCGTTCAAATCACCAGTTATGTCTGCTATCTCAGTGCGCTATAGATGCGCCCAAATGTAACTTTGGGTCAACGGCGCTACCGTCAATAAAGCGTCAATAATGATCTGGATTCAGGAGGAAGGTGCCGGGAGCAGGTCCGGCCAGCCATATTTGTCCCATGCTGCGATCAATCCGATGCGTTTTGCAAAGTCCCAAAAGTCTGGATGGATTCGCGTTTGACGGATCGGTTCGATATCGGCCCAGAGCGACATCAGCCCGACCATATTGGGCGGCGTAATCTGTTTCCCCAAAGTTTTGAAGACCATCGGCGCATAGCCCATCCAGATGGCAGGCCAAACAATGGTCGGATCACACGGGTCAGGAAGAGAAGCATGGAGCATTTCCAGCATCTGGCAATATTGCGCCCGGTCTTCCTCCCGCCCGCTGTGGATACCCTTGGCCGCGAGCAGCCAGTAAGCGTCCATTGCTTCTGGCGTCATTGGCGTGGTTCCGGCGGGCAGAAAAATCACGCTGTTCATTAGCAACCGGGTTTTTTGATATTGCTCTACGGCAAGGTCATGGTCGCCCGATGCCGCAGTTGCCGCTGCCAGATGAAGCGACGGTTGACCAAGATCAGCCATACGTTGCCCCGCATGGATTGCCGCATTGATATTACCAAGATTGAGGTGGGCAACACACAGCATACCGTAATTCCGTCCATCGACGGGATCTTGGTCTATTGCCGCCTGTATATAAGGCAGCGCCTGCTGTGTGCGCCCGCAATAGAGAAGGAACGACCCCAAACGCATCACGACAGCCGGATTTTCAGGCTCCATCCGATAGGCCTCAAACGCCAAATCGAGTGCGCCCACCGCGTCATTACGGGTCCATTGGTAAAGGCCAAGCATTGCTTTGGCATGGCCCTGTTTTGGCGATAGCTTAATGGCCCTTTTCGCACATTCGGCCATCCGTTCCACTTCGCCAAGTTTATCTAGGCACGGCGTGTAAACCGCTGTGTAAACATGCGCTTCGGCCAGCGCCGTCCAGCATTCGGCAAATTCAGGGTCGATTTCCAACGCCTGTTCCAGCAATTCAATCGCCTTGCTTAGAACGCCATCGCCAATTGCACGTCTGGTTAAGGCCCGCCCTTGCAAGTAAAGGCCATAGGCCTCTTTATTATCCGTCATCTGGCGAACATCGGGTTCCTCTATGTTTAGCTTGAGCGCGCGCCCTAATTCCCTTGTTATCGTCTTCGCAACTTCTTCGCGCGAGGCAAACATATCGTCGATCGTGCCATCATAGCTGTGGCTCCAGCTTTCAAAGCCGGTTTGCCCGTCAATCAAGCGGACATTCAGGTGCACATCCTCATTTTGCCGCTGAACCGAGCCTTCGACCAGATAGGACACGTGCAGGGTGTCTGCAATTTCCGGCAATGTCACTTGGGCATCTCTAAACTGGAACGATGATGTCCGTCCCGCAACCAGAAGCTGAGGCACTTGCCCCAAAGTCGTAATCAGCTCATCTACAATTCCGTCGGCGAAATACCCTTCGCTATCCTCGCTATCTTGCGAGGCAAAGGGCAAGACCGCAATCCGCGTCTTGCCGCTGTGCAGATCGGACATGATGACGCGCGATGAAGCCGGATGTCTCACCATCCACGCATCCAGCAATTTGTCATGTTCGGTCAGATTATCCGATGTCTTTAATTTGGCCAACGCTGCGCTTATTCTCGTCTGCAATCTTTGTTCGGTCGTTTGTCTTCGCTCGGCAAGCCAGATTTCGAAATCCTCGCCGAAACTCATCTGATCGAGAATTGGCTTGCCACCAATTGCCGAGAGTAATTCTGTTGCTTGCGCCGATTGGCCATCATCAAGCGCACTTTCCAAATCGGCTATGTCGGAGCGCACCATCTTGGCATTGAGTCCAATCCGGCTGCGCGAAACTTCGAGAAGATCACAGCCAAGCGGCTCGAATATCTTGCCGAGGCCTAACAAGCATTGCCGCAAGCTGGCGCGTGCCTGGGCTTCAAAACGCCCGGTCCACAACAGCTTGCAAATATGGTCTCGTTCGAGAGCTGCACCGGGTTCAAGCAAAAGCATCGCGAGCAAAGCGCGAGCGCGGCGATTGGCAATCTTGATCTCTTGCCCGTCATTGGACAGCAACTGAAACCCGCCAAAAAGCTTCGCCTCCAGTGGCATGAAAATTCTATCCCCCCATTTGCTCCACACATAGGACGGCGAACAGCGCCCATCGATATTCCTAACTATCAATATCCGTAGGGTGGTTCGTAAAAAATTGGAATAACATAAGAAACCTATGCAAGTCTGTCTTCCGTTCTTCGCTACTGATCATAGCCAAATGGTCTAGATCATTTTGTAGCATGCCGGCAACCCGATCTTCCGCAAATTGATTTCATTGATAGCGCGATGCTATGCGATTGAATGTCAGCTTCCGCCAATTAGCATCCCTATTCTGTTGAAAAACTCATCACTGACCTTCCTACCGCGAATTTTCAGCAACAATGGTTCGGACGAGCAGCCGTTCGTGAATCATTCCTGCAAAGGCAGACGGTATGAGCTTTGAATGTTGTCTGAGAAAATTGCGCACGGAGTTTTTCAACAGAATAATCCCAAAAGCTGCCAGTCAGCAAACCAGCCACTTGTTGCCGTTCAATCCGGGCGGGCACCCAAGCTCCCCATACAAGGCAAGGTCCGTCAGAGCGCAAAAGCGTCCTTGGCACCATCAACCTCCAAACACGGGTTTAATGTCTCAAAGGGGAGATTTTGTGCTAGTTTTTCGATTCAAAATTAGCACATTGATTAGCACACCAGCGCACAACTTTAATATTATATATATTTAAAACAAATAATTAAGTATAATTTAATTTGATAAAAAAGGGATTCAAAATCCCGTTCCGCAAGGAGTGTGGGTTCGATTCCCACCGCCCGCACCATCTAAATTAGCAGGCTCCGATAAGCCCACCGCACGGTGGGTAGGAGCCTGCATTAGCGGATCGCTTGGGGATGCACGTCCCGCGCTCCGCTTTCGCGAAATGACAATCGAAGGGTATTGTCATGCTGGCCTCAGAAATACCGCACGGGATTTGGCCATCGCCACAAAATTACGGCGCGAAGCGGCATTTGGGCCTTTATGAGTACTTGAAGTGCGCGCTATCGGTCAAAATTGAGTGATATGCACGAGTGTTACTTATCGCGTCATCATGTGGTCGAATGTGTCGGCTTCGCCTTCGTCTTCCTCCGACGGCCATGGTGGCGCAGCGCCAAGGTGCAAGAGCGTATAAGTCTTATCATAGCGTTCCGACATAATCGTTTCTTCGGCGCAAGGTTCTTTCAACCAAACGAAGGAAGGATGCTCCGCTCGACCCTTGCTATTTTCTAGCAGATGGGGCTGTGCGGCGAGCGACTCTGTAGGTAACGGAACTGGCCGGACATTGGCGGTTTTTATGTAGGCTCCGGACCGTAGCGCTTTCGGGCTGGACCGTGACCAAAGTATAAAACCATCTCTTGAAACCACAAAAAGAGTGCGTTGTTCGCTGAATTGAAGCCAGCGGAGCGTTGCCGCTGACAGAGACACGCCGTAGCGATCAGCACAGGCTCCTAGCTGGTCGAACGTCGGTCGGCTTCTCGGGGGGGCCTGTTTTGCAAAGTCGTCGCGTGGCATCAAAAGGCTCGCTGCAAACTCATTGGCCTGTTGCTCGATCTGGCCGTATTCGCTGTCCCATTTTGCCATATCCTCGGCGCTGCATTGCAGGCCGTTGGGAAACTGATTTCGGTGGACAAGGTAATGGCCGAACTCATGAGCCAAGGTGAAATTAATCCGCCCAGGAGACTTGATCGCTGAATTATAGATGATACCCCATCCCTTCTTACCGGGAGGAGCTTTGTACAGGCCGCCTTCAAATCTTCCGAGGTCATCCCCTTTCAACATAGTAACTGGGTCGTCGGGAAATACTTGGTGTGAATAAGCTTTGGCCAGCGATTTGACATCAATCGGAAACCGATCATCGCCGTCACGCGCCTTGAGAACAAGTGTCAGGTCGATAGCCCAGCGTTGCGGCGACTTATCTTCCATTATTCCTCGTCGTCCCACATGTCTGTGATCTTACGGATTTTTTGGCGGGTTTCGTCAGGCAAGTTGCGGTACTTGCGATAGAATTGGGCATCGACGGCGTCTTCAGCCTTCAACTCGTTCTTTTCGTCCATAAGATACTCGATTGTGACGCCGAGCTGTTCAGCAATCCTCGACAGTTTTTCAGCCGATGGTCTAGGCGGATTTTTGTTCTCCAGTTCCCATATGTAGCTCTTGCTGGAACTCGTGAGCTCAGCAAGCTTATCGAGCGTCAGCTTCTTCTCCTTACGCAGATCGCGAATCTTATCGCCCAGGACATTGGCCATAAACGGTCTCCTTCAAAAGTTCGGTATAGGCATACTTTAACTTCTTGACTTCCGATTTTCAAGCATTATATGCTGTTCGGAGTAGGCGCACTTATTATACGTCTTAAATATTAGTTGAAGGAAAAATCCGAAATGACCAAAGGCCCCAAAACGCACCACGTAGTTCCCAACCCCGATGGCGGATGGGATGTGAAGCGAGGCGGCGCAACTCGTTCGAGTAGCCACCACGATACCAAGCGCGATGCGATTGATCGCGGCCGCGAAATTAGCCGCAACCAGTCTACCGAATTCCGTATCCATAACCGTGACGGACGAATCGCTCAAAGCGACAGCCACGGCAAAGATCCACATCCGCCAAAGGGCTGACTTTAGAAGCGCAGGGAAACCCGATGAACACCGAAAAAATGATCGAAGTCGCCCGTGCACTGGGGCCTATAGAGGCCGCGCTAATGGATATCGCGCGCTCACTTCAGTTGACCCCGAGTATGCACGACGAAGCAACAAGGAGATACGAAGCGCTTGCGCGGCATGTTGATCGTCCTGGGAGTCCGTTAGAAGGGGACGTCGACGAGGTTTATCCTTCGGGCAGCTTTGCAATTCATGCGGCAATCCGTTCGAAAATCAAACGCGATCAGCATGATGTCGATGCGGTGATCGAGCTTGTCATCCCTTCTGAAACCGACCCAGATTTAGTGCTTGACCGGTTATACGGCGCAATCGTCAACACGGATGATGAACTTTATCGCGGGTTAACGGTGGAGCGTAACAGTCGCTGCGTGACCGTGCATTACTCTGATGGGGTAACGGTAGACCTTATGCCAGTCGTGCGCCTTCCCGCGACGCCGGAACGCGTATCGAAACTCTTTCATCATAAGCCTGAATCGGGAGAAGCTTACACGAAGGAAATTAATCCTGATGGGTTCGCGCGCCATTTTAATCAAACTGTGGAGATCAGTTTGGAGTTCGCGCGTCGGTTTGAGGCGCGGCGGCTCTTGGTTGATGGGCAGCTTTTTGCAAGTAATCCTGTCCTCGTGGAGAAAGCGGCTACACAGCCGATGCCTGAGCATATGCCTCTCGAACGCAAATCACCTCGTGTGGTTGCCCTTCAGCTTCTCAAGTGTTTCCGCGATAAGCGCTATCGCAAGCATGGGGACCACGCTGGTCAACGCAAGCCGCCATCTGTTGTCATGGCTGCCCTGGCTCTCGATGCGCCGCAAGTCGGAGCTTCCCTAACTGATGAATTGCTTACCGTAGCAACCACCATGCGGGATGCCATCATCGAGGCAGACAGGCATGGTCGGCTTTTAGATGTTCGCAACCCCGCATACCTCCCAGACCAGTTTACGGATCGTTGGCCGGAAGATCGCGAAGCGCAGAGACTTTGGGCGGCTGACCTTCGTCATCTTGTGGACGAGCTGAAGGAACTGCGCCGAGAAGGCTTTGACCCCATGCGTGTAAAACGGGTATTCGATGATCTGTTCGGAGCGACGATTGCGGATCATGTTCTTAAAGAGCACGCTAAGGCGCAAAATAATGCTGTCCTAGGTGGCGCTTCACAGATGACGCCAAGTGGGCAATTGCAATCTCCGGCAACCAGCCCGCGTCACCCTGCGATTTCAGGTGTAATGAACGCTGGTGGTCTTGGCCTTGGGGTCGGCCTCATCACGCCCGTTCGCGCAAACACGAGCATGGGTGGCGAGATCCCAGACGGATGACCTTGGACCAGCAGATCGAAGATATGGCGCGCGAGTTACCAACTTGGGTGTGCTCGCGCATCGATGATCGTACGGCTAGTTGGCAAGGGACGCTTCAGCCTTATGAGACACCTCACACAGTCCGCATCGAACATTCTGTGCCATTGGTAATCGAATACCGCTCGCTTCTTTATGTGCAGCCTTTGGTCGAGGTGGTTGAGCCAGCACTTCAGCGGCAGGAAGATGCTGAAGAGGGGCCCCTTCCACATGTGTATTGGCGTCACCCCCGCGTGGAAAGAGCCGGTCCATTTCTCTGTGTTTTCGATGCGGATGCTCGTGAATGGACGCTCAGCGATCCGCTTTCGCGAACGACCGTCCCGTTCGCATTGCATTGGCTCCAGTCCTACGAGCTTTGGCTCGCCACAAAGAAATGGCTTGGCCTTGGCCGCCACGCCGGAAAGGAAAGTACAGGTGCAAACTTCTCTAGATTCAAGTAACCTGGCGCCGTTGCCATCCGGTATTCGCTCAACCGGGATAAGGCAGAATCTGCGGCCACAACTGCCTTGGAATGACGAAGAGTTTCGGATTCTTTCCATAGACGGTGGTGGGATACGGGGTATTCTTCCGGCGAAAATTCTTGATGAATGCGAACGGCATTTTCTCAACGGTTCAACTGTGGCATCTTGCTTTGACATGATCGCTGGCACCTCTACCGGAGGCATCATTGCCATGGGCCTGGGCGCTGGAATGCGGGCCTCAGATATACTCGCGCTTTATACAGATCACGGTGAGGAAATCTTTCCGCCTGAGCTCCCGCCGGAAGGCTTTGGAGGGTGGTTTGCAAAGTTGGGCAAGCAAGGGCGCGATTTGCGTCGTGTAAGGTATAATCCAGATGCGTTACGGGCTTTATTGGAAAGAAACTTTGGTGCAAAGAAACTCGGTGACTCCGAACGCCGCTTGGTCATTCCGACGTTCGATGCGCACACGAAAGTTAATGTACTAAAGACGCCGCATCACCCGGATTTCCGCAGAGACTGGTCGAATAGAATGGTAGACATTGCGCTGGCGACGTCTGCAGCCCCGACTTATCTGCCACCTCATCGCATCGGATCGCAATATTACGCAGATGGTGGAATCTGGGCGAATAACCCAGTCATGTTGGCACTAGTCGATGCTCTAACATGTTATGACCTTGATCGAAGAAAAGTGCGAATTCTATCGCTAGGATGTGGGTCTGGAGAGCTGCGTATGACTGAGGAGCAAATCGAGCGCGGCGGGCAATGGCATTGGCGCGACATTATCTCTGTAGCGATGGATTTGAGTAGTCAAAATGCGGATGGTCAGGCTGGACTGCTGATAGGCCGCGACCGCCTATGCCGTATTGATGAACCGGACCAGATTCGGCCAATACCTCTAGATGATGTGGTGGCCGCAAAACAAATTTTGCCGGATGCAGGACAACGTCTGTTCAACGAGCGTAAGGCCGAACTCGCTGAATTCTTTGGTTCGTCCCGTCCAGTTTATGAAGCGTTTCACGGCTCTAGGTGCGGTCAGTAAAGTGGATGTGGGTTTAGGGCGTTTGTTGAATAGGCCGAAACTTGACGTTTCGCGAGCGCTCTCTTTGTATTTTCTGCATGCTGCTCCGGCCACTACCACTTTCTATGACCCAGTAATTTATTGCGTCGAATGGCTACTTCAGCGAACAAATGAGAATTTCGCGAATGTCCTAAAAGGCGTAAGCGTGGCCTGTGGGACGCAGGTCAGGCAGCTTCGGCGATGGGTTCGTTGATTGGCGGCTGCCAGTTCCATGGCATGAGCTCATCCCATCGCGAAGCGGGCCAGTCGGCTGCGATTTTGGCGATGACATCGGTGATGTAGGCCTGCGGTTCGAGCCCGTTCATTTTGGCGGTCTCGATGACGGAATAGATCGTAGCGGCGCGGTCACCGCCTGCTTGGGAGCCCGCGAACAGCCAATTTTTCCTGCCTATCGCGATGGGACGGATAGCGCGCTCGGCGATATTGTTGTCCATCTCAAGCTGACCGTCATCGAGGAAGCGGGTGAACGCTATCCATCGCTTGGTGCCGTAGCGAATGGCTTTGGTCATGACCGATTTTGGCGAAAGCTTGCTGAGGGCGTCGTCGAGCGCGGCACGAAGCGCCGTTACCAGCGGCCTCGACCGCTCCTGTCGGGTGCTTCGTCGAATATCGGCGGACTGGCCGCGGATCTCGGCTTCGATGGCGTAGATCTGGCCAATCCGGTCCAGCAGATTGGTGGTGAGATCTGTCGGTTGTTGTTTGTGCCGTTCGAACAGCTCGCGCCGGAAATGGGCCCAGCAGGCAACCTCCAATATCCGTCCATCGGTGTAGAGGCCATTGAAGCCGGAATAGGCATCGGCCTGAAGGAAGCCGGTAAACCCGGCAAGCTCGCGCTGGGGGTGGATACCGGCGCGGCTGGCGGTGAACCGATACCATGCGAGCGGCGGGGTGGCACCGCCGGAGGCACGATCATCGGCGACATAGGCCCAAAGCCTGGCAGTCGCAGTCTTGCCGCTGCCGGGAGCGAGAACCTTCACTGGCGTATCGTCGGCATGAAGCTTGGCCGCTTTGATCCCTTCCTCGCGGATCCGTTGGACGATCGGATCGAGCAAATACGCGGCTTGACCGACCCAACCGGCCAAGGTTGAGCGATCGATCACGACACCCTGGGCGGCCATCATCTCAGCCTGGCGATAAAGCGGCAGATGATGATCAAACTTGGCCACCGCAATATGGGCGACCGTGCCGAACGTTGCCTTACCGCGCGCAATGGGCTTGGGCGGTGCTGGTGCCTGAACGATCTTCTCGCAGGCACGGCAGCTATACTTGGGCCGGACATTGCGCACGACCCGCCAGCTAACCGGCACGACATCGAGCATTTCGTCGGCATCAATGCCGAGACGGCGAAGCGCGCCGCCGCATGATGGGCAGGTGCAAACGCCGGTTGCAGGCTCATGAACGATCTCGTCGCGTGGGAGATGTGGCGGCAGCGAACGGATCGGTGATAGGTGCTCGGGCTTTGCGGTATCAGGCGCGCTTACATCGGCGACAGCCGCTTCGGCCTCATATTCTTCGAGCGCCAGCTCAAGCTGTTCGATCTCCCGGGCCAGCTTCTCGGACGAGGTGCCAAAGGTCATCCGGTGAAGCCGTGCGAGCTGGGCACGGAGCAACTCGATTACACGGTCGCGGGCATTGATCTGGGTCTGCAGGCTGACAATCTGCGCATCTTTGTCGGACGATGAAAAAGCCTTTTGCGCCACGTCCGATCACTAGCGGATCAGCATACCGAAAACCACAAAAAACGGCGGTATCGCGCCGATTATTAGCCTGCCAGTGCGGGCCGCAAGGTGCGCTGCGGACGGCGCCAATCGACACCTTCGAGCAACATCGAAAGCTGGCTTGCCGAAAGATGTGCGGTGCCAGTCTGGCTCATCGGCCAGACGAACCTACCGCGGTCGATCCGCTTGGAGAACAGGCAGAACCCCTGGCTATCATACCAGAGCAGCTTGATGAGATCGCCCCGCCGACCTCGGAAGACGAAGACCGCGCCAGAATGCGGGTTCTGCTTCAGGACTTCCTGCGCCATCACGGCCAGCCCGCACATGCCCTTGCGCATATCTGTCGCGCCGCAGGCCAGCCAAACCTTCGTCGCTGGTGGCAGCGCGATCATCGCTCCAGCGCCGACAGCACGCGTCTGAGCGCTTCTGTATCGACAGAGGCATCAACGTTCAGTCTCACACCGCTGGGCATCTCGATCGCGATCTGGCCCGACGGCGTTGGAAATTGCGATGGCGATTGTAATGGCAATAACGGCGCCGTCGTCATCGGATCGGCGATCCTCACCTCGGCAAAGGAAACGCTGGTGCCCGCCGCAGACTGCGCCAGCGCCTTCGACGGCCGATCCATCAGCAGGCCTGCCATCGCGTTGCGACGCCAAGTGTAAAGCAGCGCGCTCGTCACCTCGTGCCGTTCCATCGCCTCGCGAACCGATCCGCCCGGGCCGAAAGCGTCGCGTAGCATCGCCAGCTTCTGCTCCACCGTCCAGAACCGGCGCCCCGACACACGGGCAATCACTTCGATCCGACCAGTCATACGACTGCTCGTATGACCACTCACATCCGTTCTGACTTCATCATCCACTGCGCAGCTCCGCCCAAAGATGACGAATATCGCAGCAATCTCATCATCGGCAAGGCGGCCTATGCGCCTCGCTTACTAAAAGGCAATACAGCAGAACAGCCATTGTTGCTATTTTGCCAAAATTTTCAAGCCGATTGCAGAGTAAGCGCTTAAGATGCAGCCATTTCAGAACTGCACATGTTCGTGCTGCTGGTAAAGCTGTGTCAGGCCAGCATGAGCGACGCGAAATTGGCTGCGGCGCTTGATCTTCGGATTCGCCGATGACGCGTTCTCCATCTTGACCGCTGGATCATAGTAGATTGTACCTGCAGCGAACGCTTTGAGAAACAGCAGGAAGTCCGTCTGTTCGCACAGAAGAATATGTGCGCCAAAGCTGTATTCTGGTGGCGGAGTTTGAAACAGGGAAGGGACATAGGCCGCCTGTGCGTGCTTGCGGTTCCAGTGCGCCATCATACCTTTGAAAGACCAGGACGCCGCGATTTCCTCGTCGACGTCAATCAGGTTCAGGCCACCATCAAGATCGGTGATCTTGCCGGTATCAGTATCATAGCCGGTCAGTGTCATACGAAGTCCGGTCATCGCATGGTGCTGGCGCTGGCAATCGTAGCGACCCCCAAAGTTTATGCGATCAGGCTTGCCGGACTGATCCGGGTAGCCAAACCTGGTCATGAATCCGGCAACACCTTCGGTGCGATAGATACCGCCGGTAGGCTCAGGCGTCATCAGCGTGACCGGTGACTTCGGTCTGAAATTCACGAAGTCCCGGACGCCATATTGCTTTACTTCCCAGCCCATGAAGTCAGGCTCGGCATAGCCATTAGGTGTTATCCCCAGTTCCGCTTCCAGTGTGTAACCGCCGCCATTGCGGGCTGAATACGGCGTTTTTATACCGTCGGCTGCCAGCTTCTGGGATGCAATCCAGTTCAGTTGATAAATCCGCCGGAGCTCATTCAGCAGCCGGTTCCTTGGGCTTTCCAGCTGATCCATCGTCAGAGGGAGTTCAAGAAAGACGCCCACTGTTGGCCAGTCGTGCGCGTTGAGCTCGGCTGTGATGGGATCGTCTGCGGCGGAGGCATAACCCATTACCTCACCCTGGCGGGTGATGCCCAGAATAAGCATCCGGCCTGCATCCCTTACCCGCATTATTCCTGATGGTGCTGCTCTACAACCAAGTAGGAAGCCGGACATGCGAACTTCCGGATATTTCGGATAGAGGATGAGGCCGGTATTGGGCGCTTTGTGGCGTCCCGCTTGATCGATCCAGTAGAAATCGACAGCCGCCTTCGCGCGGTCGCGAACAGCACCAGCGATGTCAGCATCGTCCGAATAGATTTCTCCGTGCGGAATAATATTGAGCGCTGAAAAATCACCGCCGAGATAAACCTGATTCTTGGAATTGTCGTTGGGGGCCAGCTTTTTGGCATAGATGCGGGTCGCGCCATGATGACGCATCAGGTCGAGCAACTGTCCCAGTGATGCGACCAATTATCCGCCCCTGATTGTGATTGTCTGTTGATCTGCCTTTATCCAGGCGATCAGCGACTGCATAGCTTTAGTAAAGTCAGGTCTGGTCCGGCCTTTCAGTGCACATTCCCAAACCGTTGATACGTGCCAGCCTGTCTTCAGTAACGCAATTTCGGCTCTTTGATCATTGGCAACATTACGGCTTAGCTTCGCACGCCAGAAATCCTGCCGGGTTGCTGGCCACCGGAACAGGTGGCAATCGTGCTGATGCCAGAAGCAGCCATGCACAAAGACGACTGCTTTGTAGCGAGGAAAGATCAGGTCGGGCTTTCCTGGCAGGTCTTTGCCATGCAATCGGTAACGCAGTCCTGCCGCATGCAGCGCCTTACGGACCAAAAGTTCGGGTTTTGTATTGCGACCTTTGATTGCTGCCATGTTTCGGCTGCGGGACGCGGCGTCATGGACGTCTGTCACGCCTCAGGCAGCTTCGCGCTGCCGGACCGGCTCAACCAGAGCCCTGATGTGCGGTTGCATGATCCGGGCGACTGCCTCGAACACCGGGACCGCCACCGAATTGCCGAACTGCTTATACGCCTGCGTGTCGGACACGGGAATGCGGAAATCGTCGCTATACCCCATAAGCCGTGCGCATTCGCGCGGCGTCAGGCGGCGAGGGTTTTTCTTCCGGCCCTGACTGACAAGTATCTCCGACCCGTCTTTATAGTAGCGGGCAGATAGTGTGCGGGAGACGTCGTCCGGTGTGACCAGACCAAAGCCAAAGCCGTTACCAGCCGCTTTGTGTTTGGCCGCATAGCCTTGCAGATACTGCCAGAGCTTGTCGCTCAGCGTGTATTTGCCATTCACCGCCGCCGCTGAACCGAGCGTATAGGGTTCCTCGGCTTTCTCGGACCCGTCTTCGGCGTGCAGGATACTCCTGAGGCGGACGCTGCCTTTTCCAGCGAGTTTCAGATCGTCCCAGCTGAACGGGACATCTTCACGGAACCCGACAATGATAATGCGCTCGCGGTGCTGGGGTACGAAATGCTGAGCATCGATGACCTTGTGCCAGACCTTGTAGCCCAGTTCTTTCGTGAGAGTGTCAAGAATTACCTGAAATGTGCGCCCCTTGTCGTGCCCCGTCAGGTTCTTGACATTCTCAAGCATAAAGGCAGCTGGTCGCTTTACTTTCAGAATACGCGCCACATCGAAAAATAGCGTACCCTGCGTTTCATCCAGAAAGCCGTGCTTACGTCCCAGCGAGTTCTTTTTGGAAACGCCTGCGATGGAGAAGGGCTGGCAGGGAAAGCCTGCCAGCAACACATCATGATCCGGAATCTCGTCGGTTCCGATCTCAGTGATATCGCCGTGGGGCGGGTGATTGTCGCGGAAATTGGCAGCATAGGTCTGCTGCGCATATTTGTTCCATTCCGAGGTAAAGACACAGTGGCCGCCAATGGCGTCAAAGCCCTTGCGGATACCGCCGATTCCGGCGAACAGATCGATAAAGTTGAACCGGCTGCCTGCCTGGTCAGCAGGCGCTGCCTCAGCCATGGACCGCATCAGGCCGATTGCTGCTGCTCTTGGCTTGCCTTCACCGGCTTCCCATCGCTGGACCTGGCGCGAGCTGTAACCTGTCATCAAAGCCAGGTCGTCCACAGAGAGACCGGCGCGAATGCGAAGAGCAGTAAATTGGTTTATCATATCACCTCTGGGTCATTTTGCGACATAGTGTCGTTATCTGTCCCAGAGATCAAGCTTTTTCTTAGGTAAGTTCATATTTTGTTCTGGCGGGATAGCTTTCAGTTGATCCTCAGGCAAGCCACAAATTGTCTTGCCGCAGGGGCTTGGTAATCATTGGCTGGCTGCTCATGATATTTGATCCGTTTTCTGCCGGTTAGTCTCGCGCAAATTTCAATAGGGGTTCGATGTCTTCACGGTCTGCTGCCTGTAATGCTGCGATATAGGCTTTGCGGGTTTCGCTGGCATTGGTGAGGCTTGTGCGCCCCCATGTAAATGGGGGCTGGCCCAGTTGCATCGCGAGATAATCTCCTGCCATGCGGGAATGGCGTCCATTGCCGTTGGGGAAGGGATGAATGGAGACAAGCTGGTGGCTGAACCGGACCGCGATTTCATCGGGCGGGTAGGTTTCATTTTCTACCCAGAACCGGACATTATCGACAAGCTGGCGCATTTCTGTCGGGATCAGGTAGGCCTCAATCCCGATGTTGCGCGGGCTCTGGCGATATTTGCCTGCCCATTTCCAGACCTGCCCGAACATCTGTTTGTGCAGTTCTTTCAGGAATGCGTCGTCAAGTATATCGGCCTTGCGCTTTCGTCCATACCAGCGGCTTGCCTCGGTAATGTTGATCTGCTCGGCTTCGTTCAGCTCGCTGCGCAGCGTGACATAGGTCGGGATCAGCTGTTCACGCTCCTCCTCTGTTAAAGGTGTATTGGCTTCATCATCACCATCAAACAGCGGATCGGTCATTCATCATCCCACAGCTTGCTGATCGGCTCTGCCAGAATGTCCCTGGTTATGCGTTCGAGCTCTTCTTCCATTTGCGTCTTGGTCATCGACTGATTTTCCAGAAGCATTGCGTGTGACACGGTTCCAATCTGGCCGCGGGCTTTGCTTCGCGCACGATCCTCGACGATTTGATCGAGCGGCTTATTGGGAACAAATGCATAAACCAGCGTGCAATCCAACGCTTCAGCCGCTTCTTTTAGCGTTTTTAGCGTGGCTCCGCCATGTGCTTCGGCCCGTTCCAGCGGGGTAATACGCGACTGGCTAACGCCCAGTCTGCTGGCAAGCTGACGGCTCGACATGCCCAAGGCATCGCGAATGGCACGTATCCAGCCGGTTTTGGGGCTGGTAAGGTCGGCATCGCGCAGAAACCCGAGACGTTTATCGAGGTTTTTGCGGGCTAGCGCGGATTGCTTTGCATTTGACATATTCTATCTCCGGCGCTTTTCTAACACTCATATATGTTCAAATCAATAATTATTGAACATATTTAGGTATTAGATATTGTGATAATTGAGCACATATAGATATTTGATTATGAGCGTGCCTTGATATGAAACCGCCAATCTCTGGGGCTGGACTGTGAGGTTTTGTATCATGCAGATGAGCGTGGTTTGTTTCCTGACAGAGGCAGAAGGTTCCAGGAACATTGTCTGAACTTATGTTTTGGGGAAGGCCTTCCCCTGAGCCGGAGCCGCTGCGCTGTCTCCGGCTACCCCTTCTGCGGGGACACCCCGCAACGCCCCGGATAATGAGCGGGATTTTTTAAGGACGCACTCTTTCCCGCTGCGCTCCTTGAGGGTGCGGCTTCTTTGTTCTGACCCGCAGGCACTCTTGCCTCTCTCCTTGCCCGGTGGGCGCTGGCGCACTTTCGCGCGCGCACACCACCGCGCGGCGTCGCGCCGTGCAAGGGTGCCGTTCTTATTGGGCCGCTTCGCGGAGGGGCAGAATCGCGATTGTTAGCGATTGATATGGACGGCGCGGGGGCGCCGGCGTTGTTTTCCGGCACCAGAGAGACGGTGTGGGCGGCGCTCCCGGCTAGGCCCGCCGCGCTCAGGCGCAACCCCGCCCTTCGGGCGGGGTCTTCCACTTTGTTTCAGCCCAGCGACTGCTTTTCAATGCAGTCAAATAAGCAATTCTGTGCGCCTGACCGCTTGATGCGGGCCTTTCTGGTCGCTCTTGCCGCCCACCCCGCCTCTCCGGGGCCGGTTGCGGCAGTTTTGGGGTGATGGAGGCGGTTATGTTGCATGAAAATTCTAAGGCCAGTGAAAGCGGAACGGGCAGGAAAGCGAAGGCTAAGTGCGGCTTTCGCGCAGCGCGCAAGACGCACCGACGCGGTAATGCCGCGCCGAAGGTGTCTCTTTATGATGAAGTGACCGCGCAGATTATCGCGCAGCTGGAGGAAGGGGTTTTTCCTTGGGTGAAGCCTTGGAACGCTGGCAACGCCGTAACAGGATTGCCGCGCAATGCGATTACGGGGCGGCACTATTCGGGTATCAATATCCTTATTCTTTGGGGCGCTGTCATTGATGGCGGCTATCCCTCGCAGGATTGGCTGACATTCCGGCAAGCCTTGGCCGCTGGCGGATGCGTCCGCAAGGGCGAGAAGGGCCGGACAGTTTTTTACGCTAACCGCTTCACGCCCGATGATGACAAGAAGCACGAAGGCGAGGGCGACAAGCCTCGCTCCATTCCATTCCTCAAGCGCTTTACCGTGTTCAACGCCGCGCAGTGCGATGGCTTGCCCGAGCGGTTGATCGCCGAACCCGCGCCCTTACCGCAGCGCGAATTGCACGATCAAGCCGAAGCTCTGATTGCGGCGACCGCAGCGGACTTTCGGACGGGTGGAACGAAAGCCTTCTATAATGTGGGCGCGGATTATGTGCAGGTTCCCCCGCAACCCGCCTTCACGTATCAAATCGACTATTACCGCACGGCCTTGCATGAACTTGGCCATAATGCCGTAACCGGGATTATGCCGCATAGCCTCCACTGGGGGTTTAATTTCCGGGCTTTGACCATGCGGC
>NZ_JBALUN010000011.1:0-50860 GCF_036963805.1 Parasphingorhabdus sp. | reverse complement strand
AAAAACACCTTACGAAGCTCTTCGGGAAAAGCTATAACGCTATGAAGTGAATGTCTCACCAGTCACCCGATGTTACAAGCCGCAATCAGCCCAGTTTCGAAAATTTATATTGGCAACTGAAGTCACGGTGAAATTTCGACATAACCTGTATTATTCCGGCAAAACAACTGAAATTTCCCAATGATTTGAGTGCCCATTATTATGATGTCGGGTGCACCATATTTTCTGCCATTTCTTGGGTTAGAGCTACTTGGAACTCCGGTGTTTCTCCGGTGTAATTAAGGAGAACATCGGGATTCGGGTTACTCAAAACAGATGTCCGTGGCGTGAAAAACATTTTGGTTTCTCGACACAATGCGATGAGGCTGCGATCAAAATTCAAGTCAACGTCTGCCTCGCGCCCAAATTCAGACATAGCAGCTGGATCTATTAGGTCCGAATAGCTGACGCTCTTTGTTGTTATTCTAACTTCGCTGTCCGGTCCACCCTTGGAACCTTGCGTCCAAAAAAATTCGGGCTCGCTGCTCCCCAAGTTCGCTTAACAACTGCCCAATGTCCGGGGCAGTTCGTAAGCTGTGCCCATTTCATCATTCACCCAATTCGCATAGGCTGCATCGGCGTGTTCATTGGATTCTCCAAGAATTTCGGCTAGTTCGTCCAAATTTCCGGATCGGCGGCGAAGTGCCTTTTTGCTTAGTTTCAGCCATCGTGCCGCAGCTTTTTTTGCATTGTTAGAAGATAATTCGGTTCGCAAAGCTTCGTTAAATTGCGGGATGTTTGAACTATCCACTATATACTTCCAGCGATCCCAATAAGCCGAACATTGCGCCATCTCGGAAGGCGTCATTGGGCTAACACCGATGGCTGCTCCCTCGGCAAAAGCTAAATTCGCACGTCTCGCATTTTCATTCTGAGAAGAACTGGCCGCGATAGGGGCTGAGATTAGAAGAGTAGCCATAGCCAAGGGCAGGGGACTCTTCACGATCCATTTCACATGCATTTCAATTTCCTTGAAACCCTTTGTCTCTTGCGAATGCACAGGAGGCTTCCATAAAGGCCGCTAAATCTAATAGTCTTTACATGATATCGCGGTGCCGCCGCCAACGCCGCTATAGGTTGTAGTGGTGCAGGTTTTGAATTTCTGGCGCGGAGTTCTTTGCTCCGAAGATGAACCGGAAGCTGCTGAGGCGGCTTGGGCCGCCCGCTCCTTGGCTGCACGAGCAGCCCATTGCTTGCCCTCATTTTCGGTATATTTTCGGACCCGCAGCCGCCGCTGATATTCGGCAAAGATGATACGCGTTGCAGGTGGATTATATTGCCAATAATATTGGTTGGCGAGTGCCACCACGGCAGCATCGCTGAAACGGGTGACGCCTTTCGCGCCAGCCTCCACTACTAATTCACCCAGCAGATTGCCTTCAGGAATTTCGTCTATCAATTTTTTTCCGTAGGGATAACGCTCTACGATATAATCCGCAACGGAGGCGTAGTCGCCCGTTTCCTGAACATGATAACGCAAATCCGCTACGCTATACGAACGCGGAGCTTGAGTAGCCGCCGCCGCAGCGGTAGCAACAGGACTGCCGCTATTGTCGCTATCGCTAGACGAGATTTCGTAAAGTACCGTTTCACACTCGCCAGCAGCTTCTAAGACATGATCTAACAATGCGCGATCGCCGTTGCTGGCTTTATAGTCGAGCCACTGTTTTGTAACATTGGCTTTCGCGGTATTTTCGCTCGCCCCGCTTCCAGTTAAAATGCGGTCGAAATATCCCCATGCGAATTTACTAGAGACGTCGTAGCTATTACCTTCTTTCTCACCAACCTCGATCGCCTGCGCGCATTCATAAATGCTGTCGATCCTGTCTTGGGGATTAGCCGTCTGAGCCGATGCGACCGCTGGAATTGAAAATGCCGCAAGAACGGCCAAGCACAATAGTGGAACTTTATTGGTCATGCATTTTCTCCGTCGCATCCGTTTTTACTCGTCGCCGGGATTAGAGCCCGTTGTCGCATTTCCGTGCATTATCGATCATCTTGGTCAGGGTATTGTCGGCACCCATAGTTTTTGCGCGGGACTCATATTCCGCTTTGGCTTCATTATAGTAAGCGCCTGCATCCAAGCCCAGTTTATCGCTGGCCTGCATAAGTAGGTTTGCCCAAGTGTCGCTACTATTCTTCAACTTGATGCCATTTTCTTCGGCAATTTGGACCACGTATGTGCATTCAGCTGCGCTTTTCAGCATCTTCGCTTCTTGTTTGGATGCCGCCAAAGCGGGGTGTGTGGAAAGTGAGAGGGCGCTGATCGCCAAGATTGTAAATGCATTTTTCATTCTAGGTCTCCTTGTGGAAAATTATTTAGGATTCGGCGCGCTCTGCTCCGAATTTTGCTGCTTTTCTGGTAAGTAAATAGTGGAGCCGACCGGCTTTGTTTCATCGAAAGCCAGACCCGTGACAATAAGCTGGTCAGTGGTATCAATGGTAAAATCAATCTGCACGGTGCCGCCTGTCGGGCAGCAATGGCCGTCAGCGGCGCGCCATACCGGCGAGCTGGCGTGCATTTCCCGAAAGTTGAAATTAATCCCGCTTTGCAATTCAAATCCGAGGGGCAGCATAGCATTTATTTCATCAAACCAAGTAGTGAGATCGATATGACTCCACCCAGCTTTCGTGCGGCGAACCAAAATGTCTGCATTTCCCGCGCCGTTGCCACCGGTGCGTCCAGGTAGGTGGATCAACACGCCGCTATCGCTATTGGCGGCGATATCCGGCGCCAAGAACCAGCCTTCGGTTTGTGCGGCCGCGACCAGCATGGGGACTGGTTTTCCATCGAGTTCGGCAAGTACGACCATTTCGGTCGCCGGACCATCATTAGGTGCTAGCAACATATGTTGCCAAATCACGGGACCGCCACGTTCCATGCTGCTAATGGTTCCGCTGGCGTTTACCCAGCAACGCGCTTCGGTCTGATACAGACATTGTTTTGATAGCAGCAGCATGGAATTGGGTGTTAGACTGATTGCTTTTTCCATCTGTGCAATTGTGCAGAGGTTTTCATAACCACCGTCAGGACATACGGTTACCGTTGGGATTGGAGCAGGGGCTGAGCCTTGCTCATCTTGGGCGAATACCGGATTTGCGAAATTCAAAGATAGCGCCATCCCTGAGATCACGAGCATTGCTAAAAATGACAAAGGTGCGTCGGTCAAAAGCGGTACAAATCGAGCTTTGTTCATATTGGGTTACTCCGCTTCGTCGGTCTGGGGTGATGCTATCGATAGCTTTGCGAGCCGATCGCACGAGGCCTTGTTATGCAGGTCACATCCTGCCCGATAAGCATCCATCGCAACGTTTGTATCTTTATGGGTCACACCCATTCCCTGTTCGACCATGATCCCCGCATTGAGACATCCCCGACCGTCTGATGCGCGGCAAATTTGGGCGTAAAGGTCAAGCGCTCCGGGATAGAGCTGCTCGCCGCCGCGCCCTTCGCGGAGCATGTTGGCATAGTTGAAACAGCTCTGACGAAATTGCAGTTCGCAGCCTTTTTTATAGGCGGCGCGCGCGCCCTCAAGGTCAGCGTCGCCGCCTTCTCCTGCCTCCGCCATAGCGCCAAAATTATGACAGGCTTCATCCAGGTCATCATCAAAACAGGATGACTTCAGCATCGCGCGTGCCTCGGTCTTTCCGCCAAGTTGATCGAGCCGCATTGCATCTTCAAAATGGCGTCGCTTTTCGTCTTTGGTACGCTCGGCGGTTGTCGACGTTTCAGCAGCGTTTGTGGTGCTTTCTGTCGCTATTTCCTGTGCTTGTGCTGCGGATGCAAAAATCCAGAAAGCAGAGAACAGGCAAAGGTTGATATGTGATATCCGCATCAGGTCTATTCCCGCGATGGCTCTAGATTGGCTAATTCACTACAGGCACGTTGATAGCCGCCATCGCATCCTTGTTTCAGCAGTTGCCCGGCCTTTTGCACATCGCGGACAAATCCACCTTTCCCATGCAAGTAAAACATGCCGATATTTGTACAGGCCTGCGCATGGCCTTTGTCACACGCTCTTGTCGCCCATATGCGAAATTTGAATATGTCCTGTGTGACACCTTCGCCGGTATAATACATCACCGCCTGTGTGTAGCATCCGTTCGCATAGTCCAGCTCGCATGCTTTTTGCGCGAATTGCATCGCACTCGGGTAGCTTTTCGCAATGCCGTCGCCTTTGTAATAAGCGGTCGCCAAATTACTGCAGCCCATCGGATCGTTGCCCTTGCAAGCCTTTTCAAAGGCGATAACGGCAAGAACAAATGCCGTAGTTTTCGTCTTGGCCGTTGCTGCTTCATCCATCCATAACGTTCCGAGATTGCTACAGGCTATCGCCACCCCCCCGTCACAAGCTTTGGAAAAATAGCTTTTAGCGATACCGTTATCAGTAGCCATGCCGAAGCCTTCGCGTGCAAAAACGCCCATATTGGCGCAGCCTTTTATTTCTCCGCCCTCGCAGGCCTGCTGGCTATATTTGACGGCAAGTGCGCCATCCTTGGCTCCGCCCCTTCCTTCAGCGGCATAGGCACCGGCGTCGACACAAGCATCGGCGGCGCCAAGGTCACAAGCTTTGAAATAGCTGGTGCGAGCCAAGCTATAAATTGCGTTCCTGCTGCTATCATCTGTCGCAGCGCTGAGCTTGTTGGCAATCAAGATGGCATGTAAAGCACAACCATCCACGGCATTGGCTTCGCACAGCATTTTGTAGATATTCAGCGCACCGTCTTTGTCGACGGGACCGCCGACACCCCGTTGCATCAACGGTGCCAATCCGCGACAAGCATTGCCGTTGCGTAAAATACAGCCTCGGACAAATTGTCCGCGTGCTTTTGTGTCATTTGCGGTCGAGGGCAGATGATCCAACAAAATGCGGCCGGCATCCACGCACGCCGCGGAATAGCCAAGATTACAGCTTTGCGAGAAATTCAAAGCCGCCTGTTCAAAATTCTCCGACGCCAATGCTGCTTGCCCATCGGCATAGAGGCGGGCGGCTTCGGGTGTCGGTGTATCCGGTTGGTCAGGATTGCTTTGCCCAATCGACATTGACGGCGTGGCCATGAACAGGATTATGGCTATCGTCCGGAGCAAGGCCTTCACCATAAGATTGATATAAATGTTTTTCCGGTTCATTTTTTGGCATTCAGAACAGGAGCATTAGCCCATTGCAGGGCTTTGCGAAGATCACCAAGGCTTTGGCTTTGGACAGATGCGTTTTTCCCAATATCCTGAAATTCAGTCCAGACGCCTGCTTTTTGAAAGGCCACTGTCACGCTTGTCTGGTCTGGTTTGCGCTCAATGATACGTTGGGATTGCGTGAGAAGATTGAACTTTGAACTACCAACGGCGATACTGCCGTTGCCACTTTCTTTATTCATAGCGAGTTTGGTGCCATCAGACAGGCGTATTTCTATAGCATCGATATTGCTTCGCATACTAGCGACCCAGCGGCCTTTTTGCGTGATAAACATCCGCCCCCGCGGATCGAACATTCCTGGACGCGAAAGTTCAAATCGCACAGTATTTTCGTCATCCCGTTTCAGTAAGCGGTATACCGACAAGCCCGCAGTTTTTCGCGTGCCTGAGAAACGACCCATACGAGAGCGCCAGATCCCGAAGTCGTCCGAAGCCGAGTCAAAGCTGACCAGCGTACCAACAGACGTGAATAGAATTTTCTTCTCGATACTCCCTTGCAAATGCTGGTTGAGGTCTTCGGTCAAAACTAATTGTTCGTAGCCAGCCTGCATCAACGAAGAATATTTGGACTTGCATTCGGCCTCGATCATATCGGCGAAGGATTGCAGCAAATTCTCAAACTCTGCCTTTTTCGGTGATTGGTTATATTTGATTTTTCGGGTATTTGCGATGACGCTCCATTCCAGCTTGCTCAAGGCCTTATATTCCCCGGCAACAGAACATAGTTTAGGATCGCTGGTCATTGCACTTGGTGCCGAGATGAGCGCATCGGCGAGCAAATCGGCGGAGCCTATCAATTGGACCGCATCCGTGTGCGGCGACTTTCCAGCACAACCGACCCATTCTTTTTTACCTTTTTCGAAACTATCAACGGAACGATATTGTTCGGCATTTAGAATTTTTTTCAAATCCGGGCCAAATTTGTCGCGGATGAGCATCATAGCGCGATACTCGCCGAGCAAGAAAATGTCGCAACTTTCGTTCGCGCCGAGCGCGTAGGTGGAAAGAGCGTAGAGATTGGCAACCGCTTGCACTTGGTTGGCATTTGGTTGCTGTGCATGGGCGGACGGCGCAATGGCAAAAGCCGAGAGTACGGGCAAAATATATGTCGAGAATTTTAGCAGTTTTTTCCGGAAAGATTTATTCTGATATTGATGATTATTCACACCGCCCCCGCTGCGTCTTATATAAACTCTTGCATGCTGCTTATGAATATGAAGTGCTGGATTTTGCAATCCCCCTTTTGGGGGATGGTCACTTTCGAAATTTCACCTCAGATGGCTTGTCGGGAAATAAATTTAGGTTTATTTTCTGACTGGTAGCCTGAATATATATGCGACCCGTATTCAGGCAGCTAGGTCTTGACGGTGGAGCGTTTGCGCTTCACCGTCAGCTTTTGTATATATAGAGACAGAAATGACGCGGCAAAGCCAAAAAAGCTATTTTGCAATGCCGGGCATATTGCTCTCTATCGTTATTTCCTTTGGCTTCTTGGCCTCGTTAGCGGCGTTTATAGCCGCCTTTTCTCAGCACCGTTTTAGCGAACAATTGGTCGTTTCCGAACAAGGCGTGGTTTTGCAAAATGCGAAGGGCCAAATAATTGGCCGTTCCCCGCGCATAGGTCCTCGTGCGCAAGAAATTGAACCGGCTGACCTCACCCAAGAACCTGACGTGATGGAAAGCTATGACCAACAACACCGGTTCACTGCTCGCCAAGATGCATTTGCAGAGATTCTCCGCAGTCAGAAAATTTTATCGATCACTGTTAATGAATCAGCGCACGCGATCGGACTCACTCCGGAAAAAATAATGCCGTTCGAATTTTGGTTGCAAATGTTGGTTGGATTTGCCGGTTTTGTCGTGTCCGCTTGGATATGGGCTCTGCAACCAAAGCGGCTTCCCAACCAATTATTCGGACTGGTCGGGGTTTGTTTATGGCTCGCCGCCACTTGCGCTGCAATTTATAGCACGCGGTGGCTGGCTTTGCCCACTGATCTGTTTGCACCGTTGAGTGCGCTGAACGCTTTGGGGTCGATCGGTTTTGGCATCGCGCTTATCTGTTTGTTCCTCATCTATCCGATCCGTTTAGTTAAAAACTATCTTCTGATATTGGTCTCCATCCCAATATTGGGCCTCTATGTGTTGGGTCAACTAAATCTGCTTGGTGAGCCAGCCAATGAGACCCCTCTGCTTACCGCAATTGAGATGCTGGCAATTCTGGTTCTCGTCGTTATCCAATTTATAAAATCGCGCGGCCGCCCACTCGATATGGCAGCAATCCGATGGGTTGGTGTGTCGACTTTAATTGGGTCGGGGCTGTTTATTTGCATGGCGATCATCCCCGTTCTTTTGGACGCCGAACCGCTGGTCAACCAAAGCTACGCCTTTGCGTTTTTCCTGATTGTCCATCTGGGTATCGCATTCGGTCTGAAACGGCAAAATCTGTTTGAAAGTGAACTTTGGGCGATCACAATGTTTAAGGCGGTGTCGGTCGGCATATTGTTGATTGCGGTTGATGTGGCTCTTGTCGCACTGCTCGGATCGCTAAGCGGCGCCACGGTCCTGACTATGTTGCTCATTTTACCCTTTTTCTATCTTCCATGGCGGAGCATGGTGCAGCGTTGGTTATTTCAGGCCACGCCTATTGAAGACTTGCTTGAAGAAGTCGCCCATGTTGCATTGATTGACAACGCGAGTGACCGCAGCGCAAAATGGCAGGAAATTTTGCAACAGGCATTTACGCCTTTGGTTATTGAAACGAGTTTGGATGGGAACAGCAAAGGTCAACTTGTGGAGATTGAAGAGCAAGGCGTCATGCTACACATTCCTACGGTTGCTGGTTGTGCGCCGCTATCGCTCCGTTACAAAAATAAGGGCACGCGGCTATTTCAAAAGCGCGACCGGCAAGTCGCCGCCCGTATGATCGACTTTCTCTCTAGCTTAAAACGCCAACAAGAAGCATTTGCCGATGGCGTAACTAGTGAACGGGGCAGAATATCCCGCGATCTACATGATGATCTTTCGGCGTTGCTGATGTCTGGGCTTAACTCGGACAATCCGGATGATTTGAAATCGGTGCTCCGCTCTTCTTTGGCAGAGGTTCGGATGATCGTTTCGGCTGAGGTCGGCGACACCCGCTTGCTTGCGGATATTCTTGCCGATAGCAGGGCGGAGGCGGCAGATCGTTTAGAAGCTTCGGGCATAGCCTTGAATTGGCCGATTGTTGCGGCATCGGGCATACTGATGCCGCAACCGCAAAAGGCGCTCACCTCTATCCTCCGAGAAATGGTGACTAACGTTATAAAGCATTCAGAGGCGACCGAAATGCAGGTAAAGACACGGCTGGAAAATGGCACCATCTATATTGTAGCGAGTGATAACGGCAAAGGGGCCAGTGCTGGCAAACGCCAAGGTAATGGCCTGAATAACATCAGGGTCCGGCTTACGGTGCTTGGCGGCAATTTTGATTATGGTGACTTGGACCCCACAGGTTTCCGTACCAGCATTGCACTCCCAGTTGAATCGCAATGACGGTGCCGCAAACGCGAATATTGATCGTGGACGATTTGTTATCCGCGCGGCGATTGCTGGGCTCTGCGATTAAGGACGTGCTCGCTGAGCGAAATATCGTGAACTATGCGCTTTCCGAGGCGGCCTCTTTTAAAGAAGCAATGGTCATGCTGGATCAAAAATTTGATTTTGCATTTGTCGACCTGCATCTGCCAGATGGCCGAGGCTGGGACATTATCCGTAGCCTGAAAGCCAATCCTGAAATCATCATTGCTGCCGTAACCGTGATGGACGACCGGAAGAGCGTGGAGGCGACATTGGCGGCGGGAGCGGACGGATATTTAATCAAAGATGTCGAGCCTGATTTACTGCATTACCGTATCGCTAGGCTGATGGCTGGCGAACCATCTCTATCGCCAGCCATTGCGCGGATGATGTTGGCGCGGTTCCGGCCTGAGCAAGATCATCAAACCGACCCGTTGACAGATCGGGAACGCGAGGTGCTTTGCCTCGTCGGGCGAGGGCTTCGCGCTAAGGAAGTGGCAGAACAACTAAAAATAAGCTCGCACACGGTGCGCGATCATCTGAAATCAATCTACCGCAAACTGGATGTAACTTCGCGCGCAGAGGTCGCGATTGAGGCGCAGAAACGCAATTTGACCTAGTCCTGCTCTTCTGATGGGAAATAATGTATCAGCTGATCAGCAGCTTCTGCAGAATGCCTCTTCTTCGCCGCACACCGGTTAAACGGCCAAATTTCTGAATCTGGATCGGGAGGGCCCATTGCGATGTATAACTGATCATTGCCTCTGGCAATCCCGGGGCGGTTTATACCAGTTTTCAGGGCTTGTTGTGCGATGATTGGTTTCCCGTTTCGACGAATACACGAGTAACATCTCATGTCCATTTTCGAAAAGTTATGGCGGTCAGACAATAGTTTGGAATTCGGCTGACGGGGCTTGAAAAATATGGGAAGAGGCTTGTCGATGGTGACCTCACTTATCTGGCGAAAGGACACAATATGCAGACGGGGATATCTGCTTGGGTATTGGCAATTGTAAAAGCGCTCGATGATGCCGGTGTTGAGAGTGACAAATTACTGGAATCCATAGGGATAGCGCCCGACAAAATTGCCGATCTCAATGAACGATTTTCACAAGACCAAGTGACGGATCTTTGGGATGTAGCCGTTGCGGAGACGGGAGACGATTATTTCGGCCTAAAGGTCGCACGCTTTGTGAGGCCATCTACGTTTCACGTGGTTGGCTATGCGATGGCATGTAGCGAAAATTTACGGCGAGCTACCGAAAGATTTGCGCGATCAGCACGTTTGATTTCGGATTCTGCGGTTATTGATTTTAACATTGCTGGAGAAAATGCGGTGATGCGCGTGGAACTCAATCCAGAGGGCCGTCAGCCATTCTATCATACAATAGACACTATATTAGCAGGGTATTTTTTGCTAAGCGAATGGATATTAGGGGGATCTATTCATCCCGTCCGCGTAGATTTTCAACATGCGCCGCCCGAGAGCGACTTGGAATATACCCAGATATTTCATTGCCCCGTATATTTTTCGCAGGCGGACAATAGTATTACCTTTCGCTCAAGCGATTTAGAGAGCCCCATAGCCTCAGCCAATGAGGAACTGGCGATGGTGCTCGACGATATGACATCAAAATATCTATCGCTCCGTTTCAAGAGCCGTTTTTCGAGTAAAGTACGCGAGGCCTTGATTGTTCACTTGTCTCAAGGTGAGCCTAAAAAAGTCGAGATTGCCAAAGAATTAGGAATGACAGAGCGCACTCTTTTGCGCCGCCTTCGAGAAGAAAATACAACCTTTCAAGAGCTGCTTTACCGGCTGCGTGAAGAAATGGCTTATGATTACCTACGGCAAGACGCCTTCACTATAGATAATATTTCTGAGCAGCTTGGATTTTCAAGTAGCAGCGCCTTTTCTCGCGCGTTTCTTCGCTGGACAGGAGAGCGGCCTAGCGAGTGGCGCAGCAGCCAACGCCGGATGCGAACGCAGAAAAAAAAAGGCTGAGAGTTAACGTTCCCAGCCTTCTTGCCGCCATCATTCTTGCCGCCATCATCTTTCTAGGATCGCCCACGTTAGACCATGATCGATTGTATGATTAGCAATTTACATAGTCGATAGCGCCAACTCTATCCCTTTCACCGAAGTGCCAGTGCTCCAACCGCCGTCTACGAGCAGCGTTTGGCCCGTCACATAGCTAGCATCATCGCTTGCCATGAAATGCACAGCAGCGGCCAATTCCTCTGGCGTGCCGATGCGGCCAAGCAAGCTGAACACCTCAGCGTTGCGGGCCACCATATCTGGTGCTTCATTCATTGCCAGTGGCGTGTCGATAATGCCGGGCGCGATACAATTTACGCGGATCAAGGCAGGCCCATATTCGACCGCCGCTGTCTGGGTGAGCGAGATGATACCCGCCTTTGTTGCAGCATATTCGCCCCAGTTAACAAAACCACGCATAGCGGTTATCGACGAGATATTGACGATGGAGCCTCCTGCGGTCATTCGCTTTGCGGCTTCTTTAATACCCGTCTGAACACCTAGAATGTGCAGGCGCCAAAATTTCTCAGATCGCTCGGGACTAGATTCAGAAAGTGGGAAACCAGCCGCAATTCCCGCATTATTCACCAATATGTCAAGCTTATTGAAAAGGGTAACGGCCTGTTCGCAGACATTCGTCACTTCTTCGGGCTTGGACAAATCCGCGCGGATAAACTTGCAGCCCCAGCTCGTCACAAGGTCATTGCTGTCTGTTATATCGGCGACTAAAACATCGGCTCCCGCCTTTTTTAGGCGCTGGGCGATAGCTGCGCCGATGCCCGATGCGCCGCCGGTTACGATCGCTGCTTTGCCGTTTAATGAAAACATATCTAAAACTCCAATTCTACAGGCGCTGGCATACCAACTTGACGGAGCAGGCTAGCAGTATCCCACAAGCTGCGCTCCAATATGATTTTATCGTTGTCAAATTTATGGATAGTCATGCCGCGCACCAGGGTGGTTTTCCCACTTGTCGGCAGACCTAAAAAATCAGTTCTATGCTGAATCTTCCATGTCCACTCCAACGTGCCACCTCGTTCATCTCCGTGATAGCGGGTTGCGTCGAAATAATGGAGGGAGGCCTCTGGGTCGCTATTTTCAAATGTTTTGAATAGCTTAATCAGTGCGGGCTTGTCGTCTACTATCCGCACGCCAAGGTTCATATCTTCATATTCAAATTTGTCGGTATAATTAGCCATCAACTCATCGAGGCGATTGTCAAATTGTTCAAGCCAGTCTTGTTCCCATTCCAGGTTCATGCTGCTCTCCTAATGTTTGCGCGGAGTGGCAATTTAATGCTCAAAAAAAGGGGCGGCCCGAGAGCCGCCCCTAGAGGGAGTATTAGAAATATACGCGCGCTTCAGCGCCAAAGCTGCGCGTTGGTCCTCGGTAGTTCACTGTGAAGAAGCCTAAGAGTGGTACAACTTCCTGGAAATATTTTTCGTTGGTGAGGTTATTACCATAAGCAGATAGTTCCCAACGATCACCCGACTTGAGTGAAAGACGGCCATTGACTAGATAAAGCGGATCACGCTTAGTACCTGGCGTGTTGGCGACATCCCACCAGATGGTGCCATAGCGGTTCACTTCAAATCGCGGTGTCAAAGTGAATTCATCTGAGATTGGCAACTCATATGCGGTACCGAGGCTCAATGTCGATTTAAATGAGCCTGGTGCAACATTTCCGTTAAACGTCGGGTTACCAGCAAAATTCTTCACTTCGCCATCAACATAGCCATAGCTACCAAAGATTTTCATGCCAAAGTCACTGCGCCATTCAAAGTCGAGGTCAAATCCGCGTAAGCGCACTTCATCAACACTGATGGTCGTTTGTAAGCCAACAGTGGGATAAAATTCAAACTGCTGAGCGCCCTTGATGTCGGTTTGGAAGGCCGCAATGTTAAAGCTCAATGCGCGATCAAAAAGGCGTGTTTTCAAGCCGGCTTCATAAGAGGTAGAAACCTCTTTATCATAGCCATCTTGGACATATACGCTATCGGGATTAAGATTCGCAGCAATAGCTGCTGCACGTAAGGTATCGCGTGAGCCGATGGGGTTGAAACCGCCGGATTTGAAGCCCTTGCCATAGCTTGCGTAGATGCTGCCTATTTCGCCAATATCATAAGACAAGCTCGCTTTTGGTTCGAACTGTTTGAATGTGCGCTTGTTAACGCAATCATCAATGTCCCGTCCGGTCAGGGCTACGCAATTGTTGTAGCTTGCGCCGGTTAGAGGATTGATTGCGCTAGAGGCGACCTCTTTTACAGAGCGTTTTTCAGTATCATAACGGCCAGCAAGGTTAAGGTGCAGGCGGTCCGTTACGTCAAATTGCAAACTTGCAAAAGGAGCATAGCTTGTCGTCCGATAGATCGGATTGCTGTATGATAGTGTTGCAAATGGTGAAGACGCATCTTTGATATCATTACGATTGCCCGGCAATGTGCCCAATGTGTCTATGCCAACATTGCTCGTTTGATTGCGGTCAAAGCGGAGATATGAGAAGCCGACCTGCCAACGAAAACGTCCGTCACTGGGCGAAGTCAGTCGTACTTCCTGCGAGTAGTTTTTATCGAGATAGGTATATTGCTGATAATTTGCGCCAGCAGCACCGGTATCAGATACATAAGGCGGTGAATCACTGCCAAAATATTGATTGAGGCGGTTATAGGCCGAGATTGACGTTAGTGTCGCAAAATCAAACTCGTAATCAGCCTTTAGCGTCACGTCGACGAAGCTCTCGTTGAACTGGCCAGCAATATTAGAGACAAAATCCATGTCTGCGAAATTTGCATCGAGGCCGCCCGGTAGGCCGCCAATGCCGGAGCCTGCGATTTGCGCATTATAAGCGCTACCGCCGCCTTTTGACTTATGGCCGCCGACTTTAAAATCGACGCTCAAGCGATCCGTGGGCTCCCAAACAAGGCGCGCACGGCCATTTGTTGACTGGAAGCGGTGGACATTTTCACCCGTAAGATCGTTTGTAAATGCCCCGTCCGTGTCTTTAAAAGCGCCCGCAATGGTGAAGCCGAGCGTGTCGGTAAGCGGCCCGCTAACACCGGCACTCATCCGTGTGGTGTTAAAGCTTTCTCTCGCGACAACAACTTGCCCTTCAAAATAGTCATCAGGTTTTTTGGTGGTAACTACAATTGCGCCGGCAGCTGCATTTCGGCCATAAAGAGCGCTTTGCGGTCCTTTAAGTACCTCGATTTGCTGTAGACCAAAAAGCTCTTGGTTAAAGGGTTTTACGCTTGAAAGCGTTACACCATCGATAACAATCGCAACGTTTGGATCTGAATTTCGGACGGAAGTTTGGCCGCGAATGTTGATATAGGCTTCGCCGGCATTATCCTCGATGAAGGTAACATTTGGCGTGCTGTCTAAAAAGTCAGACGCACGGGATATGCCTTGTTCATTAAGCGCAGCTTCGGTCATAACGCTGACCGCGATAGGCACTTTTTCAAGCGCTTCGTCACGCTTGGTTGCCGTTACGACGATCTCATCGCTACCCGCTGATCTTGCGTCAGAATCTGCGGTCTGCGCTTGAGCCGAGACCGTAAAAAATTGTGCTAATGTGATAGCCGCTAGCGACGCGGCGTTAAGATGTACGCGTTTGATTATTTTCATTATGTGGGCCCTCCATGTATCCCATCCTTGTAGATGTTAGAGGTCACCAAAGCGATGTGAGTGCCTCCAATCTGCCGCGCAACTAAGCAGGGTTTGCGAGCGGTGCAAAGCTCCCGCCGTGACAAGGCGTATCTTTGCGCGACATATTGTGCCCTCTATGGGTAACTAAACTGGCGTGTTACCGTGGCGTCATAGTGCAGAATCCATCATTCTAGACAATTATTGTCACGAATAGATGGATGCTGGCTCGCTTGGGTATAGGTTGGCCGGGGATATTGGGTATAGCTATATTTAGACAAGGCCGAGATGTTAGCGCGTTCTATGGGACTGGCTAGCGGCTCTATAATTAAGGCCATGCCAAGAGTTGGATGTTTTTTATGAAAGGTACGCATAATGAATAAGAAATGGGCACAATATTGGATCGGTCTTTTTGCAGACGGCACCGATGAGCTAATGTCTCTCTACTCGCCTGAAATCCAGTTTGAAGACGTAAATTTTGGTCTGAAAATCAACAAAGATCTTGGCGCGCTGCGTCAGTTTTTTGAAAATTTCATCATCGAAGACCCAGAGGCGAGCTACAATAAATTCGATGTTTTTGACTATGTCGGAGACGACCGGCTTGGTTCATTTCAATGGACTTGGGAAACCAAGCACGCGGCAGATTTTTTAGGTGTGCCCGCTGTAGGTAAAATTACAAAAACCCAGGGCGTGACGGTGATGGGCTGGAACGAAGAGGGAAAAATCATTCTGGAGCGCAGCATCTGGGACGCGATCCCCGTGATGCAGCAGCTCGGCGCGATACCTGCTTGAGGAATAATAATAATGAATGAAATCGTAAAAGAGCGCGGCGTAGAGACGAGCTATGATCCGCTAAATCCCGAAGTGACGTCTCGCCCTTATCCGCATTATGCTGAGCTTAGGGCTAAGGCGCCGGTTCAGTGGGTAGAGTCCATGCAAGGTTTTGTTATTTCTAAATGGGATGACGTTCAGGCGATATTGACGAACGGCAAGATATTTAGCTCTGCGCAATTTTGGCCTGAACTATTGGGCGAATATGACCCTGTGCCAGAAGTGCAGCCAATGATTTCACTTGACCCGCCGCACCATATGAAGACGCGAAAGCTGGCGAACAAAGCCTTTGTTCCCAGCCGGGTCGGCGCGCTGAACGATAAAATCTACGATACCGCTAATCAGCTAATTGACGACATCATTGAGCGGCACGGTAACGAAGGTAATATTGACTTCGTGTGGGAATTTTCTGCGCTCTTTCCTGTCAGCGTTGTCGCCGAGGTTATTGGCGTAGATCTGGCGCGCCGCGTTGAATTCAAGCATTGGGTTGATGACCTCTTATCGGCGGGTAACAGGGCTTCTTATGGGCCAGAGCGTCTCGCAGAGATCGAAAAAAGCTCTAAGTCTATTCGTGAATATTTTGAGCAGGTTTATGAAGCCCGTCTCGCTGAACCAAAAGATGATCTGATCAGCGGCTTCATTGCTGCAGAAGTCAAAGGGGAGCGTCTGTCAAAAAGCGAGGTCCTCAATCTTGCTATCTTGCTCCTTATTGGCGGCGTGGAAACGACTACAAATCTGCTCGGGATTACCTTCGCGCACCTTAAAAATCATCCCGAGGCTTATGCGGCAATCCGCGAAGATCACGCGAAGATACCGATGATGCTTGAGGAAATGTTGCGTTTCGATGGCCCCGTGCAAATGCTGTTTCGTCACACGACCGAGGATACAGAGGTACGCGGCGTGAGCATCCCGGAGAACACCCTTGTCATGCTCCTTCTCGGCTCAGCTAATCATGATGAAGATGCTTTTGAGGATTCCGAGAGCTTTATTTATGATCGCGCGCCGAGTGAAATCATGTCGTTTGGACAAGGCCCGCATTTCTGCCTCGGATCATATCTGTCTCGTATGGAGGCCAAGGCGGCGCTTGAAACGCTGCTTACGCGCTTTTCAGAGCTGATGCCGACTGAAGAAAATGTTACATGGTCCGACAGCTATTTTGCGCGCGGCCCAAAAACCCTTCCTGTAAAATTTAAGGTACGCTAATCATGGCAGAGCATAAGATAGGCTCGGTTGCTGCCGTTCGCGCAGGTGAGCCAACAAAAGCAAAAGTCGACAAAACCGCAATTGCCCTATTCGCTTGCGGTGACGATATTGTTGCGACAAGCGGGCGCTGCCCGCACGCGCATGGGCCCCTACATGAGGGAGAGGTTGATGGCACGTTGCTGACCTGCCCGTGGCATGGCTGGGAATTTGATCTCAAAACCGGCATTTGTGAAGAAGACCCTGAGTTGGAGCTGCAACGTTTCCCCGTTCGGATTGATGGCGACGATATTTGGGTCACAATCTAATGGCGTCAGCGGACCATCATGGGGCTGAGCAGCAATTTAGCAAAACCGTCTCGCCAGCTCTGCTCGATGCTTTAGCCGAGATTGTTGGTGAGGGCGGGGTATTGACTGGCGCTGATGTCAAAGCGCGCAACCCTGGCGTTTTCATGGATGAAATCGGCGCACCTGCGATTGTTCGTCCGCGCTCGACCGAGGAAGTCTCACGGATTTTGGCCTTATGTAATGAAGCTAATCAGCCGATTGTGGTGCATGGCGGGATGTCTGGCTGGGTGCGTGCGACGCAGACGAGTTCGAATGACATTGCTATATCGATGGAACGCATGGGCGAGATCGAAGCAATTGACCCTGAGAATAGAACAGCGACTGTGCAAGCGGGCGTAATATTAGAAAATTTCGATAACGCTCTTGAAGAACATGGCTTGACCTTTCCGCTCGATCTCGGTGGCCGTGGCTCCTGCCAATTAGGCGGTAATGCGTCTACCAATGCAGGCGGTATGCGGGTGATCCGCTACGGCATGATGCGCGAGCAGGTTTTGGGCCTAGAGGTTGTTTTGGCTGATGGTCGTGTGATTAGCGCAATGAACAACATGATTAAAAATAATACCGGCTATGATCTCAAGCAGCTCTTCATCGGCAGCGAGGGCAGCCTTGGCGTTATAACCAAGCTAGTCTTGCGCCTGCGTGAGCGCCCAACCACTAGTAACACTGCCTTGGTCTGCGCCGATAGTTTCGATCAAATCGCCAAATTGCTTCGTTTCATGGATGGCCGCTTAGGCGGTTTGTTGAGCGCATTTGAGCTGGTCGATAACAGTTTTTATAATGTAAACACGCTAGAGGGCCGCCATAAACCGCCCCTCCCCGCCGACAAGCCATTTTACGCCATTATCGAAGCTCTCGGCTCTAATCAGGAGCGTGACGCAGACATGTTTGAAAATGTGCTGATGGCAGGCGCTGAGGCTGGATTGTTTAGTGATGCTATATTGGCGCGATCTGAGCGGGAGCGCGAGGGCATATGGGCGATACGGGAAGATCTCGAAAATGTCGTGCGTGATTTCCAGCCCTTCTATGCCTTTGACGTAAGTCTGCCTGTTGGCAATATGGAAGAATATATGCAGCGCGTGACCGCAATGCTAAAGGGCCAATGGCCAGAGGGCAAGATTGCCTTTTTAGGTCATGTCGGTGACGGCAATTTACACGTCGCAATAGGCGCTGGGCAAGCAGAAGACAGAGAAGAAGTCGAGCGCTGCGTTTATGAGCCACTACGGAAATATGGCGGGTCTGTCTCTGCCGAACATGGCATTGGTCTGGAGAAAAAGCCTTGGCTTGAAATAAGCCGAAGCGCGCCAGAGCTTAGCTTGATGAGCGATATAAAATCATTGCTCGACCCCAAGAAAATTTTGAATCGCGGAAAGATTTTTGACTCGGGTCTTGTCTCTGAGGCCGGGTAAATATGGCGGCAACCGATGAAATCAGGCTGATAGGCTATCCGGTAAGCAACTATTTCAACATCGTGCGCGCGGCATTGATTGAAAAGGCTGTGCAATATGCGCTTGATATTTGTCCCGCTAGCCAGACAGAGGAATTTCTTGCAAAAAACCCTATGGGAAAAATACCGGTTCTGGCGTCAGGCGATGTTTATATCGCTGAAACGATTGCGATTTTAGAGTATCTCGATGATGCCTATCCCGAAACGAGCCTTAGGCCAGACAATCTAGCGACGCGGGCGCTCATGCGGCAGATAAATAATGTTGTTCAAGTGTATCTAGAGCTTCCGGCACGCGCTTTATATCCCGGACTTTTCATGGGGCAGAGCAATAGTGATCAGCAGACCGCTGTTTTTACGCAGAGTTTGGACCGCGCGATCATAGCATTGGGCAGATTGCTGAAGCCTGCACCCTTTTTATTAGGTGATGCGCTCTCGCAGGCCGATTTATTTGCTTATTATAATCTGGGCATGGCCGAGCGGGTGGCAAATGCGGCCTTAGGGCGTTCGATAATAGATGAGTTAGCTCTCAAAAGCTGGTGGAGCGACATGGCGCAGCGCAGCTCAACGCAGACAGTGATGGGGGATTTTGAAACTTATCTCGCAACATATCTCAAGGAGAAAAAGTCGGACTATATTCTAGTTCCGCATTTCTCAGAAAACTAGAAAATTCAAAGGGTCAGTAGATGCGTGAAGTAACATTAAAAGATAAATATCTGCAAACCAGCGGCACTGTGATCATGACCGGAACGCAGGCCTTAGTGCGCTTACCGATGCTAATGCGTGAAGCAGATCGCGTGCGTGGCTGGAATACGGCGGGCTTTATTTCTGGCTATCGTGGATCACCGCTTGGTTCCTATGACCAAGAGCTTTGGCGTGTGAAAGACCTGCTCGCCGAGCAAGATGTTGTTTTTCAACCAGGCGTGAACGAAGATCTGGCCGCAACCGCCGTTTGGGGCACACAAATGCTCGATGGCGTGCCGCAGGCCAACCGTGACGGCGTATTTGCGATATGGTATGGTAAGGGGCCGGGCGTAGATCGCTCGGGCGACCCTTTTAAACATGGCAATATGGCAGGAACGCATCCAAAAGGCGGCGTGCTGGTTGTCGCGGGCGATGACCATAGCGGCAAGTCTTCCACCGTGGCGCACCAGAGCGAAATCGCCCTTATGCATGCGGGTATGCCCATATTAGCGCCGTCAAATGTGGCCGATGTGCTTGAGCTGGGCATGCTCGGCTTTGCGATGTCGCGCTACACCGGCTTATGGACCGGCTTTAAAATGTGCAACGAAGTTTTAGAGCAAACGATGACGGTCGATATTGCTTTAGCAGATGTACAAGCTGTCGAACCAGATCGCGGAGAGGCTCCTGCTAACGGTTTCCACAACTAC
The DNA here is from genome assembly GCF_036963805.1 of Parasphingorhabdus sp. Lineage (GTDB taxonomy): Bacteria > Pseudomonadota > Alphaproteobacteria > Sphingomonadales > Sphingomonadaceae > Parasphingorhabdus. The sequence continues at coordinate 31,185 of NZ_JBALUN010000011.1, read as the reverse complement.
CCTACGCATCTAGACCGCGTGCAATCTGAAATCGTTGCTAAACGCTATCGCTGGCCGCTAGTGCAAAAATTTGTGCGAGCAAATGGCATCGATAAGACAGTTATCAAAGCCCCTAAAAAGCGCCTCGGTATCGTATCAACCGGTAAAGCGGTGCAAGACGTGCATCAAGCGCTGCGCCTATTGGGCTTGAGCGATGAAGCAGCGGCGCAAGCTGGTATCTCGCTATATAAGCTGGGCTGCATGTATCCCGTCGAAGAACAGGGATTAAAAGAATTTGCCGACGGCCATGAGATGCTTTTTGTTATCGAAGAAAAAGACGGTCTGGTCGAGCAGCAGCTTAAGTCTGTGCTTTATGGCATAGAAAATGCGCCAGCTATTGTCGGCAAGAAAGACGAGCACGGCATCGCGCTCGTGCCCTCTGACTTGCAACTCGAGCCTGCCGAACTCGGATTGCAAATTGCGGAGCGAATGAAACGTTTAGGTAGCGGACTCACGAATGCTAGCAACCTGATCGGCGCGCTATCCGAGCGCTTGGATGCGCTCGCTAGCATGGGGCCTGTCGCCGCTGCGCGCACGCCTTATTTCTGCTCGGGTTGCCCGCATAATACCGGTACGCGCTTTCCCGAAGGTAGCTTGGCCGCAGGCGGCATTGGCTGTCACGCCATGGCCATGTATAGCGGACCGGAGATGTTGCCCAACACGCAAATGGGCGGTGAAGGCGCGCAATGGTATGGATTGCATCATTTCACAGATGCGCCGCATATCTTCCAGAATATGGGCGATGGTACCTATTTTCATAGCGGCTTGCTTGCAGTGCGCGGGGCCGTAGCGTCTGGCGCAGATATGACGTTTAAAATATTATATAATGACGCGGTGGCCATGACCGGCGGGCAGCCGTTTGACGGGCCATTATCCGTTGGCGATATTACCAAACAGGTGCTGGCCGAAGGCGTAAAAAGCTGCGTGGTCGTGACGGACCGGCCCGACCTTTATACCAGCGCAAGCGGCCTTGCAGAGGGCGTAAAAGTCTTTCACCGTGATGTTTACGATCAGGTGCAGCAGGATATCGCAAAGATAAAAGGCGTGACGGTCGTGGTCTATGAACAGACCTGCGCCGCCGAAAAACGCCGCCGCCGTAAGCGCGGTAAATTCCCCGATCCAGCAAAGCGCATGTTCATTAACTCAGCGGTTTGCGAAGGGTGCGGGGATTGCTCTGTGCAGTCCAATTGCGTGAGTTTATGGCCCAAAGAAACCGAGCTTGGCCGCAAACGGCAGATAGATCAATCAAGCTGCAACAAGGATTATAGCTGCGTGAAAGGCTTTTGCCCCAGCTTCGTCACTGTGCTCGACGCCGAGCCGCGCAAGCCTGAAAAATCAGAGCTTGCCGATGATGATATTGGCGCTCTACCAGAACCAGCGCTTGCTAATCTAGAATCCGGCGCTTGTAACATCATGGTGTCTGGCATCGGCGGAACGGGCGTTGTCACAATCGGCGCTTTGCTTGGCATGGCGGCGCATCTTGAGGGTCTGCAGACCTCCATTTTTGATATGACGGGCCTCAGCCAAAAAAATGGCGCTGTTTATAGCCATGTGCGTATTGCCGGTAATGTCGATGATCTTGGCGCGCAAAAACTGGGCGTAGGTGAAGCCGATGTCGCGCTCGCCTTTGACGCTGTTGCCGCCTTGTCAAAAGAACCTGTGATGACTTTGGCCGGTGATCGCACAAAAACGGTTGTTAACGCGCGCATTACGCCAACTCCTGCCTTCCAGCGCAGCCCCGATTTAACGCTTGATAAAAACCTGCTTTTTGGCCGTCTCAAAAAACTATCAACGGAAATTTACGATGTCGATGCAAGCGGGTTAGGCCTCGCTTTATTGGGCGATAGCATAGCCTCCAACCTCTTCATGCTGGGCTATGCCTCACAGCTTGGATTGCTCCCAGTTTCCCCTGCTGCATTAATAAGAGCAGTGGAAATAAACGGCGTGGCAATCGACTTTAATAAAAAGGCATTTGCGCTTGGCCGTCTGCAAGCGGTTGCGCCAGAGCGCATTAGAGAAGCTGTGGCCGCGACGATAACCGAGGTTGAGTTTAAACCCCTTACGGATTTACATGAAATTATCGACCATCGAACGGCGCTCCTGACGGATTATCAAAATGTGGCTTATGCAGAGCGTTATCGCAATCTCGTCGATAAAGTCATTGCCGCCGAAAAGGGTATTGGCGCGGGAAATGACGAGCTATCAATCATGGTTGCGCGTAACTTCTCCAAGCTCATGGCTTACAAAGATGAATATGAAGTTGGCCGCCTTTATAGTGACCCCGCGTTTAAAGAGTCATTTGCCAAGGCTTTTGAAGATGGCGCGAAACTCCGTTATAATTTGGCGCCGCCGCTAATTTCCAAACGCGATCCGCAAACCGGCGCATTGCAAAAGCGCGAATTTGGGCCGTGGGTCGGCAAGCTCTTCCCGGTTTTGGCCAAGATGAAAGGGCTGCGCGGTACTGCGTTGGATATCTTCGGCTATACCGACGAGCGCCGTATGGAGCGCGGATTGGTCGATAGCTACGAGCAGCAAATGGAAATGGTCGCCAATACGCTGAAGGCCGACAATTATCGCGCGGCAATAGAATTAGCGAGCCTGCCTGCGCAAATCAGGGGCTATGGCCACGTGAAAGAAGAGAGCGTCGAGAAAGTCAAATTGCTCGAAGCGCAGATTTTGCAGAAATATCAAAACCCAGCGCCGCAAACACGGAATATCGAAGCAAAAACCGACAAAGTAGCGTGACGTAAGCCGCATAAAAATATTGGCGGCGTAAAATAGGAGATGAGGATGTTGAGAAATTTGATAGGCGGCGCGTTGCTGGAAACAGAAACGCCGATGGACGTTATCAATCCCGTCGATGAAACAGTTGCAGGCCAAGTGGCCTTCGCCGGCATTGCTGAAATGGATCAGGCAGTTGCCGCCGCCAAGGCCGCTTTTGCCAGCTGGAGGGCCACCAGCTTTGCCGAGCGCAAGGCAGTATTACAGGCTATTTCAAAGGCGATTAGCGATAATGCCGAAGAGCTGGGACAGTTGCTGATTAAAGAAACGGGCCGCCCTATTGGCGTTGCGCAATTTGAAGTACAATTGGCGACGCAATTTCTTGATTATGCTGCCGAGCAGGTGCTTGAACCTGAAATATTATTTGATGAACCAACCCGCCGCGTTGAGGCTCATCGCAATCCACTAGGCGTGGTTGCAGCCATTGTTCCTTGGAACGCGCCGCTTTACTTAGCCGCCAATAAAATCGGCCCCGCGCTCATCGCGGGTAATACGATAGTAGTAAAACCAGCGCCAACTACGCCGCTGACAACATTGCGCTTGGGCGAACTGATTGCAGATATTGTGCCAGCCGGTGTCATCAACATTATCTCGGCGGATAATGACGCTGCCGCTCACGCCGTTGCGCATGAAGATGTGGCAAAAATAGCTTTTACCGGATCAACCGAAACAGGCCGTAAGATCATGGCCGCTGCTGCGCCGGGCCTTAAAAAACTGACATTGGAACTGGGAGGAAATGACGCAGCTATCGTGTTGCCCGACGCTGATGTTAAAGCGATAGCGCCTGCATTATTTGGCTTTGCGTTTTTTAACAGCGGTCAGGTATGTGCCGTTATCAAAAGGCTTTATGTGCATGACAGCATCTATGACGCGTTATGTACCGAAATCGCTGGCATGGCGTCTGCCTTCCCCGTCGGTGATGGCGCTGATCCGGCTGTCCAGTTCGGGCCTATCCAAAACAAGGCGCAATATGAAAAAGTGCTGCGCTATATAGATATTGCCAAGCAGGAAGGCCGTATCATTGCGGGCGGCGAGGCGATTGAAGGCGCTGGATATTTTGTGCCGCTCACAGTGGTTGCAGATATATCAGATGGCGCAAAAATTGTTGATGAAGAGCCATTTGGCCCGATATTGCCGATCATTCGTTATTCCGATGTCGATGAAGTCATTGCCCGCGCCAATGCCTCTCCCTTTGGTCTGGGCGGCTCTGTCTGGTCCGCCGATGTTGAGGCCGCTACTGCGGTAGCGAATAGACTCGATAGCGGGACAATCTGGGTCAATCAGCATTGCGCGCTTGATCCCGCTGTGCCCTTTCCCACGTCCAAGCAATCAGGTCTTGGCGTGGAAGGCGGGCGAGAAGGGCTTTATGCTTATACCAATTATAAAATCGTAAATATTGCCAAGGGAGACGCTGCATGACCGCTTCACTCTATAGTCTATTTTCGGTTGAAGGCAAAACAGCGCTTGTCACTGGCGGCGCAAAAGGTGTGGGCGCGATGATTGCGCAAACGCTGGTCGAAGCGGGCGTCGATGTTATCATCGCCGCGCGTGATGCAGCGCAAGGGGAAGCCTTTGTTGCCAGCCTGAAAGGCACAGGCAAAGCGGCTTTCATCGCTGCCGATCTTGGCAGCATAGAGGGCGTGGAGGCGCTTGCTGATAATGTAAAAACCCGCTGCGATACACTCGACATATTAGTCAATAATGCGGGCATTTTTAGCGCAGGCGCGGTTGAAGAAGCTAAGGCCGACCAATGGGATAGAGAAATGGGGCTCAACCTGCGCGCACCATTTTTCTTGGCGCAAGCGCTGCTCCCGCTCTTGAAAGCGGCATCAAAAGACAATGATCCGGCCCGTATCATCAATATCGGTTCTATCGGCGCTTTGTGGGGCAAGAGCAGCAATGGCGCATATGCTTATGGCTCAAGCAAAGCGGCTGTTCATCAACTCACGCGTATGCTCGCCTCTGACCTGACTGCGCAGGGCGTCACGGTCAATGCAATTGCGCCGGGCTTCTTTCCCAGCGACATGACCGATGGCTTTTTTAATGCTGTCGAAGGACTGAAAGAACAGATGGAGGGGGCTATTCCAGCAGGGCGTCTGGGCAGCAAAGAAGATGTTGGCGGCGCAGTGATATTCCTTTGCTCGCGTGCGGGCGCTTATGTGTCGGGGACGGTCTTGCCGCTTGAAGGTGCGTTATGGCAGGTATAAGAACAGTTGCGCTGATAGAGCGAAAAACAGACATAACGCGTGACCTGTTCTCGCGCTATTGGCGTGATGTCCACGGCGTGATGGCTGCGCGGATTCCGGGCTTTGCGCGCTATACGCAATATCATGTTACGCCGAAAAAAGGGCATGAGACAGGCAAGAACTTCGAGGGCATCGCGCTAGTCTCATTCGCTACAGAAGAAGCACGCGGGGGCCTCGCCAATTCTGCTGTGACGCGCCATATTCATCGTGACGAGCAAAATGTTTTCCGCCGGGCATTGCTTTATAACCTTGCCGAGGGCGCTTATGTGAGCGGCGGTCTAGGCACGGATATGGCCGAAATGACGCAACGCTTCTATGTCTTGCCAAGCGGCCAAGACGCTCAGCAATTCCAGCACATTCTGCGAAGTGCGGGCTGCGCCTGCCAAGACATTTATGATCTGCGCACCGGCGATCCTTCGGCTTGGAACGAAACCGATGCGAGTGATGGCGGTGATGGAGAAACCTTTATCGCGCTCGTGCATGCTGGCTGGCAAGATATGGCAAAGGCCGACAAGGCCGAGCAGGGCATTGGCGAGCATATCGGCATTTATCATCTCGATAATAGCTATGTCATGGTGGATGACGGCTTTCCCACAGCCATTGGGCTGCGCGGTTTAGATGCGGTTCGCACGATTATGGAGGCTGACGCCGTCAACCAGCTCGCCGCCGAAGTTGTTGAAGACATATATGGCGCTGGCCTCGTGCCTGTCGAACAACGCGCTTAATCCCGTCAGAGCATTTTTCACTACATCCCTAGACGTCCTCCCAATTTTAGATTGAAGGAATCGATATGATAGACAAATTTGGTTATGTGCGGGCCTGTGCGTGGACGGGGCCGATATTATTGGTCGCTCTCATCATATTCTGGGGGCTAATGGGTTATAATATCCCGCCCTTTGGTTCTGATGTCAGCGCAGAAGATATTGCGCAGCATTTTATTGATAACGGAACGGTCGTGCGTATTGGCATGACACTGACTGTTGCCTTTTCTGTCTGTTACCTGACATGGGGCATCGCTGTGCGTGCGGTCATGGAGGCTATTGATCCCTCTGACCCTATCTTGCCCCTGCTGCAAAATTGGGGCGCTGGTTTGACGACGCTCGTTCTATCAATTCCAGGCTGCGTTTGGCTAACAGCCGCCTTTCGCCCCGCCGAGATAGATCCGCAGACAACGCGGATGTTATATGATTTGGGGTGGATATTATTCGACGTGCAATTCTCGTTCACCGTATTGCAACTCATCCCAATGGCTATTTGCTTTTTGAAAGATAAGCGCGAAATCCCCATCGTGCCGAAATGGATATCATGGTTCGTGCTTTGGGTTGGTTGCATGTTGCCCCTATTGGGCTTGATTGGCCTGTTTAAGACCGGACCATTTGGGCGCAATGGGCTGATAAATTACTGGGTTGAATTTCCGATTTTCTTCTTCTTCGTATTGCTGGCGTCTATTGCGATGCTCAAAGCGATACCTGTGCTTGAGAAGGAAAAATGACCTCATTGAAGGAAGCGCTTTCTGCGGGACCTGATAAGGAGGCGAACCATGCCGCGCTTCCCGGCATTGCTGTTTTCGCATTTGTAGATATTGCGAGCTTCATGGTATTTTTCATCATATTCATGGTGGAAAGGCTCAAGGCAGAGGCGCTTTTTGCAAGCTCAGCGTCTATGCTCAATCTATCACTTGGTTTGGTGAATACGCTTATATTAGTAACCAGCGGTTTCTGCGTAGCCATGGCCGAGGCAAAGGTTGTTGAGGCAGGCGGCGGCCCCGATAAAGCGTCAAAGCGTTGGCTGCTCGGCGGTATCGCGGTCGGGGCCTTTTTCTTTTTTACCAAGCTCTACGAATATAACGCAAAAATTTCGGTGGGGATTAACCCGACAACCGATATTTTTTTCACCTATTATTTTGTTCTGACGGGCATACATTTCATCCACTATCTTGCGGGCATAGTCTTGTTAAGCCTGCTTGCATCGGGCCGGTGGCGTGCCAAGAGCAATTACGCGATATGGATGCGCTCTGGCGCTCTTTACTGGCACATGGTCGATATAATCTGGCTGGTCATGTTCCCGATATTATATCTGCAGACTGGAGCGGGATCATGAAGGCTAATACCCTTTATCCGTTGGTGTGGTTTTGTTTGGTTCTCATCACAGTTTTCAGTGTCGAACTGGTAACTCCGATATTTCCTGCAGGCTCAGCTTTTGCATTAATTATGACTCTCGCCGGTATGAAGGCTTTCGCAATTATCTGGTTTTATATCGGGGTAAGGCGAGGACCACGATCATGGAAACTCTCATTTTTTGCGCTTATTTCTGCCCCTTTGGTCGTTATAGTCGTCCTTCATGTTGTCTTGATGCTTCGTTAGGTTCGGCTGACATAAGGGATTTTAAAACGGGGCATTCTCCCGGCTCACTTCAAGTACTCGCCCATATTGTCAAAGGAGCCGGTCAGAGAACCTGTATGTCCTGTGGGAGGCGATGTTCGCGTCACCGTCGAGCGCGACCGAGATCAAAGTTCCAGCACTTCCCTATCCAACGCAGCCGCCTTGAAGGTACTCGATCGCTTTGCCGTGCCAGATGCTGGCCTTCCGATATCGACAGCGCCTTCGTAGGGCGCGTGCCAATGTAATCGCTTTTGTTCAATCCTCATGCGGGCTTGTTTCGAGACAAGGCAAATGTCGTTGCGAAAACCGCGTGAGCGCCGCCCTCTCTTGCGGACGGGTGCATAAAGAACGCTCTGCATTGGCGGGGGATGGAAAAAATTGCCGCCTTTGGAAAAGATTCAGCAGCATATTGCGACATTGGAAAAAAATCGTGCTGACGTTGCCCTAACGCGCTCAAACCCAAATTTCTCGAGCAATATCGGCGCGTTGGTCTTAAAGAGCTTAGACCGAAGCGCTCCACCAACTATGAAAGCATAGCGCCCTAAGCTATCTCCCGCCGGCATTTGTCTAAAAACTCATACTCAGCGGGAATAAAATTGCCCATTCGCTTGTCTACAGATTGCAACCCGATTACAGGAAGATCCAATCATGACGAAAACTGCAAAACCCACAACCAAAAGCCTTAACCGCCGCAACATGCTGCAATGCATGGGCTGGGCAGGCACGGGCGCGCTATTTTCGTTCAGCGGCGGTGTGGCCGCATCAAAGACATTGGATACTGCGCTCGGCATGTCTGTAAAACCCGCAAAATCTAATGCACTTTCCTTCGTCCAGATTAGCGACACCCATATCGGTTTTTCCAAAGCTGCTAATCCAGACCCTCTTGGCACGCTGCGCGAAACCATATCTAAGGTTAAAGCCCTGCCCCAACAACCTGATTTTATCTTACACACGGGGGACATAACCCATTTGGCCACAGCGCAACAATTTGATGACGCGCAAATGCTGCTATCGGAATTGAAGCTGCCGATATATTATGTCCCTGGCGAACATGATATGACCGACGGCATAGACCCAAGAGCCTATCTGGAGCGCTTTGGCAAAGGTAGCGTGGGTGAAGGCTGGTATAGTTTTGATGCTGGCGGCACGCATTTTATCGCGCTGGTCAATTCTATTCGCCTTGGCTAGGCTCCTGTTGCGCCAATTACTGGTCACAGCGGAATGTCGAAACGCAAGGCATTCACAGCTTCATACATGACGAACTCGATCTGACCGATAGTCAGCTGACACAGCTAGAGGCGCTTGAAGCAGGTTTCGCCGTAAAACAGGAATCGCTGGAACTATCCCTGCGGGCGGCGAATGCTGACTTAGCAACTGCGATAGAAGCGGTGCATCACAAAATGGGCGCTTTGCAGAAAGCCACTGTCGAACATATTTTCAACATGCGCCGCCTGCTTACCGATGAGCAACAAAAAAGCATTTGATGCCCATGTCGGGAACGCGCTGACCGCCAATCAGGAATGACGCAGTCAGCGCCTGAAGATGCGCAACAGTCAGATAGCATCCTCATAGCGCAGGCAAATTCGGGAAAGCGGCAGGCCTTTGATGAACTGATGCGCCGTCACGAGCCAAGAATGACCAATCTTGCCCGCCGAACAATGGGTAACAACGTCGATGCTGAAGATGCATTGCAAGAAGCAATGGCATCAGCCTGGTTCAAGCTGAGTCAATTTGATCAAACGCTTCCGTTTGGTCCGTGGATAACACGCATTGTTTTGAACAAATGCAGAGATCAGCTGCGCAAACGAAAAGTTATGCGACTTTTTGATTTCGGCCTAGACAATGAGGTCGAACAGGTCGCTTCAAATAGTCCCGACCAGTAGGAAAGCACAGAGGCAGTCCAGTCCCTGAGATTTGTTCAAAAAGAGATTTCCAATCTACCTGCTCGACTTCGGGAAGCCTTGGTACTCCTCACTTTCGATGGCCAAAGCCAGGCAGAAGCCGCGACTATTCTGGGCACCACTGAAAAAGCGATAGAAACGCGAATTTATCGCGCCAGAAATCGGCTTCGAGAAAAACTGGAAAAGTTCGAAGGCTAATCAGCTTTTATAGATGGCTCAAGCAATCTGAGTTACCGGTAAAAAACCGATTTTATTTTGAGGGCAAAGACTGCTGCTCACGTAACAGATGTAATGGCCGTTATCCGAAAGATAGAAATGACTAAACTCAATCGAAGAAATTTTCTGACCGTAGGAGCTGGTGCAGCGGGTTTGGGTTACATGGCAACCGCTATGCCTGCATGGCGCGCGCGGCCACAGCCTGCATGGCGGCGATGAGCCCCGCAGCGACGATCCTATCAAAGTTGATCGTGTGATTATATTCTCCTGCTCAGCGACTTCACAACGCTCGACCCGCATTTCATTATGAACCGCCTGCGCACTGGCGAAGGATATTTCAGTCTCCAGCAAAATACCTGGACCGATGATTACGAGATGACGGGTGAGGAACGGCGGATGTGGGCCAAAATGCGGATGATGCCGACCGATATCGCCGACATTGGCGCGCCGACTTACACATTCCTTGCCAATGGGCGCGGAGCGAATGAAGGACTAGAATATCTGTTCAAAGCTGGCGAGCGCGTGCGGCTATTGGCCGCTTCAGATAAAGGAACCTCGCTTTATCGCTCCGCTTGGATTGGTTGGCGGGTTTCTTGACGCTGCAGGCGGTGGGGGGGGGCAGTTGTGACTTCAAACCTACGCATTCAGCGATCCTCTCCCCGCAAAACCATTGGTACAGTCCACAGCGCCGAGTTTTTTCTGACGGTTGCGGTATCGGTTACATTTCTGTTCTCTATGGGACTGGAAGCATTTACAGAATCAATGGTGGGCTTATTAATTGGCGACATGTTAACGGCTCCTTTCGTTGCGCTTGTTGCCAAGCGTGCCCCTATCAAGTCGCCGTTCCTTTTTTGTCGGCATAACCCTAGCGTTGACTAGCGATTATGCCATTTACATTGCTATTAATTAGCAGCACGTCGAACGCAATTCAGTCCCCGGAAACCTCATAAAAAATTATACGAAGCGCTGCCATAAATGCTGCTATTCCAGTGCTAATCGCGGCGCGGGAATTGAGGATTTGTGTGCGATTAAGAGCCGTTATTATCCGATTATAATCGGCGGCATTGAGCGTTTCATAAATGCTCACGCGCCGGAGACGGCGTCTGCTGGCAGCTAGCCAAAGCCAGCCCGATGCCAGAGCGAAGGCGATTATTGCCAAATCCAGAATCTGTAAAGCATTGTCCATCAAAGTCATTTTCTTGGATCCCGTATCGATTGATCGCGGTTAATACTGAAACATCGTTGCAAAATAAGAATTGAAACAAGGTAATCCACGAAAACGATGCGGTATTTATTCATGTTCCTAATTATAGGCTTCCCAATTATCAGGTAGTTTTAGGTTTTTGTTTTGCCATAATTGCCCTGCAAAGCAATGAAGCTCTTTGTTTTGCAACACCCGCCCGAACCTATTCCATCAAACAGCTTTGCCTTTTTTGCGAGTATGCCGAGCCCAGATATTTAGCCCTTCGACCATCACCGAGAATGCCATTGCCGCATAAATATAGCCTTTGGGAACATGGGTGCCGAACCCTTCTGCGATCAATGTCATTCCGATCATGAACAGGAATGCCAGTGCCAGCATGACGACTGTTGGATTTCGTTCGATAAATCGAGACAATGGTCCGGCAGCTGTAAGCATGACAGCAACGGCTATGATCACTGCAACAAACATAATCGGGACATGGTCCGTCATACCGACTGCCGTGATGATTGAATCAATCGAAAAAACGAGATCGAGCAATATGATTTGAACAATTGCGGCGCTGAATCCCAAACCAGATTTCAATGTATCGAATATGTCATCGGTAGTATTGGAATCTACATTGTGGTGGATTTCCGTTGTTGCCTTCCAAACCAAAAACAGGCCGCCGGCGATCAAGATCAAGTCTCGCCAAGAAAATCCGTGGCCAAAAGCTTCGAATAGCGGCTGAGTGAGCGTTACAATGAAAGCAATTAAACCCAGCAATACAAGCCGCATCCCAAGTGCCAACCCAATGCCAATTCGACGCGCCCGGGCACGAAATTCTTCAGGTAGCTTGTTGGTCAGGATCGAAATGAAAATCAGGTTGTCGATACCAAGAACAATCTCCATCGTAATGAGCGCAGCAATAGCGGCCCAATTGGTAGGATCTGCAAAAATTGCAAGGATGTCTGTCATTGTCTGCCATTGTCTTTCTTGGTCGCTCGTTCAGTATCACGCACGATTAGCTTAGCTCCAAACCACTTGCACCATATGGCTTGTCGCAAGATAGTCGAAGTTTCGTGTGTATAATCATCGCAGAAGTTTGCTGCAAAATTCCCTTTTCAGCAGGTTTTCCCAAAAAACCACGGGATGAAAGTGCCGCCCTCAGTCGAACAGCTCCTCTAGGAATGATTTCCGGCGCTTCTTTTTATAACCGCGATCATAGTCCTCATTCTGGCTTCTATTATCCCGGTGGTCATAGCCTGAAGACTGCCGTTCCTGAACCACCTGAACCGGTGGCGCCGAACGCTCGATCATTTTGTCGAGCTCGCCGCGATCTAGCCAAACGCCGCGGCACCTCGGGCAATAGTCGATTTCGATGCCTTGACGCTCACTTATGGCCAATGCGACCGAGCAAGCGGGGCAGGACATAGTTGGTGCGGTATTCATTCTATTCGTTACCTTTTTCAAAATTAGCGAGTTTGGATATTGGCCCTTTTTCAAGCAAATTGGACGGCGCATATAGCCAAGGGGAGGCATGCGCCGTCCGGCCCAATTTCTTGGGCTTTACGAGGGCGTTTTTTGCAGATGCTTGCGCAGTATCTGAATTTCATCCTTGATACGCAACCGAAGCCGCTTGAGTTATTTCACATCAACTTGCCAACCCGCCACTTTGCTATTGTCGATTTGACGGTTCAAGCTTCTATGGCGCTTAACAAGCCCACTTAGATAATTTTTCATCGCTTGCCTCTTCTCGTTGTCACGTTCCTATGCAACACAGGCATTCATTGAACCAATCGAATAACAATGTATCTATCAATAGATAATAACTATTTCGTGAACATCAATTAATTCCATTGCCGGGCATCCAAAAATCAGCATACAAGAATGAAGCAGACCGGCCTTTTGGCCCTGCCCTTTTCGAGACCTTCATGTGCTTGAAAGCGTAAAATCGGATTATGGTTTTCTTCTCGAACGAAATGAAATGCTTTTTACAATCATTATATTTGTAGTTTTAGGTTTAGGGCTTTTGTGGTGGGGGCTGTCTGCAGGTTTTTTTGCCAGTAGGACCAATAAAGCCGAATTATTTTCCGGCCCGGTCGGCTTTGTCGTTAATCTCATCGTTATTGTCTTAGGATTCGGCATATTGGCTTTGATAATTTTCTAGTCACGTTTCAAATGGGCCGACTGGTGTGCGCCTTCCTAAAGCCGGTTTCGCATGAATATATTTTGTCTCTACAGCGACTTTACCATGCCCGTTTTTTGAGAACAGTCAGATCGCTAACCACTTGCATTCTGATATTAAGGCGACAATGCCCGAAAGGTCAATTTTGTTGCTCTGATCGACAGGATTGTTCGTAAAATTTCCGCTTCGTTTGCTACATCGTTCGGGTCCAAGTCGGTTGCCAATAGCAAGCATTGCTTCAACCAATCGCTAATATTCGAAGATTCCAGAAATTGACGAAATTGTTCGTCAGACCATTGATCACTGGTCAGCATTGCAAAATCATAAGTCATGGTTGTTATCTCCTTTTATGGATTACAATAGATACATTAGTCTGGACAAACCCGTCTTCTTGATAGTTTCGTGCTGTTCAAAGGAGCATTTGCGATAGATCCAAATGTGCATTCTGATAAGAGCTGTCGGCGAACGGCACTGGGTAGGCTGGGAACCGATTCCATTATGGTAAATCGCAGATTTTATATTGGGGGCAGAGGCAGCGATATTGGCGCACAACATCGACAGCGGCCCGTCCAATTGACCGCATCCGCAAAGGATTGCAATTCACCCGCCTGTCATTGTCAGTAAAGGCCAGCCGACTTTGATAGAAAGAAACGGGGTCCGGTTTCATAAGAAATCGCCTTCGCGTTTTTTCTGCCCGAGTGAGCCGCCATCTTCATTGTCGCTATTTCGTCCTTGGCACTCTAAGTTCGAAGCGAAGCGCGCTTCGCGAACAACAGGTCGCAAATCGTTGCCATTGGAATCTATGGCATAGGTATCCAGCCACCTCAGCTCACCCGCATAGCGCCAGCGCATCTGCCCATCCCCGGTGATAGCAAATAAATGGAGCCAGCCATTGTCGAAGAGCGCCCTCACTCCATCATGTTTGGCGAGTATCTCGCTGATTGCTTCTCGTGGAGCTTCAATACATACAGTCAGACGGCGGGGATCATGGACATATTCGTCTCCGTCGTGGATTGATTGCCAGGGAAGTCCAGGGCGTAGGTTGCCGCCATTGCCTTCGACGACACCTATGCCTCCGACGATATTATGGAGAAGTTTATTACCGCCACCAAATTGCTCCGGCATTACTGTTGAGCCATAATATTGCAGGCTGATCCAGCTAGCCACCACAACTGGAGCGGTCAGGATTAGCTCTAGCACCCCAAAGTCTTTATCGCCCTTCCATTCATACTCATGCAAGAAAGCGCCGCCCGCCAAATTCTTGCCCGCAGTTCGAGAACGCGGCGCTGCTATGAAAGAACTGCATCCTGCGAGCCCCCATTCAGGACGAATTTCAGACCAATCGGTGCTGCGCGGCAAGATACTGCACTCGTCCTTTGCGCGGGGTAGCCGCACCGCACGCTCCCGTCGCGTCCGCACCGATGCTTCGGCGAGCCATTTTTCTGTCTGATGTATATCCTCAATATGATCAGCAGAGGAATGGTCACCGTCATATAGTGTGACATGGTCAGTGGTTGTATCGTGGAGCGCCGCTACGAAAAGCGTTTCGGATGGAATAGAGATTCCTTTTACAGCAAGCTCCGTTCTTACCGGCCCGTCATTCAGCAGTGAGGCAAGCAAACGCGCGTTGACTTCGCCCGAATAACCTCCACAAGCCCCACATTTAAGCGCACTGTGATGAGGATTATTGGCGACGGTTGCACCGTGTCCGGCGAGAATGATCAACCGCGCAAAATTATCCGTTAACGACATCGTGCGCAAAATATTCTCGGCGATGCCAGCGCGTTCCTGAAGAGTGATCGCGCTAGTGATCTGCGGCGCAGGAGCAATGAACGTCTTCTTGGTCTCTATGCCTAACGCATCGCGCAAGAGCTTGCCAACATAGATGGGGCCGCTCGCCTCGACAAAGGCGAAAGAGGAAACTGCCGCCAGCTTGAATCGGCCCCAGGCGCGAATGGCCCGCGCTTTATAACGTGCAGCAAGGTCTTCCTCGCCATTCGAGGCATTGCCGCTGCGGCTATGCAGGCCTGCGTTGAGTAAAACCGGCAGACGGTACTCGGGAATGTCAGAGGCAAAATCATGATGTGATACGGTGAGACCAAAAAACCCTGCGAAACCAATGGTTCTGATATCAGGGGACTGGGCTTCCAACGCACGCCGGAAAACTTCCGAACGAACATCAATACAAAAAACCATTTGCAGCATTGGGCGCTGCGAGTTTGATTGAGGTTCTGATTGGGTAAGTAAAGCCGCCAGTTTGCGCTGGCCCGCGCGCTCAAAGGCATCCTGCAGAATGGTATCAACGATTAAGTCCGGGTCAGCAGCTATGGGCGCTGCGTATTGCTTTATGACATCCTGCCAAGCCGAACTAATCTGTTCGCAATATTGCCTGTAAAGTGACGCCTCCCAAACCGTTGCAATAGCGAGGCAGTCGGTCAACGTCGTATCATTACCGCCCCTCAATTC
Source organism: Parasphingorhabdus sp. (assembly GCF_036963805.1). GTDB lineage: Bacteria > Pseudomonadota > Alphaproteobacteria > Sphingomonadales > Sphingomonadaceae > Parasphingorhabdus. Next base: position 15,787 of record NZ_JBALUN010000011.1, on the reverse strand, counting down.
GGCCTGCCAAAGCAAGTAGCGCGCATATTGCGACCATCCGCCCTGAACCGTCAAAAGCCGTTGAAAATAATGAAGACTTGCTTCGGACGGCAGTTGGAGCGTGTCAGCACAGAAGCGGATGGCGTCGTCTGCATTTTCAGGGCAATCTGCGACGAAGCGCGAAAATCCCTTCAGGCCAGAAATTTCCGGGGTCAGGTCGTGCATCGAAATCGCTCGCCATGCGGCATAGGCGCTTTTATCGGTTGGCGCAGTCCACAGCGCTTGCCCTGCATCGAAGTAGCCGGCCGCCCATGCACTAAACCGCTCGCGAAAAATACCGGGCCAGTCCGTTCCGCTGACATCAGAAGCAAGTTCGGTAATCGTTGAGAACGCCTTAATTGGCAATCTATCCACAAATAGTGCATCTTTCAGCGCGGCAAGATCGGGCGGTCGTTTTGGATTTGTGCTCGCTTCCAGTGCAGAGGTGAGGTCGCAATCAGCAATATCGCCCGCCGCCAGCTTTTCTCGATACCAGAGGCGGGGCATCGTGATCGCTGATCCGCTCATCCGGCCCAAGAGTGCGCCGGTATCAGCGAGAGAGGATGTGGTCTGGCCAATAAACGGATTGACCGCAACGCTCGATGCAAGGGGCCATAAAGGAGGAACGGTGCGCGCGGCATTTCGGGCTGCTGCGTCAATTCCGTCAGTATTGAAGCTCATTCGATTATTCCTTATTCGAACTATATTTCCGACTTGACCAGTTACCAAGCATGCGGTCAAAAATGGCGTTAATGTAAAAGCCGTTGGATAAATGGACACGAAGGCCAGCTGCAGCAGGGTGCAAAGCCCAGAGGGGGAACATTGCCTGCACCACAGCCACCGCACCGAAACTGAAAAGTGCGAGCATTATCAAAGCCCATTGCAGAGGACCCGGCGCGGGCGTCGCCGGCAATATGTCGGAGGTTACCCAGACCGAGGCAGATTGCAGAAGAAAATAGCTGGCTGTTGCCGCAAGCGAATAAATGATCGTGCGTCTCATCAGTGCTTTTGGCGCGGCGTCGGCTAGCCCTTGGGCCAGTAGATAAGCGACGCCGAACACAAGAATTGCACCCAGCGCGATCGCCTGCGGCGATTTTCCGCCCAGCCCCATGATAAGACCAATCCCGGCATAGATTGCCAGCGCTAGCAGGAAAGCGCGCGCCACAGCGGCGGCATCCGCAATCGCAATTAGCCCCGGACGACGAACCGATGTTACCATCTCAACAGAGCTGCCCGCATTTAAAAAGCTGTGCGCTTTATAGAGCGAATGGGCCACGATATGCAGCAGCGCGAACGGAAAAAGTGCGAGGCCACATTGCAGGATCATGAAGCCCATCTGGGCAATAGTGGACCAAGCAAGCGAGGTTTTAACCGCAGGTTGGGTGAGCATTACCAACCCTCCGAACAAAGCGGTGAAGCCGCCGATCATAACTAGTGTTGCCATAACGCCGGGGGAGAGCAGCATGACATCGGCAAAGCGGATGAGCAGGAAGCCGCCGCCGTTAATGACACCGGCATGGAGCAAGGCGGAAACGGGCGTCGGCGCTTCCATCACTTCGGTCAACCAGCCATGAAACGGGAATTGCGCCGATTTGAGGATGGCGGCAAAAGCGAGCAGTACTGCTACGCCGGTCGTAGTCCAATTGGTGTCGTCTGTCCGCGCCAGCGTCAGTATCTGTCCGATGTCGAACGTGCGATATTGCACGAATAGTAATATCGCCGCCACTGACAGCGCCAGATCGGCCATCCGCGCAATGAGGAATTTCTTACGCGCTGCGCGCTGCGCTCCCGGCCGTTCCGGGTAAAACAGCAGCAGCCGGTGCAAAAAATGGCTAGTAGCCACCCAAGCTATCACCAATTGAATGAGATTGCCCGCTACCACTAGCATCATTACGGCAAACAGAGTGAGGCAAAGCCACAACGTGAATCTGTTTTGCCCTTTTTCCCCATCAAGATAGGTCGCGCTGTAGCGCACAACGATCCAGCCGATAAAGCTGACCAGCAACAGCATTATTATGCTGACACTATCGATCCGGATAGACAGACCATATCCTAAAATTCCTGGTGCGGAAGAAGTAATATTTCCGGACATAACCAGCAAAGCTGCCGATCCAAGCGCTAATATGAACGAGGAAAATATGAACCCCTGTGACACACCCAGCGCCATACCCCCACGCTGTCGTTGCAAAGCTCCAAAGGTCGCCGCGATCAGAACTAGCAGCATTGTCAGCCATGGCAAAAAGCTAAAATCCATCTGGAACCTTCCCTTATTGGTGAATGCCAGCCCAATAGTCGCGTTATAACATCATTAAAAATTCATTGTTCATCGGTATTCATTCTGTTTAAGTGAACGATATGACTGATCTCAATTATAACCATCTGCGCTATTTCTGGGCCGTGGCACATGACGGAAACCTAACGCGCACCGCAGAAAGGCTGAACCTTTCACAATCCGCGCTATCGGTGCAGATTAGGAAACTAGAGCAGAGACTGGGCCACAACCTATTTGAACGGCGTGGGCGGCGATTGCATTTGACAGAAGTCGGGCGGATCACGCTCGACCACGCCGATACGATCTTTGCGGCAGGCAAGGACCTGCTCGGCACATTATCATTGGCCGGTGAAGCGAGGCAGGCATTGCGGATAGGCGCATTGGCTACGCTGTCACGCAATTTTCAGATGTCCTTTTTGAAGCCCATTCTTGGACAAGAGAATATTGAAATTATCCTACGTTCGGGGAGCGCAGATGAGCTTTTTCTGGGGTTAGAGGCGCTGAATCTTGACGTGGTATTGACCAATCAACCGGCTCCGCGTGATGATCTCACTCCCTTTATTACGTATAAAATTGCCGAACAGAAGGTGGGATTGATCGGTAGTCAGAAACGCCTTCAAGGTAATCAGCCACTTGCTTCTTTATTTATGGATCACCCGGTAATTTTACCATCGGTAGGCACCAGTGTGCGATCCGGTTTTGATGCATTAATGGAACGACAAAATATTAGACCAAAGATTGCCGCGGAGGTCGATGATATGGCGATGATGCGGCTTCTGGTTCGCGAGGATGCAGGACTAGCAGTCATCCCGCCCATAGTCGTGAGAGACGAGATTGCGACGGGTCAGTTATTGGAATCTAATATCAACCTTGACCTTACGGAAAGTTTTTACGCAGTGACGGTAAAGCGCAAATTTCCAAATTCCCTTTTAGCCAGACTGCTGAATACCTAATCAAAAGCAAGGAACTCGATTTCCGTGCCCCTCGAATTGACTCGCCCGGAACGACGAGTAGCGTCCCGTTGATCAACTTAATAAGCCGTGCGTTAAGGCCCCTAATCTTGAGCATCGATGCAATCTGCTCAGAACGCATTGACAAATTTTCGGTAAACCTGTGGCAAGGTGTTATCGCTAGAGAACCAGCGCTTCTTAAACTCAACACGAGCGATCGAGGAACGCCTGCTTTACCGAAGTGGGGCATTACCTAGAAACGACTGCAATTTGGCGCGAAGCAGCCTTTGACGTAAAATGCGACCGCGGCCTCATCTCATTGGATTGAAAGGCCAGAAGCTTTGCCGCACCATGAATAGCGGAAGTCTTTGGAGAAACCGGGTCCCTGACAGGAACCATCAAGCTCTGCCGTTCGACCGGCACAACCTTGCGCGATTATCAACTCCCGGACTTGAATGGCGTTGAAACATCACTCGCCGAGAATGATATCCTGGACCCGCACAGCGCCGACGACAATTTTATAGCCCTGAATAGAAAAACCGGACGCATCGCCGAGATGATCAACCCATAATCATTACATGCTCGAAACCGGATATAAAAACCCCCGACAGCCATGGGGAATGGCTTTCAGGGGTCAACTGTTCCGTACGTTTAAATATCTAGACTGCCTGCACAGAACCTTTTGGTCCGACAAAATACCAGATAATCAGTCCGATCACTGGCAGGATTACGATGAGCGCGGTCCAAAGCAATTTGGAACCAACCGATGTGCTGCTTCCCCAGACGCCGAGCAGTGCCCAGATATCCAGAGCCAGAATGACGAGTCCTAAAATTCCATATTCCATAATTTATTCCTTTCTTTTTAATTGGTCGCGAAAATTTAAACGGAGGCTTCGAGATGGTCGAGCAACCTCCCATCAGCCCGCAATTCGCCATTGAAACCGCTTAACAGCGCCTTCGCCGTCGTTGCGAGCTCTTCATTGGCGAGAGCATCATTCACTTTGTTCCGCAGATATTCTTCACCGTTTTCCACAGCTTCTACTGCCGCTTCGTCGTTGCCCTCCAACGCAGAGCTGATCGAGAGGAACATACGGTGCGCCTTAGCCAAAATTGTTCCCTCTTCAGCGGGTTCGCCCCCTAGGTAGCGAATTTCGGCCTGGGCTTTGGCGATCATAGCGTTCCGCGCTGCTGCCCGGTGTGTGAAAAACTGTTTGAATACCTCGCGATCAGCGACCTCTGCTGCCTTCTGGTATCCGTCTCTCGAATCAACCAGAGTTTCCAGAACGTCATTCAGAATGCTAATAGATTTATCGTTTGTCATATCGTCCTCATTCAGTTGAAAGTATAACTGACCAACCACCGGGCCCGGCAACAGTTCCAAAAAATGAGGACTATTTTCATCAAATTTGATTCAACAGGCTGAAACCACTGGTTTTCTGGCGGAAAATTTTTGGCTGCTTTGGGAAAAGGCCGCTGCTGGGTGGATTAAATTTACTCTGACCTGAGTGATAGGACGCAGTATATTCGGCACCGTCAGTGTTAACTGTTTTGCGGCTGGTCAAGCTTAGCGAAAGTGGATAAGCGCTATTTTACATCTAGATAGACAGCAGAGCTAGGGAGGGTTGCTACAACATGCCAGATAGCTTGATAACATCAATTAGCTATATCAGTACCGCGCGATCCGATCTGGAAACTTCGGATTTTCAGATTATTCTAGATAGCGCCAATCATCGAAACGCGGAGCTTGGCTTAACCGGTTTGCTCGCTTTCAACGGGCTGAACTTTATGCAGATTCTGGAGGGTCCGCGAGACAATGTCAATTGTTGCATTCGCTCGATCGAAGCCGATAAGCGCCATGACGGGATGGTAATATTTGATCGGCGCGAGGCTCAGCATCGGGAATTTCCAGACTGGAAAATGGCTGGCATCCTCCTAAGTGCGGAGGGATCCGATACCAAGCTTGGTATCGACGAACTTTTGTCTAGCAAGTGGGTTAAACCGGAGACGAGAAAACATTTCGTAAGCTTCAAATCCTTTGGCTCGCAAGCCGAATAATCTCAAAAAAAAAGCTCCCGCCTCCGGTATTGACTAGCCTTCGGTAGTTTTGCCTTGTGCTGCGGCCTGTCGCGCTTTTTCTAGCTCTCCAGCCTCTTCACCGTCTAGCGCAGCAGCAGCTTCTTTCGCTTTTTTCCGTACGTCCGCATTTTGCGCAAACTCATGCTGGGCTTCCTGATAGCGCCTTGAACCCTCACGACTACCCTCGCCTTCCATTTTTAGATTTGAATCATTTTTCTGCTGTTCAACTGTCATCATTTTATCCTTCAATTGGCTGTTCAGATATGCTCTCAACGAAGCTAAGCCACATTTGTTCCCGGTCAGTTGGACTTTTCCGGTAGAAAATATTATGGAACCTTTTCCCCCCAGCCGTGTTTTATCATCATGAAATCAGAGAATGCGAGGCCATCCTTTGCCAAATCAGGAAGAAAAAGAAGATGACGATCAAGAGCACGGATCCGCGTCGCCAAATCAGAACGCTACCGAAGCACTGGGGGGGGATAACGGCATGACATTGGAGACACAACAAGCACAGGATAGGCTGGGCATGGGCCTCAAAAACATGTATCAAAGCGTGCTCGACGAACCCCTGCCAGACAATATGTTGGCGTTGCTGGATAAGCTTGGAAAGCTTGATAGCGAGACCGGATCGGATTCAAACTCTGATGAGTGAGGATAAGCCGCTTTCGGATCCGGATTTCAAAATAGAATTGGCAGAAACCCTGCCGCATCTTCGTGCGTTTGGGCGGAGTCTGTCGGGAAACCCCGATACCGCCGATGATTTAGTACAAGACACTTTGCTCAAAGCCTGGGCAGCGCGGGACCGATTTGTCGCAGGTAGTTCGATGCGGGCTTGGACCTTCGTTATCCTGCGAAACACATATTTTTCACAGATGCGCCAGAATAAGTTCAAAGGAAATTATGACGAGTTGGTGGCGGAGCGGATATTGTCGACGCCAGCGCCACAACAGGATCCTTTGCATCTTGCGGACTTGCGACGCGCATTGATGGAATTGTCAGATGATCAGCGCGAAGCTATAATATTGGTCGGCGCTGGCGGTCATTCCTATCAGGATGCGGCCGATATTGCCGGAACCACTCTTGGTACAATGAAGAGCAGGGTCTCGCGAGCACGCGCAACATTGCACGGAATATTGGACGACGGCCGGTTTACCCAAGCGTCTGAAGGCTCGAACCAATCAACCGACTCTGCGCTGGAAAAGATATTGGAAGCGGTCGACGCCGCTACACTCTAGAAATGATAAGAACAAAAAGTCGCGCGCAGACAATATCTGCGCGCGACTTTTTGTTGAAACACTAAACAGCCAAAACCCGTATCAGGGTCTGTTATCTTTTGTCGCAGCTAGACGCTTCTCGTCCGATGCTCGATGAATTTATTATTCCCTACGCATCCTGCTGAGCCGGCGTGAAGAACAGCGCTTGGCTGATCGCCGCGCGGATGGCGTTGGGCTGGAACGGCTTGGTGATTAAAAATGTTGGCTCGGGACGCTCGCCCGTCAACAACCTCTCGGGGAACGCGGTGATGAAAATAACTGGAACCGTAAACTGCGCCAGAATGTCTTTTACAGCATCGATACCAGAGCTGCCATCCGCCAATTGAATATCTGCCAGCACCAGATTCGGCTTTGATTTTGCGACCGCTGCCAACGCGCCTTTATGGGTTGTCGCGGTACCGCACACTTTATGTCCCAATCCGGTGACAATCTGCTCCAGCTCCATCGAAATCAAGGCTTCATCCTCAATAATCAGAACATCTGATCTCAGCTCGTTTTCGATTTCCAAAATCGCATCTTCCAGCAACCCGTTGATAGAGTTGACGCCGACATCCACAATTTCAGCGACTTCATCGGTGGAAAAACCTTCCAGCGACGTCAGAAGCAATATCTGTCGGCTAATGGGCGGGATTTTTCGCAAATGATTCTGGACTGTATCGCCCTCGTCGCGCTCCACTTCCAGATTAGCGCTTTCCCAAATTTTGCAGAACGCTTTGTACAATTGAACCCGAAGATTATCACCGGCGGTGATTGTTTCAGGGTCAGCAACAATAGCCTCCAACGTAGCATTCACGAATGAATCCCCACTGCTCTGGCTACCGCTCACAACCCGCGCATATCGACGAAGATAAGGCAGATGTGGCCGAAGTTTATCCGCTAATGACATATAAAACCCTCCAATTTTGATTAATATACCCAATTCGATCCAATTGGTTCCAATAAAATCGAAATTTATGCTCAAAGATTTAGAGATGCAGGTTCGACTGGAACCGAAGCATAGTTCGATGGTAGTAATTGGGTAATATCCGAAACACGGGAGCGGCAATGACACTGACAAAAGCTGAAGATTTGGAATCAGATATTATATCGTCCGGCTCCGATCCGTTCGAACCCGAACGTTTGGCTACGCTCAACAGCTACGATATCATGGACAGCGAACCGGAGATTGTGTTTGACCGGCTAACCCATCTCGCGGCAAATATATTCAAAGTTCCCCTCGCTTCCATTTCATTTATTGATGACAAGCGCCAATGGTTCAAATCGGTGGTGGGGGTCAATCTGGAGCAGACCGCGCGCAACATATCATTCTGTCGTTTTATCGTGGAAAGCCGGGAAGCTCTTATCGTTAGGGACGCACAGGAGGACGAACGCTTTTACAAAAATCCTTTAGTACTCAACGCCCCCCATATTCGTTTTTACGCCGGCGCGCCACTGGTCGCCGAAAATGGTCTGGTGATAGGAACATTGTGGATCGGCGATACCCACGCACGAACCGATTTCAGGCCACCCGAAATCGAACAGCTGAGAACAATGGCCGATATTGTGATGAGCGAGCTGGAATTGCGTCGCGAAATCAGCGCGCGGAGACAGGCGCAAAGGCAGGCCGCAGAAGACCGCGCAAATCTCGAACTAACGCTCGCGCTCAGCAATACTGCAAGCTTCGTGTTAGATTTGGTGGAAGGGAAACTCACTTGGGGTGGTGCTTATTCGGAGGTCTGGGGCGAAGATACTGCGGACAATCTGGGCACCGAAGAAGCTGCGTTCGAGCGTGTCCACCCGGAAGACAGAGCCTCCGTGCAGGAAGCTATGGCTGCGGCGGGATTGCCGGGGAAAAGCTATGATGCCACTTTTCGGATCGTGCTCCCCTCCGGGCAGACGAAATGGATCCATGGTTACGGGGATTATGTCGAACGGAACGGGGCCCCCTTCCTTACAGGACTTAACGTAGACATAACCGAATCAATCGCTCAGCAGGAACAGTTAAAACTCCACACCCGGGAATTGCATCACCGGATGCGCAATCTGTTCGCAACACTACAGTCAATAATGTCCTTGACTAAAAAATCTGCGACCTCAATCGATGACTATATCGAGAGGATCCAAGGACGGCTGAGAGCCCTGAACCGGGCGCAACAAATATTGCTCGATACTAATTTCGTCACCGGATCACTTACCGCATTAGTGCAGGATTTGACGCAATCCTATCCTCGGATATTTTTCGAAGGTCCGGAAATCACAATCCCGGAGAATGCGATGGTATCAATATCTCTGGTGTTGAATGAACTAGCTACAAACGCATCAAAATACGGGGCGCTTTCCTCGAACAGGGGCAGGATCAGAATCCAATGGACCATAGAAACTGTCGACGAGGCGGAGCATATTATCCTTATCTGGTCCGAGAAGGGTACAGCAGAGCCGCTTAACACTGCGCCTAGCTCGGGCTTTGGAGCATCGCTCATCGATCATAGCGTCAAAGGAAACCTGCAAGGCGAGATAAAGCGCGAGTGGCGAGCAGAGGGCCTTGAGTGCACGATCCGCTTTCCGGTACCGGAGCTAACTAACTAGGTAAATATAGTCCGCACAAAAATTTTTCGAGAAAAGATGGAACCATGTTTGAAGCGAATCGTAAATGGTTCGAACCAAATGGAGGACGATTAAAATGAAAAAGATTTCGATTGCAGCAGTCGCAGCAGCGGCCCTGGCGCTTACAGCATGTGAAGCCAAAGTCACTGAAGAAGGCGAAATGCCTGAATTGGACGTAGATGTAGCTGGTGACGCCGGAAAATTGCCGGAAATCGACGTTGAAACTGCTGATGTTGAAATCGGCACAGAAAAAACCACTATCGAAGTTCCTGATGTCGACGTGACGATGCCTGACGAAAAATAGGTCAAACAGGATTAAAAAAGGGAGCTGGACATATTAGTTCAGCTCCCTTTTTTGTGCATGTTCCAGAAACAAAAAAAGCCGCAAAAGCGGCTTTTCTTTTATGTTATCGAGCGATCATCCGCGCATGGATTTCAGCATCCATATATTTTCTTCATGTTGCCCGATCCGCGAGGTCAACATATCGGCCGTAAAGACGTCTTCTGCTTCCTCCGCAATCGTGACAAACTCTCTGAACCGCTTCGCTGCAATTTCGTTGTCAGCGATCAATTCATCGAGCATTTCACTTGCTTGCATCGGTATTTTGCTGCTTTCGATTTTCGATAGTTTTTTGAACTCGTCATAAGATGCTGGCGCAATCTGGCCCAAAGCCCGCACGCGCTCCGCTATTGCGTCAGCTGCTGCGTGGAGGTCTTCATATTGCGCCTCCGTGAGCTTATGGAGGCTGTAAAATGCAGGTCCGGTGACATTCCAGTGCACACCCAATGTCTTCACATATAGAGTATAGCTATCCGCTAGCGCTTTACTGAGCGCCTTTGCAATACCGACCGTCTTTTTATCATCTATCCCGGTATCTATGTCATTTGTTTCAGTTACAGATTGTAAAATTGTAGTTGTCATAATCTAATCCTTCAGGTTGTTAAAAAGCCTCTGATTTCTGGTCATCCCCGTTAGAAAGCGAGCTGCGCCGGATAAGACGCCCTGACATTATGTGTTTTTCGATCATTCATATTAAAACAACACATCCGGAGAGAGTTGGTTCCAAAAACTCGCTCAACAACCTTATTCTTGACCCACTTGTTTATCCCTCCAAGTAAGCGTGCTGCGCCACCCAGACCTTGGAATTTATCGGATAGCCAGATGGCCTTTCTAAGCGCAGAAGATATCGTCAACGACACGGCGGGCGTGGTGGGAACATTCGACCAAACCCTGAGAGAACGGATAACGTTCCAAAAGTTGTGGCAGCGCCAGACAGTAAATCCGGCTTGCACTATCTTGCGCCAAGTCCAGCGCAAACGGCTGCAACACCGGTTCTTCGGGACTGCGTAAAGCCTTAACCAGCTCCGGGAATGGCAAATCCGTCAAACTTGCTGGAGCCTGCCCGCGCGCATCTACCATGACATCAAATCCTATGGTACCATCTTCAGTATCTACCTCGATGCGACCATCCTCCGTTTGTGAAAATTTTGCTCCTTCCTCAGTTGCAACAAGCTCAAGAACACCAGCATCGTACAGAGCGATGATGCGAGCGAGAGAAAGGTGCGGAACAGCAGCATAGCAATCAGCAAAGACTGGCATAAGATGATCGAGAAAACGCGAATAGTCTTCAGGCGTCAGTTCCCGCAATATATGATCGAACGCCTCGTGACCGCGAAGCAAGGCATAACGATGGAGGATTGTCTCCTTGCGCCGCAAGGTCTCGCGCGCCGCAGCCAAATCACGCTTCACCGCACGCAGTCCGCCAACTTCGCGCCGCCGTGAAAAATACGCTGGCGCAAACCCTTCGACAGTTCTCGCCGTTTTAGGCAAACTGTCCAGATAGTCGGGGTCAGCAGCGTCGAGCTCATCGCACAGAAGCGTGAACACGCGATCCAGCAGATCCTCAGATCCACGGGCAATCTCGTCGTTGATCGCTTCCTGTGTAATGCAGATCAGCGGCTCATACGGAAAGGGATAGTAGAAATCCCCCTCCGGCATGATCCCCATGTGCGACACCATAGTGATCCGCAGCGCATCATCTATATCATTCGGTAACCAGCTGATCCGATCCCCGCTTTCCTCAAACTGACCCCGCGCATGAGCAATTGCCCCCACGACGTCGATCGCCGACAGAGACGACCCAAGAACGCCGATATTGTCTTGGGCCAGCTCGGTGATATTGGTGTATGGCCACGGCGAGACCAGCTTGACGCCATCAATTTCAGGAACGCTTGACCAGGAATGACCCGAAGCGATTATGACAGCGTCAAACTGTGCGGTTTGTCCGAACTGCCCCGACCCGTAATGGATTGTCACCTTTGCTGTATCGGCAACCCTAATGTCGTTGACGCGGCTATCCGTGTGCACCGTGACCATGTGCCCTGCAGCGCGTGCATTTTCGCACAAATCCCCAAATTGCGAATGGAGATATTCACCGATCAGCACGCGCGGATAGAAAGCGCGGGCCGTTAGGTCATGCACGGACAGCTCCCACTCGCTAAGCTCGCGGGCCGGACGGTCCTTGAGCCAGTCTATCAGCGGCCGCTCAAGTGCAGGGATTTCGCGGCTAAAAGCGTTGCAGAGCATATAGTCCGCGTTCAGGGCGGGATCGTATGGCATGCCCACGCCCGCAGACGTCGAGGCTTCGAAAATGGTAATCGCAAGCGGTTCATCGCTGGAAGCGAGATGCTTCAGGAGGTAAATTGCCATGGGCCCGCTGCCCACGATTCCAATCTGACGCACGAATTAATCCCTTTCGGCAACACAAAACGCAAAACGGCGCAGCGCTTTAAAACGGATAACCTGAAGCGCGGCCGCATCGAAAACGGAATGTTACAGCCTGCTGGCCGAAATTGCGCTAGCGGTCTGTCACCCACCAATTTGCGATTACCACTACACGATCATCCGGCCAGCAAAACAAATATTTATATCCTATCACGCAAGATCGCGAACATCGGGCTCCCGATTAAAGAAACGCATCGCTGCGTTGTCGACAAACGACGCGTCAGCGCCGGAGACCCCGTCTGCATCATTTGGCACGTGGCAATGATCGAGCAACACAAGAGCGCCCTCGTCATAGCCAATCGCCTTTAAATGCGCCCAGGCATCGCAGACGAAGCCGACGGCCGCGCTGTCCGTGGTGAGTTTCTTGGCCGCCGCCTCCGTTAGAACCATGGCGACAGCATCGAGTAGCACCGAGGGGGTTCCTGCCAACTGGCCGTCGGCTTCCAGCGTTCCGCCTTTCACCTTGATTCCTCCCACCTTAGGGGCGATCAACATGGCGGTGCCGCCCTTGTCTTCGACCGCCTTCTTGATGTCGTCGATCGCTTTCTTGTCCGAACCTTCCGCAAACAGGATGCCCACCTGTCGGCCCTGCAATATGTCCTTGGCGTTCTTCTGAATGGACAGGGCGTCGGAGGTGCCGAGATCGACCGGCTCGCGCGCCGGCTTGGCGGCCTTCGGCAGATCAATCGCCAGGCCATCGGCAATCCGCTGGGCCAGATCCTCATCGATATTCCGTATCTGGGAAACCACGCGTTCGCGAACATGGGCCAGGGTTACTTTCGACAATTCGAAGACGATTGCCGAAGCGATATGCGCCTGTTCGTTTTCGGTCTGGGAAAGATAGAACATTCGTGCCTGGCTGAAATGATCGGCAAACAATTCTCCACGCGCCCGTACTTTTTCGGTCGGGTCATTTCTCTCGCCATTTTCGGTGAAAGAAGTAAAACCGGTTTCCGGACATTCGCGCGGGCCACCGTCCTCACCTGCTTCGGCGAGACTGTTCGGCTCGTAGTTGGCGCGACCTGTCGGCACCATTGTCTGCATCAGGCCGTCGCGCTCGAAATTGTGCATCGGGCATTTCGGCGCATTGATCGGGATCTGGTGAAAGTTCGTCGTTCCGAGACGCGATTTCTGCGTATCGAGATAGCTGAACAGTCGCCCCTGGAGCAGAGGATCATTGGAGAAATCGATACCGGGAATGACATTCGTCGGCAAAAAGGCCACCTGCTCAGTTTCGGCAAAAAAATTGTCCGGGTTACGGTTGAGTGTCATTTTACCAACGATCCGAACCGGAATTTCTTCTTCGGGTATTATTTTGGTAGCGTCGAGCACATCGTAAGGCTGCTTGGCCGCCCATTCCTCGTCAAAGGTCTGGATACCCAGTTCCCATTCGGGAAAATCACCCGCGTCAATAGCGTCGTGCAGGTCGCGGCGGTGATAGTCGGGATCGGCGCCGGAAATCTTGACCGCCTCGTCCCAGGTGGTTGACTGCATACCAAGCTTTGGCTTCCAGTGGAACTTGACGAATGTTCCCTTGCCCTCGGCATTGACGAGGCGGAACGTGTGGACGCCAAACCCTTCCATCATCCGCAAGCTGCGGGGCAGGGCACGATCGGACATCGCCCACATGATCATGTGCATGCTTTCCGGCATCAGGCTGATAAAATCCCAGAACGTATCATGGGCAGAGGCTGCCTGGGGGTAGCCGCGATCGGCTTCTGGCTTTACCGAATGAATGAGATCGGGGAATTTGATCGCGTCTTGGATAAAAAATGGGGCCATATTGTTGCCTACCAGATCCCAATTCCCGGCTTCCGTATAGAATTTTACGGCAAATCCGCGAACGTCGCGTGGTGTGTCCTTGGAACCTTTCGATCCGGCGACCGTCGAAAAGCGTACAAATAGCGGACAGCTATTCCCTTTTTTTTGGAAAAGAGCGGCCTTCGTCAACTCAGGAATGGCTTCGGTCACCTCGAATACACCATGCGCTCCGGAACCACGCGCATGTACGATGCGCTCAGGGATGCGTTCATGGTCAAAATGGAATATTTTTTCGCGGAGCACGAAATCTTCCAGCAGACTGGGTCCGCGTGTTCCAGATTTGAGGCTGTTCTGATTGTCGGAAATCCGGTGTCCGAAATTGTCAGTCAGGTGGGCAATCTCATTGCTTTGATCTGCATCTGATTTAACTTGTTGATGAGTTTCGCCTCCAATGTCTCGTTGCACTTCCACATATTCAGTACGGCCGCTACCAGGCTGGATTTCAAGAAGCCCGTTGTCGAGCGCAGGGCTGCGTGAAGTAGATTGCCGTTTCGACATAGGTTTAGATTTCTTATTGGTCATATAATCACTCCTCTGACTGCGGTTGCATAGGGTTGCATTGTTATGAGGAAACAACTCACCTCAATTTTCGTTCCCAAAAATCAATCTTGGAAGTTTGTGATTGATTTTCCCCAGTGTAATTTGAACAAATGGGGCTTTCGGCCGACGATTTTCGAGGATTGCAGCCTGCATGATACGACCATAGGTGGTGCGCGATTTGAAGGTATAGGCCTAAGGGAACCGATCTTGGAGGCTTGGAGGAATCCCAAGATCAAACGTAGCTTTTTCGCGCATACGCTGTTCGCAGTCCAAGGAGAAACGGATAGCCAAGATTTAGTTCTGCGTGAAAGGCCACTTTGATTCGACCTTCGCTCCAGCGTTCCAAGTGGTTTATTGCCAGTTGGTAGATCGTATTATGATATACTCATGTTGCATTTCCTTGGACCGATTGGGCAGAAATGGTCCAAAAGTTCCTACACTAAATCTATCCAGAGGCGCATATGCGCAGTGCTCGGAATGTCTAATTTTAGCAATTTCATAATTGCACGTAAATACCCGGAATTGAATGCAAAGCGGACACAGGATGCGGACTGCTGCGACTGTCCGCATCGGGGGAGATTGTGTTGAAAAACTCTCCCTTGCCAGCGTTGTAAAGATGTGATTCAGTATTTCTGTGGAAGCGGGAGATACTGCGATGATGGGCGAGCGGACGGTGATGCAGGAGGCACTATTTTACGGGTTCAGTCTGGAAGATCATGTGCCGGGTGATCACTTGCTGCGGTCGATTGATAGGTTCGTTGATCTGTCGAGTATCCGCGATCATTTAAAGCCGTTCTATAGTTCAATGGGAAGGCCCTCAATCGATCCTGAGCTGATGATCCGGATGTTGATTATCGGCTATTGCATGGGCATTCGTTCGGAACGTCGCTTATGCGAAGAGGTTCATCTCAACCTTGCCTATCGCTGGTTCTGCCGCTTGGGCCTCGATGGTGCGGTGCCCGAGCATTCTACCTTCTCCAAAAATTGACATGGCCGTTTCAGGGATAGTGATCTGCTGCGCAAGTTGTTCGAGGCGACCGTGCGGTGGTGCATTGAGGAAGGTCTGGTTGGCGGCGAAGGCTTCGCGATTGATGCCAGCCTGATCCGAGCGGATGTTGACCGACAGCGTGCGGTTCCCGGCAGTGAAGGTCTACCACCCCAAGCTGCGGGACGCGCCGTCACCGAGTATCTCGCAGTGCTTGACGATGCAGCGTTCGGTGGCGCGACGCCAGTCGTGCCCAAGTAGCTGGCCCCCACCGATACTGCCGCGCGATGGACCGCAGCGAGCCGCGAACGGGCCTTCTTCGCTTACTCAACCAACTATCTGATCGACCTGGACCATGCGTTGATCATGGATGTAGAAGCGACGACCTCGATCCGTCAGGCCGAGGTAACTGCACAGCGCACTATGATCGAGCGGACGCAGGAACGCTTTGGTCTGTGGCCGGACCGGCTTGTAGCCGATGCC
>NZ_JBALUN010000010.1:0-63953 GCF_036963805.1 Parasphingorhabdus sp. | reverse complement strand
TACAGTCACTGCAATGAAACCAAAACACTCACTTATTTTATGCAGCCAGTCTGTCTATTGAATGCTGACGGGGGACAATCAAAGCGTTGCAATACTTTTCCTGGCGCAAATTTCGGGAGTAGGCCTTAGTCCGGCTGAAACACTGCTTTTGGTGGGGACTCTTGTAGCATCATCGATTGGCGCACCGGGTACCCCCGGCGTGAGCATCGCGATACTGGCGAGCGTTGCAGCAGGATTTGGAATTCCTGCCACCGGGCTTGTAATCATTCTTGGCGTAGACCGGCTTTTGGACATGTCTAGGACGGTTGTGAATGTGACAGGTGATATCACCGCCGCCGTGATAATGAAAAATACCTTGACTTGAGCCAGCCTAATTCATCTATCCCATTTTGCGATCCATGTGGCTAATTTTCCTCCATTTTCAAAGTATACCATGAGAAGTAAGGCGCGCGAATTGCGTCAAATGCGGTCTCGACTTTTGCACCCAAAGATGGAGTGTCCGTAGTCAGATACGGGTAGTTGAGCTTAATAGCCCCGCACTACATAGCTATTCGTGGCCAAGATCGGTTAGGTAGTTGCAAAGAGCTCTCGGGTAGAGCCCCCTTGGAGGCTTCATCGACCTCCGCGCAGCTTGTCTGTCACACCCTGAATCCAAGTTTTTGCGGTATCCAGCGTGTGGCTCTCTTCAATAAGCCCGCGCAAAGAGCTCAGCTGCTGCTCAAACATTCCGTGTTTGCGTAAATCGGCGACCTCCTCTTTCGGGCCAAGGGGCAGGATATGTTCGAGATACGTTCCCCCCAGAAGGCGACGAAGGAGGCCTTCGCCCAAAAACTCCTCGTCATTGTTAAGCGTCCGTGTTGCCCGCAACAAACGGCGAATATCATACTGACCGGGGTAGATGTCGGGGACCTGCTTCTTAATACCGAGTAGGCTATAGACGCCGGTGCGAGCCGTACGGACAGAGCTTTCCAGTGTGAATACGACGTCGTTGTGAGTTTCCACAAATTGACCGAGACACGCCAGGTTGGTGGAGCCTTCGGGTACCGCCCAGGGGCGGTCGCCTTTGGCACGGGGCATGAACTGTGCGGTAATATAGGGCATCAGCGCGGTGCGCACCTTGGTGGCGTCGAGCACCGCGTCGACCTGGTCAATCAGGCCGAGGTGAAAACACAATTCGGTCAGTATTTCATCGCCTGTGCAATCCGGCATCGGTTTTTTGACATAATCTCCGGGCGCGTCCATTATCAACGCATAAACCCATGGCACAATTACATCATCTGGCTGCTCTGGGAAGTGTGGTTGGCGGTTGATGGTCAAACTCATCAACCAAGCGGAGTCGGTGAAAGTGACGATGCCGCCCGTGACCGTTTTACCAGAATATGGATCGTTGACTGACAGTTCCTTCAGCTTGTCGACCAGCGGTGAGGGCCTGCAGGTCAGCGTCGCTGATTCCCACGTTGACCTGGGCACGTTGCCGCAAAATTTTTCAGGCCTTCCGAAGCTGGAGGATTTCCGGGCAAGGTTCTTCCACAACCGCCAGCTTGCGCCGACACACTGGTCCGGTGCGTTCACTTTTTGTGGTGGAGCGGTATGGTTCTCACCATAGGCCGTGTCCTCGACGATTGACCCTATGGTCACGAAGGCCAGATCACGTGCGCCAAGCGTGATGGTCTTGTCACCCGTGCCGATATGGCACTGGATTGCGGTAGTGGTTTTCGTCTCGCCGGTGACGTCCATCTCTAAGTCATACACAATCGTGTCGTACTGGATTTTGACGCCCTTATCTTTTAGCCAGGCCATCAATGGGCGGACAAAGCTATCATACTGATTGTACTTGGGAAAGACGAGCGCAGTCATGTCGTTCAGACCATCCATCAGATGTAAGAAGCGATGCATGTACAATTTCATTTCGAGCACTGAATGCCATGTCTGAAAGGCGAACATAGTGCACCAGAACATGTAGAAATTGGTCTTGAGAAATCCCTCGCTGAACCAATCTGCTACTGTGATGTCGTCCAAATCTTCCTTCCGCGCCAGAAAAAGCCGGACTAGCTCTAGCTGGTGCAACCGGCCAAGCCCCATGGTTGAGAAGTCCCCGATCTGGCCTTGTTTTTCCAGAAGTCGGGCTTTCGACCAGTTCTTGTCGGCATCATTTACAATCCGGTATTCATCAAGCACCGTGAAGGGCTTGGGAAGTTCCACAGCGGGTATTTCAGAGAAAACGTCCCAGAAGTTTTGATAGGTCATCTCCATCTCGCGGCCACCGCGAACGATATAGCCTGCCTCGGCATCGCCGGCCCCATCGAGCGCGCCTCCCTCGATTTTCTGGGATTCCAGAATCGTAATGTTCTGGCCTGGCATATGGCCGTCACGAATAAGGAAAAACGCAGTGGACAGACCGCCGATCCCGCTTCCGACGATATAGGCATGACGGTCTTCGATACCGTCAGTCGGGAGCGGGCGATGATTGGTATAGCTCCCGTGCAGGTCAGCGGGTGGTAGAGAGGTGTCGAGGCCGTTATGCAAATGCCGGGACGAGGCATCAGGGGTCACATCCACGTCTTGTTCGGCCATGGCGTCAAAGTGGGTCTTGAGGCGTGCGTGGTCTAGATTTGGCTTATCGGGGAAAGTCATAGCGGCCTCCTTTCGGGGGATTCATTTTTATTCATGCCAATACATAAAGCTGGTCATGTTCATTAGGCGCGGCAAAACGCTCGCATCATGCGAACTACACGTTGGCGGTCAACAGCGGACGATTCTTGACCGCCAAAGTCGATAAGAGGTGCTATATGTCGATCAATATACTCAGCCTTGCCAACATAAGCCAATGTCCAATCTGGACAGTTTTTTTGTTTAATTGGTATGTCTTCTATGATGGTCACATTGGAATGACGCTGATCACTATTTATCACAAGCATCAAGTCATCAACCTTAACACTTGGTACCTGGAGAATCTGAGCAAAATATCTTTCTGTCGCGATTAAAGCGCCGGATATACTAACCAGCGCATTTTTGTGTTTCGCAACAGTGGCAATATCAGCCAATTGTTCGGTGAGTTCTGTCAGGTTAAGCTCGTGGGTACTTACATAAACGACCGATTTAAGCATAAACTCACCCCTACTTAGCCGAACAAAAAGCAAACCAATGGATGTATGTATATAAGTGATACTACGGAGAGCCCGTTTCCGACCGATTGTCGGTGTTCAAGCCAGTCAAATTCATTGCCGGACCTCCGGACGAAGTAAAAGCCTGTTTAGGGTTATATAGGCATGGATAGTTAAGTTAGTTTTGGACCGGCTTGGAAGTGATTGTTTCGCCCTCTTCAGCAGAAAAACAAATGCGCAAGGCTTCTGCAAGACTGCGTACACGCAGTTTTTCCATCATGTTGGCACGGTAAACCTCCACAGTGCGCGGTGAAATGCCCAGATCATAGGCGATTGTCTTGTTAGGATGGCCGATTGACAAACCATCAAGAACGTCCCGCTCACGCCCGGTTAGGCATGCCAATCTGACTTTCGCTTCGGAAGATGCCATCTCTTTTAGATCACTATTTTCAAGACGCTCAAAGGCTTCTCCCATTGCTGCCAGAAGATGCTCTTTCTCATAGGGTTTTTCGAGGAAGTTGATTGCGCCAACGCGCATGGCCTGTACCGCTATTTCGACATCGCCGTGTCCGGTTAGTATGACCACCGGCATATCAATACCCTCTCTGATCATCTGCCGCTGTACTTCCAAGCCATTCATTTCTGGCATGCGAACATCCAGAAGCACACAGCCCGGTTCGGTATTTTTGGCTAGCTTTAAGAAGGCGATACCCGATTCTAAAGGGCGAACCCTAAACCCCGCATGTCGCAGCATGAAGGCGGCGGAACGGCGCACGGCATCATCATCGTCTACAATATAAACCAGACGTTCATTCGCCATCCAATTGCTCCCCCAACGCTTTCACCAATGTTATATGAAAAATCGTGCCGCCGCCAGAATTGGGTTCAACACTGAGCTTACCCTCATGGGCTTCGATAATCGTACGGCATATGGAAAGGCCGAGCCCTAACCCGCTACCCTTTGTGCTTGAAAACGGATCAAAAATTGTATCGCCTATCTCAGGATCAATTCCGCTGCCGGTGTCAGAAACCGCTATCTCCACCCTTTCATCAGAATGTGATTTCACGGAAATACTCAGCTGTTTGACCGGGCTATCTTCCATCGCTTCAATGGCATTGCGCATCAGATTGACCATCACCTGTTGGATTTGAACGCGGTCAACGAACACGTGATTGGAGTCAGGCGCAATGTCGATTGACCAACTCACACCTTTTTCATTCGCACCAATGAGACCCAATGTAGTAGCATCCTCGATCAGTTGCGCGATCGATGTTATCTGTCTGTTGATTTCTCCTTTAGCGACAAATTCACGCAGCCGCCTGACGATTTTGCCCGCACGCAGGCTTTCGGACACACTTTCTTGCAAAGCTTCACGAAAAAGCTCTTCATTATTATCTAAGCCGCCATCAATCAGGTCACGGGCAGCGGACAGATAGTTCGCGATAGCGGTGAGTGGTTGATTGATTTCATGCGCCAGTGCAGAGGCCAAAGTGCCGACAGCGCTAAGTCGGGATGCATGAAGCAATTCTGCTTGCAGTGTCTGAATTTCATCAGCCGCTTTTGTTTTGTCTGTGAGATCGACGATAAAGCCAGTGAATAGACAATGGTCACCGATCTGCGCTTCACCAACCTCCAGTTGCATCGGGAATATAGTGCCATCTTTGCGAAGACCTTCAACCTGACGCCCGATCCCGATAATATGTTTTTCTTTGGTACTAAGATAACGCTCGAGATAGCCGTCATGGGCTTCCCGATGGGGTGCGGGCATTAGCATACTGACATTCTCGCCAACCACTTCGCTTTCGGCATAGCCGAACACAGCTTCTGCGGTTACGCTGAATGAACTTATGTTGCCGCGCTCATCGATCACTACCATCGCATCGGGAACAGTTGCTAATATTGATTTCAATATTGCGTCGTTCTGCTCAGATGTATCTGGTATTTTTTGCGATTTGGATGCATTTCGAAAAGTGATAATGACGGCTTCGGTGATGCCATTTTCATCCAAGAGCGATGCCATCGTACATTCCAGCAAATGAACAAAACCATCAAGGGAATTTAATTCAATCTTAATCGGTTTATCTGTTTCCTGTGTCTTGCCGCCAAGCATATCTTCCAGTTCTTTTCGGAAAGCAGGGCGGTATTGTTCAGAAATCAATCTCAGCGGAACGTCGATGGGCAAGTTCTCCAGATGTGATATTCCGATCATCGCCAGTCCGGCTTTATTGAGACTGAAAACTCTGAGATTGTGATCAACAATAGCGATGGATTCTGGCAAAGCATCTAAAACAACCTCCAGATCGTTTCGACGATTTTCTTCAATGACATGGATATCGCGCACGGAGAAACATCCTCATGTGGTTGATTTCATTCTCGGATCTGAACCTACACTGTTTTTTGGATCTTCCAAGCTCTAAGACCCCGTTAAGATTGAATAGGAGGAAGCGGAGGCCCCAGGAAGTCGAGAACAACGATACCGGTGCGAGACCGCCAGCACGGCGGCTGGGATCGGCGTGATCGGTGCCCTGGAGGCCACCGCTGGGCTGCCCCATGCACGCGGACTCTCGCCCGCTCCCAAGCCCAATACTAGTCCATGTAACCAACGCGTTGATAGCAATATTGATCATTAGATGCCCTATTCTGTAATTAACTTGTCGCCCATGAAAAATTCAGCCATCGGGTGCTGTTCAGGAATGTTTCTGGGTTTGAGCAGACACAGAATCATTTATTTTGCGTCTGGAGGCAGTGGAATTAGCCAAGTGGCATACCGGCGTTCGTCGCAGGTTGCGCTATATGCGCGTTAGCTCGGCAGATGACTTGCAAATCACACTCAGTGGAGCAACTTTCATGAGCGATATTAATTTCCCGGCCCAAGGCCTTGCGCGATCGGTGCAATTTCACACGAAGCGTATTGGCTGATAAACCAATGTCTTTCGATATCTTCGTTCGGTCTTCTGCGCGTAAATCAGCCCGTTCGATCAATTTTTTGTAGTTGGGATTTAGCTTGGAGAGATTTTTCTGGATGCATGGAAAGTCTGTTTCAGGCTCCTCTTCTGCTGGCCCCGAGAGCTCCAGGAACGTGGCATATTCGTTCAATTTTTTGGTCTCTTGAGTCCGCTTTCTGAAATGATCTGAAAGAACCGAACGCAATATGCTCGAGAGCCATCCGCGAATTTTCTCGCAGCTTTGAAGATCATCGGCCCGTGTCAAAACACGGACGAAAAAATCCTGCAACACATCCTGTGCATCTTGTTCATTCCGGGTGTGCCGCAGGAGAAAGTGAAAGATACGATCTTTGGATTCCACCAGTGCCTCGTTTACTAATCTTCGATTTTTCGAAATGGAACTCTTAATCTGGGTAGACATTTTTATTCCTTCCCTCTTGCGTTTGATTTCCTGGTTTTGGCTCGCCTCAAAATTTGTATTTTACATAAGGAGATACGACCGTGCAGGAGGGACCCCTCAAAAAAATCGCCATTATACGTATAATTACTGAGGGGTGAAGCGAGCCCGCTCGTATGAGCGTACGGTGCCTTTGCAAAAAATATCGGCCGAGCAAGGGCACCGGGCGGCATGAAACCTTCTTTGTTTTTTCGTGCTGCGTGAGCAGAATTTATATGTGTTTGTCAGGGTAAGGAGTTACTAGATTGTGTCGCTGGCCGAGAGATAACATATTTGATTTATGTGACGGTGGTGATTGGCCCGCTTTTATTGTCCTCTATTCGTGACGTGCGTATCTTTGGCGTGCTCGCAGCTCTGGTTCTAGCGGTCACGTTCATGTTTTTCGCTTATGCCTATGCGTCGTTGTTTTGCTTTGGAGGCGCGTTGATGTCGGCCTATCTTGTCTGGATGATATTCCGTGGCCGCGAGCGTCCCGGCATGGCCGAGAATGTAGCCGACGGAGAATCCCAGGACAGCAACATTGCTTATAAAGCGTCGGTATAAGTATCAGCTGTTTATCTCAGCCATCGGCTGCCGCTTCAGCTTGCCGGATATATCGTTTGTTTCGCTTTTTGCATTCGATGAAAAATGCGTCACCTGCGTATTTTGTCGTAAAAATTGGTGTTCGATGGGAGCGTGGGTAGTGTTGATCAGAATGCTTCATCAACTCAATAGGCAGCGATTAAGAAAAATAGTGTAATATCGTACCGCAGCTCGCGTCCTTGTTTTTGTCCAGCTGATGCCGTGAAATATGTAACGCGGCTGACTTGACCGAAGGGAAAGCAGAATGGTTGAAGATAAAAAAGCATATCTTGTTGGCGGCGGGATAGGGTCTCTTGCTGCTGCTGCATTCATGATCAGGGATGGCGGCATGCCAGGCGCAAATATAACCATCTTTGATGCAATGGCTGTTTTAGGAGGAAGCCTAGATGGCGCTGGGGATCCAGAAAAAGGGTATGTAATACGTGGCGGCAGAATGCTCACAACCGATAATTATGAATGCACATGGGAGCTTTTCAAAACGATTCCCTCAATTCAAGATCCGGACGTATCGGTTTATGATGAGACAATCGCCTTTAATTTGCGGATGAAAGCGCATTCCAAGGCACGACTGGTCGATCATAATCGCTCAATTTTGGATGTCAGTTCAATGGGCTTTAGCATGTCAGACCGGATGGAGCTGCTAAAACTGACGCAAGCAAGCGAAGAAACACTGGGGACCAGCATTATAACAGACTGGCTTTCCCCGGCGTTTTTTACCACCAATTTCTGGCACATGTGGCAGACGACTTTTGCTTTTCAACCTTGGCATAGCGCTGTTGAATTTAGGCGATACCTGCATCGGTTCATGAAAGAATTTTCAAGAATTGAAACGCTCGCGGGCGTGAAGCGCACCGAATATAATCAATATGACTCGCTCGTTCTCCCGCTTTTAAATTGGCTTGAGGCAAAAGATGTGCGGTTTCTTCACGACACTATGGTGACAGACATTTCGCTCAAAACTGACAAATCCATGATCACAGTTACTGATATCAAGCTAAATCAAGACGGCGCGGAGAAATCCATCGCGGTCAATGAAAATGACATTGTCATCTTCCAAAATGGTTCAATGACTGATGCCTCCAGCCTTGGCTCGATGAAAAGCGCTCCCGATAAACTAACAAAAGCCGATAGCGGCGGCTGGGCCCTTTGGGAAAAACTGGCCGAAGGCCGACCGGATTTTGGCAATCCTGCGGCATTTAAATCGAGCATTCCGGAGTCCTATTGGGCTTCCTTTACCGTGACGCTGAAAGATCCATCTTTTTTTGATCAAATGGAGGCCTTCTCTGGCAATAAGGCTGGTACCGGCGGTTTGGTTACGTTCAAGGACTCCAATTGGCTTATGTCAGTTGTGTTGGCCCATCAGCCACATTTCATCAATCAGCCTGATAATATTCAGGTGTTTTGGGGTTATGCATTGCACCCAGATCGGATCGGCGATTTTGTAGCGAAACCAATGTCCGACTGTACCGGTGAAGATATTCTTCGGGAACTTTGCGGCCATCTCAACTTTGACATGAATACGACTTTCCAAAACGCAAACTGTATTCCGTGCCGGTTGCCCTATATTACCAGCATGTTTATGCCGCGGGCGTTGACCGATCGCCCGCTCCCGGTCCCGGAAATATCCCGGAACCTTGGATTTGTAAGCCAGTTTGTAGAAGTGCCCGAAGATGTAGTTTTTACAGTTGAATATTCTATCCGAGCTGCCCAGATGGCCGTGTACCAACTCATGGATATAGACATGGAAATCCCGCCAATCCGCCACCACGACAAATCTCTGAAGGTCAATATTGATGCCGTAATCAAGTCCTTCAAATAGGACCGGATATCCAGGATTGCCCGGTTAAACTCTGATATGAATTGAACATTCCAAGGCATTCCTGTTTGCATACAGCAATGCAGCGCCAAAGGCGTTTGACCTTTCAAGTTTAGGTCATTGGGATAATTGCATTTATTAAGCCGCTGCAGGAATGAGCCAAATCATCGGAAGCCTCAACCATCTGGCTCACTCTAGCGAGCTTGGAGGTCTCCAACACCACCTCATCGGCGCAGACGGACTGTAATGAAATACCTGGCTCTACGTCCTTCATAGTATCGTTCGAAGAATGTTTCAGCACCCGCTGCTCGGCAGCTGCGTGTCCGCAGTCTATCAGGAAATGACTTAATATGTATCCAATAGCCCATCATGTCGTCGTTCCACTACGCACTGGACGACTGTCAGGTCTGAAAAGCCATTCGCGAGGCTCATCCAAGACGGCCTTCATTTGCAGTTTACCATTCCTGTTAGCAGGATTGGTTGTCAATTCTGCGCCTGCCGCTGCGCAAGTGAACGTCTATGACTCCGAAGAATTATCGGTTGATGTTGCCCTTGATGCCTCTTCGGTGTTGTTCGTCCAGAGCAATTCCTGGTTTGGCGAGCCCGAAGCCAATATTGGTGTTGATAGCAAAAACTGGGCGGAATTTGCGATCGAACCGCAAATATACTTCAAAGTAAAAGATATTTTTGGAGGAGAGCTGTCTGCTGCGGCTTCCGTGGTCAGCACAAAAACCTATGGGGAAAGTGCGGACGGTTTCGCCGCAGGCCTCAACGATCCGGGCAAGACAACATTGGAGAAGCTCTATGTTGGATGGAAAGCTGAATTGGGCGCTGATGACTTTATCGAGGTGATAGGCGGCGATTTTGACTATCAGATTGGTACCGGATTTCTCGTCAAGGATGGGGGCCGCGATGGCGGCGACCGAGGTGGGTTTTATCTCGGCGCGCGGAGTGCTTCCAGAAACAGTGCATTGGTGCGGGTGAAATATGATAACCTGCAGGTAGAGGGTTTTTATCTCGGCAACAATCCTGGCCGTGGCGGAATTAAGGCGCATGTCGGAGGGGTTAATGCTGAATATAGCATCCCGGACCGTTTCTCGATTGGCGCGACATACATCCAGGTGGCTCACTTTGATGACCCTCTTTTAGCAAACACAGCTGAAAACCTGAAGACTTATGACGTTCGCGGTTCTGTCAATGTCAACGATCAACTCAAGCTGTCCGGTGAATATGCGATCCAGCGTGGCGCCGCTTTTTACCGCGGCCAGGGTTGGTATCTACAGACTGATTATACGGTCGATAGTCTGCCGTTCACGCCGACAATTACATATCGCTATGCGGTTGTTAGCGGCGATGACCCTGGCACTCCTCAGAACGAAGAATTTATTCCGCTAGCATATGGCTTCACCGATTATGGTCAATGGTATCAGGGCGAAATTGCCGGGAATTGGATATTCGGAAACTCAAATCAGAAAACTCACATGATAAAGGGCTCTGCGGCGTTAAGTGACAAAGTTTCGCTGACCGGATCATGGCTGAATTTCACTCTGGACGAACCTGAAAAACTTGGTGTCACGGACAGCGCATTTGGCAACGAATTTGACCTTTGGCTCGATTGGCAAGCCTCAGAGCGATTGTTCCTGTCTGCTGCTGGTGCGGTGCTGGTTCCACAAGACGGTGCCAAACAATTTACCGGGGGCAGCAAAACATGGGCTCATTTCATGCTCTATGCGAGTGTTTCATTTTAAAAAATAGGCGGGTTCAACATGACCGACAAGACCGACAGCGCTCCAACAAAAACCAGATCTTTCAAATTCCCAACCGCATATACGATCCTCTTCGCCCTGATTGCCCTTGCCGCGGCTGCAAGTTGGGTCGTTCCAGCGGGCCAGTATGACCGAATTGAAAGCGTTGAACTGGGACAGGAGGTTCCGGTTCCCGGTTCCTACAAGCCTGTTGAGGCCAACCCCCAAGGCGTCGTTGATGTTTTTCTAGCCCCAATTGGAGGCTTTTACGATTCTGATACCGGGAAAGCTCGTGCGATTGATGTCGCTCTATTCGTGTTAATAATCGGCGGATTTCTGGGAGTCGTGAACAGCACCGGAGCGATTGAGAAGGGCATTGCAAGAGCCATGCAGCGATTAAAGGGACATGAAATTTTGATGATCCCGATATTGATGGCGCTGTTTGCAGTAGGGGGCACGACGATTGGGATGGCTGAAGAGACGCTCGCATTTTATGCGCTTCTTATCCCGGTGCTGATTGCTGCGGGCTATGACAAGGTCGTTGCGGTTGCGGTGATATTGTTGGGTGCCGGCATTGGCGTTCTGGGCTCAACCATCAACCCATTTGCCACCGTGATTGCATCCAATGCCGCTGGTATTCCGTTCACAGATGGCTTGGCCTTGCGGGCCATATTGCTTGTCCTAGGTTGGACAGCGTGTGTGGCCTATGTCATGCGCTATGCTGCCCGTGTCAAAAAGGATCCGTCAAAATCGATTCTGGCAGACTTGGCTTCGCCAGTTGATACGCCTTCAACAGACGAAGTGACGGAAACCGACAGCGACAATCTGTCGTGGTCTCAATTCGCTGTTTTGGGCATCTTCATATTAACATTCGCTGTGATGATCTGGGGCGTATCCTCCCAAGGTTGGTGGATGGACAAAATGTCCGCCCTGTTTCTGTTTGCCGCCATTGTTGTAGCTTTGGTTACCTGGATGGGCGAAGAAAAATTCACCGGATCGTTCGTCAGCGGCGCCCGCGATTTATTAGGTGTGGCGCTTATCATCGGCATCGCCCGGGGCATTGTTGTGATCATGGACGCCGGAAAGATAACTGACACGATATTATTCGCTGGCGCGGACCTTCTCAGCGGCCTTTCCCCCGTGGGCTTTGTGAATGTGTCGTTTGGGATAGAATTGGTTTTATCCTTTTTTGTTCCGTCATCCTCAGGTCTCGCGGTGCTTACAATGCCCATTATGGCTCCTCTGGCAGACTTTGCCCAAGTTGATCGATCATTAGTGGTGACGGCGTATCAATCTGCCAATGGCCTTGTAAATCTTATCAATCCAACCTTCGCAGTTGTTATGGGCGCGCTGGCCATTGGCGGGGTCCCCTACAACCGGTGGCTTCGTTTTATGTGGCCGCTTTTGGTTCTGCTAACTGTACTCATCATGGCAGGGCTCAGCATTTCCGTGATAGCCGCCTGATGTTGGCACATTCTGGACAAACAGATGCCGTCAGTTGGTTTTCTGAAGACTTTGAGAACGGCTTTACGAGTCTCGCGGTACTTTCTGGTTCTCAAACGAATAGTTTTAGGATTGAATTTTTGCATTTTCAAAAAACGAAAAAAGGAAATTAGTCATGACCGGATTTGGTGTTCACTCAGAGATTGGTAAGCTTCGTAAGGTGATAACCTGCCAACCAGGTTTAGCGCATTCGCGGCTAACCCCGGAAAATGCTGAAAGGCTGCTGTATGATGATGTATTGTGGGTTCAAAAAGCGCGAACCGATCACGCCGATTTCAGAATGAAAATGACTGATAGAGGCGTCGAAGTCTACGAATTCAGCGAGCTTTTACGGGATATATTGAAGAAGGTTGAGGCGCGCGCGTGGGTTCTTGATCGTCGCATTACAGAGGATCAGGTGGGAATAGGTCTGATTGGCGAGCTTCGGGCTTGGTTGAACGAGCTTGCCGCTGATCAGCTGGCTCAGTTTCTAATTGGAGGCATCGCTGTTCATGATGTTCCTTTTGCAGTGCACGGTATGTTCGGAAGCTATTTGGGCGTTGACGGATTCATAATACCGCCCTTGCCAAATACGCAATTTCCGCGCGACAATAGCTGCTGGATAGGAAATGGATTGACTCTGAATCCAATGTATTGGCCAGCGCGTCGACCCGAAACCCTTTTGGTCGCTGCGGTTTATCGTTTTCATCCAGCTTTTTCAGAGGGAGACTTTAAAATATGGTGGGGAGACCCTGACACCAACCACGGTCCGGCAACTCTTGAGGGAGGTGATGTCATGCCTTGGGGTGACGGAACGGTTCTTATTGGAATGGGCGAGAGGACATCCCCACAAGCAGTCGGGCAAGTTGCGCGTTCCTTGTTTCAAAATGATGTCGCTACACGCGTTGTTGCCTGCCAGATGCCGCGATCGCGCAGTTCAATGCATTTGGACACTGTTTTTACCCATTGCGACAAAGACGTCGCGACTGCCTTTGTTGAAGTCTGCGATCAGATTCAATGCTACAGTTTGAGGCCTGGCGACAAGCCGAATGAAATCGATTTCAGGACAGAAGATAAGCATCTCTTCGAAATCGCCGCCGAAGCCCTTGGCATTAAAAAGCTAAATATCGTGCAAACTGGAGGCGATGCCTATCAGCAAGAGCGAGAACAATGGGACGACGGTAACAATGTAGTGGCAATCGAGCCAGGGGTCGTCATCGCTTACGACCGAAACACTTCGACCAATACTTTGCTTCGCAAAGCAGGCGTCGAAGTTATCACGGTGAAAGGTTCTGAACTTGGGCGCGGCCGCGGCGGCGGACATTGCATGACCTGTCCGGTTTGGCGCGACCCAGTAGAATTTTGAACAGGTTGATCACTTAACTCCATTTTGAGGACACTATAAATGCCATATAATTTAGCAGGTCGCAGCTTCCTGAAGTTGCTCGATTTTGACGAAAAAGCAGTCCAGTATTTGCTGGATTTGGCACGCGATCTAAAGCGTGCGAAATATGCGGGGACTGAGCATCAACATCTCAAGGGTAAGAATGTATGCCTAATTTTCGAAAAGAGTTCGACAAGGACAATGTGCGCATTTGAAGTTGCTTTGATGGATCAGGGCGCCGGATATACCTATCTCGGGCCATCAGGTTCTCACATCGGCCATAAGGAGACAATGAAGGACACCGCCCGTGTGCTGGGCCGCATGTATGATGCGATAGAATATCGCGGCTTTGGTCAAGATACAGTAGAAGTGCTTGCCAGATTTGCCGGTGTACCAGTGTATAACGGATTGACTGATGAGTTTCATCCAACCCAGATGCTTGCCGACCTCATGACGATGCGAGAGCATGGAGGTAAGCCGTTGAATCAAATTTCCTATGCGTTTGTCGGAGACGGGCGCAGTAATGTTGGGCATTCGCTCATGATTGCAGGATGCATGATGGGCATGGATGTGCGGATTGGCGCACCGAAAGCGAATTGGCCGACCGACGAATATGTCAAACCGGCACGAGAGTTTGCCGAAAAATCGGGCGCCCGGCTGACTATTACGGAGGATCCGGTTGCGGCCGTAGCGGATTGTGATTTTGTCAGTACTGACGTCTGGGTCTCAATGGGAGAGGCAGAGGATGTCTGGGCCGAGCGCATCAAGCTGCTCATGCCCTATCAGGTCAATAAAGCTTTGATGGATGCCACCGGCAATCCCGCCGCCAAGTTCATGCATTGCTTGCCCGCTTTTCATAATGATGAGACCGAAATCGGCAAAGACATATTCAAAAAATTCGGGATTACTGAAATGGAAGTTACAGACGAAGTTTTTGAGTCACCTGCAGGCATCCAATTTGATCAGGCTGAAAACCGGCTTCATACCATCAAAGCAATCCTTGTCTCGACGATCGGAGCATAGGTCATGCGCATAGTAGTTGCCCTAGGCGGGAATGCACTGCTCCGGCGAGGACAGGCCCTTACAGCAGAAAATCAACGTGAAAATGTCAGGGTTGCAGCCAATGCGCTTGCCCCGATCGCCGCTGAACATGAGCTAGTTATAACTCATGGTAATGGGCCTCAAGTGGGCCTTCTCGCGTTGCAAGGCTCGGCTTACAAGCCTGATGAAGTTTTTCCATTGGACGTGCTTGGCGCGGAAACAGAGGGAATGATTGGCTATATGATTGAGCAGGAGCTGGCCAATCTTATGCCCAACGGCAAGCAATTTGCCACCGTTTTGACGATGATTCAGGTTAATGCGGATGATCCAGCATTTGCAGAACCAACAAAATTTGTTGGCCCTATATATGCAAAGAGCGAAGCGGACCAGCTTGCTGCTGAGAAAGGTTGGCGGGTAAAGAAGGACGGGAACGGGTGGCGGCGAGTTGTGGCGTCCCCCCGGCCTGTCAGAATCCTCGAGATTGAACCTATTCGCTGGTTGATTGAAAAAGGTGCTATTGTGATATGTGCCGGTGGGGGAGGGATTCCTGCTGTGCAAAATACCGAGGGCAAGCTTGAAGGCGTTGAGGCTGTAATTGATAAAGATTATGCGAGCGAACTTCTGGCAAGGAAGCTCAATGCTGATCTCTATATAATGGCAACCGATGTCGAGGCCGCTTATTCAGATTGGGGCGGGCCGACACAACGCGAAATCCGGCGTGCGACGGTCGATGGAATTGGGGCTTACGATTTTCCTGCTGGCTCAATGGGACCGAAAGTCGATGCAGCTCAGATGTTTGTGAGCGCGACCG
The DNA here is from genome assembly GCF_036963805.1 of Parasphingorhabdus sp. Taxonomy (GTDB): domain Bacteria; phylum Pseudomonadota; class Alphaproteobacteria; order Sphingomonadales; family Sphingomonadaceae; genus Parasphingorhabdus. The sequence goes on along the minus strand of NZ_JBALUN010000010.1, from coordinate 48,585 downwards.
GACGAAAGGCGGCCATAGGCGCTCTCAGTCATTTAGCGGCAATTGTTGGAGGATATGCAGGGACAACTATTGCTGCCGATGGCCCTGCACTTGAATGGGGTGACACAGACAAAAAAGGGAAATACTCATGAAAATACTCATAGTTCTGACCTCACATGATACGCTGGGCGAATCGGGCAGAAAAACTGGCTTTTGGCTTGAGGAGTTTGCCGCTCCCTATTATGTTTTTAAGGATGCCGGCGCGGATATTATCCTGGCCTCGCCTAAGGGCGGACAGCCGCCGATTGATCCAGTAAGTGATGAAGAAGATGCACAAACCGAGGCGACCAAGCGATTTAAAGCCGACAAGGATGCGCAAAAAGCACTGGCTGAGACCGAGATATTGGCTCAGGTCAGCGATACGGGTTTTAACGCCATTTTTTATCCGGGCGGACATGGCCCGTTGTGGGATTTGGTACAAGACGCCGACAGCAAACGCCTGATCGAGAGTTTCGCCGCCAGCGGCCTGCCCATCGGTGCCGTTTGCCATGCGCCCGCTATATTCAAGCACACCAAAAGCGTGGATGGTACACCGCTGGTTATGGGCAAACGTGTTACTGGTTTTAGCAACACAGAAGAGGCGGCCGTTGGCTTGACTGACATCGTACCGTTCCTTGTCGAGGATATGCTCGCTTCAAATGGTGGTAGCTATGAGAAAGGTGACGATTGGGAGTCATTTGTAGTGATCGATGAGAAACTCGTGACCGGCCAGAATCCAGCCTCTTCCGCAGACGCGGCCCATAAGTTGTTGTCGCTGCTGTAAGAGAGACAAGCTTGCAAAGTTCACTGCAGCTAATATTTCGATTGTTTCAAAATGCAAAAATGTACTGGAAATCGATCTGGCTCCCCGTCTGGAATTTGCAACCGATTATCCAAACGAGACAACTTTTCTCAGCAAATGTGTTTGTGTGCACGGTGACAGCAATCCGGAAAATTATCTACTAATGTCTGGTAGAAAAGCTTTCTATTTTCCGTTGGCTCTTTCGGTGTAACGAAAGTTTCGCTGCGGCGTCTTTAAGGCATGAGGGATGTAACCTCGGTTAATGCCAAAGGTTTTATATGGATACCGTGCGTTCTATCATATTTTATATTGCATGGGCGCTATGGACCGCCCTGTTTGGATTAGCTATTCCCTTCCTCTGGCTGAGCGGCTCACCTCCTAAAATCATCCGGATGCTTTCAAGGTTCTGGGCGCGCGGTATTCTTATTATGCTTTCTGGTATTGTGGGACTAAAATACGTATTATGGAACGGAAAGAGCGCTCCATCAGGGCCTAGCCTGATCATTTCAAACCATCAATCGATGTGGGAAACCCTAGCCGCGTTGGTTTTATTTCCAGATGTCGCAATTGTTGCCAAGCGCGAGCTCCTGCGTATCCCTGTTATGGGCTGGTATTTGCGGCGTTCACCGATGATACTGATCAATCGTGACGCCGCCGCCAATGCTCTACGCCAGATGGTGGATCAAAGCCGGGCAGCTGTAGCCGCCGGGCGCTCCGTGCTCATCTTTCCTGAAGGGACACGCAAGCGCGTCGGTGCGCCCATCGAGTTTAAACGCGGCGTCGAGCTGCTTTACAAGATGCTTGACGTGCCTTCTATCCCCATGGTTGTAAATTCTGGCTCGTTCTGGGGGATTGGCGGTGGCCCGTTGCGGCCGGGCGTCATTACTGTAGCCTTTGCGGCACCCGTCGATCCCAAACTAAACTCGCGAGATTTCATGAAAACGACCACCGCTTTGATGGAGTCAGAGAAGGCCATCATCGACTATCATTTTGACATCAAATAAGAAACGAGACAGTTAAATAACCAGCAAAACCCAAATTTCCATCTAGAAAAAGCTATGCTGTAATATTGTGTAGTTCCGATACTAATAGCCTTAAGGCCTCCGTCTAGCGAACCTTTTGCAATGAGTTCCTGTGGTACTCTGGACGGCCAGTACAGCATATTTGTGCAGGAGCCTGGCCACTCGTCATGGAAAATGTCATAGTCTATGGGCCACCAAATTCACCATCAAACGAAGGAATGGAATGAAAACAGGGTCGGAGATACGCAATGGTGCTCAGCATGCAAATGCGGCCTGTTCATGCATTACGCTTGACCAAGAAATGTTGGTAAAAATACTAGATGAAAACGCCGGCTCGGAAGGTTTCGGCGTTAGCTTGGCGGCCTCGCACCCCTATCTTTTTGCGAACTCGCCGGTCTTTATGTCACTCGAAACAATGGCGGCAATGAAGGCGGTCGTCGAGGCTGTTGAAGCGGGTGTCGCGCTGCCGCCGTTTCGTGCTGCAGCACTCGAATGGGCGCCGGATATCTCTGCCGCAGACTTTGGGCCCGCTGGCGCGCTGATGGGCTATGACTTTCATCTCACCGAAGCCGGGCCCGTTCTGATTGAAGTCAATACGAATGCGGGTGGTGCGTTTCTCAACGCTATTCTCGCCAAGGCCCAACGGGTCTGTTGCTTCGAGGCGGGTTTGGGTATCGATCCATCCCGGCCAAAGCAGGATTTTGATCTCGAGATCGTCGCCATGTTTGAGAGTGAGTGGAAGCACCAGAGACGCAGCGGGCGTCCGGCGGTAATTGCCATCGTCGATGATGAGCCCGAAACGCAGCATCTCTACCCAGAATTGTTGCTGGCAAAGGCGGTGCTAGAAAAGAACGGTTTTTCAGTAATCATTGCCGACCCGAAAACGCTAGTGGTTTCTGATGACGGACTATCAGTTGACGGGGTTCATATCGATCTTGTCTACAACCGACTGGTCGATTTTACGCTCGACGAACCGGATCATAGAGCGCTCAGGAACGCTTATTTGCACGGAAAGGTTGTCGTCACACCTAACCCGCATGTTCATGCTATGTTTGCCGACAAACGCAATCTTGCGCTGCTTTCCGATGCCCCGTTACTTGCTCAAGCGGGATTGGCGGCAGGGGAGGCTAAGATTCTCAAGTCTGCTGTTCCAAAAACTGTGCTCGTTACCGGCGATAATGCGGACGCACTTTGGGCCGATCGCCGCAATTTGTTCTTCAAGCCGGCACGCGGCTATGGCAGTAAGGCCGCCTATCGTGGAGCCAAGCTGACCCGCAAGGTTTGGTCCCAAATCATCGTTGGAAACTATATCGCTCAGACCTATGCCCCGCCGAGTTTCCGCCGCGTCGAGCGCGATGGCAAAACGCTGGAGATGAAGATCGATGTGCGGCTTTATACTTATGAGGGAAACGTGTTGTTGATTGCGGCGCGCTTGTACCAAGGGCAAACGACCAATATGCGGACGCCGGGCGGCGGGTTCGCGCCGGTACTGGAAACACCAAACTAACGACGATATTGTAAAATAAGAATTTCAACCACCCAACACATCTTCGCAGCATATATTATACAAAATTGACAATTCCGATACGCCCAATGGCTGCACAACGTCTGATCCTAATCGATTTACGGGACAATAACGCTGGTTCGGTCAACTCCTGTATTGCCCGTGCGCGTATTTCGTGCCGATACGAACAGCTCGTAGGCGCCTTTTTCGGGTAGGGTGAGATCGCCTCCAAATCGGCCCGGGGCTTCAACGAAATCAAGCTTGCCGCTGGCGATTTTGCGGCCAGCTTGATAGGCTGCGACTTCAACTTCATAGTCTTTAGCATCCCAAAGACCACCACTGGTAATCGGACAGCCGCACATAAGCATGGTTGAGCTCATAACCTCGATTGTTCGGCTACCCTTAGCGCTGTGCGTATTAGGTTGTGGTGCGATAATGTTGACGGCCAAACCGGGTAACTCGACTACCCAACCATCTCCGCTGGTAACGGGCTGTCCGGGAACAATCCAGCGCTGTGACGTAACGCGAATGCTGGCTTGCATCTGAGCCAACGGACCAACGACTTCTGCCGTTATGAGTGTAGGTTGCGACAGATCAAGCTGCGTGGTGAACGCTGCGGCGTCTGGCGTAGCCAGCATTGGGCTTCGCCCTGTCGAATCCATAATCTGTTTGGTGTTCCCTGTGCCTCCGGTTGTTATTCCATCGGCCAGCACTTCCCCGGTTTCTGCGTCGCGCAATACAACTCGGGCACCGCCCATCTGATCACCGACAAACTTGGCATCCTGACTGATAACCCGCACCACCACTTCCGTCGGTTCGGCAAGCGCCGGCGATGACATAGCTAAAATGCCAGCTGTGATTATCTTGTATAATTTTGCAAATTTCATTTTCGCGCTCTCCTTCCGTGCATTAAATACTGTGCTCTTTGCCCTGTCGGTCAATCGCAAACCGGCCCGGTCCGTTCGCATAAAAATAGAGCAATGCGCCCATGATAGCGATATTTTTGAATAGCGGCCCTGTATGACCAGGCGCAATGTGTATGGCCAGTGTAATGGGAATAAGCGTCAGGAGAATCAGCAATGCCGATATCCGAGTCAGGTAGCCAAACGCCAGCGCAGTCCCGAAAACAATAAAGACAGCGCCACTTGTCCAGAGCAACAACGAGGGATCGCCAATCATATTTACAGCATCGCGCCAGGGAGAGTCTTCCATCCGGGCAAGCATGTGAGGATGGGCACCAAAATGGCCAAAACCGCCAATGACAAATATCAAACTCGTAGTAATACGAAAGATGGGATCAAACCAAGTTTTCCTGATTTCAGCCGGTGCAAGCCATGTGTTGAGTTGAGTAAGTCGATTCATGAAATTCTCTCTCCCTGTTCTGACGTTTCAGTACCAAGTTCGGGACAATAAATGTCGCGCAACACCTCAATCACACGGCCTGAGTTCGGGTCAGTAATTCGGTAATATAGCGTCTGCGCTTCGCGCCGAAATGACACTAGCCCATCGCTGCGCAAACGCGCTAAATGCTGCGACAATGCCGACTGACTAAGGCCAACTTCATCTACTAGCGCTCCCACCGTAAGTTCACCGGAGGCAATCAGATGACACATTATCAGTAAGCGCTTTTCATTAGAAAGCGCTTTAAGCAAGTTTGCGGCTTCTGCAGCCTTGTCAGAAAGTAGGGACAGAGATTGATCAGGCATCGAACAGATTCTTATATAAGGAATATCTAAATTAGAGTAATCTAATTTAATGTCAATCGATGTTTGTGTGGCAAAAACTTAGCTAGATTACCCGATGAGTTGTGAATGCCCGCTATTGGAAATTTTCGGCTCATCCCAAAACAACCGCAATTGATGACGTGGACGGCTCTCCATCTACCCTGCATTATGGTGTGCGGGGCAATTTGGAAGGAGAGCAGTTATGGGAACGGTTACGATTATTGGTCTGGATATAGCGAAGTCTGTTTTTCAGGTTCACGGCGTGGATGTGCAAGGCGAGGCTGTTCTTCGGCGGCGCCTGACGCGCGGCCGCTTATTGAAGTTCTTTGCAGGATTGTCGCCTTGCCTGATTGGCATTGAGGCGTGCTCCTCGTCGCATTTCTGGGCTCGTGAACTGGTGGCTTTGGGGCATGAGGTGAAGCTGATGCCCGCTCAGTATGTTAAACCCTATGTGAAGCGCGGCAAAAATGATGCTGCCGATGCCGAGGCGATTTGCGAGGCGGTGACGCGCCCGACTATGCGGTTTGTCGGCATCAAGTCACCCGAGCAGCAAAGCGCGATGATGTTGCACCGGGTGCGTCTGATCTTGAACCGTCAGAGGACACAGCTCTCGAATGCGATGCGGGCTCATCTGGCCGAGTTTGGTATTATCGCTCCTGCTGGCCGCAATGGCCTGGAACGATTGCTCGATGTTATCGCAGACCCTGAAGACATGCGCCTTCCGGCCGAAGCCCGCTTCTGCCTGGGGATGCTGGTGAGCCAGCTGCGGGTGGTCAAGGAACAGATACTGGAGAATGACCGGCGCATATTGGCGCAGGCCCGCGAAACGGACGTGGGCCGCCGCCTTATGGAGATCCCGGGAGTGGGGCCATTACTGGCCAGCGCCTTTGTTGCAACGATCACCGATCCTGCTGTCTTCAAATCGGGCCGGAACCTTGCTGCCTGGATCGGCCTTGTTCCGCGTCAGAACTCAAGTGGGTCTACAATGCGGCTTGGCGGAATCTCCAAGGCAGGCAATCGCTATCTGCGGCAGATGCTCATCGTGGGAGCCATGGCCGTCATCCGTCAGGCCATGCGTTATGGCGACAAGTATCCCTGGCTTTCGCAGCTTCTGGCGCGCCGAAAGGCCAAGGTCGCAGCTGTTGCACTGGCCAACAGAAACGCGCGCACGATATGGGCAATGATGATGAGCGGAGAACACTATCGCAATCCGGTTGCGACATGATATAAGCAGCGCTGAGTAGAGCGCGCTAACGAGGTTGGAAAGGAGCGACAGGAGTTGATGCAAAAAGCCGGTTGAAACCGCCGAAACGGAAAAACCCAAACCGCCCCAGCACTTCGAGTGCGTGCAATTGATCGGGACCCGCTTCGCGCGAAAGGCATTAGGGCCAGCGGCAATATGTGCCGCATAAACAGGTCGGACACATGACCGCTCCAACCAGCAATGCAGACGCACCAGTCAAACCCTCACCAACGGAGAGCCGTCCACACAGGGGCGTTGGCTGTCAGGCTGCTTTTGTTTCGACCCTGCCATGCTGTAATGTCGCAAACTGGGTGGGAACCGGAATGGCATATGTGGACGGCCTCCTTCTTACAAGGGCCTGGAGGGATAATTTGATCGGATCGCTTGCGTGCATATGTCCGGCCTGTTGATGCGTTTGTTTGTAAACGCTGGCCAAGTTGGTTTCCGCGGCGCGTGTTCCAAACAGGTTTGCGGCTTCAGGAGCCACCGCCATTCTCGGAGTGTCACGCGTCATGGATCGATCGATCATACCATCTGTTTCCTTGCAAGTTCACGCATCAGTTCTGCGCGGTCGCTTTCATATTAAGCGCACCGTGGCAGGCTGATCTCTGTGGCTGCAGTTGCCATTGCAGGCGGCGCAGCTTTGTTCTGATAGGTTTCGCCGGTCAGCATGAGCTTCCAAGCGATCCGGGCGATTTTATTGGCCAGCGCAATGGCGACAAGCTTGGGCGGCTTGCGTTCGAGCATATCTTGCATCCATGGGGTGGCGTGTTTGCTTTTGCCGAGCCGGACCTGGAACAGCAGCGATGTTGCTCCTTGCACCAGTGTGCTGCGCAAGACTTCATCTCCCGCACGCGTGATCCTGCCAAGCCTGAGCTTGCCGCCGGTAGAATGATCTCTTGGTGTAAGACCAATCCAGGCAGCAAAATCGCGGCCCGAACGGAACAGGCTTGGTGCGGGCGTTTTCATCAGCAGCATTGATGCCCCAATCGGACCAACGCCAGGATTCTGCGCCAAACGGCGGCTGCATTCGTTGCTGCGATGCCAAGCTAATAGCTTCGCTTCAACGGCTTCAAGTTCGGATTGCAGATGAACATATTCATCTTCCAGCAGCGCGAACATATCACGTGCCAGTGCAGGTATCGCCTCATCGGCAGCAATCTGCTCAAACAGCTTGCTAATATGACATAGACCCCGGCCAACCGTTAGGCCAAATTCTCCAGCATGGCCGCGAATGGCATTGGATAGCTGGGTACGCCTGCGCACCAGGCGATCTCGAACCGTGACCAGCATCAACGCCGCTTGCTGCTCTTCCGTTTTGGTAGGCACGCAGCGCATCGTCGGACGCGACATCGCCTCGCACAACGCTTCGGCATCAGATGCATCATTCTTGCCGCGCTTTACATAGGGCTTCACATGCTGCGGGGAAAGTAACCGCACTTCATGTCCAAATGATTGTAAAAGACGCGACCAATGGTGGGATCCACTACACGCTTCAATCGCTACCACTGTTGCAGGCAGCTTCTCAAAAAACGTCACCATCTGGCTGCGCCTCAGCTTCTTGCGCAAAATAGGCTCCTCAGATCCATTTACGCCATGCAGCTGAAAATATTGCTTTGATGTATCCATACCAATGCGGCTAATCTGTTCCACGGACGGTCTCCTTCGCTTGAGTTGTAACGACTCACTCTGGCACATTGCGATGCCGTACGGAGGCCGTCCACCCCAACAGGTTTGCTGTTAAATATGCAAAAAGCTGTCGAAGCATTCTCAATAGTATTATTTCAATGGATTGTAATGGTCGCAAGGCGTTCTGCCAGTTCCAGAGCGCCCTTATAGTCGTTTTCAAAGAACAGTCCGTCTTCATTGTCGTTCAGTCCAACACGGGTCAGCATTTCTCTCGGTTGCGGTTGGACGGCGGACAAAATTATTTTTGCGCCCGACAGCTTTGCCTGCTCGATAAACTCTTCGATCATTGTGACACCGCTTGCATCGAGCAATGGAACTAGACGCATCCGCAAAATGATGACCTTTGGCTTGCGGCCTATCTTGCGCATCGCATCGAGCAGTTCACCTGCCACACCAAAAAACACAGGCCCATTAATACGAAACACTTCTACATCCTTAGGCAGGTCGTCGCGCTGGCCCAGATCATCTTCGTCAAGATCGCCGTCTTTGCCAATCCCGGTGCCATTCTGAACGCTAACCGTCTCGCTCATTCGCGCCATAAATAACAAGGAGGCGAGCGTAACGCCAACACCAATGGCAACGGTCAAATCAACTAGTACGGTTAATCCAAAGGTCAACAGCAGAACTGCGCGGTCACTGTTGGGCATACGCAGCAGCGCAACGAAGCGATCATATTCACTCATGCCCCATGCCACGACGAACAATATTGCCGCCAGCGCCGCCATCGGCACATAAGCCATCAGGTCCGTGCCAAATAAAATGAACGCCAATATAAAAACAGAATGCATCATGGCGGCAACGGGCGTTTTCCCTCCCGCTTTGATATTAGTGGCCGTCCGCGCAATTGCGCCTGTTGCAGGCAGCCCGCCAAACATCACAGAGCCCAGATTGGCGATACCTTGCCCCATTAGCTCTTGATTGGAACGATGCCGCGTGCCGATCATTCCATCGGCAACCACAGCTGATAGCAGCGCTTCGATGCCAGCCAAAAATGCAATGGTGAAAGCGGACGGCAGTACTTCAGCGACCTTCTCCCATGACACGACAGGCAAGGATGGCATGGGTAGGCCGGAGGGAATATCGGGAAAGCGCGTGCCAATAGTATCGACGGGTAGCTTCAACAGCGCCACCACAATCGACGCCAGTATAATGGCGATCAAAAAGCCGGGAAGCTTTGGAGCAAATTTTCGCAAAGCCATAATGGTAACCAGCGCGCCTACACCGACACCTACTGTCATGACCTGTATGCTGGAAAAAGCGTCAAAATAGGCCTGCCATTTGGGCAGAAAATCAGCAGGGACATTCTGCATCGAAAGTCCGAGAAAATCCTTCACCTGGCTGGACGCAATGATGACCGCGATCCCGGCGGTAAAGCCGGTGACCACCGGATGCGGAATGAATTTAATCAATCGGCCAAGCTCGAACAGCCCGGCTATGAACAGAATGAATCCTGCAATGGCCGTTGCCAGCAGCAAGCCATCATAACCATGTAATGCAATGACGTTGAACACGACTACCACGAAGGCTCCCGTTGGCCCGCCCACCTGAACACGCGACCCGCCAAAAAGTGCAATCAGAAATCCCGCGACAACGGCAGTAATCAACCCCTTGTCGGGAGATGCGCCGCTGGCAATCGCCAAAGCCATTGATAGAGGTAAGGCAACAATCGCAACCGTCAACCCAGCGATGCTGTCAGTCTTGAAGCAGCCGAAATCGTAACCTTCCTGCATGGTGGTGATTATTTTGGGTTCAAATTTTTGCACGGGGTTTAGCCTCGGGTACCGTCTACTTCGGTTTGATCGAAAAGAGCCGAAGCGATATTGCCAGCAGATTTTCCTTCCACATTCTCGCGCAAACGCACTCCGCGGCCGCGGCCCGTGCTCGGCGCATTGTCGCCGATGAGTTCTATGCCCTGAACTTCCAGTGCGCGAATAACTTTTACCAAAGTATCAACCACCCCGCGCACTTGGCCGTCCGATGCTTCCATCCGCTGGATTGTGGGCAATGACAGTCCGGCAAGTCCCGCAAGTTGCCGCTGGTCAATTCCGAGCAAGGCCCGAGCAGCGCGCATTTGCTGTGAAGTAATCATTTATCATCCTTGATATATTAAACATCAAATATCATCTTTATCATATGACTATTAAACTGTATAGGTGCTTTTCATCGTAAGCAATCAATAGCAAAACCGGAGGCCAATATGGTGATCGTCGCAATCATCATTATCTCGATCATACTTATGGCTCTTTTTATCGGAGTTACGATCGTTGGCGGCAAATCTCATGATCGTAATAATGCAATTGCCAAACAGCGGGCGAGCGATATTGATGATAAAACAAGCATCGAGGACGATCAGATTAATGGCTGAATATGACACTATGGTTGATCGCTTCTATCGGGACAAAAATGCCAAATTGGAGGAGCATCAAGAAGAATTAACGCGCCCAATGCCGTGGCAGGAATGGCACCTACCGCAATCCGGGCGGCAGGCCATATGGCGCGGTATGCGCAATCAATGCCCAAGCTGCGGGCGGACGAAATTCTTTCCCAAATTGCTCAAACCCATAGAACATTGTTCTGTTTGCGATCAGGATTGGACACACCAGCAAGCCGACGATTTTCCTGCCTATCTCGCCATAATTTTAACCGGCCACATCATGGCCCCGATCATGATTGCTATCATCAGCAAGACTGACCTGCCACTTTGGGCAAACATGGCGATAATAATCTCTTTGGCGATCATCCTGATCGGTGCGCTTCTCCAGCCCGCAAAGGGAGCTGTCATCGCCGTTCAATGGTGGATGGGTATGCATGATTTTGTGCGACCACCCAAAGCCATTCAAGAACCTTACGAAGGTGATGAAGGTGATGAAGGTGATGAAGGCATCACATAAATGTAAGAGATTTAATCTCAACCCTGAAAAAAAATATGCAGAATCCGCAGCGCGTTCTTTTAACCCCAAAGACTGAACCGCCAATTTACTAAGAAGCATATTATGATGTTCCACCTCTAAGCTTCTTTGAACGGATAAGGCATAATGTTTTGAATGTCTGGTTTCAGGGAGCAAACTCAACGGCGGGAATATCGCAAATTGGGGCGATACCGGAATTGCAGCTTTTATTTAGGGTCCTACCCTGAATCTGTGTCCCAATAATCTACAGAGGCCCAATGAAAAATATCAAACTTGTCATGATACGAAAAAAGGCATCGGGCCAAGCTTTTTTGAATATCAAGAAACGCGCCGCCTGAACAGCCATGCTCCTGAACCAAGCGTTACAAAGGCGATCAGCACCATGGGCCAGCTATGCTGGAACACGACTGCCAATGGCGCGTCCTTAAGAAACACGCCTTTGCAGATAACGATGAAGTGGCGGATAGGATTGGTTTCTGCGACCCATTGCAGAAAATCCGGCATATTTTCTACTGGTGTTGCATAGCCAGAAATCAAAACCGCAGGTACCATGTAAACAAACAAGCCGACTATAGCCTGTTGCTGCGTGGCAGCGAGAGAAGAGATAAACAGGCCGATGCCGATGATGGAGGCTAGATAGATGATCATCGATAGATAAAGCAGCACCAGCGAACCTCTTACCGGAACGTCAAGAACGAGCGTCCCAAGGACTAACATGGCTGTTGCGCTTGTAATAGCGATGAGCAATGCTGGCGCAGTTTTGCCAATGAGTATTTCAAGCGGCTTGAGAGGAGATACCAGTAATTGTTCAAAAGTACCCATTTCGCGTTCTCGCGCAATAGTGAGAGCTGAAATCATAAATCCGACAATGGCGGTCATTACGGCGAAAAGGGAAGGAACTGCTGACCAAATTGGTTTTAGATTTGGGTTAAACCAAATGCGAGAGACGATCTTGGTTGGAGCGCTAAATCCGCGCTCGGCCAACCGTTCGCGATTATAGCTTTCCAATATTTGTGAAACGTAACCGATCAAAATCTGTGCTGTGTTCGAACGCCTACCATCTAGAATAATTTGGATATTTACCTCTTCGCCCGCCGCCAGTTTACGCGAGAAGTCTGGACCAAACTGAATAACCATCGCGGCACTTTTGGATTCTATAGTGGAGATAATTTCAGCTGAACTTTGTAGATATTCAATCTTGCTGAAGGTACTAGAACCTTCCAGCCTGCCTATGAATTCTCGCGATTCAACGCCCATATCTTGATTGTATATCGCAATCGGCACGTTGCTGACATCTTGTGTTATGGCAAAAGCATATATGAGCAACAAAAAGGGAGGGGAGAAGAGAACCACCCAGCGTGTTTTAGGATCGCGCGCGTTGGTCCACAATTCTTTGATGATTAGAGCCAAAATACGGTGCCACATCTACCCTAATCCAACGTCGTTCGTGTCACGCGTGCCGTTATCGCAAAAATTAGCACGGCAAATAGCCCAAGCCCAATGAGATCAGGCCCAATGACGGACCAGATATCGCCGGACAGAAACAAAGTTTGCAGGCTTGAAACGAAATAACGCGCCGGTACGGCATAACTGATCATGCGCAGTGCCCACGGCATGCTATCAATTTCGAATACAAAGTTTGAAAAATAGAAAGCTGGAAGGAACGCGCTCAATATCGACACCTGGGCCGCTACCAGTTGATTGCGGGTTATAGTCGAAATCAAAAGCCCTTGCCCTAGCGAGCAAAGCATGAATACGGATGACGTAAGAAGCAACAGCAAGAATGACCCCCGGAAAGGAACGTCGAAAACCAAAATTGCAGTTATCACCGACAGGACCATCGAACCCAGTCCGAGGAGGAAATAGGGAATGATTTTTCCGATGATGAGTTCAGTGATGCCAACGGGCGTGGCCAATAATGCTTCCATGGTCCCCCGTTCCCATTCGCGCGCAACTACCAGCGCCGTCAACAATGCCCCTATCATCGTCAGCGTGATTGCCACCGACCCCGGGACTAGATAATTTTTGCTGGAGACTTCAGAATTATACCATATTTGCGGTTCAAGACTGGCGAGAGGAGGCCCGGGCGACTGACCGCTGCTGATAGATACCTGCTCAAGCCAGTTCGCCCAGAGGAGCTGTACATAATTGTTAACAAGATAAGCGGTATTGGGATCACTACCATCGACAATGACCTGTATCGGCGCTGTGTCGGCGCGATAAACAACCCGCGCAAAATCTTCTCTTAGTATAATGATTCCATTAAGACGACCGGCGACGAGATCTTGTTCGAAGAAGCGCCGATCACGGCTGGTTTCCACTTGGAAAAATCGTGAATTTTCTAGAGACGCCTTAAAACTTCCTGTTTCAGCCGTTGGTTGTTCGATCACTAAGCCAACATTAAATGATCGGGGGTCAAATGTTACGCCATATCCAAATAGAAACAACAGCAGGAGAGGTAATATGACCGCAATCATTATCGTGCTGGGATCCCGCAAAACTTGAAGAGTTTCCTTCCGGGTTAGCCCGACCATCCGTGTCATGGAGACTGGCAGAGGGAAAAAACGGCGGCTCAAGTCTGTTCTCTCTGGCGGTCGTCTTTTTCCACCAGCGCGATGAAAGCATCTTCTAGTGTCGGCTCTGGAATATCTTCTGAACGTGCACTGGCTTTCAGCTCATCGGGAGCGCCAGCAGCGATCATTCGTCCGCGATAAATTAGCGCCATGCGGTCGCAATATTCAGCTTCTTCCAAAAAATGTGTGGTGACAACGACGGTAACGCCATTTCCGACCATTGCATTAATATGTGACCAAAATTCCCGGCGCGTCAGGGGATCAACGCCGGACGTCGGTTCATCCAAAAACAGCACATCTGGTTCGTGCAAGACGGCACATGCCAAAGCAAGTCTCTGTTTATAACCCAAAGGCAACATGATAGCGTTTGTTTCCAAATAGGAAGCCAGGCCAAAAGTCGAGACGAGTGTTTCGATTGCCTCACGGCGCTTCTTCCCAGTCAGCCCATAGATTCCAGCGAAAAAGTCCATATTTTGGCTCACACTCAGATCACCATATAGTGAAAATTTCTGCGCCATATAACCTAGGCGTGCCCGGGCTTTGCTCGGTGCTTTCTGCAAGTCCATACCGGCAACGCGGGCAAAACCTTCCGAGGGTTTTAGGAGACCGCATAGCATCTTGAAGGTGGTCGATTTGCCCGCTCCATTGGGTCCAATCAGGCCATATATTTCTCCGCGTTTCACTTCGAAACTTATGTTGTCTGTGGCCGTAAAATCACCGAAACGGCGGGTTAGTCCCATTGCTTCAACGGCAATTTCGTTTTGGTGCGCTTTAGTCGATTGTAATTTCAAAAAGGGCGAGGGCTGTTTTTGGCCGCCGCCCATGAGGTCCATGAAAGCATCTTCGAAGCGAGGCGGAGTGGAAGCCATAATTGCGGCTTCGCCGGCCAATAAATCCGATGGTAAAGGGGTTATCGCTCCCTTTGCAGTTACGATACGAATATTTCGTCCCTGAATGACGCCATCTAAAATAGCAGTTTTTTCCAGAGTGCGCGCGAGCACTGACCGCCTGTCTCCCTCTATGTTGCTTAAGAGAAAGGCTCGTCCTTGAACCCGGTCGGTGAGTGCATCCGGCGGACCATCATATATAAGTTTTCCTTCATTGAGTAGCATGACGGAGGCACAGCGTTCAGCCTCGTCCAGATAGGCTGTACTCCAAATCACACCAATACCCTGATCGACCAATTCGTAGACCATTTGCCACAATTCCCGCCTGGACAAAGGATCGACACCAACACTTGGTTCGTCGAGCAATAGCAGGCGAGGCGTTTCGATCAAAGCGCACGCAATCCCAAGTTTCTGTTTCATCCCCCCAGATAAGGCGCCTGCCAAGCGCTTGGTGAAGGGTTTCAGTCCAGTAAACTCCAACAGTCGCTCAAAGGTGGCAGCGCGCTGCGGCCCGGTTACTGACCTTAAATCAGCGTACAAATTGAGATTTTCAAAGACGGTAAGATCGTCATAGAGGCCAAAGCGTTGGGGCATATAGGCGACAACCTCATGAACCGAATTGGGCTCCTTTACAGGATCAAAGCCGCAAACTTCCAGTTTCCCTTCACTCGGCCGCAAAAGACCAGAAATGAGGCGCAGGAGAGTTGTTTTCCCGGCACCATCTGGTCCAACCAGACCAGTCACTCTCCCCGGCCTAATTTGGCTCGTAAGATCAAAAATTGCTGGAATATTGGCATTCTCAAATAGCTTCGAGACGCCGCTTATCGTAACTAGTGCTGTGTCATGCTTCACTGTTTGACCGTGGGTTTGAGAATAACCGTGACGGGCATGCCCTGTTTGAGGCGTGAGCCGGCATCTTCAACAATGATTCTGACACGGTATACCAAACTTGTGCGCAGTTCTGGCGTTTCCACTGTTTTGGGCGTAAATTCAGCAACTGGGGAAATAAATCCGACTTTTCCGGTATAGATTCCGCCGGAATCCGTTTGGACTTCTGCTTTCATTCCTGGTTTGACGCGGTCCAGGTCTGGCTCCGCCAAGAAAGCGCGCACCCAGACCGGCGAAACCAATGATACCGAAACTATTGTTTCACCGGCTCCGATTATCGAACCGGGTTCTCTGACCCTTGTCAATATGCGTCCGCCTGAAGGCGCAATGAGATTGGCATCTTTTAGGCGCCGTTCAGATAGGTTGAGCGCCGCCTGTTCCGCTTTTAGCGCAGCCCGGGCACGTTCAATATCTTCAGAGCGCGGCCCGATGCGCGCCAATTTATATGCCTTGTCCGCAACTTCTTTTGAGGCAGCGGCTCGATCTCTTTCGGTCTGTGCTGTTTCAAGGCCTTGAGGGGAGACAAAATCACGGTCCGCCAAAAACTGCTGACGCTTCAAGGTATTTTCGGCAAGCGAGAGGGAGGCATTCGCTTCGGCTAGTATGGCGGCGGCTTGATCAATTTCCTGTGGACGGGTTCCCGTTTGCAGCGCCGCCAATTGTGCCGCCTGACCGCTTACTCTGGCTTGCGACAAACTCACGTCGTCCTCGTAATCTTGCGGTTCAAGAATGGCTATCAGCTTTCCGGCCTTAACAGTGTCGCCTTCTTCAACATTGACTGCACGAAGCCTGCCGGGAATTTTGAATGCCAGGTTAACTTGGCGGACATCGACATTACCATACAGAATAATATGCCCATCGGTCTGGTGATCGTCTCGGAGCGCATAGTAAACATAAGTCCCAACCGCGAGTAGGATCAAAATAGCTATCAGCGCATATATGCGGTTTCTCGTTATCATGGGCCTATTGTTTTGAACTCCGGTGGAAATTTTATCTGCGGTAAAATCTGAATATATATTTGGTGCGCTTCAAAGCCATGCCGTAAGGCTACTTATCCGATACGGATTTGTGTGCCGCTTAAGAACACATATGGTGGAATATCGAGATTTCTCGGGGCCGGGCCGCGCCGGACACGACCAGACGCATCATAAAGCGAACCGTGACACGGGCAAAACCATCCACCGTATTTCCCCTGCATATCCCCCTCTTTTTGTCCCAGAGGGATGCAGCCAAGATGGGTGCAAACACCGATCATAATTAGCCACTCGGTCTGCAGCACGCGCGAACTATCGCTTGCGGGATCGATCAGCGCTGGATTGGCATCGTCGGCGCGCGCGCGGGTAATATCGTTTGCGGTGCGCCTTACTATGAATATTGGCTGATTACGCCAGCTGACAGTTATTCGCTGCCCAGGTTCGATTGATGAAAGGTCTACTTCAATCACAGCAACCGCCAGCACGTCTGCTGATGGGTTCATGCTGTCAACAAGAGGTATGGCCGATGCTGCAAGGCCCACGGCGGCAAAAGATACTGGCGCAATATGGATAAAGTCTCTCCGCCTGATACCAGCTGGATCTAAATTTGTCTTTTTTTCGGCAAAGGTCTCCATCACAGCCTCTCTGGACTATTCTCAGCATTGTGATGTGCCGCTGATGTGCCCTTGCCAACTTGGCTCATGATCCATCCTGACTGACGAGAACTGTCGCTGATTTACTGCCCCATCGCGGAATAAAGCGGGGGACCTGCGCTGCGTAGCTGCGGTAAACATCTCCCAACTGTGCTTCGACTTCGCGTTCTTCTTTAAGTGCGAGCCGCCAGTACATGATCAGCAAAACGGGAAACATTGCCAGCGTCAGCAGGGTTGGCCATTGGAATAGAAATCCAATCATGATCATCACAAAACCGACATATTGCGGATGTCTTACCCGCGCGTAGGGCCCCGTTTGTGCCAGTTCGCCGCTATGCTGAGCTTTGTAAAGAACGCGCCAAGCTGCGGAGAGCAAATAGAATCCGCCGCCGATGAAGATAAAACTCAAGAGGTGAAAAGGTCCAAGGTGAGGGTTGGCTTCCCATCCGAAAATCATTTCCAGCAAATGCCCGCCATCATGCGCGAACCAGTCAATATTGGGGTAGTTGGATTGCAACCAGCCAGCGAGGAAGTAAATGGTCAAAGGGAAACCATACATTTCCGTAAAAAGAGCAACAATAAATGCGCTAAAGGCCCCAAACGAACGCCAATCTCGCTTTGTTCGGGGTTTGAAAAAACTAAATGCAAAGATGATGAAGATAGCCGAGTTGAAGACGACCAGAAACCATAGACCATAGGCAGACATATCCATCATTATTCCCCTATTTTGTCGGGCATTGATCCTTGATCAGGCTCGCCGCGCTTGGAACCATGCCCACCATGCCCACCATGCCCAGCGTGCATGAAACTGTGCATGACAACACAGACAAGCAGCAGGCCGCCAAGCAGCAGATAGTCGCCAGGGATATGGGCCTGATGCTCAAAATATAGGGCAAAGGCAGCTATTGCCAAAAACCCATAAAATATAAATTTTACGCGGGAGTTGGATGGCTGCGACGCGGATGACTTGTGTTGGTATTGCATGATATGTTTCTTCCGTTTTCGTAATCGCATGAGCGCGGCGTTTTAAAAAATCGCCGCTTAAAGATTGCTTATGGGAATAGACGTTTGAAAACGCGCTGCGTTACAGTCGACAACTCAAATTCGGCAACTTTGGACAGCTGCGGCTCTTGAAATTTGTGCGCGGCCGACAGAATATTTAGATCGCGTGACCCACTCCATGCTCACACCAGACACATTGGCATGCAATATGATCACAGCCTGGGTCATGAAGCGGGCGGCGAAATTGCCGCCGTGCAAGCGGAAATATGATTTTCGTCAGTAAGGAGGGTTGATACAGACGATGCAGCCTTGCAGAGGCGTCCGATCGGCTGATATCCTGTAGCGCCAATCGTGCCCCTCGGTCACCGGCGGCATTGTACAAAAAACGGTTGCTGATGCCGGTTTTAAGCAATGGCAGGAGTTGCGCGCGCCACAAACCAGTGTAATCAGAGCCATCAATCAAGCTTTGGGCCGCCAAAATGCCCGAACGCAAGGCGTATCGCATTCCAAAGCCTGCAAGCATATCCTGAAAGCCGGCTTGTTCGCCAATCAG
Source organism: Parasphingorhabdus sp. (assembly GCF_036963805.1). GTDB lineage: Bacteria > Pseudomonadota > Alphaproteobacteria > Sphingomonadales > Sphingomonadaceae > Parasphingorhabdus. Next base: position 30,144 of record NZ_JBALUN010000010.1, on the reverse strand, counting down.
CGGATGGCCGCCTTGCATCGCTGTGTTGGGAATACGGAAATTTCCAAACCCACCGAACGGACGCGGAGAGTTCATTTTTAGGCCGGTTTTGTCTTCGAAAAACTTTACAGAGCGGGCCACGTGCATCGCCTGGTTCTTGAAGCCGCTGAACATGCAGCTTGCTAGCGTACCACGGCCATTGTGGATCAGCAAATAAGCATAGCCACGGGGCGCAAGCCTGTTATCAAAAGCAATATGATTGCTGTCGGCCTCACCGGTTTCGAATATATAACCCGCTGCAATTGCATCGGCTGATCTAGGTCCGATCGCCGAGATTGCAGGCCCGTCGATGCTCACCGCGCGGTCACCAAAACGAATTTCCACACCGGCTGAAATAGCTTGATCGAGCAGGCCTTGTTCCAGACTGCCCGTCTGACCTCCACGCTGTACGAGATAATATAACGGCCGATCACCGATTATCGGGTAATCTTTACCGCGATAATCATAGGCTGTACCTTGAAAGACGGGGTGAGCGTTGAAACTTGTTTCGATACCCGCTTCGTTCAGTTCTTCCAGCGCATCGCGCTTGCCGCTCCAGTTTTCAATACCTTGGTAATCGCCGTGAAACCGGCTTCCAACGGTCTTGTGCCATTCATGCACTACCACTTTGCGTCCGGCCCGCGCGAGCAGAATGGCACAAGCTAGACCTGCCGGACCGGCACCGACAATAGCAATCGGCTCGCTTCGTGATTTCAAGCTATTCGATAGAAGGTTTTCAGCCATGTCAGTGAATTTCTCCTTCGGCGGTCTAGCTTGGCTTAGGCCCCATAAATCTATGCGGGCACCGGTGCTGCATGGATACCCTCCAGACGGGTCCGTTTCAGCAATAATGCATTGACGGCGACCAAGGCAGAACTGCCTGACATGGCAAGCGCTGCAACCTCCGGACTTATGATGAAAGGATAAAGAACGCCGGCTGCCATCGGAAACGCTATGACGTTATAGGCGACGGCCCAGAATAGATTTTGATGCATTTTCCGCAATGTTGCGCGCGATAATTCAATCGCGCCCAGAACATCATAAGGGTCACTTTTCATGAGCACGACATCGGCGCTTTCGATCGCGACGTCTGTGCCAGCACCAATGGCAAATCCGACATCAGCCTGGGTTAGGGCAGGGGCGTCATTGACGCCGTCCCCTACCATGCCGACCTTTTTGCCTTGATCCTGCAGTTCTTTGATTTTTTCAGCTTTTTGTCCTGGCAAAACGTCGGCTAGGACGGTGGTAATTCCAAGACCAGAGGCGATCCGCTCTGCGGTTTCTTGGTTATCGCCTGTGAGCATGGCGACTTCGACACCCCGCTTGCTTAGCATTTTGACCATGGCAGCGGCTGTCGGACGCGGCGCGTCGGAAATTGCGATGAGGCCAGTTAGCTTGCCGCCCTTGGCAATGTGAACAACAGTCTGGCCGGCTGCTTGCAATCGCGCCGCTTCGGCTTTGAGTTCACTCATCGAAACGTCACGCTCATCCATGAGCCTTCGGTTGCCGAGAAGAATCTCTTCGCCGTCAAGCTCGGCGCGCGCGCCTTTACCTTCGATATTTTCGAAAGCTGCCAATTTTTGCTTTGGCAGATCACCAGCGCGCTTCATTATGGCCTGCGCCAGGGGATGATCAGAACCTTGCTCGACAGTTGCCGCCATCGCAAGTACCTCATCGATGGACACTTCAGAAGATGTAACAACCTCGACCACTTCGGGAGCGCCCATCGTCAATGTTCCGGTTTTATCAAAGACGATGATATCGAGTTTTGTGGCGTCCTCGAGCGCGCTGGCGTTTTTGAAAAGAATACCGTTCATCGCACCCAGCCCTGTGCCAACCATAACGGCCATGGGCGTTGCGAGACCAAGAGCGTCAGGGCAGGCGATTACAAAGACAGTAATGGTCAATGTCAAAGCGAACAAAAGAGGTTGCCCGAGCCACCAAAACCAGACGGCAAAGGTTGCAAGACCGATAACAACAGCGATCAGGACCAGCCACTGGGAGGCTTTGTCGGCTAGCAGCTGGGATGGGGCCTTTGAATTTTGGGCTTCCTGAACCAGTTTGACGATTTGCGCGAGCGCGGTATCTGCACCAACCTTGGTCGCGCGATATTGGAAGCTACCGCTTTTGTTGATCGTTGCGCCAAAGACATTGTCTCCCGGCTTCTTGTTGACGGGCATGGATTCGCCGGTCAACATTGATTCATCGACGAGCGTTTCGCCCTCCAGAATTTCTCCATCTACCGGAATTTTATTACCTGGCCGAATGACCACTATGTCGTCCTTGAGAACTTCGGCCGTTGATATTTCTATTTCCTTGCCGTCGCGCAATACGGTAGCTTTCGGCGGCGCTAAGTCCATTAGCGAACGAATAGCGTTGGATGCGCCTGCGCGTGCCCGCATTTCGAGCCAGTGTCCCAGCAGAATGAAAACCAGAAGCACTGCTACTGCCTCAAAAAACTGCACCCCAGGGAAAAAGAATGTTGATCCGACACTGAAAAAATATCCGGTTCCGACAGACAAGACGACGAGCACCGCCATATTAAGCACACCGTTACGAAGCGCGCGCCAGGCGGCGATAAAGAACGGCCAGCTAGGGTAAACAATCGCTGCGCTGCCAAGGAAAAATAGCCAAAGATCCAGGCGCAGCCCGAAAGGCGGTGCTGGCGGAGTAAACAGTCCGCCCATTGGCGAATAAATGAAAATGGGAATAGCAAATATCAGCGCAATCCAGAAGCGATTGCGCATGTCTTTTACCATTTCGGCCATGTCCATACCGCCGCCATGACCCATTTCATGAGCGGTATGATCGGTTGCGGCCTGCTTGTCATCTTTGCCCAGCTCAGCGGCTTTTTTACCATGACCCTTGTGTTTCGTATGATCAGCAGCGCCGGTCTTTGATTGTTCTTTTTCGCATAGATGCTTTGGCAACAGTTCTCCGCCGCAGTGATAGCCGCATTCGGCAATTTTTGTTTCGATTTCTACCAGCCCTATTTCTTTTTCATCGAAAGTTACGGTGGCGCTGCCGCTGGCATAATTTACGGATGCTTTTTCTATTCCCCTTAACTTGGAAAGCTGTTTTTCAACGCCCTGTGAACTTAATGGTGAAAGCAACCCGGAGACTTCAATTACAGCGGTCCGCATTATGTATCCCTCTTTGATTTTTCATCTTTTTGGCGGTTCATTGCCAAACGACAGCATAATCTTCAATATCAACTAGTCGACAGATCGCGGTTGGAAAGATTGCGCCCAACAGCGATACTCAAACTAACAGCAAGATAGACGGACTGGGATGCGCTTCGTTACAGTCGAATGATATTGAGGCTCAATCGAGGGGAGCTGCGTGGGTCGCGTGCGAACAATCGCAATTGAGAAACCCATGCACAGGACAGGTTTCACATGTTTCTTTCAATCGATCGCGCAGCGCGTGACGCGCGCGGTGCAGGCGTACCCGCAAATTACTTTCACTGATATCCAGGGAGGCGGATACACTCTCGCGGGCTTCGCCAACGATATCAATACGCCAGAGAATATCGGCATAATCGGATTTCAAGGTCGGGAGGAGTTGATACAGACAAATGCAAATCATGCGATCCAATTCATGTTCTGCTTCTTCGCTATCCATCAGCTTCTCAAAGTTTGCATATTCCTTTTCAATGACGCGTCGTTTGCCCTGAGTACGATAGTAGTCGATCAAGGTTGTATGGAGCACTTTGCGCATCCATCCTCTTAATTTTTCGCTGTCTCGTACATCATCAATGCGATCCAAAACCCTGACATAGAAATTTTGCAGCACGTCCGCTGCTTCGTCTCTATTTCCAAGCTTATAGACCAAAAACCGAAGGAACTCCGCTTGAACCTCGGCCATGACCTTATGCACAGAATAATCCTCCCCCGATTCTTTGTCTTCAGATGCCATATTCACTCCCGGCAAGCAGCGCTTGGGCCGCTCCGTACCTGTATATCGTCATGTCTACAATGTTTAGTGGACCCGATTACCTGGTAGTTGTCAAACTGTAACAAACCCACTTCGTTGCCGTCCCTCACATTGACGCAAGATATTTAAAACGGGCCAAAAAGCCCTGTCTTGCAATCACAGACAGATAGTGAGGACAGCAAATGTGGACATATCTTCTATCAAAATTTCTTTCCGGTTTCATAAAAAACGGTGCCCTGCGTGTAGTCTTTCCGGACGGAAAGGAACAGCAATATGGCCCAGATTGTAAAAATCCAATAAGTATCAAAATACATTCGCGCAGTCTGCCCAGAAAGCTATTTCTCAACCCCGAGCTTATTTTGGGCGAGGCCTATATGGACGGTTCGCTGACCGTAGCAAATGACGATCTTTATGGATTGCTGGAGTTGTTGATCAACAACCAAGCATTGCAACGCCCAAGCTGGTTTTCTCGCAAAGTTACCCTTTATCGGCAATTTCATCGATATTTCGCTCAACATAATCCGTTGACCATAGCCCGCAACAATGTGGCGCATCATTATGATCTTTCGAAAGATTTTTATCGGCTCTTTCTGGACGATGACATGCAATATTCCTGCGCATATTTTGTCGGTCCCGATGACAGCCTGGAAACGGCACAGAAAAACAAGAAAAATCATATTGCTGCCAAGCTAATGCTTGAGCCGGGTCATCATGTTTTGGATATCGGGTGCGGTTGGGGCGGGTTAGGCCTTCATCTGGTCAAAGAGCACGGCGCGCATGTAACCGGGGTTACGCTGTCATGTGAGCAACACAATGTTGCCCTTGAGAGGGCAGAAAAATTGCAGACAAGTGCCCGCGCAGAATTTCGTTTGCAAGATTATCGAGAGGTCACCGAAACCTTTGATCGCATAGTGTCGGTCGGTATGTTCGAACATGTCGGCATACCCCACTATTCGGAGTTTTTTTCCAAGTTACATGGCAGTCTAGCGGACGATGGGATCGCGCTCCTGCATTTTATTGGTCGAGCCGATGGCCCGAGCGCGACAAATCCTTGGATTGCAAAATATATATTTCCTGGAGGATATTCTCCGGCTCTTTCCGAAGTAATGGCTGCTGCCGAACGCTCCGGCCTATATGTTACAGATGTCGAAGTTTTACGCCTCCATTATGCCGAGACACTCAAAGCATGGCGCGACAGATTCGAACAAAAAATCGATGAGGTTCGCAAAATATATGATGAACGGTTCTGCCGTATGTGGCGGTTTTACCTTGTCGTCAGCGAGCTCGCGTTCAGACAAAATGGGCATGTGGTCTTTCAGGTTCAATTGGCCAAAAAGCAGGACGCTGTCCCGCTTACACGCGACTATCTCGTTCCTTCGCAACCGCAGGACAGATATTCAAGGCGTGCTGCATGATCCGGGAGTTTGGTAGGAAGGCATGAGGCACATTTAACATAGTGTAACAAATCATTGTTTGCCACGTCCTTATAATTGAACCCAACAGACCGTTCTCGATGTCGAGGAACGCCGCTAGTTTGAGACATCACCATGTATCCAGTCACTTAGGAAAATTTTGGAGAATTTCAGATGAACGATGCCGAAAATGATAATGCAGACAAAGAGATTATCACGATGTACGCCCCAATATTCCGGCAGAAGCTTGCCAGGCTGGAAGCGCATGGCCAGCAAGACACTACCGAGGCCGATGAATTGCGCACAGTATTATCACGGATTGATCGTGCACAAACCTTCGCTGAGCGTGAACCGACGATAATCCGTCATGAGACTAACCGTCACCGAGAACATCAAGCTGCCTGACTCTGACTGGGCGGAGTAACCCAAGCATTAGTTGCGTTGGCCTGCAATTTAACTAGCGACCGCGGAATCCCGAAGAACCTCTTTACCGCAAAGGAAAGAACCAGTGTCAATGAACAATGAAATGGAATTAAAAGGGGTATTCAAGGCCGAACAGCTGGAGCAGTTAAAACGTCTTTCTGCCATTACCGATCTGGCAGTCAATAAGGCAGTTTCTCGCGTTCTGACAACGACATATTTTGATACGCCCGATCATGCCCTTCACAAGCACGGCTATTCATTGCGTGTTCGCAAAATCGGCAAGACTTATACCCAGTGCCTGAAACGGCAAAGCGAACCTTTGGGTGCCATTATAGGGAGAATAGAATGGGACGCTGAATTGCCGGATCAAATCCCACAAATTGACCTTCTTGAAAACAAGAAAATCCGGACCAAGTTAAAACGGTTGACGGGATATAATCTACAAGCTGTTTTCCAATCCGTTGTTAGACGGCAGTCCCGTAAACTCAAATTTGATGATGGTACGACAGTGTCGCTCGACATCGATGTGGGCGAAGTCACCGCAGGTGATGCAGTCCAACCAATTTGTGAATTAGAGCTTGAACTTTTGAGCGGTTCAGCCGCTCACATATTTGAACTTGCGGCAACTATTAATCAGACAGTCCCATTTCGGATCAGCACTGTTAGCAAAGCAGCGCGCGGCTATTCATTGTTATCGAAGGAAGAGCCACGCGCTCAAAAATGGCGGCAGTCTAAGCTGTTGAAGAACTTCACTGGAGAACAGGCCTTTGTCGACAATCTTCAACAGGCAATCAGCTATCTCCAAGCCAATGAAGCGTCGGTTCTCCTGGACGATGCTAAGGGCATTCATCAAATGCGTGTTGCCTTGCGGCGTTTGCGTGCAGGCTTGGAGATTTTCCAGGCCAATATTGCACAAGAAAAATATGATTGGATTGTGAGCGAAGCAAAGTGGCTTAGGGATGAGCTGTCAGCAGCGCGCAGCTGGGATGTTTTTATCGATGAGTTCGTGACACCGGTCGCCAAACTTTCCGAACCGGCCACCAGATTTGAACTGCTTTTGTCGGCTGCCGAGAAAGAAAGAGTTCTTCATCGCAAACAAGCCCGCAGCGCAGTCAATTCCGCGCGCTATACGAAGTTTATTCTAGAGCTTAGTACATTGCTTTATAATGACAACTGGCCGGATAGCGCAGCCTCTTCTAAAACAATGGACCTGTCAGAGCCGGCCAGAAAGTTTTGCGCAAAGCAACTCAAAAAACAGAATAAGCTTGTGCGAGAAAAGTGTAAAAAGCTTGAGAAAATGTCTAAGGAAGAACGGCATAAGCTAAGATTAACTGTTAAGAAACTGCGCTATACCGTAGATTTTTCTGCTAATATTTATCCAGATAAGCAAGTTCTGAAATTTCAGAAAACGCTTAGTCCCATTCAAAGTCGGATGGGTTATTTGAATGATGTCCTGGCTGCGGAACTGCTCGTCGAGAAAATGCTGAGTGCGGAACCCGATGCTGCCACGCCAGCATGGTTTTATACCGCTGGCATTGTCATCGGATGGCACCAACGCGAAGCTAAATTTACCGAAAAAAAGCTCTTCAAGGATGTAAACCGGTTCCTCGATACCAAAGCTTTCTGGGATAGAAAATGATACCGGTGCAGAATCGGAACGCGAGGGCAGGCCGGTTCAAACGATATCAAAATGAGGCTCCGCTATGAGCGGTGTGATGGTCCTTGTCATCCTGGGCGTCTTCATTGCTCTGTTGTTTGACTATTCGAACGGAATGCAAGACGCTGCCAACATGTTGGCTACGGCAATTGCCTCGCATGCAATGACCCCAATACAGGCAATTATTCTAGTGTCCTCGTTCACTTTTCTTGGACCTATCATTGGAGGAACTGCGGTGGCCAATACGATCGGTAGTTTTGTTGATGTTTCCGATCTGGGGAATATTTTTTCACTGACTGTCATATTATCAGGTCTGGGCGGCGCGATCATCTGGAATTTTCTAACCTGGTGGTTTGGACTTCCCGTCTCCTCTTCCCAAGCTCTTGTGGGAGGTCTCGTAGGGGTGGTAATTGTCGCTGCGGGTCCAGGCCATGTCGTCTGGGGTTTTGAGCTAACTGACGGCTTTCATCTCAAGGGTGTCGCCAAGATAGTGGGAGCTTTGTTTCTTTCACCCATTCTGGGGTTTTTCCTGGGCGGCCTATTACACCGCATCATGGTCTTCGCCTTGCGGGCCGCCAAGCCATCGGCCAATAAATATCTTCGCGCCTTTCAATGGCTGACAACGGCGGCTCTGGCGTTTTCTCATGGAACAAATGATGCCCAGAAAGGCATGGGTGTGATTGCCATGATCCTAGTCCTGGGCGGCATCAGCGGGCAGTTCTATGTGCCGTTTTGGGTTATTTTGGCGAGCGCAACAGCGATCACAATAGGCACGCTGACAGGCGGTTGGCGCATTGTGCGAACATTGGGTTTCGGGATCTACAAAGTTCGGCCAATCCACGCGTTGGATGCACAATTGACGTCAGCTGGCGTGATTTTGGCGGCATCTGCTCTCGGAGCGCCTGTTTCCACCACCCAGGTGGTCAGCACAGCGATTATGGGCGTTGGCACATCAGAGCGGCCGAAGTCAGTTCACTGGGGCACTGCAAAGCATATCTTCGGGACATGGTTGATCACGATACCTGGCGCTGCGAGCGTTTCCATTGCCATTTACGGATTGATCCAATTGGCTGGAAAGTTTTTTTGATGGAAAACCATATATGGCAGGCTCCCAAATCCGGAAAAGTAGCATTTTGCGCGATTGGCCCAATGGGCTTCTGGCAAAGCTCGCGTCTAAGACAGCACATGTGCGTTTCTCAACGGGGCTTTTGGGAAATTAGTCAAAGATGATTAACGATGCCCCTCAAATTTCGCATTTGATGCTCTTTGGCCAAAGCCTGGCCCTTGGCTTTTTGGTCGGATTGGAGAGACAGCGCCATGAAAATTCCATCGCAGGGCTACGGACTTTCACATTAATCGCACTTGCTGGTTCGCTCGGCGGCTATATCTGGGCGCAAACTGATTCTCAGATCGGCGGCTGGACGCTTTTGATACTTGTCGCCGCCTGTCTGATGATCGCCCAAATAAAATCCCTGGCTAAAGAGCCTGATACCACGACGGTAGTCGCTGCGCTAATTACCTTTATATTGGGTTATATTTTATGGATTGGCCATCCGTTGTTGCCCGCCGCGATTGCTGTGACAATGACTGCGTTGCTCTATTTCCGTAAAGAATTGCGAGAGGTACCGCAAAGGTTGACCAAACAGGAAATAATATCGTTTTTCCAATTCGCAGCGATCGCCGTTATCTTATTGCCAATATTACCAAACAACAATTACGGCCCTTACGAGGTATTTAACCCCTATCAAATCGGTTGGCTGGTGGTCCTCATCAGCGGGCTTAGCTTATTGGGTTATCTCGCACTTAAAATATTTGGGCATAAGTCGGGCGTCGCAATTGCCGGAGTTTTGGGAGGCATGGCTTCAACGACGGCAACGACCCTGGTTTATGCGAAATATAGCAAGGAACAGGCCGGGTTCTCCAACATAGCAGCAACCATAATATTATTGTCCCACCTAGTTCAGCTCGTACGCATTGGAATAATCGTGGGGATATTGGAATTTATGCTGATACCCCTCATGCTACCATGGCTGATAGGGGGCGGGGTGGCTGGCAGTCTGTTTGTTTTGTGGTCGTATCGCAGGATTGAAGATGCAAAGGAGCCTCTACCGTCAGTATCAACCCGAAATCCAGCGGAAATAGTAAGCGCGGCTATCTTTGCGCTTAGCTTTGCCGGGATATTGTTTCTCGTCGCCTGGATGAATGACGTCTTTGCCGAAGCTGGAGTTTTCTTAGTGTCCTTTCTATCGGGATTGACCGATATTGACGCCATAACAGTTTCAAATCTGAAACTCGTATCGGATGATATCCTTGATCCCAATATTGCCGTTTACGCAATTATATTGGCCTTCTTCGCCAACCTCATTTTTAAACTTGGGATAGTTTTTGTGTTTGCCGACAAGAAGCTACGACGCCCTATTTTAACCGGTTACTTGGTTTTAGTATTTGGCATCTCGGCAGGAGTTCTGATCAATGTTTATATCTGAACCGAATAGGGAGTGCCGTTGGCCATATCGGGTAAAGCTGGCCGAATGCCAGCTATATAGGCGACAAGGGGACGGCTTTTCGCCAACGAAGCAAAAGCCACGCGACGGGGCCACTCGGCTCAGTCAATCGAGCAACGATTGGACAGGCTATGCAATCTGATACTGAGAGCACAGAAACAAAACAAGTTTCGCGATTTTCGAGAATTATAAACACCGTGTTCCCGCGAACGCCGGACTTCTATTCAATGCTTAATGATCAATGTGATGTCGTTGTGCAGGCAATGGAAATGCTGGCCGCCTATATGCAAACAGGCGAGCAGAAACGAGCCGACGATGTGCGAAGACTGGAGCACGAAGGGGATATTCTCAAAATAAGAAATATTGATACCCTTAACCGCTCTTTTTCAACGCCGTTCGACCGTGAGGATATTTATCGGGCGATCACCTCAATCGATGAGGGTTTAAATTATGCCAAGACGACCGTGCGGGAAATGGAAATTCTTGGGATCGAACCCGATGCCCAAATGCTCGAAATGGCAAAGCTTCTGCAATCAAGTGCGCGAAAGCTTCAAAGCGGTTTCGCCACTTTGAAAAAGGACCCGGCCGTGGCCGAACAAAGCGCTGCGGCCGTTCAAAAAGTGGAAAGACAGGTTGAAAAACTATATCGCAAAGCGCTTTCTCAGTTGTTCGATGCAAAATACTATTCCGCCAAACCCCGGGCAGAACAATCCAGCAATCATGATGATTTCTTGCAACTATTGGGACCTTTGGAGGAAACCGATTGTAGGGCAGTGGCTAGTGGATTGGCCTATGTGATGGAAGTTTTGAAGCGGCGTGAAATCTATCGCCATTTGTCAAACGCATCCGACCATTTCGCGCATGCCGGGGATATACTGCATAACATAACTGTAAAAACAACATGATCGGTATTGCAAAGATAGAAATCAATTTTTGAAAGGTGATTGAATGAGTGAAAAGAAAATGCAAAAAAAGGCGTACAAAGCCTCCCTGGAGCGACTCCAATTAGAGTTGGTGAAGCTGCAACGGCATCTGATTAAAAATGATCTCCAGATTTTGATTATATTTGAAGGCCGAGATGCGGCAGGAAAAGACGGCGTTATCAAGCGAATTACCGAACATCTGAGCCCGAGGGAAACGCGCGTGGTTGCCTTGGGCAAGCCTTCTGACAAAGAGCTCCGTTCCTGGTATTTCGAAAGATATGTCGCTCAGCTTCCAACAAGTCAGGAAATGGTTTTGATGAACCGTAGCTGGTATAACCGGGCCGGTGTCGAACGCGTTATGGGCTATTGCACTGAGAGTGAGTATCAAACTTTTATGTCGTCTGTAGTCCCTTTCGAGCGGTTACTAATTGGGTCGGGCATACAAGTTTACAAATATTATCTTGATATCTCAAAAGACGAACAGAAAAGCCGACTTCGCGACCGACGGATAGATCCTTTAAAACAATGGAAAATCAGTCCTGTGGATGAAGTCGCAATTAAGCATTGGGATGATTATAGCGAGGCGCGAAATGCAATGTTCCGCCGGACTCATTCCGACCTTGCACCATGGTACGTGGTTATAACGGACGATAAAAAAACGGCCCGTATAAATGTCATTCGTCACTTGATGTCCCTGGTAGATTGTCCGGACAAGGACAAACATGCTGAGCAGCCTGATGCTAAAATAGTCTTTCCGTTTGACGAGAAATTGCTGGAAAATAAAATAATCGCACCGTGATGGAGATTACTGGCGGAGCCAGTTTGAAGCTCCGCCAGAGAGCGCACCAAGCATCTGACAAAATTCGAGTATCACAATGAATTTATCCCTTATTTTCCAGATCATCACCGTGATGTTTCTTTGGGCCATCTGCTTTCCGTTTATTAGCTGGGGCATAGAGTCTGCGCCGCATCTGACATTTGCTACGCTCCGCGCGGTCCTGTCCGGTCTCGTGTTGATTGTCATTGCGCTAGCATTGCGCCAGCCCTTCCCCACAAATTGGCATGATTGGAAAAACATAGCGGTGGTAGGTATAGGGGCAACCAGCCTTGGTTTTTTTGGAATGTTTCACGCAGCTGAATTCGTGTCTCCAGGTATTGCTACCGTAATTTCAAATGCGCAGCCTTTGCTGGCTGCAATTCTCGCAGCCTTTGTCTTGAGGGAAAAGCTGACGCGGTTGGGTATTCTAGGGATGCTGCTCGGCTTCGGCGGAATCATCTTCATAGCGCTGCCTGGATATCTTTCGGGTGAAAATGCAAGCTATGGGATTGGCGTGGCGTATATCATCCTCGCTGCCCTGGGCATAACCTTTAGCAATGTCTGGATTAAGAAAATCGCCGGATCCGTCGATGCCCTGATGGCAATGGGCCTTCAGCTCCTAATTGGGAGCATCCCACTTGCTATAGCAGCCTCTGTATTTGAAGAGCCCACAACTGTAGAATGGTCCGCCCAGTTCGTACTGATACTCGGGGTTCTGAGTATTTTCGGAACTTCTTTGGTCTATTGGATGTGGTTTTGCATTCTCGAAAAAACATCGTTGAACCGGGCTAATAGCTTCAGTTTCTTCATTCCAGTTTTTGGTTTGGCAATGGGGGCAGTTTTATTTGGCGAATACATCTCCGTGCTCCAATGGCTTGGTATTGTTCTGACCATTTCCGGGGTGTCAATGACCTTTTTGCTTGGTTCAGACCAGAAACAGCCGATCACATGAAGAGCTCAGCTACGACAGCATCCTATATACAGAAGGCCATTCAAGAGCATTGTCTGGTGGTCCGTTTGGCAAAGAACATAGGCTCGTCCTGGAAGTACGAATATACATCCGTCTATAACGTTAGACGTCCAGAAATTCTGAAATTATCGTGATGAAGAAAACCAGAACGATAACCGGCAGCATTCAATCTCTGACCTTCTCCAGACGCGCAACATTGTTAGGCGGTGTGTCAGCAGGTATCGGACTGGTCCTAGCGGGTCGGCTGGGCTACCTTTCGGTCGTCGAGAATAGCCGCTACAAATTGCTATCAGAAAGCAACCGTGTAAATTTAACGCTTATTCCGCCGCGCCGAGGTTGGCTGTTGGACCGCAGCGGAAAGCCTATCGCAAACAACAAAACTGATTTCCGTATCGACCTGAATCCCAGTCGTCTCAAGGACAAGCATGCGACTATTGCAACTCTCAGAAAATTACTAAGTTTGGAAGCGGAAGAGGTTGCGCGAATAAAAGCCGAATTGACACAGGCGAATAATTTTCAGCCAATCCATGTTGCGTCAGACCTGGATTTGAACCGCTTTGCAGCGGTAAGTGTCCGCTTGCCTGATTTACCGGGGGTATCTGCTAGTCGCGGTTTTTCAAGAGATTATCCGCCCGGTGCCGCCGTGGGCCATCTTGTGGGCTATGTGGGAACGCCATCTGCTGAAGAATATGAGAAAAATCCGTCACCAATTCTTCTCGCGCCGGGGTACAAGATCGGCAAGGATGGGTTGGAAAAGAGATTTGAAGAGACTCTGCAAGGTAAACCAGGGGCCAAACGTGTCGAGGTAACCGCAAGAGGCAAGATAGTAAGGGAGCTGGAAACAAGATCGGATGTTCCGGGCAAATCCATTCAACTCACATTAAACGCAGATCTCCAGCGCTATGCGGCTAGGCGGCTAGGCGAAGAATCAGGCTCGGTTGCGGTTCTTGATAGCCAAACCGGGGAGATTCTGACCATGACCTCCATGCCGTCTTTCGACCCAAACAGCTTTTCAGACGGGATTAGCCAGAAAGAATGGCAAATGCTGTCGAGCGATGATCATGTTCCTTTGAGGGACAAGTCACTACGCGGCCTTTATCCGCCTGGATCAACCATCAAGCCAATGGTCGCATTGGCGCTTTTGAAGGCGGGGGTTAAAAAGGATGACACTGTAATTTGCACAGGGCGATTGAAGGTTGGCAATAGCTACTTCCATTGCTGGAAACGTGGGGGTCACGGGCGAGTTAACATGGCCAAAGCCATATATCAAAGCTGCGATATTTATTTTTATCAAATGGCGTTGAGGGTCGGAATTGCGCCAATTGCGCAGATGGCTAAGGCCCTCGGCCTCGGGGAAAAATATGATTTGCCAGTTGCCTCTCAAAGCTACGGCACCGTCCCAGATGCTCGATGGAAACTACGGAAATATAATGAAAAGTGGCAAGCCTATGATACGGTAAACACTACGATCGGGCAGGGGTATATGCTCTCCAATCCCTTGCAATTGGCCGTTATGGTAGCTCGAATGGCTTCAGGACGAGATATTGCGCCTTCATTGCTGCTCGCCAAAAAAATGCCCCCATCTGCAACTCTTGAAATTCCACCAGAACATCTTGCCTTTGTGCGGCAGGCTATGGGTGATGTGGTAAGCCCAATAGGCACAGCCCGCCGGGCCGCGCTGCCGCTTCTAGATATAAAAATGGGAGGTAAAACGGGAACTGCGCAAGTGCGCCGGATAACAATGGCAGAACGGGCAGGGGGTGTCAGGTCCAATGCAAGTTTACCTTGGCGTTACCGCGACCATGGACTTTTTATCGCCTTTGCGCCGGTCGATAATCCGAGATATGCAATTTCTGTTGTGGTAGAGCATGGTGGCGGTTCAGGTTCGGCCTATCCGATTGCGCGCGATGTCATGACATTCCTGTATGACCCGGAAATTGCAATGGATGCGTTGCTCAAACTCGAAGCCAATTGGGGCGGCAGTATAGAAGAGCGAATGGCTAGAAAGCTAGCGGAATTCAAGGGCCGTCAAGTGGTCAAAGCAGGGGACTGACCAGCCGCGCAATATTTTCCACTAGCTTGACTGGCCGCGGACGCTGATCCCAGCTTTCACGGTTTAACCGGTCGCTTGCAGCAATGTTTTTATCTTGTTCTGCTTCTAGCATGTTCGCTACTTTCTCATCATAGAGGATGAGACTTGCTTCAGCGTTCAACTGAAATGACCGGATGTCGATATTTGTGGACCCAATAACACAAATAAGTTCGTCGATCATGATGTGTTTGGCGTGAAGGAGACCGTCGGGATAGAGATAGATGGCTATGCCCGCACGCAGCATCTGCTCATAATAAGAGCGTTGAGCAAGGCCGACCAATTGGCTGTCGGAGGCCCTTGAGAGTATCAGGATTACCTCAACCCCGCGCATAACTGCTGTTTCCAGAGCCTGTACCAAGGCAACGTCGGGAATGAAATAGGGGGTTGTTATGACAATGCGCCGCCGCGCACTGTAAATGAGCGCCACCACAAGCCGGCCAGCGCCAGCAACAGGATAATCGGGGCCGCTCGGCAGCAGCTGGGCTGTTGTGGATCCTGCGCCATGGCGATGTTGAAAAAATGTAGCTTCGTCTAAAACCTGACCGGTTTCAAGAAACCAGTCAGCGGCAAAAACTGCTTGCATTTCAAGTACAACTGGTCCGGCAACATGAACCACCAACTCCCGGTTGAACAAACCAGGTGCGTATTGTGCATCAATAATATTTTGTGAGCCTATAAATCCATGCGATGAGTCGATAATTGCGATTTTCCGATGATTACGCAGGTCTGCGCGGGCCGAACGTCGGCGCAAAAATGTAACCGGAAGCGCCCGCGCTGCTTGAACGCCGCCACTTGTTAGTTGATCAATAATGTCCCGCGACCAGCGACGTGAGCCAAGTGCATCAATTAACACCCTGCATTCAACGCCCCGCTCAGCTGCGTTTTTCAGGGCTTCGATGATTTTCGATCCTGTGCGGTCATTGGCGAATATATAGGTCAGAATATGAACATGATGACGAGCCCGATTTATGTCAGCAACAAGCTCGTCAATCACTCCGTCATAGTCGGCAAGAAGATTGACTTTATTGCCGCCCATTATTGGGAACTGGCCAAGATTCTCAACCAGTTTTGAAGCAGAAGCATACGTATCAGGCAATACGGGCCGCGAGCAAAACTCAGAATGGTTGATTTCATCCGTCGCAATCGCCAGCATTTGCCGTGCTTTTGTGAAACGCTTCCGCCGCCAACGCGGATAGGTCGGCCGACCTATCAACAAATACAGGATAAGCGCTGGAATGGGGATAAAAAGAGCGGCCACTAACCAACCGCGTGCCGATCCGGGGGGCCGCCTTAAGGGGACGACTATCAGCATAGCTATGCGGATCGTCCACTCGGCTATGACGTATCCGATGGAAAATATATCAATGATATTCTGGTTCAAATACGGCATGTGATTTATACCGATCTACATCGCTTTTGCCTGAGCATATTTACCTCCCAAACCTCTGCAGACTTTGAAATTTCTAATTTTTGGCACGCATATCTCGGCAATATTGCTGATTGCTTGGTCGACTTCAAAATGGCGGTTGGGTTGACTAATTTTTCATCGCCAGCGCAATCTGCTCGAGGCACCATTGCTGATTTCGCAAAAGAGGATGATGATCTCCATCTGCCAAAATTTGGATTTTCCACTGCGAACGATTGGCTAACAGTTTCTGGACGCCGGATAGCGGAGCGGTTTTGTCTGCGCTTCCATGCAGGCAAAGGACATTGAAATTGGGATCCAAACTGTCGGCGTCAGCAAAAAGATCATGGCCATAAACGCCGTCCCATAACGAAGAGGTATAAGAGCGCCAAGTGTGGCGGGTCAGATCCTCAACGACTTCACTCGGCATATCGCGCAGTACATAGGGAAGAAACCATCGCAGAACCCAGCGTGTCATCATACAAGCAAGCGCTGCAAAGGCGATATTCGTTGTAACGTACCGTTCAGCCAAATGGCTTTCACTAAAATATTTGATAGCGCCTTGTTTATCGCCAAAATAGGGAAGACTGATCAGGATAAGACGTTTTACCAAGTGGGGAAAGCGAGCGCAAAAAGCTATTGCGACGATGGCCCCGAATGAATGACCGACAATGGTCATTGCCTTTTCGTCACGAAGGACCTGATAAAGTTCGTCGACATGGCGATCAACAGTATATTTTGTCCAGGGTTTTGGGGACTGGCCGTAACCCAGTAGATCAACCAACAATAGCTGATGATGGTGGGCCAGTGGTTTGACGCGAGATTTCCAATAACGCGTTGAGCCGGCTATACCATGTAAGAAAACCATGGTTTCGCCTTCTCCGCCGAGTTGTTCGCTATAGAGCATAATGGCTAAAAATTCTGTAGAGCGCATATTCTTGACCCGCGAGTTTCTCATTTCGCGCCAGTTCAAATCTGCGTATCACTTCCACCCAATCATCCAACTGCTAGCAATCCTCAATGGGACAACAAGAGAGGAATGGCGCTGTTTTGTAGCATGTGCCGGGTAACACCGCCAAAGATCATTTCGCGTGTTCGAGAATGACCATAGGCGCCCATTATAATGCAACTGGCTTGAATGTCGCGAGCAGCTATTTCCAAAGTCTCTTCTATCGACGCCTTCGCGGTAAGTGTTTTGATTTCGGCCGAAATGCCATGCCGGGACAAAAAGTTACCTGCATCTTCTGCCGGGAAGGCTGAAGAGGCTTCATCGATAACAACCAGATCAACGCTCGCAGCTTTGGAGATAAGCGGCAAGCTGTTTCGAAGAGCATTGGCAGCCTCGGCTGATCCATTCCAAGCGATCATCATTGGTCCGACCGGATCGAAGCTCGAAGCATTAACCGGAAATGCCAGTACGGGAATGGAGACGTGAACCGCTAAATCGGCCGCAATATGAACCGCAGGTGCATCGTCTCCGGAACCACTCCCAACGATGACCATATCCGCCAACCGAGCAGCCATAATCAATTCACTAACTGTATCGCCCGTGCGAACCTGCCAGTCCCAGCTAAGCTCTTCTTCAGAAAGCCGTGTCTCTGTTTCACTTCGTAAGATCTTGGAGGCCCCTTCGGCGTCGCTAAGCATTTGACCATAATTCATTCCCGACGCCTCTCCTGCCCATAATACATAGGGTAATGGCAGTATTTGCAGGCAGCTCAGATGGGCTTCTTGGTCATGCGCGAGGGATAAAGCCGCTTGCAAACGGCCTTCCATGCCAGAATTGCCCACGATAGGCAGAAGAATGGTTTTCATAATGGTCCTTTCCGGAAATCACTGTCGAACGATGTGTAAGAATAATGACGGATGATAGACCTGAACGTTACAGTTAGCCGATTCTGGCAGCGACCTGTGAGAGCATTTCGAAAATGAGGACTTACGCCATTGGAGGCAGATTATATTCATCGTTTTGCACCAATGTGTTTCACGATTTTGCGATTAAAATAGCGTTAGCACTGTAACGAAAAACACAAGTCTGCGTCTGTATCTACTAACGCCGGAAAATCATCTTTTTTCGTTCTTCCTTCAGCCATGAAACTTATTTGGGAAATTGAAGGCAGGGCAGGGATATTTTTTGGGGACCGCAGGGCATTTTTCTACGCAAATGGTTTAACTGATTATTGGTACGGAGATTATTTATGGGCACGTTTGGATGGGGGTTGGCCGTGATCATGGTCATCGTGATCTCTTGGGTATTCTATAGATATTTTGCACCAAAGGGTTGGCGCGAATGGGCAGGCGCGGGACTGGTACAGGCATTTATCATCGCGCTTTATGCCGAAATGTACGGCTTCCCGTTGACCGTGTACCTCGCCATCCGCTTTTTTGGTTTGGATAGGGAATATGTTAGTAACAGCTTATGGTCGACATTGCTGGACTTTAGCGAAACAGGAATGTTTGCGGCGATGATTTTGGGCTACGGCGTGGCATTTACCGGAATCGGCCTTTTCATTAAAGGTTGGAAAGAGGTTTATCGTGCCCGTCAAGAAAACGTGTTGGTGACTACCGGCCTGTACCGGTTTGCAAGACACCCTCAATATACTGGACTTTTCATTGCCCTGTTTGGGGAAGGCATCATTCATTGGCCTACCATATTTTCGATTAGCCTCCTGCCACTCATCGTGATTGCTTACTATTTTCTTGCACGCAAGGAAGAGCGGGAAATGCTCCGGAAGTTTGGGGATGATTACCGTGTGTATCAAAGCCAGGTTCCAATGTTCATCCCTCAATGGGGGCGATGGAAAGCGATGAGGAAAAGCTCACAGGAATCTTGATGTCAAAAATTCAGTTTGTGGATTGATGCAATTAAGCTTTGGCGGGATTATTCTTCTTGAACGTTCTGCCGCGATCATCAATCTATGATGCCCTAGCGGGATGACAATATGATATTGAATGTTGTAATCATCGCAGCCATAATTTTTGCAGGTGCGTTGCAGCTTTCCCCCAGACTTTCGCGATCACCGGTTTGGCGGGCAACTGTTACGCCATTGGCGTCGATTATCGGTAGCGGATTTCTAGTTCTCGCCCCCATTTTGGTGTACGCCTATGGAAGCAAGGCGCCGCTTGTTATGGGCGCACTCGTCTTTGGCGCCTATTTGTTTGGCAGTGCAATCCGTTTCAATATCACGGTCCGCAATGGGCCAGTCACTTTTCAGGACTACGTAGCAGAGAAACTGGAAACTGTTGCCTCCTGGGCGCTGGCGCTCGCCTTCATGATTTCTGTCACCTATTATCTCAATCTCTTTGGCGCCTTCGGGCTTAGCCTGACATCGCTCAATAATCCTGCCAATGCCAAGCTACTCACCTCATTCATTTTTCTGGTCATTTTGATCGTTGGGTATACGCGCGGTTTTTCCGCACTTGAAAAAATGGAATATATAGCCGTTACGATCAAACTGGCGATCATCGCCGGCTTGTTGGTGGGCCTCAGCTACTATTGCTACGAAAAGGCCATGAGTGCAGCGCTCGTCGTTCACCCGCCGCAATTAACGGGTTGGGCGGCCATTACACTTGCTTTTGGCTTGATTATTACTGTCCAGGGGTTTGAGACTTCAAGATATCTGGGCGATGATTATAGCGCCGCTGTTCGGGTTAAATCGATGCAGCTAGCGCAATTGGTGGCCGCTGCAATTTACATGATTTATATCACGCTGTTCGCATTGTCATTTGAGCATGAAGAATTCCAGCTGACGGAAACGGCAATCATTGATGTGATGGAAATTGTTTCTCCAATATTGCCCTGGATATTGGTAGCCGGGGCGTTGGCTGCTCAATTCAGCGCCGCCATAGCCGATACAAGCGGGTCTGGCGGTCTGATTGCAGAATTAACAAAAGGCAGGATTAGTCCGCGCAATGGCTATGTGTTGCTCGCAATCATAGGTTTGATATTAACTTGGAGCGCGGACGTTTTTCAGATTATCAGTTATGCCTCTCGCGCCTTCGCCCTTTATTACACTCTGCAGGCAGCAATCGCTGCTCGAATGGCATTTCTCCTTCCAAAGCAGAGATGGCGCGGCTGTCTCTTTTCCCTTCTCGTGATTTTTGGTATTCTAATTGTTGGGTTTGGCGATGCAGTTGAAGTCTGACGCGCGCAGACACAAATAAAAACTCAATGTAAGCTAATCACCACGTTTTACGCAACGGCGCTATGGTGAGGTTTTGTTGATAGGGTTGAGCCTGATTCTTTGTCCAAACACTAGCTAGCATTTTTTCTCCGTCGGCGTTTCAATGGCCAGCGTTTGACAAGAAGTGTCAAACCCGAAACGGACATTACGACACCGCCGAGCGCAAAGGCTATCAGCCACCAGCTGTTGAAGTTTTCATGATTTTTCCAGTCCATTATGTGAAGTGACCAGAAGAAGTCGTAAAATCGCCAGGTAGTACTTCGGACAGCCGAAATGTCCCCTGTAGCCACAGGAATGAAAATCCTCACGTCATCAATTGTGCTCACTTGCCATGCGGGCAAAGCACCGCGATACTCGACCGAATTTTGGGTGATTTTGTTAACTGCAGCGAATTGAGGCTCACCGTCAATCCACGCCTTGCTGGCAATATTAAGTGCATCGGCTTTGGTGATCGGTGCGAGTGGCTTTGCAGTTAAGCCATCAAGGAGATAAGTTTTTTCATCCATCCCAGTTACTTCCGCAACGGGCCGTTCCATCAGCATCCGGTATCGCAAGGCACGAATTGGGCCGCCGGCTTGCTCTGCAATTATACTCGGCGAAACCAGCTTGCTAATATTCGCGACTGGCTGCACCTCGCGCGATACCAAATGTTCGCTTCGCACGGTCTCGATAGGCAAAATGCTCATGATCGAGCCGCTTACAAACCAGAGCAGTAGCTGCGCGCCGATGATCAGTGCGAGCCATTTATGTATTTTGCTTGCCTTATTATGAACTTTTGTCGACATCTATCCCCCCGAAAGCACGCTGACTATTTTACTTGGAGCTTCATCATTCAGCCTTTTTGGGAGCGCGCGAAGAAGAATGGTACCGCAGAATTTTCCAGTTATCGCCTTCACGAACCAGCACAGACGTCGCAATGCCGGTGCGTTCGATTTTACGATCATCATGCAAAACTATTACATAGCCATAGGTCTCGGTTGCAAACGCTGTATTATCAACCTGAGTTATTGAGACTGTCGGCTGCGTGAAAGTAAAGCTTTTTACATGATCTAATTCGGGACCCAGATGATGTTCCAGATAATGAAGAAATGTTCCCTCAGCCTTACCATTTTCGAATATTTGAGATTCTTCTGAAAACAGCGGCTTCATCTTTGAAGCATCAAGCCTTTGAATGGCGTCCCGATAGGCGGTTAGAACATTTTCTGGAGAGGATCGCGTTGAATTTTGAGGATCCGCTTGAATTGCGATCGTCTTACTATCAATTTGGGCGTCACTCGATTGTGCTGCGAGACCACTGGCTGGTGCGAGAGCGAGCAAGATTGCATTGAAAATTATCATAGTTTTATCCATTGGTTATTGTCCCCGGCCTATTAACTAAGCGCAGAAACCTTCCGGCAGTTTTGCCAAGTTTGGCTTTAACCTCACGCCTATCATAAATACTAAGCCGCCCATATATGATTGTAAGAATTGGAAATATGGCGCTGATCAGAATCAGCGACCAGTGAGGCAGGAAACCAGTCATTAGAAAGAAGTTTCCCTATTCATTCTTTCCCGTTCTTATTTGACGACCTTTCCCCCCCTCCACGCATAAACAGAAACATCGTAATGCAAGCTAGCAGCACGATGCCGAGGAGTAGATATACGCCAGGGATATGGGCCTGATGTTGGTGGGTCATCAAATAGCCGCCAATGACGACCGCGCCGAGAAAAACGACAATATAGGTGAGCGTTAACGCGATACGGCGGGGAGCCGGCTTGTTATTTTTCATCGAACTTTCCTTTGAACGGAACCACTTGAAATCCTGCTAGAACCAAAAACGTATTCCCACGACATAGTTGGTGACCGATGGATCTTCGCCCGCCGCTCGCGCAAAGTCACGGCTTCCTCCGAGCTTCCACTCTTGATCAATTCCGATATAGGGCGCAAATTCCCGCGCAAATTCGTAACGCAGCCGAAGCCCCACCTCTAAACTGTCCAGACCAGCGCCTACGCCAAGTTCGGGAATGTCTTGAGCGGCAAGACTAACCTCCGCACGCGGTTGCAAAATCAGGCGCTGGGTAATCTTCTGATCCAGCTCGCCTTCGATACTTGCTGTTAGATCACCCTTATTGGAAAGAAACAGTGCAGCATCCAATTCAAAAAGATAAGGTGCGAGACCTTGTATACCAATCACCGCGTGGGTGCGTTCGGGTCCTGTCAGGTCTTGTCTGATACCGGCCTGAAAATCGAAAAATGGTGCAATTGCCTTGCTGTACAGAGCTTGCACTTCTGCGCTTTCAATGGCTTCTCCAAAGCTGCCTTCGCCTTCACTTTTGAACCAGAACTTTTCAAGGTCGCCACCATAATAGCCCTGGACGTCCCACAAATAACCGTTTTTACCTTCCCGGGCTCGAAACTCTAGGCGGTCCCCTTGAAACCAAAATACTGGCGTGCCGCTGACCTCTCGGGCAACGCCAGCACGTGAAGCGGCCATTGCCTCTGCGCCAACAAACTGATCAGCGGCATATGTGGGTCCTTCAAACGCTTCTGGGGGTGGAGGCGCATTTACGGGCAAATCTAATGGCATGTCGTGACCGGTATGGGTATCAGCTATTTTGGATTGCTGGTTCATTTTGCCATGATCCATTTGGCTGTGATCCATTTGGGGATCACTCATGGAATCCATTTGCATATCCTGAGATGCTTCCGCTTCATCGGCGCCATCATGCGGCAGGCCTTCATGATCCATTTCATCATGGTTGACGGGAACATCATCCTGCGCCGTTTGGGCCGCATCCATATTATGGCCTGCATGAGGATCGGGTTCGTCGGCCAGCGGCTTTTCATCAGGGTCAACCATAGCGGGCATATTATGACCGTCATGACTTTGCGCGAACGCGACATTGGGCACTGCTGTGCTTGACAGCAGGAGAGCAATCATCATTTTCATGATTTGTCTCCATCCAGCGGGCGCACGGTGACGACCTGAAACATCCCGTTATGCATGTGATAGAGCAAGTGGCAGTGAAACGCCCAATCGCCCGGTTCGTCTGCCGTGAGGTCAAATTGCGCGCTACCGCCTGGTTGCACGATAACCGTGTGTTTCAGAGGTTGGCGATCATTTTTCGCGCCGTTTACCAGTTCGAAGAAATGGCCGTGCAAGTGGATGGGATGCGCCATCATCGTATCATTGACGAGTTTAACCCGGACACGCTCATTGAAAGCGAAGCGGATGGGATCATCTGTGACGGCAGAAAATTTCTTGCCGTCAAAGGACCACATATAGCGCTCCATGTTCCCGGTTAGGTGAATTTCTTTAAGCCGTGTGGGAGTTCGAACTTTGTTGGGTTTGGCGGCTACCAATTGTTTGTAATTGAGAACGCGGTGACCAACCTTATCAAGCCCAATTCCGGGATCGCCCATGCGATCAACGGGGTTCATCGCGACCATGTCTACACCCGGGCCGACCTTGACCGAAGGCGGCAATTTGGACGTATCACGCATATTCATGCCGCCCGACATATCCATATCGGCCATTGCCGCTCCGGCAACGGCACCGCTAGCGCCATGCGCCGAATGATCCGTCCCACCTTCGCCGTGTCCGGACATGCCCATATCGGCCATAGTAAGCAATGGTGGATCGCGAAGCGGAGGAACCGCCGCACGCGCTCCCGGGCGGCTTGCTAAGGTAGCAAGTCCCATGCCTGAGCGGTCCATTGATTCAGCAGCGATTGTATAGGCGTCGCTGCTCCCCGGCTCAACGATGACGTCATAAGTTTCGGCATTGCCAATTTGGAATTCGTCTACTTGAACCGGCCGGACGTTTTGTCCATCGGCTTGGATAACGGTCATTGGCAGGCCAGGAATACGGATATTGAAAAACGTTGCAGCGGCCCCGTTGATAAAGCGCAAACGTACACGCTCGCCCTTCTTGAAAAGATATTCGAGTCCATCTTCAGGACCATGCCCGTTGAGAAGATAGGTATAGGTTGCGGCAGATATATCTCCAATATCGGTTGGCATCATCCGCATTTTGGCCCACATTCGCCGCTCGTCTGCCGAAAGCGGATAGTCATCTGTCATCGTGCGCTGATTATAATTAAAATAGCCTTCGCCCTTTTTAAGTTTGGCCATGATCGTGTGCGGATTCATGGGCGACCAGTCAGACAGCATCACTACATAATCCCGGTCATATTCTACCGGCTCTGGTCCCTTGGGGTCGATGATGATTGGGCCATAGTGGCCCATTGGTTCCTGCAAAGTGTGGGCATGCCACCAATAGGTTCCTGCTTGGCGTATCGGGAATTCATAGCGAAATGTCTTGCCAGGTTCGAGCGCCGCCATTGTGACGCCGGGAACACCGTCCATTAAGAACGGAACAAGCAGCCCGTGCCAGTGAATTGACGTGCCTTCAGAACTATCATTGACCATGTCGACGACGAGGTTCTGGCCTTCCTTGAGGCGCACCAAAGGGCCAGGGATAGTGCCGTTTACGGTAACAGCCGGTCCGCGCCGACTGCCGGTCGTAAACGCGGCATCAGCAACCGTCATTTTCATATATTCGCCGGAGAGAACATCACTGCCTTTGCGGGCTAATGTGCCGTTTTTTGTTGCACGGGCCCATGCGGGCATCGCTGCTGATAATCCTGCAGCGCCGCCCAGCGCCAAAGATGAAGTAATTAATTTTCTGCGGTCGAGGGAAAGCATAAATTCTGTCCTGAATATAAGGTCTGTGTTCAACCTCATTACGCGCCCAAATGGCCTATCCCTCAAAATTTTTAGCTGCATCCCGCAGTTTATTTCGCGCGCGGTAAATTCGCGATTCAACTGCCTTTTCCGAAATGCCCAGAAGAGCAGCCGTTTCAGCCTGACTGCGTTCATCAAAAGTCACCAAAACGAAAGGCTCTCTTAAAGAATGGGGAAGGGTGGCGATTTTTTCTTCCATTAGAGAAAGCAACTGACGGGATTCCAGGTCGGAAGATTGATCCGGTGTTTCGTCAGCTGTTTCTAATTCGTACTCCTGGCCGCTTCCAAACTCAAAAAAGCGGCGCACTTTGCGCCGCCTCAAATGATCACGACATTTATTAAGCGTGATTCTGGTTAGCCACGGAGCCAACTCGCGGCTCTGATCAAATTGACCAATTTTGAACCATGCCGAAGCCATTGCGTCTTGCACAGCATCTTGCGCTTCGTCTGAGTTATGCAATGTTCTAAGGGCGATATTGAGCAAGCGCGGGCCATGGCGTTTCGCCAGAGTGCCAAACGCTCTCCGGTCTCCATCAGCAGCCCGGTTTGCAAGGATATTGTCCCCTTCAACTGAAATTGGCCGGTCCATTTCAAATTATGCAATTGATGTCATTGCGGGTCAGCGGTAAGTGCATCGCCTACGTGACGGTCAAATATCTTTTGCTGATCGGGCGTTAACAGGGAGCGCATTTCAAAAACATGCGCGATTGTTGCTTTTTGTAACTCCCCCATGCGGTCGTGAACGTCTTCTACCGCCAATGCAACTTTAGGACCAAATTCATGCTCTTCTTCCATAGCGGTCGCCAGTTCGCCATTGGCCGCGCGCAGCGATAGCTCCAACGTACGGCGCTTTACCGCAAATTTATTCTCCATTACGTCGAGGTCTTTCATTTGGGTCTGTGAAAGACGAAGTTCTTGATGAACAAACCCATGAAGGCTGAGACTTTCTCCATTTTGCGCTGACCATTTGTTGGCCGCTAAAGACCCCAGAAATCCAGCAGCCAGTGCCAGAAAAATCAGAAGCGCGATGCGAAAAGGCCCCATTCTCATGGTAAAATGTGCAGCAATGTGGCTGGTGAATAGTCCGGCCCATCGCTCAAATAACTGGAGCCACTGCTCGCTATAGCTTCATTGCCGCCACTTATCATGCCGACGCTTAACGCGGTGACCAGCATGATTGCTGCCAGGCCATTGCGTCCCCTTGCAAGCTGTCTGCTTTCAATTTGAGATACACGGGACCAGATACCGGCCTCAAAATCCGGACCAATATCAGGTGATCTTTGATGGCCTAGATCTTCCATAATTTTACTAAACTTCTCAGTCATTCAGCTTTCCTTTCCAAAACTGCCTTCCTGATTACCTTACGCGCCGCATTCGGAAAACCCTCAATAAAATTTGAGGGGTATGGGCGTTAGATGCGTAACAGTGACATAGCCGCAGTATCAAACAGCGGCAGATGTGGAGTCTTTTTATGCACTGGCGCGCAATCAGTTTGGCAGTATTTCTAATATTTTCGCCAGTTTCAGCATTGCAGGCGCACGAGGCGCACCGCAATAATGAGCCTGATCCCGTGGCCCAATCGACCGAACACAACCCCGCCGACAAAGGCATGCCGTCGATGCAATCTGGAGATACGCTAGATCCGCATGCCGAACATGCCCACAAGGCGGCAACCGACAAAGGCTTCGACCTCATCGATTTTCTCGGTCGCTTACATCCTATGGCGGTTCATTTCCCAATCGCACTTTTCCTGGTTGCCGCGCTGGCCGAGTTTATCATGATTATCAATCCGACGGCAGGTGTAGGGAGTTCGGTTCGGTTCCTTGTCTGGGTCGGCGCTGCCGGCGGCGTCGTTGCTGCAATATTGGGATGGCTTGCAGGCGGCATACGCATGAGTGATCGTTCGGAGATTTTGGGACTTCACAGGTGGACAGGCACCGGCATCGCCATAACCGGTATATTGCTCGCTCTTTTGTCCAATGCTCCCGCAAACTCGGGCAAACGCACCGTGTTCCGCGTCGGGCTGGCGGCCGTAGCACTGGCGATATTAATTCAAGGCTATTGGGGTGCAGAGATGTCGCTCGGCCCCAACCATATGGGAATGTAGAGGAATACTTATGACCAAAAACTTATCTATTAAATCTTTACGCAAAGCAGCCAGTGGTATGACGCTCGCGTTGCTGGCAGCCTGCACAACAGCGGTAAGCGCCGCCCCAATCGTTATGTACCGGGATGCTGGATGCGGTTGCTGTTTGAAGTGGGCGGATCATGCCGAGAAAGGTATGGATCGGACGATCACGGTTAAAGACGAAGCTAATATGCGGGCGCGTAAAACCGCTTTGGGCGTTCCGCCGATGCTGGCTTCTTGTCATACCGCTGTTATTGACGGCTATGTCATTGAGGGCCACGTCCCGGCAGCTGATATCAAGCGATTGCTCGAAACCCGCCCCGCTGGAGTGAAGGGTCTTGCCGTGGCAGGTATGCCTATTGGTTCGCCCGGCATGGAATATCAAAATCAAACCCAAGCCTACCAGGTCATTGCGTTCGGGACAGAAGCGCCGCGCGTTTTCGCATCGTACAATTGAGATTTAAACCAAGAAAGGAAATATCATGAAGAAACTGACACTAATTTTGGGAGCCATAGCTCTGACATCTGGCGGGGCGGCATTGGCACATGACCATAAAGCCGATGCGTCTCCACGGCCGCAATGCCAAATGATGAAGGACGGCAAGAAGGTAGAAGGCATGATGAAGAAAAATGCCGCCGGCAAAATGTCTTGCCAGATGATGGATCATTCAAAAATGGACCATAGCAAAATGGATCACAGTAAAATGGATCACGGCAAAGCCAAAAAAGAGTAAGGTCGCGGGATTGGTCCGGGGTCTTGATACCCTTGCCTCAGGGCTCCGGACGATTTTCTATTTTCCCATTTTTCCGAACAAGTTGATCAGCTCGGCTATTTTTTCCTTTTGATCAGCTTTGTCGCCAGAGGTGAGGGCTTCCTGCACGCAATGATTGGTGTGCGTTTCGAGAATTTTCATCTTGGCGGCACGCAATGCGGCCTCCACAGCAGAAAATTGCTGAAGAATGTCAATGCAGTAACGGCCATCCTCCATCATTTTGGCAATTCCGCGAACTTGACCTTCAATCCGGCGCATCCGTGTTATTTCTTTGGCGAATTTTTCTGTCATATTTTTCTTATGCCTTATTTTAGTTGGCTTGCAATCAAAAGAGTCTGCCCAAACTTCAATTTTCAGGATTGACTAATAAACTATACCCCTCTATGGTATATTTATCAACTAAAAGATGGAGATTAAAATGTCCAATATCTCAACGAGTAAGCAAATTTTTATTTGGGGATGGACGCTGAGTCTATTCCTGCTTATTAGCTATCTGATTTGCATCGGCTTTGGCGTGCTAGCTCCTCAATGGGCGCATATGCATGAAGCCTGGGCGCCTTGGCTCCCTGGATTTGAATGGCTAACATGGCCCGGTTTTCTCGCGGGCGCTGCCGGCAGCTTTGCTTATGGCTGGTATATTGCGCTGTTCGGCATTCCGCTCAAACGTTTCATTGAGAGCCGGATTGGAAACACCACTAATGGCTGAGGTTAATCCTTCCCCCGGTGGCCTTACAGGCCATGACCACAGCCACGAAGGCTCTTCAGATCATGTAACAGACCCTGTCTGCGGCATGACTGTTGAGCCGGATAAAACCGAGCATCATGCGCATCATGATGCTCGGGATTATCATTTTTGTTCTGGCGGATGCAAAACCAAATTTGTTGCCGATCCAGAATATTATATTTCTGGAAAGCATCGTGAGGCACAAGACAATACGCCCGCCGGAACGATCTATACGTGTCCGATGCATCCGGAAATCCGGCAGGAAGGGCCCGGCTCATGTCCCATTTGCGGCATGGCGTTGGAACCTGAGACCTTTTCACTCGAGACAGGTCCAGACCCAGAATATGTTGACATGCGTCGTCGTTTTTGGGTGAGTTCACTTTTCACAATCCCGTTATTTATTTTCGCCATGGGAGAGCTACTCCCAGGCAACCCGTTTGAAGACTGGTTTGACCCGCAGACGGGACAATGGCTGCAACTTCTACTTGCAAGCCCGGTCATATTGTGGGGTGCTTGGCCATTCTTTGTTCGCGGGATTCAATCTGTAAAAACAATGAACCTCAATATGTTCACCCTGATAGGTTTGGGCGTGGCTGTGGCTTACGGGTTCAGTGTTTTTGCTACTTTTTTCCCCAACATGTTCCCGGACGCTTTTCGGGGTCATAATGGCAATGTTGCGATATATTATGAAGCCGCGGCGGTCATTACGACGTTAGTTTTATTGGGGCAGGTTCTGGAACTCAAAGCCCGCGGTCAAACATCAAGCGCATTGCGCGCGCTTCTTGAGTTAGCACCACCAGTAGCCATTCGCGTAAATGCAGATGGCTCGGAGGAAGAAATTTCTCTTGATCAGGTGCAATTGGGCGACCGCTTGCGCGTGCGCCCCGGTGACAAGATACCGGTAGATGGCACAATTGCCAAAGGCTCAAGCACTGTAGATCAATCCATGATAACCGGCGAACCGATTCCGGTAAGCAAAGCCGAAGGTGATGACGTGACGGGGGGTACGGTCAACCAGACTGGTAGCTTCGTGATGACCGCTGACAGAATTGGCAAAGACACATTACTGGCAAAAATCGTACAAATGGTCGCAGAGGCACAGCGCAGCCGTGCGCCTATCCAAAAGCTTGCCGACACGGTAGCGGGCCTCTTCGTGCCTGCGGTGGTTCTCATCGCGATCGCCACATTCATCATATGGGGTGTCTGGGGGCCGCATCCCGCGCTGGCTTATGCGTTGGTCAATGCTGTAGCAGTGCTCATCATTGCCTGTCCATGTGCGCTTGGCCTTGCCACGCCCATGTCAATCATGGTCGGCACCGGCAAAGGCGCACAGAACGGGATATTAATCAAAAATGCCGAAGCACTCGAAACATTAGAGAAAATTGACACCATTGTGGTCGACAAGACCGGCACTCTCACGGAAGGCAAACCAAAGCTGGTATCAGTAGAGCC
>NZ_JBALUN010000009.1:0-83916 GCF_036963805.1 Parasphingorhabdus sp. | reverse complement strand
CCAACACCGTGGGGCCCATGTGAGCCACGTCGTGCCGGTGAAAACGTCTCTAAGCAGACCAACCGATTCCGTCAACATAGTTTTTCAGTTTTGTTTCAAAAAAATTCGTAATTGAGGTCTATGAGGGTATTTAGCGCAGTTTAGAGGGCCTTATGGGCGAGTATATTAGTGAATAACAGTACATCAATTATCCCCGATCCTAATTTCGGAAATCGCGTAAGAAGCGCAGTTTTCTGGCGTTCTGGCACCCAAATATTTGCTCAGCTAATCGCTTGGGGATCAACTTTAGCCGTCATTCGTATCCTTGATCCGAATGATTACGGAATCTTTGCAATGACTCAGGTCGTGCTGGTTTTTTTGAGTTTTATGAATGGCTACGGCCTCGCAAGTTCAATAATTCAGGCTGAAGAAGTAGATCCGATCCGGATTCGGCAAGCTTTTGGTATGCTTTTACTGCTTAATGGGGGCATCGCGATTCTTCAGGTGCTCCTCGCACCCGTCGCCGCCGACTATTATCGCCAACCTATTATTGCGGACCTCCTGAGAGTTCAGGCGCTTATTTTCCTCGCGACTCCATTCATGGTGCTTCCCGAAGCAATGATGACCCGTAACCTAGAATTTAAAAAGCCCGCTATCATCAATCTGGTCTCCGCAGCAGTCGGCGCAGCGGTCGCTTTATATTTTGCAACCAACGGCTACGGCGTATGGACGCTTATATATGCGCCTTTGTCGATCTTCTGGACCCGTGCCATATGTTTGGTAATTGCAGTGAAATTTTATATCTGGCCTAGCTTCAACTTCAAAGGCGCTGGCACGATGTTCGGATTCGGTGCCACTCTCTTGGCCAGCCATTTATTCTGGACCATACAAAGCCAATCCGACATTTTCATCGCCGGCCGTCATCTCAACCCCCATGATCTGGGCCTTTACGCCGAAGCATTGTTCCTGACGACAATCTTTGCGGCAAAATTCGTCCCGCCCCTTAATGAAGTCGCATTCCCGGCCTATTCACGCTTGCAGGGTAATCCTGAAGCCTTGAGCTGGTCTTTCCTGAAGGCGGTGCGGTTGATCATGTTGATCTCCTGCCCGCTTTATCTAGGCATGGCGGTTACGGCAGCACCCTTGGTTGCCACTCTATTTGGACCAAAGTGGCTGGAGATGACTCCATTCGTCAGCATATTGGCGCTCGCTATGCCCGTAATGACATTGCAGATATTATTCGCTCCTGCAAACAATGCGGTTGGCAAACCGCAAATTACCGCACGAGCATCTTTTGTCGGAGCTATTCTTATGCCGGTTACCTTTTTAATCGGCCTGCAATGGGGACCCGTTGGTCTCGCTTGGGGTTGGGTCGTGGCCTTTCCAATGCTCACTGCCTTCACCTTCTGGCAATCTTACCACCATATCGGAATCAGCGCTACAGAACTCGCTCGGGCAATATGGCCAGGGCTATCTACTTCTATAGCAATGGCGGCGATTGTTTATATCGCGGGTCAATTTTTGCCGGAGATGATTGTTTATGCAAGGCTGGCGATACTGGTGGCCATTGGCGGGGTTGCGTATATCGGTTTATTGTGGCTGCTCGCGAAACCAACACTGGTAGAAGTCATCCAACTGATTGTCCGTAAAAAGGTACCAGCGCCAGCATTCGAATCAGCAAGCGCATAAAACACCCCTTAAAGGCTTGCCTTTTAAAGGCATGCATTCTTTCCGGTCCGGTCGCGCGGGCGGAAACGGTCAGGCAAAAAGCACTAGGCTATCTTCAAAGCCTTGGCCTAACCATCCACTAAGCGCTTTGGATATAGTCACGCATCGCCGCCGCTTCTCCTTCAATCTTGTCGATACGATATTTGACCAGATCACCTATGGATATAAAGCCGACCAACCTGTCGTTCTCGACGACCGGCAAATGCCGGATGCGGCGTTTGGTCATCAAGGATAGCGCCCCGATGGCACTTTTTTGTAATTCAACGGATATGACGTCCGCAGTCATTACTTCTGCAACGCGCTTTTCCATGAACGCCGGCCCCACATTCTGAATGCAGTGAAGGACATCCCGTTCGGAAAAAATGCCGACAACCTGATCACCGTCAAGCACAGGCAGTGCGCCGATTCTCTTCTCGGCCAATATGGCAACAGCATCAGCAACAGTTTGATCTGCCGTGCAGCTAAAAATCGGACCTTCCCGTCCTTGTAATATTACCTGAATTGTCATTTGCGGCCTCTTCCCTATTTCCAGAACATCCCTGATTCTCTTTTTCCACTATCTATATAGCATAAAATTCGCCCATGTTGGACTTGATGGCACTTCAAATCAGGTCCAAAGTAGTTCTTTCTCAACGGAGTAATGAAAATTGCCTGGTCCTTCGCTACTAGATGATCCTTTACACGCCGGAATCGCTTGGTCGCGTTACTGGCGCCTCATGCGGTGGATGAGTGCACTCACCATCTTGTGTGTCATCCTGGCATTGGGCTTTCTATATTATATGCACGGCTTAGTTTCGATACATATGTATATAGCAGCGGCTGGCGGTGTAGGCTTTGCCTTGTTGCTCACATCAGCATTAATGGGACTAGTATTCATGTCCAGCGGGACCGGACATGACGAATCCATCGACGATCCGATAAGCAAAGGTATTTCACCAGATGATTAAAGATGAACTCAGCAAGCTAATCACGTTACAGCCTGTGCTGCGCGTAGCACCGCAACCGCGCGACCTGAATAATAATGGCCATATTTTTGGTGGATGGGTTCTCTCCCAAATGGATATTGCTGGTGGAATCATGGCCGCAAGGGTCGCCGAAGGGGCCACTGCAACGGTCGCCATTGAAGCCATGTCCTTTCTGGCTCCGATTTTGACCCGTGATATTGTCTCGGTCTATGCACGGGTCGAACGGATCGGCAATACATCGGTGAGCCTAAGAATAGATGTTTTAGCCGAACGCGATCGCGGCGAAAATCATGTGCCGGTGACCAGCGGATTATTCACTTTCGTCGCACTGGATGAACACCATCGTCCGCGTGTGATCCCGGAAAGCTCAAAAACCAAATATCTTGGTTAAATTTGAACCTCTTCGAAATTTTTCGCCTAATCGCGCAACCAAATGCATGGCCGCTATTTTCGTATCACCTGATAAGTCAACGCGCGCTCACTATTCGCCGGCACGGTGACTGTCCAGAAATCCTTGCCGGACTTGCGGCCTAGCCGCTGGCTGACCTTGCGAAGCTTTTCATCATCCCGATGATCAATTTTGATTTCGACCTGCGCGGCGCTGCGAGACGCGTTTGTTAGCACCAACCGCATGTCCTTTACGCTCTCACTTTGCGTATCTGCCTTACCGGTTGATTCCAATTGATAACGGACCAGCGGACTCTCGCCGATTGTCACCTCCACCTCTTCGCCAATGGCCTTGTCATCCAATCCGCCCTCGCCCAACAGCAAGCGCGCTCCGTTCACTGACTTGAACGCTACTAATTTTCCAGCCGGTAAAGCTAGGCCAAGTCCGTCGCTTTTCTTGTTTTGGAGCCGAAGGGTCGTCGAAAGCGGGGTCGATTCCTGATAACTATCGCTCCAAATTTGCGATTCGTAAATTTGCACAAATGGGACCGCAATCTTTTCAAACATCGCGACCTGTTTCTGGCTTTGCGAAGCTACTGTCACCGGGACGGGTACGCGATAGAGTTTTAGATCACCGAGGTCCTCCTGTTTCGCCTCCATTTTCCTAGCACCCGTAACCATTACCATGTCCGACATTGATTCCATCGCAGCCATCGGGGCCGGCATGGTCCGACCGGAAAAACGGGACTGGTCCCGCGCGCGTTCAAAATCTTTCACCATGATATCGCTGGTTGTCGCCTCCGGCCAACAACGAAGGACAATCGAGCCGCCGGAAGGTCGCTGAATATTGTCACGGGCCTTATTCGGCTGCCCCGCCACCGTCTGGGTCTGCGCATCGACAAAACTTGTTTCATCACCATTAGCCAAGGTTACCCAAGAAAATAGGTTCAAGGTCTGCCCATCGGCACTGACATCCGCTACATAATTAGCCTGCCAATCAAACCCTGTTGCGAGATAGGAAAGCGTCACGGTTGCTCGGGTCGGCATCGCGACACGGCTTTTCACCGATAAAGTCGGCGTGGCCGAAAGACCTTCCGGAATCGCGGGATAGACAATTGTTTCATTCAGACCGGTGCATTGCAGCGCTTCAAAACCCTCGGCCGTTTGGACAACCACGCCCCCGTTAGCATCCGTACGGATTTGCGCGTTAAATTCGCGAGTTTCACCTGTCGCCGCATCGATCCGGCGAATACTGACACCGCGCCCAAGATAACCGTTGAGCAAAGCCGAGGGCGACAAGAGCGCTGCATCCCGGTTTTTCTCGATCACCCCATCAGGTAATCCTGTTACAATGGCTGATTGCGGGATGATCCCGCCCGCCACACCCTCAAAACGTAGATCAATCTCACCGGCCGGAAGCGTCACCGTGCGCTGCTCGGTAATCAAAGCATAGCCACCTAGATAGTTCAGGCTCATGCCGCTATCGCCGTTACGATTAGGATCGCGATAAACCGTCACCGATATCGCCGATGGTACCTCGGATGTCACCGTCTGACGCGCCGGTTCAAATTGCGCCAGAACTGGGGCCGCCGGCGCAAATAGAGTGAACGCCATGAGCGCTCTCAACATCATGCTCTAGAACCGGGTCTCGAAGGTTGCGGTCACGGTTGCTTTCCCGTTAGCGGGTACTGGCACCTTCCAGACAATGCTATTAGAAGAACGCCGCTCGCTTTTGAGGCTTTCGTCGACAATCCTCGTATCGCTCCAGTAAAAATCTAAGCCGTCTTGAATCAACGAAACAGTCACCGGCGTCGAACGCGCGTTGGTTAGCTCATAGGACATAGCGCTGCGCCATTTATCGGAGGAAAGCCGTCGCCGCTCGATAACGGTTGGCTTCACTTTTACGTCAAAAGCCTCACCGGTTTTTAGGCCCAGTTCCGACCCCATAAGCGTATGACCAATATTATTTTCACCAATAAATTGCGGTTGTCCTGATGCATCTTTCATATAGACCCTCACCGTTCCCGCAGGGAGAGCGTCGCCCAGACCGCCATCCGCCGCCGAACTAAATTGCAAGACCGTAGCTACGCTTTGCGGTTCATTCTGTGTACCGACCCAGCGATTGGTAAATTCATAGGCCTTTTGCGCCGGTGCACCGGTCACGTCGAGAAAGCTAACCTGTTTGGTCTGAGCATTGGCAATGGTGGTGCGCGCAGCCAACGGGTAGAGATAGAAATCACCGAGCGATTCGCGGTCCGCCGATTCGGTTCCGGCCTGACGGATATTGTTACGCGGATTATAATTGCTTTGCCCGTTTACACTGGGCGTTCCGGCAACCAGTAAGGTTTTGGCATTTTCAAAAGTTGTGCCAGTATTATTAGTTAGCGTGATCCATCCTTGCACATCCATCTTGCCAGCCTTTTCATCGAACAAAGCCACATAGTCGGCCTCCCAACCCATGCCGCCTGTCAAATAACTGAGCTGCGCAGGCCGCGTTCCCGCCCGGGTGCTATCCAATGTGACCGATAAGGTTGGTCGCGCCCTTAAATTATTCGGCACTTTGTCAAAAATTACACGGGTCGGAAGCCGGTCATCGCGCAACACTTCGATACGACTGCCGATTTGCAGTACAACACCGCCATTGGCAGCCAGCACCGTGGCGCGTTCCTGCGTTTCTTTGCCAGTGGCAGGATTGATCCGAACAATCGTAACGGTTTCACCAACCGCTTTTTCCATCAATTTGGAGGGGGAGAGGAGATCATAATCGAAATTCTGTTCGATAATCCCGGTATCAGCAGCGTTAAAACTTACCGTTTCCGCCCTTATCTGTCCGGATACACCCGGGAATGCCTGTACTGATCGACCCGATGGAATATTAAGCCGGCGCGTATCCTGCACCAGTGCAAGATCATTATTATAAATCGTGACCGCGATATCGCCTTGTCCATACGACTGACTGATCGCTGGGGTTGCAAGGGCTACCAGCGCGAGACCGGTAAAAACAAGAAGCCGCATATATTCTCTCCATCGTCGGTATCGCACGACTTAACTCCGCGCAAATGAATGTAGCTTAAACAGTTATTGTGCTTCAATAGTTTGAAAACACAGATTAACATTTTCTATTCATTGCCTTGTTCATATCTAAAGCACTAAAATACCATGTCGAGCAGAGAGATCTTATCGGTTCAACATAATTGATATTTTTACCCCTTAATCTGCGATGCGTTTATGCATAGTTTTGATAGCTGGCACCAGTCCTGCCATCATTGAGCTGGGATTTAGTTCAACATACAGAAAATAAAGGCGTGCAGGAACGATAAAATGGCACTTCAGGCATCAAACGCGCGCCGCGCAGCGCGCACCGACGGCACAAAGCTTGAAACGCGCGGTATATTGATATTGGTGGTCGCAATCTTCTTTCTTTTTGGCGGGATAACGAATCTAAACGATGTACTTATCCCAAAGCTGAAAGGCTTATTTTCACTGAATTACACTCAAGCCATGCTGGTGCAATTCGCTTTTTTCACGAGCTATGCTATTTTCTCTATCCCGGCTGGCTTGGTGATGAAACGGCTCGGCTATTTTCGCGGTATCGTCTTGGGCTTCGGGATCATGGCTTTATCCTGCTTATTATTTCTTCCGGCAGCTTATTCGGGGCTATTTGCTTCTTTCCTCGCTGCCCTGTTCATGCTGGGCGGTGGGATCACCATGCTGCAGGTCGCGGTCAACCCGCTCATTTTATCATTGGGCAATCCAGAAACCGCGCACAGCCGTTTAACATTCGCACAGTTTTTCAACTCCGTAGGCGTTTTCCTAATGGTAAGGTTCGGCGCAGAGGTTATTCTGGGAGATGCGTCAAAAACAGACGGCTCGACGCTTACCGGCGAAGCTCTGAAAGCCTATCGTGTCGCTGAAACCACAGTGATCGGTCACAGCTATATCGGCTTGGCTATTATTTTGGCTCTCATTGCCGCCACCTTTTGGTTTGCACGGAATTTTATCCAGCGCCAAGAGGTCGAAGAGGTAAGAATAAAAGGCAGCTTCGCCCTGCTACGCACAAATCCTCACCTGCGCTTTGGGGTGTTATGCATCTTCCTATATGTTGGTGCAGAAGTCGCGATTGCTAGCATCATGGTCAATTATCTCGGTGAAGCAAGGACACTCTCGCTAGATCCCCGGTCTGCTGGAATCATGCTGTCCTATTACTGGCTAGGCGCACTTGTCGGAAGACTGGTAGGCGGCTTGTTGCTGCGCCTGACAAAGCCCGGCCTGTTGCTTGCGCTGTTCGCAACAGCAGCCGTTACGCTCAACCTGATCTCAGCGGTATCAAGCGGAGAACTGTCCGCTTATTCCCTTATCGCAGTCGGCTTGGCCAACTCGATCATGTTCCCAACGATATTCAGCTTGGCCACCGAAGGATTGGACGCCGAGGCACCTCAAGCCTCCGGGCTTCTCTGCACCGCTATTGTTGGCGGCGCTTTCATCCCTCTGCTGACAGGTGTGGTGGCCGATTCTAGTGGATTGGCCTTCGCGCTAGTCGTTCCCATTCTATGCTACATCGCAATTGGAGGGTTTGGCATTTACACGACGATTCGCAAGTAGCTGGTTGACCCGCGGGGCCGACCGCTATTCTAGATCGCGTCGAGATACTCAATCACAGGCGCGGCAGCCATGCAGGGAGCAAGCTTCGGCCCACTAGCGCGAAAATGATCGGATTTGCTATGTGCATCAAGTGCAGCCTGATCAACATAGCGTTCGAGCACCTTATATTGCTGGGGATTATCCTTGCTTTGACAAACGGAATAAAATTCATTCCCGGATTCATTTTCACGAACGGCGGTCATGAGTTCCTTGAACGCGGCTTCGAAATCCGCATTTTTACCTTCTACAACCGTCAAAGTCGCGATGACACCTACTGCTGACATATTCTCATTCTCCTAATCTATTTTTTATTGCATAATTTTACAAGCGTTGCAGCGACAGAAACAGGCAGCGACTACAGGCATTCCGCTATCG
Source organism: Parasphingorhabdus sp. (assembly GCF_036963805.1). Classification (GTDB taxonomy): domain Bacteria; phylum Pseudomonadota; class Alphaproteobacteria; order Sphingomonadales; family Sphingomonadaceae; genus Parasphingorhabdus. Next base: position 75,841 of record NZ_JBALUN010000009.1, on the reverse strand, counting down.
GACTTTACCGGCGTATTTTATAGAATTTCGAACAGCCCTGCTGCGCCCTGACCGCCGCCGATACACATAGTGACAACGGCATATTTCGCACCGCGCCGCTTGCCTTCGATCAGCGCATGGCCGGTACAACGTGCGCCCGTCATCCCGTAAGGGTGACCAATGGAGATGGAGCCGCCATTCACGTTCAAAAGCTCATCGGGTATACCTAATTTCTGCTGGCAATACAGCACCTGCACGGCGAATGCTTCATTCAATTCCCAGAGACCGATATCATCCATCTTCAAGTTGAAACGTTCCAACAATTTCGGAATCGCAAAAACCGGCCCGATGCCCATTTCGTCGGGCTTGGTGCCTGCGACAGCCATACCGATATAACGGCCAAGCGGGCTAAGACCCGCTTTTTCAGCGGCGCTAGATTCCATTAGGACGCTGGCAGAAGAACCATCGGACAGCTGTGAAGCGTTACCGGCTGTCACAATCTTGTTTCCGCCCATTACGGGTTTCAGCGATTGCAGACCTTCCAGAGTGGTTGAAGGACGATTACCTTCATCTTTACTGATAGTCACTTCATGATGGGAAATTTCTTTGGTTTCTTTGTCCTGAACACCCATGGTAGTGGTCACAGCGACAATTTCATCGTCAAATTTTCCGGCTTCCTGCGCCGCAGCCGTGCGTTGCTGTGACTGAAGCGCATATTCGTCACAAGCGTCACGACTAATGCCATAACGTTCCCCAACCACTTCAGCAGTTTGCAACATGGGCATGTAAATATCGTCATGCATTTTTATCAATTCGCGATCCGGTTGGACCCGCATTTCTGGTGTCTGAACCGTAGAAATAGACTCCTGGCCGCCGCCAATAATGACATTCATCCGGTCGATCACAATTTGTTTATGGGCGGTCGCGATTGCCATTAAGCCCGAAGAACATTGCCGATCAATCGACATGCCAGGAACTTCGATGGGAAGACCAGCGCGCAGAGCGACCAGCCTGGCGATATTGCCAGCCTGTGATCCTTGTTGCAGCGCGCTGCCCCAAACAACATCGTCAATCGAACCGGGATCAATGCCTGCGCGTTCAACAGCTGCTGCCACAGAATAGCTGCCTAATGTGGCTCCGGTGGTGGTGTTGAATGCGCCTTTATAGGCACGGCCAATGGGGGTCCGTGCGGTAGAAACGATGACTGCATCACGCATGATTTTGATCCTTTAGGGTTAGAATGAGAAGCGAAATTGGCCTATATTCTCGGCGCTGAAACGCCGTTAGACAAGGTTTTTTTGCTGTTGGTCGTGATGCTACGGCAACCTAGTCCTCTTGTATCTGTACCGGGAAACCGCCTTCGGGATAAGGCATGATCATCTTGCCATCGGGCGCAGAGGTAAAGGTTGTCTGGGTTGGATAGGCAAATTCCAAGCCTTCCTCATTAAATTTCTGTAGGATCGCTAGACCGATCTTGTGTCGAGCTTGAAATACGACTTCATAGTCACTGCTGATAATGTCAAAGTCGAGTTCGAAGTTAATCGAACTGTCCCCAAAGCCCACAAAACCGCAGCGCACATACCGGCCATCATTATCCTCGATAATCTTTTTAAGCAATTCCGGTATACGCCGCGCCTCGGCTGGTTTGGTCTGATAAATCACACCAATGCCATAGCGCGTCCGGCGGCGACCCAATTGGGTCAAATTGGTAATTTCCTTGTCCAATAGATTCGTATTGGAAATAATCACTTCCTCGCCTGTCACGGACCGTAATCTGGTGCTTTTTAAACCGATTTTTTCAATCGTGCCGGTCGTTGTATCATAGGAAATCACTTCACCGCGCCGGAACGGCTTATCAAAAATAATCGATAGCGCCGCAAACAGATCAGAAAATATTCCCTGCGCGGCAAGGCCTATGGCAATACCACCAACACCCAGACCGGCGACAAGGCCGGTTACATCGACACCAAGATTATCGAGTATGACAATCGTCGCAATCGCAAATATTACTGCAGTAACCAGCAAACGGATTAGCGTCATCGCGCTTTGCAGCGTGTCATGCTGGTCCGGATCAGTCGACAGCTTCCGGTTAAAAAAGCCCAAGATCAACTCGCGCACCCAAATGGCAATCTGGATAACGACGGCTATCGTGAATAGGAAACCTACGGTTTTGAAAATACCAGCCGGAGCATTAGAATAGACCACCACCAATTGAGAGGAGACCATGATCATGAAAAACTTGCTGGTGCGGGCGATGGCCTGCGAGATGATACCGTGATAGCCAGTGAGTTTTTCCTGCTTGCTTACATATCGGGCTGCCAACCGTTTTATGGCGCCAAGTAAGAAAAAAATCAGACCGCCGACTATCACGGCGATGATCAGTTCGACATAATGCTGGGTCAGCCAAGTCGTCCCGTCACCCACAATGCGATTAACCGAAGTACCAACATCAGGGATTTCAGAAATGGGGCGAATGATTTTTGGATCGGTGAATTGGGTCATATGGGGAAACTGCTACTTGTGATGGAAAGGAAAAACAACCCGCGTGACCCCGATAGGTTCCATCAAACCTACTTTCGTGCTGCGATCAAAAACTCCACATTTCCCTTTGGCCCTGTAATCGGGCTTTGTGAGATTCCTTCGATCATCCAGCCCTTTGCAGTTAACCAGTCACTCACTTTCTGACAGACTTGATCGTGCACTGCCACATCACGGACAACGCCGCCCTTGCCGACATCGGCGCGTTCGGCTTCGAATTGAGGTTTGATTAGCGCGACCATCTGGCTATCGCTATGCGCAAATTCCATCGGCCGTTCGAGTACTTTGATCAGCGAGATAAAGCTCGCATCGCAAACGATCAGGTCGATCAGCTCTGGTATATGTTGTTCGGTTAAAATCCGCGCACTGGTTTGCTCATGCACGATCACGCGGTCATCTTGTCGCAGTTTCCACGCGAGTTGATTGGTGCCGCTATCTACCGCATAAACTTTAGCCGCGCCCCGGCTCAGCATTACATCGGTAAATCCGCCGGTGCTGCTCCCCACGTCCATCGCCGTCAGCCCCGTCACATCTATTCCGAAATGCTCAAGGGCGTGATCAAGCTTAATCCCGCCCCGGGAAACCCAAGGATGGTCCTTGCCTTTCAGCTCTATGGCTGCATCACTTGCCACCTTGTGACCGGGCTTATCGACTTTCTGGTCGGCCACCATGACCAGCCCCGCCATGATATAGGCCTGTGCTTTGGCGCGACTCTCTGCAAGGCCGCGATCCACCAGCAAATGGTCGATACGTATCTTGGTGACTTTGACTGATTTGGGTTCATCGCTGCTCATAAGAAAATGGGACTAGCCTAGAGCAACGCTTTTGACCATATTCATCCGCTATGAGAATCACCATTGCCCTTTCCGCCCTATTATTTACCGCTGGCTGCTCGTCTGTAGTGCCAGCCCCTGCGCCAGCGCCGACACAGGCCCCTACGCCGGCACCAACACCGCCACCGGTGGAAAAGGACTGGACATTATGGCCACTCGCGCCTGGAAATTGGGTGTATCGCGCGGATAATCGCGGATCCATCGCATTATATGGTCCGTCTAACATGGACGCGACGTTCATCATACGCTGTGATCGGGACCGCAAACAGCTATTCCTTTCTCGTAAAGGCGCTGTACCCGCTGCCGGTGCACAAATGACGTTGAGAGCAAGCTCTGGCTTACAATCCTATCCTGCGCAAAATAGCGGCGGACAAAGCGATTATGTAGCTATTTCACTGCCTGTAACGGATTATATGATGGACCGCATAGCATCTAGCCGCGGCAGGTTTGCTGTCGAAACAACGGGGCTATTGCCTCTTGCCATACCGATCTGGCCAGAATTTACCCGCGTCGTAGAGGACTGTCGGGGCTAGTTCTTTTGTATTGAATATCCGTATCACGTCCGAGATGGGCCATAGCTGGGCGGAACGAACGATTCTGACAGCAAATTAAATTATTTCAAGTCTTGTTCGCGAAAGCAGAATGATTCACATTCAAATCGTCGAACAAGCGGAGATATTCAATGCAAGAGTTCGTATCTTATCAACAAGCGAAAGGAGGTGGTCCGATGTCTCATGGTTCAGCACAGGGGTCGGGAAAATCCGTTCGGGGAACATATTTGATCTAATGATCAGGTTTCCCGGCAGCGGCACTTCCTACCGCTGACCCATGTTCAGAGGCTGTCGGTCTATATGTCCGACAGCCTCTTTTCATGTCTGCGCAACGACTACGAAAGATTTTACCCATCGGTACAGCAACGACTTAGCGCTTTATATCTTCTTCGGTCTGCTGCAAAAATTCTTCGCGAATGATGAAAACACGGATACCAATTCGCACTTCCCGCAAAAACTGTATCAGCGCGAGCGACAGCAAAATAACGGCAACGATAAAGGCTCCAGCAACTACTTCGGCAAGCAGCGCGTTACCGCTGAAACCCATCGCAAATAATAGTCCGATGAGAATACAAACTACAATCGCGCCCATAACGCTAAGATATATGGCGCTGTTCACGGTCTTCATCCTGAGTTGCAAATCCAAAAGTTCGGTAACGATTAACTCATGTTCCCGCCCCTCGGTATCGGCAAACCGGTCTTGTAAAACACGAGAACGATCAATGATCCGCGCCAAGCGACCCGCAAAAAGATTCAGCATGGCGCCAAGACCAACCAATAGAAACGCGGGGGCCATTGCTGTTTGCAACACTGTGGCAATATCGGTCAGAGCTGGTGTCATGATTTCATCCTGATCAAAAGAGTGAGTCCTTGCACTTTGTCCGGACGATGGTCAGCCAATTCAAAATGCTGCGCATCAGCTCGCGCGCGGTTCAAAATCACCTTCGGTACACCCGCTTCAGCATAAATTGTATCAGCCTGTCCGAGTAGACGAGCCTGCCGGATGGTCAGATCATCGGGATCGGCGCTCACCAGATCGATATCCATCACTTGGTCCACTAGCGTGCGCCCTGCCCCCTCCAACCAAGTATCTACGGCATCGGCAAGTTTGTCCGCAAACGGGTCAAGCGCGCCGCCAGGATCAAGCGCAGCATCTATCGCGCGGCGGCGGTCCGCGCTGCCAGACCATCGCTGTTTAATCCTGTCACGCGCTGACAAAAGACTGTCTGCGAGAGACCCGAGGCTGCCTGGTAACAAATGCTCCAGCCGCTGCCGAAGCGCTTTGGCGAGCCCGGCGGATGTCCCGCCCGTTCCAATAGCAATCAAAACGGGATCGCGGTCTACAATGGCTGGTGTAGTATAATCACATAGCATCGGCCGATCGACGACATTGACGAGCAGCCCACGGGCCTTGAGCCGTTCTGCCGCTGCCTCAGCCTCTGCATCGTCGTCCAGAGCGATAACCGCCAGCGCCACGTCCGCAGCGGCCTCATCATCGGTTATATACGCCCCTGCGCGCTCATAGAGCCGCCTTTTCGCGTCAGCCATATCGCCGCTTCCAATCAATATGACCTTGCGCCCGCGCAAATTCACAAAGATAGGTAGCTGGTTCATCGCTTATTATTTCAACCAGTCCGGAACATGTTCGGCGGCCATGATCGTCGCAGGTTCAATCCGTTCTGCCACAACGGCATATTTGTCGCCATCTACCAGCACCTCAGGCACCAACGGGCGGCTATTATAAGTATTGGCCATGGTTGCACCATAAGCACCAGCAGTCCGGAAAATACCAAGATCATCGGTCTGTACACGATCCACTTCACGCTCCTTGGTGAAAATATCGCTGCTTTCGCAAATCGGTCCCACGATAGATGCGGTCATCATTTCGCCAGTGGGACGGACCGCTTCAAAATGATGCCAGGCATCATAAATGGCGGGGCGCATCAGGTCGTTCATCGCCGCATCGATAATGACAAAATCGCTGTTCATGCCGGGCTTGATCCGAATGACCTGCGTCATCATTACACCACTATTTCCGGCAATCACACGGCCCGGTTCAAACATCAAAGTAACGTCCCAGTCTTTTGTAACGCGCGCAACCATCGCACCATATTCGGCAGGGCTTGGCGGATTATCTTCTGGCCGATAAGGGACGCCTAAACCGCCGCCAAGATCGACATGGGTAATCTCATGCCCCGATTCGCGTAATTTGGTCACCAGCTGTCCCATGCGCGAATAGCATTTTTCCAGCGGATCAAGATTTTGCAACTGGCTGCCGATATGAACCGCGACCCCCCGCAAATTCAAACCTTCCAGTTTGGACAGGCGCGCAAATATATCCGGCGCGACATCAATCGCGACCCCGAATTTATTCTCGGCCTTACCGGTAGAAATTTTCGCATGGGTTCCGGCATCGACGTCAGGATTGACCCGCAAAGTGGCAGAAGCTTTTTCACCTCTCGCCGCCGCGATCTCCGCTAACATCTGGCCCTCTTCTTCGGACTCTAGGTTAAACTGGCCAATCGATTTTTCGAGACCCAGCGTAAGCTCCGCACGGCTTTTGCCCACGCCGGAAAAGACGATATCCTCCGCCTTCATGCCAGCTGCCAAAGCGCGTTCCAGTTCACCGCCGGAAACAACATCCGCGCCATAACCCTGATTAGCGAGAATTTTCAGCACCGCAAGATTAGGATTAGCTTTCACCGCAAAAGCAAGATGGATCTTCCCTGCATCTTTCAATCCCTCCCGAAACACACGAGCATGACGCTCTAACGTTGCACGGGAATAGACATAGACGGGTGTCCCCACCTGCTCGGCAATAACAGGAAGAGCGACATTTTCGGCATGCAGCACGCCATCTTTTAGTTGAAAGTGGTCCATCAAACTAGGCTTTCGGAATTAGGGTATAAAGGAATTTCTGTCTCAACCGGTTGGCGGCAGATCGAATTTATCATCCTGCCGTTTCTCCGAACGGCGAAGTAGTTCATCACTGCGCTCCGGCTGCGCCTGAGTGGAGGGCGTGATCAATTCTTCACTGGTTGGCCTTTGAGACTCTCCATAAACAGGAGACGGAAGCGACTGCCCTTTTGGCGGTTCCAGCGTCCCACGATTACCGCAAGCCGATAGAATGGCAAACGCAGCCATAGCTGAAATTTTCCAATATATTTTCATGGGCGATCCGTCTGTTCCAGCTTCGTGATTTGATGTCTTACCTGTTCCGGTGCAGTTCCGCCATAGCTGGTCCGGCTCGCAACAGAGCCTTCCACGCTCAAATCTGGCATATCATAGCCCGCAACCCTTGCATCAATCGCGGTCAGGTCTGCGGCACTGAGATCCGAAAGACCGCATCCCCGTTCTTCGCACAGCTTAACTGCAGCGCCGGTAATATGATGGGCTTCACGGAACGGGATATTGACATCCCGCACCAGCCAGTCAGCTAAATCGGTTGCTGTAGAAAAACCACTATCAGCCGCCGCGCGCATCCGTGCAGGAACGAAGGTCACACTTTCGATAATGCCAGTCATCGCAGCAAGCGACAGACCCAATAAGTCATGCGCTTCAAACACGGGAGGTTTGTCGTCCTGCATATCCTTTGAATAAGCGAGCGGCAGGCCTTTCATCGTCATCATCAAGGCATTCAAACATCCAACAATCCGGCCCGTGTGACCGCGAATCAGTTCTGCAGCATCCGGGTTCCGTTTTTGCGGCATGATCGAGCTACCCGTAGACCATTGGTCGGACAGCTTCACAAAGCCAAATGGCTGCGACGCCCAAATGATAATTTCTTCAGCCAGCCGGGACAGATGGAGCGCCGTTTGCGATGCAGCCATCAGATAATCGAGCGCGAAATCACGGTCCGACACACTGTCCATGGAATTGGCCGTCGCTGCGCCAAATCCCAAAATCTCTGCCGTCATCTGGCGATCATTGGGAAAGCCGGTACCGGCGAGAGCGGCAGCGCCCAGTGGGCATTGGTCCAACCGCTGTCCAGCAGCCAAAAAACGGTCGCTATCGCGCGCGAACATTTCATAATAAGCGAGCAGATGGTGGCCCATCGTAATGGGTTGAGCGACCTGCAAATGGGTGAAGCCGGGCATGATCGTATCGGCCTGCTCCTTGGCGCGGACGATCAAAGCATTCTGCAAGCTCGCGAGACCGCTGGAGACATCACCCATCGCATCGCGCACCCACAAGCGAAAGGATGTAGCTACCTGATCATTGCGCGATCGCGCTGTGTGCAAGCGCCCCGCTACCGGCCCGATAATCTCTGTCAGCCGCGCTTCAATCGTCATGTGAATATCTTCAAGATCAAGATCTTCAGGTACGCCATCGGATTCATATTCCTGGACGATCTGATTGAGACCTTCAATAATCTGGGTCGCGTCTGCCGCCTCTACGATGCCCTGTTTGGCCAGCATCGCGACATGGGCCAGCGACGCGCGGATGTCCTGCCGCCATAATTTCTTGTCGAACGGGATAGACGCGTTTATCTCGCGCATGATTGATGAAGGGCCATCGGCAAACCTGCCGCCCCACATGCTGTTGGAATCTGATGTGCGATTTTTGATGCGAATATCCCTGTTTCTTTGTTTGCCGATGATGCTTGTCGCCTGTGACAAGCCAAATGGCGATAAGCAATCTGACGAAGCGGAGCAAGCGATTGATGACGCACCGGAAGGAGAGACGATCGAAAGCGATAGCGGTCTGGTCGGCCGCCTTGATATCTCCCAACGCGGCAGCGCAATGATCGATACACCTTTTAAAGACCCCGATGGCAAGACCGTTCGGCTGTCAGACTTTATAGGAAAGCCAGTATTGGTGAACATATGGGCGACATGGTGTGCGCCCTGTGTAGTAGAAATGCCGATGCTGGATCAATTGGCCGGCCGGGAGAAAGAGCGACTGAAAGTTCTAGTCGTTTCACAAGACATTGGCGGCGCCGAACAAGTAGATCCGTTTTTTGCCAAAGCGAATTTCAACGAACTGGAAGCCTATACAGATCAGGAAAACGGCCTGAGCTTTGGATTCGGGTCGGGCCTAATGCCCACAACAGTGCTTTATGATGCCAGCGGCAAAGAAGTATGGCGGGTCATTGGCGCCATGGATTGGGACGGCGCACGCGCGGCGATGCTAATGGAAGAAACCCTAGCAGAACGGTAACGAACAAAATGCTGTGACGACAGAATAGTATCCATTATTTACTGTGGAATAAGATCACGCTCGCCGACACTGCGGGATTTTCCGCAGAAACATCCTTTAGACAATTTCTATTTGCGGAAAATGGTGGGCGATGACGGGCTCGAACCGCCGACATCTTCGGTGTAAACGAAGCGCTCTACCAACTGAGCTAATCGCCCCTACATGGGTCTGTCCCATGAAGCGTTCGCGGCCATTGCCAAATCACAGGGCCTTTGGCAAGCAACTTTCCGCAGGCTTTGGTAAAATATCAATCCACAGAGGAATTCGGACCGCCTTTTCACCCCGCTTCTGTAACATATTGCAAAATCTACGGACTCCCCGCGATTCGCAGCTTATGCCGGATTATCCACAGAATAAAATCGTTATATAACAATAGGATAATGGTATTATTCGGCTTTTCCCATAGGGACCGGTGTCAATCTAATTATTTCATTTTTTTTACACTGTCGCCCTTGCTCGACTCGTTCGGACGCGCTTACTAAGAGACATCGGCTGGTGGCCACGAACGGGATAGTTCTGGCCTCTATGACATTTAAAAAAGCACAGTTGAAAATACGTTTTCGACAATTGGCTTGGCTATGCATTGCGGTTTCTTTGGCTGGGGACCTGCAACAAGTGAGTGTAATAATTAGTCGATCGGCGGGCGCGCTTTGGCGCGAGTAAAGATGATTCGGGGGGATGTTTGTGGTACAAAATTCAAAAAATGCGGGCACTAATCCGGCCATAATGGCGACGGCAATAAAAATAGAGAACCCCAGCGTGGAAAAACAAAATTTAAAAGCAGAAGATGATGTTGTATTGCAACTGGCCGATGCTTGGCAAACGATCTGCTCTGGATTGCGCCGCGACCTAGGCGCCCAAATTTTTGGGCAATGGATCAAACCCATTAAACTTGCCCGATTCGACTCGGTAAGCGGTGAATTACAGCTTATCCTGCCATCCGAATTTGCGGCCAATTGGGTTCGCGAACGCTATCTCGATCGACTGCTAATGGCTTGGAAAATTCATTCCGTGGACGTGAAGGCAATCGCCTTTTCGGCGAAGGCCGGCACCGCCCGAATCGCAGAGGTAAAAAAGAGCAGTGCGGCCATAGGCCAAGAAAGCGCGAACGCTTCGTCTGATAAATTCCAGCTCGATCTGGACCCGCGCATGACCTTTGACGAATTTATTGCCGGGAACAGTAATGTTCTTGCCCTAAATGCGTCACAACGCATGGCATCGCCGGAAAAGCCGCTATTCAGTCCGCTTTATCTGCAATCCTCCACCGGCCAGGGCAAAACCCATTTAATGCATGCCATTGGCCATGCCTATCGCGCCGAATTTCCAAATGCGCGGATCATCTATATGTCCGCGGAACGTTTCATGATTGAATTTGTCTCGGCCATGCGTCGTAATGAAGCGATGGAATTCAAGGCCGCGCTACGCGAAGCTGATTTACTGATGGTCGATGATATCCAATTCATCGTCGGCAAAAATTCGACGCAAGAAGAATTTCTTCATACTGTTGATTCTCTAATCACCAGAGGCAAGCGTGTTGTTGTCGCCGCAGACCGGCCACCACAAGCATTGGATGGAGTCGATCAACGACTCTTGTCGCGGCTTTCCATGGGTTTGGTTGCCGATATACAATCGGCCGGCTTGGAACTGCGCCGCGATATATTACAGCACAGAATCTCAACTATGCCTCATCAAGATGTGCCTGCCGATGTCGTCGAATTTCTTGCGCGCACGATCAGCCGCAATCTGCGCGAACTGGAAGGTGGTCTGAACAAACTGCTGGCATATGCCCAATTGACCGGTCGTCCGATCAGCAAAGAACTGGCCGAAGAACAACTGTCCGACATATTGAGCGCATGCCGCCGCAGAATCACGATTGACGAGATTCAACGCACGGTATGCGAATATTACCGACTGGACCGCAATGAGATGTCGTCCAAACGACGGGCCCGAGCCGTCGCTCGGCCCCGTCAGGTAGCTATGTATCTTGCCAAGGTGATGACGCCGCGTAGCTATCCCGAAATTGGCCGCAAATTTGGCGGTCGGGACCACAGCACGGTGATTCACGCAGTGAAGCTAGTAGAACAATTGCGCGGTGAAGACACAGAAATGGACAATGATGTCCGTATGCTACTCCGTCAGCTCGAAAGCTGACTGAGTAGACTGGATAACCAGATCAGATAAACTGTGTAGTGCTGTCGGTTATTTCTTTTCAGGAGCAACCGAGATGCGAACGCTCTCACCACTATTTCCGGGAAAATCGGTAAACATCGCTTCCACAAGGTTGGGAACGAGATAGGTCAGGTTTTTTGATCGCGACTGGGCTTCTGCCTTGCCTTCAAAAAGGCGTTCACCATCAACTTTCCGGTCGATTTTCAAATCCAGCTCGGTGGTAAACACCGTGAAGCTGCGCACGCCGCCATAGCCCGAGAAGCCAGCGCCGCCGAACAGGAACGGGTCGTAGAAACCATAGCGATAGTGGTGACGTCCATAAAAGCTACGCGACCCATAAAAGCCTGGGGAATAAAATGGATCATAATCGGCCACCACTTTTTCGCGGCCTTTGTCGACATCATAGTCCATGCTAACAATCAACTGTGCCGCGGCAGGATCTTCGCTGCGCTGATAGCCCAGATCAGCCAAGCGCTGCTCAACAAGAGCGGCATATTGGGCGAATTCCAATCCGCCAGCAAGCTCTGGGTCGGCTGCGACAACCGCAAAGCTTTGCCCCTGTGCCGGAGGTAGGGCTTCAAAACGTTGCACGTCTGCCCGAAAGGGAGACGCGCAAGCCCCGAGCGCCAAAAAGGCCAGCGGCGTGAATATTGTCAGTTTGAAGCGTTTCGAACTTTTATCTTTGGACCCCGTCATCATCATTCCTTCAAATTATCCGCCATCTGACCGATATAGTAGCAATATCATACTGAACCACCATTGAACGACATTATAATACAGTTCACCGATATTATCTCCGTTTTGGATATCGAACTATCGATGCCCCAATCAATTTATGTCGCGATAAAATATCTCAAGAAACAAAGGGGCAAAACAATGACCTATGGCGCAAATTACCTCTTGAAATAGCATCATCCAAGCTCTGCCATATCCAAATAAGACCATGAGCGGTTCGACTTCCTTCCCATCCCCAATCTAGCGTGGCCATTGCGCGTTTTTAGCGATGATAAAGATCAATCGATATCATTTGGAAGAGAACAAGTAGAGTGTTAAGAGAAGCGCGAAATATATATTTTTCGGATAGTATAGAAGAGTGTTTTACCAGAATGGACGATATGGCAATCGATGATATTTGGGGAGGGCCGATATTATTGGTTACTGATGATCCTCAACTAAGCGCTCTATATACGCACGCCATAGACCTGCTTGGCGGACGAAGTGCATCCTTACCCATCGCTTTCACCGCTGACGATCTTGCCGGGCGACCAAATGTCGCGGCAATCGTGATCCAAATTACCGATTGGAATAGCGCCCAAGAGGACGCTCTCGCAAAGATCGAACATCATTGTGAGGCTTTTCACCTTCCCTTACTCATCCGCACGAATTTGGACCTGCTCGATTTTACATTAGGGGCCGTCAATTACCCCCATGTCGAGCATCTGTTAAGCGACAGCGTCGCAGAGCTATTTGTTTCCCTAGAATATCGGACCAAACAATCGATTAGCAGTTTGTTTGCGGACCGAGATGAAATTGATCTGGTAGATCTCAAAAAAATCTCTGCCGATGTGGAACGCATAGCAAGAGCGCTGGTAAAATTATCTGGGACAGAACGATCGGGCGGCGACAGATCCCTAATCAATAACCCGTTTCGCGAAACAACCGGGGAAATAAAACTTGCCAATCCCTCGATCAATTTCAAGCATCAACACCCCCCGGTCCACGCTGCAATATCAGGGGATACCGCCTCCGATCAGCAAAGCATTAGCCTTTCTAGGCCGATATCCGCCGACGAGGTTCGCGGACTGATCAAGGCCCGGCGGATGCGTGATCAATATTTTGATGCTGAACTTTTTTCTGATCCTGCTTGGGATATGTTGCTCGATCTAATGGCGGCCCGCCTGGAAGGTAAGAAGGTTGCCGTGTCGAGTCTATGTATCGCAGCCAGTGTGCCCCCAACAACTGCGCTACGCTGGATCAAAACCATGACCGAAGAACAGATATTCCTGCGCAAGGCGGATGCAAAAGATGGTCGGCGAATATTTATCGAACTAAGCGATGACACGGCCTCCGCTATGGTCGGGTTTTTTGCGATGATTCGCCGCAGTGGATTAATGTTGATCTGATTCGGACCAAAGAAAACCCGCCGAAAACCGAGCGGGTGATTCTTTATAATTACCAGAGAACCGATATGGCTCTGTTAAAATAATGCAAGTCCGATTTCCACCGGAAGCATCACTCCGTAATATTTATGCTAGGGCAGCAACCCGTTTTGTCAGGCGGCTGAATTTGCGCGAAGCGGTATTTTTGTGGAACACACCGCGAGCAACGCCACGTGCCAATTCTGGCTGAACTGCTGCAAGAGCAGTGGTTGCAGCCGTTTTATCGCCTGCGACAACGGCCGCTTCAACGGACTTAATCTTCGTACGAATCTGGCTCACGCGGTTCTTGTTAATGACCGTGCGGCGTTCGTTGCGACGGATACGTTTCTTTGCTTGCGGCGTATTAGCCATGAAATTTCCTCAAAACTGAAATGCTGGATAGCCTCAAATCACTAAAGTAACCTTGGCTCAAGTCGGCGGTCATTAGCTTCCCATGTGATTCCCGTCAATAGCTTAGTCAAACAAGCCCGATCCTAATTCTAGTTCTGACATTTTCCGCAGTAAAAGGTTGATCGGCCACTATCCACTTTGCGCAGGACCGGTGCACCACAATGGCAAAGCTCGCCTTCCCGGCCATAGACCAGCCATTGCTTAGAGAAATAGCCCAGTTCACCGTCCGGCTGCACAAAATCCTTCAGGGACGATCCTCCGGCAGCTATGGCCGATTCCAGCACCGCTTTAATCGCCGTAACGAGCTTATCATAGCGCGACCTTGATATACCGCCGCCCATACGGCTTGGCGCTATACCTGCCATATGCAAAGCCTCGCAAACATAGATATTACCGAGCCCCGCAACATTTCGCTGGTCGAGCAACAATTGTTTAATGGGTGCCTTGCGGTCCTTTGTTACCGCTTTCAGATAGGTCCCGTTAAATTCCTCACCCAAGGGTTCAGGGCCCATCACCGCAAACGGCCCAAATTCATCCAGCTCTTCCACACGAACCAGATCGAGCGACCCAAAACGGCGAGGATCGTTAAGCACAAGCCGCCGATTCTCTTCAGTCTCGAGCACCAAATGGTCATGCTTTTCCAGCTCTGCCGGATCAATTCGCCAGCGCCCCGACATGCCTAGATGAAAGATCATGACATCCCCGCGATCTGTCTCGATCAGTCCATATTTTGCCCGTCGGGACAATTGCACGACCCGCGCGCCCGTCATACGTTGACGCAAATCGACGGGAATCGGTCGCCGCAAATCGGCGCGGCGCGGCTCGACGAGCGTTAGCCTCTTACCTTCCAGCACCGGGCGTAAACCCGCCACCGTTGTCTCAACTTCTGGTAGTTCCGGCATTTAAGCCCCTCAGATAATCACAATTTCGCTTTTTCCAGCAGCTACAGGGTGATTGCAGTGCTGCCAAGGCTCGTCTAATGCTTGTCATTGAAAACCGCTCCACATCAGATTCTATGGGGCCAATTCCAAAGGCTGAGCAACCAATATATGATTGATACAAAGACAGTCTCTTTTGGCCACGAAGAAGTGGCCGAGGATGAAAAAGTAGGCCGGGTTGGCAAAGTCTTCTCCAGCGTCGCTAGCAAATATGATGTGATGAACGATGCTATGAGCGCGGGCACCCACCGGCTGTGGAAGGACCGTTTCGTACGCCGGGTCAAACCGCGCGAAGGCGAAGATATACTCGATATGGCGGGCGGCACCGGAGACATTGCTTTTCGGATGGTTGATAGCGGTGCAGATATAACAGTTGCAGACATCAATGCCGATATGCTGTCCGAAGGGCTGGACCGTGCGATCAAAAAAGGCGAAGGTCGGCTGGTCTGGAGCGAGCAAAATGCTGAAGAGCTTAGCTTTCCGGATGCCCATTTCGATGCCTATACAATCGTATTTGGCATTCGCAATGTCACCCATATCGAAAAAGCACTGGAAGAGGCCTATCGCGTTTTGCGATTTGGCGGGCGGTTTTACTGCATGGAATTTTCAAAGACCTTGTGGCCCGGATTTGACAAGGTTTATGATTTTTATTCACACCGGATTATGCCCAAAATTGGCAAAGCTGTTGCGGGTGATGAAGACAGCTATCGCTATCTTGCAGAATCCATTGACCGGTTTCCGCATATGGAGAAATTTCGCGGCATGATAGAGGATGCTGGATTTTCCCAGACAAAGGTCGAACCCATGATGGGCGGCTTGGTCGCTATCCATAGCGGCTGGAAGGCCTGAGCATCCAACTGACATGACATCATCCATAACCCATATCTTACGCCTGCTCAAATGGGGCCGTACTCTTGCCAAACATGGCGCGTTGCGGGACATAGAGAAGCATAAAACCACGCCGCCGCAAGTCCGGCGGCTGTTCCGCATTGCGCGGCTGGGTACGATCCAGCCCAAAACGCCCAATTACTCGGCAGCGCTACAAGCCATTGGTCCCGCAGCCATTAAACTTGGCCAGACATTAGCGACACGGCCGGATATCATCGGTACAGAAGCAGCGCGCGACCTGCTACAATTGCAGGACAACCTGCCGCCGGTGGCCTTTGAAAAAATCACGGACGAGATTGAAGCGAGCCTCGGTAAGCCGATAAGCGCTCTCTACAGCCATATTGATCCCGAGCCGGTTGGGGCAGCCTCCATCGCGCAGGTCCACCGTGCTACCACACTTGAGGGCAAGGATGTCGCTGTCAAAGTGCTGCGCCCCGGCATCATCAAGAAATTCACCGCTGACATAGAAACCTATGAGTGGGCAGCAGCGCATCTCGAAGCGATGGGCGGCGAAGCCAAACGGCTGCGGCCACAATTGGTTGTCGCCAATTTTCGGCGCTGGACCATGCGCGAGCTTGACCTGCGCCGTGAAGCTGCATCAGCCTCTGAGCTAGCGGAGCATATGGAAAATGTCGAGCAGTTTGAAATTCCAGCAATAGATTGGGATCGGACATCCGGCCGCGTCCTGACGCTGGATTGGGTCGACGGGATTAAAATATCGCGACGTGATGAACTAATAGCTGCAGGCCATGATCTCAGCGATATCGCGAACCGGTTGGTGCACACCTTCCTCAAACAGGCGATAGAAGCCGGCTATTTCCATGCTGACATGCATCAGGGCAATTTATTCGTAAAAGCAGATGGAACCATCGTCGCGATCGACTTTGGCATCATGGGCCGAATCAATAAAAAAGCACGTTTCTGGCTGGCAGAAATATTATACGGCCTGACCACCGGCAATTATAAACGGGTCGCGGAAATCCATTTCGAGGCCCAATATGTGCCCGATCACCATATCATGGAAGAATTTGCTACAGCCTTGCGCGCTGTCGGTGAGCCAATGCGCGGCAAGCCAGTGAGCGAACTTTCTGTGGGCGATATGCTCGACGGACTATTTGCGATTACCCGCGATTTTGACATGGAAACCCAACCGCATCTTTTGTTGCTTCAAAAAACAATGGTGATGGTTGAGGGGATTGCAACCGATCTCAATCCGGAAATTAACATGTGGGATGCAAGCGGACCCTATGTGAAAAACTGGATCCGTGGGGAACTGGGGCCAGAAGCCGCCATTGCCGACCGGATTAATTCGGACATGGATACGCTATTAATGTTGCCCGATATTGTTCGCCGACTGGACGCACAATTACCCCGTCAGGGCGGCGCACCGCCCCAACCGCCAGTGGCTGATATTGAATTGCTGTGGGAGAAACGAAAAACTGGACAGGGTGGCGGATTTTTACGCTATGCGCTGACGGCTCTGATTGCCGGGGCAGCTAGTGCTGGGGCCGTTTGGATGATAGTAAACTGATATGAACAGTCCGAAACATATCCTGCTGATCATCGGTGGTGGAATAGCCGCTTATAAATCCTCTGAACTCATCCGTCTGATCAAGAAGTCCGGAATGACAGTGCGCTGCGTACTCACCGAATCAGGAGCGCAATTTGTAACTCCGATGACTCTGGCGGCATTGTCCGAGAATGAGGTCCACACCACACTTTGGTCGCTGAAAGACGAAACCGAGATGGGGCATATACAATTGTCCCGTGAAGCCGATTTAGTAGTGGTCTGTCCGGCAACCGCCAATCTGCTCGCAAAAATGGCGGGCGGGATTGCTGACGATCTGGCGACGACATTATTGCTCGCCACCGATACACAGGTCCTCGCCGTTCCAGCTATGAATTTAAGGATGTGGAACCATCCGGCAACCCAGCGCAATATCGAGCAGTTGCGCCGTGATGGCATTATCGTCATGCAACCAGATGAAGGCGACATGGCCTGCGGTGAATTTGGCCCCGGCCGTCTGCCCGAACCACCTGCGGTTTTAGCAGAAATAATGAATCACGTTATCGGCGAAAATATAGTTGGGCCTAACCCACTGGAAGGCCAGCCAGCCTTCGCGCCGGACCAGCATCGTCCGCTTCATGGCAAGCATGTGCTCGTAACAGCGGGCCCGACCCGCGAACCGATTGATCCGGTACGCTATATCGCGAATCGATCCTCCGGACGTCAGGGATTTGCTATTGCCGCAGCAGCAGCGGACGCTGGTGCACAAGTCACACTAGTCGCCGGACCAGTCCATTTACCGACACCGACCGGGGTAATGCGCGTCGATGTGGAGACGGCGCTGGAGATGGAAGCCGCTGTGCATGATGCTTTGCCTGCGGACGTTGCGATTATGGTCGCAGCTGTAGCAGACTGGCGTGCAGACACGCGTGCGGATCAAAAGATAAAGAAACAAAAGGGTGATGCGCCTGCACCGCTCAAGCTCACGGAAAACCCTGATATATTGGCTGGCCTTGCCAAACATTCCCAGCGGCCCGGCCTGCTGATCGGATTCGCGGCTGAAACTCAAAAAATTGACGAACACGCCCGTGCCAAGCTCACCAAAAAAGGCTGTGATTGGATAATCGCTAATGACGTATCAGGAGATGTCATGGGCGGCGCAGAAAATAGCGTCCATATCGTCACCGCTGATGGCACTGAAATCTGGGCACGCCTTCCCAAACCAGAAGTCGCACGGCGGCTGGTTGCAAAAATTGTCGAAGAGATTTGAGGACTATATGTTTGAACCGATTGAAATAGCCGTAAAGCGGCTGGATGCCGCCGACGACTTACCGCTACCTTCTTATGAAACGGCCGGATCAGCCGGTATGGACATTCGCGCTGCAGAAGCAGCCACTATCGCTACGGGTAAACGCGGCTTGGTCGGAACTGGCTTCGCCTTTGCAATTCCAGAAGGCTATGAAGTACAAGTGCGCCCTCGTTCCGGTCTGGCGCTCAAAAAAGGCATATCGGTCCTCAACTCTCCCGGAACAATCGACAGTGATTATCGCGGCGAAATTAAAGTGATACTTGTCAATCTTGGCGATGAAGATTTTATCGTCGAACGCGGCGACCGGATCGCCCAGATCGTGGTGGCACCAGTGCAGCGCGGAAATCTGGTTGAAGTCGCTGACTTGGATGAGACGACACGCGGTTCTGGTGGCTTTGGTTCTACCGGTGTATAAATCGGAGAGCGGCAGGTTTTGTAACAAATGACCGAATTAACCGATGAACAGCTTGATAGATATGCCCGTCATATCGTCCTGAAAGACATTGGCGGTATCGGCCAGAAAAAGATTATCGACGCCCATATATTAATCATCGGAGCGGGCGGCATTGGTTGTCCGGCGATCCAATATCTCGCCGCAGCCGGAATTGGCGCGTTAACGATCATCGATGATGATGTCGTATCTTTGTCTAATCTGCAGCGACAGGTTCTCTTCACCACAGATGATGTCGGACAGCCTAAAGTTGCGGTCGCCAAAAAGGCGGCACAGAAAATCAACCCGGATGTATCAATAAATACAGTTAATCAAAGACTTACTGCGCAGCATTTCACAGATGATGCTGCAGCATTTTTTGAACAGTTTGACGTTATATTGGACGGATCCGACAATTATCAGACCCGGCTTTTGGTGTCGGACTATTCGCTAACCCATCATATACCCTTGGTGTCCGCCGCCATCGGTCAATTTCAGGGGCAGCTTGGTATATTCCGCGGATGGGAAAATGATAAACCTTGCTATCGCTGTTTCGTCGGAGACGCGCTGGACCCTGATGATTGCGATAATTGCTCCGAAGTCGGTGTTCTCGGTGCGATGGTTGGCCTGATGGGGAGCTTTGCAGCGATGGAAGCGATCCGGGTTGTCACTGGCTTCGGCGATGATCCGGCGGGAAAGCTGCAATTATTCGATGGGCTTCGCCCCTCCATGCGTGGCATCAACTTACCCAAAGATCCCGAATGCAAAAGCTGCGGGTCGCTGACCGAGGGCTGATTTGCCTTTTTTCCGTTATCGCTTAAGCATTACGTCACAAAATCGCGTTCCTGATGAGAGAATATCATCGACCCAGGCCGGGACAAGCTCCCCTGCTTTTCCCATCCTGCTCTCATTAAAATATAGACTGCCATCAGACGGGTCCAAATTCATCTCTAACGTTAGCGCCCCATAATGCCGGGCAGACCGAACAAAGCCCGCTGCGGGATAGACTGCGCCCGATGTGCCAATCGACACAAACAGATCGCATTGCGATAAAGCCGACTCTATCCGATCCATCTGATAGGGCATTTCACCAAACCAAACGATATCGGGACGCATAGCAGATTGGCGGCAATGAGGACATACAGGTCCATCTGACAAATTGCCGGCCACCGGGGAACGTTCTCCGCAAGCAAGACACAGGCCGCTAAGCAATTCTCCATGCATGTGCAGTAGTCGTTTTGATCCGGCGCGGTTATGTAGATCATCCACATTTTGCGTGACCAGCAGCAAATCTCCTCCCCAAGCAGCATCAAGCTGCGCCAGCGCTAGATGCGCGGGATTGGGCTGCACACCCTGTAGCTTGGCGCGCCGTTCGTCATAAAATTTCTGAACCAGAATCGGATGCCGCTGAAATGCCTCTGGCGTAGCAACATCTTCCACCCGATGCCCTTTCCACAGGCCATCCGGCCCGCGAAAGGTTGCAACACCGCTTTCCGCACTGATTCCCGCACCGGTCAGTATGACAATATTGTTTATTTCGCGCATAACGCTATGCCAGCAGCTTCAGCTACATAATGCAAGCCTATGGAAATGGAAATATGACATCTATCGGGATTATCGGCAGCAAAGGCCGGATGGGCCACGCCCTCGTCAACGCGATTGGTGAGCGGGACGAACTTAGTCACGCTGGCGGTGTAGATCAGGATGATGATTTTGCAGCCCTGCTTAGCAATTGCGACGTCCTCGTCGATTTCTCCACTCCGGTAGGGTTAGCCGAACGACTCGACCTCTGTGCCAAGGCCGGAAAGCCAATCGTAGTGGGAACCACTGGACTGGAACCAGCTCATCACCTGTCGATTGATGCCGCAGGAAAATCGATTCCGGTTCTACAGACCGGCAACACATCGCTTGGCGTGACCATGTTGGCCGCCCTTGTCAAAGAAGCGGCTGCGCGGCTTGGCGACGACTGGGATATTGAAATTGTCGAGATGCATCACCGGCACAAAGTTGATGCGCCGTCTGGTACAGCGCTGCTGCTCGGCGAGGCGGCCGCAAAAGGCCGTGGGATCAAGCTGGACGATCATAGTGAGCGCGGCCGCGACGGACATACAGGCGCACGGGCCAAAGGCGCTATCGGCTTTGCATCACTGCGTGGCGGATCGGTCGCAGGGGACCATCAGGTCATATTGGCGACCGATGAAGAACGAATCGAACTTATACACCGTGCCGAAAACCGGATGATCTTCGCGCGGGGAGCCGTGAAAGCGGCATTATGGCTGACACAGCAGAAACCGGGGCGCTATGACATGACGGATATGCTCGGTCTGAAATCATAGCTCACATATGAAAAAAGACGATATTTTTGAGTTTTATTCACGACTCGCAGCGGATAATCCCTCACCCGAAACAGAACTAAACTACGGCAATGTCTATCAACTTGTCGTGGCCGTCGCTTTATCTGCGCAATCCACCGATATCGGAGTCAACAAAGCCACCCGGGCGCTTTTTGAACGGGTTAAAACGCCGGAGCAAATGGTTGAACTAGGCATTGATGACCTGAAAGAACACATCAAGACAATTGGCCTGTTCAATACCAAAGCCAAAAATGTTATCGCTTTATCCGAAATGCTGATCGCCGATTTTGGCGGGGAAGTGCCCGCCGACCGTGACGAACTGACCAAGCTCCCCGGTGTTGGTCGTAAAACTGCCAATGTCGTCATGAATTGCGCTTTTGGGGCCGAAACTTTTGCCGTTGATACGCATATTTTCCGGGTTGGAAACCGCACCGGGCTCGCACCAGGGAAAACAGTATTAGCAGTTGAAAAAAAGCTGGAAAAACAAACACCCGGCCCCTTTCGCGTGCATGCCCATCACTGGTTAATCCTGCATGGCCGCTATATCTGCAAGGCACGAAAGCCGGAATGCTGGCGCTGTCCGGTATCCGACCTGTGCCGGTTCAAAAAGAAAACGCATGCGCCCTGAATCACTTATATCCGCCTTGGTTGTTCAGCTTCTAGAAATCCTGACAGGTGTATTTTTGCGTTTAGGTTTCCATTTAGTCTAGGGAGAGACAGTATGAAGCTATTCGCTCCGATCCTCATCGGCTCGATTCTCGCCTTAGCTGGCGTCGCCTATGCAGGCGAAAAACGCTCGAATGACGATAATTATGTTATCGAGACAGTTGGCGATGCTAAAAGCTGTATCAACCGCTCCCAGATTCGCTCGACCAATGTCATCGATGACCAAACAATTGATTTTGAAATGAATAATGGCGACATATACCGAAATGAATTGCCCAATAAGTGCAGCGGCTTGGGCTTTGAAAAAGCATTTTCCTATAGCCCGTCGAACAACCAACTCTGCAGTGTTGATATTATACATGTGCTCAGTAGCTCCGCAGGTCGGCTTGATACGCGCGCGGCATGCGGTCTTGGGAAATTCCAAAAGATAACAAAGACCAAGTTGGAAAAGACCAGCAAGTAAAATAGACCCACTATCTTCCAAATTAGTGATTGGCAAAGCGGCATCCCCGCTGCTAAGCGCTTTTACTTGGCAGATATGCCTCAGCACCCGTAGCTCAGCTGGATAGAGCGCTGCCCTCCGAAGGCAGGTGTCAAGCTGAGAGCTGAAAATAGAAAGGAATTTTTTTCGTTTGTTTTACGTAACTTACAGGTTTTGGCCATATTGTCTTCACACCGCCAAAATTTCCGCGTAAGCACTGCGTAAGCAGTATGCACCCGTAGCTCAGCTGGATAGAGTGTCGCCCTCCGAAGGCGAAGGTCACAGGTTCGAATCCTGTCGGGTGCGCCACAGCTTTTTGATTTCGGTTCTATGGCCAACTTTCCATTTCTAGTCGATGCGAAAAAATCCAAGACTCTCATCCGCAGGATGACAACACGGCCCTGAAGATGCGCGGGTTGCTGTCCAGACACTAACCTGACAGGGGCGCTTTTTAGTCATGAAAGGGGGTGTGGCTTTGGACGGTCACCAGCTATCGATTGGGTTCCTGAAACACCTTGCAATTGTGGTTTTTGGATGGCCATTTGGAGTTCTGAAATCAATGCCGAGAGTAGGAACGAATTGGCTAAGCGTAAACCTAAAGTGATCAAGACAAACAGCAAAATGTGGACCGTTTTCGGACAGTTTGGTCGACCACTTCGGGTGCACAACCAGACGTTCTTTCTGTCTCGCATCAAGTCTTTCTGTAAGCACATCGGAACTTTTTCACTCCAAGTCCGACATTCGCTATCGAAATGAGATTCTATGTCGGAACGGCGCAGGCGGATTTCGCAAAATTCGTGCCAGGAAAAAACCCTCTTGATGAAACGAACATTGAATAGCTTGGTTTAACCCCTATCATCTACGATCTAGTTTCATGAACCCGCTCCGAAACCGCGGTCAAACTCAGAAAGTCCTGTACAATGCTGGCGTTCAAAAAATTCATTTTTCGACTGCCCGAAAGAATATGGTTTCGGGCATTGTTGTTCTGCCTGGCCGCAATTGTCGCGGTGGTCGCGGCCAGGTGGATCGGTCCGCTCATTCCCTATAATTATGATCTGGAGCTCGCGAGCGGATCGGTCGGTGATTTGCTGACGATATTGGCGTCGAGCATGCTGGCGGTGATCGCCTTTTCCGTTTCGATCATGATTGCCGCCTATAGCTCCGCAACCAATACGGCCACGCCGCGGACCATTACGCTGATGCTGGCCGACGACCGATCACAGAATGCTCTGTCGACTTTTCTGGGAACCTTTCTGTTCAGTATCGTGGGCATCATCGGATTGTCTGCGAATTTCTATGGTGACAAAGGCCGTGTTCTGCTGTTTTTCGCGACTATTGCGGTGATCATCATCATTACGGGCACGCTGATCAGCTGGATCCAGCAGCTGTCGACCTTTGGACGAATGCGCGACCTGATTGAACGGGTGGAAAAGGCGGCATCAAAAGCGCTGAAATGGCATGGTGAAAACCCTTACCTGGGCGCGGAACCAGCGGTGGCTGTACCGGAAGATGCGGTGGCTGTGAGCTGCGAGACGGCAAGCGGGCTGGTGACCACAATTGATATGGCCGCGTTGCAGGAAGCAGCAGACAAGCATGACGTGACGGTTCATCTGGCAGTGTATCCCGGCCAACTGATTTATCCCGCCCGGGAGCTGCTCTATCTGGAAGGGGGCGAACCGCTCGAGATTGATCCACAGCCATTCCGGGACACAATCCTGATCGAACGCGACCGGAGTTTTGAACAGGACCCCAGATTTGGTCTGGTTGTGCTTTCCGAAATCGCATCCCGCGCGCTGTCACCCGCAGTGAATGATCCGGGTACTGCGATCGCCGTCATCAACAGTGGCCTGCGCTGTTTTGAGGCTTTCGCCGAAACGCGCGCGGAACTATCAGATCCTGATGTTCGCTATTCCAGGCTGCATTGTGCTGAAATCGAGCTCACCAGCTTGTTTGATGATTTTTTCACGAAGATTGCAAGGGACGGACGCGGCAATATTGAGGTGCAACAGCGAATCCAGCTGGTATTGCTCGCGCTTAAAAGTTCGTGGCCGGAAATATTTTCTGACACTGCAGACGATACCAGCCGCGATGCACTGGTGAGAGCCGAGAGTTCGATCACGCACGAAAAGGACATCAATGACCTGAAAGCGCGATCAAGGAAGGTTGTCGGTGCCAATAAATAGCAAAAGGGCCAACCGAATTGCTCGATTGGCCCTCCTCTAGTTCCCCAAAAGGGAAATTCTGAATTATTGTGCGAGAACGCCTTCTTCTTCGTCGGCTTTCTCTTCAAGAACATCGGCCTTGTCTTCCAGCGCTTCGGCTTTTTCTTCCATGGCTTCTTCGCCAGCTTCGGTCGGAGCTGCATCCGCGGCGGCTTCCGCCTCATCGGCTGCTACTTCAGCTTCCTGCGCTTCTACTTCCGTTGCTGTTTCTGCGCCGCTTGTGTCTTCTTGCGCACATGCGGTCAAAGCCAGAGCTGCTGCCGTCGCGGTGAAAATGGTTAGTTTACTCATTTTGTATTCCTTCATTCCTAGATGAAGAGACAACAAATTGCCCCTCTGCAATCACCAACAAGCGACGTCCGGCATGGTTCCAAAATAGTCTAGGGATGCAATTTACCACTGCACCGAAACCGACGGGTCAATCCCTGCCCGGCAGAATTTCATTATCCGGTTCCCCGCCATGGAGCACCGAAATATCACCAGTGGGTTCGAGGATGATACCGTGAACATCGGAAATCTTGAGCGCGTTTGCCTCGCGCATTTTCCCGAAAAGATCGTCTCTGGTAATCCTTGCACAGTCCATGTTGTCTTCCAGAAATTCCCCCTCCCTGAACAGCCAAACGGGATCATTGGATATAGCGTCTTTGGCGCTATCCGATGCCCTGCGAAATTTGCTGATGACAAATTGGGCAAGCAGCAAGGCACTGATTCCGCCCACTGCCTGCAAATAGCCCGGCCAGGAACTAGCCGTCATCGCGGTCGCCAGCAGTGATCCGATTGCCACCGTCGTTACAAAATCGAAGGCGGTCATTTTGGAGAATGAGCGCAATCCGACAACACGCACGTTGATCACTACCCAGACCAGCGCGACCGGTCCAAGGATTGCGATCTTGAGGATCAGGTTGATTGTTGTGTCATCTGAAAACATTTGGCTTTTTCTCCCCGATCTCCCGCAACAACCGACGACAGGCGGAATAGTTGCCACCGCATGACGTTTTGTTGGAACATATCATGAACATGTGATAATGCTAGCGGATGCCCAAAATGAATCGCGCCGAAAAGCTGGCGATCCTCGCGGACGCCGCAAAATATGATGCTTCCTGTGCTTCCAGCGGGTCGGTGAAGCGCAATAGTCTGAAATCCGGCGGTATCGGATCGACGACAGGCATGGGCATCTGCCACAGCTATGCGCCGGATGGTCGCTGTATCTCGCTGCTCAAAATCCTGATGACCAATTACTGCATGTTCGATTGCCTCTATTGCATCAACCGGACGTCGAGCAATGTCCGCCGCGCGGCGTTCACCGTGCAGGAGATTGTCGATCTCACGCTGGATTTTTACAAGCGAAATTATATCGAGGGGCTTTTCCTGTCGTCGGGGATTATCCGCAGTCCGGACCACACGATGGAGCAACTGGTCGAGGTCGCACGCAAATTGCGGGTCGAGAACCGGTTCTGGGCAGCACGGCGGCACATTGCTTGATCGGGAAAAAGATCACGCTGTCGCGATATCGCGGGCAGTTTTTCGATCTGGAGGACAATCAGAGATTGCTGATCACCGTCCATCCCTCCTATTTGCTCCGTATTCCGGACGCGGCGGGACGGAAAATCGAATATGAAAAATTTGTCCGTGATCTGGCGCTGGCAAGAGCAAACCCCCTAACTTGAGTCTGCTGGTCATAATGTTCGCGAATATTGCGCCCTGACGCCGTTTTCCTGGAACCTTTTCCATCCCCATTCGTTGATGCACAAGCTATCAATGAAAGGAACTACCAATGGGAAATACCAGATTTCCGAAAGACAGCCTCGTGGTGGTCGCCACCGGCGCGGGCGCGAAGATGTTCCGGAACACCGACAAGACCGGCGATGTAAGTCTCAAATCAGAGGGTGAACTGGAGCCGAAGGATTTGGCGTTAGAGGGACCCTCTGGTTCCTATGTTCCGGAATCCTCTCAGCAGGAGACTGATGAAGCGACCTTCTCGAAGCAGTTGGCGCACCATCTTTACAATCGCGCGCATGACGGAGATTATGATCATCTTGTTTTCGTCGCAGACCCCGATACGCTCGGCGAAGTACGTCCGGTTTTACATCAGGAAGTGAAAGACAAGATCATTCTTGAACTCGACAAAACCCTGACCAACTCGCCGATCGATCAGATTGAGAAATCCCTCCGCGCGGCGTGACGAAGCTAGCGCACCCCAAACCCCCAACAAAAGGAAAACTAAATGACTGATATTTTTATTCGTCTGAAAGAAGACCATGACAAGCATCGCGAGATGCTCGAGCGTGTTGCCGATACGAGCGGCGACGCCAAGGAACGGCGAGAGGCATTCGAAACACTTCGCATAGACGTGTCCGCGCATGCCAATGCGGAGGGGCAGTCTCTATATGCCGAAATGCTGGGCCGTCCGGAAATGCAGGATGAAGGCCGCCATTCGGTTGCCGAGCACAAGGAAATCGACGATTATTTCGAAGAATTGTCCGACAAGGATTTCGACGATACCGGCTGGCTGACGCGGTTCAAGACGCTGAAACATCGGCTGGAACACCATATGGAAGAAGAAGAGAATGATATCTTCCCGGTGGCGAAAAAAGGTTTGAGCGAGGAAAAGGCCAGCGAACTTCTCCGGAAGTTTGACGAGCGCAAACCGGCGGAAATGGACAAGGTCGCGTAGTACCTTAAACAACACCGCCGCACGCTTGATGCAACGAAATCAAACGTGCGGCGTTGATCAGGCATAACCAAGGAGATGCTATCATGGCAAAACGCTATATTATCAGAACCCTCGCAGCCGCTGCCGTATCAGCCGCTGCGAAAATGATCATCAAGAAGATACAGGAAAATCGGAAAGACGGTGACGAGCGTGTCGACGAAGACAGTTACACGACGGCTTATCCACCGCAGACTGCCTGATTAAAGCCAAACGAATAAAGGCTCCCGGCCCGTTAAAGGCCGGGAGTTTTTTTATGTCAATTGGTACGCATCGCCCTCAATCATTGGAAGCGAGTGGGATCTTCTCCTTGAAAGTATGCGTGATGTACGGGAACGGAATTTCAATGCCTGCATCGTCAAGCGCTCGCTTGATGTTGCGGACCACCTGATCGCGGCTGTCATGCATCTCGCGCTGCCCGGATCCGGACCACCACCTGACCTTGTAGTCCACCGAACTTGAATTGAACTCGCAGGCGAAAACATCAATCGTTCTGTTCGTGTCCACGACTTCGGTTTCCTCAACGGCTTTTCTGATGACTGCCTGCGCGTTTTCCAGATCGGTATCATAGGACACGCCGACAACGACATCGTGGCGACGCTGGTCCTTATCAGTGAGTATCTCAACCGGATTTTTAAAAAGGATGGAATTCGGCACGATGTTCAATTCATTGGATAGCTTGCGAACATGCGTTTCGCGCAGCAGTATCTTTTCAACCCTACCTTCAATATCGTCACATTTAATATAATCACCGATGCGCATCTTTTCGCGCAACATAATCAGAATTCCGGCGAGGAAATTCTCGAAAATATCCTGGAACGCGAAACCGATAGCGACGGTACCGATACCAAGCCCGGCAACAAGACTGCCCGGCGTCAATCCCGGAAGCAATATCGTCAATGAGACCAACAAGCCAACCGTCCAGATACTGATCCGGACGAGAGTGTCGATCAATTCCTGGAGAGAGGGCCGCATATTGGTCTTGGCAGTGATGCGATCTGCGATTTTGCTCGCAAATCGGGCGATGATCCAGGTCACAATCAGGAACAGGATCGCAATGACAAGGCTGGGCATTAGCTGGACCAGCCCCTCCCACATGGATTTGAGCTGCTCAATCAGGATTTCGAGCGTGTTTAGTGATGTGTCTACCGAGTTTTCCATTCTCGACATACGCTGGAACCAGATATTGGTTCCGTTCCGTATCTGATATCATCATAAAAAACCCCGACAGCGAGGCTGCCGGGGCTAAGTTTGTGATCCAGGTAGATCACCCACAATGTGGTTATAGTTTGCTATACAGCAGCAGCACTACCTTTTGGTCCAATAAAGTACCATAAAATTAGTCCGACTAGCGGAAGGATCAGGATGATCGCGCTCCAGATAATCTTGCTTCCGACAGATGACCCGCTACCCCAAACGCTCAGCAGCGCCCAGATATCCAAAGCAAGGATGACTAAACCAATAATACCATATTCGATGTTAAATTCCTTTCATTCGTGGGGTTTTGCGCGGTTGGATTACGCAGCGTCTTCCAGTTGATCGATCAGCCGGCCATCAGCGCGGAGTTCGCCCTGATATTTCTTCAGCAAAGCGCGCGCGGACGGGCTCAGGTCATCGTTTTCCAGTGCGTCTTCAAATTGTTCGCGCAGATGTTTTTCGCCATTGTCGACCGCTTCGATCGCGGCATTGTCATTGTCCTGCACCGCAGCACGGATTGACAGAAATGTCCTGTGCATGTTCGCCAGGATCGAACCATCGTCATCAGGCGTTCCGCCAAGTTCGACAATGTGGTTGCGTACATCAGCAGCCATCGCACGACGTGAGGCAGCACGGCGCCCAAAAAGTTGCTTAAAAGCCGGGCGATCAGCTACTTCGGCGGCTTTTTCATAGCCGTCGGTTGAATCGATCAGCGTTTCCAGAACGTCGTTCAGGATGGTGTTGGTTTGTTCGTTTGTCATAATGTCCTCTTTTTTTGGAAGTCTACCCAATCAACCGCCAGCCCCTATGAGCGTTCCCAAATATATTTTATTTTTGACCCGGAACTTTTCTTTTGGAAGAGCGTTAGGAACAAATTCGGGAGGCGCGTATATTCAACAAATTTCCAGATTTTTTCATGTTCGCCGCGGCAGTTGCGATACTTGGCGCTCCTACTCAAAAGCTTGCCGCTCAAGTTGACGCGGAAGAGGCAGCAGCACCCACGCAGCCAGCGATAGACGCGGAAACTGTTGGGGAAGATGATGAGGTTATAGCCGAGCGCCTCCGGGGAATTTTTGGCGAGATTGACGGTTTTGACAATATCAGGGTCGCGGTCGATTCCGGTGTGGTGCGCCTTTCCGGAACGCTCGAAGATCAGGCTGCGATAGACCGGGCCAGCGCTATTGCGCAGCGCGTGTCCGGTGTTGTCACTGTCGAAACTGATTTCGAACGCGATTTGTCTGTCGGCTCCAATGTCGAGCCGGTTGTTGATGATCTCAGCAGCAGTTTCGACCAATTTCTTGCTGCGCTGCCGTTGATAGGTGTTGCACTGCTGGTGGCAATACTGGTTGGATTATTTGGCCATTTCATCGCCTCGCTGAAATCGTTCTGGCAAAAGATCACGCCCAATGTCTTTCTGGCCGAACTCGTTGCCAGTTCGGTGCGGGTGATTTTCATTGGCCTGGGGATATTCATCGCACTAGACATACTCGGGGCGACTGCCGCGATTGGCGCAGTACTTGGCGGTGCCGGCGTTATCGGCCTCGCGGTTGGCTTCGCGCTGCGCGATACCGTAGATAACTATATCTCCAGTATCATGCTGAGCATCCGGCAGCCATTTCGCGCAAACGATCATGTCCTGGTCGGTCAGCAGGAAGGTCGCGTAGTTCGTCTGACGTCCCGCGCGACGATATTGATGACGCTTGAGGGCAATCATTTGCGCATACCCAATGCAACCGTCTTCAAAGCCGAAATACTAAACTATACCCGCAACCCGCAAAGGCGTTTTACCTTTGAGCTGGGCGTGGACGCTGATGATGACCCGGCCGCGGCGGTCGATACGGGCCTGCGCGCGATTAACGGTCAGGACTATGTGCTCGATGATCCCGAAGCCACGGCGGAAATCAGGGAAGTGGGCGATTCCAACATTATCATCGCTTTTCACGGCTGGGTGGATCAGCGCGAAAGCGATTTCAAGAAAGCACGGGGCGCGGCAATCCGCGTAACGAAAAATGCGCTGGAAGATGAAGGTTTTGCTCTGCCGGAGCCGATTTACCGGCTGCGTTTTGACGGCGGGTTACCTGATCAGGTAGTACAAAGATCTGGCTCCAAAAAGGGTGCCTCTGCCCCCAAACAAACGAAACCAACCGCGTCCGAAACCGATTTCGACGTTTCACCAGAAGATCACGTCGAACATCTGGTGGATTCCGAACGATCCGGGCAGTCCGAACCAGATTTGCTGGACAATAACCGCCCGGTTGAGTGACGGTATCGCCCCCTAACCTATGTTAGTGTAAAATGTAAAATCCTGTGCTAGCAGGCGTTACGGTTTAGCATGGCATACCGTGCGCTGGGTGTAAGGAAGTATCGGTTGTCGCAAAATTCCATCAGATCGCTGGTCTACATCAGCACCGCCAAGGCGGGCCTGCAAGAGGCTGACTTCTTGAAAATTGTTGAATCCGCCCAGCGCAATAACGAACTAAACGAAATTACAGGTCTACTCGTTTTCAATGGCACCAATTTCATGCAGCTGCTCGAAGGTGCGCCGGAAAGCGTGAACAATTGCATGGCGATCATTGCCAATGATCCGCGTCATAATGGTATCGTCATTCTCTCCAAAGACGGCAAACCAGAACGCGAATTTCCGGATTGGCATATGGCCAACATATTATTTCAATCTGGCAAAATTTCATCGGATAATCCGTTGGATAAGATACTTGGTCGCAAAGATGTGAGCAACGAAACGAGCGAGATTTTCAGAAATTTTTGCAGCCTGGGTTTGCCCACGAATAACGTGATGAAACCGGAATGATGGCATTTATCGGTTGTGACTGACATTCATTGAGTGGAAATTTTTCTGCTTTGCCTCTATGGAACTTTCTTCTAGGACATGTGTTGACTTCACATGAGTTTAGTAAAACGAGGCAAAATTGTCGGATCCAACCAACAAAGATGAACAACCTGGGCAAGCGAAGCAGGACGAAGAGCAAGATATGATTCACGTTGAAGCACAGGAAAGATTGGGAGCAGGTCTGAAGACCATGTATCACAACGTGCTTCAGGAACCATTGCCTGAGGACATGCTCGCCTTGCTGGACAAGCTGGACGACAGCGACAGTTCATCAGGTTCCGGATCCCCATCGAATGAGTGATCACAAGCAACTCAGCGCTGCAGATTTCAAGAAGGAACTGGCAGAGACCATCCCGCACCTGCGTGCATTTGGCCGCAGCCTGTCCGGCAACGCCGATCTGGCAGATGATCTCGTGCAAGACACTTTGCTCAAAGCATGGGCGGCGCGCGAGCGGTTCAAGGCAGGTACTTCGATGCGGGCCTGGACCTTTGTCATCCTGCGCAATACCTATTTTTCCAATATGCGGCGGAAGAAGTTTACCGCCAACTATGATGAGATTGTGGCCGAACGGATATTATCTGCGCCTGCTCCGCAGCAGGACCCGCTCCACCTTGCCGATTTGCAGCGTGGGTTGATGGAACTTTCTGATGATCAGCGCGAAGCAATTATTTTGGTCGGCGCTGGCGGATATGCTTACGAAGAGGCCGCAGAGATTGCTGGCTGCGCTATCGGAACGATGAAAAGCCGTGTTTCACGTGCCCGAAAAACGCTTGCAGGCATTTTGAAAAATGGCCGTTTCACTGCAGCGTCCGAAGGTGAAATAAATCCCACGGAAACCGCTTTGGAAAATATCATCGGCGCAGTTGATGAAATCGTCTCGGAAGTGCCCTGAAATCTCGATTATGCGGCTTCCGTCTGTTGGGAGAAGAATAGCGCTTGGCTGATGGCTGCGCGAATTGCATTTGATTGAAAAGGCTTGGTGATTAGGAAAGTTGGTTCCGGCCTCTCGCCCGTTAGCAATCGCTCCGGGAAAGCGGTTACGAAAATGACCGGAACTGAAAACTGATCCAATATATCTTTAACGGCATCAATGCCCGAGCTTCCGTCGGCAAGTTGAATATCGGCGAGCACCAATCCGGGTTTTGCTTTATCCACCGCCGCTAGCGCAGCTTTGTGCGTAGTTGCTGTGCCGCAGACATTATGTCCAAGCTCAGTAACGATCTGCTCCAACTCCATAGTAATGAGCGCTTCATCCTCGATGATAAGGACATCGGTGCGCATTTCGCGATCAATCTCGGCAATCGCTTCTTCCATCAATCCATTAATTGAATTTTCCCCAATATTGGCGATGTCGGCGACATCGAAAAGAGAGAATCCTTCCAGCGCGGTGAGCAAGAGGATTTGGCGGCTGATCGGAGGGATGGTCGTCAGCTGATCGTCGCCACTACCGGCGTCATCAACTTCAGAATACGCATTTGAGCTTTCCCAGATACGTCCGAAAATTTTGTAAATCTGCACGCGAATATCGCCACTGGTATCGATTGAATCCGGTTCGGCGATAATGGCTTCCAATGTTGCTTTCACATAGGAATCCCCGCTTTTTTGATTTCCGGTTAGCGCGCGCGCATAGCGGCGCAGATAAGGCAATTGCGGGCGAAGGGTTTCGGCTAGGGACATTCAAATTTACTCCGTGATGGGAAGCATACGCATCAAAACAAAAAGGGTTGCAAGGGAAGAGTCGATTATTTTTCACCAAATTCGCGTCTTTTGGGAACGATTAAACCCATTGCTCGTTGAAGCTATATGCAATCAAAAAAGGAGAAAACAATGTCCGGCAATTATTCCGAAGAATTAGGAGCCGTAAAGAAAGATATGAACTCGTTGAAGCAGGATTTTTCCAATCTGGTGAAATCTGTCACTGCTGACGCCAAGGAAAACGCTGCAGAGCTCCGTGCAACAGCAAAACAGAAAGCTGGAGAAGCGAGATCTAATGCTTTCGATGCTGGCTCCAAAGGAAAGGCAAAAGCGCGCGAGGCGGTTCGAGAAAATCCAATGAGCACATTGCTGGTGACGGCAGGTGTAGGCTTGATCGTCGGCGCCCTGCTCGCTCGCAGATAGATCGCAATTTAAATTATATAGGCAATTAAAAAGCGGGGCTGAAACCCCGCTTTTTTGTATGCTTGTGAAATGATTTTAAGCTATTTTCACAGTTTTGTTTTCACCCAGATCGGGCTTTTCGTCGGTGATCTTGGCTTTGGCCAGTTCCCAGCTTTGGACTATTGTAGAAGATGGCGATGACCAATATTCCGCTATTTCCGGTTTAAAGCAAATAGCAGAAACTTTTTGGTCATCCTTCTCGCATTGCAGCCATGCTTCGGCCCATGGTCCCCATAGGTCATCAATCTTATCTTGATTGCGGATCGTTTTCGCGCTGCCGGAAATCGAGATATATGTCTCCTTTTCCGGACAAGCATAGGTCAGGTTGGCCGTGCCATCTTTTGAAATTTCCCGTATCTTTTCAGATGCGGTTTCGGTCAGGAACCAGATTTCGCCAGTATCACGATGCAATTTGCCGGTCATCGGACGGCTTCGCAATTCAGCGTTATTCTCCGTCACCAGCATGGCGGTTCCGACATCGTCAATCATGTCATAAAGTTCTTCGAGATTCTCTTGGGTCATTGCGGACTCCTTGTTGTTCATTTTCACTCGGGGTTCATTCAAAAGAACGCACCGAAGCCTTGTTTGTTCCGAAAAATTGCAACAAATCTGCTGGTTCGCAGTTAGGATAAGGACGCCAGAGAAATTAGGCTTGGCGTAGCGGACAATTGGCGATTAAAAGGTAAATTATGCATTCTGGTCAGCAAGCTAAACCAAAGCGATCTTCAGTTATCGAAGAAGAGCGACTGAAAACACTTCGGCATTACAACATTATGGACAGCGCCCCAGAAGTCGCATTTGACCGAATCACGAGGCTTTGCGCCGATATTTTCAAAGCACCAATGGCATCCATCTCATTCGTTGATGCCGACCGGCAATGGTTCAAGTCGGCAGTGGGCATCAAATCCGAATCCACCGCAAGAGACATTTCCTTTTGTTCACATGTAGTGGATGGTCAGGAACCGTTGGTCGTTGAAGACACAGCCAAATCCGGTTTTCGCGACAACCCGTTGGTGATTGGTGAGCCCTATATCCGCTTCTATGCGGGTGCACCGCTCATTGCTCCCGATGGGATGGTGCTGGGCTCATTCTGGATTGGAGACACTGAACCGCGAGCCAGACCCACCGATTCTGAAATCCAACATTTGCGCGACTTTTCTGACCTGGTCATCAGCGAGATGGAATTGCGCCGGGAAATGGCGCTTCGGGAGAAAGCCCAAAGACAAGCGGCACAGAATCGAACCGATCTCGAATTGACGCTTGCACTCAGCAACACCAGCAGTTTTCGAATTGATCTTGAAAGTGGCCACATAGAATGGGGCGGGGCATATATGAAGATATGGGGTGAAGATGCCGGAGAAAAATTGGCTGATTTGGATAGCGCCATGGCCCGCATTCACGAAGATGATCGAGATGCGGTAGTGACTGCAATGAGCGCAGCGGCTAACCTCGGAGAGAAATATGAAGCAACATTTCGTATTGTGCTCCCATCGGAGGAAATTCGCTGGATTGAAGGATTTGGAGATCATTTGCTGGTTAACGGCAGGCCTACCTTAACGGGTCTGAACAAGGATGTTACAAACTCGGTTCAGACGGAAGACCAGCTACGCCTTCACACCCGAGAATTGCATCACCGGCTGCGGAATCTGTTTTCTACGCTGCAGTCAATCATGACGCTGACCAAGAAATCAGCAACCTCGATTGATGACTATATGGAACGTATTTCCAGCCGATTGCGCGCCTTGAACCGGGCGCAGCAGATATTGCTCGACACCAATTTCGTAACGGGTTCGTTCAAGGCGTTGGTCAATGATCTGTCACAGACTTATCCTCGCGTTAGTGTGTCAGGCCCGGACCTCACAATTCCCGAGAATGCGATGGTGTCACTGTCGCTTGTGCTAAATGAACTTGCGACCAATGCGGCGAAATATGGAGCGTTGGCAGAGCGTGATGGTGAGGTAGACATTAAATGGGATGTCGAAGCAGGAAAAGAAACCGAAATGGTTAAGTTGATATGGCTGGAAAAGGGCGGTCCATTGATTACCGAATCTCCTTCTAATAGCGGCTTTGGATCTTCGCTCATCGACCACAGCATTACCCGCAATTTGCATGGCAGCATTGAACGGGACTGGACGCCGGACGGTTTGGTCTGCACGGTGACATTTCCCAAACCGAACGGAACCACATAATGGCCAAAAGGGCGCTGCTCCGCCGCATCTCATTTTACGCGGACCTTGATGAGGTGGTGCAGGATGGGGTTATGGGCTTAGAAGGGAAAGAAAAACGCTTCGACCGCAATCTGGATATCGTTGACGCCGGCCAACAGATGGATAGCGTTCTGGTCATCAAACAAGGCTGGGCCGTGCGGTATAAAACCCTGGAAGACGGACGCCGGCAGATATTGAACGTGCTTCTGCCAGGCGATATTTTCGATTTGCAGGTGCTGGTTGCAGCCGAAGCTGATCACTCGGTTCTCTCGATAACCGAACTGGAGACCCTGTCGGTGGAACCTTCCGAATTCCGGCGATTACTGACCGAATCCGGTAAATTGACTTTGGCTTTCTGGTGGATGCAGGTTCAGGAAGAGGCATTTCTGCGCGAACAGATCGTGCGCAATGGACAGCAAACCGCGCGCGAGCGGATTGGTCATTTCCTTCTCGAACTCCACCGGCGGATACAGATCATCGACGAAGGCACGCGCGATGGCTTTCGCATGCCGCTGACACAGACTGTCATTGCCGACGCGCTGGGCCTGACTCCAATCCACACCAATCGCGTTCTACGGCAACTGGAAAAGGATGATTTGCTCGATCGAGAAAAAGGCTGGATCGTCTTTCGTGATGCCAGCCGTTTGGCAGAAATCTGCCAATTTGATCCCAGCTATTTTCACCTCGACGCTTTCCGCATGCGACTGGGTAGAGAATAATCGAAAAATATTGGAACCGGTCTCCTTTTCTATCGTTGGTCGCTTGAACCAATGAAAGGGAGTTCGAGATGAAAAAGATTTCTATTGCAGCAACTGTGATTGCCGGACTGGCACTGACCGCATGTGAAGCCGAAGTGACAGATGAAGGCGAATTGCCGTCCATGGATGTTGATGTTTCTGCAGATGCTGGCGAGATGCCAGAAGTTGATGTTGAAACTGCAGATGTTGAAGTTGGCACAAAAGAAGTGACCGTTGATGTGCCGGACGTTGACGTAGAGATGCCGTCCGAAGAATAGTTTTCCAGATCCGCATCCAGGAAGGCCGGGCAATGCACCCGGCCTTTTTTATTGCAAATTTCATAAATTTAGACCGGAAAATTTGCAGGCACGACGGGAGGTCAGGAGTGCGGCAAATTTTCCGGTCTTTCTAGTTCAGATGGGGCATTTATTCGGGGGTACTACCTCATCTAAACAAACTACTCGGCAACGTCCCATTCGTTCCAGATTTATCAATACAAACTAAATATTTTTTGGATTTTTCTCCTCCGTATCGAGAGATTCAGTCCGCGAACTAGGGTACTTCAACAAAATCTGCTATAAGTGAAAAACACATTAGAAGGCATCGCTTTCATCGGGATATCGGAATTCGCATCATCAGCGCGCTGGATGATGTGGGCATCAAAATCGCCTCCCCTTAAGGAAATTGACAATCATTTTGAAGGCAAGGAAGTGGTCAATCTGAACGGTGATACTGTTGGTGAAATCGAGAATAGTATCCGGGTAGAGGAAGGCGATCACGCCGGAACTTATGCACTGATCGATATCGATGGCCTGCATTTTTATTGCTATTCTAGCGTACAGCGCGATGAGGTTGGAATTCCTCTCGACGACTTGCTTTGATGGATCGCGGAGAACCGATCATGCTTTCGACCAAAGGCGAAGATACTGCGCAACACGGATGCGCCGGGTGGAGAATACCATGAAGAAGTGGATGTGCTCTTCAGACTGTCCTGATCGCAAACACAACGACCATCAAAAGAAAGACCGTAGTTTTGCCAGCGAAACAGCGGGCTATGCTATCGTAAGAGGTTGACCGAGGCCCTATCCTCCGCTTTCCACTTCCATCAACCATAATCCGAAGACAAGCAAAAGGCTGGCTGTGCTCATTGCCATAGCGGTCGCACGCAGATTTGCGCCGGGCAATGGTTCGGAGCTATGCGATTCCAGTCTTTCATGAACCGCGCATCCGTTTTTCTGTGCCGCATAAAATATGAAAACACCGATCAGGATGAATGCAGTAGCGATCCCGCGTGGAAGCCAGAAGGGCTGTAACTCGCCAAACAGGGCATTGAAACCAAGTCCGATTCCGACAGCGGCCAAGCCTGTTCGCATCCATCCGGCAAAGGTTCGTTCATTTGCCATAACCGTCCGGTCTTCTGCGAAATCTGTCCGTTTCTCCGCCAAATCGGTTCGATCATCAGCAAGATCCGTCCGGTCTTCGGCAAGATCTTCATTGTTCTTTGATCCGTCACTCATCGAAAAATTCCAAAATCGAGACTATTCGAAGCGATCATTGCCAAGCCTGTCGGCGCCAATCACGTCTGTTGTGATTTTCCGGTGCAGCCTGGCATCTTCCTGCGACGAATGTAAAACTGAAACATCGCCAGTCGTTTCCGCGATGACCGCTGTAACCTGAGAAAAGCTGAAAACGTTTGCTTCTCGTAACTTAGCCATCAGATCGCTTTCGGTCATCTGCGATTTTTTGAGCTGATCAAACTGAATTTCATTGCCGATCATGATGAGGCGCGGCTTGTTGTCAGCCAGAGCCTCTATGCCGGAAAACCGGCTGCGCAATGCTGCAAATCCGATCTGGATAGCGAACAACATCACGAGGGCCGCTGCACCATTTGCGACTGGCGGGTCTTTTGCAATAACCACTGATGCAATGACGGAGCCGATCGCAACTGTGATCGCAAAGTCAAAGCCACTCATTTTGGAAAAACTTCTGATCCCGGCCAATCGGGTCAAAGCAACTAGAACTACATAGACAAGGATCGCCGACAAGGCGATCCATAGGACATTCGTAACCGGCGCGCTAAGCCATGGCATTATCGATATCCTTCACATCAACACATATCGAAAGGCGAGGAAAATTGAAGAAATCAGGCACTCTTGGCCTTATCACTGTCAGTGCCTTCAGCGTTCTTTTCTTGATAGTTTTTTGATGATGGTTCGAACGGCAACGGACACGATTGCGGCCGCAGCAGTCCTCCAAAAATAGCGCATGACGGATTTCCTTTTCATGATGATCCAACGCAGAGCCCAACAACTGGTTCCCTCAAAATATTCGGACGGTTTGATACGGTGATCGGAAAGGTCGTATTACCCCAAACGTTTGAACCAGCCGCGCTTGGTTATGCCCGCAAACATCTCATCGGGGCTTTCCGGATCCAGTATCTCGTTGTCGGCGAGCCATTTCTCGGTGTCGTCTAAGTTAGGCACCTGGTAATCACGCAATGTGCGGCCCGGTTTCCGGGATAGCTGAATGGTTTCCATCAGCGAGCCTGTCTGTTCAAATTTCTCGGCAATGTTCTTTTCGCTGGAACCCAGATGTTCGGCCAGCAAACCGTTCCGAATGCGAGAAATTTGTTCGCGCGCGGCACTGCCTTCATCATCGTCACCAGCATCAATCACCAGGTCGCACTCGGTATCGAGCCCCATTGACCGGTTGTTGATATTCGAAGAGCCGATCCTGATGACCTGATCGTCGATGATCACGATTTTGGCATGGACATATATTTCTTCGCCAGCCTCGTTAACCGGATGATACAAACGGAGCCGGTTAAACCTGTCCCGCTTCTGCAAGGCTGCGAAAATCCGCGCTCTGGCAGTGTCCATGACCTGTTCTTCCAGCCACCCTTCCGATGAAATCGGGTTGAGGACAACAATTTCTGGGCCATCCTGTTCCTGCAGCCGCTCGGCGATGGCAGCCGCAATATGACGCGAGGCAAAATACTGGCTTTCAGCATAGATTATGCGCTTTGCGGATCGAATCAGGTCGATATAAAGCTGCTCTATCTCGCGGACATCCTCCTGATCATCCATCTCCGGCTGCGTGCGCGCAATACCGATATCGACCTCTTTAAAGTCAGGCTTCAGATCGTCCGGCCAGCAATCCTGCGAACCGTTGGCTTCAATCATATCCTTTCCGCCTGCCTTGTGCCAGCGAGACTGCGCGAAGGATGCGAGCGCCGTTGCGACAGGCCCCTGGACCGCCAGCGATGCGTCATGCCATGGACTGTGATCTTCGCCGTTTGGCTGTTTGCGGTAGCGGTGCCCGGGTTCATGCGTCCGCGTGTCCCATCGCCCAGCTGTCACGTCTATGCCGCCGCAAAAAGCGACGTCATCATCAATCGCAACGATCTTGTGATGCTGGGCCGCACCCGTAGGATGCTGGCCATCGAGTTTCAGATGGATGCGGGGGTGGAACTGCCATTTTAGAACCTTGAAGAACATCGAACCGCGCGCGAAAGATTTGATTGCCCCGACATCCCAGCGCAATATGTATATCTGGAGATCGGGGTTTCTCGCGACCAGCCAGTCGATAAAATCACCAACCTTCAGCGGTCCCTGCAAATCCTTTTCGGTATCGTTCATTTCTACGCGGGTATCAAAATCCCATCCCGCTAGTATAATCCGCCGCTTTGCCTTCGCCATCGCGTGACGCAAATACCGGAAATAAGCTTCTCCATCGACAATGACGGAGGCCTGCCGAGCCTCTTCTACTCGCCAGCAATTCTGGCCCGGCTCTAGTTGCAATCTTGTGATATTGGCCTCTTTCAGGGCGCTTTTCGCCACTCTCTGATCCCAACGCCTAAAACGCTAGCGGGTTCCAAAGGCCTGAAAAACAGACTGGATTCCAGGTGCATTGTGCTTGTCATATAGTAACGCCAAGGCGGACGATATATTCAAACAATAGAACGCGATTGACCCCTCCGTTTTTACCAGTTCCGCTCCGACCGATTTCACCAGTGCCTTCGCTTTCTTATTTTCGTGCAAGGTTTGGATGTCGAGCATGTCTATATCTTCCATGAGACAACGCAGAAAGACCGTGGTCATCAATATTCTTCCTGAACCCTGTGCTTGATACTCATCGAGCACCGCGATGGAAAATTCGCCGAAACGATCATCGCTACTCTCTCTGATCGCGTGAGCTGCAGCAAAGGCCTTTTGATCCGGATGATCCATATCAATCATCCCCCATGCAATATGATCACTCCCATCGGCGGCGGCAAGTCTTTCTACTACCGAAGGCGGGGCCTCCTTGAAGCCGGAAAAGAACCGCAAATAGCGCGACTGATCGGATAGTTCGCGGATACCCTCGTCAATATTCTCTTCGTCATCAGCTCGGATTGCACGCAGACAGATATTCCGGCCCGATTTGAGCGTCGTTTCAATGGATTTTGGAACGATCAATTCTGAAACTTGAAGCTTTAGTGCCATCTTGGCTCCACATCGGTTTTTTTAATCAGGAACTTCCACCTTCTAAACACGTTAGTCTTTCATGCAAAGCTGTAGAGGAATATGAATGACCAAACACAAAGCCAAGCTTTACCGGATGGTCATGGAAAAACATGTCTGTCCTTATGGCCTGAAATCAAAGGACCTGCTCGAACGCAAAGGTTTGGAGATCGAAGACTACCATCTCAAGACACGCGCAGAAACCGACACATTCAAGGAAAAACATAACGTCGAGACGACTCCACAAACCTTTATCGACGACGAACGAATTGGCGGATTTGACGATCTGCGGATATTTTTCGGCAAGGACAGGCCAGAAGAAGCCGAGAACGACATCAGCTATCAGCCGGTGGTTGCGCTATTCGCAATGATGTTCCTGATGGCGCTGGCTGCGGCCTTTGTTGCGACCGGGCAGTGGCTTTCAATACTTACCGCAGAGTGGTTTGTCGCCTTTTCGATGTGCGGACTGGCTTATCTGAAGCTGCGCGATATCGAGAGTTTTTCGACCATGTTCCTCAACTATGACCTGCTTGGTCAGCGCTGGGTACGATATGGCTATCTTTACCCGTTTGGAGAGGGGCTGGCCGGGATATTGATGATCGCGGGAATAGCAATGTGGCTGGCCATTCCCGTCGCTCTGTTCATCGGAACCATTGGCGCGGTGTCGGTGATCTACGCTGTTTATGTACAGAAACGTGAACTGAAATGCGCCTGTGTCGGCGGTGACAGCAATGTTCCGCTTGGCTTTGTGTCACTCACCGAAAACCTGACGATGATCGGTATGGGGCTATGGATGCTCTACAAAATTTTTTATCTTTCATGACCAATGTCGGTCCGTTTCCCGCACATCGCCTCTTCCAACAAGTCCCCGATCCTTTGCGATGCCTCGATGACCTGCCCATCATCCAGATGCGCATATCGCGATGTAGTTGTGATATGCGCGTGACCAAGGAGCTTTCCAATCATTGGCAGCGTCTCCGAGCGCGCTGCGGCATGGCTTGCAAAACTGTGCCGCAGATCATGAAGCCTCACGCCAGGAAGGTTCGCATCCTCCTTAATCTTCACCCAGAACGAACCCATGCTACGGATAGGTTTGCGGGTTCTCGGATTCCAGAATACTTCCGGATGACCCTTTCGTCTGGGAAGGCAAGTTAGCAACATATGCGCCTCTTCCCCGAGCCAGACCGTGCGCGGTCCCGTCTTGCTGTCGGTTAATACCAACCGCCTCCCCTTCACTTCCGACCATCGCAGACCGGTAATTTCCGATTTGCGGCAACCAGTTAATATCAACAGATAGATGATTACCGAATGAAGCGGATAGGTTTTCCGCGCTGCATCAAGCGCATTGCCGAGCCGCTCCAGTTCCTGATCAGACAGGAATCTTTCAAATTTACGGCGCTTGTTGATGCGGACAAATGTACAAGGATTGCTGCCTTCTTCCCGCAGCCCCCATTCCTCGGCTTTGTTCAGCATAGCGCGAAGGATATCAAGACAGCGGTTTCCAGCACCCGGCCCGCCGCGATTGGTGACATAGTTAAACCATGACACCACATCTTCTTCGACAATCTCATCCAGAAATTTCCCGGTAAAGGCATTGTCGAGATAGGCTGTTCGATAGTTGGTCTGGGTCTTTCGGGTTGAGGGCTTCCACTTCGGAGACATGGTTTTCCAGTAGGATTTGAGAAAGTCTGCAAACAAGGGCACCTTGCGTTTCTTCATTCGTTCATCAGCAGGGTTTTGTCCGCTTTGCGCCCGGATCAACACGCGCCGTGCAACGGTCATCGCCTGACGGCGATTGACGATCTTGGCATTGCCGATGGTTACGGTCCGGGTTCTGCCCTGCATCAACGCCTGGACGATATAGACCTTCCGCCCGCTGTCATAGACGCGAACACCAAAGCCCGGCAACTTGTGCGACCAGCGGGTTTTTCTAAGGCATCCCTTCTTCCGGCAATTGCCAGTCAGACTGATATAGCTGTGGCCGAGTTCTTCTGCGACAATGTCTCTGAGTGTTAGCGCATTCATGATGCCATCCCCAGACATTTGGCAATAGACCCGGACACACGAGATGCAGCATCGGCAACAACTTCATCCGAAAGATGCGCATAGCGGGCTGTGGTTTCTGCGAGCGCATGACCAAGCAGCTTGCCGATCACCATCAGCGAGATATTATCGGCGATGGCTATCGAGGCAAAACTATGCCGCAAATCATGCAGCCGCACATCGGGCAAAGCTGCATGATTTCTTATTTTCGGCCAGAAGTTTCCGAGGTTGATTGGTGCATCTGCATAGGGCGCTGGAAAGACCAGTCCTTTTGCTTTGGGATTTGGGATGCTGTGGATGACAGCAAGGGCCTGCTTGTTGAGATAAATGATCTTCGCGCCTGTCTTGCTGTCGGGCAACATCAGCCTTGGCGATTGTACCCACTCCCATCGCAGGTTTTCAATTTCACCGCGCCTTGCGCCAGTGAAGATCAGCAGCCTTATTGCGCTAACTGCATCCGGTCGTGTGTTTTCAAAATCCAATAGAGTTGACGCCAGTCTTCCAAACTCGCGTTTGGTCAGAAAGCGCTCCATGCGCGTCTTCTTGTAGCGCGGTGTTCCCTTGCAAGGGTTTGAACCTCTCGGGCGCAATCCAAGCTGTTCAGCATAGGTCATCATCACCGCAAGCACCGGCAATGTCCGGTTGAATGCTCCAGGCTTGGCGGCAAATCCGTCACGCCAGAACAGGATATCGCTCTTGCGAAGCTCATCGACTCTATGGCCGCCAAAAGCATCACAAATATCGCGAAAGATGGCGGTCTTGTTTCTACTCTGGGTGCTTGGTTTCCAGTGCCGGGCATAATCTGCCCAAAAGCGGTGCGCATAGTCGCGCATCAGGGGCGATTGTTTCTTTTTGCCTGCACTGGACGAACCACTTGCGGACAAACCATCCAACGCAACCTTGAGGAGTTCGGCTTTGGCATGTCGCCGTGCCTCATCTGCGCTGACTTTACCCACCTGGCCAAGCGATATTCTTCGCTGCTTCTTGCGCTGGCGCAACATGACAAACCATGTCTTGCGGCCCGATGGGAAAACCCGCAATCCAAAGCCCGGCAGGTCCTTGTCCCAATATTCAGTTTCCTGGGCTTTTGGTTTTCGCCTCGCTACATGACCATTGAGGCGGATGGAGGTTTTTCGTGGCGAACCAGATCGCTTTTTCGAAACGATTCGAAGATGGTTTTGGGCATTATCTTGTGGTAGCGAATAGCCATTGGAGAACATCGGAAATTACTCCTTGTCGGGGAGCAATTTCGATGCAAAACCAATGGTTTATAAAATCTTACTGCAATGCAATTGCGTACGGTGTGCGCATTTAAGCCGGCTTATTCAACCGCTTAGCCTTCTTAAACCCGCGGTCGCTCGCCATAAACTTGGCCAGCATCGGACCAACCAGTCGCTGCGGAGCAATATCATCACCGCCCTCGCCGCTCATGATTGCCGCATAAGCTTCAAGATCCCGATGCACCGATGCGGGCAGTTCGACCTGCATCTTGACCGGCTTGTCATCAATCAGCGACTTGAGGCGAAGATCAGCCATATACGCTCCTTCAAACTCTATAGGGTTCCAGAACCAAGTCGCGACTGACTATCACGCGGACAGGAAAGCCTGATTTGATGGTGATAGTCGGCGGCACCGTCAATTGCCGCGCGACAATTTCTTCGCCGGTGCGCCCGGCGGTGTCAGACACGCCGTCCCTTATGGCGCGCGCAATATCACTATCACCGGCAGACCCGGCTTGCGATCCCACCGAAAGCAGCGTCGACAATCCAGCAGCCAGCGCAAGCCGGTCAAAATGATGATCAACCCCATCTTGCAATCCGGCAAAGCCCTGCGCATCGCTCGCAGATAGCTCATCGAGGATAAGCGATTTGCCGTTGGGAAGCAAAAGCC
Source organism: Parasphingorhabdus sp. (assembly GCF_036963805.1). GTDB lineage: Bacteria > Pseudomonadota > Alphaproteobacteria > Sphingomonadales > Sphingomonadaceae > Parasphingorhabdus. The sequence goes on along the minus strand of NZ_JBALUN010000009.1, from coordinate 30,936 downwards.
GCGTCCAGACAATAGCGAGCCTGTTTTGTCCAAAACCGACATTGCTTTTATAGCTGCCCACCAGTTTTGCGCCTTGCGGGATCAACAAAAGATTTCCGGTCAGACTATCAAAGATATTCTGTGTTATTTGAGCCGTCACCTGGCCCGGAACGTCGGAGCGGATGCCGGTCACCAACGCTGCAGAGATGATCGAGCCTGATTGAATGAGGAATGGACTGGCTGGCTTTTGCAGGCGATGATTGCTTACAGTCTGCTCGTTTGCCCGTGCATTACCGCTACTGGTGTCAACAGCGGGTAGAGATGGCGATGCCGCAGACGCCGCCTGCTGATTACCCTCCTTGCTTTCTGTAAATAACCGGCTCGCCAAAACCGCATCTTTTTGCCGCTGGCGTTCCGCAATCGCAGAATCAACCGGCGGCGGTGCTGACTCAGGCGGCGGCAGTTCATATTGCGCGCCTGCATCCAATATCGGTTTGCCCAGATCACCAGGCAGCGGCGGGCCTAATTTGGGAATGGCCGAATAATCCTTCGGTAGTGCCGCCAAGCTTTCTGCAGACGGCTTCTGGTTCGTGGCGAAAAGCTCACCGGGGCCAATACCGCCTTCACCAGACTGCAAGGCAAATATGGCCGCAGCGCCGATGATGATCGAAAAGCCGCCGCCAAGCGCAATCAACGCCTTGCGCGACAACCGCGTTACCGGGATATGCTCGGGCCTAAGCCGCAATAACGGTTTTGATCTGAGGTCGGCTTTCACATCATCGCTGCCGCCATCTGGCGGGGATTCAAGCTCTTTATTCGCTGCATCCGTCATCGCCGGTTCGCTTTCTTGCGGCGCTTGATCCGGACTATCTGCTGTTTCTTTGCGCCCAAACGCAGCTCGGCAACATCAAAAAGCCGGTCCACAATCATGTGATTGTTCCGCACGCGGTAGTTGACCAGTTCAGCATTTCCGCTTGCGCCGAGCACAAATAGCGGCGGCAGCTCGCCCCTGCCGACACCGGCAGGAAAAGTGATAAAAACCTGCCGTCCGTCGTCAAAGGCACGGATCGGCCGCCAATCCGGTTTGTCACCGCTGATCTTGTAAGAAAAATTGAGATTATCGAGCGACAATCCTGCAGCAACGGGTTCCATCGATCGCGCCCAGCCCGCGCCATAAGTCAAAGCACGCAGCTCATCTTGCGGATAAGTCCAGCTTACCGATGCCATATAGGCTTTGGGCGTGGAATTGAGTTCCAGATGATAGGTGCGCCGGTCAGTATTGATAATGAGATTGGTCGAAAGACGGCTTGCCACTGGCTTCACCAATATATGCACGCGGGCATTTGCGCCGCTGCCGCTTATCGTATCGCCGATAATCCAGCGCACGGTATCGCCTGCCGCCACCGGTCCTGATCCAATAAGCCGTTCACCGGGCTGCAGCGCGATATCGCTAATCTGTCCGGGCGCGGTATAGACCTGATAAAGCGATCCTTCGGCCCACGGATAGACCTGCACGGCATTGATAAAGCCCTCGCCTGCTGGCTGGACGCGTGCTTTTTTGTTCGCGCGAGTGATCCGGTCAACCGGCGAAATCAGTTTGCGGCGCGCTTTCTCGCGCGCCAATTTTTTCAACTGACCGGGCAATATTTTAGGCAGGACTACAGCCTGCGGTGTTGGCGGCGGCGGAATGAGCAGCCGCGCTGCGGTCATTTGTGTTGACTGCGTTGGACCGGTCCTATCGCTGCCATGACCGCAAGCAGAAAGTGCCAAGGGCAGAATTATTGCACAGGAAAGCAGTTTATGTGGGGACGTCATATTCAAAGCTCCTTTGACCAGTTGAGGGCGTGGACAAATATGCCCAGCGGGTTTTTGCGGATATCTTCAGGGGTGCGCGACGGCTGGATATGGATGGTCGCAATCGCGCTCCAGCGTTCTGTGCGGCTCAGTTGGCCATTGTCATAATGGCGCTCGGTCCATGCGATCCGGAAGGATTTATCCGATGCGCGAATAACACTGGCGACCTCGACAGCAACTTGATGCTCGCCAATTTGCGCGAAAGGATCGTTGGCCTTGGCATAGTCGTTAAGCGCCAGGGCGCCCTTATCAGTCACATAGTCATAGGCGCGCAGCCAGTTTTTGCGCACAATGATCGGATCGGCAGAAATAGAGCGAACCTGCTCGACAAATTGCGCCAGATGCCAGGCAATCTGCGGATCGGTCGGTTCATAGTCAGCCGAGGCCGGTCCGGCGGCGCGAGCCTCGCCCAATTTGTCGACCGTCACCACCCAGGGAACAACGGTACCCTGCAGCGATTGATAGACTAGCGCGGTGCTTGCACCCGCTGCCAAAGCCAAACAGCCAAAGGCCATAAGACGCCAGTTTTTAGCCTGCACGCGGGCCGATCCGATCCGGTCATCCCAAATCTGGCCTGCACGCCGATAGGGCGTTTCGGCTTCGGGCGTGGTCGCGTATCTAATTGCAGAGCGTTTGAAAAAGCGCATCAATCTTCCTTCACATTGACTTGGGTGGAACTGCCGCCGCTATCGGATGAACGCACGGCATGGGCGGCCAGCGTCGCGCCGCTTTTCATATCCTGCGCACGGTGCATTTTCTTGGCCCATTGGGGCTGACTTTGGTCTGGCGTTGATGATGCAGCCCCCTGCCCATCGCTAGCTGGTCCGCTGGCGCGGGATTTTCCATCGGCAAAACTGCTCTTGATGCTTTGGCCAGCTTTGCGCAGCGGGCTGGCTGCCTCGGAAGCCGCTGCCTTTGCGCCGCCTGCAATGGCTGCGCCGGTTTTGCCGCCTGATGCCGCTTTTGCACCGGAAAACCCGCCCGATGCCGCGCCGGAAACAGCAGCCGCCTTTTTAACGCCGCTCATCGCTGCGCCGCCAGCCATTCTCGCGCCGGCAGCACTTGCAACGCCTGCCCCTGCGACCGCGAGGCCGGTGCCAACCGCAGCGCCTGCGCCCAATTGCGGACCACCCGATATCAGGCCGTTGGCAATGCCGGGGCCAAAGAGCGCGAGGCCGAGTATGGACAGCGCCGCCAAGATCAGCACGGCTGCATCTTCCAAAGTCGGCTGTTCGCCCGCAAATCCCGCTGTAAACTCACTGAATATGGTCGTGCCAATGCCAACGATGACGGCGAGCACTAGAACTTTGATGCCGGAGGCCACAACATTACCCAGCACACGCTCGGCCAGAAAAGCGGTTTTGCCAAACAGTCCAAAAGGAATGAGGATGAATCCGGCAAGCGTTGTGAGCTTGAATTCTATCAGCGTGATGAAGAGCTGGATGGCGATGAAGAAAAAGGCAATCAGCACGATAAACCAGGCCAGCAGCAATATGACGATCTGCACAAAATTCTCGAAGAAGGATACATAGCCCATCAATTCGCCGATGGATTCGAGCAGCGGCCTGCCAGCATCCAGGCCGACAGCAGCGATCTTGCCGGGCTGGAGCAAATCGGCAGCGCTTAGAGCGCCGCCGGTGGCCTTGAGGCCCAGTCCAGCAAAACTGTCAAAGATGATGTTGGCGAGCGCGTTCCAATTGCCGATGATGTAAGAAAAGGCGCCGATGAACAGTGTTTTCTTGATCAGACGCGCAAGGATGTTGTCGGGCTCACCGAAGGTCCAGAACAATGCGGCCAGCGTGACGTCGATGACGATTAGTGTGGTCGCGAGAAAGGCGACCTCGCCCTGGAGCAAACCAAAGCCGCTATCGATATAGCGCGAAAAGACATCCAGAAATCTGTCGATGACACCGGTCGATTGCATAATGCTATTCCTTGTTTCGATCGGGAAGATCGGAGAGCAATTCCTCTGATTTTCCAAAGAAGCGCTGCCGGTTTAATGTCCAGGCGCGGCGGCATTTGGTGTCATCCATTGCTTCCATGTGCGGCAATGCCGAACAACGGCGCAGTTCGACAGAAATTGGATCAGGCGGGGCCGACCGGCGGCTATCAGTATTGCTTGCTTCCTGAAATTGGGCCGTGCGGGAGAAACCGGCGACAACGCCAACTACAAGCGCCAGGCCCGCCATTCCCATCAACATACGCTTCAGCAACGGATGACGTTTTTCGTTCACTTCCGAAACAGGCGAACGGTTGAGTTTTGATAGCTATTTTCGCTACCGAGAAAGCGTTTGAATTGCTCGCGTGCCTGTGCTTTTGCGCTGGCTTTCGCTGCGGCATCCAGTATTTGCGCGCGGCCATTGGCGGCTAGCAACGCCGTGAGGTCGGTAAGCTGCTTCAACTGCAAAGCCTGCAACTGATTGCCGGCTTGGGCGGCCTGCAATGCGCCCGCTGATCCCTGGCTGCTTGTTATCAAATCATTCGTCTTCGCGCGTGTCAGATCGATTGATTGTACAATGCCCGCCTGCACGCGCAGCGCATCCTGAAAGCCGCCAATGCTATCGCTCCAGCGTTCACGCGCCAGCTCGACCAGCTTGGCGTTCGAACCGGTCAGACTGGACTGGCTGTAACGTTTCGAAAAAGCCTCATCGACCTTCTGGACATCATAGGCAATGCGCTGCGCGTCTTTGAGGAGGCCCTGTGTTGCCTGTACCGATTTATCGACGTCGGCCATAACCGACTTCGGCAATTTCTTGAGATTGGCCGCTTCGTTGAGCAGCGATTGTGCTTCATTTTGCAGCGACTGGATCTGGTTTCTGATCTGTTCGAGCGCGCGCGTCGCCTGCAGCAGATTTTGCGCATAGTTGGTGGGATCATAGACAATCACTGCGTGCGCTGGCGCAGGTAGCATGACTGGAACCGTCAAGGCTGTGGCTGCCATCAATGCGATGCAACGGGTGCGAAATTTACAGATTTTCATTTCAATTCTCCTTGGGGGTTAGGGTGGGTAGTAGGTCGGCGGCCCAGTCGAGCGACTTGTGGCGCAGCCACGACGCGGCAAAGGGAGCCGGGTCATCACGCGACAGGATTTCGGACATGGCGGCATGATCTGTTTTGGAAGAGCTGGCGCAAAAGGCGAGTGCGACCGGGCCAAGCCCTAGATCAAACAGCCGGTTACCATCGCGGCTCTGGGCATAATAATCGCGTTTGGGCACGCTATGCGCCGTCATCTCAATCTGGCGATCATTAAGACCAAAGCGGCGATAAATTGCAGTGATTTGCGGTTCCAGCGCCCGGTCATTGGGCAAGAAAATCCGCGTCGGACAGCTTTCGATCAACGCGGGCGCGAGACTGGAGCCGTCGATATCGCTGAGCGACTGGGTTGCAAACACCACACTGGCATTCTTCTTGCGCAGGGTTTTGAGCCATTCGCGCAATGTCGCGCCAAAGCCGGTATCAGCCAGCGCTAGCCAGCCTTCATCAATGATGATGAGTGCTGGATCGCCGGTCAGCGAACATTCAATCCGGTGGAATAGGTAAGATAATACAGCGGGGGCAGCAGCAGAGCCCATCAGACCCTCGGTTTCGAAAGCTTGCAGATCGGACTGGCCCAACCTTTCTTCGTCAGCATCGAGCATTTCACCCCAGCTTCCGCCTAAACAATAGGGCGCGAGTGCCTGTTTAATCCGCTGGTTCTGCAAGAGAATAGAAAGCCCAGTGAGGGTGCGTTCCTGCACCGGCGCGGATGCGAGCGATTGCAGTGCCGTCCAGATATGATCCTTGACATCGGGATCGATAACGACGCCTTCATGCGCCAAAATCGATGCTATCCAGCCCGCTGCCCAGGCGCAGGTTGCAGCCTCGTCAATATTGCGCAGCGGCTGCAAAGTTATCGGACTAGCCTGCTCGGTAATGTTTCCGCCAAGATCCTGCCACTCACCGCCCATCGCCAGCATCGCAGCTCGGATCGAGCCGCCAAAATCAAATGCGAATATTTTTGCGCTTTCATAACGCCGGAATTGCATCGCGATGAAGCTAAGCAACACGCTCTTACCGGCGCCGGTGGGACCAACGACCAGCATATGACCGACATCGCCAACATGACCGGAAAAGCGAAATGGCGTCGAACCTTGCGTCTTTGCCAGAAATAGTGGCGGCGCGCTTAAATGTTCATTGATCTCTGGCCCGGCCCAGACAGCAGACAGCGGCATAAGATGCGCCAGATTGAGCGTCGAGACCGGAAAACTGCGCACATTGGCATAGACATGGCCGGGCAGGCTCCCCATCCACGCTTCGAGCGCGTTGATATTTTCCTTGATGCAGGTGAAATCGCGCGACTGGATGATTTTTTCAATCTGCGCCAACCGCGCATTGGCACCCGTAGCAGTATCACCCGATACCGTTATGGTAATGGTGATATAAGCCGCGCCAACATAGTCAGCGCCGAGTTCCTGCAGGGCCTGATCGGCATCTTCTGCCTTGTTCGCGGCATCGCTATCGAGCAAAATCGAGGCCTCGTTGGTCATCACTTCCTTGATGATCGCAGCCACTGATTTGCGCTTTGCAAACCATTGACGCCGGATTTTACCGAGCAGCCTTGTGGCATCGGTCTTGTCGAGACAAAGCGCCCGCGTCGACCATCGGTAGGGAAAGGCGAGCCGGTTGAGATCATCGAGCAATTCCGGCGTCGTTGAACCCGGAAACCCGACCACCGAAAGCGTGCGCAGATGTTTGTTGCCGAGCTTGGGTTCCAACCCGCCGGTGAGCGGTTCATCTGCAATCAGCGCATCGAGATATATTGGTGCTTCTGGAAGACGCACTTTCTGATGCTTTGTCGATATGCAGCTATGCAGGAAAGACAATGTTTCTTCATCATCCAGCCAGCGCGCCTCGGGCATGAAGGTTTCGATAAGACCGAGCAGTTGCTGCGTGCGATCAGCAAAGGTTTTGAGATGTTCGCGCCAGTCAAACTGGCTTTCTTTCTCGCGGCCTTCATAGAGCCAGGATTCTCCGGCCGCCTTTTGATCTTCGGGTGGCAGCCATAATAAAGTCAGCACATAATCGGATATGAAATGCGCGCCCTCTTCTTCAAAACCTGCGCGGCGTTCTTCATCGACAATCGCAGATGCGGCGTCGGGAAAGACGCTTACCGGATAATCACCAGCAGGCAGCCGCTGCGCTTCGACAAATATCGCCCAGCCCGAACCTAACCGGCGCAGTGCGTTATTAAGCCGTGCGCTGGCGCCGACCAATTCTGCCGGTGTTGCGCTATCCAGATCCGGCCCGCGAAACCGAGCCGAACGCTGCAAGCTGCCATCCTTGTTGAGCACAATACCGGGGTCGACCATCGCAGCCCAGGGGAGGTAATCTGCGAGCAATTTTGGTTTGCGGGCATATTCTGAGAGATTGAGCATCTCCATCAAACTCCTAGATAACTGGGGTAACGGGGATGACGGCGGACAACATCGACAAATTGCACGTCGCGTTTGGCGGCCCAGACAGAGGCGAGATGACCGATTAGGCCAAATGCAAGGCCCACCAGCCAGAGGCGAAGCCCCAATCCCAGAGCCGCCGCGATGGTACCATTGGCGATGGCGACGGCTCTGGGTGCACCGCCGAGCAGGATGGGCTCGGCGAGCGAACGGTGAAGGGGCACCGTTAATCCGGGAAAATCAGGGGAGGAGTTTTCCATCAGATTACGGCCCCTCCACCAAAGGAGAAGAAGGAGAGAAAGAAGCTGGATGCGGCAAAGGCAATCGAAAGACCAAAGACGATCTGGATCAGCCGCCGAAAGCCGCCCGCCGTATCACCAAAGGCAAGCGTTAATCCGGTTATGATAATGATGATCACCGCCATGATCTTGGCAACCGGACCTTGAATAGACTCCAATATAGATTCCAAGGGCGCTTCCCACGGCATGCCTGAACCCGATGCATAAGCGGGCGTGGATATTGCGATCAATGTCGTGGCAGCGATCGCGTATGAAACCAGGCGTGATTTTTTAATTGTCATGGGATGGTTCTCCAATCGGGGTGAGTTGATAGTCGCCGGCGTCATTGAGGCCGGTTACTTGGCTAAGCTCGACCAAACGGCGCTGCGATCCACGCCCGGCAAGCACGGCGATCAAATCGATGGTTTCGGCGATGAGCGGGCGCGGCACGGTAATAACCGCTTCCTGAATCAGTTGCTCCATCCGGCGAAGCGCGCCCAAAGCCGAACCGGCATGGATGGTTCCAACGCCGCCCGGATGTCCCGTGCCCCAGGCTTTGAGCAGGTCGAGCGCTTCGGCTCCCCTCACCTCGCCAATGGGAATGCGGTCGGGCCGCAAACGCAATGCGGAACGGACAAGGTCGGATAGTGAGGTCACGCCATCTTTGGTGCGCAGCGCGACCAGATTGGGCGCGGCGCATTGTAGTTCGCGGGTATCTTCAATCAGCACCACACGGTCATCGGTTTTGGCAACCTCTGCGAGAAGCGCGTTGACCAATGTCGTCTTCCCGGTGGAAGTTCCGCCTGCGACCAGAATGTTTGCGCGCGATGAAACACTGTCACGCAACGCATCAGCTTGGCTATCGGTCATGATCCCAGCCACCACATAATCATCGAGACTGAATACCGAAACTGCGGGTTTGCGGATGGCAAAACAGGGAGCTGCGGCGAGCGGCGGCAATAAACCTTCAAACCGCTCGCCGCTTTCGGGAAGCTCTGCCGAAATACGCGGCGATGCAGCATGCGCTTCCGCACCGACATGATGAGCTATCAACCGGATGATACGTTCGCCGTCGGCTGCGCTCAAAAAGGAAGAGGTTTCGGCAAGGCCTGTATCCAGCCGGTCGAGCCATATCCGGCCATCCGGGTTGAGCATGATTTCCACGACTTGCGGCTCAGCAAGCCATTCGGCAATTTCTGCGCCCAAGGCGGTGCGCAGCATGCTGCCCAATCGCGATGGCGTTATAGAGATGACTGCGTTGGTTTGCATGAACCCCGTCTCCTGATTGCAGCTGCGGAAATGCAACTGCGTCGGTGGGGTTCAGCTAAAAAGCAGCTTTTTAGGGTAGTTCAACAATCATAAGGGCGTAGTAGTGCTGCATCGTATAAAGACTTGTCATGGTGAAGGCTGCGTTAGCGAAGGTCACACTGACAGCCGGAACCGACGACGAATCAGCATGCCTCCGCTTAAGCAACCTTGTGATGACTGTTTCCAAAATCTATCCGCGAATGGCTGAAAGTGGGCCGTGAGCGGAATGTCCGGTTTCGACCACCATGGGCGCAAAAAACCGACATTGCTACAACTCAATTCTTCAATGCATCTGATTGGGCCGTTCGCAGTTGGTTGATAAACTCAATCAGGAAAGCGGTGGTCAAGCTGAACAGGATAAGGCCGTTCGCCGCGATCAGGCCGGAGAGCAGACGCCATTCCTTGCCGATTACTATGTCGCCATATCCCAAAGTGGTCATGGAGACGACCGAGAAATAAAGTGCGGTTTCCAAATCACCGAATTGACCTAAGGCCAGAAACGCGGCAGCCCAAATCCAGACGGCTATGCTGATCGCTGCAAGCATCCACAAGACAATTGCCAGCAGTGAAATCATCAATTTCAGGATCTTGCTGCCCTCAACGAGCCAAGCGCCTGCTTTGGTAAGGCCGACTGTCGCAAGGCCGATAAAACCGACCTCTACAATGATGGTTGCGGAAATCAGGGCAGAACCAACAAGCAATTGCATTAACATTTTGTAGTAAATCTCCCCGACATTACTCTTAGCCCAATGGCCCTAAAGGATACATTGCTATATCATGTAAAAACAGGCAACCTTCATATTATGTGATCGCCAAAGCTGGGAAGGTATAGGCTTTTGAATATATTGAATAAACAGCCGTGGCTGAAGCCCGTTTTTGTTGCAATCGCAAGCTGCACCCTCTTGGCCTCCTGCTCTGGCGGAGAAGAGAAGAAGGATGAAATCGTCCGTCCGGCAAAACTGCATGTCGTTGCATCGGCCAGTGAGACATTCGACAATAGTTTCCCCGCGATTATAGAGGCCGGAAAGTCATCGACGCTCACCTTTCAGGTCAGCGGGCTATTGACCCGCTTTCCGGTCAGGGAAGGTCAGCAGCTAAGACGCGGTGCGGTTATCGCCCGGCTTGACGATCGGCGGTATCGCAATGCGGTTAACTCAGCCCGCGCACAATATGCTTCTGCGAACTCCGAGTATCAAAGTGCCCGAAGATTGCTCGAAGAAGACGCCATCGCGCGCATTGCCGTGGATCAACGGCGGGCGCAGCGCGACGTTGCGCAAGCGCAACTGGACAGCGCGCGCAAGGATTTGTCGGACACCATCCTACGCGCGCCGTTCTCCGGGATCGTTGCCGAAAAACTGGTGGAACAGTTTGAAAATGTCAGCCCCAATCAGGACATCGTCACGCTGCAATCGGTTGGCACCGTTGAAGCGGTCGTTAGCGTGCCGGCCAGTCTGGTTCCACGGCTGGCGAATAGACCGCCATCTGAATCCTATGTGATATTGGGTGCAGCCCCGGATAGAAAAATCCCAGGCGTATTTCGTTCGGTTACGACTCAGGGTGACACCGAATCCCAGACATTTCAGGTGAAGTTTGCGTTCACACCTCCTGCAAGCCTGTCGGTCCTGCCCGGCATGACTGGCACAGTCTTTACTAGCCGTGCGCTGCTGGAAGGGGAAAAGGCAGAGAATCAGGTCATGGTGCCGCTCGGCGCGATTCTGTCTGATGGCAAAAAGCGGTTTGTGTGGGTCGTCGATACAAAAAAAATGACCGTCAAGAAACGCGCTGTCGAGGTCAGCACAGGTGTTGGCGAGAGCGTTCCGGTTGTTAGCGGCCTGAAACAAGACGAGACCATCGTGGCGGCTGGTGCGGCCTACTTAAATGACGGCGACAAAATCCGTCCCTACAAGCCGTAGGGGGCGGGCAGATGGACCTTGCAGAATTTTCGATAAAGAACCGTTTGATCTGCTTCATTGTCATTGCGCTTTGTCTTGCGGCTGGCTGGTATAGTTATCAAAATATCGCGCGATTTGAAGACCCGGAATTTACCATCCGCACCGCCCAAATTGTAACGCAATATCCCGGCGCAACACCCGAAGAAGTAGCCAATGAAGTGACCGAGACGCTGGAAAGCGCAGTCCAGCAAATGCAGGAAGTGAAAGAGATACGTTCGGTTTCTTCGGCTGGACGGTCAGAGATAAGCGTCGATATTCGCTATCGTTTCTCTCCTGAAAAATCGGACCTGGCGCTGATCTGGAGCAAGCTACGCAACAAGGTGAATGATGTCCAGAACAGGCTCCCGCCGGGCGCTGAACCATCTCAGGTCAATGATGATTTTGGGGATGTTTACGGGCTTTACTATCTCGTCACTGGCGACGGGTTTTCGCCAGCCGAGCTATATGAATATGTCAGAGCACTGCGCACCGACCTGCTTTCCGTTGAAGATGTCGCCAAAGTCCAGCCGCTGGGCATGCGGCAAGAGGCAATCTATGTCGAAATTTCCCGCGAGCAGGCCAATGCGCTGGGCGTCTCGGTTGATCAGATTTACGGCGACCTTGCCAAGCAAAATTCGGTTGTGCCTGCTGGAGACATCAAACTCGGCGACCGCCGCCTGAAATTTCAGCCAACCGGCGAGATACAGTCTGTTGATGCGATCAAGAATCTGGTTGTTTCAACTGCTACGTCTGGCCGCATTGTTTATCTTCGCGATGTTGCAAGCGTTACACGGGACTATGTCGATCCGCCGAGCATGATTATCCGCTTTAACGGCAAACCGGCCATCGCGATTGGCATTTCCAATATTTCTGGCGCGAATGTCGCCAAGATGGGTAAGGGCATTGACGCCAAGCTCGAAGAGACAAAATCGCTGCGCCCTGTCGGCATCGAAGTGCATGAATATTACCATCAGGGGAAGATAGTTGAAACGGCAGTCGCCGACTTTGCGATCAATGTTGTGGTTGCCCTGCTGATCGTTCTTGTGACGTTATTCTTCTTTATGGGATTGCGCTCTGCAATTGTGATCGGTGCTGTCCTGCTGCTCACCATCGCAGCGACGCTGGGCACCATGTATTTCATCGATATTCCGATGCACCGCATCTCGCTCGGCGCGCTGATTATCGCGCTGGGTATGCTGGTGGACAATGCGATTGTGGTGACCGAGGGTATATTGGTCGGCACGCAGCAAGGGCAAAAGAAGCTCGATATTGCCAAGGATATTGTCAGGCGCACCAGATGGCCGCTGCTGGGCGGCACGCTGGTTGGTATTATTGCTTTCGCGCCTATTGGCTTTGCGCCGGGGTCGACGGCTGAATTTACGGGAGACCTGTTCTGGGTCGTGATGGTCTCGCTGCTGTTCAGCTGGATTTTTGCGATTACCGCCGTGCCGCTCTTCGCCGATATTCTCTTCCCCGAAGCGAAAGATGGCGAGATCGAGGAAAAACCGGAGCATCCTTTCTTTGTGCGCTATAAGAAATTCATGCGCTTTGTGCTTGGCAAGTCCAAGCTAACTGTGATGGTTGTGGCTGGATTATTCGTGCTCTCGGTATTGAGCTTCAGCATGGTGAAACCCGGCTTTTTCCCACCTTCAACCTCACCTCAGATTGTTGTCGATTTCTCACAGCCTGAAGGAACTGCGCTGGCCAAGACCGACGCGCAAATGGCGAAGCTGGAGACGTTCGTATCAAAACTGGATGGCGTGAAGGACGTCCAGACCCTCGTGGGCATGGGAACTCTGCGCTACATGCTGGTCTATAGTCCAGAGTCACCAAGTTCCGCCTATGGCCAATTTCTGATCAAGGTCGATGACTATGATCTGATCGCAGGTATCCTGCCCAAGATACAGCAACATATTGATGCCAACTATCCCGATGCACAGGCGAAGGTATGGCAATTCCAGCTTGGCCCCGGCGGCGGCTCGAAAATCGAGGCGGAATTTTCCGGACCTGACCCCACTGTCCTTCGCCTGCTTGCAGACAAGGCAAAGGCCATCATGGCCAAGGATGGCGGCGCGATTTCCATCAAGGATGACTGGCGGCAACCGGTGAGCGTTATCCAGCCGGTTTATAATGGCGAAAGCGGCAGGCGGCTGGGTGTTTCACGCGAAGACCTTGCCAATGCGTTGCGCGCCAATTTCTCTGGCCGCGATGTGGGCGTCTATCGCGATGGCGATCAGCTGATCCGTATCATCGCACGTGCGCCAGAGCGTGAGCGGCTGGATGCAAATGCGCTGCGCGGTATTCAGATTACCAGCTCCACGACTGGCAAATCCGTTCCGATACTTGAAGTGGTCGACAGGTTTGAAACAGTCTGGACCAATTCGCGCCTGCGCCGTGTGGACCGTGTCTGGACGATCAATGCGCAGAGTGACCCGCTACCCGGCGAATTGGCGGGCGAATTGCAGGAACGACTGCGCCCCGACATAGAAGCCATAGATTTGCCCGAAGGCTATAGCTTCAAATGGAATGGCGAATCTGGTGATAGCGCGGAAGCAAACGGTAGTCTGGCAAGCACATTGCCAATGGGTTTCCTCGCCATGGTTCTCGTCGTTGTAGTGCTATTCAACGCGATCAAGCAGCCGCTGATCATCTGGTTGACTGTTCCGCTGTCGCTGATCGGCGTGGTGTTCGGACTATTGGCAACCGGCACCGCGATGGAGTTCATGGCTATCCTTGGGCTGCTATCGCTGTCCGGGCTGCTGATTAAAAATGCCATCGTCCTCGTGGACCAGATGGATTTGGAGATACGAGAGGGCAAACCGCGATTTGATGCAGTGATTGACTCCGCTACCAGCCGTGTCCGTCCAGTGATGATGGGTTCGCTTACCACGGTGCTTGGCGTGATCCCGCTTTTCTTTGATGCCTTTTTCAAATCGATGGCCGTCGTACTGGTCTTCGGTCTTACCTTCGCGACGCTGCTGACGCTTGTTGTTGTTCCGGTCTTCTACTCCATGTTTTTCCGCATCAAAGCGGAAGAGAGTGCAGCATCATGAAACAGTCCGCTTTCTCGAAATCTTTCTCGCGCTCTGGCCTCGCCGCGCTGACATTGGGGGCGCTGGCCGTTGGTGGATGCGCCACCATCAAACCGGCGACAGACGCGGAAACGGCCACTTCGGCGCAAGCAAGCTTGCCGGTCCAACCAGCCGACTGGACTTCCATCCGCGAGAAGGTCGGCGACGTCCGCCCCGGCTGGATCGCAGAGTTTAACGACCCGCAGCTTATGGAACTTGTGGAAGAAGCAATGGCGAACAACCGCAATTTGCAAGCGGCTGCAGCAAACGTCCGCCGCGCCCGCGCTGTCATACGTCAGGCCGGCTCGGCAAAGCTTCCCTCGGTCGATGCGTCCGGCGGTGTTCAGCGCAACCAGTCGTTCGAAAATAGTGGCATCACATCATTCTCGGCCGGGCTTCAGGCCAATTGGGAAATCGATGTCTGGGGGCGTATCGAAGCAGGACAGCAAGCGGCAATTGAAAGCGCGCGTGTTGCAGAGGCGGATTATCTCTTTTCGCAATATTCGATAGCGGCTGCCGTTGCACAATCCTATTTTCTGGTGATCGAGGCCGAGCAGCAGGTTGAAGTCGCGCAGGGCATTGTTGATGCACTCACGGAAATCCGCCGTATTGTTCGCTTGCGCTATCGCTATGGCTTTGCATCAGCTTATGACGTTTCGCTGACGGAATCCGATTTTGCGACCTCGGTGGATACGCTGCAGACGGCCAAGAATGGCAAGCTGGAAGCCTTACGCGCACTGGAGGGGCTGTTGGGCCGCTATCCCGGCGCAGATTTGAAAACACCGAACGCGCTTCCTGCTGTTCCAGCGCCACCCGGCGAGGGTCTTCCTTCCGAACTATTGCAGCGAAGGCCAGATATTATCGCGGCGGAGCGCAATATCGCTGCCGCGATTAACAATCGGAAGGTATCAGAAGCTGCGCGCTTGCCCAGCTTTAGCCTCACCAGCACATTAGGCACATCGTCAACCGATTTGGGCAATATTCTGGACCCGGCCAATATCGTCTGGACGCTGGCCAGCAACATTCTCGCGCCGATCTTTGACAATGGCAGAAGGGATGCACAGGTCGATATTGCCGATGCTGATGTTGAGGCAACGGTCGCCCTTTATGCCGATGCCGCAATCAAGGCGTTCACCGAAGTCGAAACGGCTCTTGATCGCGGTGTTTTCCTTGGTCGCCGCCGGATCGCGCTTGAAACCGCTACTAAGGAAACAGAAAACGCTCTGCGCCTTTCCAACCTGCAATACAAGGAAGGCGAGATCGACCTGATCGACCTGCTTTCGGTGCAGCAGCGGCTCTTTGGCGCGCAAAGCAACTTACTGGCTCTCAAGCGCGCGCAGCTGAACCAGTATCTGGAAATCAACCTCGCGCTGGGCGGAAACTGGAGAGTGATTGCTCCTCCTGAGCCAAAGGATGAAGCGGTCGAATGAATTTTCTGGAAGGCAATATTATTGAGATTGACAGCTTCATTGCTCTCACGCTCGGCTTTGTTGTTTTGTTTGCTGGTATCAAGGTAACGGCCCGCAGCGCGTTCCTGCAAAA
Source organism: Parasphingorhabdus sp. (assembly GCF_036963805.1). Lineage (GTDB taxonomy): Bacteria > Pseudomonadota > Alphaproteobacteria > Sphingomonadales > Sphingomonadaceae > Parasphingorhabdus. The sequence goes on along the minus strand of NZ_JBALUN010000009.1, from coordinate 15,541 downwards.
ATACAATATCCCCGAGCCGGTTACAGGCGGTATTTTTGCCTCGATCGCCGCCTTGCTGATCTACGCTACAACCGGCTGGGAGCTTAGCTACGATCTCTATGTTCGTGATGTATTGCTCATCTATTTTTTCACGGCCATCGGCATAAATGCCCGGTTTGCGCAGCTTCTATCCGGCGGCAAACCGCTGCTGCTCTTACTTGCGTTAACGCTAGGCTACCTCGCTATTCAGGATATTGTTGGTGTGGCCAGTGCATTGGCAATCGGTCAGCCTGGCGGCATAGGTGTGCTTGTTGGTTCTGCTTCGCTCGCGGGCGGGCATGGAACGGCGATTGCCTGGGCACCCGCCATTGCCGAACAGCAAGGCATAGCCAATGCGCTCGAAATCGGGGTTGCTGCTGCGACAATCGGCCTGGTGGTTGCAAGCCTGATTGGCGGACCGATAGCCAAATTCCTGCTTGCCAGAAACAAGCTGGAATCGACGGAAGACGGCGATCTGCTGGTCGGCGTCGAATATGCAAAAGAGGATACGGCAACAGTTACCCATCTGGGTATCATGAGCTCGATGCTGGTCATCCATGTCGCCATGATATTTGGCTATATGCTCAATGAGGCTCTGATGGCCGCCCAATTGAAGCTACCGCTTTTCGTGTCCTGCATGATGGTCGCCATATTGATGACAAATAGCGTCCCGGCGCTTTTCAAAAACATCTCCTGGCCAGCCGAAAGCCGCGCGCTTGCTGTCATTTCGGATTTCTCGCTAGGGCTCTTCATTGCCATGTCGCTAATGGGGATGCAGCTCTGGGCTGTGGCCGATCTGGCGGGGCCTTTGTTTATCCTGCTGTTTGCGCAGGTGGCTGTTGCAGTGCTCTTTATCCTGTTCGTGGTTTTTCCGGTGATGGGCCGCAATTATTTTGCCGCCGTTTTGAGCGCTGGCTTTGCCGGTTTCTGCCTTGGTGCAACGCCAACCGCCATTGCCAATATGTCCGCCGTTGCCAAATCGCACGGTCCGGCCCCCACGGCCTTTATTATCGTACCGCTGGTCGGTGCATTCTTTGTCGATGTCGCCAATTCGTTCTTGATACAGTTTTTTCTGTCAGTGTGATCCGGCATTTTTTTAGGAGGAAGATATGAGAAAATTTAGTGCAGCGCTGGTAGTAGGCTCCCTTTTTCTGGCGGGGTGTGCGACCACTGGTCGTATTACTACAGATAGCGACCCATCCCAGAATTTCGCCGCCTATAGGACATTCGCCTGGGCCGGGGAGGAACCCATGGTCTCTTTCGGTAACCGCAATATCCCGGCCATTGTGCAATCTCGGGTGGCGCAGTCCATAAAGAGCGAACTCACAGCGCGAGGTTATCAGTTTACCGATGATGTCAAAGCGGCCGATTTTGCCGTTTCCTTTACAATCGGCACAAGAGACGGAACGAAAACCACCGAGATTCCGGACTATTTTTGGCAGAACCGACTCGATTGGGCTTGGGGTAACCCCCATTTCCCGACAATACAGAGAAACATCACACCGACACGAACCGTCGTCAGAGACTATACCGAAGGCACGCTTTCGGTGGACATATATGATGTAGCACGCCGCAGCCCTGTCTGGCACGGGAAAGGAACGAAGACATTGAGCAGCAGAGAATTGTCCGGCGAACAGGAAACCGCAGCAGCCGATGTACGCGTTATTCTGGCAAAATTTCCTCCCCAGTGAAAAAAAGGATAACAATCGTCCATGGCCAAAGCGAGCAACGAGATATTCAGCCTGTTGAAAGACAGTCTTGATGAGGCACAAAATTCCGTCCGCGCCTATGATACCAAGGCTCAGATTGTGGGTGTCGGGTATATTTTCGCGCTCAACGTCATCGGGCAGATTGGCAATGCCCTGACGCAAGACACCAATATTGGCCTCACCAATGTCGTTATCGCATGGCTGATTGTCATATTGCCAATCGCATTGTTCGGATATGTTCTATATCCTGCGCGCAAGACGGTCGGTTCCGATGGGCAAGAGGAGTACCGGACGCATGTATTCTTCCTGCATCCCGAACGCTATGGCTCGGCGGAGAATTTGATCAAAGCTGCCAGAGAATGCGATCCAATTGACGAGGTTGCCTATGAGCTTTTGAAAATATCGGAACTGCGCGAAAGCAAGCGCAAACGCTTCGTTCGCGGCCTTGTGGGCGCGGCTGCTGCCTTTGCGTTGTTATTTGCCAATCAGATTTATCTGGCGCTTGCTGCCGCCTGATCAATGCGACATCTGCTCTTTCAGCACATCCAGCACTTTTGCGTCGGGCGTATCAACGCATTTGGTCATGGTGGTCACAATCGCCACCTGAATGTCCCGTGGTTTTATTTCCGATTTTCCCTGCGTGCCCATTACATAGCCGTAAAGCATCGTCATAGTGAAAGCGCGGTCTTCTTCGGCGAGCGTCACAACATCCCAGCAGGTTAAAGCTTTCAGATCGACAGACTCGGCCGAGGAAAGGCCATATGGGTTGGCTTCTTCCGTTTCCTCCTGCGCTTGCAAGGGTGAGATAAACAGGGCCGATGCGGCGATTGCGGCGGCCATGGATTTGTGAAAATTTGTGAAATAAAACATGATCAATATCTTCCTCCGCGCATACATGCGTCCAGTTCCAGTCTATAAAGGCGCGCCGCCCGGCGCTGTTTCTTTTTCGCATTGCCGCGCTTGATGGCACCGACAATGGCACCAATTGCCGCGCCGCGCCGGACATTGCGTTTCCGTTTTTTCTTGTCCTTTTCGAAAATCAGTCCGCCGATGCCCGAAACTGCGGCACCTCTGGCAGCACCATCCAGGACTCCGCCGGGAAGATACCGATCTGGCACCGGTCCGCGATAACCGGAAATCGCCGCCGCGCGTTGCTGGCAATAGCCATAGCGGTCAGGCGCATATTGTGCGGATGCGGATTGCGCAAAAATGCCAAAAGCTGCAAATGTAGCTGAAAAGGCTGCCCATCTAGATGCAATCATATCGCTGTCTCCCTTTCTTGCGCCGTCCAAAATCAACTGCCGAATTTGCGCCAAGTGATCACAGCGGCCTCTTTCACCTTATCATACCACAAGATAGGAATAACCAATGTCCTGCAATCTTCCGACATTCTAAGAGGTGATGACCATTACTGGTTGTTCGCAGGCAATTGCCGATACTCGCCGCTATTTCAATTCTGCCTCAGTCCGGTTAGAGCTTCTGAATGCGCGATCCGTCAGTAAAACCCCATACAGATGTCGTATCATTGACCGCAGAATTTTTGGCCGACGTCGGGCGCTGCCTGACGTTTTCGGGCCTTAACACGCTTTGCCTGCGCACAGCTGCCAAGCTGGAGATCAAGGCGATGGCTTACCATCACCTGCCGCATATAGGTGCAGGTGAGAATGTCGGCGTGAATGTTGTATGTCTGGGCCTTCCAAAGGAGCTTGTCGAACGATTTGAGGCGGCGAGTTCGATTGGCATCGACCCGACCATTCAACTGGTCATGTCGGGCACAAAGGCACAAAAATGGCGCGAAATTGAATATACCAGTCGCCTGAATGATGAAGAGCAAGCTTATCTCGACTACGCTGCGAGCAGGGTAGATGATGGAATAAACGTGCCGGTCTTCGGCCCCAACGGGCGAAACGGTTATGTGTCTTTGGGCTTCAAAATAGGCCGATCGGTCATCGCTGATAGCGAAATTCACTTGATTCAAAGCTGCTGCCAATTCGCCCATTTGAAATATTGCGACCTGCTAATGCAGGAGCTTCCTGACCCGGCCAAACTATCGCGACGCGAAAAAGAAATCTTGTCATGGGTGGCGCAAGGCAAGAGCAACGGAGTGATAGCCGACATTCTGGGTCTCTCGGAAAGCTCGGTTATCACCTATCTCGAACGCGCCTTCAGGAAACTGGAAGTGGACAACCGTGTAACCGCCGCCCTGCGCGCTTCGTCGCTGGGTAAGCTTGATCATTTGAAGTGAGGTTTTTGAGCGGTGCCTTATGTCGGCTTTCGGGATCTAGCGGACTCCATCGGAAGGTCCGAAACTAGGGCGCAAAGCGGTCATAGAATACGGCCGAACTGAAATGCAGCAATCAATCGGTCGCTGTGGGTGCGGTTTGTCGCTCAATATCTCTTGCAACGCGGTTATGTCCGCCAACGCGCTCACCAAGCGCCGCAATGAAATCCGCATGACGGGCTTTTCCCGAAATCTTCGCCGCCTTCAATTCACTTTCGGGCAAAGGCGGCGTGGTGGTAAGCCAGAATTGCACAAAGAGCGATATCGCCTCATTGGCAATCTCGACATCGCGTTCCAACCGTTCGAGCTGACGGGACATCCGGTCCAGCCGCCGTGTCAATGCGGCTTCCATTCGTTCGCTGCTGTCCGGCGACAAGAAGGACGCAAGCGCAGTTTCAACGACCAGCGCCTGTGTAACCCGTTTGCGCGCTGCATAGTCAACAAGATGCGATGATAGTTTCGGCGGCAGACGAATGGTATGTTTAATGCGCATTTCTTCGCTCCTACAGATCGATGCCATCATTGGGATCGAGACTGGCAGCGCGCGCCAAAGTGAACGCGCGCCTCTGAACCAAGCTGTCTTCACTCTCCGGTTCACTGTCATCAAAGGCAAATTCGGATTTCGGTTCTGACTTGGGAACAATATCATCATGATCGGAGAGTTCCGGGTTGCGCCGGATAGCGCCATCGCTGTCAGCCTCTTCCTCACTCAGTTCCTCATCATCCATGAACCATAGTTCCGGTTTGGGCAGCGATGTCCAATCATCGCCATGCGCGGTGCATTTTTTCGGTGATTCAGCTTCCGGCGGCGGCGAAACCCGCCCCTGTAACGCGGGATCAGTGTAATATTTGGTTTTCTTGGCCCGTATCGGGGGCAGCCCCGATAGCATCACAATTTCATCATCGGGCGGAAGTTGCATGATCTCGCCTGGCGTCAGCAATTGCCGGGCGGTCTCGGAGCGCGATACCATCAAGTGACCCAGCCAAGGACTGAGCCGGTGGCCGGCATAGTTTTTCATGGCGCGCATTTCCGTGGCGGTGCCGAGCGCATCAGACACCCGCTTGGCGGTGCGCTCATCATTGGTCGCAAAGCTCACCCGCACATGGCAATTGTCCAATATCGCATTGTTGGGGCCATAGGCTTTTTCGATCTGGTTGAGAGATTGGGCAATCAAGAAGGCTTTTAGTCCGTAACCCGCCATAAAGGCCAAAGCGGATTCAAAGAAATCCAGCCGCCCCAATGCCGGAAACTCATCGAGCATCAATAGTAAGCGCTGCCGCTTCACGCTCCCGTCCAGATCCTCGGTCAGCCGCCGCCCGATCTGATTAAGCACCAACCGGATGAGCGGCTTCGTCCGGCTAATGTCAGACGGCGGCACAACCAGATAAAGCGTCACCGGATTATCACCGTCGACAAGATCAGAAATGTTCCACTGACTGCAGCGCGTAACCTGCGCCACAACAGGATCGCGGTACAGTCCCAGGAAGGACATGGCGGTCGATAACACGCCTGACCGTTCATTCTCCGACTTGTTGAACAATTCACGCGCAGCGGAAGCCACAACCGGATGCGGACCGGCACCTCCCAGATGCGCGGTACACATCATTACCTTGAGCGTTGCTTCAATAGGTCGTTTGGGATCGGACAGGAATGTCGCAACACCGGCAAGCGTCTTGTCGGGTTCGGCATAAAGAACATGCAATATCGCGCCCACCAATAGAGCATGGCTGGTTTTCTCCCAATGATTGCGCCGCTCTAGCGAGCCTTCCGGATCAACCAGGATATCGGCCACATTCTGGACATCACGCACTTCACTCTCACCGCTTCTGATTTCCAGCAATGGATTATAGGCAGCACTATCTGCATTGGTGGGGTCAAACAGTAGAACCCGTCCAAAACGCGAACGGTAGCCAGCAGTCAGCCCCCAATTCTCACCTTTGATATCGTGAACGATGGCGCTGCCCGGCCAGGTCAGCAATGTCGGCACAACCAATCCAACGCCTTTTCCCGAGCGTGTTGGCGCAAAACAAAGCACATGCTCCGGTCCATCATGGCGAAGATATTGGCCGCGAAAGCGCCCCAGCATAACGCCGCTTTGCTCAAATAATCCTGCGCGCGCTAAATCTCTCCGGTCAGCCCACCGCGCCGATCCATATGTTTCAGCGCGTTTGGCTTCCCTCGCGCGCCAAACAGACATGGAAATCGCAATAACAATCGCAACGCCGGCCCCTGATATAGCGATGCCCCCGGCCCGCAAGAATATGTCGGGTGCATAAGCCTCAAAAGCAAACCACCACCACAAAAAAGCAGGTGGAGGGTAAATCGAATGCCCCATGATAGCGAACCACGGTTCGCCAAGTTCAGGCTGATACCCCAGTCTTGAGGCAGCATATTGCGTGGCAGCCCAAACACTGAAAATCATTACACTGAATACCGCCAGTATCTGCCCCCAAAGGATTTTGGTCATGCAAATTCTCCAGAAAGCCGTATCCTTCTGGCTCGAATTGGCCATTTACAAGATTTGTTTGTCGAGCATCCGGCGGTGGCGCATCATGGCGCAGAAAAACTGGCAGGAGCGAAATTTGACTTTGTTTGAATGAGATATTCTGCAAAGATAGCTAGATATTTTGATATCATTTATGATATTTTTAGGCCTTAAAGAGCATAATATCGATCATATATGATATTGTTGTTGCAAAATTAGCGAATCTCATGTTAGAGACGTACATACTTAATATCACATATGATATTAAAAGGCGCTAAAACATCAATTTCATATCAGGAGTGATATTATGAAAATCGACTATTTAACTCCCGAGAAAGAGGTATTGGCTGAGTTGGGCCGCAGACTCGCACATATCCGTAAGCAATTCGGATATTCGCAAGCCGAGCTAGCCGAAGAAGCCGGAATCGGGGTTGCCACAATCCGGCGAATAGAGACCGGGAAAGCCAGTCAAATAGAGTCCTGGATTAAGTTGATGAAGTCACTGCGCATGACGGCACATATCGACTCATTACTGCCAGAGAAATTCAACTCTCCCAAAACCGAGGCGTTGTCGAAAGGGAAACGCCGTATCAGGAAAAAATCCGACCTGAAAAAGCCGATTTGGGGAGATGAGCAGACATGACTACAGCCACCGTCAAACTATGGGGAACTGATATCGGCTATATTTCAATGGATGCCGATGAAAGATTTGCGCGTTTTGAATATGACCCTGAGTTTGCAGAAATGGGCGTTGAGCCGGCTCCTTTAATGATGCCGGTCAGAGCGCGGCATATTTATCAGTTTCCAGACCTCAATCCGCTAGCATTTCATGGAATGCCTGGTCTGGTTGCCGACAGCTTACCCGATAAATATGGACAAAGATTGATCAATATCTGGCTTGCTCAGACGGGCCGGAAAGCCGAAGATTTCAACGCCGTCGATCGCCTCTGCTACACCGGCAAAAGAGGTATGGGCGCATTGGAATTTGAGCCGTCGGCACAGCCGTCGGCAACCCAAGACAAGCTGCTTGAGATAAAAGACCTTACCGAACTCGCATCAATGGCATTTGCCGACAAGGAGGCACTTGATACGAAACTAACAGAAGCAGGCGGAGAGAATGCCCTATTCGACATTTTGAGCGTAGGCACATCGGCAGGCGGCGCGCGCGCAAAAGCAGTCATCGCCTTCAATCCAAAAACCAAGCAGGTGCGTTCGGGGCAATTGAATCTACCCGCTGGATTTGAACATTGGCTCATAAAATTTGATGGCGTCGAGTTTAGCGGAGATTGGGGCGTCGCCGATCCCAAGGGCTATGGCCTGCTTGAGTATAGCTATTATCTCATGGCTAAAAAATGCGGGATCGACATGATGGAAAGCCAGATCTTCTCTGAAAATGGTCGCAATCATTTTATGACACGGCGATTTGACCGCGATGACATGGGCGGTAAGAGTTTTGTTCAAACGCTCGGTGCATTGGCACATTATGATTATTATGAAAGCGGCGCCTATTCCTACGAACAGATATTTATGGCCATGAAGCGTTTGAACATTTCGAAACCGTCTATTGAAGAACAATTCCGCCGCGCCATTTTTAATGTGGTGGGATGCAACCAAGACGATCATGTCAAAAACTTCGCCTTCATGATGGACAGGAAAGGCCAATGGGATGTGTCGCCCGCCTATGATCTATGCCATTCAGAGGGCAGCAATTTCACTAAATTTCATCAGCTAAGCATCAACGGGAAAACGTCAGATTTCGTCCGCCAAGACTTTAAACATCTCGCCGAATATGCTGGCCTTCCGCGTGGACGTGAAAACCAGATACTGGAAAAGACCATAGAGGCATTTTCCACATGGGGCGATGTTGCAAATGAACTTGATATTCCCAAAAATCTGAAGGAGTGGGTACTCAGAACGATCAGGCTCAAATTTGAATGACATAATATCGTCAAACTAACGGCCGAGTCCTTTCTGCCTCCCCGCTGACCAATCCACACGCCCGCCCGGCATCATCTGCCCCTGAACCGGCTTGCCCAATTGCTTCTCAAGCGCTGGCCGCCAGGGCACCAATTCAAAACTCTTGCCGCCTTCGCTGACGCTTTCGATCATCGCGAACCGTCCTGATGCCAGTTGCAGACGCTTGGAATATTTCCCGCTCAAATATTCACCCTGCTTGGTTGGTCGATATTTAGAGCCTGTTTCTTGCTCAATCTTGGAAGCCGTTTTGCCAAGTTCTCGATCTCGAAGCGTCGCAATTAAATTTCGCGCCAGCGTGATCCTACCGCCGTGTTTCTGCGCAAGCCCCTGCTCGGTCAGAAATTCAACCCGCCGCTCCATTGCACCGGCAACTTCCCGACCAAAACCGCCGCCTAGATTGTCTTGTGATTTTCCAACAAGCTGCCGATCAATCCATGTCGCGCCATCGGCAGTGACCTGCGATGCAAGATCAAAATCAGATCGAACAGCAAGCGTTCGCGCCCGTCGCCCCTGCCCATCTTTCCAATTGCGCAGTTCAACCATGGCTCCAGATGCTGCGTCACCCGTTACTTCCAAATTGCCAAAACGCAAATAATGACTACGTCCGTCAACGCCGTCGATAATCGCGAAGGCCTCGCCTTTCAATTCATCATGAAGTCCCCGCGCCACAAACTTTCCGACGACGGACCTTCCCGGCGCCTCTGTTAAAGCAAAGCGCGACACATCCGGCGGGCGACCGGATCGCTTCATCGCCTTGTGCATGGTTTTGATGATGTCGCCGCGTGTTCCAAGATCGCGAAGCGTGTCTTCCATATGGTGTTCAAAGGACCAACGCGCCGGACCATGCTTCGTCGCCAAGTCCATTTTTTCAAGATGCTGGGCGCGTCCGCGCAATGCGTTCTGGAAATTCTGATCCTGTTGAAATTGTCCGGGCCTCAAATCGGCAATGCCCTCGCCCACCGATGCGCGCCGCGTCAACGCGTGATCAAGCTTCGTCCATCGCTCGGCTGTGATTTGTCGTTTCAGATCAGCTTCGATTTCCAGCTCGCTTCGCGGCCCGAGTTCCAGCGATACGCGTTCTTCGGTCCGTGCTCTCATGCCGTGGCTGATATAGCCCCGGGAAATCACAAGATCCTTGCCGGTATCATCAACGCCGCGCACCAATATGTGAACATGCGGATTGTCGGTGTTCCAATGATCGACGGCTTGCCAATCGAGTTTGGTGCCAAGATCGCGTTCCATGTCACTCATCAGCTCGCGGGTGAGCGCGCGCATATCTTCCAGTTGCACTGCATCTTCCGGTGATACCATGAAGCGGAAATGATGGCGATCATCGGCACAGCGCTCAGCAAAGTCTTTGGAACGAACCTCATCTCCGGCGCGATCAAACATCTTGGCGTCTTCGCCGTCGCGGCCAACACCATCGCGTTGAAGATAACTGATATGACGTCCAAGCGAATTGCCGCTAGCGGAGGAATGGCGAACAATATGGGTCTTGATGACAACGCGCCGGGCGAAGGCCGTATTTCTGGTAGCCAATGCCGCTGCTGACCCCCGTCCAAAGCTGCTACCGCCTGTCTTGCTAAAACGGGACCGTCCGACGCTCCGGCCAGATCGATTTGCTGCGCGCAAAATCTGTTCCACAAAACTGGCAGGTCGCTGCCGAGCTTCGCGGCGTGATTTGCCTATACGCGGTTCGAAGCGATCTTCGCGTAGGGTCATGCGCCGTCTCCAAAAGCATTGATATCATTGACATATCCAAGGGAGCCGCCGCACCCCTTGCGAGAGCGCCGCTCAAAAACCCGCAGAAAACCAACCATCATAGAGCAGCCGACGGCGCTCCTTTTATCTTGCCCTCCAAATTTTTTGATGCAGCATACAGAAAACCATACGCTTTTCTTCGCCAGAGTCTGTTTTGAGAAATTTGCCATCACTCTGGCGCTGACGCGCCGGAGACCGGAACAAAAAGGCCTTGGCCCTGCAAAAGATCATCCTTCGGATGTGCTCCTTTTGCGCCAAGGGCGCTTATATTTTCTTGTTTCCCATCTGCTACCGGCCTGCTGATAAACAGGCCAGACTGTGCTGGCCGCACAGCGTTCGGCTTGGCAATGGAGGAAGAATTTGCAGCAGCAAATGATGACCCGCGTCCGATACGCGACGTGATTTTGTTGACATAATTGATGGTTTCGAGGGGGAGTTTGCGCTTGCCGGAGACCCACGCGGAATAACGACCTGGCCCCGCGTTATAGGCAGCAAGGCATCCGGGATATCCAAATTTATTATACATTTCGCGCAGATAAGCGGTTCCCGCCATGATGTTTTCGCGCGGGGCATAGGGTGCATTTTTGAGGTTGTAGCGTCGGCGCAAAACGCCCCAAGTTGCTGGCATGATCTGCATCAAACCGCGTGCACCTTTGTGCGAAACAGCACCAACCTTGCCATTGCTCTCAGCACGAATGACTTCAACAATCCAGCGTTCTGGAATTGCAAAGCGGACAGATGCTTCACGGATGATTTCTTGCAGGCCAGCCTGCTTCGAAACGGCCTTAGCTGGCGCAACCGGAATGGTTTGAGCTTGCAAAGAGGTGGGTTGGAGAACGCCAAAAACAAACGACCCAATCGTGATGGATGACAAAAGAACACTCATCCTACTCACTTTGGTAAGTCCAAATAGGATAAGCACGGCCCAACAATCCGGATGCAGGCAGTGGGCCGAAATAACGGCTATCGAGGCTGGAACCAGACGGTGACAGCAGGAATATTTCATCTTCGCCTACAACCCGGCAGCCCTGCCAGATGGGCATTTCGCGACCAAAGCGGTCGTGATTTTGGGCAATGGCAATTGGCTGGGCACGGTAGGAAATTATGCTGCCACTACGGCAGTAAAGACTCCCCTTTTTTGAATCCACTGACTTCAAAAGCGGCAAGCCTTCGGGCAAATAGCCGCGCTTTTCCATCCACGCCGCAAGCATTGGAGGTGGCTGATAGGCTGCAATATGACCGCGCCTGACATGTGATGATGGGATGACAATATATAGCCCCTCATCCATGCTTGCGCTGGCATTCCAGATCATAATTTTAGGTAGCGACAGACTGCTTACGCCAACCAATACGAGCGCGATAAATGTCAATTTGGCAGTTCGCGAAAGTGGCAAGAGAGCGGGCATCTTCATGCCTCATATTCCCTGCGCTCGGTCCAGACCTTGTGCCTGACGGTGGTATAATCACGCGGGCTATCGCCGCTCGAAATACGGGATTGGACATGGCTCCAATGATCTGGGCAAACGTCTTTTGCAGCAATGCCAAGCGCTTCTATCGCATCAATATGCTCAAAAACCCTTTTGACCCGGTGCCAAGCGGTGAGGTGCAATAGCGAACGCACATTGCCCTTCACGCAGCGAATATCAAGCGCCTCGCCGTCCTCGCTCACGCATTGCAAAATATCCAACGCGGAGAATACCGTGCCATAATCATTCGATTTCCAGCGTACCAATGCGAAGATATCGCCTTGTTTAAACTGCACAGTCTTGCGTCTTCGGTCGGTGATGGTCTCACTGGATGGGTCGCCAAAGCGAAGCCAATATTGGATGCGCTTTTCAATCCAGATGAGGCGAACTTGCACGGATATTGGATGGGGATCGTCAGCCATCGTCCTTGCCCTCCAGACGCTTGGCGGGATGAACAGTGCCAATGCCGGGGTCTGATGTAGAACTGCGCGTTCCGCGATCCGCCCAGCTTTGCAGATCTTCCAGCGCATAGATAACGCGGCCTCCGACCTTGCGGTAAGTCGGCCCGGTTCCATAGGTTCGGTGCTTTTCAAGGGTGCGGCCGGAAAGGGCGAGGAAGCGCGCTGCTTCCGGCGTTGTTAGATATCGCTGCGGTGGATTATTGACTGACATTATTGCCTCTTGCGTAGCTTGGGTAACAAGAGGCGATAATGGCGAAGGGTTAGAGGTCCGAGGAAGGGACGTTTATTGCGGGGTCGATAATCGTCCCCCTGCGGATACTAAGCGGTAGCGGACTGTTGAAACGGATTTAGAAGTTTTCGATATCCTTCATCGGACAGATATTTGCCGCGTTTGAGCAATCTGCGGACATGCGCGCGTTCGCTGCTATCGGACCATTCGCGCAAGGATATTTTTTCATCATAGAGGATTTCGGCAACCGAACGCCTGCTCGCATCAGATTTTTGCGCATCGATCAGTTGCAAAGCATCGGTCAAACGTTTGCGTTGCTGTTCCGTGAGCCGATATGGAGATGGGTAAGGTCCGGCATTTCTGCCCTCTATGTGACGCCAATATCGGTAAGCAGCTTTGAGTTTGGCTGTGGTATCGCAGCACATCGGTATCACGATCTGATAGCCATCACTGCCCGTCTTTTTCCAAATCACATAATGATCGCCATTCTTATCTGAAAGGAGGATATTTCTGAAGATGCTGCCTTGATGCTCGGCTACGACATTGTCATGTTCCAGCGCGGGTCCGTGAACCTCCAGACTGAGTGGATGAAGTCTTTCATCCCATAGCGCTTTCGCTTCACTGGCTTTAAGGCTCGGATCAAAGGGCACACAGAGCCCCCAACGGGTTGCTACTTCCTTGAGGATTTGCTCGTCATCACCCGCTCGAATGTAGTTGGCGATATATGCAGGATTGCGCCGCAAGAATTCCTGCGCGAAATCGGGGCGCTCATAACCACTAAACTGATCACCATAATCTGGTGACCTCCAGTCTTCGGTAGTTCCCATCACGAAACCCCTTGGATAGCTTCCAAAGCTGAAGAAGGGAGCGACCTTGCTATAATGCCCTTGGTCAACTTTCTCTCAAACAAGACTGCAATTACTTGCACTATTCGGGCAAAAAATCAAGTTTGACTAAGATTCCGTAACGGGAACCACCCGTCGTTGCGCTAAATCAGGCGATATGTTCACTCATTGTTTAGCAAATGCGCAAATCCGGAACGGGAAATCCAGATGGCCCGCGCCAGATGCTGCTCAAACATCTCTTTTGACAACTCGGGGCTATCAGATGGGTCAATCCCGAAAATGACCGAAACAACCTCTTTCCAGTCCGCACCTTCCTTGTCGGCGTCGAGCAATCTTAGATAAGTCACCAGATGCTGCTCGTCATAATCGGTCAGCGTTTCTGATGCTGGCGGGCATGTTTGAAATGCATTTTCAACCATCGCAGATATCCGGTTCCCCAATCCAAAATTGACCCTCGGATGCAACTCCAGTGAGATCAATAACCGCCATGTTCAATATAGCAATCCGCTGTGACGGCAAGCAATCACGCATTGCGCGTATTATAATACGTAGCATGAAAATGCGCGATTGTCTTCAAGCTATTCCATGGACATTCGCATTATTTTGGGAGCTAACACCCGCCGCTTTCGCCGCGAACGGCAATTGAGCCAGGAAGCTCTCGCAGAAAAGATCGGCGCTGATCGCGCCTATGTCAGCGCCATCGAGCGCGGTTTGCAGAATATGACAATAGTGCGTGTTTCGGAACTCGCGATCGCGCTTGATGTTGCTTTTGTCGAGTTATTTGGGACACCAAAGTCAAACGACTGAACAGCAAAAAAGCCCCGCCCGAACGGTTCGGGCGGGGCTGAAATCAGCAGGCTTATTCGCCGCTGGCCTTACGGGCGCGTGACCAGATCAGATTATAGGTCTTGCCATCTTCGTCATCGAACAGATTTGCGAAAATCGGTGCGGTGAAGCTGGGATCGTCGAGCTTGACCGAAAGATAGCCTCGGCCTTCGCTCGAGGTCTTGGTCCAGGCGGCTCCGATTTCTGCGCGGCCCACAAAAACCCGGTGGGTCGGTGCGTTTTCATTTTCACTTGCATCTTCGGGAACGATGGTGACGTTCTTCTTCTGCAACATCACGGTGACGATTTCGCCGCGATAGTCGTTGCCTGTCTTTTTGAATGTTCCGATATTAGCCATGATACTTCTCCTTGGTTTGGTCGAACCCGCGCTCATTCGCGGCCTCGATGGCTGATTTCAGGCAGGGGCTTGAACCGATGCACCCGCAGGGCCGAAACGAAGTGGAGGACGGTGCAGACCGGGGTTTCTTGTTTCCGCGAGGAATGCGCGCCAGCGCAGGGGAAGAAACTTTGGGCTGCACCGTTGCAGCTAGGGGCAAGAGGCGCAGCCGTCCCCTGCCAATCAAAGCCATTTAAGAGGACGTGAATGAGTGCTTTTGGCTAATAGTTCCAAGGAGATTTGGCGAATATCTGAGAGCGTTCAATGTCAGGTTTATAGACTGCGGCCCAGATGGCGCGATCTGTTTGCTGAACGGAATGATCCCCCATGCTGATGCTAACGATTACAGGAAGCGCGCTGTCCCAAGTTCGGTGATGGACAAAGCCAATCGGGCAACCGGTCAAAAACCGCCACGACCGCCGCAGGAATTTCGGGCAATCGGCGCTTCGCAGCGCACTGGTTTTGCGAGCCTGTTCGTTGGTGGCGATTGCTATCCCAACAGAAAATTACTGTGCTGCTCCGCCGCATGGCGGCTGCACCCGCGCCGCTGCCCCGTCCGGTTCTGCCGGACGGGGCTTTGCGGTAATCTGGGAGCGGGCGACCAACAGCCGCCCGCTTACGTTTCAAGCCGCAATCCGCTCTTCCTCGTCTTTAGCTGGCGCGGTTTCGGCAGCATCCTGCGGCTCCGGCTCGGATGGTTCATCCTCTTCCATCATCCATTTCGCGCGCTCGGCAGCGGCAACCGTGCCGACACCGCCGCGCTCCGTATAAGCCGATGGCGGAAAGGCCATCCAGCGCGGAAGCCAGTTTTCCTGTTTTGCGCGGCCATTCTCGCCGGTCAGATGGTCACTGATAATGCCCTTCACCGTCTTGGTTTTTTCGCTGGCATTGGCAGCAGCAATGCTGGCTCCGCCAACCTCTGCTAGAAGCGCGGTCAGGACTTCACGGTCACGGACAAGGTCCATGAACGCATCATCCGCTGTCCAGTAATCCGCCATCTCAACATCAAGATGGACACCCAAGGTTTCGACAAGATCGCTGCCAGCGGCCAGCGTTTCTGCCATGACCACACCCAATATCTCCATG
>NZ_JBALUN010000008.1:0-116109 GCF_036963805.1 Parasphingorhabdus sp. | reverse complement strand
ATGAGACGCTTCGCTCAGGCGGATCGAGCCTGCTCGCGGCAGAAGGTGATATAGGTCGTTTGATAGTTGAAGCAGGCGGAGGTCTACGGTCGCTTATGACGCGGCTCGATTCCATTGATGAAGAAGCGGACAAACTCTTTGCGCCGCGCAAATCAAGCGAGCGCGCTTTTTACAAATCCCTAGAGACATTCGATGCCGCTGAACGCGAGGTTAAGCTCCACACGGTGACGCGTGATGCCTATGAGAAAAGCCGAAAGGCAGCGGATATCGCGAACAAAAAACTGGATGATGCTCGGGCCGAACGGCAAGATGTGAGTACCGAAATTTCCGTTCTGGAGCGATTAGTGCGGGCCGTCCCACATATGCTCGCGCTCGATCAGTTAACTGCAGCATTGAACGAATATGAGGATATCACCGCGCTAGAGCCGGACTTTGACAAACAGATAGAAGCGGTACTTATGCTGCGTGAAGAAGCTGGATCAGCCCTAACAAAAGGTCGTATAAATAGGGATAAACTCGCACTGCGGTTTGATGCGCTGGAGGTTTCAGAAGCATTTATTGGAGCAGAGGCAGCAGTTCGCGATCTCTCCGAACAAGCTATCCATGTTCGCAAAGCTCGGACTGATCGGCCAAATCGGCTCAAAGAGATCAAAAATGACGAAGCTGGACTTACGACACTCCGGCGCATGTTACACTTGGCTATCGATGCCGATTTAACAACCCGTTTGCCGAGCCAAGAAGCTTTGGATCAAGTCCAGAAACTGGCAACACAGGCGATCGAGCGCGGTGCCGCTGTCGTTGCGGCTCGGGAACGCAAAGCCGACCTCACCGACCGTCTTGAGGTATTAAAGCATCGGCTCGATGTAGCTATCGCTGCCGGCCATCAAACGCCGGTAGAGTTTAGCCCGGTACAATTTTCTAACCTGGCAGCGCAGGTAGGGACAACTGAAACCGCCCGGCGCCAAGCGCTCGAAGCAATGACCGAGGTGGCAGACACAGTTAGTTTCCTTGGTTTTCCAACTTCCGACGCGCTCGCTTCTTTCGATTCCCCTTCATCAGAAGCCATCCGCGCTGAACAAGTCGCGTGCTCAGACCTCGAAAAGTCCCTAGCGGACCAGCTTGAACAAAAGGTCGCGGCCGAAAAGAAGGCAAAGACGGCAATTAATGCCATTGCAGAGTTCGAGGCAACCGGCCCAGTGGCTTCAGACAGTGCGCTAGCCGATGCGCGCAGTGCACGCAGTGATACCTGGTCGCCTCTGCGCGCTGCTTATCTTGATGATGCCATCCCCGCAGACACGGTAGTCCGGCGCAAGGAGGTTGAAGTCTATGAAAATCAAATCCGGGATGCCGATGATTTGGCAGATCGGCGGGCGGCAGAGGCGAAGCATGCAGCCAATCTTGCGCTCGCCCGTAAGCAGCTCGAAAGCAGCAATATTGAGATCGAAGGGTGCATTGTGCTGATTGAAGATATTGGCCATCAGCTCGAAAAGCGAACCAGCGTCTTCGCGTCCGCCTTTCCAAGTGCAACCGAACAATACCCCCAGCTTTCAAGCCTGCTCGAATTTGCCGAACGCCGAGAACTGGCTCTGGCCGCGCTCGCCACTGCACGCGCACTCCAAGTTGATGTTGATCGCCAAGAAGCCGACCTAGAGCCAGTACGCGCGCTATTCGAGAGCGCGCAAGTCTTAATGAAGACTACGCCCGCGGAAGGGCAAACGTTTGTTTCCCAAGTACACGCATTATGCGCGGCGCTCGGCAAACATGAAAGTGGGCATGAGGACTATCGGCGCGATTTGCGTGATTATGAGGAACTAGGGCCAAAAGCGACCCGAGCGGAACAGGAACTTTCAGATCTGTTGGCGGATCAAAAAACTTGGGACCAACAATGGAGCGCTGCGCTGGTCAAATTAGGGCTCGATTCCAATCTTGCCCCCGAGCAAGCTGGCGCGCTAGTCAGCGAATGGTCCGGAGCCCGTGCGACACTAGGGACGATAGCACAATCCCAAACGCGGCTTACCCGTATGGATGAAGATGAAGCGGCCTTGCAGGTGGCAGTTGACGCTTTGGGTGAAAGTCTCGACCTCGCATTGCCAGCAGATCTTCTTGCGGCCACCGATCAGATCGCGGCGCGGTGGCAAGAACATGACGCAATTCGAGTACAGCGCGTAGCACTCGCTCCCGATGTCGAGGAAATCAAGGCTGATTGCGCTTTGTTGGAGACGGCCGATCGCAACTCACAGAAAGCGCTGGAAACACTTGCCAAGCGCGCTGGCATTCCGGCTGAAGTTGCTCCTTTGCGTGACATTGAGAAGCGATGTGCGATCCGGTCTCAGCTTATGGAGGAGAAAGCACAAGCGGAGCGGTCGATAGCGAATGTGAGCGATGGACTCTCCATTGCCGCCTTGCGTGATCAATGGGCAGAACGCGATATAGATGTGCTTCGAGGCGCCCTGAGCACTGCTCAGGAGCAGTCAAAACAGTTGGAAACTGAACTAGAGGCTACGATACTTGAACAAAAGACTGCACAGGATGCTCTCGGTCAATTTGCGGCGGAATCAGGTGTAAATCATGCCATCGCTGAGCGCGAAAGCGCGGCCGCTGCCATGCAGATCGCTATCGAACGCTATGTCGAACTCACTGTAGCGCGCGCGCTGATTACTAAGGCAATCGAGAAGGTTCGCAACGAGCAGCAAGATCCGCTAGTTAGCCGTGCAGGTGAACTTTTTGCGTTCACGACGAGCGGGGAATTTGCGGGAATCGACACCGATATTGATGACAAAGGCCAGCCTGTTGTGGTTGGTCGGCGAAAAACAGGTTCTGCGGTTTCGGTTGCGAACATGAGCGATGGAACACGTGATCAGCTGTTCCTAGCGTTCAGGCTGGCAAGTCTCGAGAATTATGCCGCTTCGACCGAGCCGTTACCGTTCATTGCAGATGATATCTTGGTGCATTTCGATGATGAGCGCAGCGCAGCTACGCTGGATCTGCTCGCAGAGTTTGCAAAAACCAACCAGGTATTGCTGTTCACCCATCATAGCCGAGTGCGTGACGATGCTAACCGATTAGAAGCTAAGGGGTTAGCAAACATCGTCGAGATTGAACGCGTTTAGATATCTGCGTTTGCTAAAACAAAGAAACCATCCGCAATTGAGCCCACCTCTGCTGAACGTCGCTGTGATGGTTCGACTAAAGCCATCTCGCCAACATTGTCGCATCGGCCACGCATCGCCAGATCGATAGCCAATTCTCAGTTTCCGCACACAATTGACTGCTGCAATATTGCACTGATAGGATTGTCCAAACCTTCGTCACTTCGAAAACGATCAAGAAATTACTCAATTAGGGATCTCTAATTATACGGGGAATAGATTTTCATCGCCTTTGATATCAATCATATGCTGATAAATCACTAGGCTCAGGACTCATTGATCACAACCAGTAGCAGACGGTTGCTGCGATACAGATAGCAGAGAAGAAGGTGTGGGCGCATCTGTCGTATCTGGTGGCGACGCGTCTCCAGTCCTTGATCCGGCCAAAGATATTCTCGATCTTGTGGCGCTGTTTGTAGAGGCTTTTGTCATAATGGTGCTGCACCTTTCGGTTGGAGCGTGGTGGAATGCACGCCGTAATACCACGTTCGGCCAGAGCGGACCGGAACCAGTCACTGTCATATCCCTTGTCCCCCAGCAGTTCCCTTGCCTGTGGTAGCGATGAAAGCAGCAGGGCAGCACCCTTGTGATCGCTCATCTGTCCTTCCGTCAGCAGCATGATGATGGGGCGACCTTCGCCGTCGCAGACGGCATGGAGTTTTGAGTTCAACCCACCTTTGGTGCGCCCGATACGTCTGGGTAAAGCCCCCCTTTTAACAGACTGGCCGCCGTCCGGTGCGCTTTGAGATGGGTCGCATCGATCATGATCCGGTCAGGCTCGCCCGCCTTGCCCGCCAGCTCGGCAAAAATGCGGTTGAACACGCCAAGCCTGCTCCAGCGGATAAAGCGGTTGTAGATGGTCTTATGCGGACCATAAGCCTTCGGCGCATCACGCCACATCAGTCCATGCTTGATCACATAAATGATACCCGACACGATCCGGCGGTCATCCACTCTCGGTATCCCGTGGGACAAAGGAAAATATGGCTCTATCCGGCGCATCTGCGCCTCACTCAGCAAAAACAGATCATCCATGACAACACCTCCTTCGATGTCGTCATTGAATCATAAAAACCTAACGTTGGGAATCCCTTTAATAGGTCCTGAGCCTAGGCTCTAAGACTGGTAAACAGAGCGTTCAACGCCCCGTCGTCGAACTTTTCATCCTCCGCGGAGGATGAAGTTGGAATTGTTGAAGGGCTGGCAACCGGCACAAAATTTTCTTCAATATGCCCGATACGCTCATCAATTGTCATCAACGCTGATTCGAGACGGTAACCCGATACGTTCGCTCTGGGTGCCAATTTCTTGATCGCTTCAGAATAATCAGACAGAGTAGATTCAGATTCTTCCTGCTCGCACGTGTCGCCTAAAGGCGGGTTCCAATCTTGCGCAGACGGCCTGCCTCGACGGCGTCATAAACAGCCTTCGTGATTTCCGTGTTCGATACAAACACTTCTGGCATATTTGCTATGGATAATTCGGGCATTAACGTGCTCCTTTTGCCAATTATACCGATTTATCGTTAGTTAAGAAGCCATTTTTCCGATTTTTCGCAATTTATGTAGGATTTCGACGAGATTTTGAAAGTGCTTGATGATACTCGCCATCTTGCGACCAAAAGGTTAGCCACTATTGTCAGATCGCTTATCCTAAATACATGACATATCATGTCTATTGACATTATACGCATGATATGTCATGTATTTTTAATGCCGCGCGCCTCAAGAGTCACATCGGGTCTACCACCACAAAGCAAGCGAGCGCTTGTGTCGTTGGGCAAGGACATTGCCGTAGCCCGCAAACGGCGCAAGATTAGTCAACAACTCATGGCCGAACGAATGTTTGTGTCGGTCCAAACAGTCCAGCGGCTCGAATCTGGTGACCCTACTGTAGGCATTGCAGTCCTTGCCAGCGCATTGTTCGTTCTCGGGTTTACCAAGCGACTTGCAGGATTGGCAGCTCCAGAAAGCGACCAAGTTGGTATGCGCGAACATCTGGCTCGATTGCCAAAGAAAACACATAGTGGATCCTCTAAAGATATGGATTTCTAGGCGCTTATGGCTGTGATCGAGACCTATGTTTTTGTCCATTTGGCAGAGGGACCAGTGCCCGCAGGACTTCTGACAATGACAGATGAGCAGCGGACACAGTTTTCAACTTTCGCTTATGGCCGCCGCTATCTCGAGCGCCCGGACCGGATTCCCGTCGACCCTGTAGCATTGTCATTGACCGGAGGGTCGGCGGACCAGACATTTCGAACCGAAGAAGGATTAGCTGTATTTGGCGGCATTCGCGATGCAGCTCCTGATGGTTGGGGCCAATATTTGATGTACAAGGCAATGGGCGACAGAACGCCAACGGAAGCCGATCTTATATTAGCATCAGGCGATTACCGGGTTGGCGCATTGGCCTTTGGTCCAACGCCGGCACAGCCAAAGCGCATTACGCCTTGGGGGGAAGGCGATGCACCTGGCGAGCATTTCAACTTAGCCGAACTCGCTGAAGCGGCCGAACGCGCCCAAAAGGTTGACCTGCTTGATGAAAACTTACGCAAATTGCTAACCGCCGGATCATCACTTGGCGGTGCTCGCCCAAAAGCCGCAACTGAGATTGATGGCCAGCCCTGGATCGCGAAGTTCCAAGCACAAAAAGACACTTTCCCTGAATGCCGGGTTGAGCTGGCAACAATGCGTTTAGCAAAAGATTGCGGGCTCGACGTGCCAGCTCTTGGATTTGAAAATATACTTGGCCGTGACATATATATGATTAAGCGGTTCGACAGGAGCATGAATAAGCAACATCGCACTCCTTTTGCCTCCGGACTAACGATGCTGGCGGCCCATGAAAGTGAGGTTAGCCAGTATAATTATCGCGATTTGGCCGCTGTCTTGCGACAACACGGGACAATGGTGAAAACCGATCTGAACGAGCTTTTTAAGCGGATGGTGTTCAACATTCTGGTGACTAATGATGATGATCATCTACGCAATCACGGGTTTTTATATGATGGCGATGGCTGGAGGTTGTCACCTTTGTATGACGTTGTCCCCAAACCGCAAATTGGATTTGAGCGGCGATTGGTCTTGGGAGTTGGCCCACAAGGCCGGGACGCAACCCTAGTCAACGCCATTGCCGGCGCGCCCGATTTTGATCTTTCGCTTGAAGAAGCAAAGACTGTTACCGCCGAGCTTGCTGGAACTGTTGCCAATGGATGGGAAAAAGCATTCCGTGAGGCCAGTATCAATGCAGCGGATATAGCACGGTTTGCGACTTGCTTTAGAGAGGCCCAAGCAAGCTAACCGGTGGGTGCCAATGTGCAATTTCTCAAACAGATTTTTTTAAACCGCCTTTATGCCGACCACCAAGTTAGTTGCCGTATCGGCGGATCTCTAAACCTTCACATCTAAAAAAACCGCAACAGACCTAATACAGATACCCAAAGGCCCCACAGCGCGAAGGCTAATAGCAACCCAAATTCCAAACGAAGGCGCATCAACTGTTGCAGGCACAGCCCTCACCTTTGTGGCAGACCTTATCTCGAGCTATGCAACTATCCCCACAAGCCTTGCCTTTGCTGCACATCTTGCAGCAAGCGCTGGTTTGCGCAAAGGCGGCCCCGGACGCGCAAGGATTGATTTCCGTAGGCCCAAGCAAACTAACGACAAGCGCAAAAGATACAACAATAGATTTCATCATAATTGCCCCTCGGAGCGAGGATTGCACATAATAAGAAAACTGCCGAATCTTTGGATTGATAGTTTCGGCCAGAACGTAGTCTATCCCCCCATACATTACTTTGACGATGATATTCTTGCTACGGTAGATGGTAAGACCGGATTCGTTTTGGAGGGATCTCGCCCTCTTTGACATTTAGTTAGAAATGTAGCCCCATGCTCAAAATATCAAACAGGGTGAACCATTTCCAAACGGTTGATAACTTTAAGTCTGTTAAGGGCGCTTTTTTCGGCCGCAGACATTTTCCAGGTCATAGGTTTTCCAACGTAATACGGTACCACTGGTAATCATCTCGCAAGAAACGTTGCGGCCATCAGCGAGCAGACACCATGCGGCTGTTCGATCTCCCTTTCCTGATCCGGCAGAGAGACATTGCATAGCCGGAGCACTAACAATCACATGGCCCTGCTTGTGGCTACCCTTTGCTCCGCCGAACAGACTAACAAGCCGGTCACGCGCCTTGATGCCGCTTGCCACTGGACATGGGTGGTCCGGTCTGCACGAACCATCAATTTCACGCGCGGCGATGCCTGCAAGCCGAATTTTCATGCCCTCCCTGCACCAAACTGGCCCATCACCGTCCCAGACGGCGATGGGTGTGCATTGAAACTGCTCGCCCGCAGCTACAATAGGTGCCTCAGCCTCTGCCGAACAGGAATTCAGCAGAAAAGCGGCTACAGCTATGGGGCCAATCATTCTTTTAAACACGGTCATTTTCGACCTTTCAGCCGCATCTCCAAATTCTGAGCGGCACAGATAAATAATCACCGGAAGCCGCTGCCCCGATCAAAACCACCAAAGATGTGATTATTTGATTCGTCATAGGCGCTTTCGCGTACCTCGGCCTCTACGGTTCCATCACGACCCCTTCGGGTTTTAAGATCGCTTAAGCTGACACGGTTTTGGCGCGCCCACAGGTCGACCTCTGCTTCGCTGTTGAATGAACCAATTTTCCTGAAATGCCAGTTACTCATCTTAATTCTCCTTGTTTGGATAGAGGTTGTAGTCAGTTGTAAACCTTCGAACGAAATCGCACTTGCTCATAGTTCCATTCCCTTGCTTTTTTCAGGCAATGAGAGGGGCTGGTCCGCCTTTTCATCATTTCCTTGCGTGGCTGACGTCTGCTGCCTCGGCGGCTCCGCTTTGGTTTCAGAAATGGGACCGGCGCGCAGCTTGTCGTCGGCTAGGCCAAGTCCCTCAAGACTGCCGGGATCAAAGGGTTTGTCTGGATCGCGAGCGGCAATTTTATGCTTATCGACATCAAGCCTGCCAGCTTCTTCAAGGGCAGAATATTTATCGCCTGTGGTACGATTAAGCTGACGGCCGAGTTTTTCCTTATCGTCGGTAATGACCTTCACATCGTCGCGGACACGGGTCACAGCAACATTGAACAGTCGCTGGTTGGACAGATAGCGCTCTTCCGATCCCATCACCACCAAACCCTTGTCGGTGGTAATACCCTGCGCCATGTGCATATTGAGCGCATATGCCAGATCGATGCGTTTCAGCATCGGATCGTCCAGACCAAGCCGCACAACACTCTTGTCGCTCCGCTCGACCATCACGCCGCTTCCATCGATCCCCACGACGCGGCCAATAGAGCTGTTCAGCAAATCGCGTGTTTTATCATTTGCGGTCCAACGTATCTTGTCGCCTTCATGGATTTGAATATCCTTGGTGGCCGTCAAGTTAAGCTTGTCGAGTTTTACGCCAGACGCCAGCTTTTGAGGGTCAAACGTCTTGCGCTTGCCATTGCGCTCCACTTCGACCTTGCCGTTCTGAAAGACACGCGACACCCGGTACTCCCCGCGCTCAAGTCCGACAGATTTAAGGCGGGTCCAGACTTCGAGCCGATGCCCCGGCTGATAGCTATGCGCATAGCGTAGCTCCTCGCGGGTTCGGTCAACCCGGTCTGCCACTGTCAGTTTGAGACCGTCGCCTTTCAGTTTGCCCTCGTCTTTGAGGCCGGTCTGAATGTGTTCATTGAGATTGGCCCGGGTGTCGCGCCCACTGGTAAACAACATGGTTTTGTCGCGTTCATTCTCTGGTAGATTAAGCCAGTATTCGGTCGCCGTTTCCACGCGGCCGTTCGTCTCGATTACCCGGTCGCCCAGCAATTTGAGCGCGTTACCCGCGCGCCCAACATTGGTAAGCGCTGCAACGGCGCGCAGTTCCGGCGTTCGCTGGCGCAAATTCTCGTTCATTTCCGCTGTGGAAACGCCGCCTGCCTGTGCAACCGCGAAGGATTTACCGGCATCAATGGATAATAATTGCTTGCGGTCGCCAACCAGCACAAGCTTCTCCACACCGGCTATATTGGCGATTTGGGTGAGACCGTGCATCTGGTCATTGGAGAGCATCGATGTTTCATCAACGATCAGATACGAGCCGTTCAGCAAATCGCGAGATTCTTTGGCCCGCTGCGGATTATCACCGGTCAGCAGCGCATCATGCTGCATAAGGAAGCTCGCCACCGTCTTTGCTTCCAGACCGGTTCCCTCTTTGAGATCGGCAACCATCTTGTTCTGGAAAGCAAGGCCCAGGCTCGGCACTTTTTCAAAGTCGAGAATATTGGCAACCGCGCCGAGCATGGTCGATTTGCCAGCTCCTGCAAGTCCCTGGACGGCGACAATGCGGTCACTTGAAGCAATGATCGTGCTTGCAGCTGCCATCTGCCCATCATTTAGCGGGGGTTGTTTTGAGGCTCCCGAAAGAACCTCTACCGCCCGTTCCGGCCTGACCAGCGGCAGTACGCTGTTCTTGCCGCGCTCAATTTCACCGAGAATCCCCGCTTCTGTTTCAAGCGCATCTCTCGTCGTCACCATCTCGACCACATTGTCTGACCGCGTTTTATCTCCCGGCACCAGTTCGCCCCGGTTGGTGAGTTCGATCAGGCGTTTGTCAATCAGCTCCGGCGTTACGCCATTTAACCCAAGATCAACCGCTGTCTTCGTAACCTGATGCACCTCGAACGCGGCTTCGCGCTGTGAAAGAATGCGGATCGCGCTCGCCGTTGCCAATTGGGTCCTCGCGACCGGCCCTGTCATCATCACGCGTTTCAGCGCGGTATCAACGAGCGGGTCACTTGGTTTTTGCAGTGAATCAAGAACGAATTGGCGCGCGCCCTTTAATCCGCCTTCGATTGCTCCAACCCCGCGCTCCAATAGCCCATCCTCTTTATTGGCTGACACCTTTGCCTGCTCGATCAGCTTCTCCGGCACAAAACCGAGGTCAGCTGCGCGCGCTTTCCACTCCTGTGTCAGCGCGCCTCTATCTTCGACAGCAATCTTGTCGTCACGTGTGCGTTTGGTGATTTCACGCAATCCTTGCTTTGTCGCGGTGCCAAGCTCGGTCGCTTTGGCCAGTATATCCGCGCGGCGTTGGCTGAAGGCTTCGCGCACATTTTTAGGCACACCGGCAATCTCGAACGTGCCATGCTTGCCCTGCAGCTGGACTGTATAGCCTAGCTTTTCGAGCGAATCCCTAAACGCAGCATGATAGATTGAGCTGATCACCGTATTATTGCGCCAGATCTCACCATTATGAAGCGCGCGCCAGTTCCCGTCAGGCATCCGCGTCATATTCGCTATCACGGCATGGACATGGCCCTGCGGGTCGAGCGCCCGGCTCGTGTCATGCTGAAACAGGGCATAGACCAGATTTCCCGTCCGCACCGGTACTGCACGGCCATCGATCTTCTGCCGACCTTCGGCAAGATTGGCCTCTACCCAGCGCATTGCCGTTTTAACCGCACCCATATGGGCTTGGGTTATACGTGTATCGCCGCCGACGAGTGAGAGCAGTGAGGCTGATTTGGGCATCGAGAATGTGAGGTCCATCCCCAGCGCGCGTTTACCGGGTTCACCAACCTGTGATCGGTCCGGCAGCTTGCCATTGAGAATATTTTCGAAAGTTCCTGCGTCAACCTTGCCAGTGGGATTTGATAGCGGCATCTTTGCCGGTTTTTCAGCCCCGGCAAAAGTGTCAGCGCCGTTTTCTGTCCCGCCGCCCGGCAGCTCGGGATTAAATGAGGCCCCGTCCGCTTCGGCGCTCTCTGGGCTCGCCAAAGCGCCATTCTCAGCAGCTCTTGCGGGGCTTTCCTTGCTCTCCTTGCCCGCGCCCTTTTCACCATGGTCTTTCTCTCCGGCACCGTCCTCCCCGCCTGCCGCTTCCGCCTCACCTGGAGCATCTTCTTCCGGTTCAGCATCGCCAGGAACATTTTGATCCTTCCCCTCCCCTGCCCCCGATTCAGCTTCATGGTCTTCACCGGGTGCCAGACCGAGTAACTCCGCGCCTTCACCGTACCAGATCGATTCCTCGGCCGATTCCTCAAGCGTATAATAATTATCGGCAGCAAAATATTTCGCTGCACCGCCTGCACTGCCAACAGGAGCCATGGAAATCATTATTCGATCTCCATCCCGTCGTCTTCAATATGATCGCCATCAACGCCGTAAGCGGTCGCAAGATCCTTGGCGGTGGCCTCGAAACGGGGATCGCGCTGGCTCTGCGCACCGTGCGCCGCAAGCCCGGGCTTCGCTCCGGGCGTTTTACCCGCTTCAGGCTGTTGGTCTGCATCAACCCCTTGCCTGGATACTTCGCGCGTGGCTTCGTTCTGGGAGGCTATCAATACCGCTTCGACTCCCTCATCACCTGCCGGCTTCATGTCCGGCCCCGGCTCATCCGGCTTGACATCATTGACAAGTTCAAGCGCTGCAGCAACTGCGCTGGTCCGGCGTGCCGCCGCTTGCCTGGCGTCCTCTCCCGCCGCATTGCTGCTGTCCTCAAGTTGATCGCCGGGCAGCTTTCCAGCTTTGTAACTAGCCTTGTCCTGCGCTTCGCGGCCGCCAGCTTCCCCCTCCCCTTCGCCCTCGTCGTCATCCTCCCCACCGAGCAGCACCTTAGCCAATTTGGATGCGGCGCGAGCGGGTTTGCCAGATAATGTTGCGTCTGTTCGCGGTTCGAAGCCGAGCGCTACCTGGGGGTAATCCTTGAACTGGAGCACCACTCGCGCCGCCGGAAAGCCATCGGGAAACTTCACAAACCCGTGGAGCGCGGGAAGATTGGTAATGTCATCAGGAATGACCAGCGGCGCAATTTCCTTTTTGGGCGTAAGCGTCGAGGCATCACGCAAATTATTATAGCCATAGCTATAGGCTTCATCCATCTGCCGAACCTCGCGGTTGCCGATAAATTCAGCGCAAGTTTCGGCGGTCTTGCGGTCGGCGGTCGCCAGAATCAGTTTCGTTCGCGCAAGGCTGGTCAGGTTTTCGGCGCCCTCGCGGCCATAAACAGCCTGCAAACGCGCAATCGAATGCAGCCCCAGTACGATCGCCCCGCCAAACCCGCGTGCAGTCTGCAGCCCATTCTCGATAGCAGGAAGCCGGTGCAATGCGCCAAGCTCGTCAAATAGATACCATGTGCGCAAGGACCGCGTGCGCGGCAGTGTCATCAGTGTATTGACAGAAAGGTCGAGCCATAAAGTCAGCAACGCCTTGTAGAGTGGGAGATCGACGTGGCGCGCGGAAACGAATAGCAGGCTCCCCTCCTTTTTCTCGCGGCGCACCCATTCGCGTATCGAGAAAATTTCACCATCTTCAGGGAGGCACATCAAAGCCTCGGCATTGGTGTTAAACACTGCCCGGATGGATTCGGCCATGCGGGCGGCTTCAGGTGCAGTAATCGGGTCGGCGGTTGTGTCCTGAAGGATCCGGTGAACACGCTTCAGATCGGCTGTCATCAGATTCTCAGCGAGCGCGCGGTTGGTAGTTTGACCATGCTGCGTGAGCTTCAAGCACATCTGCACGAACAGCATCCTTGCGGCGAGCACCCAGAACGGATCGGAGCCGCCGCCATCATGGGGAACGAGCGCCTGCGCGGCAGCCGTAAACTCTGCTTGCGTAGAGCATTCATCGAACAGCGACCAGCTGGGACAACGCGCATCACCGGGATTGAGAATGATATCAGTGCGCTCGTCGTAAAAGGCCTCGATAAATGCCCCCGTCAGATCGAAGATAACCGCGCTGCCGCCGCGCGCGCGAACCTCGGCAACGACATTCCTGAGCTGTGTCGTCTTGCCCGCACCGGTTGTACCAACCAGGATTGTGTGGCTCGCTTCCAGTCCGTAAGGATAGGGAATTCCGGCCAGACTATAGGGATGATGCAGCCCGGCCTTGATCCGTTCGGTTAGCGGCAAAGCGATGACCTGCGGGGCGGTCTTGCCGGGAAACAGCTGCGCTGCTGATGTGACAAATTCGCGTTCATTATGGGCCATGACATCGGCGAGCAGGATGTCGCGCGACACCAGCATTGCGCCGCGCTCATGCCGCTCCTCGAGGATGGATGATCCGCGCCCCTGTGCCAGGGTTATAAACCACCAGATGACCGGCAACGCAAACAGTGTCGCGGCGCATAGCGCGCCAAACAGAGCGCGTACTGCCTTGGCCCATGCAACCTGCACATCGGGGACCAATGGAATATAGCCTATCGGCACCTGCCGCAGCGCGTCATCGGACAGCACGATGTTCATTGGCTTCATGGCATCGAACTCCATCCAGCCCGATATGGCCGACCAGATCCGCCACGCGCAAAGCTGGATCTCATGTTCGCCCATGACTGAGTAAAGCATGATCCAGTACACCGCGATGAAGCAGGCCAGCCAGATCAGAAGAGGCACTCGTGCCCCCGCCATGAACATGAAAAACTGATGCCCGATCAGCTGCGATCCGCGGGTAAATTCACTAGCGTTTCTGAGCACCCGCCCCCTTGCCGAATGATGCTCCAGCGTAACGGGCGAGCGATCAAATCTGAGGTCACTTCTGGCCATGAAATTGCTCCATTCGCTGCTCCACGGTGCGGATGACCTCATCACGTTTATTGGCGGGAAGCTGGCGCAGCAAAACATCCACCCCTGCCTGCGAAAATTCTGTAATGAGAGCGAGACGCTGGAGGTTGATGCCGCCGCTCTCGCGGTCGGTTTCAACGCGCTGAAGATATTCCTCGATCGCGCTGCGAACGACATCGACGCCGGAGATACCGCGCGCACGCGCAAGGGCTTCTATTTGCTGCTGAATGGATGACGGTAATCGAACCGTCGTGCGAATAGTGTCTGTCAATTTACCAACTTCCGTTTGGACAACGGCGCTGGTGAGACCTACGCAAAGCAGATAGCGATATGCGCCCTGCCCTGCCGGGTGTCAACTCACCTTGGCGGTGCCTGTCAAAACGGCGGCAGTCTGACTCAAAACAGATCGCGGGCCCGTCCTGCTAAGCCATTGATATTTCAAAATTAAATGAAAAACCGCCGGTTCCGCTCCCAAACGCGTCACTCTGACGCACATGACCTTTCTTATAACTATCTATATTTACACCATAAAATCCGCACGGCAGTGCATACGGTGTGCCACTTTTTTCCCCATGTTAGCGATATTGATTGAGGGTGATTGTTCATTCCCGGTTTCAGAATTTTGGGTTTTCCGGTGGGGCAGCGCGAAACGCAATTATGTACTCCAGGCATTATCACGAGATTGATTAAGCGATTTCCGCTTGATCGATCAACCAGCTCGCGAAACGAATTGGAGCTTTGGGAATCGCAAAAACAATCAAGCATTGGAAATGAAAAACGGATCAGCAATGCGCGATCATTTGGACAAAGAAACGATCTTGACAGATCGCGATTCCAGCTACTGGCTCAAGATGATTATCGAGACGGGTTACCGCCTCACGCTCGGACACGCTGCGAGAAGATTTACCCTCCCCTCTGGTGCTGGAATATTTCAGGTTTACCAGCGCGCCTCGGCTTCAAGGCGCGCTGCATTTCCTCGGCGCTGGTTCAAGCTGCGCGGCTTTCTTCTGTCTTGATTTCCACCTGATGAAAAACGGTTACGGGCACGCCAGCCTCGCGCATTATCTGCGCCAGATTTGCTTGCACGCCTGAACCTTCGCAAACGATTGCTTCAACGGGGTCCAGCTTGGCAAGTAGCTTATTGCGTTTGAACGGCGCGGCATTGCCATAGCCGCGATTAAGGCGAAAGGCGATTAGTGGCACGTCCTGCGCTGCCGCCCATGCTGCCGCGATAGCGTCAACGCCTTTGCCCTGCGCTGTGGTCGCAAGTGTCATTGTCGGGACACGGGTTTTTAGCAAGTCGAGCCTGTCCCAAATCCGCTGGTAATCTTCCCAATCCTGACCGCCGGAAATAATGACAATCGGGCCTGATGGTGCTAGCTGTTCGCGTCTGATTTTGGTTCGTGCTGCCAGAAATTCCCGCGCGTCAATCTGGCTGGCGGTCAATACGGATGAAACGCGCGAGCCTCTTAAAGCGCTGAACGGATGCCCGCTATTTGCGCGGTAAACTTCGCCGGCATGGTCGCGCATACATTCCAAAGCCTCGCGGGCTTCTGCAAGGCTCTGGCAACGCATTTGTGCTTCTTCAACCTCGCTTGCAAAAACCTCGCTCGGGTCGGAGATGCGGGCAAGTTCGCCAAGTTTCACGGCGGCGCTGTCTTCCTCGCCTTCGATCTGACGGGCAACAACATGGAAGCTGTTTACAATTCCCCATGCGATACGCTGGGCGATTGGCTCCATGCGGGTATCGCTCATAAGGGCAAAAATTTCGCTCATCATGGATTTGACGCATTGTTCTGCTTCAAAGGGGCCAGGCATATCGGCGCTGCTCGGTTCCTCGGCAATGTTCAGCTGTGCCTGGGCAAGGTCGCTGGTGAATGCTCTGTGATAGGCCGGTGAGGCTGTCTCTTCTTCATATACTTGGCCAAGGTCGGCAAAGCTGCTAACGGTTTTCGGGTTCTTGGGCATTTCAGTTCCTTTGGACAAAAAGAGGGCAGGAAGCGGCTAAGCCCCGCTCCCTGCCCTTGTTCATTTCAGACTAGCTAGCTGCATCGCTGGTGGTTTCGCCAAGGTCAGCCTTTTTGGATTTGGCTTTTCCTTGGGTCTTTCCCTGCTTTGCGGGGCTGCCGTCAAAGTCCTGTTCGCCGTTTTCGCTGTCGCCTTCGCCCTGATTAGCGGGTGCTGGCACATCGTTGCGAGTGCGGCGCGGTCTGCTCCATGCGATTGCATAGCTTTCATCTTCGCGCCGGAAACAAGCGATATAGAGAGGCTTGACCATAGACGGGTCGTCAATCGAGCCCTGCAAGAATGCCTCGCCGGTTCCGTTAGACGTTTGCTCCCAAAGCGCGCCAACTTTTACCCATGAACCTGCTGCACTTCGTGCGTGGATTTCATAGACTGGCGCGTTTTCGTTGGTGCTGTGAACCTCGCGCAGGGCAAGGGTCATAGCTACGGCCAGCGTATCGATTTTACCGATATAAAAGCCGTTCGTGTTTTTGGTCAGTTCTCCGATATTAGACATTTTCAGTTCCTTAGTTTTTGGCTTGGGATGTTTAGCTGTCCCTCGCCGGTTGATTGTCAAAGCGGCCTTTCCGCCTGACAAATACCCTTATAATAGATACTCTGATATTAGCCTATCTCATTGTTTTCTTGACACTTTTCCGATCATAACTGGTGAACCTGAGCCAGCACGTCGCGTCAGCGACAATAAGAAACACAGGGGGACGCGAAGCGCCCCCTTCCCTCCTGGTCGGCCGCGCACACAAATATCCTCGGTGTTCGATCACACCCGGAGCCACCTTCGCCAGTGGCCGCAAGACGCCCTTCGGGCTCTTGAAGGTCAACAGGCACGGGAGGGCTAGTGAAGTTTGGCAGATGGGGGTCGGCGCTTCTCGCCAGAGAAGCAAACGCCGGCGACCCCCATCTGCCTAACGCAGCTTGCCCGACGCAACTCGTTGACCTTTGAAACCGCAAGGGCAACGCAGGGACATCTGGTGAATGTGGCATAGGGGGTTATCGAACATCGGTGCGCGTCCGGCGCAATGCCCGCGCCCTCGCGGGCATTGCTCTTCCCCTTCCCGTCCTCTTTCGTTTCCTTTGCCCTTGCGTCAGGGATGGAAGCCCGCAGGGACGAGACCTCGGGGCTCGTTCGGAGCGCAGCGCAGACGACAGCCCGCCCCGGCCTCGCGCCGGGGGACGCCCATAATCTTGAGCATTGAAACCATTCATGCCCGCCTCATCCAGTCGCTGGCGCAGCCATGGCGCGGAGATAACCACTATGATGACGATTGATGGCGCGCTGCCGGCTCAGCCAGAAATGCCGAGGATATATACCCCCGGCGGAACCGGCGCTGGCAAAAGCGATATTTGGGCGCAATAGCATTGATATTGGCGATGATTGTCCATTATTGATGCGGTATAGCCTGAAACGTGACAGCGGCGGTTTTCAGATGGGCATGGAAGTGGCAACCCTTTCAGAAGCGATCGAAATGGCGTGTCTGGCTTTGAATGAGGGCGATGATGTCACGCTGGAGGATACCGGCACCGGAAAACTCTGGACAGAAGCCGAGATACTGAAACTGGCGCAAGGCGCATAGCGCCGCGCTGCCAGCAGGTGAGTTCGGCGCGCCAACAAAGACTGTACCCTGCAAACGCGCCGGATAGAGCGCCGTAGCCCGGCGCGCTTTCAGAGTGCCAGCGGGTCAGCATAACTCAAACACTGAGGGAAAATAGGCATCTTTCCTGAGCTAGTGTTCGACGAAAATCTTAATTCCCAGAGCGACGAGAAGGACACCTCCTGCGACCTCGGCGTATTTTCCGATGCGCGAGCTTGCCATTGCGCCGATTAACACGCCCAAACCGGAAAGCAGCGCGGTGAGTATCCCGATAGCAATACAAGTTAGCAGAACCGGAAGCCCAAGTGCCGGTAAGGTGATGCCGGCAGCAAAGGCGTCTATGCTCGTTGCTATCGCAGCTGCTCCCAATGCCCATCCTGAGAGACTGGGAGCAGGATCGTTTCCATTCCTGCCCAGCGCTTCCCAAAGCATTTTTATCCCTAAACCGCTGAGCAGAATGAGAGCAATCCAGTGAT
This sequence comes from Parasphingorhabdus sp., assembly GCF_036963805.1. GTDB lineage: Bacteria > Pseudomonadota > Alphaproteobacteria > Sphingomonadales > Sphingomonadaceae > Parasphingorhabdus. The sequence continues at coordinate 98,288 of NZ_JBALUN010000008.1, read as the reverse complement.
CATAAGCGCTGATCTGCGAAACAAAGGCTATTCCAAGCGCCCATCCCAGAAATGGCATGACGCCCTGCGCAACGCCAAAAGCCGCTCCCGTCCGAGTGGCGTGAAACAGTGAATTATGCCCTGCGGCACCTTGAGCTACCGCTACCGCAAAGGCGTCCATCGCCAAGCCCGCCGCCAGAGCCACAATGAGAAACAGGCTTTCCACCCTCGCGTTCCCTCAATCCCTAAGCAGCATTCACTTCTACGGTGATATGAGAAAGCCCGGCGGTTTGGGCCAGCCTCTCACGGTAAGCCACGGGGTTCATCTCACTTGCCGTGCTAACGGCAATAATGGCGGCATGATGACCCGGACCCAGCTGCCAGACATGCAAATCTGTGATTTTGTCTCCAGCTTCCTCGACGACGGAGCGGATTTTCGCAGCAATGGGATCGCCCGCCTCCCGGTAATCCAGCATCATCGCGCCGGTATCGCGCATCAGGCCCCATGACCAACGCGCGATGACAAGCGCGCCAACTATACCCATGAGCGGGTCAAGCCATATCCATCCGTAGACGCTGCCCGCTATCAGGGCGATAATCGCCAAAACCGATGTTAGGGCATCGGCCAGCACATGGAGATAGGCGGCGCGCAGATTTTGATCCCGTCCATGATGACCATGATGATGGTGGTCGTCCTCATCATGACTGTGATCGTGATGGTGGCTATGCCCATGATGATGGTCATGATCTTCGCGGAGCAGCCAAGCGCTGACTAAATTCACAATCAGGCCAATAACGGCGACGACAATGGCCTGCGGGAAACTAATCGGGACAGGGTTTGCCAATCTAACGACACTTTCCCATCCTATCAGTAGCGCAACCAGCGCCAGAACAATTGCACTGGCGAAAGCTGCAAGGTCCCCCACCTTGCCGGTGCCAAACGTGAAGCGGGGGTTTTTGGCATTGCGGCGCGCATAAAGATAGGCAAGCGCAGCTATCAGCATCGCAGCGGCATGCGTGGACATATGCCAGCCATCGGCGACCAGCGCCATCGAACCGTAGATGGTCCCTGCTGCAATCTCGACAACCATCATCACGCTGGTCAGGGCAATAACGAACCAGGTTCGGCGCTCGTTGCGCTCGTGATTTTGGCCTAGAAATACGTGATCATGTTCGTGACCGGTTTGCGTTGCACTTTCGGAGGCGATCATTTCAAATATGTCCGGATCACCTGGATCAGATCTGTCGCGCCTTGAGCGCGCCCTTCATCAGTGTCCGTTTCAGGGTTCGAGACATGTTCGCGGACATGATCCTCGATCAGTTCCACGGTAAGCCCATTTACAGCCCCTCGCACCGAGGCAACTAGATTGAGTATCTCACCGCAAGGAGCCTTGTTTTCCAAAGCCCGCTCAACAGCTTCGAGCTGACCTTTAAGGCGGCTGACGCGGGACAGCAGTTTTTTATCATCTGATGTATGTGACATAGGATAGGGGGCTACCCTATATTAAGATCCGTGTAAAGACTCTGTGTGTGTGATTTTTGACAGTTCAACTTAGCAGTGGTTGACTATACAATATGCAGAAACTCGTTGGTGCAAAGTATGGTCCTGCTTGCCATAATTCCCTTTCTGAGCTCTTCGCATACCGCGTCTATGTTCAGTTATCTTGGTGCGTCATGCTCTGGATGAGCCAAGGCTGGACGGGCGATAGTGGCGAAGGCGGCAAGTACGATTAGAGAATGACGCATATTTTATGCTCCTATTCCTTGAGTTCAAATTTCGAGAATTGTCCGGTTGCGGACACGGTGATGATGACTGGGCTTTCGGTCCTATTGCGCCAAAACCAGCCATGAGTGCCATCAAATGGAGCGCGGAACTTGCCGCTTGCTGACGATTTGGTCCCTTTGTCGTAACTGGTATATTCGTTTGAAGCAGCCCCAGGTTCCTCGCCATGCTGGTCATAGTTGACCGCCTTGCCGTCGGTGGACCAAATGAAGTCAAACACCTCACCCGCTTTCATTGTTGCTTTAACTTCGCGCCCCTCATTGGGTTGCAACGTTAGCGATACTTTACCTGATTGAACGCCATCTGCTGTTGAGGCTGTCGCATTGGCAGCCTGAGCGTTTGTGGTTGATGTGTCCGCCTTCTCGGTGACAGCACGATCGCCCGCTAGATGCTCAGCACGCTTTGCATCACCCATTTCTTTGAGTCCCAGCGCATTGCCGACCCCGGTCGGGTCAATGCCATATTCAGCAGGTAGAACTGTTGTTACCAACAAGCCGCTTGCGACCACAACCGCAAGCAATGTGGCCCGATTTAGTTGATGCAGTGTCGGCAAATGTGCCGTGTTCTGATTTGGGTTCTGAGTCATATTCGTCCTTTCAAGCAGCAAAATATCCAGTCAGTTGGTAGCCAAACAGCACAAACCCTGCTGTCATCAACGCGACATTGGCGGCAAAAGCATAACGGCCAAAGCTCGCCGTGCGCCGCCAATAGCCCATAGCAATCAGGATCGCGCCAAGCGCCAGTAACTGGCCGATTTCGACACCAACGTTGAAGGCAATCAAATTGGTGAGCAGGCCGTCAGGCGAAAGCGAGAATTCCTGCAATTTCGTCGCAAGACCGAAACCGTGGAAGAAGCCGAATATCAGTACCGCTGCTTTGGTATTAGGCTGAAAGCCGAACCAGCGTTGATATGCACCTAAATTGTCAAGTGCCTTATAAACTACCGAAAGCCCGATAATTGCATCGACAGCGTAGGAACTGACATTGGTTCCAAAATAAACACCGGCAAGCAGTGTTGTACTGTGACCGATTGCAAACAAAGTCACATATGTTGCGACATCCTTGGCCCGGTAAAGGAAGAAAATTACCCCGAACAGAAACAATAAATGGTCATAGCCGGTGACCATATGTTTAGCGCCCAGATACAGAAACGCGATGATCTGCGGTCCGCTGGTTTGTTCGATATAGCCCTGATCTCCCTCTGCGACCCCGTGGGCATAGGCAGTGGTCGCGAAGGCCAGGCACAATAGCATACCCAGAAAAGCCTGGACCGAAAATTTATGTCCGGATATTTTCATACATTTCCTCATGTTGCTGGTTCTGCTTGCATATTCTTCTCTCTTCTTTCGGCGCGTCCGTGGATCAGCCTGTATAATGCAGGCAGCACAATCAGCGTCAGGATGGTCGAGGAAATAATTCCTCCGATTACGACCGTGGCAAGTGGTCGCTGGACCTCTGATCCGGCCCCGACGTTCAGAGCCATCGGCACAAAGCCGAGCGATGCGACCAGCGCGGTCATCAGCACAGGACGAAGCCGGGTGAGCGCGCCTTCCCGAATGGCTTCCTCCAGCGCCATGCCGCGCTCCCGCAAATCGCGAATGAAGGATAACATCACGACACCATTGAGCACTGCCACGCCGGATAAAGCGATAAAGCCAACCCCTGCTGAAATTGAAAGCGGGATATCGCGAAGTGCCAAGGCCGCCACTCCTCCAGTCAGTGCCAAGGGCACCCCGGAGAACACGATGGCAGCATCGCGGGTCGAACGAAACAGCATGAACAACAAGCCAAAGATAAGCAGGAGCGCCATAGGCACGACAATCTGCAATCTTGTGGCTGCTGACTGAAGCTGTTCAAATGTCCCGCCATATTGAACATAATAGGTTTCCGGCAGTGCGACATCGCTATCGATCTTTGACCTCAGTTCGGTGATGAACGATCCCAAATCGCGTCCGCGAACATTGGCGGTAATGACCGCGCGGCGCTTGCCGTTTTCCCGGCTGATCTGGTTAGGGCCAACGGACAGTTCAATATTGGCAATTTCTGACAAGGGCACGAACTCACCGCTGCCCCCACTTGTAATCGGGATTGGCAAGCGGCCAAGCCGCTCAATATCGGTGCGGATTTCTTCTGGCAAACGAACGACGACGTCAAAGCGCCGGTCCCCTTCAAAAACCTGCCCCGCATTGCGCCCGCCGATAGCGGTCGCCACTGCATCCTGCACATCGCTGATATTTATGCCAAAACGCGCCAGAAGTTCGCGGCGCGGCGTCACCGACAGAACGGGAAGCCCCGTCACCTGTTCCAGCTTGGTATCCTGCGCGCCGGGTATCGATTCCACGATCGTTTCAATTTCGGCGCCCGTTTCGAGCAGTTGATCGAGATCCTCTCCGAATAGCTTCACCGCAACATCGGCGCGGACACCCGCAATCAGTTCGTTGAGCCGCATCTGCACAGGCTGGGTAAATTCATAATTATTGCCCGGAATCTGCTGCACTGCTGCGTTCAGTTCCTCGACCAGTTTTTCGCGCGGCTTGCGCGGGTCGGGCCAATCCTTGCGGTCTTTGAGCATGATGAAATTATCGGCAACCGACGGCGGCACCGGATCGGTTGCCACATCGGCTGTCCCGATTTTAGCAAATACCCGCTCGACTTCTGGAAATTCGCTAATCCGTTTTTCCAGCGACTGTTGCATCTGGATCGCCTGACTCAGGCTGGTGCCCGGGATGCGCAGTGCGTGCATGGCAATGTCGCCTTCATCGAGGTTTGGAATAAATTCCGAGCCCAGACGCGTTGCGCCCCATCCGCTGACCGCAACCAGCAAGGCTGCCCCGGCAATCAGGATTTTGCCCTTGGGCATCGACCAGTCGAGCAAAGGCGCATAGCCTTTCCGCAGCCAAGCCATGACACGGTTCTCTTTCTCCTCAACCTTGCCGGTGACGAACATCGCAATCGCCGCAGGAACAAAGGTCAGCGAAAGTAGCAGCGCTGCCGTAAGTGCAAGCATGACGGTAATCGCCATGGGGTGAAAGGTTTTGCCTTCAATCCCAGTCAACGCGAAGATCGGCAAATAGACAACGGTAATGATGATAACACCAAATATCGACGGACGGATCACTTCGCTGCTGGCGCGGGCAACAAGGCTAAAACGTTCCTCACGGTCGAGCAGGCGACCAGCTTTTTGCTGTGCTTCCCCCAACCGTCTGAGACAATTTTCGACGATGATAACAGCGCCATCGACGATCAAACCAAAATCGAGCGCGCCGAGGCTCATCAGGTTCGCGGAGACACGCCCTGCCGCCATGCCGGATAGCGTCATCAGCATGGAAATCGGTATGACCGCTGCGGTAATCAGCGCAGCACGAACATTACCGAGCAGCAGAAACAGGATGACAATTACAAGCAAAGCGCCTTCGAGGAGGTTTGTCTCAACTGTTGCAATGGTCCGCTCTACCAATTCTGTCCGATCATAGAGCGGCACGGCCTGCACGCCAGCGGGAAGCGAGCGGTTCACTTCTTCTAGTTTTTCTGCAGCAGCCTGAGCGACAATGCGCGGGTTGCTACCGGTGAGCATATAGATCGTGCCAAGCACAATCTCCTTGCCATTCTCCGTTGCCGCCCCGTTGCGCAATTCAGAACCGATAACCACATCAGCAATATTACCAACGCGGATCGGAATCCCGCCGCGTTTTGCGACAATGATCTGTGACAGATCATTCTGATCTTCTACACGCCCCGGTATTCGGATCAGAACTTGCTCGCCCGCCCGCTCTACATAGCCTGCACCGGCATTGGCATTATTCGCTTCCAGCGCATCGACCACATCGGTCAGCGATATGCCCAGCGACGCCAGTTGCTCGGCATTAGGGGTCACATGATATTGCTTGGTGTAACCGCCGACGGTGTTTACCTCGGCCACCCCGCGAACATTGCGCATCTGTGGTCGCACTACCCAGTCATGCAATGTGCGTAAATCTGTCGGAGTCCACTCTGAACCATCGGACTTGCGCGCACCCTTTTTGGGGGTTACAGAATACATAAAAATCTCGCCAAGGCCGGTCGCAGTAGGCCCCATTTGCGGTTCGATGTTCGGTGGCAATTGTGATTTCGCTGCCTGCAAGCGCTCGTTCACCAGCTGCCGCGCAAAATATACATCCGTGCCGTCTTCAAAAACGACTGTCACCTGGCTGAGGCCATAGCGCGATACCGAACGGGTATAGTCCAGCTTGGGAATACCCGCGAGCGCCGTTTCGATCGGATAGGTAATGCGCTGTTCGGCCTCAAGGGGAGAGAACCCCTCGGCCTCGGTGTTGATCTGGACTTGAACATTGGTGATGTCGGGCACGGCATCGATAGGCAGACGCGTTGCGCTCCACACACCAATCGCCATCAGTATCACGACAACGGCAAGCACAAGCCAACGCTGTGCGATGGAAAATCCTATTATTCTAGCGAGCATAGTTTGGTTTTCCATCAGTGATCGTGAGACGCGCCGGACTTTTCAATGTCCTGCCGAATGAGAAATGATCCTTTGGCTGCATATTTCGTGCCGGGCTTGATACCGCTCAAAACCTCGGTCCATTCAGAAGATTTCCGGCCAAGTTCGAGCATGCGCGCTTCGTACATTTCACCAAAATTGGCGTAGACGACGGTAAAATCACGAAATGGCTGCAACGCCTCGGTTCGAACGGCAAGCGGCACTGTTACCGCACTCACCATTACCTTGCCGTGCAGAGCAATGCCCGGACGCCAGCGTCCATCGCGGTTGGGCAGGTTTGCGCGCACCAGCGCAGTTCCTGCCGCTGCATTGCCTTCAGGCAAATATCCCCCAAGCGTCGATTCTGCGACGATCTTCCCATCAAGCGTCTCAATGATCACTTTCTGGCCGGGCCGGATTGTGCCCAAATCACGAGGGAAGATATTAAAGACAACGCTTGTGCTGCTTGGATCAGTAATCACATAAATAGGCTGGTCATAGGCAACATTGCCGACATTGGCGTTGCGCTCTGCAACCACGCCACTGACAGGCGAATAGACCGGATAAATTTGAAGCGATTCACTCGATTCAATCCGCGCCAGCAGCTGGCCTTTTTTGACATAATCGCCCACCGCTTTTGTCACCTGCATGACCTTGCCAGGGAATTGTGCGCGAACCTCTGAGCGGGCCGTGGTGTTTAACTGGACAACACCTTCGACTTCCCGTGTTTCGCTGATCGTTTGCGGTCCGACAGTTTCTATTACAATTCCGCCATCCTTTGCTGCAGACGCGTTGATCTTGGTCTGGCCTTCAGGGCTGGAATATTTCCAGACATGACGCTTACCGTTTTCGACTGCGACAACCTCGTAATCGAAGCTGTGCGGTTCAACCACTACGCCTTGCCCGACAAGAACATCTTTCTCTGCTTTGAACGCGAATTTTTCAATTTCTCCATCAAGGCGTTTCAATGTGACTGTCAGCTTGACAGTTTTTGGGTCGATAGGCTTGCCATCGCGTGTCGGATAGACACGAAATTCCGGTGGCACGCCGTCTTCAAAGACGGTCATTTCGACCGCAAAATCGCCGTCACGAAGCATCTTGCCGCGATGAGGGCCTTTTTCTTCTTCGGCTGCCTCACCTTCGACCGCTTCATTCGGTACATCTGTGCTACATGCGGCCATCGGCACGAGCAGAAAAACCGCCACCGCTGCACCAATTTTCCAGTTCGTCTTCATGGCTGTGTATATCCTTCATTAATTGCAGCAATGGACGCATCAAAGCGTCCGGTAAGCCGGTCTAATTCGGTTTGGAGATCGCGATATTCGATCATGGCCGTCAGCCAATCGTCCTGCGCCGCAATAATAGCGTCGGCGGCATCCTGCATATCCCGGAAGCTGAAACCGCCGCGATTATAACCGTCACGTACCTGCGCCAACGTCTTGGCCACGCGCGGATAAACTTCGGATTTGATAGAATTCGCCCGGCTGAGCGCGAGCGCTGCTTCGGCTCCCAGGCTTGCCCGTCTGCGTAATCTTTCCAGACGATTGGCTTCTGCAGTCAGTTCAAGCCGCAAGCGTTCGGCACGCGCGCGTTCGATATTACCCTGATTGCGGTCAAAACGCCCGATCGGAATGGTGATTCCGGCGACCAGCGCAATATCATTGGTTCCCTTGATAAAACGCGTGCCGCCATTGACGGTATAATCCTGAGTCTTGCGGGTTTGTTCCACATTAACCGCTGCGCTTGCCCGCGCCACCCTGGCTTCTTCGAGCGCGCGATCAGCCTCTGCCAGTTCGGTCTTTTGATTGCCGCCAAGCACCAATTCTCCGACCACATCAAGATCATCGCCGTCCCCACCCCAAAAGGAGGCCAGAACATTGCGCGCATTGCGCAACTTTGCCTGAGATTGTTCTAGCGCGATCTGGGCCTGCGCCACTCGTGCGGCGGCACGCGTTTCAACAAATAACGGGTCCTTGTATCCGCGCACCCGCCGTAAGGCTTCACTCTGCAAGCCCTGCTCGATAGATAGCTGCTGCTTGGCAATGGCTTCGATTTGCTGGGCTATTAAAATATTCAGAAACGAGCGCTGCACAGCGGCGGCCAGTTCCAGCTGAGTTACATTGGCAGATGCCATCGCCACACCAATATCTCGCTCAGCCAGTGCAACCCGCGCCGCTCGTTTGCCGCCGCGTTCAATAGGTTGATTATAGGTAGCGGTAACCTCCGCGCGGCGCAGCACGCTATAAGGGCCAGTGCCGACGAAATTTTCTGCTTCTACGGTAACCGATGGATTGGGACGCACGTCAGCTTGCACCTTGCCAGCGCGGGCTGCTGCAATCGCAGCTTCCTCGGCGCGCAATAGCGGCGCTGTCTCAAGCGCCTTTGCAACCGCCTGGTCGAGCGAAACGGTCTCCGCAAGGCTTGGTGCACCGGTCACAAGCAACGCACCCGCCAGAAGGGCGGCACGTGAATATCTTAACATTTGTTGTAAACTCCTGATCCATAACAATTACAGCGCGCAGAAATCTTCGCGCTGCAGCTAATAAATCAGGCTAAAGGAGGCTCAATCGGTGGTTTCTGCTTCACAGACCGCATAAAAGCGGGAGCGGACGCAAAGACCAAGCTGCTACCATCATGGTTGATTGGTTCAACTTTGGTGCCGCTCAAATGGTCTACCGTCGGCGAAAAATGCTGATGCGTATCACCTTCCAGATCGCCGGTGTTTTCCTGATCAGCAGGCTGACTGTTGAGCGCAATGTCCTGCTGCACAGCGGGTATATTGCTATCTTCGTGATGATCAAAAGCAAAACTCGCCGCATCGTGATCATGATGATGTTCAACCAATCCCGGACCAGCATGAACGCTCCCGAAAACAAGGGCGATAGCTATCAACATTAGGGAAAATCGAGCGAACATGACGGTGCAGTAGCAATGGACCTGCTGAATCACAATGAATATTTGCGTGCGTGACGCGTTTTCACTTGCAGTCGTATGAAAACGCAACCTACTCGTAACAAATGCTCCAGATCCTACGCAACAACATCTACCGCAACCTTCTCTCGGCCCAGATTATTGCGCTAATCGGGACAGGACTTGCGACCATCGCGCTAGCTCTGCTCGCTTATGATCTTGCTGGCAGTAACGCTGGTGCCGTGCTCGGTACAGCGCTTGCTATCAAGATGATCGCTTATATTTTTGTTGCTCCCATCGTCGGTGCCTATGCAGATCGGCTACCGCGAAGTGCGTTTCTGGTTGCAATGGACGCAGTGCGGGCGGGCGTTGCATTCATGTTGCCTTTTGTCGATCAGATCTGGCAAATTTATCTGTTGATCTTCGTTCTGCAATCGGCATCGGCAGCGTTCACGCCCACCTTCCAGGCGACTATTCCGGATGTTTTGCCAGACGAGGATGACTACACAAAAGCACTTTCCTTCTCGCGGCTCGCATATGATCTGGAGAATCTGCTGAGTCCGATGCTCGCCGCTGCCTTGCTGTCTGTAGTCAGCTTTCACTGGCTTTTCGCAGGCACCGGCATCGGCTTTATTGCTTCTGCACTGTTTGTCTTGTCGGTCACTTTACCGGCGACCAAGGCGATCACGCGCACTGGCGGTATCTTCGCCAATACCACAAGAGGTCTGCGGATTTATCTTAAAACACCCAGGCTGAAAGGACTGCTTGCACTAACCCTGGCTTCAGCAGCAGCAAGCGCAATGGTCATCGTCAACACCATCGTGATCGTGCGCGATCAGCTCGGTTTGGGAGATGAGGCGGTCGCGTTGACGTTGGCAAGCTATGGGGCAGGCTCCATGCTTTCTGCACTATTATTGCCGCGCATCCTGGGCCGATTGAGCGACCGAAAAGTGATGATGACAGCGGCAACCGGATTATTTGGCGGTCTAGCTATAATGGCAATGATGACATCGTTATTGCAACAGTCATCTTATTATTGGCAAATCGTTCTGACCGGATGGTTCGCGCTGGGGATAGGCTATTCTGCCAGCGTCACACCATCAGGCCGCCTTTTACGGCGGTCGGCTCATGCCGAAGATCGTCCTGCCATCTTCGCGGCGCAATTTGCACTAAGTCACAGCTGCTGGCTGATTGCCTATCCGCTCGCCGGTCAAGTGGGAGCGGCGTTCGGGCAAGCAGCGGCATTTGCCATATTAGCGCTTCTGGCGTTGTCTGGAATCATTGCAGCCTTTATCTTTTGGCCCGCAGGCGATCCCCAGATCATAGCGCATAGTCATGATGATTTACCGCCAGACCACCAGCATCTGCGCGATCAACATGGAGGGCAGACTTCTGGCGATCACGCCTATGTGATCGACGATCTGCACCCGCAATGGCCGCGAGGATAGGGATCGCGACTCTTCCTTCGACAAACAGACATTCCACTACCCAACAAGTTGTTGCCATTCGCAATCACTCAATCGGTCGGGATCTCCTAAAAGCTGCCTAATCGCTTTCAGGCTGGTGAACAGCCAGTCGCCAAACGCCCCAATCGCGGAGGTTCAGTTGAGACCAATTTTATGACTGCTTCGCGCCCCAACCAAGACATCGATGGACTAATTCCTAGTCCCTAGAAGCTGACATTCTTCGTGGCCATCCCGGCTAGGTAGTAAACTCATATGGAAGCTCAATCCTCAAGGCAGAGACAACTTTTATTCACTGAATTTGCGGCTATGGCGGGCTACTGAACTAATTCGAGGCATGGCTTGCACATGAAGCCAAATCGAAAGATTGGCTGGAACGCAAGGCAGCCTATAATCAACTAAGTTTATTTGAACTACGAGATCGAGCGGTTGTTCAAATAGTTCTTAAACAACCGCTCTCTTTTTTAGTCAATCTTGGGATGCGGAGGGGCTGGAGGGTCGCTCAAGATTTGCGATACTGGTCCAACTTTAAATAACGGCCTTCCGCATTGCTCTCCGACGCGCTTCACTTTGCTATCAACAGCCGCATCATCGGGTAGCGCCCGCCCTCCAAACGAGAGGGATTTACCAAATTGAATACTGACTTTCCCATTTTCCGAGACTAATCTTTTATCGTTTTCCGCACGAAAATTCGTTCCAAATAGCGGTGTATATTCCCGCCCATCGTCTAGACGAAGACGGATGCAATTTTCAACGATCTCAAAAATACCTTTATTCTCTTGCGTTGCATAAAGGGTGTTGTCTTGGTCAATCGCAATTAGTAAACCGTCACCAACAGCCTCACCATCGCCGCTATTTGTCGAACACGAAGCGACAAATAGTCCGCAGAGAGCCGTTCCAAATATTGGTGCAAGTTTCATGGCGTAACAAATCCTGCGGTTGTATTGACGGTATATGGCTCTTGTTCAGCAGCATAGCTTAGTGGCATATAGAAAAATGCACATTGTCCAGCGTAGATGTGCGATACCTACAAATTGCCGTTAGTCCATACTGATAAGCAGTCGTAGCAGACGCAACGCATTTCTATCAGTGGTGAAATCTTTACGCATCCAGCTAGGTAAATTTAATGCCAATGAACCGGTTCATTCGATTTTTTTTTGCGCAAGCTTAGCAGGGTGGATCACGGTTCGAAATCCCAGAACAGCCTACAGCTTCACTTTAACTCCTAATGTGACAGTCCGTGGTCGCAGGGGAGTAATTTGCAATCCATCTGCAACGGAAAAGGGGTTGCCAAGCGCAAATGAATTGGCTTCAGAGTTGAACAGATTGTTGACATTAAGCGAAAATTTCCACTGGTTTATTTGATACTGGGCGGAACTGTTGACCAGCACATATTTGCCTTGTTCAAGTGACAAAAATGGGTCGATACCAAGCTGTGATGTTCCGACATAGCGGATATCGGACTGGAAAGTCAGTTCGCGGTTATCAGATAAAGCAAGCGCCCATACCCAACCGACATTTGCCCCCATCTCCGCTATATTGGGCAGTCGCGATTCATCCCCGACTACAAAATTGGCTGCTGCTTCGGTTAGTTCGCTCTCATTGGCAAAATAACGTCCATAAACACTAAGGTGATCGGTCACTGCCCAATTTGCGCCTAAGCTGACCCCATAGACGAGACCATTGCCGATATTTGTTGTGCGCGGAAAGCCGGCTTCATCAATTAGGTCAGCCTGAATATTATTCCATTTCGAATAGAAAAAAGCGAAGTCGGCTGAAAAACGGCTATCAGCCCGGCGACCAATTTTGATACCGGCCTCGCTTGTCTGAATGGTATCTGATGCAAATTGCGTGATCGGATTATTGGCCCCCAATCCAATGCTAATGCCGCCGCTGCGAAATCCTTCCTGATAGCTGGCATAGATTAGTCCGTTGGAATCCGGTTTCCAGGCAAGAGCAGCCTTTGGAAGCAAGCGCACTCTGGCTCTACTGGGATCGAGTTCCTGACCGCCATCAATGACAACTTCTGCAACTGATTTGGAATAGGCCAAACGTCCGCCTAAGCTGGCCGTTATGTCATCGGAAACCTGATAACTGGCTTCCCCAAAAAGAGCTGCTTCCAGATTATCATTTTCAGTCTGGCTTAACCTTTCCGGCGCATCTGGCGTACCCATTTCCAGTGTGACGATATCCCTGTTATCGAGATAAGCGATGCCCACCACCGCCGAATGTCCGCTATCGCTCCTCCAGCTAAGCCGGGTTTCATGGGTCAGCAGATTGCCTTTAATTTCCTCATTAAAGGTCATCGCAGCCATTGTTGGCGATAATATTGACGCGTCAAATGTAGAGAAATTGCGTTGCTCGACATAAGCCAAAGAGGAAATCAGTTTAAACTTGTCCCATTGTTTTGAGGCAGTCAATGACCCGCTTGAAAAATCCCCATCAAATGGCTGGGCCACCAAAGAAGAGCGAGTGCGTTCGAGTTGATCTCGTTCAGAATACTGGCCATCGCGCGTTTCATTGGACTGATGGAGGAGGTTGAGATCAACAATCCAGTTATCGCGGTTTTGATAGCGCAATGCCAATCGGCCTCCAAAAACTTCACTGCTGTTTACATTGTTAAGATCGCGGCCGACATCGTCGATATAACCGCCATCATGTTGATAATAACCTACTGCACGAACCGCGAGGTTTTCATTGACCGGCAGGTTGACCATAGAAGCAAGATCATAGCTAGCTCCCCCGCCTTCGCTCGCTCCAAGACTGGACCAAACGGCCCCTGAAACAGCGTCCGGTTCGGGCTTATTAGTGACGATTTTAATAATCCCGCCAATGGTTCCGGCTCCGAACAATGTTCCCTGCGGCCCCTCCAGCACTTCCACACGGCTTTGGTCATAAGTTCGCAAATCCGGATTGGACCCGCTATACGAAAGCCGGGTTTCGTCCATATATAAACCAATTGTCGATTGGGTGGTTCCGATCAGGCTACTGTCTGCAATTCCTCTCAGGAATAATTTGTTCCGCCCTAATCCCAAATTGGTTTGCGCGGTTGTGGGCAGCCTGGAGATTAGCCCTTCCAATCCTTCAGATTCTGCAACCTGTCCAGCTGTTGCAATATCGACAATCACGGCGCTACCGGCAAAATCTTTTAACGGCGAACCTTGCTTGGAAGCCGTCACGACGATGATCGGGGTTTCAATATTGGTTGTTGGGGGGGCTTGAACGGCAGACTTGCCCCGCCCCGGCTCTTGTTTTTTGCTAACTGGCCTTGCTACTGTGCGTGCCGGCCTGCGTATAATGCGCGCCGTGCGTTCATTCAAAACCACAAAGTCAAGATCGGTGTTGCGGAGCAGCTTTTTCAGAGCCTGACGCAGAGTATATTTTCCGCGAAGTGCTGAAGCCCTGTAATCATTAAGGCTGACATCAACTGATCCGATTGAAGCCCCGGATTGCGAAGACAGGCGTGAAATGGACTGGCTAAGATTACCCGAAGGAATAACCAAGCTATAACGTTCCGCTGCTTCAGCCGGGCTGAGCATCGGTATCGGCGTAGCAAGGATTGCCGAAAAAATCGCCAGTTTTAAGAGTAATTTTATTGGGTTAGCAACCATCCCTGCTTTGTATCTTGCGCATCCAAATCAAGCAACTGCTCAAGCTGGGTCATTAATTTTTCGGGATCATCATTCAACTGGATAGTCCCCGAAAATGTTCGGCCTGTAATGGATGGATCAATCGCTACAACCAAACCTGTATTGCGATTAATATCAGCAATGACAGTCGCGATTGGCGCGATATCATAGGTCAGTTGTTTACGGGTCCACTCGCCAATATAGCTTGGATCTATGGGTTTCAATACTGCGCCTCCGGTCCTTCCGATGGACAGCATCTTGCCGCGCGATATTTCGACGAGTTTTTGATCGCTTCTGAACGTAACCGCGCCTTCCGATACGCCTACTGAAAATTCACGGGGCGTTCTTTTTACATTGAAAATGGTACCTTGGTCTACAAGTTCAAATTTACCGCTCAGAACTGTAAACGGGTTTCTTGCATCATGCTTGACGTAGAATTTAGCTTCACCGCGCTCCAGTTTGGCAAAACGATTATTACCCTTGGTGATAGTAACTTCGCTGTCACCGTTGACATGAATGCGCGATCCTTCGCCCATCTGCACAATTTGTGTCTGTCCCGGCTTTGTAATGATTGTTTCATAGCGGGGAGCGGATAATTGCGGCCACAAGATAATCGATAAAATGATGGAAGCTGCTAGTCCAAGGCCGCCATAAGTATACCACCGCTGACGCGTTTGATCATCATTGTCATTATGGGTAGAAAATACTGCATCGTCTACATTTGCCGGTACCAATTCAACATCGGCAGTTTGCAATTCTGCCCATTCATTCAAATCAGCATCCGCGTGAGAGACATAATCATAGGCATCATTGTGCAGCTTGTCTTGCGCCAACCAGTCAGCCAAGCCTGTCCAGATTTCTGCGGAAGCATCAGGCTCACTTACCCGTAAGTGCCATTGCAAAGCTTCGCTTAAAATAGTGTTCGGGATGACTTTGTTGTTCATTGGATTGCCCATCCTCCTGTCATCTTATCAGACGTTGTCACCATGGATATCCCCCATCTGATTTTAGCTTCAATATAGCCTGATAGGCGCGCATGAGGTGCTTTTCGACAGCACTCAAGCTAATCTCCTCTTCGTAAGCTATGATTTTCTGGGGCACGCCTTCCACTCTGAATTGCTTGAAAATACGCGATGTTCTCTCCGGCAGCTTGTCCAGTGCATGATCGACTTCTTCCAGTTTCTCACGCGATAGCAATATGCGCTCAGCGCTCGGCTCGTTATCAACTATATCATTGGCAACGCGCTGGATGCGCGTCTCAACCCACGCTCGCTCACGTTTTTTGCGCATCTGCACTGAACGTTTGCGGTCAATCGCCAAATTATTTGCCATTCGGAATAAATAGGCCAACGGATCATCAATCGCACTGTCATCCATATCATTGATGCGAGTCCATAATTCCTGAATTGCGTCTTCCGCTTCAACCTCGTGCGAAAATCTTATGCTTAAAAATCGTTCCAGCTTCTGGCGGTTATCCAGATAGACAGACAAAATTACACTGGTTTGGATGGATTGCGTCATGACGTTCGGGCAAGCCAAAGCGAAAGGCCAAATAAGCGAAGCACCAGAAGATAAGTTAATAAGCAAACGACCACGGAAAAAGCTAGATATAGATTGTTTTCGGCAACAAGGATCATGTTCAGTCCTATGGTAGCACCGGCAGCAACAATAGCTGCGCCCACCGGTTTTGCATAGGACGCGTCGATGATTGTCAGGCCCAGAGCGGTATGAGCGGATGAAAATCGCAATATTGCTAGCAACATCATTGCTAAAGAAAAGCCAGCGGCTGCTCCCATTAGGCCGAAATTATATGCGCCGAGAGCAACAAGCCCGATTTCGCATATCAACGCGATAATGATGTTCCGGGACGCAATGGCAGGAGCGTTGAAAACCAATGGCAGCTCGATCAAACCCGATGTTCCCTCTGCAATTTCACCCATTAATATCACCATCATCAGGATGGCGGCATGCATATAAACTGCGTCAAAAAGACCCAGTATCGCCGCCGCGAATGATACGAAAACAGTCGCGAGCCCGACCTGGGCAGAAAATATCCACAAACATAATTTTTTGAGATGCGCGCTGGTAACAACCATGGATTTAGCCTGCGCCAATACCGGCGCTGCCATTGGCTCAAAAAGATGCCGCATTTTCTCGACGACGGTTGCCAGTTGCTGAACCAGATAATAAATTCCGGTGGCAGTCGGCCCGGCAATTACACCGAGCAATATAATGTCGAGCCGCCGAAAACTGAAGCTTCCTGCATCAACTATCGCGGTAGAGAAGCTATTTTTAAAGAGCCTACGCATGCCCATTAAATCAGGCAGCACCAGCGCATAGCTATTTTTACGCCGCGTCCATATCAATCCGAAAAGAGCAACAAATAAAGCCAGTACAGTTGATGCTATATATCCGGCAAAAAGCGCGCCCACTGCTGAAAATATACCGGTTTTGACCAGCAGGAAATATCCCCCAACGCAAAGCAACAGAAAGCCCCAGGGTTTTACAAATCCTTTCACCATTGCATCCCAGCGTATGACACGCCGTGATCGCGTGACAGTTAGCATTAATTCCGTTGTCGCAATCAAAAATACCGCCGCCGCCGCATAGGCGGGCACGCCCGAAGATGGCGGGAAAATAAGCGGCCATAGCAGCCACAAAACCGTACCCAAAATTATTCCAAGCAACGCGGAAAGCGCAATTGCGTTGCTGATCAACCTTCCTTCTGTGACAGGATCACCATCGGCCTGATCGAGATAAGCCAAGAGTGTTTTGGGCAGGCCAAAACTTGCCAAAGCCGCCAACAACTCGACCAGCGCTGCGGTTTCCCCAAGATAACCAAAGCTGCCCAAGCCATAAAGCTTCACCACAAAAACAATGAGCATAACACGAGCAAGGATACGCGTGACGGAGCTGGAAAAGACTGCAAGCATCGCCCGCTGCAGGTCACCCATATCATCACGAGCGGAGTCGATAGTCTTGCGAACTTTGGGATCAGTCAAGGTCAGGTCCAGCTCTAAAAGTCAAATAGATATACATATATCTATTTGACGGAGTCATGCGGCAACTTCCTCACTTAAAAATTTTCATGTGCGGGTTTGGCGCTTTTTATCCGCCTTAAGTTCGATATCATAGCGAGGTCGGACATCCGATGAAAGAAAATTGAGCGGCCCGGATTGTGGGCCTTCAAAGCGTATTGGCTTTTTGTTCAATCATGATGAGTTGCATCAGGTTGCGCATACAGCGCCGATTATATCGCATCTCCAGCGTCTGGCTCCGACAGCAAAGATTGAGGTGATTACTTCCAGCGAACTCCAAACAGCGGCAGTCAAGCAACATCTGGCGCCCGATCTGCCTCAACCAGTATTCTGGTCGATCAAGTCCGATCGGCTAAGCAAGATATCGGAAAAAGCCCTTGGTAATTTGCTTCCGCTCACCCGGATCAGCGGGCTGATGGCCAATACAGAATTATTCAGCTGTTTCGACGCGCTGGTTGTACCCGAAACAACAACAACTTTTCTGAAGACTAAATGCGGAATGGATAAACCGAAATTAATATTTTTCCCGCATGGCGCGGGTGACCGGTCCATTGGCTTCTCTAAGGATATTCGCCACTTCGACTATGTGCTATTGCCCGGTGAAAAGACTAGAAAGCGGATGCTGGATGCTGGAGTCATCCGATCTGGCAACCACCGTATTGTGGGCTACCCGAAATTTGAAGCTCGATCTGAGCAGCCGCAGCGCCGCTTTTTTAGTAACGACAAACCGGTCATTCTCTATAATCCGCATTTCGATCCAAAATTGTCGTCATGGTTTAAATATGGCGAGCAGATTTTGGACCATTTCGCTTCCCAGAGTGAGTTTAACCTTATTTTTGCGCCGCATGTCATGCTGTTTCGCCGGAAGCTTCTGGCATCCATTGAACACCGGATGTTAAAAGTCCGGCACAATCTGTCGCAGCGCTATTTGAATGCGGACAATATCCATATTGATACCGGCAGTCCGCGAAGCGTGGATATGTCTTATACCCGGGCCGCCGATATTTATCTTGGCGATGTAAGCAGCCAGATCTATGAATTTATCAAGAACCCGCGTCCCGCAATTTTTCTCAATTCGCATAATGCCCAGTGGCAAACCGACCCCAACTATGCATGTTGGAAATTTGGACCCGTATTGGACGATATGAGTAAGTTCCAAGAAACGCTCCATCAGTCGTTACCGCTAAAGTTGCATTTTCGCAAAATCCAGGCGGAGGCTTTTCATCAGTCATTCTCTCTAGACGCGAACAAATCTTCCGGAGAGCGTGCTGCCGAAGCGATTGCCGATTTTGTGGATATCGAAAGACTGCCTCGGCAAAATATTGAATGCAGGACAGACGCCCCAGCCATTGGCTCCATGCCGCAGGCTGTGGCGATCTAAACTTTTTGAGAAACTATTGTATGCAAAATAAACGCATATCCTTGTTGCATTACCGATTGGATAAGGGCGGTATCGACAGGGTCGCCTGCTTTCTGGCCGACGGTTTTGCGCAAGCGGGCTATGAGGTTGATCTGGTCGTCTTTTGCGACAACGGTTCCGGGGAGGATGTATTACTTCCCTTGCTTAGTAATAAGGTCAATCTTTGTTATCTGGGCTCGTCCCGGGGGGCGCGAACGAAAGACCTTGTGCGTCTGTTTCCAGCCTGCGTTCAATTGATAGGAAAGCATAAACCATATTGTTTGATATCCACTTGTAATCATATGAACTGGCTCACCATCGCTGCGGCAAAGTTTGCGCGGTCAAACCCGAAAACAATACTCAAAACGACGAACCCGATTATTCGGCAACAGGATCATGGATTCTATGCCGCCATCCGCAAATTTGGATATAGTCTGGCGATCAGAAATGCTGAACGGACATTGGCACTGAGCGAAGCTGAGACACAGATGTTGCGGCGACAATTTCCATCTTTGCAGGACAGATTCGTAACCGTTACCAACCCGTATGTGACCAAGGCGATGCTTGTAAAACCATCCATTGACCGAGCCTCCAGCAATAGAAAAACTATAATAGCCATTGGCCGTTTCGAGGCTCAGAAACGGTTTGACCTATTAATAAAGGCATTCGCATCCTTAAACCGTTTTGATACGGATCTGATCATTCTAGGGGATGGCAGTCAAAAGTATGAATGCGAACAATTGGTTGCGAGGTTGAAGCTTCAGGGGCGGATTTCTATGCCGGGTTTTGTAAACGACGTGAGCGAATGGCTGCACAAAGCAGATATGCTCGTCATGACCTCTCGATATGAAGGACTACCAGCAGTTGTACTCGAGGCACTAGCGGCGAATTGCCCTGTGCTGACTACAGATTGTTTTCCAGCCGCACGGGAAATTATCGGGCCGTTGGAAGGCTGCGATATCATTGAATCGACAATCCCCAATGATATCGCAAAAATGATGGCGCATGCACTTGCGCGGCCCAAAAGCGATACTTTGCATCTTGCCGCTCAAAATTATAGTATCGAAAACGGCATTTACGACCATATCGCCCAAATTAACGCCCTGTTCTAACACAGACATTAGGTGAGGAATAACGTTGTTCGTCCGGTCTAAATGTTATGTGCCGGATTTTTGAAAAAGGTCTAGCTGCGGCTTAATCGGTTGCGTCATTGGGGCAATCAGGCTTGCCATTGTGTTAGGTTCATCGGTTACGCCCGCCGTAAAACCATGACCAGAATATTTTCCCGCAACGTCCTTTTTGACGGCGCACTGTCCGTGTTTACTTATAATGTCAAAGGCGTGCCTTGGCCGCTAGCAAATGGCGGCCCAGATGCCCTAAAAAAGTTCGGCGAGCGGCTGCTGCAATTAGGCGTAAAAGGACAACAGCCGGACATAGTACTATTATAGGAAGTTTTCGCAGACGATGCTCGCAATATTGCGCAGATTTCCGGATATCGTTATGGTACCGATGGTCCGTTCGCTGATCATCAAAGCTTCACAAGCCGCCAGACAATTTGCCACTGAAGGGTTCTGGCCCAAGGCCGCAATGCTGCGGAAATAGACGTATAGGCTTGGGGAACACTTGACTTCTCGGCGCGCCAGAAGCTGCGAAAGCCAGACATACTTGTCGGCGTAACGCATGGCCTGACGGATTACAGCCATGGCACCCACAATGAGCATTTGCCGCAGATAGCGATTGCCTGCTTTTGAGATTCCGCCAAGCCGCATCGTGGATCCACTTGAGTTCTGGCGCGGAACAAGGCCGATCCAGGCAGCAAGGTTTCTGCCCGATTTGAAGACGGCAGGGTCGGTAATGGTTGCGACAAAGGCACTGGCCAGTAATGGCCCCACTCCCGGGATCTCCATCAGGCGGCGGCCCACGTCCGTCGCGCGGGCTTGCGCGAGAATACGACGATCATTCTCCAGTATCTGTTCCTTGACCATCCGCAGCTGGCTCACCAGCATCTTCAGGCAGAGCCGGGCGTCGGACGGAAGGCGCAAGTCTTCAGGGTTTGCGATAACATCGAGCAACCGTTCCAGGCCATTGCGGCCAGCAGGAGCGACAATACCAAACTCGGCCAGATGAGCCCGCATCGCATTCGAGAGTTGTGTCCTCTGACGATTCAAGATCAGGCGCACCCGGTGTAACATCATCGCGCTCTGCTGCTCGGGTGACTTGATGCCGACAAACCGCATGGTCGGGCGCGTCACCGCCTCGCAAATCGCCTCGGCATCGGCAGCATCATTTTTGCCGCGCTTCACATAGGGCTTAACATACTGGGCGGGCATCAGCTTCACCTCATGCCCCAAAGCCACCAGTTCACGCGCCCAGAAATGCGACGAGGAACACGCCTCAATGCCAATCAGGCAAGGCGGCAATCCGGCAAAGAACTTCAGCAAGCGGCCGCGCGTCAGGCGCCGCCGAACAACAGCCTCGCCTTGCGCATCCACACCGTGCACCTGAAAAACAGACTTCGCAAAATCCAGACCAATAATCGAAACGCTTCGCATCGAATAACGGAGACGGAGCTACAAGAGACGCGAAAGGGCACAATCATTGGCTGTACGGAAAACCTCCCCAACATTGGCTGTACGGAAAACCTCCCCAATGACATTTGCACATTGGCCATCGCAATTTTGGATAAATAGGTTTACCCATACAAAATGGAAAAGGATGCGGCAATTGATTGGTCAGCCATTTTCCTAAATGCGCAAAGCGGAATTGAGCCTCATGATTACATTCACTTCTCGCCAGAAAAGGTTGCCATTGTCATCTTGAAAGATCGTGAGGAGCAGCTGCGGCGCGCATGCGATAAAAAGCTGCGCTCGCACTCACAAATGGCTCGGCAAGTTCGGCCGACCTATTTTCGAACAAGGCCTGATGGTTTTCCAGATATAGATATGGGGAAAGCGCTGCTAACCTCGCTATCAATTATCGTGAAGGGATTTTGGCGCTGGCTCGGGCAAACACACAGTAAAATCTCAATGGTCAGATTTAAGTGACCAAGTCTCAAATTCATTTTGAACGAAAAACCGTAGGACTTCTGCTCGTAGGCGGTCTGCACCATGTATTGCATCTTATTCCAATTGCGGTAGAACTAGAGGCACACCCAAATATCGACGTAGAGGTGTTTGTTTTGTCAACGTTTGAGGCGGAGGCATGTCAACGTGTTCTGACACCACTCGGCGCGGAACGTACAAAGATAAGAGTCCTGAACCCTAACCCGATAGCAAAACTTGTCTCTCCTAAGCTCGCATTTTTGTTGCTACATCTAAACATTTGGAACAGTTTAAACGCCATAGTCGTGGTGGAACGCACATCTACAATTCTGAGATATTTCTCCGGACGCCTGCCACCTTTTATACACATCCCGCACGGTGCAGGGGATCGCGCGAAAAGCTATGACCCTCGTATTCGGCATTTCGATCATGTTCTGGTCGCGGGAGAGAAAGATAAGAGAAGGATGGTTGAGTTAGGTTTAGTTCGAGAAGATACCTGCTCTGTCACAGGCTATATCAAACCCTTTGCTATCAAGCAGTTAAGGGTAGATATGCCCTCAATTTTCCCAATCAAAAGGCCAACGGTTTTATACAATCCGCACTTTAGCCGAGGCTTGTCGTCGTGGAAAGATTTTGGTCACGAACTTCTGGAAGCTTTCTCTAAAAAAAAGGATATGAACTTCATCGTAGCCCCGCATGTTCGATTGTTTGCAAATCAAAATGAATTTAAAAGAGACGAGATTGAGGTTTATTCTAAATTTGAAAACATTCACGTTGATTTGGGGAGCTCAAAATCCTCAGACATGAGCTATACAAGAGCTGCGGATATCTATCTTGGGGACGTTAGTAGTCAGGTCTATGAATTTCTGTCCGAACCTAAGCCTTGTATTTTCCTCACAAAACGGACGACTCAATGGCAGGGGAACCCTGATTACGCGCATTGGTCCTTTGGACCGGTTTGTTATTCTGTTTCAGAAGTTCTGGCCAATCTGGACCGAGCCTTTCTTTGTCACCCAGACTATGCAGAACTTCAGGAAAAAGGCTGCTTAGCGGCAACGGGAGACCCGTCTTGGAATCCCATCCGCCGTGCCGCTGATGCGTTGATGTCAATTCTGGCTAATGCTTGAAAATTTATAGACTCGGTCATCATTTTTTGAGATTGATGACTACAAATAGTCAGTCGATGCTGGCTTCCCTTTTATCGAAGAACTGCTGTAGTAACTTTGGTGCAATTGCAAAAACCTAAGCCATGATGGAATGTCAGCTTTTCCTAGCAATGAACCAGAAGAAGTCAGTCAGCTTCCCATCCAATGCACGAACCCGCTTCGCGGATTGGCGCTAAAGTGGATGAAGCGTTATATTCATCAACATTGAGCAAGGCGAATCGAGAAAATGAAACTGTGGTCGCGGGCATTGAAGCGCGATGTCGTTGCTATGGGGATTGCGGCACGTAGTAGCGCCCGCACGCCTTTGCTTGCAAAGCTGGTAACCGCAGGCGTGGCCGCTTACGCATTGAGCCCCATCGACCTAATACCAGACTTTATTTCCGTAATTAAGTATCTTGATGTTCTGTTCATTTTGCCACTAGGGATTACACTTGAAATACGCCTGATCCCTGCTCCGTTAATGGCAAATTACAGTGCAGAAGCACTCCTCAGATCCGATCGTCCCGTGACTATGTCGCGGCCGCTTTGATAGCCGCTGTATGGGCGGCGGCCTTACTGGCTTTGGCAAGTTGGATAATCGCAAACGTCCTCTAGCGGTCCAGAATATGTTATGCCTTCAACATTGCGATAATCGGCCAATTATAAACTGCTTCTGCTATTCTGCCATTCCCAGTGCAAGGTAAGGGCGAATGGTGGTGCCGTTTGTGAGCAACCGTTTGTAGCATCCCTCGGGCACACCAGAAATCAATTCTTGTCGAACGTGTGTAGAACCGCCAGTATTGCTCTTCGGAGGGCGATGCCGCGCCATCACCCGAACCAACCTGCACTTAGCCGCGTGATCGGGAGAGATAAAGGGCATGCCAGAGATGGGAGAGCTTTTGCGCGATGGCGTTGTGCACGACCCGTTTTTCGAAACCGTCAACGACGGCGAATGGAATGCATGCATCGGCAAACAAGGCGATGAGATCAATTATGTCGAAGGTTATATGGAAGCGGCGCAGTTGCTCGCTGACACGCTGATCGCGAAGAAACTCTATGGAAGCCGAGACACACTCGCGATGCCGATCCTTTATAACGCACGGCATGGCCTGGAGCTAGCGCTCAAATATATTCTGCGCGAACTGGTGGCGATCGGCATGGCGCGCGAGCGCGAAGGACCAATCAACCATGATGTCGAGGGTTATTGGGATCATCTGAGCGCTCAGATGATCGGCGACCTCGCCTGCAGAACCCACTTAGCCGAACTCAAACCCTTCGTCGAAAGCTTCACTCGTCACGATATCGACGGACAAGAACTGCGTTATTTCGAAAATCAGGAAGGCAAGCAAAGCCTCGAACAGCTTGCTGTCGTCAATCTGCATTTTGTGCAGGCGAGCATCGTCGAACTCCGCGATATTCTAGGGCGGCTCATGGACCGCGTATTCCGCCTCTCTCAGGAGGTTGTTGCAGGTAACAGTACGAAAGACTGCTCCCGCTCCGATCTCATCGAGATTGCGGGGATAGTCGGCGCGAAATCGACCTGGACCGAGGAGGCCTTTATTGCGCGCAGGGCAGCCACGATGGAACGGTTTGACCTTAGCAGCAACGGATTTTCCAATGCGCTCGCGGCGATAAAGGCATCGCGCGAAATTAAAGTGCTAATCGGCCTCGATACCGAATTGAGCTATCTCACATCCGAAAAGATTATGGAGATTGCCGAGATTTGGCTCAAGGTGCATCCACCGGCGCAATCGGACGAAAAGCCGCGAGTAGTCAATGCTGCTAGCGTAAGTTTCGACGAGATCATGCGATATGGCGACGATATGCGTGAGCTCAACGGCGCGGTTCTAAAAATGCTCTCGATCGAAGAGTTCGCCGAGCTACAAACCATCTTCTATATAGGCCGTGATGGACTTTTCGGCGATCAATATGCTCGTCTTCTTGATCAGACGCTAACTAGTCATCATCGCACGGAAAACCGCATCGCCCTTGTCCATCACATCTTGTCAAAGAGCAACTTCATTGCCGGCCTTGTTGCAGGCTTGCGCAAGGTCGGGCAACCAAAACTCGCGGTGGCGATTGCCGAGCTGCGCGACGCCGCCCGGCCAGAGGCTTAGGACATTGTTTACCGGCCTGCGGAGAAAATCGTCAAAATATGACGAGTTTCTTTTGACTTACAGCAACATTGAGGTGTTAATGCCCTCCGATGATCGCGCGATTCATGACGAATTGCCGTTACCAAGGGGTTATACACATGAATAAGATGGATCTTGTCAGTAGCGTCGCGGACCACAGCGGGCTTAGCAAAAACAATGCCGCCAAAGCGGTAGACGCAGTTATCGGTTCGATTACCGGTGCATTGAAGGGTGGCGGCGACGTTCGCCTTGTCGGTTTCGGTACCTTCTCGACATCCAAGCGTAAAGCTTCAACGGGGCGTAATCCGCGTACCGGCGAACCAATGCAGATTCCGGCATTTACTCAAGCGAAATTTAAAGCAGGCAAGGGCTTGAAAGACGCTGTCAACGCGTAATTCCTCCGCGAGAGGACGACCGCAGCTTTGAAGCTGTCGGTCAGCTACCGCTCCAGTTTCGCTCATTAACAAGCGATGGCGCTGCATGGTTTGGTGGCACCGATAATCGCGTATGCCTCTAAGCCAGAGACGCCTGCCAGGCTCCCATCGAACCGAGATAAATGTCGATTTTTTCAAACCCCTGACTGGAAAGCCATCCTGCAGCGACGGTCGCCCGCATGCCGCTCGCGCACATCATGGTATAGTGACGTGATCTATCGAGTTCTTTCCAGCGTTCATTCAATTCACCAACATAGATATGCTCTGAACCATCAATTGATGCCTCTCCACGTTCATCTGCATCACGGACATCGAGTAAGGTCCAATCGCCGCGATCCTCGTTCAGCCGTTTTTCAATTTCCTCCGTTTCGATCATTGGAATTTGCTCCATGATTCTCCCTGCCGCAGCAGCCGGGACGATGCCGGTATAGCCGCCGATAATATCGTCAAGGGCAATGCGAACAAGATGCTCCGTTGCTGCGGCAAGCTGGCTTTGGTCCGAACCGATCAGAAGAACGGTGTCTCCTTCACCTATGAACCATCCTGCAAATGCCGGTATCATGCCGACCGGCAAACTCAGCGAACCCGGGAAGTGACCTGAGGCGTATGCCATTGGGTCGCGGACATCCACCAGATGGGTGGGAGAATGACTTTCCATTTCTGGCAGGTTTAAAATTTTTGGCTTTGCTACGCGCGGAGCGGGATCTCCACCTTCCAGATTGAGGCGCTCCATCAACCGGAAATAGGGCGGTTGATAATGGTTCTCGTTGATTTTGATCTCGATAAATTCATCCCGGCTCTCGATTTGCAACCGGGGATTATTTCTCCGTTCATGCCCGAGTGTAGAAAACTCCCGCTCCGCCATTCCCGATCCACAAACCGACCCTGCCCCATGTGCGGGATATATTATCGCCTAGTCGCCCAGCGACAGAATTTTTTGCAGGGAATCGAAAAGAAGCCCGGCAACTTCCTGTTTGCGGTCCGGGTAGAAATCGGTTCTCCCTACGTCGCCTACAAAGAGCGCATCTCCGGTAAATACACCGACAGCGCCGTCCGAATATTCCGTGTCATAGAGAGCAAAAGCTATATGATCGTCGGTATGGCCCGGGGTTTCGATGACCTCAAGAACGAGTTGCCCGATTTCAAAGCGGTCGCCGTTACCGGCAATTTCTGCATAAACAACGTCTCCCGCAGCATTGGGTCCATGGAAGACCGGTGCATCCGTCATGCCGGAAAGAATGGGCGCACCGGATACCAGATCTTCATTGCGATGGGTCTCGAAGATATGGGTGATTTCCAAGCCTTCGGCGCGCGCTATCTCCAGATAAATATCGCAGTCTCTTCTGGGGTCAATGACGGCAGCCTTGCCTCCTGAACCGACGAGATAGGAAAGATGGGATAGAACCGGCGTCTTGATTTTTTTTAATAACATGATTGCTCCTTGCCTAAAAGAGACTACGTGCAAACTTGGTTGAAGTTCCCAATATCGCTCAGTTTCTGGCTATCGAGAACCAGGGCCGGTCTCAATGCCCGGCCCTGCATCGGTTTAACCGAACTCGATTTGCTCGGCGATGATTTCGGTGCCGCTGTGCTTCACGCCGTCTTTCTCATATTGGCTATAGTGAATACGTCCAATGACGGTGAGCTTCTTGCCCTTCTCGACATGTTTGGCGATGGTTTCAGCCAGACCGTTGAAGCAGGTGATGCGGTGCCATTCAGTATATTGTTCGGGATGGCCGTTTTCGCCGATAACTGCCTTGCCTTCTGCGCGTTTATTGATGCTTGTGGCAAGACTGAAACTTGTGACGGCGGCGCGCTGCGATGGGGTTTCCCCTACCCGGCCTGATAAAATAACGTGGTTCATATCATTTCTCCTTATGGCTTGGGACAATTCCTTCTGCCTGCCCATGAATGAGAACCGGGCGGGGGCGTCTGCACCGAGGCTTGCCGAGGGACACCGCAAAAATGGTCTGGCGCGGGCAGCGTAGCAACACGGGGCCAATTTTGTGGTTGCATGGCGTCCCCCCGCTCGGGGCTATGGGCAGGTGAGGAAGAAGGGGTTGTTTCGAACCATTTGGACGATATTGAAACCCGGTCATAGTGCAGCGGACGGGATGACGCGCCCTGCGCGCCGCCATCTTTCATGCGCTGCAGGAATACAGGCTCGCCCGAGGACATCTGGGACATTTTCGCGCTAGGACCGAACAATTGCAAGCCAAGCACCATGTGCCGCTTTTTCGAGCTGCTGTTCAAATGCGCACAGACGAGGGAGAGGGCAAGCCATTGTCACTGGTCAGGCAGAGTCCAGGAACAGCAAATTACGGTGTGCGTGCCAAACGGCAGGCCATATGATTTTTTGGTATCACCATTCTCTGTCCGCCACTCCTTCGTTCACCGACGCGCCGGCGTCCTCTTCCAGCGCAATAAATTGGAGCCCGGCCAGACCCCCTTCACCGTCAGGCTGAAGGGATGCTCCGTGCAATCTCAGCGAGATCGGACGAGAGGTTGGGTAGTGTCGAGCGGTCTAATTCAAGGACAACGCCAATGAACCCCAAGGCCCGCGCCCGGCGCGGTTCTTCATAGTCTGCGCTGCTGGTTTCAAAAACCACGGAAATGCTATTATTTCCCCGCTGCAGGGAGATGAGCCAGGGCGGATGAACCGGGCCATCAGGGGTGATGTAGTCGAACACGGGTTTCGTGGCGGTAAGGCCAATGTCTTGCCGCGCGAGCACGTGACGCGCGGTGATCAAAGCTTCGACGATGACCCGGTCGAAATCATGATCTACCGGAATGAAGCGGTGGCCGTTGTGGACAGGCTGTCCGCATGCGCGAAGCGCGCCGTAACCGCGCGCATCGGGATCCTCTCCGATAGCAACCAAAGTCAGGTCGGGCCCGCTGATTGGTTTTTCCCGCGTGCCTGGGTGGCGAAGTCGGGTTGCGAGATCGATGGTGCCGTCTGTGGTTTCGATGCTGTGTTCGTGGACCTTGCGGGCAAAGACGAGCAGATAGGCCTGCGGCTCATGGCCTTTGGGCCAGCTTTTAGCCAGTTCGCGTAGCACTGCAAATATGCGCCGCGATTCCCAATCGCGCGGATGAGTGAAGAGGACGCGGCTCAGCGGTATGCCGGGTGCAACCTCCAATCGTTCTGCGAGCTGGCGCACTGCCGCAAATTCGCTCGAAATGTCACGTTTGTCCTGTTCATTTGCTTCAATGATCGTGCGCCCGCTCAGTTCGAGCAGGCGCCACAGCAGCTTTGCAAGACGCGGAGCGCCGTGGCTTGCTGCATCGCGCGGCTCCGGCTTCTCTTCGGGATGCTGCGCCAGTGAAAGCGCGGGTGGACGCAGCACAGAAAAATAGCCTTCAGGCTGGTTGCGCGCGGGACGTTTCTGGCTGGTAATAGTGGTGAAAGCCTGTTCCCGGAAAAATGGACATTTGATTCCATGTTCAGGCCTGCTTCGCGCTGTCAGCCGCCTGAGATAATAGGTGTCGGCCCCGGTGAGCAAGGCGGGCGAGAGCATCGGTGTGGCAAGCTCGCCCTGACAGTCGCAGGCGATCCATTGCCCGTTTCTGCGGGCATGGCGCACAAGCATCAGCGCTGCTTCTTCATCGCGGTGATCGCCGCGCCCGGTGTACCAGATGCGCAATGTGTCACTAAGCGCCGGTGCGATCGGCTCTTTGCCTTTTGCGTTTTTCGCGCCTCTGGGGACCAACCACATGGCCTTGCTTAAGCTGCTGGCAGCTTGACATCAATCTTTGTTATGGTGGTCCAGTTCAGCTCCTTCCAGCGGGAAATCCGGTAGCGTGTTCCCGCCGCTGGATTGAGGAAGATCGTCCTGCGTCCCTGCCGGGAAACAAGGAAACGCCGCCCTTCGCTTCCATCGGTAAATTTGATCGATTGGGCAAAGACGATCATGTCGCCGTCCTTGGGTGGGGGCCGTTGCTTTCGGGTTGCGACCGCCCTGCAGCGGGCGCGCCACTGCAGGGCATATTCGCTGGTCGTGGGGCCGAGCATGTCAAGTATCCTTGCGGGGCATTCGGATTCGTTTGGTCCCATGGTTTCGCTCATATCCTTGTAACCGAAAACCATCCCGTCGCTGGCGCGCTTATTATATTTGACCAAGCATACCAGCGCGAACACAGTGGTCTGGCCGGTGTCGTTATTATATTGGCGGCACGCGGCATACCAGGTGCGCATCTTGATCATTGCAGAGGCCAGTATTTCGCTCTTGCCCGCATCGTTCTCGAATGTGAATTGATCTTCAAGATAGGCTTTTGGCGTTTTGTGGTATCCCAGTGAATTCATGAATAGCCATCCCATTGTTGTTCTCCTTGTTATGTGGTCGTCACGGTAAAATTGACAGGGGGCCGATGTTCACGCTATGTCCACAATCGATAAGGAATTTGATATGAACAAGGCACCGAACTGGTTGCAAAATATTGATGTGGATCTTGGTCTGATCGAAATGCGTGATTGCTGCGACGAACATTGGACATTTCGCGCGCTTGCCGGTGCTTCGGTTGGGGTTGACCCGGAGGATGCATTGTCGGCTGCATCCGAGCTTTCGCGCACAGTCAATGGTCTGATGGCAGGACAATCTGACGCCAAGACCGCACTGGCGGCCATTCTTGGCGGCCGCGGCAATGATTATCAGCGGTGCCTGTGGTATATACTGGCAGGCCGGGACCCGCTTGGCACGTCTGTTGATCTGGGCCGTCTGGTCGAACTGCTTGCAGCACGCGCACAACTGGCCCGTGAAGGAGCGGTTTTTGGCAGCGGCGTGGTGATTGCCGATGATCCTTATGTGACCGCCGATGTTGATGGCCCTCTGGGCGTGTTTTCGGGCGACTTTACGCTCGGGGCGCAATGGGCTCCCTTTGCTCAGGCCCGCTAGCCACAATAACCAGCGGCGGCACGGCGAACGCGGCACGGACAAAATGATCGGCAATCGCACGAAATGAACCAAGCCTATGGGCCAGCTGTTCGCCGATCAGAATCTGATCGTCCTCGCTGACGTCATATTCGTCAACGGCGTCATCCCCCTCTCTGGTTTCGGCTGCACCGCGATAAACGGTACGGAAGCACCCCCATACACCGGCGCACATGCCGGTCCACCGGGTGTAGGCGAGTTTGTGGGTGCGGCAGAAGGCTTCCAGTTCAGTGAACGTGCCCCAGCTAACTTCATGCGCGCTAAGCAATAATGGTTCGCCGCTCACAAGTTCCTTTAGCTCAAATGTTGGGCCGTCAAATTCGGTAGAGAGGCCTTCATCACTGATGGCGGTGAGAAGCTGGGGAAGATCGGCGGCGGCTAGCTTTCCTCCGATGGTAATTGAAGCTGAACAGCGGTCTGCCATGATAACGTCCTTTCGTTGATTGAGCGCGCGACGAATCCGTCACGGCAAGCGGCTATGATGAATTTGAAATCGCGCTTATGCGCTGGGTTTGTTGGCTTTTACGTCCGCCATTATCTGCAAATCATGCTGACTGATGTCGATGAGGTAATCAACGGCTGCCACAGTAACCAAAACTGAATATGCACCAGTATTGCTGCAATGGGAAACTTCGCAAAAGCGAAGATCGCGAACGGGAATTGGCACTCCAATGGCCTTGCAGCTTCGCTTTTGTAGGCTATAATTCTCATATATCTAACTCCTTGAGCTTTGTATCAGTCTCGATCAGCAAGGATCCTTGCGATGACGCGCTGGGTTCCGGTGTTGGCGGGTTCCGCGATAAAGGGTTGTTCCGGTTTGCCGGTTGCGGAAACCTGCATATCCTGGTTGGTCGCTTCGGCAACGCGGGTGGCGACGCGGTATGCATTCTCGAGCGTGGCAACGTGACCCGCAGTGCGCTGGTCAGCTGACACCAGAGGTCTCCGCGAGCGCGGTGAGATCATTATCGAGCATATGGGCAAGCGTCTGTTGGGATATGGTGTCACCCGTGATGACGAAATATCCTCCGCCGAAACCACCGGCGCGGGCCTTATCGCAGGTATCGGCATAAACGAACCCGAGCGGCAGCTTTTCTGGGTATAGGCGTTGGAGGCATTGTCCGAGCGCCGAGAGATTGGGCGCGCCATCGCTGTCAAAGATGGTGAGAGTACTGCTGGTTTCATTGTAAATGCACTCAATGCCGAAAATCAAGTCGTCCATAATCTCGCAGAAGTTTTGATCTGGAATCTGACTGTCGGTGCGGAATGCCTTCTCGATTTCCGGTGCCAGCATGGGTCCGTTTCCATCTTCGATGGATGCCGCGCTTGCAATGACTGAAACAAGCTGTTCCGCTTCCTCGCGTGTCACAGCGAGCTTGAACGAAATATGGGTGAAATAATTGGCCATGTTGGTCTTCCTCACATGTCATAATGGTGGATTTTGGTCGGATCGGGCTTCAGGCCGCAACAAGCTGGGGCTCGCGACCAACGATCCGGCACGGGCCTTGCTGGGCAAAACCCAAGATGAAGTTGACCGCTTCGTCAGCTTTGGATGCGGCGGTCAAGATGGCAGTTTTGTCGGACTTGAGGACCTTGAGCCAGTGCGCGAGGTAGGATGCATGATTGTCGAGTTGCGCTTCTGGTAGCCCGAGTGTTGCGCCAAGAATAGCGGCAGCAATATCCGCAACAAGTTCTTCCATGGCATAGGCTGCATCGCCGAAGCGTTTGCCAAAAGTGCGGTCAAGCCGCCGTTTTGCGCCTGTCCAATGGGCTGTCTCATGTGCCCGTACCGCAAAATAAACTTCAAAGTTGGGAAACTGGTCGATAACTGGCAAAACGATCTCATCGCGGGTGCGATTATAATAGGCCTGATTGCCATTGTGACGGACCGCCGCAGGGATTTTGGCGAATATTGCCTCTAGCCGGGGCCGGTGGATGGATTCGGGTATCTTTTGAGCCGGTTTTGGTATCGGGTAAAAATGAGCAGGAAGCCCGTCAATCTGCTCAGCATTGAAGACCGCATATTGACGAAGCAAGCGCCGCGTTTGTCCTTCATCGCCGCTACCGACTGCATTGTCATCGATGCTGTCCTGATCTGCCCTACCGTCCTTGGTGACCAGTGTCTTGTAGAAGACCGCCTGCGATGATTTCTCGCCCTTGCGAACCTGTCCCTTAAGGATGATCGCCTGCCGGTAGGTCATCCAGTAGGGCGAAATATAACCGCGTTCTTCCGCCGCCATCCAGAGGATCAATGTGTTAATCCCGCGATAGGCTGAGCCGCAATGGCGTAGCGGACGCGAGATCGGTTGCCCGGTCCAGGGTTTGACCCAGGGTTTTGTTCCCGCTTCAAGTTTTGCGATAATAGTTGCAGTAATCGTGGCTGAGATGTCGGTTTTCATGGGTATTATCCTTTGAGCGCGCGCAATTGCCCCGCTGCCGAATGACAACGGGGCAATGCATGCAGGTTTGTGGTTTTGTATTCAGGCAGCCTTTTCAGGCGTTCTCGCTGGTGGTCGAGGCCTTGCTATTGCCGTCCGCTTCACCCTCGCACCCGCTTTCTGGCTCTTCGCCGGCGGGGTGGCTATTATCCTCACCCGCTGCTCCTCCTTTGGATTCCTCGCCCTCGGCCCCGGTTTCCTCGGCCTGGTTGGGATCGAAGCGCATCGCTGCCGGTAGCCATGCAATCCCCGCTTCGCGAATTTCCGGCTCTGTGATCGCGCTGCCATCACAGAGCTTTTCGCAGGCGTCGGCCATTTCAGCGACTTTGGAGCTGGCATATTTTGCAGCCAGTACCGGTCCTCCGATGGCATCGAGCGCACGCTGCATCCCGGCTTTTCGGACACGGGCGAAGTAACCGCCTGCGCTTGGCCGCCACCATGCCGCAACATCGATGTCGAGCAGTTGACCCAGATGATCGTGGAAGGGGTTGCTGTGCTGCAGACCCTTGCCGCCAAGCGAGGCTTCCATGCTGCTAGCCATGCAGACGGCAAGCCAGGTTGCGCGGGTCTCTTCGTCGAGCTCGCGAAAGGCTTCAAAACGCTCGGCTGCCGCGGAATGCGCTGCCCATGCGGTATCGAGCTGTTTGCGAATTTCACCAAGCGCTGCGCCTGCAAGACTGTCAGGCAGATTGCCGCGTACGCTGGGATCGTTGCGCCGTGCCACCTCGAGGGAACATCCATGCTCGGAATATTTTCCGACCGCCCGGTCGGCGAGCGTGAAAATTGCGAGGTCAAGCGCGATGGCCGGATTGCTGGCGACGTGGAGTGCCAGAATATCGCGACGGGCGATCGAGAGTTCATCGGCAAGGACGCCGGAGAGACCCTGAAGTTTGGCCGCAACCTTTTTGGGATCCTTGTGGCCATCGCCATCGCCCTTTTGGCGGGCTTGCGGGACTTCCCAGTAATTGGCCTCGACACGCGGCTTACCGTCTTCGCCGATCACCATAAACTGGGTCAGAGAAGCCTTGCGTTCCTCATCAATGAGCACTTTGGTATCGCGCAGTTCTTCTTCTTCCCGCTCGAGTTTGGCGACCCGCTCGTTAATTGCATCGATCTCCTCGTCATCCATTTCGGTAGATTCGAAAAGCTGCTCTATCTGGCCATGTTCGGCTTCAATTTCGGCAATACGCGTCTCGGCTGCTTCACTCAGTGGTTCGCGGTCAAGCCGTGCCTGCGTGAGTTCCTCGCGGTCCGTCCAGGTTGAGCCTTTGGCGAGCAATGGAACAACCGTGCCGATGCCGCTTTTTTCGGCATGGATAGCTGCAGCCTCCTGCAACAACGTGCTGGCAAGGTCGATGGCAAGATCACCATCGAGCCATTCAGCAGCTTCGGCTTCGGTGAACAGGTCCCTTGCGACGCGCCCACCTGCTTTTGTATAGGCGGCTTCGCCGACGAGGAGAGCAACAGGATGTGATGCTGGAATTGATGCGCCGAGAATACGCTTGCGAATCTCGTGAGCATTGTTTTCAAGCCAGCTGCCCTTCACTTCTTCAAACACTGCAAGCTGCTTTGCCTGATCAGCGGTTGCGGCGTAGGCCTTAGCTACTTCCATCGTCATTTCGCCAACGGCGAGAATATCGAAAATGGGTTCGGCAAGTGTAGCAAGCCGGAGTCTGCCTTCGACAAAGCGGCGCGTTTGACCGAAGCGTTTGGCAACCGCATCAATGTCACCATCTGTACCCAGAAAGTGCAGAAAAGCCTGACATTCGTCGGTCGGTGTCATTTTCTCCCTGAGAAAATTCTCGGCGAGACTGGTTTCAGCTATGCCTTCGGCGCTCTCGTCACTGACCATCACTGGAATACCGTGATTTTTGGCAATCTTGCCAGATGCTGCGAGTATGTTGAGCGCGCGCAGGCGTCGGCCGCCAGCAAAAATGTCGTAAAAGCCTTTTTTCTTGGCTGTGCCGCCGATCAGGTTCTGCAGCACGCCTTTGGCTTCGATATTGGCAACGAGCCAATCCAGATTGGTTTCGGCACCGCTTTTGCGCACATTATGCAGCGAGAGCCTGAGCTTATTGAGTGGAATGATTTGAATGGTCATAGCGAAGTTCTCCAGAGCCGGATGACATTATTGCCATCCTTCAGGCCCACCATTCTCCTTCCCCCTCCCCTCCTGCCCGCGCGGGCGCGCAAGCGCCGCTGGCTATTGGGTTGCCTGCTTGGGTCACCGGTCTCGATTTAACGAACTGGCGCTGGTGTGCCGGGATTGGGGGCGTAGCCGTAATGAAAACCGGTCTATCGGTTGCACAACCTGCTCAGCTATCAAAAGAAAGCGGTGCGGCTCAGGCGACCTTGGTTCGTTCTGTCTGACTTTTCGCGCAAATCGCCTCGAGGATGGTTGCGGCCTCTGTATCCGGCATGAAAAGCCGTGTTTTATAGGCGATAATCTCGGTGAAACAGCCCCTCGACTTGTACCAGCCAAGTCGAGCGGCATGAGCGCCGATAATTTCGAGCCGCTGGGCTCCTGCCACGCGAGACGTTTTGAGCGTTAGCTGGTCTGGTCCGTTGACCGGGATCCGGGCACCGCTGCGGGCGCTTTTAATCATTGCATTGGGAGTGAGTTTGGGCGCTTCAAGACCTAGCCCTTCGCAAAGCGCGCCCAAATCACCGGCGTCGACCACGCGCCCAAGAATTGAGCGACCGTCAGCGGCTGCGATTCTCACAACCGAAAGCATCTTCGAGGGAATCTTGCGCCAAACGGGCAACAATAATCCCGTAGCGATGAACAGGGTGTCATTTTCGAGGGTATCGCGCGCTTCTTCGGCTTCAGCATTCCACAGCTTTGCAAATTGGGTATCGCGAATTTTCCGCCAGTTGCTTTCGGACAGCGCCTGGTCATCGATATGGTCGATACGTGCAGGACGGATGAGCTTGAAGCGCCGGACGGTGGTTCCATCGTCGAGCAGCGAATCGCGCTGGCTAACCATAAGCGCGACCTTGCCCGACCTATCGTTTATCATTGGCTCGGCGCTTTGGTCCCAGCTACGCCGAAAATCGATGTCATCGTGGCTGCGAACAAAGCGTTTCCGGGTGATTGCAAGCTCGGCGAGTTTGGTTGTCGCTCCGCACCGATCGGTCCGCAGTAAGCGCTCGGAGACGATTTCGAGGGTTTGAACAGCGATGGTTTCAACCCCGAGGTCGAGCGTTCCCGCTTCCCGTGCCTTTGCTACACGCTGTTCTACTAGCCCGAGAAATTCGTCGAAGACCGCGTTCTGCATGGCGATTGGCAGTGCGAGGATGCGGTTGAGCCACCGCTGGATGGGCGGCAGGTCCATACGCAGTTCACCGCCCTCGCCTTCGAGTTCAAGGCCTGTCCGCTTCTGGAAATCCTGGAACGATGCGCTTTTCAGCTTGCCGGAATGCAGCAGCCGGAACCAGGCATTGAGCGCGGACATGGCATAGTCGCTTTCCAGATTGTCAGCTGGGTCAAACAGATTTTGCCCCCCGGTCTGACGTTGCCCGCGGGTGAGCGCGCCGAGGCTGTCGAGCCTCCGAGCTATGGTCGAGATAAAGCGCCGTTCACCCCGGCAATCTGTAGTGACGGGCCGGAAAAGGGGGGAACTTGCCTGATGGGTGCGGTGGGTCCGTCCAAGCCCCTGGATAGCCGCATCAGCGCGCCAGCCCGGTTCAAGAAGAAAATGGACGCGGCGGCGCTGGTTGGGAACATCAAGACTGGCATGATAGCTGCGCCCCGTGCCGCCAGCGTCAGAGAAGATCAGTATTTGTTTACGGTCTTCCATGAAAGCATCGGTTTCTGCCGCATTGCTCCGCGCCGAACGGCGCTGAACGAGCTGGCGACCGTCGCTTGCGGTGGACAGTCTGCGGCTCCTTCCGGTAATTTCGGCCACATTGTCTTCGCCAAAGCGGGTGATAATGGCGTCGAGCGCGGAGGAGATTGGCGGCATTGCCCCTAGCTGTTCGAGGCATGCATCACGCCGTGCGATTGCGTCGGCACAGTGGACCGGGTTACCATCGTCATCTTGCATCGGTTGCGAACGCATTTCGCCTTCGAGATCGATATAGGTCTGCATTTGTCGGGTTGGGAAAGCGCGGGTGAGATAGTCAAAAAGATATTCTCTCGGACTAAGATCAATATCAAGCTCGTTTGCGGCGTCATTGTCATGGTCTGCCAGTCGCCGGTCAAGCATAGCCTCACCGGTTGAAACAAGCTGGATGACAATCGCCATCTTGTCGGCAATATGGGCTTCAATCGCAGGAAATAGGCTCGGAAGTTTCAAACTCATAAGGAGCTGCTGGAAAAACCGCTGTTTGACGCTTTCAAATCGGGAACGAGCTGCACCCTTGGCTCCCGCATTGAGTGTATCGCCCGATACAGCATCAATTACTCCGCTTTCTTCGAGCGCAGCTTCCATATTCTGGTGGATGATTGACCAGGCTTCGGCGTAACGGTCGTAGATTTCGATTTGCTCGGCGGAAAGAATATGTTCAAGCATTTCATATTCAACGCCGGCGAAGCTCAGCGCACGGGCGGTATAGAGTCCCATTGATTTGAGATCGCGCGCGACCACTTCCATCGCAGCTATGCCGCCAGCGGCAATTTCCTCAATGAACAGATCACGCGTCGGAAAGGCCGTATTGGGGCCCCAGAGGCCTAAGCGCACGGCGTAAGCGAGATTATTGACGTTCGACGCGCCGGTCGCCGAAGCATAAAGAACACGTGCAGCTGGTAATTTGTCCTGCAGGGTCACACCGGCCATTCCCTGTTCAGAACCCTTGGTCTTG
The DNA here is from genome assembly GCF_036963805.1 of Parasphingorhabdus sp. GTDB lineage: Bacteria > Pseudomonadota > Alphaproteobacteria > Sphingomonadales > Sphingomonadaceae > Parasphingorhabdus. Next base: position 60,689 of record NZ_JBALUN010000008.1, on the reverse strand, counting down.
CCGCGAGCGGTTTCACCGCCTGCAACGCCGCCCATTGCATGAGCTTCGTCGAAGGCGATAACACCGTCAAATTCGGGGCCGGTCCAATCGAATATTTGGGTCAGGCGACTGCTATCTTCGCGCTGTGATCGCAACGTGGCATAAGGAAGGAACAGCACCCCCTCGCTCATTGCAATGTCTGTACCCAGTGGCCAATTTTTGAGAGGCTGGATATCGGCGGCGATTCCGCCAACTGCCGTCCAATCGCGGCGGGCGTCTTCAAGCAAGGTTGCGTTCTTCGACACCCAGATATGCTTGCGTCGTCCCTGTAACCAATTGTCGAGGATAGTAGCAGCGATCTGGCGCCCCTTGCCTGCTCCCGTCCCGTCGCCAAGAAAATACCCCTTGCGGATCCGCTTTTCGATCACCTCCTCTGTGTTCTCGTCGTCAATACTACCGGCCAGCCAGTCGGCGTGGGCCTGGCCTGCATAAGCGACCGTTTCAAGCTGTGCGGCCGATAAGACCCGGTCTTTGACGACGCGCGTTGGTAGCATAGGCCGGTAATCGGGTTTGGGCGGCGCTACCGAGCCCATGGCAAGACTTTCGACAAGGGCTGTAGGATGTTCGCCGGCTTGCTCGAAGATCATCCGTGCCGGACGATACGGAAGATAGTCACCAACTTGCTCGCCTAGCGCAGCAGGTTCCTCGAGTGCGGTGTAAACAACAGGTGTGACGGCGTCTTCAACTGGCCTGTGAGCCGGAATGGGTTGCACCGGCTCTGCAGGGCGGATAAAGCCGCCGAACATTGATTTGGTTGGCGATGGGGTTCTGGTCTGTGGTTCTATCTCCCGGCGTGGCAGGGGCCTTGGCTGGTCAGTTAGCTCAGCCAAGGCCGCAATGTGAATATTATGAATCATCGGCAGATTCGGTAGCTTATCCAGAACAAGCAAGGTCGTCGCGATATTCGTCCCGTGCTTGGCAAAACAGCCTTCGGCCAACGTAAAGCGTTCGATAATCGAGGCACCCGTGATCATTTTGGCGAGACTCGCCGCGTTGCGGCCTGGACGGTCTATCCAGCTCGGCAGGATAGCGACTAGTCTTCCTCCGCTGGACAGCACTTTAAGGGCCGAATGAAGGTGTCTGAGCGCAGTGAAATGATCTTCATAACCATCGGCGTTGCGCGAGAAGGGTGGATTCATGAGGACGCTGGTGGGCGCCCTTCCCTGCCAGCGTGCGGCGATTTCGGCTCCATCGCAATTGGTTATGGCGGCGCCGGGATAAAGGCCGGTGAGCAGCGCGCGTCGGCATGCATCCAGTTCATTGAGCCTGAGCATTGCGCCGAGCCGTAATGCTTCGGTGGCAAGCAAACCGGTGCCAGCGCTTGGTTCGAGAACAAAATCCTCGGGAGTCAACGCCGCCCGCGCCTGTGCAAAAAGTGCGAGCGGTGCAGGGGTCGAAAATTGCTGTCGGCTCACTTGCAACTCGCTGCGAACGGTGTGCGTTGGAAGACCAGGATAGGTCGCAATCAAACCGGGAAGCTGCTGGCTTGCGGCCCGATTGTTCTGTTGAATATGGGCAACAATAGCGCACTCGAGCATTTCGAAGGCGTCGCGGATGGTGAATTGAACTGTGCTAGTGTCGGCTGCTGCGGCAAGATGCTTGATCAGCCTGTCTCGTGTAAGCGGCTCGTCAAGCTTTGAGGACAGGTTCACTCCGGCGGAGAGCAGGATAGACGCTTTAGGGTGGGGAATACTGTATGGGTCAATCGGCATGGAAACCTCCGGTATATCGACCAAAATTGATCACCCTCCCCTTCCCCCTCCCCTCCGGCCCGTGCGCAACCAGCGGGCGCGCTGCCTTCGAGCAGCAAAATGGTTCAAATGATGAGAAAAATAGAAGATGGACTGAATATCGGTGCAATAAATTGCTCGTGCCCCATTCAAATCATAGCGTATGCGCCGGCAGAGGGCGGTGGGGATTGGTTTATGTCATGATCGAGAGGCAAGCTTTCGCGCGTCGCATCGTTATCCTACCAGCTTGTATCCCATAAGGTAGCGCCCGCTGCTAGCTTCGGTAAAGCTGATCATCCCAAGATATTCGTTTTGCGCGCTCATAAGTGATTGCTTTGCTGGCATCATGAGCAAGATTTACCAGTATGTTTGTTTCAAATCGCGCAGGTATCGAGGGTACCAGCAGTATAGCCGAGCGCTTTTCACGGACCCACCTGTCCCCAAATTCCTTACAGATGCGTTGCGATTTACCGTCCCACCCAGAGTGGGCAGCCGTCTGGAATTTTTCATAGCAAATGCCCTTTGGAATAATGATCGTTATAAAATAAAGGTCTGGCGGCATCACTCCGTTGGCATGAACAAGTTTTTCCAATATCTGTGTTGAATAATGCTGCGAGCAATAGACGACGGGGCTGGTCCGCTTGTTCCATCTGCCGGGATAAAACCGCGATCCTTCATCACCGTAGAGCGGATGTTTGCCGTTTAGAGCACCAATCCGGTAGGCGGTGAGAATTTGGTCGGTGTGCTGAGTGCTCACACGCCGCCGCCATAAGCGGTCCGGCCCAATATGTTAATCACTGAGTCCGCTCCCGGTCCGGTTGCGAGAGCTATCTCCAAGGGTATCCTGTTGTCGAGCATAATATGCGGCTTCGACATAAATGTTCGCGCCTTTTCAATGTCACCGTATATCTCCAAGGCAAAGCTCATCACCTTGGCAACTCTGGCGAGCTTGTTGCCCTCGTCGCTCGTCAATATCTTCTTGGCCGAGTTTTTCCGCCGTGCCAGCGTCGGTTTGGGTAGGAAGCGGTATTTGAGATTGATATCTCCCGGTGCTACTATGGCTACAAGATGATCGATTGCCTCCACTGGTAGCCCTTCTTCTATGCACAGAGCGAGGCCGAGCAGGTCTTCTCCATCGGATGACATACCTAGAAGTTGTTCAATGCTATAACTTTGTGGATCCATGAAAGCTCCTTTGTCTCAATTGAGACTAAAGTAGCTATCAGTTGGTTTGCAAGCGAAATTCCACGACCACCTGAATGGCCTCAATATTAAGGCTGGCACAAACCCATCCGAAGGTTCGCAAAGGTGCGTTTATGGCCTTCTCCTGTGAATCATTAACCTATATAAATATCATTGCATGTTAGAGGGTTATAATAAGGTTATGAGGTTAAAGGCAGATTCAACCGCTGTCTTGTGCGGAAACGGGCGAGTCGCAGAATTTTACCGTTCCCAGAGTGTCGGCTATTCGTTCTCGTTGTGTCGAAGGGTTGTTCCCGGAAGGTCGATGGATCGTTCCTGAAAGATCGAATGTCGTTCCTATTGTGTCGAAACATTGACTGGAAGCTGAAATTAATCGACCGCATTGAATCACTTTGAGGCTTGCATACAGGAAAGTGCTTCAAATCGGACTTCTATCGGTTGCTATGAAAAATCTGAGTAAGCTGAACTCGACACAACGGGAACGGAACCCGATATTGGTCTGGAATTTGGCTAGTTTTGACTGCTATTTTAGCGCCTGATTTCGTGACCATGCTTCTTGTTGTGTCGGCGGACAAAGCCGATAAAAGCCCTTTGCCAGTCTACGGGCGTCCGATCTTCGCTGCCATTGACCCAGGTTTCGAAATCTGCATGTAGCCGATAAAGATCCCAGCCAGGACATTCACTGCGTAGAAGTTCGATGGTTTCATCGGTCATATAGCCGCGTGTTGCAGCTGTACTCAGTCCGGTCAAAGTCCGTTTGATCATTTTGCGCGCGTCAATAACTGGTTCGTCCGTAGCGCCCGTTTTCGTCACATGATTGCCTGATTTTGGAGCAGGAGCCGCTGGCTTGGTGCGAACTGGGTTTTCTGGAGAAGCGGCTTTGGGTGTTTCGCTCCCCTGCCCTGCTGACGCCAGTTTGACCGGTTCGTGGTCACCTTGTTTGCGCATCCGCAGTTTTGGTTCGCCGTGATCGAGATCCTCGATTATGAGATCATATCCGGGCAAGCCATTTTTCTCGGCAAGTTTCAATATTTCAAATTTGAACCGGCGATACTGGCCTTCGGCACCGGATTTTTCGAACAGCGTGGGCATCGATATTGCAAATCCAACATCCCCCGCCCCGCCCGCATGTTTGCGTGCAACTTTGTAAAGCCAGCGCTCGCGCCCGCCGGATATATCGAAATAGGCCCGGTCGATCGATAATACGCCGCCCTTCATCAAAACGCCTTCCCAGAACCAGTTTGAGAGCTCCAAGGTCATACCGCGCGAGCGTTCGGTTTTTTCATCGACGAGCTGTGTCCAGCCATCGAGCCAGCTGAATGTTGCCTCACGGCGGTTCTCCGCGCGGATATTTGTCTTAACTGTTGTGGAGACGAGGCGGTCCAGCCCCTGCCCCAGTAATTCATAAGCTCTGCCCGTGGTTGGCCTGCCAATCGCACGCAGCAGATCATATGGCATGATATGCAAGGTCCGAGGAATATCATTTTGTCCGCGCCGCGCCATATCGGCAAGAACGCTCGCGCAATAGATGAGGATATCGGCATCCCAGATCGTCGCCATGCCGTAATCTGGATTGGCAGATACATGGACCCATAGTTTCCCGTCGGGCGATTTATAGTCGATCGGCTTCATGCGTCTGGTTTTGGCAAGCGAGAAAAACGGGCGTTCCATCATCTCGCGCTGATCGCGAAAATTGAGATCGGCGATATAAGGGAGAAACAGGTCGAACTGTTCTCCCACCGCTCTCCGGCCTCTGACGCCTTTCGAGCGAGCCATCAGAAACTTTCTTCGAGGAAAGTTTTTCTGGACCGCGAATCCAGTGGCGAAAAAAACTTTCCTCGAAGAAAGTTTTCACCATCTGCGAGAAAAGGGAAGGGCAGAGCGAGTTTCATTCTACCTCTGTTTTATACTCATGGCTTGCGAGCGCCTCGCGAAAAAGCGCGACCATCTCGTCTTCGTCTGCGCCCGATGCGGCATGAACCTTGATGGTCAGTCCTTGGCGGCTAGCTGTGGTGACGGAGAGGGCAGGGCGATTGTGCCGTGAAACGCCCTCATAAAGTTTCGGGCGTTGCTTGTCAGCTTCGCCCGCAGCCATAAGCCGTGCGAGAACAACCGTTCCGCCAAGTGGGGGCTGGCCGTCCTGGGCGCGCTGACCGTTTTCCTCGGTGACACGTTCAGCGGCTCCAACTATGGATTTATGACGCCTTTCATCGGCTAGTGCCTGTGACAGCTTATAGGCCGGATTAAGTGTTAGCTCGCCTAAGTCAGCGAAAGCGGCAAGAACTATATCGGGTAATGTTGCCACTTTGAGCATCTTTGACAGCCAGCCTTCGGATAGTTTTAGCCGCTCGGCCATGCGCCGCTGTTTACCGCCATAATGCTGCCCGAGCGCAGAAGCATAATTTCGTGCGCGCTCAATCTCGCTTACATCCTTGCGGGCGCGGTTCTCAATATCGGCAAGCCGAAAGGCGGCCTCGTCATCAAGATCGGCCACCTGCGCCAGAAAGGTCATGTCAGGATAGCTGTTTGTTCGTAACCAGCTGATCGCAAAATGGCGTCTGGTTCCGGCAATCACTTCATAGTCATAGGCCGCATCATCGTTTACGCGCCGGACAATGGCCGGAACTTTTTGACCGCCCTCTGCGATGATCGTATCAATCAGGTCGCGCACATTCTCTTCATTCAGGCGCGCCTGTATTCTGGCATTGCCCTTCCATATGCGCACGCGAGCGGGATCAAGACGGAGCTGCGTAACCTGACGGACATCGCCGGAGGCAACACGGGCCAAAGCAGACTCGCGGCCCAAAAGCGCCATACCGCCGCCTCTCGCTGGCCGTCCGCTGGTTCCTGAAGGGGGCGGAGAAGGCTCTGTGGTGGCCGCTTCATCCATGCTTACCGGTTGGTCGTCGGCGAGCAAATCGGCTAAATAGTCCTTTTGTTTACCTCCCGACATCACATCTCTCCCAAGGAAAATGAGAACATAAAGCGAACATAAATACTTGAATGACCTGTTTTAGGTTGCATTTACCACCTCCGCCGCACTCGCGGGACTTGTTACACCCCAATTGCGCCGGACCAGTTGTTCCACTTGCCCCAGGGCCTGGTCAAGATTGGCACGGCAGCGCTTGTGTGTGCGCGGCGTCCCGATAGGGCGCTCCAGTTCGTACACGGTCATCATTCTGAGCGCCGCATGGCTTATTTCTGCGCTTTCCAGTATCGGTACGGGTAACAGAGCAGGGCCGAAGCTCTGCTCCATAATCTGCTGCACCATTGCGTGACTTGGATCATTGGAATCAAATTTTGAGCAGATCAGGCGCACGAAATCATAAGAAACATCAATTCCTGCTTGCCGTATCTGCTCGGTGACCTGTTCCATCATCGAGAGAAACTGTACGGTTGAACAAAAATCGGGTGTGGTTGCGGCTAGGGGAATCAATAACGCATTGGCAGCCTGCATGACCGCGAGGCTAATCGTACCAAGGGCAGGGGGGGGATCGAGCAACACAATGTCATATTGCTGGGCTAGGTCGAGCAAACCGCTCTTCAGTTTGCGGAAACGCGCTGCTAACACTGATCCGCCATCTGCGCCCGATGCAGCTAGCTCGTATTCCACGTCAAAAAGTTCCAGATTGGAAGGGATGAGGTCGACATTTGGCCAGGGTGTGCGCTGGACAGCATAGAGCAAGTCGGTTTGTGTAGGCTCTATTGAGAGATATGGATAAAGCGTTTGTTCGCGGGTGATATTAAAATGAGGATTGAAGCCGAATAAAGTCGTGGTGGTTGCCTGACTATCGCAATCCACCACCAATACGCGGTAACCCAAAACGCCGAAATAATGCGCCAGATGAGTTGTAACAGTCGATTTGCCAACGCCGCCTTTGAAATTTTGAACCGCGATAATCGCCGGTTGATCGAGTGGTGCGCGGGCGGGCGAGGCATCCAGCACTTGCCGCATATTGAGAAGATCTTCGATACTATATCCGGGCCTGCGCCCGTTTTTGGTGGCCGGGGGAGGGGGCAGACGCCCGTCATTCTCCGCCATGCGGATACGGTTTGTTGAACAGCCGAGCAGTTGGGCGGCTTCTGCGATGCCGTAGCGAACTGCCAAACCCTTGCGCGCTTCAGGCAGAAATGCTTTCTTGCGCAGGCGTTCGATCATTCTTTCGCCCGCTTCAGCCATTTCTGCAATTCGGTTCACTTCTGAATTCATTTGGTGTGACGCCTGCTCAATTGAATGACTTTGTGCGCATAATATAGATTTAAGCTTCAGTCGAGTGGTTTCTCGGTGAGTGTCAAACAAAAATACGGCCAGAATAAATCGAAGATATTGGCCAGAAATCGCGTCTCGACCAAAATTCCAGGCAATGATGATAGTGATTTGATGTTTGGGACGAAGGCCTTTCTCCTTTGCGATTGCAAAACCTTCATTGAGCAAAAAGCATCACATCCCAGCAATGGGCCGTTCAAGCTGGCGTCTTTCTGTTTCACGGTCGTTTTTGGCTATCATCTCGCTAAGTCGCTCGGCCAGAACGATCGCTCCTGGTCGGCTGATGCTCGTACGGATGCTTTCCGAACGTGCTTTGCTCAAAAAATCCGGTAGAACATCAATAAGGTCAGCGATAATTTCCACATCGAGATCAAAATATTGCTCCCATTGACCGAAACGGCCCACGGCAAGCAGTGCCCGCATCGGGTCAATGCCAAGCGCGTCAAAAATCAGGTAAAGTGCTGCGTTGTCGATCTGTCTCTGTTCACTGAGCAACCGGCTGATTTTTGATTTACTGATACCTGTTCGTTTAACGAGATCGGCGCTCTTTATGTTGCCGCGAGCCATGACCTCAATAATCAGCGGGAGAAATTTTTGTGGTGTAATACGGGCTTTGGACTGTGCGCGTAACAGTTCTTCGTGATCTTGCTGGTCTTCACGGTAGTCCATCTATGCGACCCCCTTACAGATTTATTACAAGGTAAATTTACTGTACTCAAATGATCAAGCTTTATCTAATTGGGAATTATTAGGATCGGATCGATCCAGCACCTCAGCGCCAGACGCTCAGCTTCTGCAAATCCGATCGTGATGTGCGTCATACGGGATGATTTGCCCGAAGTTTTTCCATATTCGATTGGGTCAATTTGTCAAAACCTTGGACTGATTCGCAGCCATAAGTTGCCTTTCTGACAAAAAACATTCCCTCTATGCCAACTTTTGTTCCCAAAATGGCGATCATAGTTGCTGCGGTGGCAAAACCTGATGTCAAAGTGGGGAATATAGTTGCCAATTTGACAACGATTATTGATTCGCACCTTGAAAAATGAATTTTTGGGCCCTTAATCTGGTCGGTTTACTTAAATGGTATGGTGAACCAGTCGATCAATCGTCATCCCTTGATAGGCGTTAATCACGACGTCGTTAAGAAGGATGATCCTATGAAAATGAATATAGCTTTCCAGAATGGACCAATTCCCTTGGCCTCTATTGTCAAGGCAGCAGCAGTGGCAACGGTGGTTGCAGTCGCCGGATCAGGAGTGGCTATTGCAGGGGCTGATGCGACTTTTAACACTGCTCTGACCTCGTTTACTGGTTTCCTCGAGGGGTCCGGCGGTAAAATCATCACGGTGCTCAGCCTAGCAGGCGGTATTGTCGGCTTGGCCTCGGGGCGCTTCAGCTTGGGGCAGGTCGCCATTCCGGTCGGTGTCGGGGTTGGCGCAGGAACCGGCGTTCCCATCGTTACGGCAGCGGTCACAGCGACCATCTGACCGATCTGCGGACGCTCGCTTTCGGGTGTTCGCTTCCTCGAAGGTGGCGGGGCGATATGGCTGATAAATACGCTATTCCAGCACGGCTCGACGATCCGGAACTGATCGGGTTTTGGACGCTCGATGAATTCATCGCGATGGTCTTGCCGTTCATATGGGGCGTCCTGACGCAGCACATTCTTATCGGGATCATTCTCGGCTTCGGATGTTGGTGGAGCCTACGCAAAGCAAAAGCAGGCCGCGCAGCGTCATGGCTGCTCCATTTGGCCTATTGGTACTTGCCGGGAGGTTTTGTTGGCCTGCGCGCAACGCCACCTTCTTTTCTCAGACTCATGGCGGGGTAGTTCAGATGGATCTTGCACACTCACACATACAATCGCAGCGCGTTCTCAGGCAGCGCAACATGCTTTTGGTCGCTTGCCTTATACTTGCCGGTTTGGCCGCAATTTTAGGAATGCTGGCTGGTTCCCGTGATCGCGAAGTTGTGTTGCAACCGGTGTTGCGCACGCCGCTCACACTTTCAAGTTCAGGTGTCAGCAAAGAATATCTGGAAGCGGTCACGCGCGATGCCGCGGTGTTGACACTTAACCGGACGCCGCAAAGTCTTGATTATTGGATGAATTCCGTTCTCGAGATGGTTCACCCTAGCGCCTACGGCGAGGTGAAGGCCGATCTGCTCAAGATTGCCGAGGATCAGCGCGGTTCGTCCATTGCGCAGTTTTTCACGATGGAATCGTTGAAGGTCGATACCGAAGGTCTTTCGTCAGAAGTGAGCGGTACGCTTCACACCATGGTTGGCCGCCAAGAAGTCTCGGCCGTCCAAAAAACATTCCATTATGGCTGGGTTTACAACGGTCTCAGCCTCAAGCTCGTCCAGTTTGGCATGGTCGAGAAGGTCGAACCTAAAAAGGCGGTGTCATCATGAATACGGTATTTTGGAGCTGCGGGATTGCCTGCGGTTCAATCCTCGCATCACGCGTCTATAGTATATCAGCCAGGTCTTTAGGACTTGGGCTTATTGCGGCGTCTTCTATCGCGCTGTCCAGTCCGGCATTGGCGGATCAGACCTTAATGGCGTCTGACAATGCGCGGGTGGATTGTATCGCGTCTTCACGCGATCTCACGCGGATCAGTTTGGTTGGTGATGAAATCGCCAGCGTGTCCAAGTTGCAGACAGGCAATCCAAACGAAGATTTTTCGGTTGTTAACGAGCCTGTGCGCGGAGACATTTATGTTTCTGTGCCGGAAGGCTTTTCACCCAAGGTTTTGTCGTTCTTTGCGACTTCAAAAAAGGGGTATGTTTACAAGTTCGCTTGCCGTCTTTCCGGAGAGGAAGCGCAGCAGGTGTTTGTGGCCAATCCTGCGATCGCAGGTGAACAGACCGGCGATACCAGAATTGTAGCTGCCGTCGATCCCCAAGAGCAAGCCGTCAAGCTAGTCCAGGCAATGTACACAAGCAGTATTCCTGAAGGTTACCGTATGCGGCAGCCAGTTCGTGCGTCGGTTCGTGTTGGTGATCTTAAAGTGCGGATGATCGCTGAATATAGAGGGAATGAATTTACTGGAAAAGTAATTCGGATTGAAAATCAGGGCAGTGAGCCACTGGTTATCGCTGATGATGTCGTCGCTCCGTCTAATGCCACTGCTGTCAGTATTGCAGAGCCCAACTTGGCACCGGGGGCTTCCACCACTGCTTACATTGTCCAACCTGCTGGAGAAAATTGATGAAATTTATGGATAGGTTTCGGAAGCAAAAAATATCCGATGATACGCCTGAAACCGAAGGCGACGAAGTTTCGCCGGTAGGGCACGCTATGAGCGAAAATGATGACGTTCAGCGAAAGCAGCGTTTGCTTTTGGGCGGCGTCGCTTTGATCGCCCTTGTTGGGGGTGCTTGGTGGGTATTGGATAGCTCTGTCAGCGAGGAAGAGCTTGCGAATAGCGGCATCAAGGAAGTGCAGGTTAGCACCAATGATATGGTGAATAAGAATATGAGCGAACAGGAATGGATTGCTCGCTCTGAAAACCGGTTTGATTCAACCGATAATCGTCTCCGGACTGTCGATGGTCAGCAAGCTCAGCTTGCCGCTATGCAAGAGGAAATGAATGCGCTGCGAGGGCAGAATAGTGCAATGTCCTCCGACGGGCAGCGTGTTTTATCAGCTTACCAATCAGAAAATGAGAGTCTGAAATCGCAGCTTGCTTCGGCGCAGTCTGCCCCTTCACCAGTGGGCGGCCCAAATGGCCTTTATGGTCCAAGCAGTGCTGCTCTGTATCAACAGCCATCTGGACCGGGCGTTGCTGCGCTTCCTGCACCATCGCCGCGCGAAGTGAAGACTGTATCATTTTCAAGTGGGCCAGGGGGCAATGCTGTGCGGGCAGAGCGCGGTACGACGGTATTCTCCGATTCACCTGACTATCTGCCTGCCAACAGCTTTGCGACTGCACGGGTCATTGTTGGCGTCGATGCTAGTGCTGGCGTTTCTTCTCAAACGGATCCCTTGCCCGTTGTTTTGCGTATCACTGGCCCTGCGCGATCAGTGGCTGACAAGGGTCGTGTTCTGACAACTAAGCTGCAAGGCTGTCTCGTAAATGGCGCAGCTCGCGGCGATCTCTCTGCAGAGAAAGTTTATGTGAAATTGCAGCGTATGACCTGCGCGCAGCCAGGCGGGCGCTATGCGGTCAGTGATGTCAAAGGCTTCATTGCTTATGCCGGTAAATCTGGTGTTCGCGGTCGCGTAGTCAGCCGTGAGGGCGGTTTGGTTACTCAGGCATTTTTAGCAGGCCTTGCTGGCGGTTTTGGACGCGGTTTTTCCGCAAATACAGACAGTGTTTTGCAGGGCTCCAATGTCACGGTCAACGGCAAGCGGGATAAGCTCGGATTGGGCGAAATTGCTCAAGGCGGCTTGGGCGAAGGCGTCAGCACAGCTGCCGATACTGTCAGCAAATATCTCATCGAACGGGCGGAACAATATCAGCCTGTAATCGAGATGCCGACCGGCATTGACGTCGAAATCGTGTTTTTGGACGGCGCATACGTCCGCAATTAAAAAAGGAGTTTCTTCACATGGCGAAGTATAATTGGGTCATTGGTGCAAGTCTTATTAGCGTTTTGGTTGCCGGGACTGCTTTTGCGGCAACACAATCTGCTAATGCTACAGTTGAAGCGGTGTTAAAGACCCGGCTTCCAAAAACCGAGTTTGCAAAAGTCGATTGCGAAATTATTGGCAGCATTTGCGAGGTCACTGCGGGTAAATCCATTTTCTACGTGGATAAAAACGCGCGTTATCTCATTGTTGGCCATGTTTTTGATATGGAAACCCGGCAGGATTTAACATCTGCTCGTCTTCTCGAGATTAACCCTGAAGCTCTTCTTGGGGGCGCATCACAAATTTCCAACGATGGCGGCGAGGATCTGGGCTCCTCTCAAGCTGGTACGCCGGTTGCTCGTGATTATCCAATGCCTAAAGCGAGGTTTAAGGCTGGGGCAGGGCGAACAGAACGTGTTTCGCTTGCTTCTTTGCCAGCTTCGGGAGCGATAGAGTGGGGTAGTGGCAAAACCAAAGTCACTGTCTTTACTGATTTACGCTGCGGATATTGCCGCGCTTTGACAGAGCAACTGGAAACCATGGACGTGCGTGTCGTGGAACGTCCAATATCTGTTCTAGGTACGCGCGATATCAGTAATCGTGTCTATTGCGCTAAAGACCGCCCTCGTGCCCTTCATGCCGCTTATGCAGGGAATATTCCTGAATCGGCTAAATGCGATACCAGCGGACTCGATGCCAATGAGCGCTTTGCTCGCGAAAATGGATTTACCGGAACTCCGGTGATCGTTCGCTCCGATGGCGCAGTCCATCATGGCTATCTGCCTAAAGATAAACTTCTTGCGTGGCTGAAAGGAGCAAAGTCATGAGTAATATGCTTTCGCGTAAGGAAATGCGTTCATTAAATCGTGCTTTAGCCAAGCGAACAGGTGGCCGTATTAGTGTTGGCTCTAAGCCAATCACTGTTTTTCAGGGCATTGATCTTTGGAATGCTACCGAGAGTTTTGAGGCTGAATTATCTTGTGTTCCCATGGTCAATCGATCCGGTCAATCCGGTGAAGCGCTTCAATTGTTTTCAGCAGGAGACGGTGCTGGTTTTCGCCGTCTTCTTGGTAGAGGAGCCGGGATAGCGGCTGTAGCTTCCCTTGCTGGTTGTGCAACATTCGGCACGAACGTAAGTGGCGATTTTGCCTGCCGGGCCCCAGATGGCATTTGCGCGCCAACTTCAAAGATCGACGACGAAGCGCTAGCGATGATTAGCGGCGAAAGCGGCATGACGCCTGCTGGGCCATATTTATATGATTCTCCATCTCGCGGTACGGTGACTGCGGCGCGCGAACCAGTTCGTTCTGGCGAAAAAGTTCTTCGTATTGTTTTCCCCGCGCATATTGATGGTTCTGGGCGGTTCCGTGAAGTGACAGCCATTCATGCTGTTGTCGAGCGTGGATCGTGGCTTGAAGCGTCAAACACTTTGGTTGCTCCGCGCGTCGCTGCGTCTGGTGGTGATCGCAGAAAGGCGGCGGCGCAGCTTGCGGCCTCATCTTCGTCCGGTATGCCTACATTAGCTGATATAGCGTCTTCAGCGCCGGAGATGCAGTTTCATGATCCCGTTGCTGCCATTGACGCGCAAAACGCTGAACAGGCGGCGATTGACGCGGCTAATGCTGCCACGACGGTCAATCCAGTGGCTCTTGCTAAAAAGGCTGATACACCGCTGCTAACGGGTCCGCAGCCTGGCGATATAGGTTCTGCAGGTGCTCCGGTTTCAAAGATGGAAGTTCGTGCCGATAAACGCGAAACTGCTGCAATAGATCCGATGGCTGCCATTAAGGCGCAAGTTGCTGGGCGTTTGCAGCCGAAAAGAAAGCCTTCTCGGTTATCAAAAAGGCCCGTTTCAAAAGGTGTGGCGCTTTCTTCTTCGAGCGAGGTTGCCGAATATTCTCTTCCACCGGGCAATGGTGTTTCAGAAGATCCGCAATCCGGCGCATCAATTGCAGCGCAACTCTCACCGGTTAATCGGCCTTCGCTGTTTCCGGTATCGGAAGTAAAACCATGAGTGGGTTTTTTACCGGTCTTTTCGACGCCATGCTGGGAGATGGTATGAAGGCTGACAAGGGTCGGCCTGACGCCGGAATACCTATGCTGGCTCATTGGTTGCCGTATCGCAGTTTTAACGCGAAGACCGGTATTTTTCATAATGCCAGTGCGCGTGAAATTGCTCTTGAGGTAGCGCCCATGGTTGGGGCGGATGAACGCTCTGCTGATATTATTTCTCAATGTCTTTCTGAAGGCGTTCCTGCTGGTGCGACGGTACAGATCGTCAATTTCGCTTCCTCTCGGGTAGGCGGTAAATTGTCCGATTGGTTCGTACCGCGCTATTCGGCTGAGGGCGTGTATGAGCGGATGGCAAAACATCGCACCGATTATCTTTCGGATGGGGTTTGGAATTCGCTTTCGAAGGATGCGCCTTTTCATCTTCGCCAGTTTCGGCTTCTGATCTCTATTGGTATCCCTGATGGTGGAAGCTCGACTGACGAGGAGCTTGTTTCCGTTGCTGAATCGATGATGTCAGCGTTTCGTTCTATCGATGTGTCTTCACGCTTGATTGACCCTGTAAATTTGCTGGCGTTGATCGATGACATTACATCACCGACGACTGCAGCTGGTGATGATCCTATCGATTATAACTCCTTCGATTCCATTGCAGATCAGGCCGTTCGGCGGGACATGGAAGTGCGCCATTTTCCTGATCGCCTCGAATTTCGGACTGAACGTCTTCGGCCGACCGGTGTCGACAAGGATGGTGTGCCCGAGATTGGGGTAATGTACCCGGATACTTTTGAAGTACGATCGTATGCTGTTCGCAATCTGCCGCCGCGCTGGGCTCCGTGGGATTGCGCGCGTTTGATCGGGGATCTGTTTACCGACAAGCTACGTTTGCCTTGTCCTGTAGCAACGACCTTGTGTTTAACTTATCCTGACGCGACTGCTTCGGCCAATAAGGCAGCTTATAAATATATGCGGACATCGAGCCTGTCCGATAGCAAATCATCTCGGTTCTTGCCTCAGTTGAAGGATCAGAGCCGTGAATGGGAAGACGTCCAGGAACAGCTTCGCCAAGGCAACAAATTGGTGAAGGCTTTCTATGGTGTCACTGCGTTCAGCCAGAAAGGTAAGGGGGACGTTCACGAGCGCACTCTGAAATCGATGTATAAGGCTTGTGGATGGGATCTTCACTCTGAGCGGTATATGCAGATGGTAGGGTTTCTCGCGTGTCTTCCTATGACGCTCGGATCGGGACTTATCAACGATTTGGGCCGGATGAAGCGTATGCGAACTATGCTTACAACGACAGCTGCTAATCTTGCTCCTTTCCAAGGTGAATATAAAGGTAGCAACATCCCGCACCTATTGTTGGTTGGAAGGCGAGGGGAGCCTTTTTTCTGGTCCCCTTTTGAGAATGAGGCTGGCAACCACAATGTAGCTGTGTTTGGTAAATCCGGTTCGGGTAAATCGGTTTGCCTTCAGGAGCTTTGCGCCGCATTTTGCGGTGCTGGAGATAACGTCATTGTTATTGATGATGGTCGTAGCTTCGAGCATTCTGCAAAACTTCAGGGCGGCACTTTCATAGAATTCACGCTTGCGAGTGGGTTTTGCATCAATCCGTTTTCCATGATTGATGCTGAAGCTGCGGATGATGATGAAGATTATAAACTTGATTGTCTAGCGATGCTCAAGGCGATGATCAGTCAGATGGCGCGCCATATCGATATTCTTAACGATACCGAACGTGGTCTCATTGATGGCGTTGTCAATGCCGTTTGGAGCGAAAAGGGCAGAGACGGTTCAATTGATGACATCATCGCTGGTTTGCAGGGCAATGGTGACGGAATGTCAATGAGCCTCGCTGTATCGATGCTACCTTTTGGCACCGATGGTACATACGGCAAGTTTTTTGACGGAGAAGCAACCTTCAAACTCGATGCGAATCTAACCGTATTTGAGTTGTCTGATCTTGCTAGCCGCCAAGAGTTGCGCTCTGTTGTGATGACCGCAATTATGTTCATGTCTTCACAGTCGATGCGTAAACTTGATCGTTCGCGCCGCAAAGCATTGATCATGGATGAGGCATGGCAAATGCTCAAAGGTGGCGCGATGGCCGAGTTCGTCGAGACCTATGCGCGTACATGCCGAAAATATGGTGCATCGCTGATTACAGCAACTCAGTCCCTCAACGATTATTACAAGTCTGAAGGTTCGATTGCTGCGCTGGAGAACAGCGATTGGTTCCTTATTTTGCAGCAAAAACCGGAATCTATATCGGATTTCATGAAGCTGGATCGTTTTGAGATGTCTGCCGGCGACGAAACATTGATGCGTAGTCTCAAGCGCAACGGCACAGAATATTCTGATATTATGATTAAGGGCCCGGAAACATTGGCGTCGGGACGTCTTGTTCTCGATCCATATTCAGCAACAATCTATTCGTCCAGTCCGACAGTGTTCGCTCAGATCGAAGAATTGGTACACGAAGGTTTGACGATGGAAGCTGCGATTGAGCGCGTTGCATATCCTGATGACCCGAAGCGCTGGAGTAATGAACAGGAGGCGCCTTTGTTGGTGGCCTCCGAATGATACCTCAGCGGTCCAGCGTTCAGCGGGTAATCCCGCATCATGACTATCAACGAACGCTAGATAGGCAGCTACGTCATGCTAAGATTCAAAGATATCAGAAGCTATCCTTTGGTAACTTAGTCTATGTTGCGTTCCGGCTTATTGGCTGGTTTGCGACCACGCTTTTGATTGGTGCAGGTCTGTTCGTTGTTCTGTTCTTCATGGTAGCAAATGGGTCTTTATTCGGATTTTTCGAACAGCTGAATCTTTTGGGTGGTCATTATGTAGTTGCGCCTCCGGAAGCGCGTGCGGCCTTCGACAGCAAGCTGTATTTTATCGCTGGCTTTGTCTTTCTGCTGACCGGCGCCTTTCGAATGAGTGGGCTTTTATCCATTTTTGAATCAGGAGATTCCGATGACCAGTAACAGTGCTGCTAGCCAATTGCCGTTGGAGGGCTTGGGCAAGACCTCTGAGGTATCATTTCCAGATCAGGCTAAGAACCCTCGCGTTGGCAGTCATAGCGCCACTTCTACTGGTGTGCGGCGGTTTGCAGGTATGACCTATTTGCAATTGGGATTAATTGCATTGGGTTTGTTTGCAGCTATTTGGGGCATGTGGGCGACATCGAAGATTTTTGCCTTAGAGGATCGGCGCGTAGTTTCTGTTCGCCTTGCGTCAATCGTAAATGATTTTGTGACAGCAGAGGCGCGGTCGGGGACGCCCCCTGAGCAGCTTGAGAACAATACACGCGCTTTTATGGGCGCGCTTGACACTGTGCTGGAACAGCGCGCGCAAGAGGGACAGGTCATACTTGTCGGTGAAGCTGTTATTGCTTCTTCCGTTCCCGATGTGACTGATGATGTTCTGGCCGATTTATCGAAGTTGGTAAAAATGCCTTCGCCTGCAGCCATGCCTCCGGCTATGGCGCCTTCAGCTTCGGGCCAAGGTGCGAACATGCCTATACAGCCGGAAGCTCAGGTTTCTCCCGATAGTAGCCAGTCACCTTTTGGGCAGTTGCCTTATCCTGTTGATGGTGGGTCACAGTGATGGCGGGGGAACCGACCATAGACGCTGAAAAAGCAAATCCTGGACGATCCTCTCGCTGGCCGAGCTGGAAGCTACTAGGTTTGATTTTGGCTGTTTTCGTTGGCTGGTCGGCGTTGGATGATTGGTCGGATCGTCATGCCTTCATGATCAATTCTAGTGAATCTCTTCCTAATTGGGCCTTCTTTGTTGAAAAGAACGTGCTTCCCGAGCGCGGACAATATGTTTTTTTTATTGCTCCAAAAACCCCTCTTATTCGCGCTCATTTTGGAGACGATCCCAAGCCGTTCGGCAAGCAAGTTTATGGCGTAGCTGGCGACATGGTTTCGCGTGACGGGAAAATTGTTTCTGTGAACGGAGTAGAAATTGCTGCTCTTAAATCCTTATCGAAGCGGGGAGAGCCTCTCACCGCAGGGCCGGTCGGACGCGTTCCGGATGGTTGTTATTTCGTCGCGACAGCAAGCAAGGACGGATTTGATAGCCGTTATGCTGACATAGGATGGGTTTGCGGCAGTCAGATATTCGGAACGGGAGTACCGGTGTTGTGATCAAAAAGTCCATCATCTCGATATTCCTTTTTACCTTCGCCGCAGCATTTTCCCTGCCTGCTGCGGCGAAGGATTACGGCCAAGTAGGTAAAGTGTTTCCGGTAATTGAGCCCGATTTGCTCTTGGTTATTGCAACTAAACTCAGAAATATGAAAGCCACTGGCAAAATTGATGCCATGAACCAGCTTTTGCGTAAGCGCACCGAAGCTAAAGTTCGCCGTCCGGATCCAGTGGCTGGAATTGAATTAGCAATAAAACCGCGTAGCTGGCTCTATGATCCGTCGATCATAATAGATCACGATATCCGCGACCACAAAGGAACCTTGATATCCGCAGCTGGTAGCCGGGTTAATCCGCTTGATTTCATTGATGTTAATACACCGCTCGTGTTCATCGACGGTGATGATGAAGCGCAGGTTGCTTGGGCTTTGAAACGCTTTGACGACAAGGCGAAAATTATCCTGGTGAAGGGCGCGCCTTTAGAGTTGATGACGAAGCGCCAGCGCCGCTTCTATTTTGATCAGGCGGGCACTTTAACAACCAAATTTGGCATTACGCGCGTTCCCGCTGTTGTTGTTCAAGCGGGTAAGTCGATGCGGATATCTGAAACTCCCGTGAGGAAACAACAGTCATGATAAGTGAGAAAAAAGTTCGCCATAGCATTATTGGAGGGATAGCTCTTAATCTTGTTGTGCAGGCTTTAATGCTGGTTCTTCTCGCTTATTCAGGGGAATGGCGTGTCTGGCGCTTTCTGTTTAACGCTTTCGCGCAGATAGATGCCATATTTGTCTTTGCATTCTTTGTTAATAAGTTTTTTCTCGTCACACCTAAATGGGATGGCGATAATGCCTAGCGCACCTGTATCTGGGATTGTTCACTCTCTCGAGCATAAGCTGGGGGATGCACAAACACACCCCCGTTTGCATGGCCCAGCATTGGTTTTATTTGCCTGCTTGAACGTGGCAGCTCTCGGCATTTTCTTTGCGGTCTTTGTTGGAGTTATCGCCTCGCCGCCGCAGCCAAGAAATGTGATTTATCTTCTCGTTGCGGGTAGTTTTGCCTTTGATGCGCTTGTTTTGGGGCAGTTTTTTTATTGGTCAAGGATGGCGTTGATTGAATTGAAAGCGCGCGATCAATGAATTGGGCAGAGCAAATATTCGGTACGCCGCTTGCCGCTCCTGAAACGGTTTTTATGAGACGCCTACGGTTTGTCTTTATTGGTTCCGCTGGAGCAACCCTTATTGGGATTTTGGCGATAGAAGTTGTTGTTGCTGTTCTTGGCCGCGCCGGTGCTGGTGCCTGCCTTCTCGTTCTCTTGTTAATCGCTGCGTCTTCGGGATTTTGGTTTTTTTTCAGAAAAATCCGGATTGATGATGCCTGGTTGGCTGACCGCGACGCAGAGCGGGAAGGGAATGAACCATGAAAACGTCTTCGTTTAAGCGCATTTGGCAAATGTTGGTTGTAATAGTAATTACGGCCTTCGTAATGGGATCCGCACCGGCACGGGCCGATGATGTTCCGGGGTCTTGTACCGGAAAATTCGTCAACCCTATTACCGATGTGTGTTGGAGTTGTTTGTTCCCGCTTTCAGTTGGCGGGTTGAAGATATGGCCAAGCGGTCGGCCTGATACGGATAATAATCCCACGCTTCCTATTTGTGCTTGCGGATCGCCTCTTCCGCGTATTGGGATTGCTGTTGGTTTCTGGGAGCCTGTCCGGCTTGTCGATGTGACTACCAAGCCGTGGTGTTTTCCAAATCTTGGTGGTGTTAAAATAAGCCCTGGCTTCAACATTGGCCGCGGCACTTATGGAACTACCAATCAGCTTGGTGGGGCAGGCCAGAACACCGCAAAATGGCACGCCCACTGGTACATTTATCCGTTGCTCTATTGGATGGAAATTGTGACCGACTTTCTTTGTTTGGAGCAGTCCAGCTTTGATATTGCGTATGTAACGGAAATTGATCCGCTTTGGCAGGATGATACGCTTACGATGTTGATCAATCCGGAAGCTGCTGTTTTCGCAAACCCCGTTACTACTTTAGCCTGTGCCGCAGATTGTGTGGCGTCAACCGTTAGCCGTCCCATTGACCCTCTGTTCTGGTGTGCTGGTTGTCAGGGATCAATGTATCCACTTAACGGCAACGTCGCTAGTCATCTCAATCCGATACAGTCTTCGCGGCTCGCTGCTTCGCGCATGGCGTATAAAATGCACCGTCAATTTCTTGCGTGGGGGACCATGGGGAAAGAAGGATTATGCAAAAAATACCCCATGCCCATCATGAAAAAGCAGCAATATCGCCTCCAGATGGTCAATCCTTCCCCGATGGTTAAAGGCAGGTACGCTTGCGCTCCTATCGGTGCTTCTGATTTGAAACCCGGCGTAGGCCGGGTGTGGCCCGTCGTTGGTGAGGACTTTGGATATCTCGTCTGGCGTAAAAGGAATTGTTGCGCATTATGAACTGGAAAGCTCTCTTTATCGCTGGCGGAATACTTGGCACGTCCGGAGCCGCTGTTGTTTTTGCTCAGACCGTTGAAGGACTTGATCTTGGAGCAATCCAGAAAAAGGCAGACGAAAACGCGGCCGACGCCAAGGCGTTTGTTAATGATGTCATGCGCCGGAGTGATGCAGTGGCTGAAGAGGCGCGTCAAACAGTCGCGTCCGGAGAGTCTAATCATCAGCAATATGTGGAGGCGCAAGGCAACGCTGAAGGAGCCACTGAACTAGATAAGATGATGGCCGATGTAACCGGCAAGATGCCCGCAGGTGAAGCGCCGCAATTTATTGTTTTTGCATCCTTGTCGATGCCGCCCGAAAGTTTGAAGCCACTGATCCGAGATACTAGCAAGGCTGGCGGCGCGGTAGTGTTTCAGGGCTTCCCCGGTAATTCCATGAAGGCTTTCCAGCAAGGCATCTCAAAAGTTATCGAACCTGGTCAGGAAACTGGATCTATAGGTATTGATCCCCGTCTCTTTAGGGCTTTTGATGTAAAAACTGTCCCCGCTTTTGTGGTCGTCTCGTCAGATTTCGATCTTTGCGACGGTTTGGATTGCCGGACCACACCTCCGCCGCATGATAGAATGTCTGGTAATGTAACCGTGCGTTATGTTCTTGAAAGTTTCGCAACTGGAGGCGGCCCCGGTGCGCGCATTGCCGGAACGGCGCTCAAGCAGCTTGGGGCAGGTGGATGATGCGCTCATTTTCGGCGGTTTTATGCCTCGCTTTAGTTTCTGCGCCTGCAAGTGCGCAGAAAGACGTTAGGGATGATGCCAAAGCCTTTGCTCAGGGTTTGGCTGATGCTTCAACAAATCTGGCAGATACAGATGCTGCCGCGGTTGATAATCTGACCGGGTATAATGGGGCCAATTCTCCGGAAACGCAGTATCTTGATAATCCTTCAGCTCTTGAAGCTGCGAGAATAACGGCCGCCCGAACAAATGAAGCATCGGTTTTGATAATTGATGGAGATGCTATTCGGCCTCGGGTTCCCGACGCGTTGATCGATGAAACGATCGAACGCGGAGAAATCATCAATGAGGATCCGTCTATCTACGTCCAAGGCGTTGATCCGAGCGGATCAACCGGCCAGTGCGTCGAGCTTCCTCCTACCACGACATCCCCCGGTAATTTTGAAGCGACTTGTAATTCAGGATCGCAAATTACCGACGAGGTAAGAAGTTGCAGTATTCCGTTGGTTGGCAGTGTTAAGACTGAAACTACGACTGTCTATGACTATTGGGTTGCGCCGGATAATACGTATGGCGCGCCTTTCGTGAGATATGGGCAGTTTACCGCTGGCGTAAATAACGGCACTTGCAAGGTAATGCCCGAGACAATTGGAGGCTGTGCAGGCAGCCGGGCCGTGGGTCTTAATCCAAATAAATTTTGCGGGGATTATACCCTTCGCCATTATCAATGCACCGTAGCGATAGGACCTGAAACACCCGGTACCTTTATCATGCCTATTACTGGACATTGGTATTACGCGACCTCGACGGCCACCGTCGAAACCGTAGTGACCGAGCGAAACGAGTCTCTTTGTACACCGCTTGAAACTGATTCAGATTGTTCATTGATTGGCGGTGAAATTTGCGTCGATTCCGATCCTGTTACTCGCATGATTGGAAATACGGCAGTGACTAGGCCATGTTGGGAATGGAAGAGGGATTATCAGTGTACTGCTATTACTCAAGGCAATGACTGTACGGACCTCGACAATAATCCTGCGTGCCAATATCAGCGAACAGAATGTCTTGATGATCCTCAACAGGGTGCCTGCAAGGTCGAAGAACGGATTTATATCTGCCCTATTCCCGGTTCCGTGGCTGCAGAGAAGCAATTCATTTGCGGCGGGGATCTCTATTGCATTGGTGGTGAGTGTAAGGCGGTAACGCGCGAAGCTTCGGATGAATTCAAGGATGCCGTAGTCGGTCTGGAAGCCTTAGCACAGGCAAACCGTGAATTTGATGAAGTAGATTACAAGCTGTTTGAGGGCAATCCCATGAGCTGTCATAAACCTATTTTTGGTCTCGTAAACTGTTGTGCTGGCAAAGTTTCTGGGTTGATTCCGACAGCTGCGGGTTTTGCCGCTTTGGCGGGCGGCCCAACAGCAATTGCCGGTTTGGCGACACCATTTTTGACGCTGTTCCTGTGTGATGCTTCGGAGAAGGAACTCGATGTTCGTGAACGCATGGGGCTTTGTCATACGCTCGGCACTTACTGCTCGAAAAAATTTCTTGGTATTTGCACAACCAAGCGAAGAACGTCCTGCTGCTTTTTATCGAAACTGACGCGCGTGCTGCAAGAGCAGGGCAGGGAGCAGCTATCGAAGAGTTGGGGAACACCCAAAGAGCCGGAATGTTCTGGTTTCACTATCGATGAATTTGCTGCGCTCGATCTGTCGGTGATGGATTTTACCGAAGTTTATCAGGAATTCATGGATGCTGCGAAACTGCCAAACGAGGCAGAAACAATGACTGATATTCAGGCAAAAATTGAGGCGTATTATTCAAGAGGGGGACCATAATGAGCCAAAATTCGGTGATGACATTTGATAGTTTTACACCGGTTCCAGACATTTCGGTTTTGGAGCTGGCAGTCGTCATCTGCTGTGTACGTCGTCCTGGTCTTGATCAGGCTCGATTAGCCAAGACTATTGGTCGTTGGTTTGGCGTTAAATTAGCGGAACATGATCTTAAATCTCCCCTCAGGCGTTTGTCGCACCGTGATTGGCTCAAGAATGAAGGTCGGGGTCTTCATGTAGGTGAGGAAGCTAGAGAAAAGGCTGAATTCGCTGCTCATGGCATTGTCCAATTGTTGTTCCGTGATCGTTATTTTTTTGATGTCGGGAAGCTCCTCGATGTCAGTATTGTGAAGGAGGATCAGTCCGATGAAGATTAAATATTTGAGCGTAATTGCAAGCCTTTTGGTTTCATTTGCGCCGGTCCCGGCGATCGCGCAAAACACATCATATCAAGAACGCCCATCTATGGACGATTCAGCACCGGTATCTACTAGCACCGGGCGCGATAAAGGCATTTATGATCAAGAAGGCGGAGAGGGTGATCTTTACTGCCGCCGTAAACTTGGAAGCTGGTTTTACTGTGATAAACCAAAAGCAAAGCCTGCTAGCCCCGCTTCCGCTCCCCCGCCGCAAATTTCAGCTGACGCGCAGCTCAAAGAGATCGGTAAACAGCTCGACGAATTGAAGGCTCAGGCGATCTTGGAGCCAACTGAAGCCAATGTTCTTGCTTATATCCGTTTTCAGCGCGAGCAGCTTGATCGATCATCTACATTTGCCGATGTGTGGCAGCGAGCATTGTGGCAAAATCCCCAAGACGATTATACGCTTCAACGCCCTGTTTCTACCATAGGTAAACGGGCATGGATTGATAACCGGAAGGCTGACAGAAATGCCGCCATGGCGCGCCTCTCGCAGCGCTATGGTGTTTACTATTTTTATGCTCAGTCCTGTTCTGCGTGCGAGATCCAAGCGCCTATTCTCAAGTCGGTAAGCGATAGTAATCGTCTCTCTGTAGTGGCTGTTTCAATGGACGGTGGTCCTAATCGTGTATTCCCGAATTACGTTGTGGATAGCGGCCAGCGCGCCCGGATGGGCCTTCCCGGCAACGCAACTCCTGCTCTTGTCCTTTTCGACACTCTTACCAAGCGTCCTATTCCGATTGGAACAGGCCTCATGGCTGCAGACGAAATTATGGACCGTATCTTTGTTTTGACCAAAACCAAGCCAGGGAGTGATTTCTAATGACTACCAAAATATGTGCAATATCGCGGCGGATTTTACATAAGTCTCGTTGGTTTCTCGCGATCACAGCTGTTGTGAATCTTAGCGTGATAACGCCGGCGTCTGCGTCTGTTGGCGACGAAATGCAGAGCTATTTTGATGATGCAGGCGCTCGAGCTAATATTACCGGCCCATCTGCCTTTCAAGGTCAATCTGCTGGCTATTATTCAGGCGGTAATGTTTGGACCCGTTTTCCTCAAAAGTCAGTCCAACCGTTTAATCTGCAGTTGCCAGGAGCGCGTGCTGGTTGTGGTGGCATCGATTTATTTGCTGGTAGTTTCAGTTTCATAAACACGGCGGAGTTGGTGGCCATGCTCAAGGCCACTGCTAATAACGCAATTGGTTTTGCCTTCCAGTTGGCCATCGATGCCATATCGCCTCAGATCAGCGGTGTTATCAAGGATATGAGCCAGAAGGTTCAACAGCTCAACCAGATGAATATTTCGAGCTGTGAGACGGCCCAAGGGCTGGTTGGTGGTCTCTGGCCAGTCATGGATACGACGCAAAGTACAATTTGCGAAGCTGTCGGCAATGACGGTATTTTTTCAGATTGGGCCGCAAGCCGTCAGGGCTGCAATAATGGCGGCAAACGTAAAGAGACTTTGGCCGCTAATACCAATCCTGAAATGGAAATGCAGCTAGTGGGGCAGGATCACAATTTCACTTGGGATATTCTGAATAAGGCTCCTCAATTTGCTGGTTACGATCAGGAGTTTAAGGAAATGGTTATGACGATCGTTGGTACGGTTGTCACCCAAGTATCGGACGATCCAACCAAAGGTTCTATCATTGATAAGCACGGTCCGGGCGATGATTCCATAGTCGAAGCGCTTCTGGATGGAACGCAAGGCGGCAATACGGTCAAAATCCTGAAATGCGTGGACTCAGATAAATGTCTGGAAGTTACTACGCAAAATATGAATATCCCGGCCTCCCAAGCAATCCGTCCTAAGGTTAAAGCCCTCATTCTCTCGATGGCGACAGCAATCAAGAATGATACAGCGATTGGTGATGCTGAAAAGACGTTGCTCAATGTGGCATCATTACCCCTTTATAAAATCCTCGCGGTACAGACTGCTGCCCGGACCGATATTGTTGGCACTGGAGAGATCGATGCGGTGTCGGAAATAACATCGATCGATCTGCTCCAAGCAATTTTGAACGATGTTTTAGGGAAGTTTGACATGGCAAAAGTTGGTCTGGTGAAGGCCGATCAAGATAGTGCGGCGGCATGGGCCGCTCAGGTTCAAGGAGTGCGTACTAAATTCGCGCAGCGCGAAGTGAGAAATTCGGCGCGGGTAGAGGTTACTATGCGCGTCATTGATCGAACGATCGCGCTTGAATCAACACTTCAGAACTCGATGTCACCCGGCATGTCAGCTGCACTTAATTTCTCACGCGGCTTGAATTCTCAGGGTCTTCGCTAAGAAAGGGCAAGCGGCATGTTGGAGCTTTTCACCATTGGCGGCGGCGAATATATCGTCAACGTACTAAACGCTGTTTCAGCATGGACAGGCGGCGGCGGATATAAGTCGATGATCCGCGTGGTCATGGTCATGGGGCTCATTTACACTCTGCTTATTGTTGCCTTCAGTCTTGATTGGAGGGCGTGGTTCAACTGGTTTTTGCAAGCTACTCTCATTTATCTGTGCCTGATGGTTCCCACTGTTACGATTCAGGTTACGGACAGGGTAAACCCCGGGTTGGCCCCCAATACAGTTTCTAATGTTCCGTTAGGCCTTGGCGCAGTCACCAGTTTCACAAGCCAGGTGGGAGATTATTTAACAACCGAGGCCGAAACCGTCTTCGTAATGCCTAGCGAACTGCAATATTCCACCAATGGAATTATCTATGGTTCTAAACTGATGGAGGCGACCCGCCAGATTCGGATCACTGACCCTGAATTTGCAGCGAACATCAACGAACACATGAAACGCTGCGTTTTCTACGACGTGATGCTCGGGTTCAAGTCTATGGATGGCCTTGCAAAATCTGCTAATCTCTGGGCCGATATCGGTCCGGGTAGTCCAGCTCGCGCTCAAACCTTTGTTACGCGCAACGGCGACGGGACGACTTCAACTGCTGTGATTACTTGCCGCGATGCGTACACGGCTCTGACGCCGCAATGGACGCAATTTCTCAATGCCTTCTCTCCTATCTGGGCTAAACAACTTTATCCTGGAATGGCTAACGCGGTCGCGCAAGCAAAGTTGTCTGCGGATCTTCCTGTCACCTATCAGGCCTTCACGTCGAATGCTTCTAACGCGCTTGATATTATGCGCCAGAGTCTCGCGGTAAACGCTTTCATGCAAGCGCGTGATGATATGGCTGGCGGGACCGGCGCGGCTGCTATTGATAGCTTCGCTGCAACAAGAGCGGACATCCAGACCCGCAACACTTATTCGGCGCTCGCTCAGGGCGCGATGAAGTGGGTTCCAATCCTGAATATCGTTTTGACCGTTGTTTTCTATGCAATGTTCCCGGTACTCTTTCCGCTCTTTTTGATGCCTAAGACAGGCGTTTCAACCTTGCGCGGCTATGTGACCGGGTTTTTCTATCTGGCGGCATGGGGACCGCTATATGTTGTTTTGCACATGATCATGATGGGCAGGGGGCTTTCTGCCGGCAACGCAGTTGCAGACGGAGGGATGACGCTGGGAAATTTTGCCGGTATTGGCGCTGTAAACGACGAAACGGCTTCTCTTGCTGGTTACATGATAGCCAGTATTCCATTTCTTGCAGCCGGTATGGCGCGCGGGGCGATGGCCATCGCGGGACATGCTACCAGCTTTCTGGCACCAAGTCAGAATGCGGCCGAAGCTGCTGGAAGCGAAGGTACCACAGGCAACTACGCTTATGGCAATGCCAGCCTTGCGAACCAGAATATAAATACGCAGGCGAGTAACCAGTGGAATAACCAACCTAATTTTGCTAGTGGATCTCCTGCATTTGCTCATCGCCAAGCCAATGGCGTTATGTCAACGACACACGCTGATGGTTCTACAGTTACTAATCAAAACCCGGCGATATCGAGTTTTGAATGGAAGCCGACGCTTACCCAGGCCAATGTTGGTGAAATGCGTAGCACGGTCGGGGAATTCCAAAATCAGGCGACCCAGCAACGAGAAATGGCTTCCCAATCTCTTTCTGCCGCCAATACAATTGGCGCGCAGTTGTTCACGACCGCGCAGAATTCTCGCGGTAGCGAAACGATATTGGGTCAGCAAACTCAGGATGCTATTTCGCAAGCGCAAAATCTTACGCGCAGTTGGTCAGATACTCTGGTCAATGATTATGGGTTTGACCGCAAGGCAGCAGACGATCTAGCACGCTTTAGCTACATGCAAGGTTCGGGTAATTTGGGAGTGAGTTCTCCTGTTCCCGGATTAGATGCTGGCATAAATGCTAGCGTATTGTCGCAAGAAAGCAGAAATCGAACGTCCGGTGGAAGCGTTAACGAACGTATTGCTAAAGGCCTCTCGTTTCTCAATGCTGAGTCCACGAGTGACAATGCCACGCATTCACGAGAAAATTTCACTCGCGCTGTTTCAACTAGCGGTAGCTCGGAGTTGGAGGGTCTGTCTCAACGCCGCGACGCTAGCCTTACCGAGGCTCGTTCGCATTCTCTGGAAGCAGGAAGGCTCGAAGAGGTTGGCAAGCGTTACGAGCGGCAGGTCAGCGAAATTGAATCGGGCGGGTTCCAAACTTCTCGAGACTATAGCCAGAATTGGCAAAATTTTGCAGCTGGAGAGCTTGCCCGCAATGAAGGTCTGCGCGACAGTGGCTATGAAACCTGGATGCGCGATGTCGATCTGAACGATCGCCAGCGGCAAACGAGGAATGTTTTGGAGGAGCGTTTTCGCAGCTCATTCGTCGAGGATATGCGTAATGATTTGGGTCCGATCGGACCGATGCCTTCGTCTGGTATCGCGCAGCCTGCAGGAGACGTTAAAGGGTGGGGTAGCGGTCAAGTTGGCGTGGTGACGAATTCTGGTCCGGCAGTTAACGTCAGATCAGACTCCCGCGACGCCGCTCTTACAAGTCTTGTTGGCGACAGGATCGAGGGAGCGAACGAACGGATGGATGCTCATCAATTCGACACAAACTTTAGCAACGGGGATCTCCATCGCCGCGGCGAAGCGATGTTTACCGGTTCGGCTAATGCTCAAAATTTGTCACTTGGCGAGACTATGCCAATATTCGGACCGTTATTCGAGCGAGATAATTCGTCGGACGGCCCCGGCAATGCGTCTAGTTTCAACGCGACAAATTATATCCAAAGTAAAGGAATGTCGATCAAGCCGGGAACCAACGTCACCACTTTAGACTCTAGTATGGCGCCTGCTATTTCAGCAGTGTCCGAAGAATCACAACGGTTAGGTTTGTCGCCGAGAACCGTCACTTCCGCTCAGGATCGTACTCATACCCCAGGATCACTTCATCCTGACGGTAAGGCGCTAGACTTTAGGGGTAACAATATCACTATCACACAAGGCCGTGCCTTGGCACGCGGTGTGAGCGCTCGCCTTGGACCAGAGTATGATGTTGCTTTTGAGACGTTCCGTAATGATCCAGACAATAATCATCTCCATGCTGAATATGACCCGAAGAGGGGCCGTAGGAAATGAAAATGGCGGTATGTTTACTGAAGAATGGTCGCAATAATACCTGCGCCAAAAATACCCAAAATGAACCATGTGATAGTCCAATCACTGCCCGTTGCGGGGCTCCGTTTTACAACCGCCTTCTGGGTTTGCTGCCAGTGAACGCTGTTTGCGCTGCCGGGATTGCCTGGATCTTGCTGAATAGGAAGGCTCATTTCTTTTCTCCGTCTGTAAATTACACCAAATTAGACGGAAACGCAAATGAGCCTTGCACGGCGGTCCACAAGAGCCTGCAAGGCCATTGCGGATGATAGTGGCATGAGCGCGCTTTCGAGCATTGCTGGTATGTTGCCATTGATTTTGATCCTTGGTGGCGGGATTGTTTTGTTCAACTTGGTTATGACAGGAATCGATGGCGGCACAAATGCCGCAGGTTTGTTCGAAAGGCGGCTTCTGGTGCGCCGTAAGAATTTCGTTACTCGCGTTGAGGCGCAGACGCTCCTTTATATCGAAGAGCTTTTTCCAAAGGTTCGTGTGCATTGCCAAGTTGCAATGAGCGCATTGATAGCTCCGGCCAAAGGGCTTTCCTCAAAAGAGAGACTCTGGACACACCGTCGGTACGGTCAGAAGGTTGTCGATTTTGTTCTTCAGGACAGGGCTAGCGGGAAGATTATCGTTCTCGTCGAGTTGGACGATCGTACACACAACGAAGCAAAGGATCGGGAGCGGGATAAAATAACTGCTGCTGGTGGTTATCCTACAATACGCCTGACCGCCAAGATGCGCCCAACCCGAGCATCGGTTGCAGCTGCTCTCAAGCCGGTTCTCGGCATATGATAATTTTTCAAAACGGAAGGAACGCCAGATGGCACAGAACAAAATTCTTATAGGACTAGCTGCCGTATCGCTGTTGGCGTCCAGTAGCGCGTTGGCAAAGCCGAAAAGGACCGTGGTATTACTTGATTTCGTTTCTGCGCCAAGCTACCCATCGCCAGCTGAATCAATCTCTTCTGACTATTCTGAGGGGTCGATTGACGTTGATGCACTAACGCGCATGATGGCCCGACAGTTCACCGGTGCTTCGGCAGACACGGCCTCTGTTCCTCTGACGCAATCGTTCTCGCAAGTCAATTCGAGCAAAGCAGCATCAATGGGTAATCCATTTGTAATTCATGCAGTTTCTTCCAACCCTTATGTGCCTGCCGTGGCCCGTCCCAGCTCTGCAGATTGCGCGGTGCCTGTTTATCAACCCAGTGTAGGATTTAGTAAAGTAGCTGAAAAGCGGCGACGCGAGCTTTACCCTCTTGTTCACAAGATTGCCTGTGAGGCTGGTCTGCCGGTGGGGCTGTTCGATGCTGTGATTATGCAAGAGAGCAGATATCACGCAGGGGCTCGGTCGCACGCTGGGGCCATAGGTCTCGCGCAGCTCATGCCTGGTACTGCAAAAGATTTGGGGGTTAATCCCCATTCTCCTATTGATAATTTACGGGGCGGCGCGCGCTATTTGAAACAGCAGGTTGATCGCTTTGGCCGTTATGATCTGGCTTTGGCTGCTTACAACGCAGGCCCAGGCCGGGTCGAGCGCCGCTGGAAGGTTCCCCGCATTGCCGAAACGCAGGACTATGTGCGTAAGATTCTAAGAAGCTGGTCAGGTGCGCCGATTTCGCTAGGCAAAGCCGAGAAGCCGATGTCTTTTCGGCAAGCGCAAATGATCTTCATGGCCTACGAGGGTAGTTCAAACTGAGCAAGATTGCGGCAGCATCCTGACGGCGAGACATTTTTTTACATCTTGTTACCCAAATCAGTAGCAAATTCTTGCCGGTTATGGGAATGAAGATTTCTGGCCGATTCAATAGAGAGGTCAGCAACTCCGATGGAAAGATTCATCGCGTTTTAATAAAATAATGAGAATGAACACAAAACCACGGAACTAAGCGCCGCTTATCATTCCGGTTGGTCAGGAGAGACTGGAAGAAGCGTGACTAACAAGACGGGTGACAATTCATTTGAGAAACCTACAATGGACCCGGAGGAGGAAGCCGCCTTTGTCCGCAACATGCTGGGCTTTATTGAGCGGCATGGGCTAGGTACACCGGACTTCATTACAGCTCATATTCATGCTTTGGATTCCTTTGGTGCTACAGAGATGGCAGATTTCTGGCGCGATGCCCTTGCCATATATGATCGAGCATATAGCGAAGCACATAGGAAAGTTCGAGGCGATATGCATCTTCGAACTGTTGCTGAAAAAACCGTCTTATAATCCTGCAGCGACGTTTGATTTTGCGCAGCACTCAGAAAAATATTCTGACCATAGCGTTCATGGGGAAAGAAGCACGGTCATTGGGCGAGCCGATTGCAGCAGCGCCGAATTCGATATAAATCATGAGGGAAAGCTGGAACAGTCCGTGCTCGCATGATACCGGAAAATTGAAAAAGCACCTTTTAAAGATGGAGGCGATCATGATCGCGGCGGTAGTAATTGCTGCGCTTATTTTGCCGATTCTGGAGTGATGTGACTCTTTATCCTCAATCCAGTTATCTAGCAACTGTACCTCTCATGCGGGTTGATCTGTCCACGACTGGTCGGACCGACACAGCGAGTTAGCGATACAGTAACTAATTTTATCATTGGTATTTGCTTTTGGGTACTTATCAGAAAATGATCGATACCTCCGCAATCTTTAACTAGGCAGATGGGGGATGACCCAGAAAATCAAATAACCAACCAGCTGTAATCTGGTCGGTTTACTCCCAAGAGGAAACGCTAAACAGCGCCGTTTTGATGCTAGTGGTTATCTTTTCAGCGCAGGCCCAATTATCGATTGACTGAATCACCACCAGATTATTGATTCGAAATATTCGTTGGAACAGCCGGTATCCATCGGTGTAATCCTTCACAATGAGCCAACATCATAGTGCATCAATTGACAGACATATGTGTCTCGCTGCAATAGATATCAGTCGGAACATAGAGCGCGAATATGAGATATATGCAGCGATTGACCTTTTCGGCGCGGTAGTGGTTGATTATCATTGGGGCCGCAGAGGCACCAAGGGGCAGGGGAGAAGACGATCTTTTGGCGACAATAAGGCAGCGAGCAAATTTGTAAACGCTTTGCTACGCCGCCGCTCGACTGCAAAGAAGAGGATAGGCGTGGCCTACCGTTTCAACCGTTAAAGCCGAAACATAATGTGAAAGCGGACACACTTTGTGAACTGAATCCAGATGACCAAAAGACGCAAACAGGCTACAAGGTTGGATTGCTTGACGACGGGCAATGTTACGTTCTAAAATAACAATCTTGATGTTTTTGTATAAATGTTGTTTTGTTACAATTCTTGTGATACCCGAGAAAAATGGCAAGACTTTCCATCGAAATAACCGACGACGAACATCGAAAACTGAAGGCTGTTGCAGCTCTGAGCGGTCTTAGCATCAAGGATTATGTACTTGATCGCACTCTTCCAGAAATTTCCTCTAAAGCTGACACACAAGAAACGTTCGCGAAACTTTGTGCGTTTTTGGAAACGAGGATGGACCAGGCCGCCTCTGGGGATTTCTCGACTCTTTCATTTGATGAGATCCGAGACAAAGCAAAGAAGCGTGCCGGCCTTTGAGTTTCAAGGGCCAAAATGTCGATCTTACATTAGCGGTCGAAGAGGATTTAGCCGAAATGTGGCGATACAGTTTTGATCGCTGGGGAATCAAAAAAGCCGATTCCTATTTTGACAACTTAGTAGAGTGTTGCGAGAAAATTGGGGTCGGCGGAGCCCGTTCAAAAACAATAGAAGAGTTGCCCTTGGGAGTGGAGGTTATGCGCTGCCAAGAGCATTATATCTTCTTTATGCCCGATGATCGCTCCATCATTTTAGCTATATTGCACGGATCAATGGATATGCTCCACCATGTAAAGGATCGTTTGTAGTATCGCTTTCCGCTTGGAAGTCTTTTTGAGAGCGATATTTTGATCTCATTCGGAGGCCGGCGCGAAACGACGAATTGAAAAGAGAATGATCCTCAACCAAGATCCCCGCCAAAGGGCCATGATTTTACCTATTTTCAAGTTTGATCCTGAGGCGCCCGATGGTCGCCCGTTCGGCTTGGGCACTACATTTAGGATTGACCCCTGGGGCAATTGCGCAACCGCGTTTCATGTCATTGAAGATATGCTCAGCTTATCAAAAAATGGTCAACTGCAATTAAAAGATAATGTTCGGATGGCGGCTTTAGAGCTTGAGGGAATAGCTCTTGGTCGAGCTCCACTTCCAAAGGAGGCTTGGCGTCCATTATCGGGATTCTATGCTGAATGCGGCCATCAAACACCGGCGCTAATCCATGAGGCTTCGATAATAAGAAACCTGACAGAGCTAGCTTGCCTCACTATATCCAGATCTCACGAGCGCTCACCGATGCCCTGTTTGCCAATGGCGCTTCGCGATGAACCACCCGTGACAGGCGATATCGTCACAGGATTCGGGTTTCCGGGGTTAGACGTTGCGAAGGACGGTGCTGGCGACGACAGACCGTTTTCGCAGTATCTGTATGAATGCGCCGGAGAAGTAGTGGAAGTTATTCCGGCTGATCCGGCGTCCACAATGCCTTGGCCCCGTTTTCGCGTAGCCGCAGAATGGCCTAGCGGAATGAGCGGCGGTCCCGTTTTGAACGCCGCTGGCAATGTGATTGGCGTAATCTCGCGAGGATGGTTGGGTGAGGCCGATTCTACTGCCACACATTTTGCTGGTTGGAATGTGAGTGAGCGAACCTTCCGATCAATCGATCCATTTGCTTCGCGTCGTTATCGGGCTTTTGCCGCGATCGATGAGAAAGATAATGTCCGTTTCATGGGGCAAGATCGAGATGAAGCAGAGGCATTTGCTTCGGAGCATAAGATGACAATGCGAGTTGTTTCCTGTTCTCCGAAAACCGGAGATTGGATCGAGTTATGAGCATTCCAAAGATCCGCATTCATGAAATCAGAACGGATAACGGTCACGAGTTTCAGACCAAGGGAATGGCTATGTCGAAAATCTCGCAATCCGCTATGCCTAAATCAAGCTCGGCACCCCGCAATGTAACATAGGGTGACTGGCGAGACATTCGCTGGCAGTGATTATAGCTTATCTCTGAGCGCTTCGTAAGGTGTATTTCCTTTGAAGGCGCCATGCGGTCTGTGGAAGTTGTAGAAGCGCTCCCATTCATCGAGTTTTGCCACCAGATCGACGTCACCTTTGTAGCTTGGCAGCTGGTAAAACTCTTGTTGGTCAGATCGATGTGATCGTTCAACTTTGCCATTGAGTTGAGGCGTACCGCGTTTGATATAAGCATGGCGGAAACCTCTCGTCTTTCTTGCTCCAACATGACACGAGTACAACCAAAAAACATCCGCTACCATTTTTCGCAAACAAGCAGGAACTTGAATATCTAAAGAATGGCAAATCTATAATCGGTGAACCTGTTGTGGAAATTTCACGAGAGAACCTGTTCGAAGCAATTGAGGTATTGGTTGAGTATGTAACAGGGCGGCTTGATAAGGTACAAAAATGGAAAGAAGCTAAAATGAAAAATCATAAATAGCTCTGATTGTTGAGCTATCCGATCTCCACGCCGACCGGAATTAATGTTGAAACCATTGCTTCAATCGGTGTGTAGAGGTCAATCTCCACGTCCGGTGTTTCAAGGCTCACAATCAAGGCATAGCGGGCCTTATCGTCAAACCGCTTCAATCCTTTTCTCTCTCGCCACCATCCATTAATTGGACGTATGTATATTTGGTTTCGCGCAGCCAATTCCACGGCAACCCCTTCCCATATATCGGAATGAAGCGATCCGGCGGATATTTGCTGTTTTCCAAAAAGCCATCCGCTATCGGGTGTGCTCGCGGCTGCACCGACAGGAACCTGCGTCGCTGCATTGTTTCTGCGATGGAAGTCCGCCGAAGATTCACGCGATCGCTTTAGGTCAAACCGGAGGCCGAATGATTGATAACGGGCAGGGTCAATCACACTAGCAAAACTGGGATTTGGTTCGATGAAATAGGACAAAGTAACTTTGAGCTTAACCGCCGTATTACCCAGCTCTTCCAAAACTTCTCGCGGCCATGGGAGCTCGTAAATGTGCGCCTCGTTAAATCTGATACCCTTATCTTTTCTAAATGGCTGGATCGTATTTTGCGCTACCAAGGCAAGATCATCTGCAGCTGATGCGGATGCGCGAACTATATTGGGCACGCCGTATCCAAATCTCCGTATGCTATCTGCCTTGTCCCGCCTGCTTGCACCTAAATCAATGGCTTCAAGCATCGGCGGGGTCCAGCGGGCGCTGTGAACCATCAACGCGCGAACGGTCTCTGGCCAATAATCTGGATGATCGGCACTAATTTGCGCCGCCATTCTCGCTGCTTGTGCGGTCGCCGCGCTTGTCGCCCAAAAACCCGTCAGTGGGTTAGTATCCACCTCTTTAGACGTTGTAAGAAGTGATATTGAATCCAATCCCGCAACCGCTTCCTGGCCCGATGGGCTAATTGCGCGATTGCCAGTTTCAAACACCAGATCGGGTTTGAAAGCTGACTTACTGGAATTCCACAATATCGAGTTGCGGCTATATGGACTTGCCTCTCCTACGGCAGCAGACGGAGTCCAATCTTCGTAACCCTGCTCAGCAATAGCGGTTTTTTGTGTAAAACCGCCAATCGCAAGAGCGTTCCAAGCCTGCGAAGGATCTTGCATCGGGAACGCGTCATGATCAGATATGGCCGCCGCGTTGCTATTGTCGGGAATGTTGCCAGCAGCAACGACAATCAACCGTTTGGGTGACAGGTTATCGGGATCTTGCAGCTCCGCTCCCGCTGCAGCTTGATCAATTGATGCACTCCACGCGCTATTTTCAGCACCGGAACGGTTTTCATTAGTCACCGCCATACAGAAAACACGGTCTCTCAATGGGTTTTGTATCTCGGCTTTGGCAATAGCGCTCAATGTAATTGGCCCGTAAGAATGAGGCTCATTTGGAGGAAACCCATTTGGCGGTAATATTTTTACCGATTCCACTCTGTGGGCGAGAATATGATTAGATTGATCAGCGAGCGGCGCAACCAAGTCGCCGTGTAGGGATAGTCCAGCCATTCCGGTTCCATGCCCGGGACCGCCATCATGATCGTCGCCGCCCCATGCCTCGTTTACCGACATTAAATCATCGATTGAAAGGGCCGGTTCAATCAAAGGATGGGCCCTGTTCACACCGGTATCAAGCAGACAAACAGCAGGAGCATCGGCTTGGGGCCATGTAACTCTTTCAGCTAAGTCATCTATAAACGCCGGGATATCGTCCTTTAGGTCTTGTGTGAACACCAAAGGATTGTCGGTTGCTCTGCGCAGTTCAGCAATACCGCCAGTCGCAAATAGCAGAAGTTCAATCGAGCTCACTCGGCCATAAGCGGGGACGACAATTATTTCGGGAAAGTGCAAAAACGTGTCGTTTGTACCTAGCTGGAGACCGAGCGTGCCTGCAGTGGCGACAACCTTTTCCAAACTGTCAGGAAAACACCAAAGCGCCCACCAAATTTGTTCCTGCGGTTCGGTGGGTAGTGCGTCTTGATCATCGCGCCAAAAAGTCCTCAGCCGTGCCTCGCGAATATGCTCAATGGGTTCAACACGACCGGCTAAAGGCGGGGTGCCTCTTCTCGAGGTAATCTCGCCTTCGGTATAATCGGATATAATATTCTCAAGTACATCGCGCGCATCATCGGGAACGAAAAGAGCAATGGTCCGTGTGCCGTCGTCCAAAACCTTTTCAGCACTTTGTCTTGTATTTTCCGTTTTTCGTTCAATTATCTCTGCGCCCGTTAACCGGTTCAATTCGACCTCAAGATATATACCCCCGGAACCCTCCAGGTCAGGGATTTCTTCAACCAATGCAGATTGTGTCTGATCAGCTTGGTTGAAGGCTGTTCGCAGCTCTTCCGCCATCCGCCTTCCATGATCGGCACGGATCCGCTGGAGAGGGTTTACACGGCCATTATTACCCAGTGATTTATAATCACCTCGCCAAACCAATGCGGAGATATCAATGTGAGGCAGGTCATGGTCAGCCACGAATTATGAAGCCGTCGTAAACGCGGATCGCATTGATTGCCGATCTTCCAATTTTTCGGTCAGATCTTGAGTTGTGATCGAAGAGCGTTGCGCCAGTATTGCGGTCTTTACGGCTTCACTTGCCGCCCTCACAATTTCCGCTTGGCTCAGGCCTTCAGCCGCTTTTTCTACAGCCTTCCATTTGATCCGAGGGTATTTTATCGGCCGAAGATTATATTTTATTACCGCCCGAATTTGATCCGGAGTTGGAAGAGAAAACTCCAATACTTCATCAAAACGGCGAAGCAGCGCTTTGTCGAGAAGTTCTGGGTGATTTGTGGCCGCAATGATTGCGCTATCTGTCGCCGTTTTTTCTTCCATGAATTGAAGAAAGCTATTCAGAACTCGGCGCATTTCGGCCACGTCATTTGAAGCTGCGCGATGTCCTCCAACAGCGTCAAATTCATCGAATAGATAAACCGCTCGTCGACGTAAAATTTCGTCAAATACAAGCCTAAGCTTGGCAGCTGTTTCGCCCATAAACCGAGTGATTAGTGTGTCTAATCGGATCACAAAGAGAGGTAATTTCAGCTCACCAGCCACTGCCTCGGCGGTCATAGTTTTCCCCGAGCCGGGTGGTCCTACAAATAAATATCTATTGCTTGGCAGTTTTCCATGTTCTCGAAGTTGATCGCGCTTGCGCTGCTGCAACATCAAATGGTTCAACCGGTCCAATGATGCAGATGGCAAAATCACGTCTGCCAACGTGATAGATGGTTGTTTGAGATCCAAAAGACCTTCCAAATCGCCGCGCGGACTTGCAAAGGCGATCGGAATAGAGGGTCTAACGCCGTCTTTTGCTCTTGCTGCGTCA
Source organism: Parasphingorhabdus sp. (assembly GCF_036963805.1). GTDB lineage: Bacteria > Pseudomonadota > Alphaproteobacteria > Sphingomonadales > Sphingomonadaceae > Parasphingorhabdus. The sequence goes on along the minus strand of NZ_JBALUN010000008.1, from coordinate 22,852 downwards.
ACAGCCGCACGAAGGCTATTGGCAGTATCACGTCTGCCTTGTCGAGCTTCCGCTGCCGCCACTTGTAACGCAATCGAGAAAAATTGTTCGTCATCACCCTCAGCATGGCTGCGCAGCATTTTTTCTATTTGCTTGGCGTTCGTCATGAAAGTCCCTTGATAACCCGCATTTTCATCGTCCTTAGATGACCATATTGCCCGACATTCTCAATGTCACCTAATGAATTACATTTTGCTGTGGGTTTAGTTGGCCGTCTAACCAGAAGACTTCCAATCAATGAAGCCGCCGCCATAACCAAAAAATGCCCCTAACTGGTTAGGGCTATCCAGGTGACGTATTTTGACAACCGCTCAATAGTAAGGCCGTAACAATGTTATTAAAGCGGGTTTTCGCCGGAATATTAGACGTTAATTTTCTTTCTTCTCCTTTTTAGCAGCCAACGCTTGATGAGCAAGGTGACGTTGGAGATGGCCGGAACTATCAAAGTTCATCGTTCCCCAAATTGGACAGAGTATCATGATTGTGAGACACTCTGAGTTTGGGGGAGCAGAATGAAATCTATCGCAATGTCGCTAGTATTGTTGATTGGCGCCGTCGGACCCACGGAATTTAATTCCTGCGGGTCAGGCGCTGCTTTGGCACAGATCGGTGTGGCGGGTTGTTGCAAGACTTGCCGAAAGGGGAAAGCTTGCGGCGACAGTTGTATCGCGCGCGACAAGGTCTGCCACAAAGGGAAAGACTGCGCGTGCAATGGATAATGCGGCGTAAGATAGAATTTGGTGTGTTGCTTTTGGCCCTGCTGCTGCCTGGCCTAGCGTGGCTCTACGACCTGATCGCCTCGATGCTTGCAACTAGATAGTGAACAAAATTGCCAGAATGAGCGCTGCAATCCAGTCTATAACGGCGCAAAACGGGATATACCAACGCGGGATTTCGGCACCAAACAGGCCATTGTGATGGGCAATATCCCAAAGGCCATGGGCAAACAGGGCAACAGCAAACCAATAAGGTGAACCCAGCACACCGGCCACGGCCATGATACCAAATAGGGCAGCCACACAGAGTTCCAAGACGAAGATATGAGGCCGCCCATCTTTGGCACCGAAGCCAATGTAGGCACCTGAAATGATCCCAATGATCATTGCTATGGTCAGCCGGCTGAGATCTTCTGGTAAAAAGTGATGCGCTGGAATGGCGACGCCGAGGACAATAGCGGAAAGAGCGATCCCGGGAGAAAAGCGGGCAATGCGCTTCGGTTCATCGAAATTCCTTACTGGGGAATGCTGTGTCATTTTCTAGCGCCTCAGCGGCTTTCGGTTCCGTATTTCCCCGAAAGAATCGCAAAAAATAATTGAATGAACCTGATCATTTAAAAGATTAGTGGCTAAATTTCATAGCCACGGTTTTGACGTTGATGTTTTGTGATTAACCAGAATCCTGACCAAATTCAATCGGCTTGACGGTCAATATTGAGAGCAATGATCAAAGCCCAGTTGAACTGGTTGGTAAGGATTATAGCTGCAGAAAAATCACCCGAGACTTTATCCAGATGAGACAAGTGCTATTCTTTTTTTGATCGACCTTCTGAGTTTTTGGGGCGTTTATTCCGACTGTCCGTTTCAAAATTAACAATGACGTTATGTTTTGAATCGCAGCGCAGGTTTTGCGTCTTGGGAGCGGTTGCTACCGCTTGACCTTGAATTGCGAAGATGGTGTATGTCGCGGGATCTATAAGCATCAGCGCTATAAAAAATCCAAATGCCCTGAGAAGGTGTTCATGGGTCATTTTTATTCGTGTTACTTTGTTGTTCACGGCATCTTGTGATTTCCGCATGCGGTGCAGGGTTCTTTTGGCCAATTCTCCCGGCGGCTCGGATTTGGACCAAGATGTCGCTAGCTCGCCGATACCAATGGTATGGAATCCGGATACTCGAAGAACGGAAAAAGCGTACCAACCTGCTGCAGCTGAATAGATAATGGCAATTGAGATTAGAGAGAAGCGCAGGACCGCTGGCGCGGGCCCGATTTTATTTTCCCAAATTCCAGTTTGGATCGTGACTATCAGTGGTACCAGTGTTGCTAGAACGGCGAGATAGATAGAGGCCTTGGTTTCCGCGGTTTTTCTGCGATCAATCTCTGAATCCGCCATTCTTTGTGCTTGTTCCAGTAATTTGGCGGGTTGCTTCCCCCAATTTGTAGAATCAATCGTAGCCATGTCGCGATCATAGGCCTCTTGTCGCTCGTTCTTCTGATCTGGCGTCAGCCCTTCAATTATCGGGAACAGCAAAACTCTATCCAGAGCAATTTCAACGGTAATGTGGATGCTATTATTTCTGGCGAACTGGCACCTTAACGGTCGGTTTCACTCTCCACTTTAGTGCTCCCTAATTTCCCCCGTAAAATCGACAAAAAAAACGGGACCAAGTGATTTCTTCACAATCTTTCCGTTCTTTTTTTTGGTGAGCAAAATCAATTCCTCCTCCCAAAAATTTTCTCCCACAGGGATGACCATTTTACCGCCGGGCTTTAGCTGTTCCAACAAGTCAGGTGGAATATGCGATGCGCCCGCTGTTACGATTATAGCATCAAATGGAGCTTGCTCCGGCCAGCCTCGATAGCCGTCTCCGGAACGGACCTCGACATTTTGGTGCTTTAGCGCGTTGAGCAAATTGCTGGCCCGTTCAGCCAATGGCGCGACAATTTCAATCGTGAATACCTTGTCGACAAGTGGACTGAGAATAGCTGCCTGATAGCCTGAACCGGTGCCTATTTCGAGAACCCTGTCGCTTGACTTTAGGTCCAGCACATAGGTCATTATTGCAACGATATAAGGGTCGGAAATTGTCTGATTATAGCCAATAGGCAAGGGGTGATTTGCATAAGCCTTGGCCTTGACATCTTCTGGAACGAAAAGATGTCGCCGAGTAGTGCCAATGGCTTCGATGATCGGTCGCAGCCGACGCTTTTTCCTAAAACCTGATTTTCGGACCTGTTTATCTATTTTCGAGGCCATCAATTCCCGCTGTTTGGTAAAGCCGAATTCTTCGAGCTGCGCTTCGCTCGATTGTTGAATATTGCCTCCCTCAACTTTGTTTTCCGACATGCCCATAAGGAGCAAGGAAGACATTGCCATCATTGCTAGAGCGAATGAACTGGGCCCCCAATGTCGCGTCGTTGCACTCAACTGAGCATTGAATCGATTTTCAATAGCCATTGTTGCGCGACGCCCAAATCAGCATTCGAACAAACCCGGCAAGACAGTTGCAGCCTGTTTCATCATTTTCGCGCGGTATGTGGATCAATCCGTTTGTTGGAATTTCTCTGCGAAAGGCTGGTATTTTCAGGTCCCTTGGATCTACCGATATGAGTGCAGCACTTTCAATCTTGTCATGCAGCACGGGATTTCTCCAACCGGGCCTCGTAGAGCCCAAACAGATTGCGGAAGTGGTTTTCCATACTCTGGACGTTGCCTGATTTCGCCCGTGCCTGCCTTGCAAGTTCCGCACTATTATCAGCAAAGCAGATAATAGCTTTTGTTGCTGAAAGGGAATCTCCGGATACATAGGTCAATCCAGCACCGGCCTTTACCTGATCCGCTGCGCCGCCTTGGTTCGGTGCGATGATCGGCAGACCGCATGCTCGTGCTTCGGCCGCAACCATACAAAATGTTTCCGCTTCGCAACCGTGGATCAGCGCATCAGCACTTGCCAGCATCGCCGCGAGCATCTTGCGGTCATCGGTTGTTTTCAGGAACTGGATGTGCGGATTAGCGCGGGCTTCGCGTTTAAGGCGGGATGTCTCCCCGCCGCTGCCAATTTGTATCAATCCGATGGCCCGCTGCGCACCAGCTGCGGTCACTGCACCTATCACCAGCGGCCATCTTTTCTCGGCCGCATGGCGGCCCACTGCAATCAGAAGTGTGGCATCAGGGCCAAGCGAGCACCTCGCGAGCATTGCCTTGCGCAATTCGTCTTGGCGCAGGGATGCAGAAAAAACATTATGCTCGATTCCCATCGGCACGGTGCTTATACGTTTTAATCCGCCTGCTCGTAACCTTTCACCAAGACTGTCGCCAGCGCAAATGACATGATCGTACTGACTATCCAAACGCCGCAGATGCCGCCAGAACCAATCAAACTGCCGGTCAATCGTCGATCGCGCGAAAATTTTTCCGAACCAGCGATACGCATAAGCCGATAACGGGTCAGCGTGCATGATGAGGGAGCGCGGCGCTGCCCCTGGCCAATCGGCAACGATGGAAGCGCTACTCCAGGGTGAGGAGGCTTCGATGTAATCGGGGCGTTCCCGCGTTAAAGCGGAATGCACTTCATCGGCATCATCAAAATAATGATAGCGACCATCGAGCGGAAATTTTTTGCCCGGTATGGTAACGATCTTTGCTGATGGACCAAATTCTTCCACGCTATGCGCGCTGCCCGGAACGATAATGACGATTTCATGGCCTAGACTAGGTCCAATAGCGAGCTTCTGCCGGATATATGTTTTGACGCCGCCGCCTTGGGGTGAATAAAATGCACAAACATCGACAATCTTCATCTGCTTTATCCTTCGCTCAGTTTTTCAAGGGACGGAAACTTGTGAGGCCCCGGCGATAGTTCATCACGATTGTGGTTCTGGTAACGCCCGACCCGGCTGTTATTCGGGTGGCGGCGGCTTTTGGTTTAGACCATCCCAGCTTCGGATTGGATGAGAAACCAATCCCGTCTACCGAAAGTCCAAATTTGCGATTGGAATCGCGGTCATGGAGTAAGGATAGCGAGTAGCTGCCAGCGGAGGGCACTCGGATACATAATTGCGGCGTCCCGGAGTTCGGGACTGAAACTTCGACACGCCGAAATGTCTTTCCGGCATTGATGAGCTTGTTATCATCTTCCAGAAAATCATTGTCATTTGATGGATAGACTTCGAGTTTCAGTTTTCCTTTCCGGTCTTTCAATCCCGTGACCGACACCTTGATCGCAGGACCGCTCTCACCGCCGCGGCAACGACCTTCCGCTTTTCCTAAATCTGGCGAAGATGGAACATTTTGCGCGGCCAGCAGCAACGGCGTGGCAGCAGCCACCATCAGGTATAGATATTTCATATGATTTTCCCCTTGCGCGAGTTGCGCGCGATTTCCGGAATTGCGAGAATTGTAGCCATCACCAGATGGGTGATGAGCAGAAGTGAGGTGATGAGCGCGATGAGCCCGCCAATTGCACTATCATGTCCGATAATCGCGATGGCAAACGCGGCGAACATGACGTCCTTGTTCGGTAGAAGAGGGAGCCGTGAAATGAGCAACCGCCCCGCCGCCAAAAGAAGCCACCATCGGAAATCAACCTCGGGCAGTAATAAATGCCACATCAGTGCGCTGGCCGTTGTCGTAAAGACTATGCGGGCGCTGTGGACCCATGAAATATACAGCAAATCTGGGCCTACCAGACTAAACAACCGGTTCCGTAGCAACATGATGACGAACGAGGTCAGCAACACAAATCCAACCGAATAGAAGGCTGTATCGGCAAATCCGCCAAATTCCAGCGTGTTGAATAGCGGATAAAGCCCCGCCAAGATGAGCAGCGTAAAGCCATTGCCGACAAGCGCAGAAAGGATCGTTACATCCTTGATCGCGCCATAGGGCGATGCGTCGATTTGTGTACTGCGCCTTGCCCAAGCGTAAAAATAGACCTCTCCGAGATAGCCGAGCAAAATCTCGTTGCTTATAAATTTGCGGACCAATGCAACAAAACCTGACGGCGGAATATTCCAGAGCCGGCGGTATATAAACCATTCAGAGATCGGCCCTGAGAAGTAATAAGCAAAGAAAAGCAGCCAGAATGAGGGCAGAGTCGGTATTTTAGCCACCAGTTGGGCAAAATCGAGATGCCGGACTTCGTAAAAAACGACAGCCAGAAATCCGAGCGCAACGAGAGGGCCAATCCACTGTGTCCAGATGGCTCCTTTTGTATTTAATTGAACCAGATTTTGCGGAATAGTTTCGCCCGAACTGTGGCCACTGCGGATGACAGGAATATATGGCCCGTAAGCGGATTCGCCGTTACTCATGGTTTCAAGCTCCTAATTTGCTGAAAGTCCGGTTCGCTACATGACCGGTCCACAAGCTCAGAAAAAAGGTTGGTGTAGAGGCGAGTAGAATTTTCGAGGGTGAATTTCCGGGCCATAACAATGCGTTCCGCCTTCAAATGAAAATCAGGAGCGGCAAATTTGATTGCACCCGCCATTTCCTGCTCGTCGCCGTTTGTAATGATACGGCCAAGCCTGCCGCCATCGAGCATGGCCGAAATCGCATTGCTACAATCTGTGGTAATGATCGGCAGGCCGGCAGCCAGTGCTTCCACGATGACCGCCGGAACGCCTTCATAGTGCGAAGACATGAGGTAAAAATCGGCTTTCGCAAGCCACGGGCCTATCTCCGTAACATGACCGGTAAAGTGAACACGGTCCGAAAGCCCGAGCGCACGCGCTTGCGCTTCCAGCGACTTCCGTAGCGGGCCGTCACCAACTAGGGTTAGCGTATCGCTGCTAATCGAGCCTTGGGCAAAGGCACGCAGCATAAGTGGTAGGTTTTTTTGGGTGATGGGGTGGACGCCCCCTGACGGCATTGATGTGCCATAGTGGAGGTGTCAAACACCATTAGAAGGAGGCGTTCATGTCGCAAATTAGCATAATTGGGTTAGATATCGCAAAGTCAGTTTTTCAGGTGCACGGCGCTGATGCGTCGGGTCGTGCTCTGCTGCGTAAGAAGGTCAGCAGGACCAAACTCCTGCCGTTTTTTGCAGAGTTACCAAGCTGCCGCGTTGTATTGGAGGCGTGCGGCGGGGCTCATCACTGGGCACGCGAGTTGGTGAAGTTGGGCCATAACGTTCAATTGATCGCACCTGCCTATGTAAAGCCGTTTGTGAAGCGCCAGAAGAATGATGCTGCAGATGCTGAAGCGATCTGTGAGGCAGCCCAGAGGCCTAGCATGCGTTTTGTGCCTGTGAAGACGGAAGAACAGCAAGCAGCGGCGGTGATATTTCGTGGCCGGGATTTGCTGGTCCGGCAACGCACCCAGATCAGTAACTCGATCCGCGGTCATATGACAGAATATGGCTGGATAGCACCCAAAGGCCTGGCCCATTTATCGAAGCTATCCGCGCTGCTTGATGACCCGCAAACTATTCCTCAGGGTGCAAGATCGATATTGATGATATTATTGGACCAGATAGCGGCGCTGGACCGTCAGATCGCAATACTCGATAAAGAGATCGCTCGGCGCGCCCGCGAAGATGAGACTGCGCGCCGATTGATGACCATCCCTGGAATAGGGCCGATAACGGCGACCGCGATTACCGCGCTTGCACCGCCGCCGGGAACCTTTGCCAAGGGCCGCGACTTTGCCGCCTGGGTCGGGCTTACGCCGAGGCAGCATTCAACCGGGGGCAAGCAGAAGCTCGGCGCGATATCAAAGATGGGCGAACGCACGCTGCGAAGGCTTTTGATCATCGGTAGCAGCGCCGTTGTGCTCCAAGCCAGCAAGCGCGGTGCGCCCAAAGGATCGTGGCTGGAACAGATGCTGGCGCGCAAACCGCGTATGCTGGTCACAGTCGCACTCGCCAACAAAACCGCCCGCATTGTCTGGGCGCTGTTGACAGGAGAAGAGGTTTATAAGGCTCCGGTCGCAGCGGCATAGCCGTTTGCGAACCAGAGGTCGTCAGAAGACGTAGGCGGTCGAAGGAGGGTATGGCAAAACAGTCGGCGAGACGGGATCGGAAGAACCAGAGCTAACCACCGTGCTTCATCAGCACGCTTAGGGTGATGTGGTTCCGGTCCGCGAACTCCCATACGGGCCCGCAGTCATCATCACTGCATCAAGAGGCCGGACAGATGGCAGCATCCGACTACGTGTCAAACCTCTCAAATACCGCTTGCGTTTTTTGGGGCGTCCACAGATGGTCAGCCGTCCAATCGCGACAAAGGCGCGGCCATTCCTCTCATGGGCTAAGTTCTTACGAAATTCTGCAAGCTGTTCAATGTCGGTTTTACTGATGGCCGGGTCCGGGATAACGGCTATCTGGTCATCAGATACACCTAACCGCTTCGCGATTTCCGGCTTCATGGATTCTTCCATGGCCACAATATGGTCCAGGAATGGGGCCTGGATGCGAAGCCAGAGATGATAAAGCCAGCGCGCCGGACGAGGTAAATCGCGCCGTTCAAGATCATTGCTGATCTTTGCGACGATAGGCGGGCAATCGGAGCCGAGCAGCAATTTCATCGCCACCGCAACAACCGAATAGCTATTGCCTGCGCAAAACAGCACGTCAGGTCGCTCGCGCCGGATCACGCCCGGCAATGTGGCAATCATCCACAAAGTCTCGAGCATGGCTGGGCTTAGGGGAGGCTTGACGGGATAAATCAGACGCAGTCGCTTCGCTTCTTTAATTCGGCCAGCACCATCAGGGCGGCCCATGAAAACCGGAGCATCAAGGCCGTTCTTCTGCCAATGTTCAGCAAGCCGCAATGCTACCCGTTCGACGCCACCAGGCTCAAAGCTGTGCAGAAATGCCAGTATCTTCATGCCGCCAACCTTTCGGTTGCGGTAAGAAGGTCAGAATAGCGGCTTGGAGTCCGGCCCTGCGCAAGCAGGCGGGCCATGCAATGATCGATGCTCGTCAATATTGAGCTTTTGGAAACGTCCCCGGGATGGACCGCGACACGGGCGACCGGAAAGTGGGACAAGATCGCGGGAGCCATTCGCGCGAAAGCCAGCGAAGATGCCGTGCGCACGGCGCTGCGGCTTGCCCATGTAACAACCGGGCCAGAAGCTAGTGTTTCGCCTGAAATGGGGTTCCAGACGCGCAAGTGATCTTCCGCCATCGAAAATTGAAGGTCGCGCATGGCCTCCAGCGCGCCCTCGCCATATAGCCATGCAGGGGCAATGAAACCGCTAACCGGACTGCTTATTATATCCTCTATCAATTTGCGGCCATCGCGCATTTTTTGCACCGCATTCAGCCGGTCCATTGCCAGAAATTCGCCTTCGCCAGCTGTCATGAAATTACCACGCACCCAGTCGAGACGCCTGTGCGGGAGACAATCGGCCCGATGATGCCACCCGTGCAGAAACATCTCCACACCCTGTCCAGACCAGTCACGTAGCTTCCGTTGAAATGATCGAGATTTCTGGAGGGGAGCAACGCCCCAATAATCCGGAACAACCAGCATCGCCAGATGATTGGTGCCGGTAATGGGAGCAAGTCGATCAAACAGCGCGTCTATCTCGCGTTCAAAACGCGGGCTGACATCGTGAATGGATGTGAGCAGCATAGGATGGTTGGCTGTCATATGAAATCGTCCGATGGCAGCGGACGGTGAGCTAGCGCGTAAAGAAACGAACCGGACCATGCGAGCAGCAAAAGGCCATTGAGTGAACTGATACTTGATATGATCCGGATTGCACCGGTTGGAAGCAGATCCCCTTGCCCCAAGGAAGAATAGGTTTCGGCGGCGAAGTAAAACATTTCCATCGGACTGGAAATCGTGGCGCTGCTAATAGTGCCGAGGCCCAATGTACCAATGGCAAAACGGTAAACAAGTGAATAAAAAAAGATGTCGGCGAGATGGATTGCAATGATTCCGCAAATGATCGTCAGCATTACATAATGACGACGGCTACCCGGCCTACGCGCAAGCAAATCAAGCCTGTGAACCGATTCATAATGCAAGAAACTAGTCGCCAGAACTGCTACGATCGATAGCAGAAAAGCTTGAAGGAACAGCGGTATATTCATTGGATCGCCTGCACGAAATTGCCCTTCTGTTTGGGAAGATTTCACATTCGATATGGCGCGAAATTGCATCCCGCAATCAAGAACAGCAAACATTGGGAAACTGTATATTTACGGTAATTTGGAGGTAATCTGACTGTAGCTAATGGCAAGCTCAAGGTCCGGTTGGAAACCCTTCGGGTCGCACCAGCCGGGCCACCACTAGAGGAGTATAATAGTATGACGCGTAAATCAAAAATCATCGCCGCCACGGCCGTTATTGGAATTGCAGGCGTAGGAGTCGGTACCGCTTTTGTTGTTCCTGCTATCGCGGGACAAACGGAGGCCGCTAGCGTTGCCCTTAGCGAACAAGAGGCCGCCAGCATTGCTTTGGTAGCCGCACCGGGAGAAGTGCTCGAGTCGGAGCTCGAGAATGAAGATGGCCTAATGGTCTACGAGTTTGAGATACAGCAAGGTGATGCCATTCGGGAAGTCGAAGTAGACGCCAATACTGGTGCCGTCCTCGAAAATAAAATCGACGATGGTGATGAGGACGAAGGCGAAGAAACAGACGACGAAGATTTGGAAGAAGCCGAAACCAACCAGAACTAGGCGTCTTTCCATTGTGGATCAGTTTCTGGTCCTGACTTTGTGCGCTGTTGCAAATTCTCCCCCCTTGCAATGGCGCACTTTGTCTGTTCAACCTCGTCTATTGGGAAATAACGCATGAAAATTCTGTTAGTTGAAGATGACAAAAATACGAGTGATTACATCGCTCAAGGTCTGGAACAGGCTGGTCATCTTGTCACAGCGTCAGACAATGGCCCTGATGGGCTTTTTCATGCGACCGACGGAAATTTTGACGTTATCATTCTGGATCGGATGCTTCCGGGAATGGACGGCATTGCAATAATTGGCGCAATAAGAGGCGCTGGCGAGACGGTTCCGATATTGATGCTGACTGCAAGAGCAGGGCTCGAAGACAGAGTGGACGGACTTGATTCGGGCGCTGATGATTATCTGGTAAAACCCTTTGCGTTCTCCGAACTGCACGCACGACTTAATGCTTTGGTGCGCCGGCACCAACCCGAAGCGGCGGAATCCACTTTGTCAGCGAATGGAATAGAGTTGGACAGGCTAAAGCGGTTGGTTTTGCGAGGTGGCAATCCGGTTGAATTGCAACCGCGTGAATTTTCACTGCTCGAAGAATTGCTTCGGAATTCCGGAAAGGTGGTAACGCGCACAATGTTATTGGAGCGGGTGTGGAACTTTCACTTTGACCCCAAAACCAACATCGTCGAAACCCATATCAGTCGCCTTCGCTCCAAACTGAACGAGGGACATGCAGAAGACGCGATCATTACGGTTCGCGGTGCCGGTTACATGATTGCCGCTGATGAGTAATTTTCCGCGCATCTTCAAGCCGCGTTCGATGCGCGAACTGGCTTTGCTGTATTCCGTTTGCTTTATGATCGCGACCGCCATTCTCGGTTTTGCAGTTTATTCCTCTGCCCGGGATGCGCTCCAGCAGCAGCTTGATAGCCGTATCATGGCTGAAACCAATGATCTTTTGAGTGTGTATAAATCCGACGGAATGACAGCTTTGTCCGATGAGATCGTGCGACACGAGGAACAAGGCGGAATTACACAGATGGGATATATTCTGACCGACAACGAAGGGACGCGCGTTGCAGGCAAGATGCAAGCCAAAACACCCAAGACCGGGTGGTCGATTATAAATTTTGTCGATGAAGATGAAGGAACTGATCAGGCGCGTGCCTATACAATCGCTCTTAGTAATGGCGGCCGTTTGGTAGTGATTGCCGATCAAGAAGCAATAGAAGAAATTGGTGAAGTCTTGACGCAGCAATTTCTGATGGCCTTTGCAGCAATATTTTTAATAGGTGTCGGCGGAAGCGTCGTTTTGACACGGTTGCTGCGTCGAAGGCTTAGTGGGATAAACGAGACGGCATCAGCGATTATCGGCGGTGATCTGAACCAGAGAATATCGCTCGATGGATCGCGCGGCGAGTTTGATCGTTTGTCACAGACGCTTAATGCCATGCTTGATCGTATCAGCGACCTGATGGAAAACCTGCGTCAGGTGTCGGGAGATATTGCCCATGATCTGCGCAGTCCGCTCAACCGCTTGCGGCAAAATTTAGAAACGAGCCTGTCGGAAAAACTGGAGCCTGCCGAACAGCGCAGCGCCGTTGAAGGTGCCATCGTGCAGGCGGACGAAATGCTGGACATGTTTTCTGCGCTTCTCGGCATCTCAGAGATCGAGGGCGGTCACATAAAATCGACCTTCAAGCCTCAGCGTCTTGACCGGATCGTCGCGGAGATTTGCGAAGCCTACCAGCCAGCTGCGCATGATGCTGGATTTGATATGCAATGCGAAATCGAACCGGATTGCATAGTTACCGGCAACCGGCATTTGCTCGGTCAAATGCTAACCAATCTACTCGACAATAGCTTGCGCCATGCACCGGAAGGCTCGCAAATTCTTGTGCAAATTACCGAAAACCTCGAAGAGATCGACCTTGTGGTCTCTGACAATGGTCCCGGGATTCCAGAAGAGCGCCAACAAGAAATGCTGCGCCGCTTTGCTAGAATGGAAGAGAGCCGCACAACATCAGGTAATGGGCTAGGACTCAGTTTGGTGAAGGCTATTTCAGATGTCCATGGCGCGCAACTAGCTTTATCGGACAATCAGCCCGGTTTGAAAGTTACAATAAGCTTTGGTTTGAAAACGAACCTGTAATGAAAACTGTCCTTTTTACTCAACATACGCTGGGGTTCGGCGGCATCGACCGCGTAGCTTGCTTTTTGGTCAATGGTTTCGTTCAGGCTGGCTACACGGTCCACTATGTCATTGCATGTGACGGGGGGCCAGGCTCTGAAGCGTTAAAACCGATCATTGACGATGAGGTAAAATTAACATTTCTATCTGACGGACAGACAAACAGGTCGGCCGACCTTGCGCGGAACCTGATGGGTTTCGTTCGAGCAATAAGGCGCGCACAACCAGATTGCGTGGTTTCCACATGCAACAATATGAATTGGATTACCGCGCTAGCTGTTAAAATATCCGGTGTTGATACCAAATTGGTTTTGAAAACGACCAATCCGATCATTCGCAGCGCTGACGGCAGAACGCTTGCCGCAATTCGCAAATATTTTTACCGACGCGCCTTTGTATTTGCCGATGCGGTTCTGCCATTAAGTCATGCAGAAGCAGTTTTGTTATCTCAGCATTTTCCTGACGCAGCATTGAAATTTCAGCCCGTTATCAATCCCTATGTGACCAATGATATGATTGCGAAACCGGCAGAACAAATCAGGGATTCTACCTCAAAGATTATATTGGGAGTGGGCCGGTTCGAGCCTCAAAAGCGGCTGGACCTGCTCATACAATCCTTTGCTCTGATCAAAGACAAAGACGCGCGGTTGGTGATACTCGGTGACGGACCACAGCGAGACCAATGCGAAAGACTTTGCCGGGAACTTGGTGTTGAACACCGCGTGGATCTGATGGGTTTCGTTGATAATGTCGCATCATGGTATAATAAGGCAGATGTGTTTGTTCTAACTTCTATTTACGAAGGGTTGCCAGCTGTGGTCTTTGAAGCGTTGGGTGCGAACTGCCCGGTTATTACGACCGATTGTTTTCTTGCAGCCAAAGAAATTCTCGGGCAGGCAAAATGTTGTCGTGTCGCCGACAAGTCTAGCCCTGGAGCAATCGCTGAAATGATCGACGACTGCCTGAATCAACAGCGGCCCAATAACCTCGCGAGGATAGCGCAAGCGTATTCGGTCGAAAATGGTATCAAAAGCCATGTCGAAATCATCTCAAAAGCGATGGCATAGCATATGGTAAGAACAACTCTTCGAAGTCAATTAATACTAGCCTGTGCCAGCCTGACACTGGCATCCTGCGCGCATTATACGCCCAAGCCGATTTCCGATCCGGGTTCGGCAGCGGTATTGCAGGCACCGGTTGCAGCGGTTTTATCGCAACAAGCTACGGAGATTGACCGGCCCTATCTGACGCCTGTTTCGATTGACCTTCCAGCTCCGCTCAATCCCAATCAAATCGCTATAATTGCGGTGTTGTCCAACCCCGACCTGAAAGCCATGCGCGCGCGGGCGGGTGTGAGCGATGCACAGGTTTTTGCGGCGGGCTTGCTGCCTGATCCTTCCTTTAGCATGGGCATTGACGAGCCCGTGAGCGGACCGCCAGTTGCCGCGAATATTTTTTCCGCGCTGGGGTTCAGCCTCAACTCACTGCGCACAAGAAGCGTATTGCGAGAACAGGCAAAGGCGTCAAACCAGCAGGTGCGGCTCGATCTTGCTTGGGCAGAATGGCAAATCTCGGGCAACGCCCGATTGCAGGCTGTCAGAGTTTTAGAATTGCGCAAGGCTCTGGCAATTGCCAATGCCAGCGAGACATCAGCGCGGTCACTCCTTTCTCGATATTTAAGGGCCTCTGGTCGCGGCGATATTCCTGCCGATCAGGTCCAATCTGCCCGGCTATCGTCGATTGATGCGTTTACTAACCGGCAAACAACCGAAACGAGCCTGACAGCAGCGGAATATGAGTTGCGACGCCTGTTGGGGTTGCCACCGGATTATGATTTAGCTTTGGCACCGCAGGTTTTGCCACAAAGGGCCGTCGATAGTGCGAAATTGTTTGCGTTTGCGAGTAAATACAGAACAGATTTGCGCGCTTTGCTGGCCGGTTATGATGCCCAAGAAGCAGCAGTTCACAAGGCGGTGCTCGACCAGTTTCCTACCTTTGACTTAACTCTCACCGGCACCCGCGATACCGGGCGCTCAACATTATTTGGTCCGGCCGTCGGGCTGACTTTGCCGCTTTGGAACCGCAATCGCGGCGGTATTGCCATCGAGCGCGCGACCCGAGAGGCACTGCTGGCGGAATATGATTCGCGGCTATTCCAGACCCGATCTGATATTGCCGCTGCTATTGGCGGTATAGATATAGCGCGGCAGCAGCGCGCAGCTATTATGGACGGGCTTCCGGAAATCGAGAAATTCGCACTCTCTACACGGCGCGCAGCTGAGCGCGGCGATCTGGCAATTGCGACAGCGGAAGCTGCTGAACAATCGGTGCGGGACAAGCATTTTCTGCTGGTCCAGATCGAACAGGCGATCGCGGAACAAATGATCGCCTTGGAGATGCTCGTGGGCGGGCCGCAAGAAGCATGGAATTAGAGATGGGAATAGGTTCGGGTGGAAATATGATATTTTGGGGAAAGAAGCCTGCAATAGCAATTGCGTTTGCGGGAATGCTAGCGCTTGGAGCATGTTCCGGTTCGACCGATACGGCTGCGCCAGACCCGACGGCACTGGTTAAAACAGCGGCTGTAGCAACCGGTTCTATTGACGAGACAATCACCATCTACGGTGCGGCAGAAAATGGATCGGTAGGGCAATACACTCTGTCTTCGCCGATAGAAGCAATTGTGCAATCGATAAATGCGCCGGTTGGGAGCAATGTTAAAAGAGGGCAGGTGTTAGTCCGACTGGTGCCCAGTCCGGCTTCGAAATATGAACTGGCGACGGCAAGCGCGGGCACCCGGACTACAAATCTGGCATATGCGCGGATGCAGCGATTGCGTGCGGACGGGCTTGTCAGCGACGCTGAGGTTGAAGCCGCCCGCGCCGCGAAACAATCCGCAGATGCTCTTCGGGCAAGCCTCGCAGACCGCAGCGGCGCGCTGACACTGCGCGCGCCCGACGTTGGTTTTGTCCAGATGATTGGAGCCGTCCCTGGCCAGTTAGTCGCTGCCGCAACGCCCGTGGTGACCATCGTAAAGGACGGCGATGTTCGCGCAAGGTTCGGTATTGATCCATCACTGGCGCGCCGCGTGCCAGCCGGAAGCTATGTCGAAATTACAGCAGCAGGAGGCGGAGACCCGCTTGCCGTGCCTGTGCAATCGGTCGATCCTGTGGTCGATCCGCAAACAAAACTGGCGTCGATTTATGTGCTCATCCCCAACGAGAATGAAATTGGCGCAGGTGAAAGTCTGACGGGCAAAATTCTGCTGAGCAGCAATGCAAGCGGACTTACCATTCCTTACGCCGCGTTGCTCGATGATGGCGGCCAGCCTTATGTCTATGTTATCGAAAAGGGCGCTGCCAAACGGGTCGATATAACTGTCGGTCCGCGCATGGGCAATAAGGTCAGCGTCACCAAAGGTTTGAGCGCTAAACAACAGGTCGCAGTTGACGGTGTAACGGCGCTGGAAGACGGCATGAAAGTCCGCACCAAGTGACCAAAATCATTAGCGCTCACGCACGGTCAATCTGGCTGGCAGTCATATTGCTGACTATCGGCGGTATCACGGCAGCAACATGGCTGCCAGTCGCTCTGTTTCCGAATATCGATTACCCGCGCGTGGTCGTGTCGGTCGATGCGGGAGATCGCGATGCCGCGCAGATGGAAGCCGAAATCACCCGTAAAATCGAAGTGGCATTGCGTGCCGTTCCTGGTGTCACGCGCATTCGCTCAACCACCAGCAGGGGAAGCGCAGAGGTTGCGCTCAATTTCGCTTGGGGCGACGATATGGTCGACGCCACTTTGGCAACACAAGCAGCTCTGGCGACATTGCTCCCCAATCTTCCAACCGGTTCCAAATTCAATGTGCGTAGGTCTGATCCGACACTGTTTCCTGTCGTCGGATATGCGATTACTTCGGACAATCTTGACCCCGTGGCCTTGCGAAATATTGCCGAACTCAAGATATTGCCTGCCCTGACATCGGTCCAAGGCGTTGCAGGCGTGGAAATACTTGGCAGCGCTCCGCAAGAATTCGCGGTCAATATAGATCCCAGCAAATTGGCATCTCTCGGAATCAGCTTGAATGATGTGGTAACGATACTTGGCAAAGCCAATAATATACGCGGGCTCGGCAAGATCGAAGACCGGCACAGATTATATCTCGCCCTTCTGGAAAACAGGGTTGCCAATATAAGTGATCTTGAGGCAGTCCCAGTCAAGGCTGCAAGTGCCGGTGCTGGCGTCGTGACACTAGGGCAGATCGCCACCATAGAACCGTCCAGCGCACCGGCATTCACCCGTGTCACTGCCGATGGCAAAAGCGCCGTTCTGATCAATGTCAAACAGGCTCTTAAAGGCAATACGGTGGCTATTGTCCAAGCAGTCGATAAAAGGCTTCAAGAGTTGCAACTGCCGAATTCGGTGAAGGTTTCGACCTATTATGATCAATCCGAACTGGTGGTTGGCGCGGCCAATGCGGTCCGCGATGCGATTTTGTTGGGCGCGCTGCTGGCGGGCGTCGTGCTGTTCGTGTTCCTGCGCTCGGGTCGGCTGATGGTAATTACCGGCCTGATGCTGCCAGCGGTGCTAGCGGCCACCTGCCTGATATTATTTGCGCTTGGCATGAGTTTCAACATGATGACGCTTGGCGGGATGGCCGCGGCAGTCGGCCTGGTAGTCGATGATGCGGTGGTCATGCTCGAACATATGATGCGTAGGATGCAGGAAAATGCCGCGCGAACTCCGCAGGCCTTACTGGAAGCGGCCGCGGAAATGGGCATTCCTCTCCTTGGATCGACCAGCGCGACTATTGTCGTATTTCTACCATTAGCATTCATTAGCGGAGTAACCGGAGAATTTTTCAAGGCATTGGCTATTACGATGGTTGCCGCGCTTGTAGTTTCGCTTCTCTTCGCCCGTTTCGTCATTCCCTTGATTTCCGCTTATTGGCTGCGCGAGAAAGATGCGGAATCAGCGGAAAAAGCAGGCAAACTTCTTGATAAATTGTTGACCGGCTATGACCGTGCTGGTCAGAAACTATTTGCCCGAGCCCGAAGCTTTGTTGTGCTCACAGGCTTGATCATGGCCGCCCTCGGCTATCTGGCATGGCTTAATGTCCCTTCCGGTTTCATGCCAAAAATGGATGAAGGTGGCTTTGTTCTCGATTATAAGGCGCAGTCTGGTGCGGCGCTCGAAGATACTGATGCACTGCTCAAACGCGTGGAAAACATCATCACTTCAACTCCGGAAGTCGAAAGCTATTCTCGGCGCACGGGATTGCAATTGGGCGGCGGCCTTACAGAGGCCGATCAGGGCGACTATTTTGTCCGGTTAAAAGGTGGTTCGCGTCGAAACATAGACGCTGTAATGGGTGAAATACGGGACAAGATTAAAGCCGAGGTTCCTGGATTAGAAATAGAGTTTATCCAGCTGATGGGAGATTTGATCGGCGATTTAACTGCGGTTCCGCAACCCATTGAGGTAAAGCTGTTCAGCGATGACCCGCAAGCTTTGCGCAAAGCCGCAAAAACTGTCGCCGATGCCATCGGGAAAGTGCAGGGCGTGGTTGAAGTTGTTGATGGATTACGCGTCGCAGGTGACGCCATTGGTATCGTAGTTGATCCGGGTGCAGCGGCCCAATTCGGGCTTGATCCGGACAATATCGCAAGTCAGCTCGAAGCTGCAATAGGCGGCACAGCGGCAACGCAGGTGCGCATCGGGGCGCAACTCATTGACGTCCGCGTTCGCACGCCGGAAGATATTCGCACCACGATAGATCAAATCGAAAACCTGCCGCTAGTTGCGCCAGATGGAAGCGCAATTCGCTTAGCAAATGTCGCGGCAGTCTCGATAGATGCAGGGCAGAGCCAGTTGACCCGAGAAGACTTGGCACCGTTTATTGCCGTGACGGGGCGACTGGATGGCCGTGATCTTGGATCAGCCATGACCGAAATCAAAACCACAGTTGCAGGCCTCAAACTTCCTGCGTCAATCCGCACCGACTATGGTGGATTGTATGCCGAGCAACAAAAAAGTTTCGCTGACCTTGCAATGGTGTTCGCAGCAGCAATGCTACTTAGCACATTGCTTTTAACGGTTTTATTCGAACGCGCCGGTTGGACCGCTTCGGCGATGGCAACTATCTTGCTCACAGCATCGGCGGTCATCATGGGCTTATGGATAACCGGTATAGAACTCAATATTTCGGCCCTCCTTGGACTAACAATGGTGGTCGGTATGGTTGCCGAACTGATCATCTTCTTCCTCGCGGAAATCGACAAGAGTCAGACTGTGTCAGCGAAATTGCTCCATGAAGCAGGTAAGAAACGCTTGCGGCCGATCCTTATGTCCGCCCTGATCGCCATCCTGACGCTGAGCCCGCTGGCGCTGGGTCTAAGCCGGGGGGCTGGTTTACAGCAGCCACTCGCGACGGCCATTATATTCGGGCTGATCGCCGCTGTACCTTTGGTGCTGCTCTTCCTGCCAGCCTGTTTGATTGTGTTTGAAAAACGAAACAGGAGCGCAGGTAAGCAGAGTAAAGCATGAGCGAAACTGATAATGCCAACGCGCCCAATGTCGACTCAGATGCTTTTCGATCGGTGGTCAAATTCGTGGCGATAGCCAATCTCGCTTACTTCGTCGTTGAATTCATCGTCGCCGTCAATATCGGATCGGTATCACTGTTTGCGGATAGTATCGACTTTCTGGAAGATGCATCAGTTAACCTGCTTATATTGCTAGCCATCGGCTGGTCGCTCAAGGCGCGTTCGCGATTGGGATTTCTGCTCGGTGCAATCATTCTCGTACCTTCTCTGGCGGCGCTTTGGACTGCTTGGCTAAAGTTCAACAGTTTCGTCCCGCCTTCGGCTATTCCGCTCACGATCACTGGCGCAGGCGCTTTGCTGGTCAATCTGGTTTGCGCCGTTCGTTTGTCCGCTCACCATCATGGTCGTGGCAGTTTGAGCAAGGCAGCTTTTCTATCAGCACGAAATGATGTGTTCGCCAATGCCGCAATCATCGCTGCTGGAATCACTACGCTTTTTTGGTTGTCGCCGTGGCCGGATCTGATCGTTGGACTTGCTATCGCGTTGATAAATGCCGGGGCGGCACTCGAAATATGGCAAGCGGCTCACCGCGAAGGGAAAGCCCGCGCTACCCCATGAGATGAAATTTGTTTTTTGAAATCGGAGGATTTGGAATGTCACCAGCAAGGATTACGTTAGCATTAGCGCATCGAATATTGGGCGCCGATTCCCGTACGTTAGAGAAAGAAGAGCGGCGTGTTATTGATGGAATTTCAGAGCGAAAACCGATTAGTGTTGACGCAGGTGAACTTGCTGAAAAACAAGAAGGTTTTTGGGATGGTGCGGCGGATAAAGTAGCCAGTATCGGCGGTTCATGGCCGTTCATATTCGGTTTTTTTATTTTCCTTTTGGCATGGGTTGGAATGAACTCTGTTGTTCTTGCCAGATCAAACTCCGCATTTGATCCCTATCCATTTATTTTCCTGAACCTTGTGCTGTCGATGCTAGCAGCGATCCAAGCGCCCATCATCATGATGAGCCAGAACAGGCAGGCACAAAAAGACCGGATCGCTGCAACCCATGATTATGAAGTGAATCTGCGTTCTGAAATCGAGATTTTGGGATTACAGGAAAAGCTGGATGTCATGCGAACTGAACAGCATCTAGAACTTCTGAGCCAACACAAAGAAATGCTCGATTTGCTGCGGGCCATGCAGAAGTGAGCCTCATGTCGGAAAGTGCAGTCACATGAATTCTTTCATTGATCGTTTGTCCAGCCAGTTTCGTTCGGAACGGAAGTTACCGCTCCGGCTGATCCTCCTGTTTGGGAGTGTATCGCTTACCGCGCTTTTATTTCTATGGCTTTGGTCAGAAATCGCTGAAGGCGAGTTAGCCAATATTGATCAAACCATCCTATTGGCATTCAGGCAATCCGCTGATTTGCGAACAATGGCCGGACCAACATGGCTACGCCAAACAATGCTCGATTTTACAACGCTCGGGGGGACCACGGTTATTATCCTTATGATCGCCGGGTCCGTAACATTTGTATATATGAAAGGCGCGCACCGAATGGCGCTTGTGATTCTGGGGGCCACGCTCAGCGGTAGCCTAATGGTAACACTGCTCAAGGGATTCTTTCAGCGGCGCCGACCGACGCTGGTTGACCATATGGTGATCGAACATAGCGCGAGCTTTCCCAGCGGCCATACAGCCAATTCGGCTATCGTATATCTCACGATTGCCGTTCTTTTCATGCGTGTCGAACCCAATCTGAAGACTCGGATTTTTGTGCTTTGTGTAGCTGTGATGTTGACGCTGGCAGTCGGCGTCTCCCGTGTTGCGCTGGGGGTCCATTGGCCGAGCGATGTTCTGGCGGGTTGGATGTTCGGAATTTCTTGGGCTTGCCTGTGGGCTTTGCTGGTCAAACTGCCCGTGGTCGAAGATACGGTTCTGGATTGAAATTAGAAATAACCTGATTTACTGCACCTAGCGCAATTGCTTATGCCACTCGGTTTTGGATTGGATGGGCAGAAGTCTTTTAACACCCACACATATTGGGGTTTTGTATACTTGCCGAAATAGCAGTGCAATGTTGGTTCACCTAAACAGTTTCGATAGCAGCCGCCCCAATATGGAGTCGGTGATTATGGGAACCAAATCATGAGCAATTGGCGTTTCAAAACCCTCCGAATTAGCCAAATTGGATTGCCGCTTTTGGCGGTCGCTGTTTTGTCGGGATGCGGTTCATCTCAATCACCCAAAGCAGGAACGGATGGCGGCGACCAAACGGTTGTCGTCCCGCAAAATGAAACGGCGATCTCGCCCATTGGATTAGCAGCAGCAGCTGAAAATTTCGAAGCCCTGACCGAAAAAGCATTTATCGCCAAGCCAGACGAACTGGCTTTGCTTTTCACCAAAGCTCAAGAATCCGCAACCGGTATCGCCGGTCAACTTGATCCCGAAGCCATCAAATCCCTCGATGGCCGTTTAAAGGATGTTAAAACAGCAATCGACGCCGGAAAACCATCCGATATCGCATTGGCTGCTGTTGAAGGCTATAAGTTGATTGTCAGCGCATTTCCCCCTGATGCCAAGATACCGGTTGCGGTCAGTTTACTGGATTACGCCGGATTTCGTATTCAGGCTGATCTTAAATCTGATCCAAAGCGCTGGTCTGATGCCCAAGAAGCAACGAAATTCGCCCATCAGCAATGGGATGAGATCAAGGGCAGGGTGACGGACCCGGGATTAAATAAACGCTTTGCCGATTCACTAACTTCGCTCGACGAGTATCTTTCCGTCAAAAACGAGGAAATGGCGGCAAAAGCTGCCGTGACCGAACTTGATCTTGTTGATGAACTGGAAGGTTTTTTCCGGCCCACAACAAAAAACACCTCCTTCTAACAATCCAATCAAAGGTACCTGACATGTTTAGGAAATCCCTCCTAGCCGTGATGGCAATTTCCGTCCTTGTGCTTTCCGCCTGCAACACCGTGCGCGGTGTCGGTGAGGACATCGAGTCAGCCGGAGATGCGGTCAGCGACACTGCTGAATAGTCAGCCTTTTCAAGTAAAATAGTCCAACGGAAAAGAGCGCGAAAATATGAGTTTCTCAGCAATAACAAGTGCGCTACTGCTAGCGAGCGCACCAGCCTACCCAACGACTGAGCCTTATTGATGTACGCTGGCACTGTTTCTTGCCTTTCCAGCCGTCGGTCCGCTGGCCTATCTTTGGAAAGGCCCGGTCACATACATGCCTACCAGCGCACTTTATCAGGCAGAATTGCTGCCGCTCTTGCAAGGAAGGATCATGAGTCAGGTAGATCTAGGCACTTTGCAGGGTCTGGTTTGCGCGCCCAGTTTCCATACCGCTGCGGCTGTTATTTTTATTGCCATTGCTTGGCAGTCCAAATATTTACGCTGGCCGTTGATACTAATGAATGGAGCGATGCTCCTTTCAACGCCGATTGAGGGCACGCATTATCTGAGCGATATGATTGCGGGGGGATTTGTGGGCATATTTGCCGTTTGTGCGGTTGCCGCGTTACAACGAGCCTTTCTAACGTGGCGACAAAGCGATGCTTGGAATGTTAAAAAAAGACCGCAGAATACAACAAGGAAAAATTGCACGAAATCCACGATCAAACTGTGGCGGCGCAGTAACGTCTGAAACTGTCCGTCGTCAGATAATTTGAGACTGATGCCAGTTTAAAATAGGCGAGTATTTGGTTCCATCGGGTTGGTTGATAT
>NZ_JBALUN010000007.1:0-126463 GCF_036963805.1 Parasphingorhabdus sp. | reverse complement strand
GCGATGCACACCGCTGCGCCGCGACACCGCCAAGCTGCTGGCGGCATGGATGAGCGAGCGCTGTGACGATAACAGCCCGCTGTTCCCGTCGATCCGGGGTGAGCGGCTGAGCCGTGATGCACTTGAACATCTGGTCCGCAAGCACTGCCTCACGGCATCGCGCGCGTGCCCGAGCATCGGGACCAAGCGTGTCACACCGCATACGCTGCGCCACAGCACCGCGATGGACCTCCTGCATCATGGCGTCGATCAAGCGGTGATCGCTCTCTGGCTCGGACATGAGTCGGTCGCAACCACCCAGATATACATCCACGCCGATATGCGAATGAAGGAAAAGGCACTCGCTCGGGTCGCTGCTCCGCAGGTGCCGACAGGCCGATACCGGCCCGATGATGGCCTCCTCGCGTTCCTCGAAGGACTCTGATTATGCCGAACCGCCGCATGGTCAAAGCCCGGAAATTAAACCCCCAGTGGAGGCTATGCGGCATAATCCCGGTTACGGCATTATGGCCATTATGCCGATATCGGCATAAGTCGCACTGGACCGGGCACAAATCGCGCCTTGATCGCGATCTTAAAAACCGCTTTGGCAGCGCTGCCTATGCCGCAGAAGAACTGGTAGCCGAACTTTCAAGCGCCATATTGGGCGCAGAGCTTGGATTGCCGGTAAGTCATCTTGATAGTCATGCGAGCTACATCAGCCACTGGCTCAAGCTGCTGAAATCTGATGACCGCGCCATGTTGACTGCTGCGGCACGAGCCGAAGAAGCCGCATCGCTCCTGCTGCGCCTCGGCGGCAAAGAGCCGATGAGTGCGCAGGATAGCGACGCTGAATTTGCCGAAGCAGCCTGAAGGAGATCATGGGACGTTCGGTGAGCTTTCCAACCGGCGCCATCACTGCCTATCAGCTCATCGAAGCAGGCGATGATCATTGGGACCTGGAACTTGAGACGCTTGTCAAGGATATTATCCATCAGGCCAAACAAGCTTTTCCGTCACTTGACCTCTATAATGGCTGGTGCGGACGTGAGGACAGCATCCTAATGCGCAACGCTTTTGCTGAACTTGGTACTTCGGTATATTGCGGTCTCGCAGCCATCTGGATCGCCGCGCGTGATGACAATCGCTACTGGGACAATGATAGCATTGCTCCCTTGAAGGGACGCACAGATCAAAGGCTCTCCCAAATTGAAGCCCGCTTTCTGGAGATGTTTTCCCAATATCGTTGTATCGGCCATTTCTCGAACGGCGAAGCCATATATGAGCCAGTGTCGGGCTGATACGATGCATTCCTTAAATGCTCGCTACCGGTTCGTCTTGGCATGAACTTGTTATTGCCCTTCGATCGTTGCGCGCTGGCTGCATTGCTGTACGCCTCTTGCCTCCTTTCAGGACAGGCCCTTGGACCGGTCGGCAGCCAGCCGCAACCTCAAAGGACTGCGGCCCGTGTGGCCCGCGCCAGCCTTGCCTTTGAGGTTTCCCGCCGTTGGCGGTGCGGCATGTCTGCCTATTCCCGGTCCGATGCGGGCACTGCCGGAGGCAACAGCGCGTCGCAATCCCGCTGACCGCTTTGCTTCCAATATCAGGAGGCAAAACCATGTATGACAATTTTACCCGGTCGCTGTCAGGACTTGATCTTTCAGGCTTGTCGATCACCACGCCGCCATTTGGCCCCACAGATTTTCCATGTGAAAACGCGATCCAGCAGACGCTTGCCGGCGTCTGGTCTGATCTCTTTGCGCTCTTCAGCGATACCGCTCTGGAAGCTGATGGCGAAGACATCGCGTGGGGCTTCGTCAATCTCTTCCACCGGGCCGCTTCGCGCAAATCCTCGGCTGTTGACCGCGCAACCGACGAAATCCGGGCGTTTCTTGCAAGCGCCGATGGATCAGAGATCCACAGTTCCAATCTCGAAGAGCAGATCGAGTGCGCACAGGCTGCTGAAGCAAGCATGATTGCCTTTGAAGCCATGCGCGAAACAGCGGCATCTCTCTATATCCACGAAACCGGCTCGTCCTGGAAGCCGATGACCGGTTCCCGGCCAAATCATGCCAACGGCATCACATCAGCGGTGATCAATGGCCGTGATTTTCTCCGCGCTCGCGCGCAAAGCCGCCAGAAAGCCTATATTCCCGAAGGTACGCCAGTAATCTTCGCTGGCGGCCGAACAAAACAAAACAGCACTGACGATGCGAAGCGATTTGCCGAAAACATATGGGAAACACTCGACAAGGTATCGAACTGTGTTCCCGATATGGTTCTTGTCCATGGCGGTGACACCAAGGGTGCAGATCGCTTAGCCGCATCCTGGGCGGAACGTCGCGGCATTCAGCAGCTAGTCTTCTCGCTCGACCGTCGCCTCGGAGCCCGGGCAGGATTTAAGCGCAACGAGCAGATGCTCTCCCTCAATCCGCGATATTTGATTGCCTTTCCTGGTACAGGTGTTCTGGAACGACTTGTGATCGAGGCCAAGACGCGCCGTGTAACGGTTGTTGATCGCCGCGGCCTGTTTGGGACTTCTCCAAAATCGCCTGGGTGAGCGATAGATATATATGCAGTGCCAATGTAGATTTCTGGACAATCGTTTTAACGGAAGAATAAATCCTATCTGCTTTGTCCAACATCGCTGGATTCAGGAATGATTTGCAGAATAGCTGCCGGTCAGCAATCGCTACGGATTGCGACATTTTCGACAGCCCGTTCATTTCCTACAACCAGCCATTCAATTAGATACGTGAAATGGCTTGGTGTGGGCCGGCAGCGGTCTGCCCGCTCTTGGGAGTCGGACTTTGGAATGCATACATTCGGCCAATCCAACTGATCCGACAACAGCCGCTGACAAATCTGCTGGAAGGCGGCAAACTCTGGAAATATGGCAAGAGCGCACCCGTTTTGCTGACTTGGTGCTTTCGGGCTAGGCTGCGCGACATCAACCAGCGAGAATCTCGCTTTCGAGCATGAAGCTCGCGCGTCGCCGGTCCTCGTCCGAGATCACATATTGCGCGAAGGCGGGACACACGTCGGTCGAGCGGTCGAGCAAGCGTGCGAGCAATGCCAGGCTGGAACGCTGTCGATCGCCCATACGGGCGAGGTCGTCCGCAATCTCATCCGCCGTCGTCTGATTGAGATAGGTGAAGAGTTTGCCGAGTAGACCGGCAATTGGGTCCGAAAGCTGGATTCCCTGCTCAGATTTGGAATCGGCGAAACGGAAATGCTCCAGCGCCGCGCCGTCATCGGTCAATTCGATGGATCGGAGATAGGTCTCGATCTGCTGCTCATCGTCGAGGATGTGGCTAGCGTTTTTGAAGAGGCACAGTCGGTTCAGGAAGAAGGTGCCGAAACCATCGATTAGGATGTTGGGGGATTCATCCTCAAGATAGGGCAGCGACGGAAGGCCGCGAGCGATCTGTAGCAGGCCCTTGAGCATATAGAATTGAAAGTGCGGCAGCATGTTCTCGCGATAGTCGAGGAGATCAAGCAGCTCGGCGACAAAGGCGCCGCGCCGTTCATGTCCCACGTCGGGATAGCTGTAGCGCCCCAACAACTCGGCCGTTCCGTCAACGTCGTCGCGCAGCAAGGTGTACAGGCTGTCTTTGAGCATCATGTGTACGGCGACCAATTGGGGAGCGTCAGCTTCGCTTAGGATCGCATCGACGATATCGACGATCGACCAGTAGAGCAGGTCCGTGACCTGATAGTGGACGAGAAAACCTTCATCCGAGAGCCATCGCAGGAAGCACTCGACCTTTGCCGAATCGAGAAGTTCAAGAAGGTCGCCGTTGCCAAGGAGCCTGAGCTTTATTTCTTTGACGTTCGGCTGAAAGCGCAGCGCAGCGCGCAACGAACCTAGGTTGATCGCCCGCGGCGCGCCGGCGTGCACGATGCCGCCGAGGACGAAGCAATCTGGACGACGAATGTTCATTCCGCCGGCGGTAAGGTGCAGCTTTCTGACGTTGTTGGTCTCGTCATAGTAGAAGGTGAAGACCTCATCGATCCCGGGCAAGCGGTACATCGCAATGATGGGATCACGCAGTTCGTTGACGTCGATCATAAATTCTTTGCCCCTACGTTCCTTCTCCCGCTCGTCGCGCCGGAGAGGGATAATCATCATGTCTTTTTCGATGTGGCAGGTCCACCGTTTAAGAGAAATGTCAGGTTTGATAAATTAGTAGGTTGACAATGTCAGAGTGAAGGCGCAGATAGAATGCGGGAGTTCCGCATGAGTGATGGTCCATATAAATCGCTGCCGATGAAACCGCGTTGGCGGCGAGCCGCTAAGTGCGCCTACAAGGAGGCCTATTCGCCGGAGGAGGTCGTGGAGAGCGTCACTCGGGCATCGCATGCCGACTGGCGCAGCGAAGTGCGGCAGACATTCGTTAGCAGCGTGGCCGCAATCGTTAATTCCATCGGCCAGCAATCCTTATTCGCCGATCAGATTCTGAGCGATCTTGGCAGCCTTCAGAGGATATGTGCCTCCCCGATGGAATCGACTTTCGTTCTTACCACGATGGAAGCCGTTCGGTCGGGGCAGTCCGGGGCAGCTGCCGTTCAGCGGGCTGCCGAGGATGCGCTCTCCGACCGCCTGCTCAGCAATTATCGCCAAGTGGAAGAGCATGTCCGCCGCGATGACGGATTGCAGAATGCGCGTTTCGTCCGGAGTAGGTTTGATGCCGCCCATCAGCAGGTCGATTTCCAAGGTCTTGCCCGCGCACTTTTGAGGACCGGCGATCCTTTGCCGCGACGAACCCGCGCTTCAAATACCGATCTTGATGCTGGAGTACCGCTATGACCGCCAGAACCTATCACGCAAGTCGCGAAGACGCGGTCTTGATAGACGCCGTCGAGGCTGGCTCCCGTCTGCGCGACGGTGCTGCCGGTGCCCTTCTGGACTCTGCGATCAGCCTGTCGACCGCGGGCTTGGAGAGCTATTTCTACACAGGCTGGCGACCTGAATTGGTCGACCTGATGGTGATCGCCGGAGCCGCAGAATTTTGCGATCTCAGCGTTCGGCGTCCGCGATGGGGCTGGGCACGGTCGTTCGATCTGCGTGTCGCCGTCCATGACCTTGCGCGATGGGAAGACAGAGCCGTCGGCTTAGCGCTGGAAGATGCGCTGACATTTTTGACTGGCGATCAGTGGGCGATCTCGTTCGTCGAACGCGAGCACGACATCGCGCGTGTCGGCCAAGGGACACTGGGCTTCGACGTCCGCGATCGCATTATCATGCCCTACAGCGACGGCATCGATTCACGGGCCGTCTCGGCCCTTGTTGAAGCGGAAGAAGGGGGCGGGCTCGTGCGGGTGCGCCTCGGGACCAAGGGCGCTGATACTCGTTCGCGCGATCCGAGGGAGCGCCGGTTCATGTCGGTTCCCTATCAGGTCCGGCTTGACGGGCGACAGCGGGTCGAATCCACCGCACGATCGCGCGGTTTCAAATTTGCGGTGATCACCGGAATCGCCGGAGTTCTAGCGGATGTCGAGCGCATTGTGGTGACCGAGAGCGGCCAAGGTGCGCTTGGTCCGATCCTCGCCAGCTTGGGGCAAGCCTATGCAGATTATCGGGTGCATCCAGCTTTCACCCGCCGGATCGAAGCGTTATTCGCGGTGCTCACCGGCAAACGAATCCGGTACGAATATCCGCGGATCTGGTCGACTAAGGGAGAAACCGTAATAGCGGCCAATGCGCTGGCATCTGCTCCCGGCTGGTCGAGCACCCGCTCCTGCTGGCAGAATTCACGGCAAGTCAGTTTCGCGCAGCAGCGGCGCCAGTGTGGTATTTGCGCGGCCTGTATGCTTCGCCGGCTTAGCATGCACGCGGCAGAGGTAGACGAACCTGCATCCAATTATATCTGGGAGAATCTTTCTGCTCCCGACATCGCATCGGGTGCCGTACCGGGCTTCACCCTTATGACCAAAGCTCTTCGCGAACATGCTATCGCCGGCGTGCTGCATCTCGACCATCTTTCCGCACTGGCCGGATCGCCCATCCATCGTCGGACCATTGATCGTGTTGCACGCGAGACCGCCAACGCCCTCTCAATTGATCCCGTCGAAGGGGAACGAAGGGTTCATGACCTCTTGTCGCGTCATCGCGACGAATGGCTTGCCTTCCAGTCCAGCTTGGGGCCGAACTCGTTTGTTTCCCAGCTTGCCCAGGTGTCCCCATGGCCGCGGTGACCGGCAGCCTTACGCCCGAAGCGCTTGGAGAACTTCTGCGAGAAGCTCGAGAGAATGCGAAGCTGACCCAGGCGGCGGCGGCGCAGGCGCTCAATGTGGCACGCACTACGCTGGTTGCCATCGAACAGGGGCAACGCCGTGCTCGCATCGAGGAGCTTCAAAAGCTTGCCGCGCTGTATCGCGTCTCACTCAATGTCTTATTACGACAGGATGGTGTGAGGGTCGATCTGCGTCCGAGATTCCGGAAGGCTGGCGAAGACGATCAGGAGGTGGAAAGCGCGGTTGCCCTTCTCAACAGTCTGGTCCAAGCTGAGCTGGAGCTTGAAAATCTGCTCGGCATTAAGCGTGCTCGCAACGACCCACCGGAGCGGCCGCTGTTGCCCGGGAACGTAATTTTGCAAGCTGAACAGGATGCTGCGGAACTGAGACAATGGCTCGGACTTGGCATGGCGCCAATTCACGACATGCTCAGCCTATTGGAGGTGCAACTCGGTGCGCGCGTATTCGTTCGACAGCTACCGGCGAGAGTGTCCGGTCTCTACGCATTCGACGAGGAAGCGGGTGCGTGCATCCTTCTCAACGCGGCGCATCCCCGGGATCGCCGGACGCAAACCGGCGCCCATGAGACCGGGCATTTCATTTCGACACGCCGGGCGCCCGACGCGCTCTATAGTGACTCGCCGGAAGCAACACGTGAGGAGCGCTATGCGAACGCTTTTGCGCGATGCTTACTGACCCCTGCAAGGGCAGTAGCTGCCCGGTTCCAGGATGTCACCGCCGGGGCGGCACGATTGACCCGCCGCCACATTATTATCCTCGCGCACGCCTTTGGCGTGTCGCGCGAGGCCATGGTGCGCCGTCTCGAAGAACTCGGCCTCACCAAATCCGGAACTTGGGACTGGTTCGCGGACCATGGTGGGATCACTGACGAACAGGCTCGTGAGGTATTGGGGGACGCTATCGCGTCGGATCCCGCAAAGGGGGATGCGACTCGGCCGGTCTCGATGCGATTGAGCTTGCTGGCCAGCGAAGCGTGGCGACGGGGTCTGTTGAGCGAGGGACAGCTGGCGCGGCTGCTGCACATCGACCGGGTCGAGGCTCGCGAGATGATCGACGAATTTGAAGAGGAAGGAGCGGTCGACGATGAGTCACCCTGGCTCCTGGCTTGACGATGCCGGATCGCTGGTAAGCGATGCCAGCGTCTGGATCAATCTCGTCGCAACCGAACGCGCGGATGTCGTCCTTCGAGCGTCGTCGGTGCGTCACCTCATCACATCGACGGCGCTCGGCGAGCTTGAGGCCGGCCGCGCGAAGGGGCGGCGGACTGCAATTGTGATTGCGGAGCTGATCGAGATCGGACTGATCAGCGAGGTAGCGCTCAGGCCCGCGGAAGAGGAAACCTTTCTTGGACTGGTTGCCGGCCCTATCAGTAAAACTCTCGACGATGGCGAGGCCGCGACAATCGCATACGCCCTTGGATCGGGATCGGTCGCGCTGATCGACGAACGTAAAGCGACGGCTCTCTGCGGGAATCAATTCCCGTCGGTCAAAGTGATGAGCACTACGGATCTGTTGCTTTCCCAGGCTGTGCAAAGCGCGATGACCGCCGATGATCTCGCGGACAGCCTGTTTCGGGCCTTATTGGTTGCGAGAATGCGGGTGCCCGAACACCATCTGCCTGAAGTGTGCAGGTTGCTCGGCCCGGAACGTCAGCAGCAATGCCGCAGTTTGCCGGCTACCTGGAGGAGGCCGCCCGATGCACGATTGGCAGTAAACTGACCGTTCGCCATTCAAGCCTCTCGGTTTCCGAGCGACGTCCGCTTTTGGGTAAGTCAAACAAGTCCCCGAATGACCGAGATGAGGGCGCGAAGCTGACATCCCAAACGGACTGTTTAAATGTCCGCTTCGACTATTAGCAATCCAGAAGCGGCCTTCGGCAAACCACTCACTCCGGTCATTCAACCAAATCACTTATCATTGGGACGCCAGCATTATCTTCTGCTTTTGGTCAGCTCAGGAATTTTGTTGGTCCAGGCCCCGTTAGAGCTATCACGCAATGGCGCATATTTAAGTTGAAACATCTGTAGTGTTGACTATCCTCTTCCGTGTTGGCGGGGAACATAATTCCTCACGGGAACCAGCATTGGTAACTTTATGGGCGTTTTAGACGTCTGCCAACAAGAGACTGCGGGGTAGCGCATAAACGGCGTTGTCCAGCGCGAGCCAAGGCTCCCGACTGAGGGGCGGTATCTTTTAAAGGCCGCTGCGCATCCGCTTTGAAGCAATTCAAAGACAGGATGTTTATGGCAAACCAACTACAAAAAATACGTAGCAAAAGATGCAAGCCCAAAACGGGTTTTGCTATTATTGCAGACAACCAATGTGCGGCGAAAATGCGGCTGACTTTGCTGCGCGATTCGGGATTTAGTCAAGACAGGCTTTACTGCTCCGATGTACAGCGGAACATCTAGACGCACGATGCACAGGAGGACTTGATTCGCTTCAGAACGTCGTAGCCGCATGCTATTTCTGTAATTCCAACCGGCACCGCTCACCCAAACCGCTGGATCCTTTCCGCTATGCCAAAAGAGCATCAACACGGCTCAGGTCCGGACGCTGGCATGGCATTCTTATCTCCCCGTTATAGCCAATATCTGTGTTTGCGTGACGCCGCGTCTGACCGGGTGATATAGACGATGAGACGTTTCTTTGCGCGGCCCTTTTGAGCGGCGATGATTCAATTTCGCTAAACGGCAGCGCCAATATTTCGTCCCTTGGCTATACCATCAAGATACGCTGGGCATCACGCCGCATTTTGCTCTCTGCATCAAACATTCCGCCCCGATAAGGTCTGCCGAGTGATAGCAAGATAACCGGTCATTATTTCAATAGGCTTTGACGATCCCCGAACCGCCATACCGAAACCCAATCCGGCTTTTTCGCGAACCTGTCTGAATCAGGACAGCAGGAAACATGCAACCCGCTTTGCTTCCGGCCGTGTTGCCGGTCTGCGACCGGCTGCCCGCACCACCCGGGCAAAGCAGGTTCCCCTTCGGTGCAGTTCCCTCATGCCCTGCTTCTTTTGACTGTTCGCAAGCCGGAAATGGTTTCCGGATTTGTTAATTCAGGAGAAATATCATGACCAATATCGCAATACTGACCGGCCGCATCGCACGCGATCCCGAAGCCAGAGAAACCCAGGGTGGAATTACCGTCACATCGATCACAGTCGTGACCGACCGCCCCGCCCGGAACAAGGATGGTAAAACCTACAAGGATGACAATGGCTATACCGTCAAGGATAGCGAATTTCACCGCGTAACCTGCTTCAACGGTCTCGGCAAAAACGTCGCGCAATATTGCACCAAGGGTCAGCTGGTCGCGGTCGAAGGCCGCATCCACTATACCCAGTGGGAAGATAATGATGGCATCAAACGCTATGGCTGCGAGATCCTCGCCGACAAGGTTGATTTCCTCACCAAAGGCAGTTCGCAAGACAATCAGGATGCGCCCGAAATCGATTGATCACAGGTTGCATTGCAGCCATAAAATTCAGGCCTCGCCGGACAACCGGCGGGGCCTTTTTCTTGTTTTTTAAGCGCGCAAGATGGGTAAAAGCTGCACCCTAATTTTCTGCGATACCAAGCCGGGCAAGTGCGTCAGATTCGCCCATAGCGCCAAGCGCGATTGCGATCCGCTTCAAGTTTTTAGGTGTGAAGCTCTCTATCCCGCTGCCCAGAAATATCTGACCAATCTCGAGGGCTGCATTTTGCTCTAATGTTCGCTGCTTTTCAGCAAGCGCTGCTTTTTCGGTTTCGAGTCTTTTCAGTGCGGCAAGCGCGCTGCGCTTCGTAGGCATTACAGGATCCTTTCAAATCCCCTCTTTTGTGCTCGCCCTGTTAGCTTAGTGGCACACATTCTGAGCTGTAGGAAACGGGAAATTTTCAATCTCTTCATAGTCGCTTTGGCGGAGGATGGAGGGGTGTGCTGCTCACTATCTATCAAGTTTGAGGTCCGGTCCTGTCCCGCGTCAAGGACGGGCGGGGCCCCACCATTTTGCCCACATGGCGCCCTTATGAGGGCGTTTATCCATGCGAACAAAATCGTTTCCCCCACCGCCGCTATCGCGGTCACCCTTCGGGCGATCCTGTGACCCGGTCCAGCAAGCGAACCTCTCAACTTTTCCTGTCGTTTTCGACAAACTTCAGGAGGATTATCATGTCATTTCAAGTCTGCATTTCTTCACCAACGCAGAGCTATTTTGAAGCTCTGGAATGCGCCGAGCGCAGGGCGTTACACAGTTACTTTGACCAGCATATATTGGAAGATGATGAGCTTGGCTATATTGCCGTAGATGAAGGAGATTACAACGCGCTACCCGCTGCTCTTTACTCCCGCGTCGTGCACACGGTTCACGGTGCTTTGCTAGACGATTTCTGATCTGGATCAGGGCAGGAACTGCAAGCAGTTCCTGCCCTTTTTCATGCTCGCTCCGAATTAAGCGGATAGTGAAAACGTGCCAAATGAGCGCGGGCACAAGTGCCGACGCGCGCGCTTTGGGTCAGCTGGATGAAGGCGTTCAAGTTTTTATGGAGAAGATGCGCCGAATTGCTGGATCCCTGCTTAGCGGCTGGGGACAGGGGTGCACACCCTACGCAACTATAGTTGCAGTATGGAAAGAAAATCGCAGAAAACCAGCAAGCATGATTCCTCAAATGACCATCAGTTAGATGGGTCAGAATTACAGAGGGTCGCCCGTCTCAAGAAGACAGTCCGCTTAAAGCTGGACGGGAATGTTGCCCGACGTGCATCGCTCAAGATTGGCGTGACATGGGATATTGAGCTTCCCGGATTTGGATTGCGGAAGCGCGCAAACGGTAAAGTCACTTGGGTCGTAAAATATCGGTATCGCGGACAGCAGCGTATGAAGACGTTGGGCGAGGCAAGGGTGGTTACTGCCCATATTGCAAGAGCCGAAGCGCGGACGCTGATCGCCGAGGCGGCGCTTGTTGGATTGCCCACAAAACCCAAGCAAAAGCATGTTCCCAGATTTGATGAATATGTTCACGAGTTCTGGCGCGACTATGCGCAGCACTGGAAACCAACAACTCAAAAGGCCTGTCAGGGATATATTGCGCGGGAGCTAGTGCCGGTATTTGGAAAAATGCAGATAGACCAGATCGTGCGCACCGATATCAACCGGTGGCGCGATGCACTTTCCCTGCGCACCGGCGTTTTCAATCGAACGATACCGCTTTTGTCAGTCATGATGCGCTATGCCGAGCAATTGGCGTATCGGCCCAAGGCAACAAACCCTTGTCGCGGAATTTCCCGCTACAAGCGGGACCTTCCCGAACGCTATTTGTCACCCATTGAATATAAGCGATTGGGCAGGGTGCTGGCAGAATTTGATATTCCCAATCCCGATGTTGTTCCGGCAATCCTGATGCTGCTCTATACCGGAGCCAGAGCCTCTGAAATAGAAATGCTGCGCTGGCGCTACATCCAGATACCGCGCCTAGTATTACCTGACAGCAAAACCGGCCCCAAGACCATCTACCTCAATAGCCAAGCCATTGATGTGCTGAACGCGCTTGAACAGGGCAAGCCGGATGATTTTGTCTTTCAGGCGATCCGGTCGAACGGCCCTATCAAGCTAAGTCAGTATTGGTATAAAATCAGAAAACGAGCCGCGCTTCCAGACGTGAGACTGCATGATCTACGCCATAGCTTTGCCTCGACTGCCATTGCAGATGGCGTCCCACTTGCCATCATCGGCAAGCTACTTGGTCATGCCCTTCCAGAATCCACTGCTCGCTATGCGCATCTTGCAGATGATGTGATCTGTGAATCTGCCGAGCGTGTTTGTTCGGGCCTCGCTTCTCAAATGGGGTTGTCTCATGACCAGTTATGACCTCAAACGCGTTATTGGCGAAGAGCTTGCTCGTGTCGAAAGCCGCTTTGATAAATTCGGCAAACCGGAGCGCAAGACCGTCTTTGACAAAGTCGTTCCTGGCTTTGGAGTACGCAAGCATGTGTCAGGCCGAAGAGTTTATATACTTCAAATGCGAATTGGCGGACGCCAGCGCACGGTGACGATTGCCAATGCTGCGGTCATTAGCGAGGCGGTGGCAAAGGATGTTGCGCGGCGTCTGATCTTGCGCATTGAGCTTGGCATGAACCCGGCGGATGAAAAGAAACGCTCGCGCTATGTGCCCAGCTATGACCAGTTTCTAGAATATTATTGGGAAACATCATCGCCCAACTGGAAACCATCGACCCGCAAAACGCAGAGTTTTTATCGTGGCAAGCATCTGAATAAGGCCTTTGAAGGCAAATTTCTTGATGAGATCGAACCCGCTGATGCGATAAGATGGCATGCACAGCTTAGCCGTTCGGCGGGGCCGGGAGCGGCAAACCGCGCTAGTGAAATCTTGCGCGCGATGTTCAACAAGGCGGAGCAATGGGGATATCTTCCAGAAAACAGCAATCCGATTAATGCAATCAAACGCAATCGCGGGCGCAAGATTGAGCGCTTTCTTAACTCAGAAGAAGCCGCGAGATTGGGGAAGGCGCTGATCGAGGTGCGCAAAAAGGAGCCAATGATTGCGCCGATCATCATGTTGCTGGCACTTACTGGTTGCAGGCGCGGGGAGATCGTCAATCTAAAATGGTCAGAGGTTCATGGACGCCGCCTGAAACTTAGCGATAGCAAAACCGGACCGCGTATCGTCTGGCTTGGGAAAGATGCGCAGGCACTTATCGCAAGCATCCCGCGCCAGAAGGGTGAGGCGCGTGTTTTCCCGATGGAGCAGAAAAGACCAGGCAATGCGGTTGGAGCCTTTTGGGAGAAGTTTAAACAGGGTATTGGTTTGGATGATGTGAGACTTCATGATCTGCGGCACAATTACGCCAGTTTTGCAGCGCGTAAATCAGAGACATTGCCGATGATTGGCAAGTTGCTGGGCCATTCAAATATCGGTTCCACTCATCGCTATGCACATCTCGATGATGCTGTTCTGCTCGAAACATGTGATCGATTAGGAGATTTAGTCGATAGCTGCCTCTGCCAATAGCGGGCCAACTGTTTGTCAGTTTTGCGGTCAAGTGCGCTTAATAAAAGTCGAACGAGCGATGTCTAAAAGCAGTCGTATGTCTATTTGGGATTAACATTCGAAGATGAGATGCTGTCCTTCAAATCTTTCACTATAAAGCATCTATTCATCGAGCCAGTCAATCAATTCCTGTATATGAACAGCGAGATTGCGTTCCGATTCCGGAGCCCCTTTATGATTGACGCCAACCACGTATTGGTGATCATCAAGGAGGGCCCCTCCAGACATGCCCTGCGCAATTTTTTGCGTTACTTCGATTAGTTGGATGCCGTGTTTCATCGGGAGCGAACTAATTGTTCCTGGACGGACATTAAGCGCATCGCCTGGTCCATAGTCAGGATAGCCTAGCGAAACTGTCTGGGCACCTTCAGCAAAAGTTTGAACTGAGACCTCCAACTCCAGATATTCAGTGTTGGGAAGCGCAGGTTCAAGTAGCGCAAGATCTCGATCCTCGTGTCGCTTTAATACCTTCGCTTTGAATCTGTTTGAACGTTTGCTCGGGTGGTAGATTTCAACATCATCAACGTTCGCTACACAGTGAGCTGCGGTCACGAGGCCGACGTCCTTCAGGAAGAAACAAGTACCCTGCGTGCCGGCGTTGCCATCATGCTCCACGAGCCACACTGCGCGGTTGCGCCTGTCCAGTTCAGTAGGCTCAACTTTCAGGGGTTGGGCCGGAAAACACCGATTATACCTTAACATGATGTCACGCACCAGCGGGTCGGTCGGGCCCTTTATAAAGCTTAGCCACGAGATCTTGCCAGCTAGATGGGCGGCAAGGCTCGCATTACCATAAAACTCGGTCTCGAATCTGGCCTGTGCATCGTCGATCCCGATCTTCTCCACCGAATGGAGGGCGGCACGTACATTGCGCACATAGCGACGATCGACGTTTATAAACTCATTAATCTTGAGACCTGTAACGACCCGTCGCGCGCGATGATCGGCATAGTGCGCCTTGTCAGGATTTAGAGTAAAGCCGTTGCCTGACACGGCTTCACGCAGGTTCGCCGCCAAAAGATCAGGTGGAAAACGCCCGGTTGCAGGGATAGCGCCTTCATATAACCCGGCGGGCGGTTGGAATGTCGAGAATGTGATATCGTCGGCGTAA
This sequence comes from Parasphingorhabdus sp., assembly GCF_036963805.1. Taxonomy (GTDB): domain Bacteria; phylum Pseudomonadota; class Alphaproteobacteria; order Sphingomonadales; family Sphingomonadaceae; genus Parasphingorhabdus. The sequence continues at coordinate 112,060 of NZ_JBALUN010000007.1, read as the reverse complement.
CGCGTATAGATCGCGCGCGCAGCTTTCGCGATCTGCAACAGGACCGTATCAAGCCGGTAGCAAATCATGTTTGAGAGGATTGGGCTGGTGGGTGCCCCCTGCGGCAAATACCCGTTATAGCAGCAAAGCCTAGCAACTATTTCCGAAACGCGATGATCTATCCCAAACGCTCGCAATAGACCCCGAATCCGGTTCTCCGTTATAGAAGGAAAGAAGTCCTTCAAATCGATATTGACAACATGCCGTCGGTTAACATGCGCTTCCGCATTCGATTTAACTGAGCGATCTGCTACGAAACCGTGAACTGGATTGCGTACAAGGTATAGCTGATCGAGAAGTTGCAACAATTTTCGCTGCAGCAACTTCAGTCGATTATCGGGGGCGGTTATAAGCCGCGATTTTCCCGAACCTTTCGGGATCGAGAATTCCGTATACATGGCAGCACGATACCACCATATCTTCTTTAATTCTTGGGGCGTAACTCCAAGATAAGATAGCAAAGTGTGTTCGTCTGTGAATTCCACCGGAATTGTGATTGGTATGCGTTTCCCAAAGATTCTATTAGGTGATGGCAACGAGGTCTCCCTTCCAATCACGCCAGGTTGCACATCGGAATATCCGGCGCGCATGATAAGTAGAGACATTCGCTCGTAAGCCGCAGTTTCACAGCCCGTATGCGAAGGAAGACCTCATTGAGCCTGCAGTTATCAGACCTAATCAGACATTTCAAGCAATGGCACAAGAACTTAAAACGATGGACAAAATGCAGCCGTCGAGTTCTCTTGATAAAGAGAGAGAGTCTAGTCTAGTTTCTGAAGATGACGTTATGCACGACTTCAACCCGACTCTTTCTTGGTAATCCTATTAGCAATGCGGCCGAAGCCGCTTGCGTCCGACGCCTGCTGCAAGACTTTCAGGAAGCCGGGGTCGATGCAGTCATCTTGGCAAACTTCACACTCGGACCGAAACGACGTCAAATCGATCTGTTGGTGGCAACCCAAGAGACTGCCATCGTTATTGAAATAAAGGCTTACATCCACCCTGTTTATGGCAACGTGAACGGCTCTTGGTCGCTCCAACTTGATAGTGGCGACCGAAAGGAACTGGGCAACACCAATCCCTATCAGCAGGCACTGGAGAACCGCTTCACTGTCACTGATAGCCTACGTGATAGCGACGGATTGGACGTCAAGGAAGCAGTTGGCGGGATGCTTTGTCTTTATCCAGAAGCATCGCCGGGTTCTACGATTCCCAAAGGCGACTTCAAACTGGCTATTGGCGGTTACGGTGATCTTATCTCGCTTCTAAAGGTTCCCCGAACCAATGCTCTCAGCCTCGCGCGATGGATTGCCTTTGCTCAATCACATGGCCTCAACGACCAATTTAAAAATCCGATTACTGCCGCCAAAATGACAATCACACAATATCAGGCAGCGTATCAAGACCTCGGTTGGGCAACGCTCGGTCCCTATATTGAGCCTCTGTTCGATGGCGAACAAAGTACCGAAGAGCTTGGCACCCGCAGCGCCAATGGAGAACAGTTACAAATTATCGGCCCCTCGGGAAGCGGTAAAACAGAACTTCTTAAGCGCCTCGGCATGGCTTGTGCGAAACGTGGTAATCTTCCAGTTCTAATCCGTGCTCGTGACTTTGATCGCGAGATAGGCCCGCTCCTGCGAGCCGACACGGCGCGATACACCAGCGAGACTGTTCCTGCGTTGTTCACGGCAGCAGCGGCGGCGGGTGCTGAAATCATTCTTCATATAGACGCGATCAACGATTGCCCCGCCGACAGGCGCGCTGATCTGATCGCGGCGCTGCAGGCAATGCGCATCAATTACGGGGTTAGGATCGTACTAACCGGCCAGGAGGAAAGTACCCTCCCCACAAGTCTCTGCGGTGCATTAGTGTCGCTCAAGCAACCAGATGCCGCACAGGCACAGTGTTTGGTCGAAGCCCATTTGGGTCGGGCGTTGAGCGAACACGAGGTAAGTGCTCTCGAAGTGGTAGCTACCGCACACGACGCCGCCATTCTAGCAGCAATGCTGAGCGAGACGAATACGATAGATGGTCGCTTCTCGCTTTATCATAGTTTTACCCGGGCGCGGCTAAAAGCGGCGGCTACTCCACAGGCTGATCGGGGGCTCGCTGATTTGGCGACGGCGATGCGAACGGGGTTCATTTCAACAATGACGAAAGCCTCGGCTGAGCGTATCGTCGATCCTAACAGCGGGGCAACCATCTCGGCAGTAACCGCCGCTGGCTTGCTATGGAGCGAAGGCAACCGCATCGGGTTTCGACACGACCTGCTCGGCGATTTTTTCGCTGCCGAGGCGGTGCTGCGCCGAGCGGTTAACCCTGCCGAGCTCAATATGCTGGTGCGCCTGCCGATTCATGCGGAACTGCGAGAATTCATACTGGGCGGCTGCACGACGACACAAGAGATCGATATGCTGTTATCGAACTCTCCCGATTTGAGGTTGCTGCGCAGCGCGTTATCGGGACGGGCGGGCTCAAAGGCGAAAGACTATGTAATAAGTCGGATGCTTGATCTGATCGCTCAGCTCAAAAGAAACTATCAGAAAATAGAGCTGGCGCTGCCTGAAGACGCAACAAGCGCTAGCGGTCTTTCATCACTAGTACCGAATTTTCCAGAAACAGGAGATGATCAAGCCATTGACAAGCTGTACCTAGACCTCATTCCATTCGGGCTCGGCGATGGAATACTTCCGGATCTGATTGAACTGTTTGCTTCGACCGACCAGCACCTAATAGCAGAGGCCGACAGGCTGAGAGAGGAAAACAAAGACTTCCGTCTAGCTTGGCGAGCAGCGGCCTTCGGCACGGTTTACGGCATGCACCTTCACCCTGCACCACGGCATCTGCAGAACCTGCTTCAGGCGATCCAGAACAACCGGTTTCAGCAGAGCGAAGAGGGCGTGCTGCTAAAACAAACCGAGCAACTCGACGCATTCGAGAATCTCAGCGTCGGGCTGCTCTTCTTGCGGCTATCGATTCTGCGTCTTTCCCCAAAGGAGCCAATGCCGGCCAGATTTCCCGAGCTGTTGCAGCAAGTGTGGACTTCGCAAGTCTATCACCTCCGCCTCCTTATTTGCGATATCATTCGGTTCCGCGGGCGGGATCTTGAAGAAACCGACCGAACAGCAGTGCGCGAAATGCTTAACGAGCATCTGAGTAACAGCAACATCTGGCTGAACAGTATCGTGATAGATGCGCTGGAAGGGGTTGATGGTATCGAGCACGACTTTACCGTCGAATCCGCCGTAGATGAGTATGAAGAAATGCTCACTTTACCCGAGACGCCAGAGAATTGCTCGCTGGCGGTGAGTGCTGTTACGCGTACTTATGATCATCCTTTCCGCGACCAATATTGGGAGGCTTTTTACGAGGCACTCGCCGTCGAAAAGAGGCAGGCGTTGTTGCTGCGCGGGTTACGTGATCGGCCGGGCGACCCTTGGTTTATCTCCGATATCCTTCGGGCTCTTCGTCGAGATCCGACGCCCGATGCTGAGCAGGAGCTTCAGCGTCTCGCCGCAGGCCCTCTTCTCCATGGACATTCGCATCAATACGCGATTCTTGCTTTTGCCGAGGCTATCGCTCTCCTTGCGACATTGGGCCTGCCTCTCAACGTGACTGAACCGGTGCCAGACACACTAGCTATGCGCGCTTGGTACGAAGCTGCACCCCTTATCCACGTGCTTAATGGAGGTGATGCCACCCCATCAGTGGACACCTTTGTTGCTTGTGGTTTCGCCGAAGCATTCGATGTCGTCCAGCGACTGCACAGGGAGGCACGTAACATAGGATTGGGCGAACATGTTGAAATTAGGTTTGAGACATACTGGCCGAACATGGTCCACCAGCTGGTCCGTGAAGTGCTGGCGAAGGGGTACGTCGCCGTGTCGGTGTTTGACCGTGGCCATTTCGGCAATTCGCTTAATGCGGATCATATAGATGTTGCTCTTCAGTTGATGGCTAGGGTCGGTCGAGCGACGGATATAAATCTTGTTAGTTTTTGGCTCGACCATCCGGTTTATGGTGAGCAGGCGCTCGCCACGGCTAGGGTGCTCGAAGTTAAACAGGCTGAATCAACGACCTCTCATTAGGTTTTATCCGACCCTCGTAAAATCGACATGGGTTTCGCCAATTTTATTTGCTGTCTTGCTCTTACTTGGGCGCCATGCAAATTAACAACCAATCCTTGTGTTTCCAGTCGGAGTAACTTGCTATGTCATTCCAGCGTCGGGAAGCTCTGATCGAGAAAATCGTAAATGTGCAACCCCCATTCCGCGAGCTTGTCAGAGATTTTTCGAGCGACCTGACCGCAGGGTCGTGGGATTTAGTGTCGTACAGTTTTCAACAGGGCTTTGAGGCACTGTGGGATCTAGCACGGGCTGATCACACCGGATTGCTCGAAAGACCACTGCTCGCGCTTTGGAGACAAAGCGTCGAACTGGCAATCAAGTCAGCTGTTCTCGAATTGGCGGGCTGTATAGATGGAAAGCCAGGCCATGACCTGCAAGCGCTTTTTAAGTTGCTGTTAGAAATTCGTGTGTCGGAGGGCTGCTGTGATAATGATGATCTGACCCAAACCGTCCAGATGATGATCTCACAAATTCAGTCTTTTGATCCTTTCGCTGATCGGTTTCGTTATCCAACCGACAAAAATGGAAGGCTATACGCTGGTGTTTCGGTCGACTTAGACGAACTGTTTCAGGCACATTGGATCATCATTACGTGGTGCGAGGGCGCCGTTATGGAACTTCGCGGGGACTATTAATCGGATGCTGTAGCGATAACGGCATTCGGGTCGGAGCGATCGCGCTTTTCATATCACAAATATTTGATTTGATGGCATATTCGAAGCAGCTCCAAACAAATTGAAGCTAAAGCGATTGATTGCTATCCGACAACTGCCTTAGGTTGATTACTTTGATAACTTGCGAAAGTCATACCATAAAAAATAGTGCCTCAATCGCTGCCATCACGGCGACGGCGACTCTGTGACGCCTCGCGGGCTAAATCGAACAATGGGTTTTCTCGAGTCAGTGATGTACTGAAGATTACCCGAGGCCGCTTTAGCAGCTTCCGGTCCTTCTCAGTTACGTTACCTTCGATCGCCCGACGAATATGATCAGGAATTCCCTCAGCAGGTCGCGCGGCCGGTTCGTCGGCCTTAATTCGATCTACCCCAGCGTCAAGATCGTTGATCCGATCAGCCACCAGCGTTGGATGAAATGCGGCCGAAGGGTAGCTTGTTAAACTGAAGCCCAAGCCGTCTGGCATAACGAACTGAGTGGTGTTCGCAGCTTCGGGCGGAGGCTGAGTGGTCGCCGGTATCGGCACCAGAGGAAAGCAGAGCAAGTCTGAGAGCGAGAAGAACCCGTTGCGCCAATGGCCCACGGTCTTCTGTACACGCGCACAACCTCCTGCGACGACGCCGACAACATCGCGCGCAAGCCTGAGATTAATGCCCTCAACCGCTGGACGGGACCCAGTGGCCGGCTGCAGCGACGACAATGGATGGTAGAACATGTAAAGAGGCAGCGTCTCCATGCCTCCGGGTGAGGTAGCGGCATGGCTCACCAGAGTTGCCGCTTGGCTTCCTTTCGGCGTGCCGTAGTCGAGATGTGCGTAATACCAGTAGCTGGACCCATCCTTCAGCGTCACCTCCTTGCAACGCTTCGCCTGAATCATGAGGCGGAGATAGCTGCCTCCGCCGACTTCATGTGGTGCGGCGTAGATCCAATCCATGTCGGCGCCCGTGACGGTTTCGTCGGGAAAATCTACGCGGACGCCCAACGGTTCGAGCGGAATTAGCCCCGCCATTAGCATGTCGGTGGTGGTTTCTTCACGGAAGTTGCGGGTAAGATGGCGGTCGCGTTCGAGCCAAATGGCAAGATCACGCGGAAACCTGTTGGAAAATTCGCAAAGCAAGAGCAAAATCCTTTATAGTCTAATGGAAGCGAGCGGTTTAGTTAGTTAACCAACTTGTGCCGATCGCGCAGCGACGATACCCACGCCGAGAGTTGTCCGACATGATTCAGGAGGTCTGCGGGTGGGGGCATGGCAGCATTGCGACCGCGCGCTGGGTCATGCGCATCGGTGATGTCGCAGCAAATTTTGAAGCCTGTTTCCCATGCGGCGATGTCGGTGTTCTCGAGCAAAGCGACCTTCCTCAAGTCCTTTGCGTTGATATAGTCACGGTGGCGCTGGATGACATTACAGAACGCCACATCCTCTAACGCGCGCTCCCAAGTTGATCGCAACCGATTATAGAATTTGGCGGCGGCGTCAGCGTAACCCGCATCGTCCTGCACATCATACAGAAGTCGCGAAGCACGCGCTTCTTTTTCCAGAGTGTCAAGGCGTTGTGCGATCTTCTGGCCAGCCCAAGGCAGTCCTTTGTTAACGATACCAGCACCAGTACGCGATGTGGTGAGGGACACGTCGATCTGATCGACATTATGCCGTGCAGCGAGCACCTGCATATCGTTCAAGAAGACCAAATCGTGCGTGAATACGATAATCTGACGCACCTTTGCCTCTTCAATCAGCCGCTCAGCGACCTTTTGCCGCCAGCGATGATCAAGCGACGAGACTGGATCGTCGAACACCAAAGTAGAAGCAAAACTGGCGGTGGCCAGTTCCGTCAAGAACAGCGCTAGCGCAACGCAGGTCTGCTCGCCCTCGCTCAGCACGAGATGCACCTTGGCATTGGCGTTCGCGAAGAGTCGAACCTGATAATGTGGTGATCCGAACTTTCCTCCTGAACGTACAATGTCGACTCGTACGCGACTGGCGGCGAGTTTTTGTATTTCCTGTTGGAAACGATCCCGCACGCGCGGTGTGATTACCTCGTCCGCGATCGCATTGCCGAGCGTGGTGATAGCCGTGGTGTTGGTTTCGGCAAGGCACAGAGCAATCCGCGCAAGATCGGCTAGCCGGGCAATCTCTTTTTCTGCCTTCGGCAGCAGGACATCGAGAGCGGCGCGATCGAGCAACGCGTCACGTTCGCTCTCAAGCAAAGCGCGACCGGTCGCGTCTTTCGCGGCCGTCAGTTCCGCGGCGTAATGCAGCGCCTCGGCCGCGCTTTCGCGTAGCGCGGCAGTTGGCGCGGCCTTCGAGGGAGGCAGGGTTGGTGTTACGCCGGCAGCCACCGCTTGTAGAACGACAGCGCGTCGCAGGCGAGCCGCGGCCAGACTGCGCAGAATTTGGCGCGCTACAGTCGGCGCGCCAACCGCGAGCTGGCGGCGGTGCGAGAAAGCGGTGATCCGGACTGGTTCATCCAAGAGCGCCGCAACCAAAAGGTCAGCTTCGCTTTCAGCCTCCTGCGCCTGTCGCTCGGTCTGATCGGTGATAAAAGCCTCAAAGCCGATCATCCGCTTCACAGCCGCTTCATCGAGTTGCTGATGGCAAAGCACGCATGCTGTTCCGACTTCGCTTGGTGGGAAGGGTTGTTCAGGCAGGGCAGCGCCTTCTGAAAAGGCTCTGGCAGCTGCCCAGAGATGTCGCCATGTCTCACCGCCAACTTCCGGTAGCACCGCATCGCGAAATGCCACGCTGGCTGCCAAATTGGCTGCCGCGCGCTTTTCGCGCGCTTCGTTCGCAGCGGCCAAAACGGCCGTCAGCAGTCCATCGGCGTGTGCCGCAACGACAGCCTCAACCCGATCGGCCAAACCACCGAGCGAGATCGCCCAAACCCTTTGTTCAGCCGCTACCTTGAGCGGATCGCGCGCCAGATCCTCGGTCAGGCGCCGCAGTCGGTCCTGTTCGGATTCACTAAGTTCGGCTAGCGCTTTCAATTTGGCGAGATCGGTGTCGGGCTTAAGTGCTGAAAGCACCTTGCCGACTGGTGTGTTTGGCTTAAAGGTGGGTTGATTGAAGACGCCATCGCGAGCCGCGTTGAGTAGTTTCTGCTCAGCCATTAGCCTGTCTTTCACTGCGACACAAGCTGAGGCGAGTTCATCCGGAATGTCGAGTCCAAATGGCCGGAACGCGACTTCGTTTTTTTCGCGAACATGGACCGCACCTGACTCGCGGTCGAACACGCTGACTGCAGAGAGGATGTGATCGGATATCGCGCTGTCGGACCAAGTGATTGATGGCATCGCCAGGCCACCATCCGCGTAGCTGATTGTCGCCTTCGCCCCTTTTACCGAAGCTGGTTCGAGGGCGTCGGGCAGTACCTCGGTGCTGAACCGCGCGCGACAGGCGCGCTTAAGTATGCGCGCGTAACCGGATTTGCCGGAGCCGTTATCGCCATATATAATCGTCATCCCTCTCGGGCCGAACGTGAGCGTCTGACCGGCCGCTAGCCTGTTCGCATTCTGCGTGTTGCTAATCGAGTGCAGTGAGATCGCGCCACCCGCAGTTGTCCGGACGAGCCGCTCTTCTTTTGTCAGCGGAATCGCATCGAGCTCGACACCTGGCTTGCCTTGGCCTTTAAGGCAGAGCGACGTCAGCTCCGTTACATCGGCGTCATTCAAGCTGCCTATAGCGACAATTCGGCGTAGCGCATCCTGTTGCCATAGCGGCCGTGCCGGCGACCAATCTAGGATCATTTCAAAAGCGGACTTTGGCTGTTTACCGGACATCGATTATTACTCCCAGCCCCTATAAGGAGATTCCGCAATACGTTGTCTATAAGACTTTTTGGAAAACTTTAAAAAGGGTGCGTTTAAGTTGTGCATCTATCCATGGGTTATCCCGCGCGAATTACTGCTCTGTCGTTTGCGAGTTCTAATACTAATCAAACGTCAAGCGAATCATTTGAGGTCATTGGAATTCAATCTTTTGAAAATTGTTGCCCAATCAATTTTACCATTCGAAGTTATTATTCTTTATCGCCGAAAGGTCGTTTCGGTAAATCTCCTCCCCCGTCAATAGTATCTCGATACAACGATCCAAAAGCTCGAGAATTGCCGTTTATTCCAGAAACGCAATCGATGCGTATGCTAGTCCAAAAACACATCCCATTTTATGACAGAAACCAGCCCCTGTCCGGATGGTGCCTGGACAGCAATGGCATCGCATTACCTGCTTCAACGGCATCGGCAAATGCGTTGCAGAACATGTCACCAAGGGTGCCATGATAATGGTTACAGGACGTATCCATTATACCAAGTCGACCGACGACAAGAACGTCACTCATTACGGTTGCGAAATCATCGCTGAGCAGGTTGACTTTCTCTCCAAGGCTAAGGCAAAATCTGCTGATTAATTGAAACTGACATTGCAACTTACCAAGGCCCGCTAGCATCCGCTACCGGGCCTTTCCTTTTGCTGCAATTTTAACCTTTCGTTTATGATAAAGTGTATTCCAGTTTGCACTTCCAACGCGATAACAACCGCACCAACTGGACCTTCAATCCAGCAGAAAATTGACAAAAACCGCTCAGCAGTTTTCGGCCTTTGCATGCTATTTGGTTGCCAAACGGCCTTTTTGACCTTTTCTCACTTGATCCCAGAAAGGTTCATTTTATCCTTTTGAAGGAAAGTTGTTTCAATTCAGCTATTTAAGGATCAAGAAACGAGGCTGGGTCAGGTCTGCCGGGTTGGGAACTTGACTGCACACCCTACGCAGCGGGCTGCCTTCGCAATATGCATTAAATTCAATAGTTTAATATCAAAAACTTGCATTGGTCCCAAATAATTTAAGCGTGATTTACAAGCCGGATTCGCGATTTGCCTGCAATTTATATTCTTTTAATGTACTGAAAATCAATAATTATAAAGCCTTTGACTTTACTTTGTTCACGATTTATTCTCATCATACCTTCCGCAAGGTGAACCAGGTTCCATATTCCCACAGGAACCTGATCATGAACAAGCATATCAGTCTTCAAACCTACGTTCCAAAAGCTCTTGCCGTTTGGGTGAGATCACAGGCAGATGATCGTAAGGTCAGTGTCAGCATTGTCGTGCGCGACCTTCTGGTCGATGCATGGCATGCGCAAAATTCTGCTGGTGGCAAGATCCTTCCGCTCGATTCCCAGCGCCAGAATATTTTTATCAGCATAGCGCTCGATGCTCTTTTGGCAGGCCATCCAGATAGCAGCTTGAGGAAACGAACGCTCGAAGCCTATCACCGTAAACTGGCTCGTCTGGGACTGACTTCGGCTCCTGTTTCAGGAGGCGATGATGAAGCGTAACCTCCTCAATTTCACGCGCGGCAGTCAGCTACTTGGGCATTTTGCATTCATGTTTGCCGCCGGTCTAAAAGGACCGGTGATAGTAGCTGCAGTGGTAACGATCGGGCTGTGCTGGTGGAACGTTACAAGCGCTCTGGATGATCATCAACTCTACCTGGTCTGGATGCAAATTTATGCCAGCCTTTATGCCTTTATGGAGTTTGATCCGGCAAAGCTGGTAAACCTCAAATTGGCAGCTGGCGGGCATGCGCAGTTGCCAATGTCACTGATACGCGATTTCCCGCTGATGAGAGAAGCAGTGGCCGCTTTTTGGGACGCGGTCCGCTTTGCGATTATTCTTGGTGCCTCGGTCCTGACGCCGACTTTCATCTTCTTCTATTGGTTCGCCGAACATTTCGGCGGCAAGTCCAAGGAACGTAAACATGAACGCGGCGCGATGCTGGTAACGTTGCCGGAACTGGAACAGGAGATTGAACGGCATAACCGGATCGAACAGGGGCGCGAGATGCGCGCCGAACTGGGTTTCAAATGGCATTTGGCAGGCCGCGCGGCCTTGGAACATGCGGGCTATTATGTACCTTCGCATCTGGCGGGGTTGAGCTACCCATGGCGGCTGGAACAAAGCCATGCGATGATTATCGGCACAACGGGAACAGGTAAAACCGTCGCATTGTTTGATCTGGTATCCGAAGCGCGCCGACGCGGCCAGCGGGCGGTGATCTTTGATCTGACCGGGGCGTTTGTCGAGACATTTTATGATGCGTCCCGCGACGTCATTTTGAATCCTCTTGACGAACGTTGCCCGGCCTGGAGTGTCTTCAATGATTGCTCAAGCGAGGGCGAGTTTCATGCGGCAGCAGAAGCATTGGTGCCTCATGATGGCGGGGGTAGCGAGCAGTTCTGGGTGCTCGCCGCGCGTATGCTATTTGTGGAAATGTGTCTTCATTTAAGGGCCAAAGGCGAAGCAACCAATGAAGCGCTGGCGTCCAAATTAATGACCGCCGACCTTGCGCAGGTGCATAAACTTATGCGCGGAACCATGGCCGATCCACTTACAGCTCCCGAAGCTGCGCGCATGGCTGAGTCCATCCGTGCGGTATTCAACGCCAATGCCAAGGCGCTCAAATTATTGCCCACAGATGGACCTGCATTTTCCCTTCGAGACTGGGTGCGCGGCGACTGCATGGCCGGATCCATATTGTTCATTTCAGCGCGCTATGTCGAGATGAGTATTTCGTCCCAGCTTCTCACCTTGTGGATGGACACCGCGATGAATACACTGATGACGACGGACCGAACAAAGGATCTTCGCCTCTGGTTCCTCATCGATGAACTTGGCGCACTCCACCGCCTGCCAGCACTGGAAAAAGGGCTGCAAACGGCCCGAAATTTTGGTGGGGCTATCGTGACCGGCGTGCACGCTTTCGCCAAGCTGAAAGAGGTCTATGGGGAGAATATGGCGATGACACTTTCTTCGCTCGCGCGTACCAAGCTTATCCTTGCCACCGCAGACCGCGAGACTGCGACCTGGTGCTCTGACTTTATCGGGCATCGGCAGGTAAAGGATATGGAGGAGGGCTATAGCTACGGTTATAATAACGCCCGCGATGCGGTGAGCCTGACGCCGCGCCGTCAGGTTGAACCATTGCTCCTTCCCGACCAGTTCATGAACCTGCCGAGGCTCTCCGGCTATATCAAGTTTCCAGACGGTTTTCCCGCAGCGCCCATTGCTCTGACGCCGCGCGACTGGCCGCGAATTGCCGAAGGCTTCATTACCCGTGAAGCCGTCAAAACCAATCCGACCATGTTCGACCATGGATCGCCTGAGAAAGTACAAACTGAACGCAGAACAAGCGACAATGGTGAACATCCATCCGCCAACGATGATGGAGCCGGGAAACCGGTCGAATTGCGTCAAATGGACCTATTGTCGGGTTTGGAAAACAAAGACGATGATCCCGCAAAATCGAGTGATCCCGAAACGCGGGATAAACCTGCCGAAATATTGAAACACAGCACCAGCGCGCCTGCTGAAACTCGAGGCAGCGATCCGTCCTTGGTGGCCGCCGGCTATCACGCCACGTTGCCTGTAGAGAACCTTGTGACGGGCGACGACCAAGCTGCACAGGATGGTTTGAATGAAGGCCATGGTCAAAACGAGGCAACCCAGATCGCGGGAATAGCAGCAGCGGCATCAGCTCCAAATAATGCGTTACCGCGTATCCAAAGCGATATCCGTCCGCCGCAGGAAAAAGACCTATTGGAAGGCGCTGTCGACGCGCACGAAGAGCCCGATCTCGGTGACTGGGAGCCTGACATGTAGGATAGATAATATCGGGAGCGAGGGGCTCATTCACCATAGGTCATTCTTATGCTCTCCATTGCCAATGTGCGCTCTTCTTCCGCCGCCGCAACTTATTTTGCTGCCGACAATTATTACGCCAAAGCCGATGCCGACCGATCAGGAATATGGGTAGGAAACGCTGCTGAAACGCTGGGCCTTAGCGGTCAAGTGGATGCCAAGGCCTTTGATGCTTTACTGAGCGGCAAACTGCCTGGAGCTATTCAGGTCGGTAATCAAAACCAGGCGCACCGGCCTGGAACTGATCTCACATTTTCGCTGCCGAAAAGCTGGTCGCTTCTGGCATTGGTCGGCGGTGATAAGCGTATTGTCGAGGCATATCGTGAAGCTGTGATCGCAACGCTGGCATGGGCCGAGAAGAATGCAGCAGAAACCAGAATTGTAGAAAAGAGACAGATCAAAACGGTGCCAACCGGTAATCTCGCTATTGGCTTGTTCCAGCATGATACCAATCGCAATCAGGAACCTAATCTGCATTTTCATGCTGTTGTCGCCAATGTCACGCAGGGCCCGGACGGGAAATGGCTCAGCCTCAAAAATGATCGTCTCTGGTCGCTCAATACTTTGCTTAACAGCATGACCATGGCGCGGTTCAGAATTGCCGTTGAAAAGCTTGGCTATCAGCCGGGCGCGACCGGCAAGCATGGCAATTTTGAGGCCGAGGGTTTCACAAGAGCCGACATTATGGCCTTTTCTTCCCGGCGTCAGGAAATTGTCGATGCGGTTCACCGCCTCGGAATTCAGACGCCCAAAGCGCGGGATATCGCAGCGCTTCAGACCCGATCGGCAAAAGCCCCGATAGCAGACCGTGATGAATTGGCGTCGAGTTGGCGCGGCGCAGCTGATGATATTGGTCTTGATCTACAGGGCAAGATTTCATCTGCTCTTGATCGCGCCGAAATGCTCGATGCGGCTCCAAGCTTCGCCAAAAATCTGGCCGACCGCGGTAAAAAACTGCTGCGCGATTTTGCAGCGCGTATTCGCGGAAATGCGGATGACCCGCTGATTCCAGACCATATATTCAAGAAAGATGCTGAAACCATTGCAGCGGCGCAGTGTGTTGCATCTGCCGTCAGGCATCTTGGACAAAGAGAGGCCGCTTGGTCGCGCGAGGCTTTGCTCAAAACCGCACTCGACTTTGGATTGCCAACGACCATTGATCATGTCGAACAGCAGGTGCGTGCTCTGGTCCGCTCGGGCACTCTTGTCAAAGGCGCAGGCGGACAGAAAGACTGGCTTACCTCGCAGGACGCAATAACGCTTGAGGAGCAGATATTATCCCACGTCGCACTCGGACGCTCAGCGGTTTTGCCTATTGTCGGCAGCGATGTTGCGTCCCAGCGTGTTCAAGCCGTGTCTGCGCTTAACCACGGCCTGACGCTCAACGAGGGACAGGAAGCCGGTGCCCGGCTCATATTGTCGTCTCACAATCGGACTGTAGCGGTTCAGGGGGTTGCTGGCGCTGGCAAATCTAGCCTTCTCAAACCTGTTTCAGAGCTATTACGAGAGGAAGGCAAAAAGGTCCTGGGGCTTGCCGTCCAGAATACGCTCGTCCAGATGCTGGAACGCGACACTGGTATATCGTCAATGACGCTGGCGCGGTTTTTAAGGAACCATGCCAAATTGCTGGATACGCCGGCTGATCGCGCACTGCTTTCACAGGCAAGACGGCAACTCAAAGATCATGTTCTGGTTCTCGACGAGGCTTCAATGGTGTCCAGTGCCGACAAGGAGAAGCTCATCCGCCTGGCCAATCTGGCGCGTGTCGACAGGCTGGTGCTCATCGGGGATCGCAAGCAGCTCGGCGCTGTTGATGCTGGTAAGCCTTTTGATCTGATCCAGAAAGCTGGCGCCGAACGCGCGGTCATGGACGTCAATCTGCGCGCGCGCGATTCAGGATTGCGCCGCGCACAATCCGCCGCGCAATCAGGTCAGGTCGCCAAAGCCATGGGCTATCTCAAGGATCATACCGTCGAAACCAATGGCGACAGCGCGGTCATGGCCGCCGAACGCTGGTTGTCGCTTGCGCCATCGAAGCGCGAAAATACCGCTATCTATGCGTCGGGGCGGGCTCTGCGGTCTGCGGTCAATCAGGCCGTCCAGACCGGCTTAAAAGCCAATGGCGAGCTTGGACAGGCACCTTTGCGCCTGTCCACTCTTTCCCGCGTTAACGCCACGCGCGAGGAGCTGCGCTATATGTCGGCCTATAAAGCAGGCATGGTGCTTGAGGTCGAAGCCCGCGATCGCAAACAAGGTCTGAGGCCGGGCCAATACCAAATAGCTGCCGTTGATGCGCCCCGCAGAATCGTGAAATTACGCGATAGCAAAGGGAACATAGTGCAGTTTCAGTCCTCCAAAATGCGGTCTGCGAAAGGCGCAGATCGATTGGCCTTATTTGAAGAAAAGCAGATCGACATTCATAGCGGAGACCGCATTCGGTGGACCAAAAATGATCACCGGCGCGGCCTCTTCAATGCAGATCAGGCAAAGATTATCGATATCAACAACACCTATGTCACGCTGGTAACATCAGCCGGCCTTGAACATAGGCTCAAACGCAGCGACCCAATGCTCAAGCGGCTTGATTTAGCCTATGCGCTCAATGCCCATATGGCGCAGGGCCTGACGTCTGACCACGGTATCGCGGTTATGGATAGCCGCGAAAAGAACCTTGCCAACCAGCAGACATTTCTGGTGACGATAACCCGGCTGCGCGACAGTCTGACACTATTTGTTGATAATGCCAGCAAGCTCAGCAGCGCGGTAGCTCATAATCCAGGCACGAAAACTTCTGCACTGGAAGTAACCGAGCGGCTCCGTCAAGCTGCTGCGACGGGGTTGAAAGCGGGCAGGCCGGCCCAGGAAAAACCGCTCGGCAAAGACAAGCCGGAAATTGCGAAAGACATGGTGAAGCCGTTCGAAATCGGGATTTAAACGACAAAATGGGTGCTACCATCACTGGACATATCTTTGGGACTATCGCATGTGGTTTGGATGATGTTTAATCTGCTCCTGCTCTTCGCCTTGAAGGTGGCCATTGTTCCAAGCGGTGAAACGTTCACCTGCACGCCTATCAGGGTCTGGGATGGCGATGGACCAATTTGGTGCGCTGAAGGTCCAAGAATTAGACTATCCGGCATAGCCGCCCGCGAAATGGATGGCACCTGCAGGTCCGGTCATCCTTGTCCCAATGCAACAGCAAAAGCAGCCCGCGATGCACTCGTCAATCTTGTCGGCCGTCCGATCGGCACGTCCAGCGAAGGTCATATTCTGGTGAGTGGCCGCGCGATGCGGTGTAGGTCCGATGGCGGAGCTGGTGGATCGAGAACCGCAGCCTGGTGCGTCTCGCCCAAAAGCGGCGATATCAACTGCGCAATGGTGCGCGGCGGATGGGCCGCCCGGTGGGACAAATATTGGAAGCGGCATCGCTGTGCCTGATCAGTCGAGCAGGCCAAACAAGAGCTGGCGGGAGAGGCTGCTCTATTTTGCGGCGGGTCTTATAGCTCTTTTGATACTGGGCTGGCCGCTTTATACGCTCTTTCACTGGATAATTGCCAAGCTGTAAATGCTTACAACGTGCGGCAGAACCAAATGACCCGGCCAACGATATGAATGGACGCGCGGTCCACGTCATCCCAGGTCGGATAGGCTGTATTATCACTGGAGATCGTGATTTGTTTGCCGCCAGGTTTGAGGGCAACCCGTTTGACGACAAGCGTATCGTCTGAACGCAAGACGTAGATTCCGTCTCTCAGGCGCGAGCCGTGATCGGAAGCATCAACAAGCACCTCATCACGGTGGCTGAGAGTTGGCTCCATAGATTCTCCGAGCACACGAACAATCGAAAGGCTTGAACTTTTGGACGGTGTCAGTTTCTTGAGCCATCTCTCGTCAAAGCCAAAGCGGGTCTGGCTATTTTCGCTTTCGGCAATCGCCCCAAACCCTGCCGAAGCATCCACGTCGAGGACAGCGATTTCGACAAGTCCGTTATGGATAGCAGGCGGCGGTCCGCCAAGCAGCTGCTCATCGACGCCAAAGTAACGCGCTAGCTTCCGGCGATCTTCGTCATCAAGCTTGCGCGGGCTGCCGCGTTTTATAAATTGCTGGATGTAAGCAGGATTGCGGCCAAGTAGCCGAGATAGGCCTGAATAATCATCCTTGTTTTGCCGGATAAGCCGGTCCAGCTCTTCTCTAACATTGTCCATCGGCAATGCCTTTCATTCAATCCAGTCATTTTGCTCATAGGAATTATCCTAGACAATATGGATTCTTCCTAATAGGAACAAAACAAGAACACAAGTGAAAACTGATTCGAGGAAGGTAATGAAACTATTAGACCGTATCGAATTGCACCTGAAGCAAACCCATATTTCTGCAACGCGCTTTGGGAGGCGAGCAGTTGGCGATCCTAGGTTCGTGTTGGACCTAAGAATGGGGCGAAGACCGAGGCGACGGACGGTTGAGAAGGTGGAAAAGTATCTAGGCGAGACAAGTAACCAAATATTCTAATAGGCTTTGGGAAGTCTTTCCAGAGCCTGGCGTAGGATCTGAACCATATTGTGGACAAAGAATATGCGAAGATCTATGACTTTGTTGTCGTTCTGCCACAAAATGCTATCTCATCGACTAAGGAAGCGGGCGATTTTCTTCGCAACGAATTGGGAAGGGTTGCCGATTTTGCGCAAAACTCACTCTATCCAGCAAGCTCAATCGAACCGCTAATGCCATGGTTGAGCCGTTATGGCTTAGAGCATTTGGCGGTATGAATTTGCTTAAGGGCGCTAATGCTTCAACGTAGGTTTACGAATGCATTCCGCTGTCTCTATCATATTGGCTTTGGCTAACCATTTATTGAAAATATGTAATCACTTCGAACATTCAGAACTTTCCCAAGATTGCCATGGGCAATGTCGGACGATTCATTTGATCTCAAGATTGCGGAAGCCGCTACTGACCTTTTCTGCCATTTTTCTAGGAATTTCCGAGATCTGAGCAAATTGATCCCACTTACCGATTGCGGATTTAATCTCTGCTATGATCGCTTTGGTTTCTGCTGCTTTGAGGTCGGCAAATTTTCCAAATGTGATGAGATCCTCCAAGTTAAAATTGTCTGTTTTGCCTGCGAGTGACATCTGATGTTCGCTCGTCCAGACCCCGCTAGGATTATATGCATAAGTGACATCAAATGCTGGCGATAGACTCCAGCTTCCATCGCGGTCCATCAGGAATGCAATATTTTTGGTATGATCGTCCTGATTGCGAATGAATATATTGAGCAGAGCGCGTCGGACTTGCTCTTTTAGAGCATCGCGCCCGAGACCCAGAATGCGAATGGTTTCAATGGCCTGTTCATAGCTATATGCCCGAGCTAGGTTAAAATCAAAATGCCGCATTGCGCAAAGCGATTGCATGTGCAGTTTACGGCCATCTTCGGTACGATCAAAACGCTGTGTCATAAAGTGAGCGCGGCCACCTTCTTCATGGAGCCGAGACCGCATCATGGCAATACCCGCTTCCTTGGCGAGTAAATAGCAGGCATATTCCAGTCTGCCATAGCCCATCGGATCAGCGAGCTCTTTGTCGGCATTGCCGGAAACACCGTCAAATTTGAGGAGCCACTGGGTATAGCCCGGGCCTGCTTTCAATTGCCCTGAATGAAACTCGCCGGTCTCCTCATTCCATGCAAGGACTGCCTTCGCCCGCGCGCCGCCCGCTGAAGTTCCCACGCGCAATATTTCCTGAAGAGCATGGTGATCGTCGTCGCCATTCAGCACACCCGCCAAGTCCTCACGGGCGGCTATAACGCGATTGGCAAGCTCGATTAGCGGCGCAAGTTCAATTGGTCCGCCCTGGCTCCTTGGTTCGCCTGCGGCTGGTTCAAATTCCAATGCGCCCATTCCGCGCCGACCAGTATAACATAGTCGCTCGACAGGATCGAAGCTGTCTGGGCTTCTTCCCTGTTCTGCAAGCCAGCGATTGATGAGGGCGTTACCAAATTTGTCCGGCAGGCTGTCCGCGAGCATTCCAGGCAACCCCTTGAAGGTCTCAAATGGCAATGCCGGGAAATCATAGACGCCGCTTCGCAGCGGCATGCTAAGCGGCGCGGCCTCAATCCCGCTGCGAACGAATTCCGGAGTATATTCAAAGACGCCGATATTTCGGCCTTCATCCCATAATACAGCGCCGATTTGACGGCCCCAGAGATTGATGACCGCACGTGTCATGGCGTTTTATCGTCCCATGTCCACTCTTCCGTTTCAATCTCGCCTTCGGGCCGCCGGACCCGTTGTCGGGTTTTGCCCTTATCCGACCGTGGATCGAGCGGACTAAGGGTCGCATCTGGGACGATCTCGAGCAACCGGTCCTCCAGCTCCAATGCGCGCATCACCCGGACAAGGCTATCGATTGTCCCGCCTTTGCCGCCCTCTATGCGCGCGAGCGTCGAGCGTGAAATTCCTGACATTTCTGCTAATTCCGCCTGCTTGAGGTTGCGCGAAATACGGTATGCTTCCACTCTCTGGCCGAGACTCGCCAGCGTTGCCGCAAGCGGCCTATGCTGCGTTTCCATATAATGTGCCATTGTTAAGCCTTTAACGCTAAAAAATACATTTGTGTATCGATTATGCTTCATTATTGAAATATGCATAATATGTCAATATTCAATCATTATGATCTAATATTCAAATTATGTATCGAACATAATGCATTAAAGTAGAGTGCAGCTCTGAACAGGGTGATTTGTTGCAGTCGAAAATAGACATCGATGATGATATAGTGAGAACTGCCAGGACGCATTGGAGTGAAGGACCATGACTGACGAGCAAAAACAACAAAATCGCCAAGATCCAAAATGGGAGGGGTTTCAGGAAATTGACCGTGCGATCGCCGAAAACCGGCTTACCGCCTATACATGGAAAAAGACCTGGGCCGACCCTTGGGGGAAGGCAGGGCTAGTTGCATTTTTCTTATTACTCTTGGCTTTCGTCATATATGTTATCATTTATGATGGATTGCTTTGAGCACTATTCTCCCCATTCCTTGATATCGTCTGCGGCCTTTTCGGTAGCCCCTTTCGCGCCTTTTGTCTGCTTGCCCAGATAGCTTTTTACAGTTCCAATCCGTTCGCGGCCACGTTGATGTACGCTACTTACCTCTTCGACAATCGAGCCGTCGCCAGACGATCCGCCCACTGGACTACGTCCCGATTGCGAAAGCGATACACTACCTCGCACATCTCCCGCGCTGCCCACGCCCGGCTTACTGACGGGCGCAAAGGCCGGAAGGTTGAGATCAGTCGCAACTTCATCGTGAAGCTGATCGGCATAGCTTTCAACAAAACGCGCCTGCAACTGCTGACCTTTCGCGCTCAGTTGGAAATCGATGTCATCAAAGCGTGCCTGACCATAATAGTCACGGTTGGCATCTATTTCTGACATTCCCCAGTCGCGATAGGCCTGACTGAGGTTAAGCGATCCGGCAACATTATTATTCTCATACCATGTCGCCTGGTTCTCAAGCCTGCTGGCAACCTCCTGCGCGCGCCTTGCTTCAACGGTATAGCTTTGCGCTTCCGTAAGCGATTTGGTGAGCCCCGACGCGCTGCTCGAGACCTGCGAGCTGTTGCTCGTACTTACGCTGCGCAAGAAACTGTCACGCGTGTTCGACCAGTTGTTGGTCTCCGAGATCTGTTTGAGCGAACCTAGGATTTTGCTACGGTCTTCCGAGGCAATGCCAATATCACTGTCCGTCCAACTTTGATTCCGGCCGCCTTTAAGCCCCGCATTTCCTTTCACTGCTCCTCTTTCCGCTTTTACACCCAATCCGGCATCACCATTGAGAAACCATGAGATGGTAATGTCATCGGAAGCCCGGCGTGACAGGCCATATTGCTGCTGCAGACCTTTGGATGCATTGTCGACTTCACTGAATGCACTGCCAATGCTGCTGCTGGAACCCTGACCGCTGGAGGTCTCGAAAGACGTGCCCCTGCTGTAGGTGTCGCGCAGCTCATTGAACCTTGTGATCGCAGAGCTGGTCGATTGCTGGGCCATGTTGGAGAAGGTCTCGCTCTGGCTGCGGCTGTTGCTCGCCAGCGTTGACAGCCTCGATGTGAAGTCCTGCCCCAATGTCGGGGTGAAGGGATATTGCGAATTCGGGACGGTAGCAAATTCAGCATCGGCAAAACTGGTCGTCTGTGTCCCGCTTTCGCCAAAGCCGCGTGTCTGTGCTGCGCCATAGCCGATATTGGGGGCCAGCGAGGCTTGCGCGAATTGCCGTGAAAACACACTGCTATTGTCGAGATTGCTGTTGCCAATAGAGACATTGCCAGTGCTGGCTTCGCGCGCCGCTTCTTCCGCAGCATTCTGGCTCGGATTAAGATATGACGTAGCCTGCGACGAGATCGCCATCGCACCTTTGGCAACGCCGCCTGCAAGAAACGGGATCGACGCGACCAGATAGCCCGCCAATATACCAATATCGCTGTTGACGTCGCTCATCCCTGTAAAGGTGGCAAGGCTAAGCCCGCTGCCGCCGGCCACCGCACTGACTTCGCTTGCGCCTTTGAACATCAGGATCATGTGCAGTATGACAAACAACGGCCCCCATGCGGCAAGATAGAAGAAGCCGGTCACATAGCCGCGCAGCGCGACCGGGCCGGTTTTCGGCATCAGGAAGAGCGGAAACAGCACCGGGAATAGCGCGTAAAACACCACCGTCAGCACCACATTGAGGATAGGGACCCATTTCATAGCATTGTGCGCAATCGAGGCATAAGTGCGTTCGGTCTGGATATCCGCGCGGGTCTGCGCAAACACATCAACGCTTGATGTTCCGCTGGCCCCGGCCATGCCATGCATCGCCTGATTCATCGCATTGATCGTCAGCACCTGCCGGAAAATGTCGCTCGCATTTGTCGAGACGCCTGCCAAATAATTATAGGCAACCGGAAGATCCGCTATCAGCTTGGCTTTGGCGAGCGCTGCGGTCTGCTTCGGGTATAACTGGCGACCAAAAGTGCCACTCATCGCGTCAATCAATCCCGCCCACTGTGCGTTTAAATTATCATAAGCCTCGCGGCAGGTAATGATACTGGCCGTGACACTGTCATCGGCCTGCCGCGTCAGAAATTTCTGTGCACGCGCCTGACTGCCCGGCGCAATCGTCGTCCAGATATTATTGCTCTCGGAGATTTCCTTCATCGATATCCGGCCAAGCAGCAGATCATAAAATACGCATTGACGAAAATGCTCGTCGAGATTGGTGGCAAATTCCGGATCGGAAATGCGCAAGGATTTCGTTGCCTCGAACAAGCGCGCGCCATAGATCATGCCATTTTTGGAGTAATTGAGATCATTTGGGAGACCGAACACGACCTCCGAGCTTCGCACCAGATAATCGCCGATCTGGCTGGTAAAGCTCGCCATGAGCGCTAATCCTAATGGCACATTGGCGACCGCGCTCGGAGCGAGGCCGGGATTGACGCGGTCGGTGACCTGCACATCCATCCGCGGCACCATGAGGCACATATAGATGAGCGTTGCGCCCAAAAACCAGTTGAGCCAGGCGCGCCAGTCCTGATTGAATGCGAGCACAATGACGGCCAATGCAAGCCCCATCACCATGGTGACCTGGATCAGGCTCTTATAGCCGCCCGCGCCGGTCCAGCTGGCAACTGCATTGAGGACATTGACGATATATTCGCCGCCGCCGACCGTAAAAATCTCGAGCATGTCTGGCTACTCTCCTGTCACGGAACGAGGCTGCGGGTCTGAACGCCGCGCGACCAGTCTAGCGCTGCTGCCATCGAGGGCGACATTGAAGCCGCGAGCAGATTTTCGATCATCGCGGTCTTCTCAATGATCTGCATGATGGCTGAGACTTTCGCCTGGCCCGTGGCTTGCCGCTGTGCAAGACCAGCCCGAACATCAGCAAGCTGCCCGCGCCACAGGCTGAGCTTGGCTTCGTCAGCGGCGATGAAACTGGCCATAGAGCGGCCAGATTCCGATACGATCCGTTCCAAAATGGCATAAAGAAGATCGATGCTGGCAATTTCTGCCAGCGTCTCACGATCATCGGTGGGCATGCCGCGGCCATAAGCGGCCTGCACGGTGAGGATTTTATAGAGCGGCACCGACGCGACCTGCAGAAGTTCCTTTTCCGCATCGCCAATCGCGCTGTCGCTGCGGATCGCATTGACCATGTTGCCGATCATCGCTGCCACGCGGGGACGGATCGCTTTTGAGGTAGCGAGGCTCATATTGCGGAACGTCGGATTGAGGCATTGATCGGCTTCGTCGCAGTCAAAAACCTTGATCGTTTGGCTTTGCGTTCCGTCGAGCAAAGCGGTGACCAGACTTGAAGACGCATCGCCGCCAAAAGGTGTGAACTTGCCGGGGCTATCGTCTTTGGGCGGTACATAGATGACCGTGCCAATCAGCGTCATTGCATATTCGGCAAGCTCGCGGTCAAATGTTCCGTTCGGATTGAAAAAGGCCGATTTCTTCAAGATATGCCATGTGTAATTGCGCGCCACACCGGGATTTACGTCGGCGTAGTCAGCGCCCGCGCTCGCATTGGTCGCGCTCCTTTGGCCTCTCGTGCCGCAGCCATGTTTGGCTGCGGCATAATCGGTAAATATGCCTTCCGAATTACCAATGGCTTCGCAGATCGCCTTGTCGGCGAGATCGCCTTTCGGCCAGACGCCGCCCACCAGCCCCTGCGCCATCTCGCAGCTGTTGATATTGAGATTGTTCATCAGTTGGGCTTTTTGGGAAAACTCCTGCATGATTTTCGAGCATTCGGGACAGACTGTGTCGATGGCGAGGCTGAAGGCAAAGCCCACCGCATTATTGGCCACGGCTTTGAGCATCGCCACAATTTCACTGGCATTGATGAAGGAGAAGCTGCCTGCAAATATATCGATGCCGCCGCATCCAGCGCGTGCGCGGGGTAGCTGCAGATTGGCGATATTTGTCGTTTTCTGGGGAAAGCGCGTCCAGACATTGCCGAGGCTGTAATAGCCTGCCGACTGGCCCTGGAACGCCGTCGGCCCGGTTACATTCGCTGCCCCGCCCATGTCATCCATGAAGCGGTCCATGCTGTCACCGACGTGGGCCGCGACCGGGCTGACGGCAAGATTGAGCGCCGCCAAAAGCCCCGCGATTTTGGATAGCTTAGTAGTCATGTCCGGCTTCCTTCGAAGTGAGAAGATAGATACGGTCCTGCAGCTCGTCGGCCGACAGGACGCCGTAACCGATCGGGATGGGCCGCTTGGTCAAGCTGTCCCACAGCACCAGCGCCGGGGTAATTTTAGCCTCCAGCCCCATGCGCGTTCGCTCGCTGGTTTCGACCTTATAACCCGGGAAATGCGCCGACGGGCCGCCATCGGTGGATATGGCGCGTATGGTTATGTTCCAGCGGGCGGCAACCGATTTGACAATCGGGCTCATCACTTCGCAGGCACCGCAGCTTTGGGCAAAAAAGTAGAACAGTCCGTAGCGTGATGACAGGCGCGCCATAACTGCATCGCGGCCCTGCTGGCGGTTGTCCTGCCATTGCCTTTTGGCGAGCGTCGAAACCGGCCGCTCCAGCGTATAATCGAGACCCGGGTCCTGCCAGATTGCCCGCTGCCAGACATCAGAGAACAGCGAAGCGCGGTCGAGCTGCTCGCGCTGGAAGCGAATATAGGCCGTCACATTGGCTGGCGTCGGTTCGATGATGGCTTTGGCTTTGAGTTCGCGCAGCGATTTTGTGATCGCGCCGAGCTGCTCGACCGCGGTTTCTGCAGCATGCTCTTGTTCTGACGGACCAGGAACTTCTACCTTTGGCTGGACACAGTAAAAATAATAGCCCAGTCGCCGTTCCTGGCAGTAGAGCGCATCGGCAGGATTGGACGCTGTTTCCTGCGCGCTGGCCGAACTGGCCGACCCTTCAAACATGGCGCAAAGCATGAGGATGATGGCAGCTAGCACGTAGAGATGTTGTTGCGGGTTAAGATAAAAAGCACGCTGCTTCATGGTCCGCTCCGTTCATAATAATCGCTTATCTTCTGCTGGATAAGCGCGCTGGTCTCCAGTTCATCGGGAAGCCGCGCAGCTTCGGTAAATTCGGCATAGACTTCGCTAAAATCCATCTGGCTGAGATCAAGCCGGGCAAATTCATCGAGCGTGAACCCGGCGCATTGTTCTTCCCTAGCTTTGGCCCAGGGCTTGGGAAGCTGCTTGCGGCCTTGCTCTTGCAGGATGCGCGACAGTTTCGATTCAAAGCAGCAATAAGCCTTGCGCTTGGTAGTGCAGACCCCAAGAAACTTGCTTGAACAATAAGTACCAACATAGGCGCACAGGCCCCGGGCATCGCGTTCGTGGAGCAGGATTTCTTCACGGTCGCAGCCCAGCGCGACCAGCAGGCTGACGCCGGGGATCAGCGGAAAGCCCTTGCCCTTGCAGCAGTTAAGCACGCCAAAAACTTTCGAGGAGCAGGTTTCGCGGCTGCCTTTGAACAAGGTCAGCGTCTCGGGATCAAATTGTCCGCGCGCCTCGTCCATGGCATGCAGCGCCGTGGCTGCGTCTTTGAATTCATCATTCGCTTTGCGCTCAATCGTTTCGCAGGATCCGTCGATGCAATAAACATCACCGTCGCAGACATATTGCGTGCCCGTACCATCGCCGCCGGGAACCGGACACTCGTAGACACGCTCGATAGTCGAACAGGGGCTGTCTTCGCTGATGCAGTCCTCGCGCACAAAGCGACAATCGGACCTCGCTTCAATCTCGTTGCAGTCATTGCCAGCGCTCCGGCGAATACATTGGTAGCGGCGCTCCCAGCCCCAACAGCTTAGGGTGACAGCAACGCCGTCTACGATCCGGGTTTGTGGAGCCTCATCGGTACATGTCTCGGATATTTGACTGCAATCGGCTTCATCACTCCAGCTTTGGCACCGGCTCTCATCGCGACTGATTGTGACGATATTTTCTGAG
Organism: Parasphingorhabdus sp.; assembly: GCF_036963805.1. Lineage (GTDB taxonomy): Bacteria > Pseudomonadota > Alphaproteobacteria > Sphingomonadales > Sphingomonadaceae > Parasphingorhabdus. The sequence goes on along the minus strand of NZ_JBALUN010000007.1, from coordinate 86,546 downwards.
GTGACAAGGTACGGAGTCTCGCCCACAACTGATGAAGAACAGGTCATTTCCACATAAGGTTCGCCTGGCTCGACACAGTAACGCCCCTGTTCCCGATTGCCTCCCCATTGCAGGCAGGGTCCGGGGCGCGATCCCGTAGCCTGACATCTATCCGCTTTGAAAATATCGCACGAAGGAGCAACGCCAAAACCATAGGTGCTTATCGCGTGACAGAGATAGTGATAACGGGGTTGCTGTTCTATTTCGGCTAATAGCGTGACGCTGCACATACCGCTGCCCTGCTCAATGATCGTGCCAGTGTTGCAGGTCGCAAAATAGCTGCCCGCCGTCCCGCTGCCCGGTGGTAGCGGAACACAGGTGCCTTTCTCGCCGCCGATCGCCATGCCGCTGGTATATTCAAGCGGTGTTTCATTGATTGCGCCGGCTCGGGCAATGACCCGTTCGATCTCAGCTGGCGTGAAGCGCGCGCGCCGCCGGACGCTGTCTTCGATCGTTTGAAGACCCGTATGCGAGCGAGCAGCGCTCCGCGCTTCCGCCTCAAGCCGTTCAGGCTGCTCGGCCAGATCGGAAAGCGCGCTTGCCTTGTCCGCATCAAAATTGGGAATGCGGTCAGCATCAGGGCTCGTGGACGCCGCCGTTTTTGCTTTTTCAATCTGCGCCTGACCAAAGGCCTTGCCATCGGCGCGTGCGCTTTCCTGCGTCTGGGAATGCGCTAACGAGGCAAGCGCAATCCAGCCAAAGAGTGTGATAATGGGGGCAGGGATGTGTCGCCTCGTCATGGGCGCATTCCTGCTTGCAGGCGTTTAAGGTGAAGGCCTGCTAGCTGCGCACCGGGGCCGCCGCCTGATGCAAAGCGTTCCAGAACATGGGCAGCCGAGACATTTCCGGTCATGCGATCAAAGGGCGGGACAATGCTGGTGCAGTCAAAGCCGTCACAAGGCTCGAAATCAGACGAAGCCATCACGAACGTCGGCGCGGCCGTGACACCGAATGCGCGAAACAGGCGTGGGTCGATGCCCAGACCATCCGTCTCTTCTCCGCTTTCCCAGAGCGCAGCAAGGCGCGCCTTGAATTTGCCCGCGTCGCCCTCAGGAAAACCGCGCAGCACGACAACGCCGCCTGCATCGCTCATATCCCTGAGCAGCGCCTTCAAACTTGCCGCCGGCATCGACAGGCTGGCAAAGGCGATGAAGCGCGGTGTTCCCTTGAACGCCGCCTGTTCCGCTTCTGCATGATCGCGGATCATCGCATCAAAATCGAATCGCAGTTCGTTTTTGGTTGAAACAGTTTCGACGCTTTGCCGGTAACTGCCTGCATTTTGCCGCGCTTCGTTCTGAAGCGTTCGGGCTTCAGGCGTGATATTCTGCGCCCGCTCACGGACATTGGCAGCCAGCGCCTCGGCTTCCCCTGCATGGCGCTTCGCATTTTCCCTGATGGCTTCGATATCAAGGCTGTCATCTGCCTGTTGCTGCGCGGCAGCAATGCCGCCAATGGCGAAGGTCAATAGGCCTAAAGTGGGCAACAATTTTTTCATAGCGCGCAGCAGTTCCGTTTGCGCCAGACGAGATAGCCCATGTCTTCGCCAATGGCGGGAATGACCTGTCCGGCAGATTGAAAGGTGGTCGAGGTGCCAATCGGCGGACAGGCGAAGCGGCCCTTGGTCGCGGGATTGGGATTGGTCATCTGGAAGCGATATTGCTGCTTGCGCATCACCGGCATCAGATATTTGCCGCACAGCCCTTTGCTGCCCATCGTGCCCCAGGCCACCAGCTGCCGATGCAATTTATACGCAAAGCGGGACAGGACCAGTCTTGAAGCCTGGACATGGCCAATGGAAGCCGACACATTGCCGTTCATCGGGTACATTGAACCCTGACAGCCAGCGCACCAGAATAGTTCGTCGCGCGGCAGATTGGCGGTGGCGGCGACGCAATCGGCAGCGCAGGCAGCGAGCGCCAGCGGATTGGCAAACAGGACGGCTTCCGGGTTGATGATCGCGGTGAGTTCGCTATCCTGCCACAGCGGATCAATTTCGCTGATGTATAATATATCGATCGAGCCGGGCTCAAGGCAGAGGAAATCGGCAACAATTTCCATCCAGTAGATCAGCGGATAGGCATACCAGTGAACATGCCAGCTTGAATAATATTGGCTCGCCCCGCCGACCGCCGATGGTCCGGAGATTGACCGGTAGCCGATATCAAAGCCGGGATCGAGCTTGGTCCCGCCCAGATTGACAAAACACCAGGGCTTCATCGAGACATCGGCCAGACGCACCGGTTCCCAAAATCCCATGGCGATGCCGGGACGAATGCCGCATAGACACAGCGGACTGGCGGGGTTTTTGGGATCAGGCTTGTTTGAAGGCCATATTTTGAGACCGCCCACGGAAATAGGAAACAGACAGGACCAGCAGATATCGGTGATGGGATTGACAAAACTGCCGGTGCATTTGCCAGGACCCGCATCCGCACGGGCTGGACTGGCGAGGCTGACGATCATCAGCATCGCCAGCAGACAAGCAATTTTGCGATATAAGCCTATGTCTTTTATCATGGCGCTGACCTCTGATCGGGCAAGAGCGCGATCTCGCTGATTTCGAGAAGCCTTCCGTTCTGGCGCACACGCGCTGGCAGCGCTTTGATGCCAAAATGCCGGACGAGCCTGCCGCCCTGATCGAAGTAAAAGCGCCGTTGCTCCGCGCGCATTAGCGCCAGCGGCGCACCCTTGGTCAGAATCAGCTTGGCACTGTCTTTTTGCCCGAGCGCCCATTTAAGCTGCGCTGGATTATCTCCATCGAGAAAGAGCAGTGGCGATCTGAGTTTTACACTGTCGAGTGGATTGACCCGCGCGCCGCGCGTCCAAATGCGTTCGCCATTGGCGCCAAATATGTCATCGGCAAGCGTGATGGTCGGATCAAACTGCCAGCTTCGGCCCCTCCGGGCGTTTGCGAGACCCGTTACCGCTTCGGGTCGTTCTACCCTCGCCAATGTGCGACGCTTAAGTTCGGCATTGCGCCGGTCCATCTCTCCGCTCTTTTGCATCGAGATAAGGCGCGTCTGGATCTGTTCGAGCAGATCGCGCTCTATCACCGGAAAAACCGATCCTTGCTGGCCGTAATCCCGGGCCTGCGCCTGGCCTGCGCAAAGGAAAAATGCAGCAATGATGGCAGCAGCTGTCTTCACAGGATTGCCCTCCCGCTGCCCAATATCTGGGCGCCGCAGACAAAGCCGATGTCAGCGTAGCGGCTGTCAAAGCCATCTTTATGAGCGCTTCCGGCATAATAGCAGCCATCAGGTATTGCGCCTGCAGGACCTTTGGTAAGCTTCAGACCCAGGCGGGTTTCAGATTTTGTTCGGGCAACGAATTTTCCGTTGATCAGAACATCCTTGCCCTTGTGGGTCACAATATCACCAGGCATGCCGAGTACATATTTGCCAAAGAGCTGCGGACTGCTGCCAAACTGGGCGCTGAGAATTGTGGACGGCCTGGGTTCGAAAAAGATCAGCCCGCCGCGTTTGATCGGCATGTGCTTGTCGAGCCAGAAGGCCCAGTTTGGCAAGCTTGGGCTGGCATTGAGCAAAAAGGCATGACTTTGGCGAAAGTCTTCGAATGGCTGCGCAGCAAAGGGCAAGGAGGCGAGCGCGGTTAAAATAGCGATGCGCTTGATGCGTCGGTGCGCTTTTGTGGATAAGGACTTGATTGTCATCTGCCGTCTCCCGCTTTGAGGCGTGCGGCAATCCGGCGTTCAAGTTCCACCGTTGCATCGGGTGCGTCTCCTGCGAGCACAGCTTCGGCGACCAGGATGATCCGGCCACCCTGGCCCATATCCTGAACAGCCTGCTCGCTGGCGCTTAGAAAAACGCCAATATTGGCTTTGGCTGTTTCCGGATCTCCTGAGCCGCGCGCCTCTGCTTCGACAAATTTTCCTATTGTCTCGGCAAGCCGAACGGTGGCGATCTCGGGTTTTTGCGGCTGCAATATCATGCGGCTCACCCATCCGGCCCAGAGCAGGAGGGCGATGCAGCCGAGCAGAAGGAGAAGCCGCGGCAAAAAAGATTTCCTTTGGAATGTTTCCGTTTGATCGGTCATTGGGCGGGTTCTCCGTCACTTTTGTCAGGAAAGGCTTCGGCAAGCGTTCGGAAAAAGCGCGGCATGCGGGCGAGAAGCAGCGCGCCCGTAGCTGCGATGAAGGCGATTTTGAGATCTGTAGAAAACAGCAAGCGCTGGCCGGGTTCTGCGCTGTGATAATGGACCGCCAGATTGCCAAGCTGGGTGAAGAGCAGCCCCAAATCCCATCCCACCAGAAACAGAAAGACAAACAGCGGCAGTCCCAGAACGATGAGGATGGTGGAGACGGCAAGGCGCGTGGTTTCCAGGAACAGGAAGCAGCTTCCCTGTATCAGGTCTTTTATCGGGATGGACGGCGCTTTGCCCGGCCTTGCCACTGGTTCTCTGCTGACCTGCGGGATGGCGGGTGTGTGCATGGCACGACGCATCATGCTGCTCCCTGCGCAGCTATCTGAGCTGCGACATGGGCAATAGCGTCGGCCAGGCTCCGGCCGTTCATCTGTGCCTGTTCGATCGCCGCATAAACATCGGGCGAGGAGGAATAGACCGTGGCTGAAAAGGGATCGAGAACGAGTCGGCCGATGGCCTGCGTGTCCGGGCCCTTGATAAAGACTTCGCTATATTCGGTGCCCGAGCGTTTTAGGCTGCGGATCAGCGTTTCGGTCCGGTCATCCATATCGAGCCGGTCATTCTTGCGAAAATCGGCTATCGTCTCGGCTTTCTGCTGCAAGACCAGCATCCAGTCGCTATTTTCAAGCGCAGCGCGCGCGCCATCCGATTTATAATAATCATTGAGCGACTGGGTTGCTGTCGCCAGTGCGCCGCCATATTTGCGCGCCGTGCGCGCATAGGTCTCGACAAATTCGCCCATCGAGCCGCCGCGCAGCATGCTCCATGCTTCATCGATCAGCAGCATTTTCTTGGTGCTTCTGACCCCGCGCGTCATCGACTGGCTGGTCATGAACATGATGGCGGACAGAACTACGCTTCTGAGATCCTCGCGGCTTGCGAGATCCGACATCTCAAAAACGGTGAAGTCATCGTCAAGCGCAAAGCTGGCAGGCCCGGTGAAAAAGCCGCCATAGCTTCCGCCTTCCAAATAAGGCGCAATCGATAGAGCGAGATTTTCGGCAATCGGGTTGGCTGTCGCAACGAGCGTGCGGGCCACATCATCAATGCTCGCCCCGCTGCCAAGACTTTCCCAGACTTTGGTCACCGCCTGGTCAATCAGGCCGTGCTCAACATCGCTCGGCGCTTCGCTGTGCCGCGCCATCTGCGCGATGATCGCCTTGATCATGGCAAAACAATCGAGCCTATAATCCTCGTCATCCACCGCGCGGGCATCGTCGACCATCGAAAAGGGGTTGAGCGAAAAGCCTGATTTGAGGGTAAACTCGACAAAGCGCCCGCCCTGCAATTTGACCGAATGCTCAAACGAGCGGCCATCATCGATCACCACCACTTTTGCGCCTGCACCGCGTAAAGCGGCGCATAGCTCTTGCAGCAGCACCGATTTTCCCGAACCCGATTTGCCGCAAATCGCGATATTATGGTTGCCTGCGTCATTTTCAAACGGCGACCACCAGAAGGGCTGACCGCGCCGTCCAACCAGCAACAAATGAGGGATATTGCCGCCCAGAAACTCGCCCTGCATCGGCGCAATATGCGCGGCCGTCGTCGAGAGCATGGTCCGGAACCGCTTGAGCCGCTGCATGTCATCGCCCAGACCATCGGCTAGGCTTAACGGGAAGGATGCGATCAGGCCCTGTAATTGCAGAAATCGCTCGTCGGTCAGATCCCAGCCGGCGGCTTTATAGACCGCCTTGACCGTGCGCTCATGGGCGTCGCCCTGGCCCAATGGCGAATAGCTGGTGAGGCCATAGAAAAGTTTGACCAGTCTTTTGCCAGCCTGCAATTCTGCCTGGACATGGCTCCATTCGGCAGACTGCTCGGCAAGGCGCGGCAAAAAGCGCGCACTCTTCGATTGGCTGAGGCTGGTTGTGCGCATGAACTTATAGCCTGCTTTGGCCGAGGCCGCCTCCTGATCGGGATATTGCAGGCAAAGCATCGTTGCCACTGGACAAGGAAATCGCAGCTTGTCGGTGAACATATCGCCGATCAGCCGCGCGCATTCCCATGGACTCCAGCGTTCGGGCATCGCGCGGACCCCATAATGGCGCAGATCAAAGCGGTCGGGATAGACCTCGCCAATCTGCGGGCTGCCTTCGCTATCGCGGCCAAGATTTCTAAATCTCTCGGTCCGCAAGATCAGGCGGTCGTCTTCCACCTCCAGTTCAATATCGCGGCGGATCGCCTGGTCGGCAATCGGGTCGAGCGGATTCCAGCTGGAAGGCTCTGCGTCGCGCGCACTGGTGGGTGAGGTCAGATCATCAATCAGCCCCAAAAGCTCTGCGGGCTCCATTTCCCGCGCGCCAAGTCCCAGGGATTGCAGCATGCCGATCAGCCCTTCGCGGCACTGGACCAGTTCGCTGTCCCCGGTGCTGCTCAGGTTTGGCACGCCCAGAGATATCACCAGCCGGGTCGCGCGGGCATGAAAAGGCGCGTGCGCCGAGCCGGATTTCCAGACAAGATCATAGAGCCGGTCGGTGCGCGCGCGGGCGATCGCTTCATAGATGCCGCCCTGTTCATAGCGGCGGGCAAACCAGGGTCCGACAATATGGGCTATTCTGGGGGAGGCAAAATTGAGTATTTGCAGACTACTGCCTTGCGGCATGCCTTCGGAGAAGAATTGCGCCAATATCTCGCCGCTGCGTTCGTCCGCGCCGATGAGCGGCGTCACATCAAGGATGAAGCCTTTCGATCGCGCATTGCAATAGAGCCGCGTTCCTTCGTCGAACGCCCGGTAGGGGAGCCAGTTCGAGAGCATATCGATGGCCAGATGCGGGCGCGGCGCATCGGGGCTGGCCGTATCAGAAAACAGACCGGTCAGGAGCGCGCTTCGCGCTTTTGCGAGCGACAGGGTCATGGCTGCAATTCCGCTTCGGGCATGTCGATGCTTTGCGGGCGAATAAGTTGAGGGGCCCGGTCATGCAGGGGAGCAATCACGCCGGACCCCTCTGGTCCCGGCGGGAGGACGCCGGGATCTGCCATTGGCACTGGCGAGGGGGAAACCAGCGCGTCCGGCAAGGGAAAAGGATTGGCAGCAGGAGCTTCGCCTTCATGCTCCTGCTTGCTGTGCTTTTGATTTTGGTTGTCTTGGCTACCAATGCCGCGCGCGATCGCTTTGCCAATATCGGCCGTACTTCTGGGAGCCTGATATTTGGCGCTGGCTGCCTCGGGCAGCGCGACATGGACCACGCGCGCTTCGTGCATCCGGCCTTCAGCATCCCGGTAAGCTGCGAGTACGACCCTGAGCATCCGGCCAGTGGAGCCAGAAGTCATGGCTGCTCCTGACGGGGCTGCCAGTATTGAAACCCCTTGCCCGGTCGCCTCGGCATCAATCGCCGAAGTTGGCGCGCAGGTTCCGCCAGGCGCGCGGCAATCAAAGCTGCCGCTGATATTGCCGCCAAGACTGGCGCAGCCGCTGAGTACAAGTATCGCTGATGCGAGCGCCGAATAGGTGAGAGGCTTGGCCATCAGCGCGCTCCTCCTTGTGCTGCGGATGCGCTTAGAAACGTCCGTATTTCCGGAGCGCTGCGATAGCCTTGCAGAACGGCGCCATCAGATGCGCGGACCATCACCGGCGTTCCGGAAAAACCTTGTCTACGCGCAAAACCTTCATTGGCATCAAGACCGCTGGTATCGCAGGAGCTGCGTCCATCCGTTTGCCCTCCGGCATAGGCGCGGTGGAGGGCTACCGCCTTGTTAGCAGCGCAGATCACGCTTTCGGCAATGGCCCGGCTCTGTGCGCCGAAGATTGAAATCGGCCGTTCCTCGACCCGGACGCGCGCCTTTTTCAGTTCTTCTGTGAGCCGCTTGCAATAGCTGCACTGGAAATCCGAGAAGACGATGACCTTGGGGCCATTGGGATTGCCCCAGAATATCGCTCCATTTTTCGGCAGACCTTCAAGATTGACCTTTTGCGGCGCAGCATTGGCCGTTGGCCGCCCGGCATTTATTTTCTGGCTGGCGGAAGCCGTACCTGCCGCCAGCAGGTCGGGATTGATAGCCAGTAATTTGGCCGCCGTCAGATCAGCGCGCGTTTCCATATCGTACAGACGTCCGACAAACAGATATCGCGCGCGCTCATCGATATAGAAGAGCGCCTTGCCCGACACCACTTCGCATAGCCCGCCAAAGCCTTCGCAGCCAAGGCTGGTGATGGGCGTTTTGGGAAGCCGCAATTTGAGCGCGGCGACAACCTGGCTTTTTCCGCTATCAGTAAACCCGTTCACGCCCGTGACCGCTGCGATGGCCGAGGCGGTGACGAGTCCCGCGCTGGCGACAGCGAGTATGGCTGCCAATGCCGTGGTCTTCAGGCATCGTTTTTGGGTAGAAAAATCGGCATTGTTCATTTTTTTGTGCTCCTCACGTGGACGCCGTCGAGGAAGACGATCTCGACCGAAATGCCGGTCGGCATCTCGACGACGGGTTGATATTGTTCCGCTCTCTCGATGAGATATTTGGATACGGTATCGGCGGCATCGCCCGCGCCCTGGCCGAGGCCGCCGGTAATTATGTCGGCACCCGACAGGCTGCTGCGCTTGCCATCCTCGCCGATGTTGCCGGCAAAGATGCCATTGGCATTGGCCGAGAAACCGCGCCCGAAGCCGCCGACAATACCGGCCAGCAGTGCCTGGCTGACAAGACTACCCTCGCGGCTGACGATGCGTCCGCGCACGCCCGATTTTCCGGCAAAGCTGATAAAGCCTTTGACCTCGCTTACCGCATAGCGGCCGCCCGGCTGCGCGCAGGTCATTCGTGCCAGTTTGACATAGACCTTCTCTGCTGAAAGATCGCCGCGTGCGGCACCGTTGACAAGGCATCCGGTTATGTCGGTGGTGAGCAGCTTACCCCTTCTCATCACCGAGCGGGCAGGTCCTGTAATACGCAGCACCACGGGAAGCGGATCGCTCTGGCTGGCAACGCCGGTGGATGCGTCGACACCGACAATTACCCGTGCCGGCGCATAGCTGTTGGGCGGCAGATATTCCGGGCTGTCTTCGAGCAGCAATGGCGATACAGGCGTGCTCGTTGCCGCTTTGCTTTCTTTAGTGGGCGCGCTGTCTGAAAAGCTGAGCAGGCTTACCTTGCTGTCGCCCTCAGCAGCGTGGGCTTGCGCGCCCGGTGTTCCGGGAGCGGTTGTTCTCGTTCCGGCGCTACCGGGACCAAAGTCGGGCTGCGGCGGTAAAACCGGAGGCGCAGCTGCTGTTTTTTGGAGTTCACTTTTGAGCGATGCATTTTCCGCCGAAATGGCATCGATCGCGGCCTGCCCGTCGCTGCGCATCTGCGCGTTTTCCTGACGCAGCGCATTGAGTTCCTGTTCGATGGCCGGGCGCGGCAATTGTGCGTCCTTGAGCGACTTTTGCTCGCGCGCCAGCGCGTCGAGGCGATTGCCATAGCTTGCTACGAATTCGCGGCTAGCGAGATCGCGGTTGACGAGCCCGCCGGTATCGATGGTTACTGCGCCTGTAGTGCCGCTGTTGCCCGCATCATCGCCGCTAAATATGATCCAGCTGCCGCCGATCAGAGCAAGCGCGCCGATACCGCCGAGCAGCAGTTTCTGACGCCGTGCAATTTGGTGGTTGAGACTGCGGCGGGCGTTTTGACGCTGCGCTTCCGGCGGCGTTTCGGCTGCCTGATTATCTGGCTGCTTGTCCATCAGTTGATGCCTCCTTTGGCAAAGACAAGGAAGGCGCTGGCGCTCTGACCGGGACCAAGACGATCGGCTCCATAGGCAAAGGCGAGCGCGCCTGCGGGCGCATCGCGCTCGCGCGTGAGATCGAGCGTCTGCGCGCTTTTGTTGCGGATCAGGAAATGCTGGCCGGATAGCTGCGCGCCGTCATATTGCGCGATCAGCTGGACTTCGAGGCCGCCGATAACTTTGGGACGGTCGATTTTCTGCATGGCGGTAAAGCCGGGCAGAACGGCGTCTGTCGCCATGGCTTCAATGAGCCGGATCGTAGCGTTCTCAGGCCCTGTTTCTTCTTCCCAGTCTCTGGCTTCGCTTTTTGCGAGCGCGGGATTGCTGATAAATATCTGACTTGCACCCGCCATTTCTGCGCGACAGGCAAATTTATAAACATAGCCTGCCTTCGAGGTCGCAAAGAAGCTGACCTTGTCCGAGGCATATTGGACGGGAACCGAGATATAGATATCGCCGCGCACCGGCTCATGGGTGACGCTGAAATCATTATAGGGATAGCCGCTCGCCATTTTGGACACATTGGCAAAGCCGTCATCGACCAGCGCAATGCGGGTGAGCTCGCCGCGCGAGAGCAGGCAATCAATCTGGGCGTTGTCCGCAGCCTCGACAAACTGGTCGGCATGGGCAGGCGCCGCGGTCAGAGCAAATGCCAGGATTGCAATTCCCAGCGGCTTGAAGCCGGTATCGGGTCTGCGCGTAGCGCCAAGGCTGAACAGGCCAAGGCCGGTGCCCGCTAGCGCAGCCGTGGAAAGGTAAGCAAAAAGGCTCATGCAGATCAGTCCTTGTTCGATTCATCTTGGGGGAGACGGCGGAAACCGGTGAGCGCGAGGCTCAGGCCGCGCTGCGACCAGCGAAATTCAAAGGAGCGAGCCTCGCTCGCAATCACCTGCGCGCCGACAAAGGTCTTGAGCGTTCCGGTTGCAGTCGAGACCAGGGTAGCCGGATCGACGGTGAGCCCCCGGATGATGAATGACTGGCTGACATCGGAGCCGCGCTGTTCTTCGACAATTTTGACCAGTTCGGCTTTGAGACGGCCATGCGCGGCCGGATCGGCAATTTTGAGAATTTCATCCATCCAATAGTCGAGGCTTTGCGGCGAGCGGTTGAGCAGCATCAACGCGGTGTCGCGGGTCACCAGTTCGAGATAGGCGGCTGAAACGCCTGCGCTCGAGACGCTCATTTGCTGCGCGGTGACAGGGACCAGCACGACCTCGCGCGCTTTTGTCATCGCAAAACCGGACAGGATGATAGCAGCGAGACCGGTGACGCTTGCCAGCACCGCAAGGCGATTGCGCTGGCGCAAATAGGACTGGGCCTGTTCGTGGGCAAATTGAGCGCGCATTCTCTATCTCCTCAACCGGCCAGACGACGGTGACAGGAGGGCGGCGTGGCTTTGAGGCCAAGAAAACTGGCTGGCAGATACCAATAGACAGCATGAATAAGCCGCGCTGCTTTCCCGCCCGATTTTGACTTCCGCAAAGCAAACCAGGAGACGCAGGAAAGCGTGATGCCGATAAAGACATGCTGGGCCAATATGCCCCAAGCAAAGGGAATCAGAATTCCGGCAAACTCATCGATGGTCCAAAGACCAATAAGTTCAGGATCATCCAATCGTCTGGGGATAAGATATCTGTCAGCCATGTGCCGCCCTCCTATTCTTCGCTCAGGCTCAGATGACCGCGGTCACGACCGAGGTAACGATGGGAACACCGGTGCCGACACCGATGCCGACGCCAACCGGCACTGCAATCTGGCCAAGGGAAAATCGGCCCGAAGCAAGACCAATCAGGCCAGCTGCAAGGCTAAGGACGGTGATGATTTTGCCGCCCGAGCCTTCGAGAAAATCGGTAAATTTGGCGAGAGCAGGATCAAAAGTGGTATCAGCGCCTGCATAAGCAGCGCCCGCACAGGCAAGGGCGACGCTTGCGGGAATGATATAGTCAGCGATCCGGCGACGGGTCTTGGGCAAGGTTTGTGTCATGGCGTACTCCAGATGTTAAACGGGCAGCGACTGTTCGTTCGCTGTATGTTCTTTCTGGAATAAGATCTGGTCTGTAGGAAAACAGGACGTGCGATTTTTGGAAGTTATCCAAGCAAAAACCGACAATAGGGCATATGGCGGCAGACTTCTGCGCAGATGGGATGCCAGATTGCGCTCATCTTGCCGCGATTTGCGTAAGGCGCGACGGCTATCGCGATTTGCCTGCCGGAACCTGCGCGAATCTCTCTGATCATATGATTCGATTCTTCCTATATGTTCCTTATATGTTCTTTTTGTTTTCCTACAGTTTTCCTCTTGGCCTATTTGCTGAGTCGGTTTTCAAAATTCGAAAGGATTCAAAGCAATGGTAGAAATGGAGATGCTGGCCGAACATAACGTGCGCGGTGATTTGGCGGCATTGTTGCTTGCGGCTGCGGACAATAGCGGCCGGACCCGCACGGACATCGGCAAGGCTGCAGGCATACATAAGGATGCGCTGCGCCGCATATTGGATGGCACGCGCTCAGCAACTTTGGCTGAAGCTTTGCGGATCATGCGCGCGTCCGGTGCATCGCCGCATGCGCATCTTATATTGTTTCTGGTCGCTGGCGGCGAACGTTCATCAGATTGGCTTCACACAGATATCTCTCTATTCTTTGAAGAGCTTTTCTGCGAGCTACCTAGCGCGCTGGAACGCATATTGGGAAATCAGATCCAGGACGTAAAACCGCGCTGGGCCAAAGGCACGGCGCAGCGTCTGGCGCGGCTTTTGTCCGATCATATCGAAGAGCTGGAGCGCAAGGACGTACTCCTTGGCGATATATATGCAGGATCGGAGAGCCGCGCCGATGCCTGAGTCATCTACCCAGACGCAGGAACGCCCCCCAGTCGCGCGGCTCATCAGATTATCGGAAGTCCAGAAACGCGTCGGCCTTGGGCGCTCAACTATCTACCGGTGGATGAGTGAGGAGCGATTCCCCAAACCCTATCAGCTTGGCGGTCACGCTGTTGCCTGGCTTGAGCAAGAGATCGATGAATGGATCGCGCAGCGGATTGCAACTCCCGTCTGATCTGGACCTTTTCTCTTCAGTTGGATAGTTTTCTCAGTAGCACAGATGCTGTGCATGGCAGATGTGCATGCTAAGATGGCGCTATGGTGCTCTGAAAGCTGCGAAACAAACTCAACATCTATATCTCGTTGCCAAAATCGATGAGGTCGAGGTCGCATATAGCGCATCACAGAACGTTGGGCTTGAATTTAGGGATTCATTCCATCTCAATATAAAAGCCACAATTGAAAATATACCGGAAAATTTAAACGGCATCATTGCAAGTCCATCACTATGTCCTTTGGCAGCCAGCGCAGTTTTGCAAGCGATATTGTGAACGGTGATCCGCTCAAAACTCTTCTTTCGTCGATTTATCTGCGCGGCAATAGCCGTTCACTTCATGCTATTTTGCCGACGGACGTCCTGCTTGTTCTGTCACAACTTATTTCAGCAGGGTCCATCAGTTAGATAGCTGTGTGCTTCGACCCGCCACGCCGCGGAACCGGTATTGTTCGCGACCTCAACTTCGTATCTGCGGCGCAATCTGCCGATTATTGATGCGTTTATTTGCATAGAGTTTGTGCTTCCCAAATTGACAATATGGTAGGCTATCTGTGTTCGGGCGAAGAGACCCAATTTGTGCTTTGAAAATGTGTATTTTGGTCGGTTCTAATACCAAGTTGCGCTGAGGCTGACTCACATTTGTGAATGCCAAACGGTCGAAAGTCTGAATCTATGGCGTCCTTCATTTTGAGGACGTGACATGGGAACAGCGATTAGCTTGCGTGATGATTTTGACGGCACTGCCTTGAGGCAACTGGCGCGGAAGTCGAAAAGCGCGAACCAGGCCCGGCGGCTTTTGGCATTGGCCGAAATTTACGACGGCGGTAGCCGGACATCGGCGGCGCGGATCGGCGGGGTGAGCTTGCAGATCGTGCGTGACTGGGTGGTCCGCTTCAACGCTAGGGGTCCGGGCGGCCTGCTCGATGGCAAGGCACCGGGAAGACGTCGCTGCTCAATGATGCTCAGCGCCGAGCGCTTGTTGAAACGGTCGAGCGCGGTCCGATCCCGGCGATCAATGGCGTCGTTCGCTGGCGGCTGATCGACCTGGTTCGGTGGCTTTATGACGAATTTGCGGTCTCGCTTGATGTAACGACCGTGGGGCGTGAGCTGAAGAGACTGGGCTATGTCAAGCTGACGGCACGGCCTCGCCACCACGCCCAGAACGAACTTGCCTTGGAGGCGTTTAAAATGGGGGCTTTGCCGCCGAGCTGGCAAAGGTCAGAAGAGCTCTCCCGAAGGGCACGCCAATAGAGATATGGTTCCAGGACGAAGCGCGGATCGGGCAGAAGAACAAGATCACGCGGCGCTGGGCCAGACGAGGGACGCGGCCCTCGGCACCCAAAGACCAGCGGACGAAATCGGCCTATATCTTCGGCGCGATCTGCCCGGAGCACGGCAAGGGCGCAGGGCTGGTGCTGCCCTTCTGCAATACCCAAACCATGACGCTCCATCTGGCCGAGATAGCGCTCGCCATCGCCCCCGGCGCTCACGCTGTCGTACTGATGGATCAGGCCGATTGGCATATGACCGACAAGCTGGATGTGCCCGGCAATATCAGCATCATTGCGCTCCCGGCCAAATGCCCTGAACTCAACCCGGTCGAGAATATCTGGCAGTTCAATGCGCGACAACTGGCTATCCAATCGGGTGTTTACCTCCCACGACAATATCGTGGACCATGCTGCGAGCGGCGTTACACCGCAGGCCCATATCCTGCTGTTCATGGTTAGCAGCGGCGATCATGCAATTGCCGGGCTGCAATCGGATCTCGTACAGTTCTTCGAGGACTTCACCGGCGAGCTGCCGGCTGCACTCGAACGTGTTCTTGGCAACCAGGTCCACGATGTGAGACCGCATTGGGCCAAAGGCACAGTGCACCGTGTTGCCCGGCTCCTGTCCGACCACATCGATGAGCTCGAGCGCAGGGATGCTCTTCTCGGCGAGGCGTTTACGCACGGAGGCTCTCATGGGTGAGGAAGATGATCGGGTGGCGAATCAGCCACGACGCAAGACTCGGCTCATCCGGCTGAAAGAGGTGTAGAATAGCGTCGGTCTTGGGCGCTCGATCATCTATCGCTGGATGTCGGAGGGCAAGTTCCTGAAACCGGCCCAGCTTGGAGGGTATGTCGTGGCGTGGGCGGAAGATGAGATCGAGCGCTGGATTTCCGTCAGACTGGAATGATCATCGACGAGCTCGGCTGCCAGCGTGCTGCGAACTCAACCAAGGCGGCCCGCATCATGCGTATGCGGTGGACTCGACGGTCGGGCCTGCGGCGGTCGATTGGCTTCAATCTATACGCTGTCCGCAGAAGCCGACCCTCGTCAACGCGCCGACTTCACCCATTCGCCTGGCGCAGATTCTCCCTGCTCGTGTGCAAGGGTCGGCAAGAAACATCTGGGTATCACTTTCGCGAGACACTCGTGTGAAGCCTAATGAACGGCTCGAGCTTGCTCTGCGTGAACCTTCAGCAAATGATCGAGCTGTGGCTTACGAAATTTCGACACGACATGGGTCGTCGTCGCGAGTAGGGCAAGGTGGTCCGTGGCTGCGTCATATCGTGGCCAGTCGGGCGTGAGCGAACAACGCGGCACCCCGCTCTTTGCAAAGGCCACCCAGCAGGAGGACAACTCGGCGCTGAAGCGGCGGTCGGCGGCGCTTACGGATCCGGTAAGCGACGCGAGATAATCGAGCGTGCCGAAAACGTAAGGAATTTCGGACCCGTGCGCCGCACCCTGCACCCGGTCGCGGCGCCCTTCGGCGACATAGTCGAAATGATAGAGATAACTTGGTGCGCCGTGCTGCGTTCGCCCAGCAAGCCACCGTGCCGGGGCCACGAACCAGGCATCACCCAAAACCTGGCGAGCCAGTTCGTCGTCCGCGAGCCCCGCGCCATACGCTGCGCGACCGACGCCGGTATCTTCCCCCAGAAAAGCAAGTGCAGCGGCGGGCGGTACCCCCATCGCAAGGATTACGCTTGCCTCGTTACTGTTCGCCCCGACCATTAGCGGGACATCCACCGGTTCGGCACGCGCCATTGTCCGCCATGGCGATTCGCGCACCAGCTTTCCATCGATGAAGGGGCCAATCATCGCACCCGGCGCACGGGTTTTACCTGCCGCCACCAGCGCCGCGACCGGCAGAGCGCGCAAGTCATCCGCGCTGGCCGAAGCTAGTGCCCCAGCACTTTCCGCAAAAGCCAATCCCCGCTTTTCCTCATCGGCAAGGATCCGAAGGTCGGTGAGTCCGACCCCAGACTGGACTATCGCGCGTGCGAAAAGTCCTTTGGCCTCGCGATTCGCAAGAATTGTCGAGAGTGCGATCGCGCCGGCGGATTCGCCGAACAGTGTGACCTGCTGCGGGTCACCGCCGAATGAAGCGATGTTCGCCTGGACCCAACGTAGCGTAGCCAGCTGGTCCATCAGCCCATAATTTCCGATCGCCTCCTCTTGCGGAGATGCCGCCGTCAATGCGGGATGGGCAAAATAGCCGAGCGGGCCGAGACGATAATTTATTGTAACCAGAATGACGCCTTGCTGGGCGAAGGCCGACCCGTCAAACACAGGGAAGGTACCCGACCCAATCACATGCGCGCCCCCGTGCATCCAGACCATTACCGGAAGGTCGCGGGCACCTTTCGGCCGCCAGATATTGAGCTGGAGACAGTCCTCCGATTGCTTTTCGGCGATGCCGCCCGCAATCAGCGGCGGACGTACTGTCTGCGGACATGCCGGACCGATGACCGAGGCATCGCGAACGCCTCGCCAGCCTGGCGCAGCCTGGGGCGCACGCCAGCGCAAGGGACCAGTTGGCGCGGCCGCGTAAGGAATGTTCAGGAATCGCTCGACAAGACCGTCAGTTGCTCCGGCTAAACGTCCCTGCTCGCTAGTTGCGTGCGGTACGTCCGCAGCCCGCGCGGCCGCGCTTGCGGTCGTCAGTGAAAAAAGTGCAGAAATAATGATAAAAATCGGAGATCTAAACGTTGGCTTCATTTCGAGATCCGTTTTCCTGTTACTTCGCGTGGCCCGGAGCGGATCAGAATTTGACACGACCTTCGATCCCGATAACGCGCGGCTGGCTGTAGCGGTTGATCGTCGGTGCCTGAGCGACGAAGTAGATTTTGTTGAACACATTGTTGGCGAAGGCGGACAGGCTGAAATCGCCGAACTCGACTCCGGCCCTGAGATTGACGAGGACATAATCGTCGAGATCGACCGAGGTTGCCGTGAGTTCCTGCTTGCCCCCCCATTGCCCGCTGACAAGGACATTGCTCGTCAGGGCGACATCTTTGCCCACCGGATAGCGCAGATTGAGGTTAGCCGAGGCGAGCCAGTCGGGGACCTGCGCAAGGTCGAGACCATCAAAGCGGCCGCTTTTGACCTCGCCGCCTTGGCGCGAGCCGCTGAGCGCAAGGCGTCCCGAACCCTCGCCGAGGTCGAAGCCCTGGCTGTATTCGGCCTCGATGCCCCAGCTTTTTGCATCACCGGCGTTGGTGAGAAAGGCGACCGCGGCGACCGGACAGGCCGCATTGGTCAGCGCGCAGCCATCGTCGACCTGTGCGATCAGATCGTCGAGCACGGTGTAGTAGCCTGCGATTGCGAAATAGCCGCGGCGGATCGGAGTGCCCTTGATGCCGAATTCATAGGATGTGCTGCTCTCGTTACCGAACAGGACCTGTACCGGACTCGGTGCGCGAGGGTCGGATAGTCGCGTGTTGAAACCACCGGCGCGGTAACTGCTCCCGACCTTGCCGTATGCGAGAACATCTGCCGTAACCTTCTGCGAAAGCGTCGCATTGTAGGAGATATTGTCGGCGCTGATGCTATCGTCGATGATCCGCGCGGCCCCCCCCGTTGGGAGTCCCGTCGCGAGATCGTAGAGGCGGGCTGTGATGCTCCGGCTGTCGCGGGTGTAACGAAGCTCGCCAGTGAGGTTGAGGCTTTCGGTAAGGTCGAAGCCGAGCGAACCATAGGCCGCATAGCTCTCGAAATGGAGCCGCGCGGGAGCGATATTGCCGGGCGAGGAATTGGCAAGCGTTTGCGTACGAGTTGTGGTCACCGAAAAGTCACTGTCGAGCAGCAGCAGATCGGCACCGACAAGCCAGGTCAGACGGTCGCTTGATCCGCTGACGTGAATGTCCAGCGTGAAATTGTCGGTGGTATCGACCACGAAGGACGAAGCGCTGGGATCGATGGGGATCAACGCACCGATCTGGCCCGCCGCCCGCGCGCGCGCGAGCTCGGCCGAACTCACCGCGTCATTGTCGAGGTCATACTCTGAATGACGCTTGCGGAACGAAGTCGTCGACGTGAGATCCGCGCCGCCTAGATCGATACGGAAAATCGCCTGCAGCCCATCTACGTCCTGGCTCGCCCGCGGCGGTGTGCTCCAGGGATAGCTGAAGCGATCTTGGGTGTAGCCTCCTGGAAAGCCCGGCGTGCCGGCTGGAATGGATATTTGATAATGGATCGCAGGCGTGGTCAGCCGTTGCGTCTCGGCCATGAAGATGGCGTCGACGGGGCCGCGCTTGAGGCGCAGCTGGCCACGAAGTCCGTGCCCTTTTTGCTGATCGAAATAGACATCGTTGCCGGGATTGTAGAAGAAACCCTTGTCCTGCTCGACAAAGTCCGCGCTGAGCCGAACCGCTAGCCCCTCGGCGAGCGGGACATTCGCCGCACCCTGAAGCTGCAGGTTTTCGTTCTCGAAACCATAGCGGGCACTTGCCCAGCCTGAGACATCGAATTCCGGCTCGGCCGAGATGATGTTGATCGCACCGCCAACCGCGTTCCGACCGTAAAGTGCACCCTGCGTCCCGCGCAGCACTTCGACTCGGCCAATGTCGAGGAGGTCGAGGCGCGTAAAGTTTCTGCCACCCACGGCGCCGCCCGCGATATAGGCACCATTGCGATAGAGGCCGACGCTCGGATCTCCGTTAGTCGCCCGAGCGGTCGACGATGCACGGATGGAAATCTCGGACGTGATCGACGAGTTCAGATTGTTGAACCGGACGCTGGGCTGATCCGCGAGCAGTTCGCCGGTGCCGGTCGCGCCACCGCGATCTGCGAGTGAGGCGCTGTCGATTACCGAGGCTGCCGTGGGAACATCCGCGAGCCGCTCTTCACGACGCCGCGCGGTAACGACGATCGTGCCGTCATCCCCAGCCACCATCGCCTCCTCCGCAGGGAGAGCTTCGGCCGGTCGATCCTGGGCGAATGCGTTTGGACTTGCCGCTACCCAAATGGCGGACGCGCAGAAAAAAAAATGCGCCTTGCGCTTCATAAAGTCTCTCCCTTTTTATAGTAATTATTATCGATAATATTGTACAAAATCGCGCGCAAGTCAAGTCCGAAACGCGCAGCACGGCAGTGCCCCGATCCAGCTGCTTATGGGACGATAGCGGTCAACAGGTCGCGGAAGCCCCGCGCCGTTGCAGCGAGGGGGTCAGGTGTAACGGTCGATAAATCATCGGTTGCAGCGTGGTGATGACGGTGCGCACCAAAGATGCCGGCATGACGCGAGTAGCCGGCCTTGATCACTTCGGAAAGTTCGCCCGCTGTGCCTTCAGCCGAAGGATAGGCCATTTCTATTCCTGGTTGCCCCTTGAATGTCTCGCGCGCACGCGCGACAAATTCGGGCGACGTCAATATGAAGCGATAGGGATCGGCGCTCGGCAGTGGCAGCAAGCGCCCCGGCGTTTCGTGATAATCGCGCCCTGCGGCATTTGCGCCGAGATGTAACCAGAAATCGGTTTCGCGGGGCGGAGGGCCGACGTTTCTGATGATTTGGCCGGCACCGAGATTCTCGTATTCATGCCCGCTGTTACATAAGAACAGCAGGCTGTGCTGCGGGAACGCGCGCGGCATCCACTCTGAGAGCGCGAGCCAGATCGCAATGCCGGGGCCCCGCTCGCCCACGCAGTCTGTCCAGCCGGAGCGTGGCGTCGAAACGACGAGCCAGGGGCGCCTCGGGCGAATGAGGCGCCCGATGACATTGTGCGCAGTGCGAGTGCCACCTTGGTCACGGAGTATCAAGTTGGCCGCAACACCATGACGCGCGGCCTCGATCACGGGGCCAGCAAGGCGCGGCGCCAGCAAGGCGAGCGGCCGCTCCGAAACGAATCGGTCGGCAGGAGTATTAAGCAGCAGCGCTTCGCCCGTAGGACCGGTGGTCACGAGAATTACCGCGCTCGCGCCGCGAGTCAGCGCGTCGGCGAGTGGCTCGCGAGCATCGTGGTCGGCTAGGCTCGACCAGCGACGGTAGGGCAAGCGCACCACGGCGATCGTCCCGTTAAGCGGGCCGTCAAATTCAGAGAGGCGGAGCGGCCCATCCAGTCCTGCCGCGCCCGTTTCGACGGCCAGCGGCTGTACCACGAGAGGCACCTTGAGATGGCCAAAGGTAATTACGCAGTGCGAGGGCTCGAACCATGGCACATCGAACGACTGCAACTCGACCTTCAATCCGGCGTGGGCCAATCGTTTCCGCGTCCAGTCCGCAGTCCAGGCATCACCCGAGCCACCGGATTGCTTGTTACCCGCCTGGGCGTAGACTCTGATATCCGCCATTAAGCGCTCGGCGCCGAATACGCTTCCTTCGCTGGAATCCGCCGCAGCAGATTCGGCTTGCAATGTTAGCGGGACCGCGAGTCCCACTTTAAGGAGCGTGCGGCGGTCGGTCGGACACCGGCTCACGTCGCCTTCGCGCGGCGGCGCCCCGGCTTGGGTTTCTTGTGCCGCGTCTTATATTCCTCAAGTGCCCGTCCGAAGCTGTCTTGCGTCACGCCTATCAGGTCGCGTGCGGTCGCATCGGCGGCATCGCCGCTGCGCGCGATGATGTGCCGACAAAGCTCCTCATAAAGCACTGCCGATCGCATCGCCGCCTTGTTGCCATGCGTCTCAATGTAGCTGTCGGTATAGACATTGTGCTGCCAGCGGGCAAGAAGAGCGACTCGGTCAAGCAACTCGAGCGCAAGGGGTGCATTGCTGCGCTTGGCGATGAATCGGCCGATGCGGTTAGAGATCTTTATATGCTCGAAGGTGTCCCCGGTGCGCTGGGTTACATCCTTGTATTCGACGAGCCGGAGCATGAGTTCGCGTCCGTCGCGATCGGTCATTTCGGCCGCCGCAAGGCGGCAAACGACGCCGAACAGTGATTTCCACAGCTCATAGACCTCGTTCGCTGCGTGTTCGTCGATTTCGATTACGTAGGTACCACGCCATGGCACCACCTTGACGAGGCCGATTCGTGCGAGATGGCGGAACGCCTCGCGCACGGGCGCGTGACTCACACCGAACCGCGCAGCGATTTCCCTTTCCCGTAACCAGGAACCCGGAGGGATCCGCCATTCGACGATGTCGTCCGTCAAGAGGCGTGCAATCACCTGGTCCTGAGTCGGCGCGCTCTCGTCGTTCGTCTTCGTCGCGGCCATTTCTTTCCATTCGGCTTTCTTCGCTCGCGACGCGCTCCATTTGTCGGCGCGCGCGAGGATTCGATTATTGCGGAATCAATTATTGATTGCGGAATCAGTTATTATCGATAATAACTGCAAAAGACAAGTATCGGAATGGAGATATCTCAGCGTGCACAAGCTATGGATTGCCGCGACTGCCTTCGCAACGTTGATGGGGGCAACTGAAGCACAAGCAGGCGCCCCAACACAGGCAACCTGCACGAAAGCGATCGCCTATTCCGATGAAAACAGGGGCGTTGCGGTGCTTGTTCTCAAGAACGGGCTCGTCCTGTGCGCCTCTTCGCAAACAACCGAGCCACATGAACTTTGGTCCGGCACCAAGAGCCTCGTTGGCTTGATGGCAGCAGCGGCCGCTCAGGATGGTCTGCTCAATCTGGACGAGCGCGCGGCGGAAACTATCACCGAGTGGGAAAGCGACCCGCCGAAAAACGCGATCACCTTGCACCATCTCCTGTCGATGACCAGCGGCCAACCCTCAGCCGTAGGGCACCCTCAGAGTTATGCGGCGTCGCTGAAGATTGCGCTTACTGCCCAACCAGGATCACGCTTCCAGTATGGACCAGCCCCGTTACAGATTTTCGGCGAGATCATGCGTCGCAAGCTCGAAGCTGCGGGACAGGATCCCGATCCACGCCGTTATCTGGAACGGCGTATACTCGGTCCGATCGGCGTGACCGTTGCAAAGTGGCGCAACGGACCAGACGGCAACCCACTGATGCCCCAGGGTGTGACGATTAGCGCAGGGCAATGGGCAAAAATCGGCGAGTTCGTTCGCGGCGGCGGCAAGAGCCGAGGAGCGCAGTTGGTCGATCCCGGCACATTTGCCGCGCTGTTTGAAGGGACCCGCGCCAACCCTGCGTATGGCCTGACTTGGTGGCTTCCACGAACAACGCCGTCTAGGGATGCGGTGACGGCTTCCACCGACATCACGGATCCCAATGCTGACCTGCCGCCAGATATGGTGGTTGCGGCTGGTGCGGGCGACCAGCGGCTTTACGTCATTCCGTCGCGTGGGCTGACGATAGTGAGGCAGGCTCGCCTAGATCTGAGTGCGCTGCTCGCCGGCAGGAAGAGCGAGTGGTCCGATCGGCATTTCCTGTCTCTGATTTTAGTCCAATAGGACCTTCGGGAAGCTGATGCAGGATTTTTTTGCCGGGCATGCGACGCGGATGCAGGGTGACCTCGGAGTTGGCAAAGAGTGGACCGCGCTCTACATGGGAAGACTGTTATGCTGATGGGCTTGATGCAGGAAAGGCCGCTTCAGATTAGCGCCATTCTCGAGCACGCCGCGCGAGCCCATGGTAACCGCGAGATTGTTTCTGAACTGGTCAACGAGCCCGCATGGCGATTTGATTGGCGGTCCTGCGACCGGCGCGCACGGCAGGCCGCGCAAGCGCTGACCGTACTCGGGATCGAAGCCGGCGACCGTATATCGTCACTCGCGTGGAACACCCATCGGCACCTTGAGCTTTTCTATGCCGTGCCTGGCATGGGCGCGGTGCTCCACACAGCGAACCCCCGGCTAAGCGACGAGCAGATCGCATTCACCATTGGTCACGCGGGAAGCCGCATTTTGCTCTTCGACGCCAATCTCTTTCCTCTGGTCGAACGACTTAAACCTTTGCTGGCCAGGATCGAGCATTTTATCCTGCTCGGCACGGCTGCTGCCGAAGCGCCCGATGCGCTGTCGTGTGTCGGCTATGAGAATCTGATTGCCGGGCATAGCGGCAATTTCGACTGGCCCTGCTTCGACGAGAACACTGCCGCAGTGCTTTGCTATACCTCCGGGACGACCGGTGATCCCAAGGGGATTCTCTACAGCCATCGCTCGATCGTCCTGCACGCGATGGCCGCGGGGTTGAGCAGCGCCTTCGGCTTCGGCGCTTTCGATGTGATTCTGCCCTGCTCGTCGATGTATCACGCCACGGCGTGGGGGTTGCCCTATGCCGCAGGCATCAACGGCTGCAAGCTGGTTCTGCCCTGTGATCGCATGGATGGGCCAAGCCTGGCGCGGCTCATTTGCGACGAAGGGGTGACGTTCTCGTGCGGCGTGCCGACGATCTGGACAATGTACCTCGCGCATATCACCTCGAGTGGGCAGGATGTAGGCAAGCTGAAGCGAGTGGTGATCGGAGGCTCGGCCGTGCCACGCGCGATGGCTGAGACCTTCCGTGAGCGCTATGGTGTAACGGTTCTCCAGATATGGGGCATGACCGAGACAAGCCCGCTCGGGGTCATTTCTACTCCGACACCTGCCCTTGCCGCAGAGGGAACCGAGTTTGCCGATGAGGTCCTGCTGACCCGGCAAGGACGGATGCAGTTCGGGATCGAACTACGTATCGTCGACGAGGCCGGAGACTCCTTGCCCTGGGACGGCGAGCAAGCAGGGGCATTGCAGGTTCGCGGCGCTTGGGTCGTCGACCGTTATTACCCCGGAGCCGTAGCGGCAGACCATGCCGGATGGTTCGAAACTGGTGACATTGGCACAATCGACCGCTTTGGCTTCCTTCGGCTCACTGATCGCGCAAAGGATGTCATCAAGTCGGGCGGCGAATGGATAAGTTCGATCGACCTGGAAAATGCGGCAGCGGGCTGTCCCGGCGTGCGGGTTGCCGCGGTGATCGGCGTCCATGATCCCAAATGGGAAGAGCGTCCGCTGCTCGTGATCGAACCACACGACGATCGCGCGCCGACCCGCGAAGATCTCCGCATTTATCTGGCAGCACGCGTAGCGAAATGGTGGTTGCCGGACGAAATTGTCTTTGCCCGCATCCCGCTGACCGCGACGGGCAAGATCGACAAAAAGGCACTTCGAAACAGTTACGGGAACCGCGACTTCGATTCGCCCGTCCGGTGCGAGCCAAGTTCTTTATAGGGTTGCTGCCCATTCAGCACATCATCCTCGGCCGATGACCTCCATCACATCATGGGCGTCGATCAATGGTTGGAATGTCGGAAGGGTACGCCCTCAGATTGGACACATCGGCAATGCCGTTTGTCGGGTACATGGTCGTTTACGCGGTCGAGACGTGCCCGCCGCAGGATAGGTTTTCGAGGGCCGGATCTTCCTATGTCTTCTACGCACGTTGGCTCGGGATGATGCCAAGTGCAGCGCACTTAACGGAATGATCCTGTCCGCGTCCCGACAGGGACGGCTCGGTGCCCACAGCATGGACGCAAACTATAGGGAAGTTCAGATCAGGGCATTGATGGCTTTTCTGTCATGCTACTCTTGTCAAGCCTCGGCAGGGACCGAGCGGTCGAACAGTTCACCTGTTCGAAGCATGGTATGCATGATCACGGCGAGCTTGCGCGCGACCGCGACGGCGGCTCGTTTAAAGCCAATTTTCTCCTTGAGTTTCAAACCCCAGATGCGCAACGCGCTGTCTGCCGTGGTGCGAGTGAGGATCACGACTGCCGCTTCGTACAACAGTCCGCGCAGATGACTGTCGCCACGCCTAGATATATGGCCGTCATAATCGACTTCGCCCGATTGGTAACGCCTAGTCGTCAAGCCGATCCAGGCTCCAACCGAACGCGACTTCCGGAAGTTTTCCGGGTCTTCGATCGCCGCAACGAAGGACGAGGCGGTCACCGCGCCAACGCCAGGTATCGAAGATAACAGTTGGCATTGCTCGCTTGCTCGCGCCGAGGCGATAAGCTGTTTGCTCAATTCGGAGGCGCGGGCGCGGATACCCCGCCAAGCCTCGAGCACCGGCAAGATGATCTGCTCGAGTCCTGCATTGCTTGCCAGCAGGCTACGTACATGGCCCTCGAAAAAGCGCCCGGCGCTCTTGGGAACCACCAGGCCGAAGGTCTTCATCAGACCGCGGATCTGATTTGACAGTTGCGTCGTCGCCCTCAACATCTGATTGCGCGCTGCAACCAGCGTGCGGGTCAGCATGCTCTCGAAGCTCTTCACGCGCACCTCGCGGCAAATGCCGACCTCAGCCAGATGTGCGAGGCCGTCTGCGTCGTTCGCATCGGTCTTATTCGGTGCCATGTCGAGAGCTGCCTTAGCATGGCGGGCATCGATGCAGATTGTCGGCAAGTCTTCCTGCTTCAGCGCGTGATAAAACCAAACCGACAGAGAACCCGTTTCGAGCACAACGCGTTTTACGCTCGGAGCACGCTTGCGAATCACTTCTGCTATTAGTTTAGGGTCAGACGGGCACTTACCGCGCCAGATCCGCGCTCCTCCCTCCCGCACCGAGATGAATGTATCTTTCAAAGATACGTCGAGTCCGATAAACTGTTCCATGGTTGTCTCCTGTTTGATGCTGGGCCCGGTTACAATCGTGAGCCCGTTTTCATCCTATCGGGGGGCAACCAAACTTCCAACGCATCGCAATCGAGCTGCTGTTCCCAACCCCGCGATTAACCGGCGAAAGGCCGCGACAAGTTCGCAGGACCTGGACCGTCAGGCCGAGATTTGATACAACACGTGACCAGCAGACTAATATTGCAAGCGTTTATCGCGAGGACGCTAGTGCGCTCATACCCAGGATGATCGGACGTAGCGATCTCGCGTTCGATTATCTGCATTCGATTTTTAGGCATGGCCTCATCGAGATCTGGCCTTCGGCCAGACCGAACATAGCGATTTTGAGATCGAGGGAATTTTCGACTTTATCAGGTCTGCGAATTCCCCCGCTTCGAAGCCGGCGCGAACGCCCTGACGACCAACTGCGTCAGCAGAGCAGCCGCCGCTTCGGGAGCGGCAATCGCCCGGCGGTAGATTTCGAGACTGGCATGCGCCGCGCTTTCCGGCGAGGTTCGATGATCCACAGAGGCTGGCCGCGAAAGATCAATTAAC
Organism: Parasphingorhabdus sp.; assembly: GCF_036963805.1. Lineage (GTDB taxonomy): Bacteria > Pseudomonadota > Alphaproteobacteria > Sphingomonadales > Sphingomonadaceae > Parasphingorhabdus. Next base: position 60,274 of record NZ_JBALUN010000007.1, on the reverse strand, counting down.
GCCGACTGGACCTGGCGCTCTGATTTCAGTTCGACTGCCTTCAACGCTGCGTAAAGCTTCGTCAGTTCGGCTGCCGGATCCGTGTCTGTCGCTTTGTCGATGTACCGTCGCACCCATCGCCTGGCGTCTCGCAGCGGGTGCACCAGGTTTTCGTTGAGCAGCGAAATTCTGACCAGAACCTCGCCGATCTTGGACTGATCGAGCACCGTACGGGAGCCCTGCGCCGACCAGAGGCAGAATAGCACCGCGTTGACGTCGAAGCCATGCTCATCCTGCAAGGCTAGGCACAACTCGGCGACGTACGGTTTTGCGTACACGTCCAGCGAGAACTGCCAAAATGCCGAAGCAGCAGTCTGATCCCGCTTGGTCATTCCCACACCGGTCCGGGCTGGCAGACGCAGAGCATTGCGCCTACCAGCGCACCCGGTGCCGGAATGCCGGGAGCATCAGAAAGTACGCGCGCCGAAATGGATTTCCATCATCGGCCGCATGACATCCCAACGCTCAAGCTGCGACCAATGACCCGAGCGGTCGAGCACATAGAGCTCGGCGTACTGCAGGTGCTCGATCAGGTAGAGGCTGGTGTCGAGCGGAACGATGCGGTCCTGCCTACCGTGGAAGATCAAAACATTGTGCGGCAGCTTGGACAGGATCGATGGCGGCATGTTGAGCGCTTCGATACCCTGCTTCATTGAATCGATCATCTTGACAGCGGTTTTCATGATCTCGGGATCGGTCGCGATCTTGTAACGGTTGCTGACGATCTCATCCATGCCTTCGAACTTGGCGGCGTCGTGGGCGAAACTGTGCATCAGCTGGCGGTAACGGGACGGCCGCGGATCCGAGTAGAATGACAGCAGGCGCACAAGCTCTGGAGTCCGGGGGCCGGGAGCGCCGATCGACCCCATCAGCACCACGCGGTCGATCCAGTCGGGCTCTTCGCTCATCATCTGAAGAGTGAGCGCGCCTCCCATCGAATTGCCGACGACATGGGCCTTCTCGATCCCCAGCGTCTCGAGCAGGCCGAAGCACTGTTCGACTCGTGTACCGATCCATGCCATGACGTTGTCAGGCCAGGGTTCGGGGATGACCGACTGTCCGAAGCCGATCAGGTCGGGTGCGATCACGAAGAAATTTTCTGCCAGGTCGGGCATCAGGTGCAGCCAGTTGGAACCGGCGTGTGCGCCCGGTCCTGCCCCGTGCAGCAGAAGAATAGCGGGGTTGCTCGGGTCACCTGCCAGCAATGTGTGCGAAGTCAGCCCCCGCCCCGTGATCTTCTCTTCCCTTACGCTCGTGTCGCCTTGCATCCTGTTTCTCCTCTGAAAACTGCGTGTTTCTGCCATGACAGGCCTGTTCGGTGCGGCACGGCTATAGACGACCGTTCATAACTGTGCAATGCATTCGTCAAAGTGGGTTACGGATGAGGAGCAATTTATGAACCAAGATGGCGGTGGTAGCGGAACCGGACCCTGCGATTCGGCGGCGAGTCTTAGCGAGGAAGAGATAGCAGCGTTTGCGGCCGAGCTCGACCAAGCCGAACAGTCACGTCAGCAGATCCGCCAGTTCACGGTGCGCCGACCGGGAATGTCGATCGCCGATGGCTATCGCATCAGCAAACGATGGGTCGACCTCAAGCTCGCTTCCGGGAGAAAGGTCTTCGGTCACAAGATAGGCTTGACTTCACGAGCGATGCAGCAAGCCGCCGGGATTACCGAACCCGATTACGGAACGTTGCTCGACGATATGGTATTCGAACAGGGGAGCGACGTGCCTTTCGACCGGTTCATCACGCCCAAGGTCGAGGTCGAGCTCGCTTTCGTTTTGGGGAAACGGATCGAAGGACCCGGTGCAACGATCTTTGACGTACTCAAGGCGACCGAATATGTTATCCCGGCGGTCGAGATAATCGACAGCCGCACATTTCCCGTCGATCCCGCAACCGGCGCGTGTCGCATAGTGCAGGACACAATCAGCGACAATGCTGCCAATGCCGGGATAATCGTCGGTGGATTGCCGATGCGGCCTGACAAGATCGACATGCGCTGGGTCAGTGCGCTGCTTAGCCGCAACGGTGTGATCGAGGAAACGGGCGTCGCCGCAGGCGTGCTCAACAATCCGGCGAACGGCGTGGCGTGGCTTGCCAACCGCCTTGCTCCTTGGGACCAAACGCTGGAGGCAGGCGAAGTCGTTCTGGGCGGGTCGTTCACCCGCCCTGTCGAAGTCCGAAGGGGTGATGTTTTCAACGCCGATTTCGGACAGTTGGGCGCTATCGGCTTCCGGTTCGTCTAGGGCAAGACTATGCAGACACCGCAAAACCGCTTCAAGGACCAGCTCGGCGACGGTCCGCCGCAACTCGGTTTCTGGTTGGCGCTCGCCAATCCGGACATCGCTGAAATTTGCTCTGGCTTGGGCTATGACTGGGTTCTGATCGATGGCGAGCACGCTGCTCAGACCCTGCCTGCGATTGCCAACCAGTTGCGCGCGGTTGACACCATTCCGGCCTGCTCTGCAATCGTGCGCGTTCCCGGCCACGATCCAGTGACGATCCGCCAGATCCTCGATCTTGGTGCCCCGACAATCATGGTGCCGATGGTCGATAACGCACAGCAGGCAGCGGCAATCGTCAAGGCTTCGCGCTATCCGCCAGCGGGTGATCGCGGTATAGGCGGTGCCCGCGCCGCACGCTGGGGCAGCTATCCCGCTTACGTGGCGGAGGCCAACGAGCGACTGTGCATCATTGCCCAGATCGAGACTGCCGAAGCGCTCGATAATCTGGAGGCTATCGCTGCCGTCGATGGCATCGACGCCCTGTTTGTCGGGCCTGCCGACCTCGCCGCATCGCTCGGCCTGCTTGGCCCCGCCAATGCAACGGCTCTCGCCCAAGTGACCGGAGAAACCCTCGCCCGAATCCGCGCCACCGGCACCCCCTGCGGCATCCTGTCACGTGACGAACGCCTGGTGCAGCAATATCTGGACGGAGGTGCTCGCTTCCTCGCGGTTGGCATAGATTCCTTTACGCTAGCAAAGGCTGCGGGAGACATGGCACGGGACTGGCACAATCGCATCGATGCAGCGGGCAACGGCACAAAATGACGCGGTGTGACTGGGGGCCTGCGCCAACGGAGGCATCGGCAAAACCGCTGAGCGGCATCAGGGTTCTCGAACTCGCGCGAATCCTGGCCGGGCCATGGTGCGGGCAATTGCTGGCCGATCTCGGTGCCGAGGTTATCAAGATAGAACGCCCCGGCAGTGGTGACGACACCCGCCACTGGGGCCCGCCGTTTGTGATGTCGGATGCGGGCGAAAACCTGGGCGCGGCCTATTATCATTCGGCCAACAGGGGGAAGCGGTCCATCGCGGTTGATATCACAACCGCCGAAGGTCAGGATATTGTCCGCAGTCTTGCGGCAAGCGCCGACATCATGATCGAGAATTACAAGGTGGGCGGGCTGGCCAAATACGGGCTTGACCATGCAGCCTTATCGCGGATTAGCCCGCGCCTTATCACCTGCTCAATCACCGGCTTCGGGCAGACCGGGCCTTATGCCCACCGTCCCGGATACGACTACATCGCCCAGGCCATGGGTGGGCTCATGTCAATGACCGGCGAGCCGCAGCGCGAGCCGCAGAAGGCTGGCATTGCGGCCGCCGACCTGTTTACCGGGGTCTACAGCGCGGTGGCAGTGCTGGCAGCGCTCAACCAACGGCGTGAATCAGACGTCGGCGCACATATCGACATGGCACTGCTCGATACCCAGGTCAGCGTCATGGGCAATCAGGCGCTGAACTGGATGACCTCAGGGGTGGTGCCGCGCCGGGTCGGCAACGGCCATGCCAATCTGGCACCCTATCAGGCCTTCCCGACCCGCGATGGAGATCTGATCATCGCGGTCGGCAATGACGGCCAGTTCGCCGCCCTTTGCCGGGTGCTGAATATTGCGCTTGACCGGGACGAGCGCTTCAGCACCAATCCCCAGCGGATTCGCAATCGGGTAGAGTTGATCAAGGCTATCGAAGAGATTACAACACAATGGAACCGGGAGGAACTTTTCGAGTTGCTCGAAAATGCAGGAATTTCTGCCGGCCCGATCAACGAGCTGGACCAGGTATTCGCCAACCCGCAAGTCATTGCGCGCGGCATGGCGATTGAACGTGCAGGACGTCCCGGAGTGGCCAGCCCGATCGTCATTGACGGTGTCCGGATGGTATCAGACCGACCTGCGCCCGGGGTTTCAGAAGAAATTGGGTCCGATTTTAAATAATTCCGGATCAACCGTGCGATTGCGCGTCGCCCGAATTGTCGAACAGCTTCCCTCGCTCGCTGTACAGAACAAGCGCCAGAGTCATGAGACCTACCGCGACGAGTGAAATGGCCAGCGCGCGCGGAGTACCATTGTAGGCGAATCCGATCAGCCCTCCCGGCCCGGCTCCTACGACCAGCCTGAATAAAGACTGGACCGAAGCGCTCGACCATGGCCGAGTTGGCAAGGTTGTCAGCACCATCCTGAGATTGCCGAGCAGCTCGCGGCTACGCGCGCCTGTCCGTTTGCCAGGCGGGAGAGTTTTGTCGAGACGAAAATAATTCCAACACATGCCCTCAAGAGCCAAGATGGCGATCGCAAATGATCGCGAGGGGCAAGACAGTCAATCCGGACGAAACAAATCCAATTAGGCCGCGCAGGCATAGGACCCATCCAGAAGTCTCGAACGAGTGCCGAGGCACAGCACGCATACGGCGGAAAGCGCTCCCAAAAGGCTGAGATGGTGCATCGGCGGTACTCGTCTGAACAAGGTGCCGTAGGTTACATAAAGCCCGACGGTCGCGATCGCGACCAGGTCCCCCGGTTCATCACCCCCATGTGAAATCGCTCGGATCACCCTTTGTCACTATCCGACGATTCCCAATACGGAGAGCAGAGCCCATCCTGATGCTGTGCATTGCAATCGCATCATCGAAGAAGAGCGCAGGCAAGGCCAGCATCGGGATGCGCATGGCCGACTGCAGAAGCAGGTTGTCGATCGCAGTCGTGTATTGAAGGCTCCAGTAGACCATGTACGTGGAAGCTCCGACACCGATCAAGCCCAATATGGAAAGCTGGGCACCTCCAAAAACCTCTCGCATTTATTGTCTCACCTTTGGAGTAAACCCACCAGCTTATAGCTGGTATAAGGGTTCAGCCGATAGTGCTTATGCCATATTCACGCGGCAGCCACACGGCTTTTCATCACCGTTATCACATAGTCTGGGCGCCAAAATACCGTTTCAAGGTGCTGCACGGCGAGGTGCGCTTGCGGGTGCGCGAGATCATCTGGCAGGTTTGCAACGAGCTGGGCGTGATCATCATTCATGGCGCTCTGTCGCGCGATCATGTCGATATGTTATGGGATGGACGCCTCCTGTTTTCCGATCAATATTAAATGATCTAATGGAAAGGAGAAATACGATGACGATTCAATTACTGGCGGTAGATTTGGGGAAGCGATCATTTCATATGCACGGGATCACTGCTGATGGTGTAGTGGTTTCTCGCAAGGTAAGCCGCTCTAAGTTCGAGGCAGCTGGACGGGAAATACGTTTGGTGAATCCCCGGTACGAGCGACGGGCGGCTACAGGATAGGTGCGTCCAAAATCCAGGATCGGAAGCCAAAACAGGCGAATATGGATCAAATATCAGCCGGACAGGCGTGCCGCGCATCATGCCGACGTGAAACATGGCTCCAAAGCGTCAAATCATTAGGTTGATGGAGGTGCCCAGCTCCCCGAAATCCCCGAAACCAACGCCAGTAAGGCTGCGCCGGAAAAGGTTATCGAGCATGCCCGTGCGCACAATCTGACGATTCGCCAGCTCGCCGCAAAGGCTGGCAGCTATGCGGGGCTCGCCTTTGTCGGTACCCCGGTATTGATCGCCGACGAAATGGAGCTTTGGCTGGAAGAGCGAGGGTCAGACGGCTTCGTTGTCATGTTGCCCTTTCTGCCGGAAGGACTGAACGATTTTGTCGATCTTGTCGTTCCCGAATTGCAGCGCCGGGGCATTTTCCGCAAGGAATATGAAGGTACCACCTTGTGCGACCATTTTGGCTTGCAGCGTCCCGAAAATCGCTTTTTCTGACCCGGACGTGATCGAGCGCGCCGTCTGATATGGACGGCGCCACCTGCTTCTGAAACAATTGGCGCTTTGCGCGCCTATTTAGCCGACTTCGCCGGAACCGGTTCAGGTGGCTTTGCACTCATGATATGTGCATAAATTTCATCGATCTCAGCATCGCTCAGCTCGGTCGGGCGGAACGGCGGCATCTCGATGAGTCCTTGCCGCACGATCATACGCAGATAGTCGAGTTCAAGATCCTTTCGGCCGATCAGTGAAGGCACCGGTCGCTCTAGCTGCTCAAGCAGCATTGTTCCAGGATGACCTGGGCCTGGAGCGTGGCATCCGGCGCACATCAGCGCGTAATTTTCCGCGCCATCGGGCTTCTTGACCTTCGCCTCGTCTGAGCAGGCGCTCAGGGTGGCGAGGAGCGACATGGCAATTAGTTTTTTCATTATGCCTCTAACTCGATTAATTGCACGACAGATCAGGCTGACGCAAACAGCGCGGTTGGATCGAGAGCCTTTTTGACTCTCGTGTGAAGCGTAGATAGTCCGCCCGAAGCGAATGTCTTGTCGACCGTGGCGCGCAGGCCCGGTTCGGTGAATACCTGCCCGAATCCGGCTTCCGCCTGTGCCCCGATCAAGGCTTCGGCACAGGCGCGAGTGCGCGCTGCGCTGGACTTGTCCGAGCCAGTGCTAGGGAGGAACTGGCGGTGGTTGGCTGAACGCCATATGGCGACAGCTTCACTGACCATATCGAAACCATGTTCTGCGCAGGTATCGCGTGAAAGCTCGTAGAGACGCATCGCGTCTTCACCATCGACCGGGCTAACCGGGTTGACCGTCAGCGCCTGGTTGCCGCTCCACTGCGCGATTGCTGCCGGAGGGCTGGCCACAGCGCCTGTCATAGTCCCCATTCGCCATGACCAGAGCCGGGGATCGACACCCCGACCGTCTGCGATGACTTTCGCCCCGGGGACCGATCCGAAGGCACCGTTGACGAGATCCCACAGGATCGAGACGTTGTCTGGCAGCCCGTAGAGCGAGCCGTAGAGATTCCAGTACCCCAAACCCAGCGCCTTGCCAGCCGCTTCGACCGCGCTGGCCGCCATCGGGCCCTGACCGGCGTAGTCGCTGCGCTTCTTGCCGAGCAATGCAGCTTCATGCAGGGCGTTACCCACAGCCACGCCATTGGCCACGACCATGTTCAGCTTGAGTGGGCCGAGCACATCGAGCAGCGGAGCCAGCCCGTCCTCGCTCTCCACGGTAACCATGAACGTCTTGAAAGCAGGCGGTTCCGGCATCAGCCACGTGCCGACCTTGGTTGGCACTGCGAAATCGGATTGTGTGAACAGTCCGTCGACCCACGGGCCGTATCCGAACTTGAACAATTGCCAGCAGGTGCTTTTGGGCATAGCGCCCATGCCGGTGCGGACCAGCCTGCCATCGGCGAGCATGACTTCAAGGCCGCACTGCATCAGACTATGATCCGAATAGGGTGTGTAGCCCGCGCTGCGTTCCACGAAGCTGGCGGCCACGCTCTCGTCGGGATTGCCGGGGAAATCCACCCACAGCTTGAAATTCTTGCTTTTGATATGGGCATCAAGCTCGCGGAAGGTGACTCCGGGTTCGACCAGGCAGTAAGCCAGGTCCTCGTTCACCTCGAGAATCCGGTTCATGCGCTGCAAATCGAGCACGATAACCTTGTCCAGCCCGGTTTTCTCAAGTCCGTGCGCGCCATTACAAACAGGCTGCAATATCCCGCCAGCGCCTTTCGCCGCACTTAGCGCAACTGCCAGCTGCGCCTCATTTGCGGGCAAGACCACGCCGGCCGGAATGGCGAGGGGTGTGGCGTAGCGGGCCAGGACAGCGGGCGATCGGTCGACCGCTCCGGTGCCCAGAGCCGCTTCAATTGCTGTCAGTGCAGCCGCCTGGCGAGCCTGATCTATCATCCTTGTTTCCCCATTTGCCTATTGCTGAAGTATTTTGGGATAGCGATCGAGATTCGCAGCATCGACGGCGAAGTCCGCCGAACGCACCCCGGCCCCGATGGTGCTGGCCGGTTCGCTGTCGCGCCATGAAAAACAGCAGGTCTTGCAGCGGAGGATCGTCCAGACGACCGAGTCTTCTTCGCGCCCCCGATAATCCTCGATTGCACCGGCACTTGAACAGCGTGGACAGAGCGTATCACTCATTTTGCAGCTCCTTGCTGAAGTATCCGGATCGCCTTGCTCAGTGCATCGATGTCCGGACCGGTCGGCGGGTTGACAAGATGCGCTTCGCCGATGGGGTCGGGGCGCATAAAGCTGGTCGCGTCAATGATCAGCCGGTGGCCCTTGCCGGGCACGACTGCGGACGGATCGATCGGCACGGCGGGCATGTTGGGCAGCACGATAATATCGTCAGCGCGGGTACGCGTTGACAGTGCCCACATCACCTGGTTGAGGTCGAAGGGGTCGACATCGGCATCGACCATGATCAGATTCTTCAGGTACATCACACCGTGCGGCGTACTCAGCGCCCGCATGGCGACAGTCTTGGCAAAGCCGGCCATCCGGTTCTTGACTGAAATGATCCCGGTCAGACCATGTTGATAGAGGGCGTTGACAGCCGTGACCTCTGGAAAATCCTTGCGCAACTGTGCATATATCGGCGCCGACGTGTGCAATCCGATCAGCGTGTCGTGCTCGGTCCAGCCACGGCCGATGTAGATATTTTCGAAAATCGGATCCCGGCGATGCGATACTGCCGTGACCTTGAAGAGCGGGGCCTTGCGGACCCCGCTGTAGGAACCGGGGAATTCGCCGAACGGTCCTTCCAGTACGCGCTCGCCCAACTGCATTTCCGCTTCGATAACGATTTCGCTGTCCGCAAGAATATCGACACCATTGCCCGATTTGGACAGCCTGATCGGCGCGCCCATCATCGCAGAGGCATAGGCATATTCGGATTCCTCGTAGCCGATCGGCGTGGCTGCGAAAACAGCGAGTCCCGGGTGGTTGCCGAGCATGACCGCGATCTTCAGCGGCAGGCCGGTGCGTTCGGCGGCCATGATTTGCCGACCCATGTCGTGCGACGGAATAGTCATCAGGCTGAAGCAATCCGGGCCTTGCAGTTGCAACCGGTAGATGCCGACATTCTGTTTGCCAAAATTTTCGGGATCTTCCGGATCGCGCGATGCTACCGATGCCTTGCCCAGAAAGAAACCGCCATCATATTCGTTGATGCGATAGACCGGAAGGATATCGTAAAGATTGATCCCGCTTTCGGTCCGGCATTCATGGACCGGTGCCTGCCCTTCGGGAACGTAACTGATCTGGGCTTCGGCATCGCCCCAGCGGCCGGCGATCTCGAAGAACAGTTCGCGGATTGTCGTGCCCTTCGGGCGTCCCAACAGCAGCGCGATATTGTCCCACGAACCGTGGACACCGACCACGGTCCGCTTGCCGGGATAGCCGACCATATTGTCGAATATGATCGCCGGCGCGCCATTGGCGTCGCGTGAGGCCGCGACCGCGATATTGCGCAGGTCTGGTTCCGGCATCACCCGCTCGCTCCAGGTGATTGCCTGGCCTTCGCTTTCGAGAAGTTCCAGAAAATCCCGCAATGAGGAAATGTCGCGCGCTCTATTCGCCAGATCGTTCATATTCGTTTCCTTGCATCGGTCGCTTCAGTGGCCGCTGCGGACTGGATAGTGACCCATTTCCACTCGGTCATGATCTCGAGATCGGCCTCGGTGCCCTCGCGTCCGAACCCGGAGGCCTTGGTTCCCCCGAAGGGAACATGGGGTTCGTCGTACAGGGTGGGCGCATTGATGTGCACCATGCCGCTTTCGGCTTGGTGAGCAAAGCGCAAGGCCTTGTCGAGGTCGCGCGTAAAGATCGAGGCTGAGAGGCCGTATTCGGTATCGTTCGCCAGTTCGATTGCTTCGTCGAGCGTGTCGAACGGGTAAAGCGACGTCACCGGCCCGAAAGTTTCTTCCGCAAAGACCGTCATTTCCGCAGTAACGCCGCTCAGCACCGTGGCGGAACAGCAATTGCCGCTCCATTTGGCACCGGCGAGCACTTTGGCCCCCTTGGCGCGGGCATCATCGACGTGGCTGCGCACCCGATCGCGTTGCCGTTTGGAGATGATGGGACCCAGCATGGTCGTCGGTTCCCGCAGATCGCCCGTTTTCGCGCCTGCCGAAGCAGCGGCAAAGGCTTTTGCAAATGCGTCAAAAATGGAGCGTTCGACATAGATGCGCGATGCGCCCATGCACACCTGGCCCTGGTACATGAAAATACTGAACAGTGCCGCGCCAACTGCTTTCTCCAGGTCGGCATCTGCGCAGACGATCAGCGGGCTCTTGCCGCCTAGCTCGAGCGTATATTTCTTGAGGTTCCTGGCCGCGATCCCGGCGATGTGCTTGCCTACGCGCGAGGATCCGGTAAAGGTGATCGCAGCGACATCGGTGTGGCCGGTGAGAGCATCGCCGATCTCGGCACCATTGCCGTAGACGATGTTGAACAGGCCATCGGGAACGCCCGCCTCGTGCCACAGCCCGGCGAGAAGATCGGCAAGGCGCGGCGCAGCCTCGGATGGCAGCAGCACGAATGCGTTGCCGGTCGCCAGCGCCATGGCCGACTGCTTGATCCCCTTGATCAGCGGAACATTGAAAGGAGTAATGCCGGCGACCACGCCCACGGACTGGCGCAGGCTCATGCTGAAGCGGCCCGGTGTGTCAGAAGGGATGGTTTCACCTCGAACACGGCGCGGAACCCCGGCGGCGGCGCGCAGGAAACCGATCGCGAACCGGGTCTCGAACCCTGCCTTGGCGATGGGCGAGCCGACCTCGTCGATCAGCACTTCCTGGAATTTGGCGACGTCGCGTTCCATGATTTCCGCAGCTTTGAACATCCAGCCTTCACGGACCGCGGCGGGCAGGTCGTGATGTATGCGGAATGCAGTTGAGGCTGCCTGAACCGCGCGGTTGACGTCGTCAGCCGTGCCGGCAGCTACCTTGGCGTAAACACTGTCATCGACCGGGTTAAGGTCGTCGAAATAAGCGTTGCTTCCCGGCGCGACATAAGCTCCGCCAATCCAGTGTTCCAAATTCTTCATCGTCCTGCAATCCTTAATTCGGGTAGCCTCAATTCGGGCGGCCTTAATTCAGGGCCCGAAGCTGCCGTTTCGATCACGACGTTTCTCGCAGCGCCTTGGGCCAGATGCCCTGCTTGCCGGGTGAGAGAATGCCGTTGGGATCCATCACATCCTTGATGCGGTGATGAAGGTCCCACAATGCGCCATCATTGTGTTTATAGGTCTTGGCGATCTGATCCATGAAGGCGAGGTGGGTGCGGTATTCGCCGAAACCACCTTCCGCCGCCTCATCGACCAGCAAACCGAAGAGATCGTAGGCGCTTTTGCGCATAGCCTCGTCGGCCCGGTCGTACATGATCATCAGGATGTGATGCATGTCACGCCAACCGACAAGAAATTCCCCTATGTAGTCGAAGCCGTATTCGTGGCAGCGCCGCTTGATCATGTTGTACTGGGCGAGCGCTTCCGCGCCGCTTGGCGCGGAGATCGGCGAGAAATTGACGTGCCCACCACCACCGATCCAGTTCATGATGCTGAATTCAGTCATGTTCGGCTCGCCGCGCATCAAGCGCACGCGGTAATCCCAGGCGGGATCATTCTCACGGTCGAGGTACAGCTTTGCCCCGGGGATGCTCATCAGGGCATCCTCGACGATCTTCCAATTGTTCGCGATGACCGGCGGCGGGCCATACAGCGCGCCGTAATAGTTCCACATTCCCAGATGGAGGTCCGAGGCGATCCGGGTGCGGGCCGACTGCGGCAGGGGGCCTTTGCCGTCGAAGTAATGGCGACGTGTGGTCTTGGCCGAAGCTTCCCACAGAAGATCGACTGCCACGGCGGCGTTCGGGATGATCTGATTGACCTTCAGCGGCCGGGTGATCTCGAAGATGGCCTCGAGATCTTCCTCGCGTTCGTAGGTTATCATGAACGGCTTGTAGCCGGGAGGTTCAGGCATCAGCCAGATGCCCATTTTCGTGACCACGCCAAAATTAGACTGGGTAAACATGCCGTCGAACTGCGGACCGGCGGCGTGCTTGGTCACCTGCCAGTGTTTCGATCCCGCGAGTGCTCCCTGGCCGGTCCGTACCACTTCGCCGTCGGCCAGCACCACTTCCATGCCGCACTGCATGATGAAATGGTCGCCATAAGGAGTGTAGCCTGCGCCATGTTCCAGCGCATTGCCCATCACGCCGCCCCATGCTGGCGCTGCGGGATCGATCCAGAGCTTGCTGCCGATCGTGCGCAGATGCCGGTAAAGTTGCATGTACGAAACACCGGGCTCGACGAGGGCATAGCCGTATTTCTCGTTGACTTCGATAATCCGGTTCATCCGGCGCAGGTCGAGCATGACATAACCGGACTTGCGAGGAGCAGGGCCACCATAGGCAAAATTGCGCCCCGTACCGATTGTCCAGATGGGTATTTTATAGGCGTTGGCGATCTTGAGTATATTCTGAATCTGTTCGACGTCGTCAGGAGCAACGGCCGCTGAAGGCAGAAACTCACCGTCGGCGAGAGGAGAATAAGCGTCCCTGTAGCTCGACAGCGGCTGTTCATCGATGTAAACTCGGTCCTTGCCGACGACTCCAGCGAACTCGTCGAGCGCATTAGAGAAATCGGCGGCGGCAACCCCTTGGGGAACAATGCTGCTCACGATTGATCCCCTTCAAATTCATAAACCCATGACACCAGCATACCAGGACTGCTGGCAAGTAGCGCGCAGACCCCGGAAGTGCAGGCGTTTGAGACTTGAGGTGATCTGCTGCCAATGGCGCCCTGCAACTGGTGAGCAATTGCCACCGGCCAGGCGTGTGTCGTGCTCCCAATCAGGCGTGCGCCTCCTTCGGTCCGATGACGCCATCTGCCATCGGTATAGTGATGCTGCCAGAAATGCCGCGCGTGGGCGCCGCGTTCGCCCAGCAACTGCCCTGCGATCATCGCGGCGGGATCAGATGTCATCCCGATGATCGTCCCGGTGGTTGATTCGAGTTCGTGCAGCAAGCCATTGAGCGATCGGTCGATGCGGATCACTTCACCTGCAAAGCCGCTGTCTATCATAGCGGAAGCGAACTGGCGGCTTTCAGGCACGCCACTCTCCTCCACCAGGGTGATAGTGCGGTTCGGGCCTGGTCCAGGCCGCGCAAGGCTGCCCAGCCCAACCGCAGCGGTGCCGAGCGCTCCGGCCCCCAAAACATCCCTTCGCCTTAGCTTCCGAGCCATCATGCCTGCCTTTCGATTTTCTTGTGTGGCAAAGCCGGATCAGGGTTTTCGCCAGTCAATCCCTGCCAGCGATCCTCCAGGTTGCGATGAAGTCCGAATTGATCGAGCACTCGCATGCAGCTGTGATCGATGATGTCGTCAATGTCGTGTGGGCGATTGTAAAACGCCGGGACAGGTGGGAAGATCACCACGCCCATTTCGGTGCACGCAGTCATGTTGCGAAGGTGCGCCAGATTGAGCGGCGTTTCACGCGTCATCAGCACCAGTTTGCGCCGCTCCTTGAGCATGACGTCCGCCGCGCGGGTTATCAAATTGTCGGAAAGGCCGTTGGCGACTGCAGCTAATGTCCGCATGGAGCATGGCGCGATCACCATGCCCTCGCACAGGAACGAACCGCTCGCGATGCTCGCCCCTACATTGCGGCTGCTGTGTACAACGTTTGCAGCATCCTCGAATTGCTGTCGGCCATCGACAAGTTCTTCGCGGATGTTGAGCAAGGCGGCCTGCGACATGACCAGATGGGTTTCCCAGCCACCTTGGTCTTTGAGCATGGTCAACAGGCGCAACCCGTAGATCGCACCGGTCGCTCCGGTTATGGCAACGACCATCCGTTTCACGAGCGAACGATCCCAAAAACCGTTAGTTCTGAAATTTCAACGAATAGACAAGATGCACTGGTCATGAATCTGTCACCCTTCCTCTTCATCTGAGACAATGGGGGCGGCAAGTTAAGCCGCCCCCTGATCGCAAGTGTCAATATTCATAACCGATCTTGAGGAACCATTCCCGTGGGCGGGAATATGTCGCCAATGCAACGCCGCCAACATTCAGATCGACATATCCACCTTGGATGTAACGCTCATCAGTCAGATTGGTGACGCCTGCGGTAATCGTGATCTGATCTCCGGGGACGGTGTACGAAGCGTTCGCACCGAACACGCTGTAAGCGGGTTGGTACAGTTGCGGGCTGTTCACAGCGTCCTTGAAAGTACCGCTCTGATGGTACCAATCGCCGCGGATTACCAGCTTGCCGTTTTCGTTGTCGAATGCAGTCGCATTTGCTGCAACGGTTCCTGTCCACTCAGGCACGAAAGCGAACTTGGAGTCGACTGTAACAGGAAACGCGCTCGGATCCACCGAGCGATAGCCAGCATCCAGATAACCCACGCCATAGTCAATCCGCAGCCAATCGGTCGGTGCGGCCTGTCCCTCGATTTCAAAGCCTTTGATCCGTCCTTTACCACCGTTGCGAACCTTGGGTGCAATGCCCTCGTTAACGACGATCTGGATATCGGAATAATCAGACTGGAACACCGCCAGGTTCAGCCGCACGCGTCGATCGAACAACTCGGTCTTGAGGCCGACCTCGTAGGACTCGACGAATTCAGGCGTGAAGGCGGGGGTTACCAGTTCGCCCGGGAAGATACGCTGGCTGAAGCCACCGTTCTTGAAGCCCTTTGAATAAGAGGCATAGCCCATGACATCGTCGCTGAACTTGTAGTTTGCCGATACCGCCGGGGTCCATTCCTTGGCCTTGGCGGAAACCTCCACCGCCGGGAGAGTGTGGTTACCGCCCGGATTGGTTGCCGAGGGAACGCAGGACGGATCAGGGAACCCATTGGGCAGGAGCTGCGGTACGTCCTTTCCGACGATGCATCGACTATACTGTATGAATACGCCATCGGGGTATGGGGGCAGTAAGCCGGCGGTATAATCGCGGGTAATGACCTGTGCCGAAGGATCGAAGCGCTTTATTTCGTCAGTGTAACGAATGCCTGGTGTTATTGACAGACGATCCGTAACTTCGAACGTTGCCTGCAAGAAGCCGGCGTAGCTGTCGTTGTTGATCTTGCCGCCGCTGAAAAAATTGGCGAAGCCAAACCGCAATGGCTCGATATCCTCACCTTTTTCTTTCAGGTAAAAACCACCTAAGGTAAATTTAATTCGGTCGTCCAGCACACTTCCGACCAGCTGAAGCTCCTGCGATGCCTGCCACAGGTCGATATTGTTGGTGAGCTGCAACACCTCGAAGGGAGTCGCGTCAAAGTCGAATTCGATGGTTGATTTCTGGTTGCGATAGGCGCTGATCGACTTGAGGGTTACATTCCCAAAGTCATATTCCATCGTCAGGTTCGTCCCCCACAAATCAAAATCGGATTGGTTGGGCCCGCCGGCCCACGTAGTATCGATGTCACCGGTAACCCAGCGAGAGGAGACACAGTTGGGATTATCTACGGGTGCCAGTTCGCCGGGAGCACCGCACTGACCGGCCCCGCCGCCAAGCTTGTTGTATCCAAAATTTGAACTGGGGAAAGCGAATGTACCGTTGGGAGTGGTAACGATCTGCAACAGATCGGGCGAATCCCGGTTCTCGACAAGAGTGCTTGCTGCGGTCGCTTCGCGTCGGATGTTAACGTCGCCCGCCAGGGTCGCGGTGAAAACATCGTTTGGTTCCCACTTGAAGGCTACGCGTCCCGCGAAACTGTCCTTGTCGCCTTGGCGGTCACCGTCAACCAGCCGAAGCTGGTAGCCGTCGCGCGTTTCATAGGATGCGACCGCTCGCATGGCGAGCGTGTCGCTGATGGGGATATTAATGATACCCTTGATGTCAGCCCGGTTGAACCGACCGGTGGCTGCCTCGAGTTTGAGTTCAAATTCGTCGGAAGGCTCACGGCTGTTGACAATGATCGCGCCGCCAATGGTGTTTTTTCCGAAGAGCGTTCCTTGGGGCCCACGAAGAATCTGTACACTTCCGATATCGGCCATGTCGAGCAGGCCGCCAACCGAACGAGATACGTAAACGCCATCAACATAGATGCCAACGCCAGGGTCAACCGTGATATTGAAATCGGTCTGACCAACGCCTCGGATAAATGCGGTGAGCGATGCGCTTGATCCGGAGATATTCCCTACCGGCTGAATATTAACGTTCGGCGCGTAGGAAGCGACCTGCGCGACATTGGCGATCTGTCGGTTCTCAATCATGTCCCCGCTCATCGCGGTAATTGCGATTGGGGTTTCCTGCGCGTTTTCTTCGCGTTTGCGTGCCGTTACCACAATTACGTCGAGGCCGGCTTCGCGCTGCTCAACAGGTGTTTCAGTATTTGCTGCTACATCGGCATTTGCTGCGTCCTGAGCCAAAGCGGGCCCCGATGACACGGCCATTGCCAAACCGCTGGCCGCTAAGAGCAATGCCCCTTTGCCAATATTATAGATATTATTATTCATTTCTCTCTCCCTAATATTAAATAATGATTGTTTTTGTTTCTCTACCACTTATTTATTATTCTAATACATTAGAATTTTGTTTCGAATGTCACACCGACTTTGCGGTAAGGCTCGTAAAACCCGGCGGTCGACTGCCTCCAACCCGTTCCACCTCCACAGATCTATCGAGGTCGCCGCCGATTCAGTCTGATAGACGCTATCCACATAGGTGGCGATGTTCGGTTCGTCCCTATCGCGATGCCGGTTGAGCCGACGCCGCGAACGACCGGCTGAAACACGCCCATGTTGCGGCTACCGACAAAGGCGGGCACGACTTGAGTGAGAGTGCGCACCGTAGATACATCCGCCGAAGCATGCGCATCGCCGGCGAGAGCAGTCACAACATCCTGCAACTCTGCCTCGCGAGGGATAGCGGTAACGCCGATGTCGGCGAGGACCGAGAGATCAGCCTGTTCTGCGGGTTGTCCGGCCTTAGCTACTTGCGTCCAAGCACAGGGAGCGCCAATGACAAGGGCAGAACCACACCAAGCTATCGCGAACGTTCTAAGTCCCTTTCTTGCCATAACAACCCCTCCCATTCTAAACTATATTATTGGTTAACAAGCAGGTAAGTTTCGAGAAAATCAAGGCGATCGTTGCCCCAGAATATCTGATCATCGACAAACATCATCGGCGCGCCGAATACGCCTCTTTGGTAGGCTTGAGCGCGCACCTTACGATATTCGCTCTGGCCGGTTGGCGATGCGATGAATTCGCACAATGCATCGGCGTCGAGTCCGACTTCGTCGGCACAACTGCGCAGCTCGTTGAGATCACCAGGATCGGTCCCGAGTCCCCAGATTCTGTGGTACGCCGCTGTAACAAATGCTTCGGCCTGGCCCTGGCTGCGGGCGTAAAGCACCGCACAGTTCCAGTCCGCGCAGGCGAAGCTCGCGGGAAATTTCAATGGTGCCGCGTACTTGACTGCCCAACGCTCGAGATCGGCCATCATGACCTCTATTTTCGGCGCAACTTCACGGTTGGACGGGCCATAGTTGCCAGCGGCAATCTTTGCCTCCGGAATGTCGATCGGCCAATATTCGATTGTACAGCCGGTCCTGTGGGCCAGGTCCGGCAACTTCAACTGTGCGAGGTAGCTGAAGGGACTGATGAAATCGAAATAGAAATCGATCGTTCTGGTCATGGCATGGTTCCGTAGCCCACCAGCTTCTCGTAGTTGTGCCAGAACCCAATGATGGCGCCTTCGGTGACCAGATGGTCCGCATCATCCGGGCGACCGCCGCCCATGGCGATGTAAGATGCCGCGTCGTGTTCGCCTATGATAGCTCTCTGCACGATCTCGACCGCTTCGCCATCTTCCATAGAGACCAGCCCGGCCGGACCGATCAGGTTGGTTTGCTTTGTCCGGATCGCTTGCATCTCGGCATCATCATCAGCGTAGCCAAAATGGGTCCAGACGAGCTCGAAGCCATCGGTGCCCTTGGTTACGATCTGCCTTACCGCTAGAGTGTTCTGGATTTGCTGGAGCACCAGGTTCGGGAACACGGCAAGGATGACGAGGGTCACACCATCGTCGAATTCCTGCCTGCCTTTCAGGAGTGACATGTCCTGCAGCTTGAACTCGGTGTCAAAGGTGCGAGAATCCCCATAGGCCTGCTTATCTGCGGCATCGTCGTTACTAGAGGCAATCGAGTAAAGCAGCGAATGGCGCTTGCTCGCGTCCATCACGCTCTTGCCCGTCTGTGTGGAGCGGTAGAGCCCGAAAGTATTATGGAACAGGTGGAGCAAACTCGCGTGATAAGGATCGCGGGTGTTCTCCGCATAAAGCTTCCAGTTGCCGTGAACATGCTGGCGCTGGTCTCCAAGAACCTTGATCGGCTTGCACATGATACGTTCGATGTGCTCGATCACGATCGGCCCCAAAAAGTCACGCAGCGGCTCTACAGTCTGCGAGAAGCTGGCGAAGACCAGCCCGCCCACAGAATCTGCGCGCAGCTTTTTGAGACCATGCTGCTTCATGTCGAAGTCGCCCGGCATGCCGCCCTGACCCTTAAGCCCGCGCCGGAACGGAACCCCGATCAGATTGCCTTCCAAATCATAGGCCCACTGATGATATACGCATTCCAGAGTGGGCCGGTTGCCGCGTATCTCGCGGCAGACCAAGGCACCGCGGTGGGCGCAGCGGTTAACCACGACATGGACTTTTCCGTCGCTGCCTCGGGTAACTATTACCGGGGTCTCACCAATGAAGGTCGACTTGAAGTCTCCAGGCTCTGGAACTTCCGCTTCCAGGGCAACGAAAGACCAGGTTTCACCTTGAAAGATGCTCTCCTGCTCTCGCTGATAATATTCCGGATCGGTGAATACCCGATAAGGTACACGGTAGCCAGCGACATCCGCCGTTTCTGAAGACTCTCTGTTTTTAAGCGTTGTTTCTGCCATAACTAAATTTCCATGATAAGGATCAGATTGGACGAACCATCATTGTATCGATGACATTTGTGTCAAAAACAGCAACCTTCGATATAAAAAGAGGGTGGCCTCCGCTGCAATCGATCTCGTCAATATACTTCCCAGCATTGTATATTTCGGTGTGCCCGTCCGCGCGCGTCATGAATACGGCGTAGTTGGTTTGTGCCGTGACTTTTAATTCATGTTCTGACACGATGCGGGTAGGCCCAAGGATATGGCGATAGCTGTGGACCGGGAAGATATTTGCCTTGCGCAGCGATATGATGCGGTCGACCAGCATGCCCTTGCTGTCACAAAATATCGCCGAGAGGCTCAGATTGCGCTCATGGTTCTCGCGCGCGATAACCTTGTAAATGCAATCGTCTGCGAACAGCTCTGGCCATTCCTCAAGTCGATCATCATCTATCCACTCGGCGTGGATGGCGTTGAGTTCGGTTGCAAGCTGCTGCAAGCGAATCCGCTCGAAAATGGTCGGGTCCATTTCAGGCCACTCCGTCCGGTTGGTCGATCCAAACCCACTCGTCGTCGATTGTGACGGAGTAAGTCTTGATTGCAACCTGACAAGGAAAGGCCTTTGCCGCCCCAGTGGCAATATCGAACGAGCCACCATGAAACGGACATTCGATGATGCCGTCATCCTGGTACCCATCGGTCAGCATGGCGTTTCCGTGGGTGCACATGTTGTCGGTGACGTAGATGTCCCCGTTAACATTGTAAACAGCAAGCGCCGGCAGGTCATCCAGAAACACGCCGACCGGTTCGCCGTCCTTGACGTCGGCAACTGGGCAAAGGCGTATCTTATTTAACATTGTGCTATGTAATCCTCTGAAATATTTAGTGTAACAACTGATCCAAAGCCCCTCTCACATGAGAGGAATATCCATGCCGTATCCCTCGGCTTCATTACCGTGGCCGAAAATGTCGCGGGTATAGAATTCCTGCTGGGAAGGAGCCTTGCGGGCACCCCAGCCAAATTCCCACAGCCAGCCAGAGGGGTTGGCGCAGTAGAAGGTGAGAGCCTGGTCGTTGGCATGCTTGCCGAGCTGAAGCGCGACATCGATCTGTTGCTCGCGCACGATGTCGTGGGCGAGCCCGAGGTCGTCGAGTTCGGTATATTCAAACATCAGATGGTTGATGCGCTTTTCCATCGGGCCGAGCCCGAATGCGACAGAGTGCTGCCGCTCGTTACAGTGCATGAAGTACGGGGAGGCAACCATGTCGTTGGGCAGGTGCAATTGGTATTCAACCGATCCGCGCAGTCCCAACAGACGGTAAAACGCGGCCGCGGCTTCGACATCATCCTGCCGCAGGATGCAGTGACCTACCCCCTCCGATCCAGTGAGGAACTTGCCGAACATGGCCCGTCCGGGGTGGAAGGGCTTGTGGGCATCCACTTGCGGGCCGTAGAATATTTCGGTGGGGTTCCCCGCGGGATCGAGCAGCTTGGCGAGGCCAAGAACGCGGCGCTCACGCGCTTCGCCTTCGCTCGCAATTGTCACATCGACTCCGGCGCTGGTCAACTTTTCGACCATCGCCTCGAACTCGGTCGGATCACCAACCCGCCAGCCCATGTAGGCCAGATCGTCAGTGTCACCTTTGTGCAGCGCAATGCGATGATGCCACAGATCCATGCGCAGGTAGATACGATCGGCTTCGCCTTCATCAACGATTTCCATTCCGGCAACCTGACTTGCGTAGGCGCGCCACGCATCAAGGTCCGTAACAGACAAGCCCAAGTATCCAAGTTCGGTGACCGATGACATTGACTGATTCTCCCCTAAATCTTTAGCCTTGAACGTTCTGTCCAACGAAACCGGCGTCGCCATTTTTGCGATTTCGACCATCCGATTCTGTGGGTCTCATAGCCTAAGATTTCTCACTGTGCAATACGTTGCATATAATAAATTCTTGGTGTATGAAGCCGATGGTTAAGCTGACAGGTCGATTCGTTGTTCGATGGCTTCTCCGCGTTTCCGGTGACGCGGGCGTGGGAAGTTCATCGGGACTAGGGATTTCGGGCGCGGCATCTGACTAGAATCTATGATATCCGGGAGAGATCAGACATGAATGCGACGGAAAAGCTGGATGGGCGCATTGCCGACTTGCAGGTCCTACGGGGCCGGCTACAATCCTGGCTGGTCAAGGACCAGACGCGCGGCGTATACCAGGTTGACCGCGCCTCCTTCACCGACCCCGACATATTTGAGCTCGAGCTCAAATATGTTTTCGAATGCAACTGGGTGTTCGTCGCGCATGAGAGTCAAGTCGCCAAGAAGAATGATTTTCTTACGACGAAGATCGGCAGAGTGCCTGTCATTATCACGCGTGATAATGCGGGGGTTCTTCGCGGAATGGTCAATGCATGCGCACACCGGGGCACCCGTGTCTGCCGTGAGAAGGCTGGCAATAAAAAGAACTTTATGTGCCCGTTTCATGGATGGACCTATTCGTCGGCAGGTGATTTGCTTGATGTCACGGAAGAAGCGGCGGGCGGCTATGCGCCTGGCTTCGACAAGTCTGATTTCGGTTTGCCGCAAATTGCGCGCCTTGAAAGCTATCGCGGCTTCATCTTCGCGAGCCTTTCCGACGACGTCTTGCCACTTGAGGATTATCTTGCCGGGTCCAAGGCGTTCATCGACCTGCTTGTCGATCAATCCCAAAGCGGAGAGCTTGAGGTAATCCCTGGCGCGACCCGGTATCGTTATCAGGGCAACTGGAAGATGCAGGTTGAAAACGGTCTGGACGGATACCACGTCAGCACCGTCCACGCCAACTACTTCATGACCGTTCAACGGCGTGTCCAGGGCGAATCGAAAAACGATACCAAGGCGATCGATTTTGCCAATTTCAATCGGCAGGATGGCGGCTCGTTCTCTTTCAAGAATGGCCATACGGTCCTGTGGGCTGACTATGCCAATTTCAAGGACCGACCGAATTTCGAGGTGCTCGACTGGCTAACAGCCAACCACGGGGAGGAAAAAGCGTTGTGGATGAACAAACGGATCCGCAACCTTCAGCTTTTTCCCAACGTGTTCCTGATGGACCAGACCAGCAGCCAGATTCGAATCATTCACCCGGTGTCGGTTGATGAGACGGAAGTCACGACCTATTGCATCGCGCCTGTTGGCGAAAGTTCGGAGGCCCGCGCCTTGCGGATTAGGCAATATGAAGACTTTTTCAACGCCAGCGGAATGGCGACTCCCGACGATTTGACCGAGTTCAACAACTGCCAGACCGGTTTCGCCAGAGGCGAAGGCCGAATGAACGACATGTCGCGCGGCGCTCCCAGATGGGAGAAGGACGCTGGACATTTCGGTGCAGGACTGGGTGTGGACGCCGTCCTCAGCAGTCCCGCCGTAGCCGACGAAGGCCTTTATGTTGCAATCCATGATGAGTGGGCGAACCGCATGAATGCGGCGATCGATCGCGAAAGCGCTGAACTGATGGCCTTTGGGGACAAGGAGGTGATTTCGTGAGCGACGTGGACGCAAGATGGCTCTCGGTGTGGCGTTTTCTTGGGCGAGAGGCCCAGGCGCTCGACGAGAAGGACTGGGATTGCTGGCTCGCGCTCTACCACGAGGATGCCGAATATTGGGTGCCTGCCTGGGACGACAGCGAGCGACTGACTGCCGATCCGCAAAGTGAAATCTCGCTGATCTATTATCATAACCGGGGCGGTCTGGAAGATCGGGTGTTTCGCATCCGGACTGGCCGGTCCTCGGCCAGCTCGCCTGCTCCGCGCACACAGCATATGTTTAGCCTTCTATCGGTAGAGGAGGCGGACGTTGCCTTGCAGGTGCGAACTTCTTGGACCGTGACCTCCGTGCTTGAAGGAGATGTCACCGTCTACAGCGGATCGGCCCAATACGACCTCCTGCCGGAAGCCGATTCCTATGTAATCAAACGCAAGAAGACGATCGTAATCAACGACGTCGCAAGGACCATGCTCGATGTCTACAGCATCTGACCGGCCAATGGTCTCACCAGGCGCCCGGCAAATTGTCGGAACAATGATTGGCGATCCTGCCGGAATTGGACCCGAAGTCACGGTCAAGGCACTTGCGAGCGGGCAAGTTCACGAAGTGTCGGTCCCGGTTCTGGTCGGGTCGTCTGCGGCCGTGGAGCGGGCCATCGACATGACTGGGGTCAAAGCGCGCGTGCGTGCCATGAAGTCTCTCGAGACGCCCAGTGACGATCCGGGCGTGATTGATGTGATCGACACAGGTGCTTTGCCGGCCGGGGTCCTGCCGTTGGGCGAAGACACCGAGGCTGCGGGGCACGCGACGGCGCAGTGGCTTGATGAGCTTGATGCGCTGGCGCGGGACGGATCCTTCGCGGCGACGATCATGGGACCTATCAGCACCGATTCGCTGAAGATGGCCGGCAAGCTGGACAAGGTTATCAGCCCCACGCCCGGCGAGAGCTATCTCGTTTTGCTGACCGGCCCCTTGCGGGTCGCGCATCTGACCGATCATATGTCCTTGCGTCAGGTGATCGATGTCATATCGGCTGATCTGGTGGCCAAGGCCATCGGTCAGGTGAATGATGCCATGCAGTCGTGGGGCATTGCCAAACCGCGCATTGCGGTTGCCGGGCTTAATCCCCACGCCATGGGCGATGAGGAGCGGCTGGCCATCGCACCGGGTGTCGAGCGGGCCAAGGCCATGGGGATTGCCGTCGAAGGACCGGTCGCGCCGGATTCAGTCTTCCGTCAGTGCATCGAAGGCCGCTACGACATGGTCCTCGCGATGTTCCACGATCAGGGCCATATTGCTGTCAAGACCTGGGGATTTTCCGGCAACTGCGTAATCATGATGGGGCCGCCCTATCTCCACATGTCGGTCGCCCATGGCACTGCCTACGACATTGTCGGTTCAGGCAAGGCGGATGCGGCGATGATGCTGAGCGCGATGCGCACCTGTGGACGGCTCGCATCGGGACAGGGATTTGAAGGAGAAGCGAAATGAATTCTCACTTACGGGTCGAGGCCCAGCAATCTATTCCCACAGCGGTCGACTATAAGGTCTATCACGACCCGGAAGTCTTCGCTGCGGAGCAGCGCAATGTCTTCAAAGGTCGCATCTGGTGCTACCTAGGACTAGAAGCAGAAATTCCCAATGCGGGGGATTTTCGGGCGAGCTTTGTCGGTGAAACACCCGTGGTTCTGGTGCGCGGGCAGGAAGACAAAATTTTCGCTTGGGTTAACCGGTGCGCGCACAAGGGGGCGACCGTGTGCCGCTCGCTGCGCGGCAACCAGGCCGATGGCGCTTTCGTCTGTGTCTACCATCAGTGGGCCTACGATGCCGAAGGAGCGCTGGTGGGCGTGCCTTTCCGGCGCGGAATGAAGGGTGTGGGGGGCTATGACAAGGAATTCGATCCAGCCAATCACTCACTCGAAAAGCTGCGGGTGGAAAGCTACAAGGGGATGGTGTTTGGGACGT
Source organism: Parasphingorhabdus sp. (assembly GCF_036963805.1). Taxonomy (GTDB): domain Bacteria; phylum Pseudomonadota; class Alphaproteobacteria; order Sphingomonadales; family Sphingomonadaceae; genus Parasphingorhabdus. Next base: position 35,743 of record NZ_JBALUN010000007.1, on the reverse strand, counting down.
TTGCGTCTGAGATAGAACCACTTGAGGATTTTCTTGGTCCCGTGATGCGCAAATATATCGACCGGGTTTTCCATCGCCCGATCAAACTATTGGGCTATGCGCGGCAGTATATGGCGGGCAATTGGAAGCTCTATTCCGAAAACAGCCGGGATAGCTATCACGGCGCCTTGCTGCATCTGTTCTACCCAACTTTCGGCATCTATCGTCAAAGCCAGGAAAGCGCAGGTGAACTTGCCGAGCAGGGTTTCCATAACGTCTTTACCGTATCCAAGCCCAATGGCGACATCGACTACACGTCGTTCGGCGACGAAGCCAATCGCGAAATGCAGAGTGCCACGAAACTGCAGGATGACAGACTGCTGCAATTCCGGCCGGAAATCGACGACGATATCGGGCTGCACATCCAGTCGCTGTTCCCGAACGTGGTGCTCCAGCAGATCCAGAACACGCTGGCGACTCGTCAGATCGTGACGCATGGCCCTGACAAGACAGAGCTGGTCTGGACCTATTTCGGATATGCCGACGATGATGAGGAAACAACCCGGCACCGGCTGCGAAACCTGAATCTTGTTGGTCCATCAGGGCTGATCTCGATGGAAGACGGAGAGGCGGTCGAACTTTGCCAGCAAGGCACCGTTGGGGCAGAAGGCAAGTACAATTTCATCGAAATGGGCGGGGACGATGTACGCGGATATTACGCGCCGATGGGTATGGATGAAAACGCAGTGCGCGGATTCTGGAAAGGGTATCTGGAATTGATGGGTGATGCCCTGCCCACTTCTGCCGTGGAGGTGCCCGCATGAACCTGGTCGATCCCGCTCTGCAAGGCTTCGTCGATTCCTTGAACGCTGCTTACGGGTTATGCCTTGATGACGGTCGGCTCGAGGAGTGGCCCGAGTTCTTTGTGGAGGACTGCCTCTATCAGGTGATTGCACGCGAGAATGTTGACAACGGCCTGCCGGCTGCGGTCATGTATTGCGACAGCAAGGGTATGCTGGTCGACCGGGTAGTGGCTTTACGCCAAGCCAATGTATTCCCTGAGCACTTCAGCCGCCACCTGATTTCGCGGGCAGTGATTACCCCGGTCAACGGCAACATGGTGTCTGCAGAGGCCAGCTATGCCGTGCTGCAAACGCGCAATGACGGAGAAACGCGGATTTATAACGCCGGGAAGTACATCGACAAACTATTTGTGGCTGAAGGCTCTGCCAAGCTCGTAAGCCGCACCTGCGTCTATGATACGCATCGCATCGCCACCCTGCTGGCAACGCCCATTTGAGGCGCGAACCATTCGACAACCACAACCAAGGAAACAATCAATGAAGCTTTACTATAGCCCAGGAGCCTGCTCGCTCGCCCCGCACATTGCACTCTATGAAACCGGCGCTAACTTCGACGCCGTCAAGGTCGATCTCGGCTCACGCAAGACCGACGCCGGGGACGATTTTCTTGCCGTCAATCGCGCGGGTAAAGTGCCGGCGCTGGCTCTGAGCACCGGTGAGACCCTGACCGAGAATCCGGCCATTCTACTCTACATCGCCGATCAAAATGACGGAGCTGGCCTGGCTCCGCGTGAGGGCAGCCTCGAGCGCTACCAGCTGCTGAGCCGCCTCGGCTTCCTGTCTTCGGAATTGCACAAGGCTTTCGTCCCGCTGTTCACGCCTGGCACGACGGACGAGGCCAAGGCTGCAGCGACCAAGACCGTGAAAGATCTTCTGGCCGGACTTGATCAGGAAATCGCTGGCAAGGACCATTATGTGGGCGAGGCGTTTAGCGTCGCTGATATCTACCTGTTCGTGATCCTCAGTTGGCCCGCTCATGTCGGCATCGACATGGCAGCTTATCCTGCCCTAGGCGCTTTTGCTGGCAAGATAGCGCAGCGGCCCTCTGTGGGAGCAGCTCTCAAGGCAGAAGGCCTCATCTAAATTTTCTTCGCTCACACCGTGGAGAACAATTGCGACGGTTGCAAATCTTTGGCCTATTGCAAATGCATTTTTTTTGGTGCAATAACAAATTTGGTCTTTAGGAGTAAATCCGGGCGAGTCGGGTTCTTCCGGGAACAAGATTCGTCGGGGTTACCGGAGCCAACATAAAAAAGTTCGGGAGAGATATGATCACCGGTTCGAATGAAGTCGCACGCGCCGAGATCGGCAAATCGCTGGTTATGGATAACTGTGCAACCAATTATCATGATGTCGGCGAAGGCGCGGCGGTTTTACTAGTCCATGGCTCGGGGCCCGGTGTCACCGCTTGGGCCAACTGGCGGCTCAATATGCCCGAACTCGCTAAGCGGTTCCGGGTGATTGCGCCGGATATGTTCGGATTTGGTTATTCCGATTCCAAGGGCCGCATAGAAGACAAACAGATCTGGGTTGATCAGCTGGTGGCTTTGCTCGACAACCTTGGCATCGACAAAGTGTCGATGGTGGGCAATTCGTTCGGTGGCGGCATTACCCTCGCGTTCATGATCGCCCATCCCGATCGGGTCGAGCGCGCAGTATTGATGGGGCCGGCCGGTCTTGAATTCCCGATCACGCCGGCGCTGGATGAAGTCTGGGGCTACGAGCCCTCGGTCGAGGCCATGCGCTCCTCGCTCAAGTATCTTGCCTGGGATCACAGCAGGCTAACTGACGATCTGGTCCAGTCACGATACGAGGCAAGCGTCCGCCCGGGTGCGCATGCACCATATCATACCACCTTCGGCGGCCCAGACCGTCAGCGCAATATTGCGATGCTGGCAAGCCGCGAAGAAGATATTGCCGCGCTGCAGCAGGAGGCGCTGATCCTGCATGGCCGGTCCGATCAGGTCATTCCGCTTGAGTCGAGCGTGCGCTTGGCAAATCTGCTGCCCTGTGCGGACCTGCACGTGTTTGGCGAATGCGGCCATTGGGTTCAGATCGAGCGTATGGCCAGTTTTAACCGAATGGTGTCTGAATTTTTCACTAGCGGCCTCAAGGGCTGACTGAGCAAGGAGAGATGAAATGGCTGTAACTGGAGTAATTCGTCCTGGATACGTGCAACTGCGGGTTCTTGACCTCGACGAGGCCATCAAACATTACCGCGACCGGATTGGTCTCAATCTCGTCAGCGTCGAGGGCGGTCGGGCCTTCTTCCAGGCTTTTGACGAATTCGACCGACACAGTATCATTTTGCGCGAGGCAGATACGGCCGGACTCGACCGAATGGGTTTCAAGGTTGCGAAAGACTCCGATCTTGATCACTTCGCTGAACGCCTGCTCGACTGCGGTGTGCATGTAGACGTCATTTCCGCCGGTGAAGATCCCGGTGTCGGACGTAAGATCCGCTTCAATACCCCAACCGCGCATGTGTTTGACCTATACGCTGAAATGGAGCTGTCCGAAACCGGGCCGGCGGTCCGTAATCCTGATGTCTGGATAGCCGAACCGCGCGGCATGCGCGCGACGCGTTTCGATCACTGTGCGCTAAACGGCGTGGATATCTCCGCGAGCGCCAAGATTTTCGTCGAAGCTCTGGACTTCTCGGTCACCGAGGAACTGGTCGACGAAAGTACGGGGGCACGTCTCGGCATCTTCCTTTCATGCAGCAACAAGGCCCATGATGTCGCCTTTCTCGGCTATCCGGAAGATAGTCGGATCCACCACACTTCGTTCAACCTCGAATCCTGGCACGATGTTGGGCACGCGGCTGACATTATCAGTCGCTACGATATCTCGCTCGATATCGGCCCGACGCGCCACGGGATCACTCGCGGCCAGACGATCTATTTCTTCGACCCGTCGGGCAACCGCAATGAGACGTTCAGCGGCGGCTATTTCTACTATCCCGACAACCCGCGCCGCATGTGGCAGGCGGAGAATGCGGGCAAGGCGATTTTCTATTATGAAAAGGTGCTGACTGACCGCTTCATGACGGTAAACACCTGAAAATGGACGGTTTAGTGACAATCAGGACAATCGGACATGGCTTGGCTGCGCAAGCGGTTTCGGCCGCTCTCGCCAAGGGCGACGAAACCGGTTGCCCGGTTGCTGCAGCAGTCATCGGGGCAGGCGGCGAGTTGGTGGCTTTGCTTCGCGCGAGCGGCACACCCTTCCCCTCATCGCAAATTGCCCAGGACAAGGCTTATACCGCCGCCAGCTTCCGAGTTCCGACGCCTGAAGTGTACAAGATGGTTTCGGGCAATCCAGCGTTGAGCACCGGGCTAACCGCACGAACGGGAATTGTGATGTTTGGCGGAGGATTGCCGATCGTAATTGACGGCGAATTCGTTGGCGCGATCGGCGTATCGGGTGGGTCCGAAGAAATCGACATTGCCTGCTCCAACGCCGGCCTCTCCGCAATCGGCGGGGCGCAACATTAAACGCCTGGTGCCCCCATTCATTGGAACAATAGTAATCAAATGACTAGCAAAACGTCTCGACCGGTTACCGACACCATTCTCAATTTCATTGGGGGTTCCTTTCGCAAGGGCAGCCAGGGCAAGACCTTTGCCAACGTCAACCCGGCAACCGGACAAACGATCGGCACAGTTCATGAAGCAAGCGAAGCCGACGTGGCCGACGCGGTGGCGGCGGCCAAGGCGGCGCTTAACGGTCCGTGGGGAAAGATGACAACGGCCGAAAGGGTCAAGTTGATCGTCGCAGTCGCCGCCGAAATTGAGCGCCGTTCCGATGACTTTCTCGAGGCGGAGGTCGTCGATACCGGCAAGCCCCGTCACGTGGCATCGCATATCGACATTCCGCGTGGTGCGGCAAATTTCCGGATGTTCGCCGATGTCATCGCAACGATGCCAAACGAATCCTTCACCACGCCGACACCTGATGGAGGGCAAGCGATCAACTACGCCGTGCGCAAGCCCAAGGGCGTGATTGCGGTGATATGCCCGTGGAATTTCCCGCTGCTGCTGATGACCTGGAAGGTTGGACCGGCTCTGGCCTGCGGCAACACCGTGGTGATCAAGCCGTCGGAGGAGACACCCCGCACGGCGGCGCTTCTGGGCGAAGTAATGAACGAGGTGGGGATGCCCGAAGGCGTTTACAACGTGGTTCATGGTTTCGGCCAGAGCTCGGCCGGGGAATATCTGACCAGCAACAAGGATGTGGACGCCATAACCTTTACCGGAGAGACCGGGACTGGCCAGGCGATCATGCAGAAGGCTGCGATCGGGGTTCGCGACGTGTCTTTCGAGCTCGGCGGCAAGAACGCGGCGATCGTCTTCGCCGACGCTGATCTCGACAAGGCGATCGAGGGCCTCTCGCGCTCGGTCTTCCTCAACACCGGGCAGGTCTGCCTCGGCACTGAGCGCGTCTATGTCGAGCGACCGCTGTTTGATGAATTCGTCCGGCGGATGACGCTAGCGGCGCAGGCATTCAAGCCCGGTGCCATAGACGATCCGGCCTACCTTGGGCCGCTGAGCAGCGCAGAGCACCGCGAAAAGGTACTCGGCTATTACGCGAAAGCAGTGGAAGAAGGGGCGACGGTTGTCACTGGCGGCGGCGTTCCGGAAGTCGATGGCGATCAGGCGGGCGGCTTCTACGTGGAGCCAACGCTGTGGACCGGCCTAGCTCATGACAGCACGGTGATGCGCGAGGAAATCTTCGGTCCATGCTGCGGCCTGATCCTCTTCGACAGCGAAGACGAGGTCATCGCGCTGGCCAATGACACCGACTACGGACTGTGCGCGACCGTATGGACCGAAAATATCTCGCGCGCGCACCGGGTGGCGGCGGCGATGCAAGTGGGTGTGTGCTGGGTCAATTGCTGGTTCCTGCGCGATTTGCGCACCGCATTCGGCGGATCAGGCCATTCCGGCATTGGGCGGGAGGGCGGTGTTCACAGCCTCGAATTCTACACTGAAACTGAAAACATCTGCGTGAAACTCTGAAACCATGACTACAGAAACCAACATCGACCCTAAGGTCATTCAACAAGCCGCCGAACAATTGCGCGGTGCCGCGATAAGCGGAAAACCCGTGGCGCCGGTTCGCGATCTCATATCGGCGGGCGGCGTGGATGCGGCCTATGCCGTGCAGGAGGTCAATACCCGGCACTATGTCGACAGCGGACGAAGACTGGTAGGCCGCAAGATCGGCCTCACCTCGCTCGCGGTCCAGCGGCAGCTTGGTGTCGACCAGCCCGATTACGGCATGCTGTTTGCCGATATGGACGTGCCCGAAGGCATGCCGATCTCGCTTGATCAGGTGATTCAGCCCAAGGTCGAGGCCGAGATCGCGATTGTCATCGGCCGCGACCTACCGCATCCGGACCTGACTACCGCCGAAATGATCTGCGCGGTGGAATATGTCGTGCCGGCGATCGAGATCGTCGACAGCCGGGTGGCCAACTGGGACATTCGTATTTGGGATACCGTAGCTGATAATGCCTCCAGCGGACTGTTCGTGCTGGGTGCCGTTCCGCGCAAGCTTGACGGGCTAGACCTGCGCGAATGCGGTATGGTGATGGAGATCAAGGGCGAACCCATTTCGGTCGGCGCCGGGATCGCCTGCCTGGGCAGCCCGATCACCGCGTCCTTGTGGTTGGCGCAGGTGATGGCGCGTGTCGGTCGGCCGTTGCTTGAAGGCGACGTGATCCTGTCGGGTGCGCTCGGTCCGATGGCCGGCGTGAACCGCGGTGAGGTTGTCGAGGCAAGAATCAACGGAGTTGGAACAGTTCGCGCAGAATTCGCCGCCGACGGCAACTGAAGATTGGATGAAAGACAAACCTATGGCTAAAATGAAATGTGCGATTATCGGCTCAGGCAATATCGGCACTGACCTGATGATCAAATTGCTCAAGGGTTCGGACGTGCTCGAACTCGCCGTAGTAGTCGGCATTGATCCGGCATCCGAGGGACTGGCGATGGCCCGCGAACGCGGGGTGACGACCACCCACGAGGGAATTGAGGGGCTGCGCAAGCTTCCGGCCTATTCGGAGATCGGAATCGTCTTTGATGCGACCTCGGCTTACGCCCACAAGGCGCATGATGCCGCGCTGCAGCAGGACGGCAAGCTGGTAGTTGACCTGACGCCCGCAGCCTTGGGGCCGTTTTTCGTGCCTCCGGTCGATAATGCGCTCGACGATCAAATCCGCAATGTGAACATGGTCACCTGCGGAGGTCAGGCGACCATCCCGATCGTCGCAGCGGTATCGCGCGTGACCCCGGTCCATTATGCAGAGATTGTCGCATCGGTTTCATCACGCTCTGCTGGACCGGGAACCCGCGCCAATATCGACGAATTCACCCGGACCACGGCCAAGGCGATCGAGATCGTCGGCGGTGCGGGCCGCGGGCGCGCGATCATCATTCTCAATCCGGCTGAGCCGCCGATGATCATGCGCGACACGATCTTCACGCTGACCGACCAGGTTGACGAGGACAGGATCCGCCAGTCGGTGCAGGACATGGTGCAGACCGTCCAGTCCTATGTCCCCGGCTATCGCCTCAAGCAGGAGGTGCAGTTCGAACGGTTCGGCTCCAACCATCCGCTGAAAATTCCCGGCTATGGCGAATTCGTTGGTCTCAAGACCAGCGTTTTCCTCGAAGTAGAGGGAGCAGGCGATTACCTGCCCAAATATTCCGGCAATCTCGACATTATGACCGCCGCGGCCAAGGCGGCCGGCGAGCGGCTCGCGCAGCAAAACCTGGCAAAGGTGGCAGCATGACCTTCAATCCCAAAACCGACAAGCTCTACATCCAGGATGTTACCCTGCGTGATGGGATGCACGCGATTCTTCACATGTACGGCACAGACAGCGTCCGCACGATCGCCAAAGCCCTGGACGATGCCGGTGTCGACGCCATCGAAGTGTCGCACGGCGATGGCCTCAACGGCACGTCATTCAATTATGGCTTTGGCTCTCACACCGACTGGGAATGGATCGAGGCGGCAGCCGACGTGATCAAACGGGCGGTGCTGACCACGCTGCTGGTGCCTGGCATCGGCACTGTCGAAGAGCTTCGCCGTGCTTACGCATTGGGCGTTCGCTCGGTGCGGGTCGCGACCCATTGCACCGAGGCGGACGTTGCCAAGCAGCATATCGGTATCGCCCGCGACCTTGGTATGGATGTATCGGGCTTTCTGATGATGAGCCACATGATCGACGCCGAGGCGCTGGCCCAGCAGGCCTTGCTGATGGAAAGCTACGGCGCGCACTGCGTTTATGTGACCGACAGCGGCGGCGCGCTCGACATGGACGGTGTGCGCGAGCGGCTGCGGGCCTACGACCGTGTGCTCAAGCCGGAAACCCAGCGCGGCATGCATGCCCACCACAACTTGTCGCTCGGCGTCGCGAATTCGATCGTTGCCGCCCAGGAAGGGGCGGTACGGATCGACGCCAGCCTCGCGGGGATGGGCGCGGGGGCGGGCAATGCTCCGCTCGAAGTGTTCGTAGCTGCGGCCGACCGAAAGGGCTGGAACCATGGATGCGACGTGATGGCGCTGATGGACGCAGCGGAAGATCTGGTCCGTCCGCTTCAGGATCGCCCGGTGCGGGTCGACCGCGAGACTCTGAGCCTGGGTTATGCCGGCGTTTATTCAAGCTTCCTTCGTCACGCGGAAAAGGCCGCCGAACAATACGGTCTCGACACCCGCGAAATTCTGATCGAACTGGGTAAACGGCGCATGGTTGGCGGGCAGGAAGACATGATTGTCGATGTTGCGCTCGATCTCGTTTCCGCCCGGGCGGCATAGGCGATGGCAATGGACAAGTTTGAACGATACGCGGAAATTCTGGACAGCGCGGCGCTTCATGCGCGCGCAACGCCCCAGCTCACGCATACCGACCCCGATCTGAGCGTGGCGGATGCCTATCTGGTCCAGAAGCTGTCGGTCGATCACCGCCTCGGCCGCGGGGAACGCCGAATTGGAGTCAAGATGGGTCTGACGAGCCGGGCCAAGATGCTGCAGGTGGGTGTTGATGAAGTTGCTTGGGGCCGGCTAACCGATGCCATGTTGATCGAAGAAGGCACGGCGATGTCATATGCGCGGTTTGTGCACCCGCGGGTTGAACCAGAAGTAGCCTTTTTGATGAAGGCACCCCTGGCGGGCAAGGTCACGGCGGCAGCAGCGCTGGCGGCAGTCGAGGCGATCGCTCCCGCAATGGAGATCATCGACAGCAGGTATGAGAACTTCAAGTTCGCGCTGTCCGATGTTATCGCTGACAACACCTCATCGTCCGGCCTGGTAATCGGTTCCTGGAACGATCCGACTATGGATTTTTCCAATCTTGGCGTAATCCTCGAAATCGACGGGCAAGTAACGCAGGTTGGCTCGACCGCAGCCATTCTTGGACATCCGCTGCGTTCGCTGGTGGCGGCAGCGCGGTTGGTCGCCGAGGCGGGCGAAGAGATTTCCGCTGGCGATATTGTGATGGCCGGCGGAATAACCGCTGCGCCTAATCTGGCGCCTAGTCAAACCGTCCGTACGAGCATCCAGGGGCTTGGTGCCGTAATGTTTCAGGTGGAGGCGTAAATGCCAATCATCGAGGTCAACATGCTCGAGGGTAGACCCCCGGATGCCAAGGAGCGGTTGATCCAGGCTCTGACCGATGCCGCGGTCACGTCGATCGGTGCTCCCCGAGATTCGGTGCGGATCATCTTGCGCGAGATGCCGAGCGGCCATTTCGCGGTGGGCGGACAATCCTTTGCGGCTAAGGCGGCAGCAAAGGCAGCAAAGAAGGAATAATGTGATGATCGGACCACACCGGATCCAGATCGTCGGCGGCGGGGAATTCAGTTGCGGTGAGGGCGAGCGTGTCTTGCTCGCCATGGAACGAGGCGGATCGAGCGATATCGGTGTTGGTTGCCGGGGCGGCGGGTGCGGAATTTGTAGAATCAGGGTTGTCGATGGTGATTACCGGACCGGCAAGATGAGCACGGCGAAGATTTCGGAGACAGAACGGGAAGCGGGCTTTGCCCTCGCTTGCAGAGTGTTTCCGGTGAGCGACCTTTTGATCGAAATTTGATGAAGTCTAAGGAGAGATGCAATGGCTACACATTTGAAAAGTGATACCAACGAATACGGAATCAAGACCGAATACGGTCACTTTATCGGCGGCGAATGGATTTCCAGTGATAGCGGAAAGACGATCGATCTGATTAATCCTGCCACCGGGGCAGTGCTGACCAAGATTCAGGCTGGCAACGCGAAAGATATCCAGCGTGCGGTGGCCGCTGCCAAGGCTGCCTTCCCCAAGTGGTCCGAAAGCTCGCCTGCCGAACGTCAGGAAATTTTGATTGAGGTCGCCCGCCGGCTTAAGGCGAGGCATCAGCATTATGCGACTCTCGAGACGCTAAACAACGGCAAGCCGATCCGCGAATCGATGCATTTCGACATGCCGCAGGCAATTGGTCAGTTCGAACTGTTCGCGGGGGCCGCTTACGGCCTGCATGGCCAGACTATGGATTATCCCGATGCCGTCGGCATCGTTCACCGCGAGCCGCTGGGGGTCTGCGCGCAGATTATCCCGTGGAACGTGCCGATGCTGATGATGGCCTGCAAGATCGCGCCAGCCCTCGCTTCGGGTAACACTGTTGTGCTTAAACCTGCGGAGACGGTCTGCCTTTCGGTGATCGAATTCTTCGTGGAAATGGCCGATCTTCTGCCCCCCGGCGTGATCAACGTGGTCACTGGCTACGGTGCCGACGTCGGTGAGGCGCTTGTGACCCACGAGGACGTTCGAAAGGTCGCCTTCACCGGCTCGGTGGCGACTGCCCGCCGGATCATGCAATACGCTTCCACCAATATCATCCCGCAGACGCTCGAACTGGGCGGTAAGTCTGCGCACATCGTCTGTGCCGATGCCGATATTGACGCTGCGGTGGAAAGCGCCACCATGTCAACTGTCCTGAACAAGGGCGAGGTTTGCCTCGCCGGTTCGCGACTGTTCCTGCATGAAGCGATCCAGGAGGAGTTCCTTGCCAAGTTCAAGGTCGCGCTCGAAGGCATTCGCCAAGGCGACCCGCTCGACTTCGCCACTCAACTCGGTGCGCAGGCGTCAAAGATGCAGATGGACAAGGTCGTAAGCTACCTCGAACTGGCGACTGAAGAAGGGGCCACCGTTCTGACCGGCGGCAGCCGTAACGACAATCTTGCCGATGGGCACTTCATCAGCCCGACGGTCTTTACCAACGTCAACAACTCGATGCGTATCGCACGTGAAGAGATTTTTGGCCCGGTCACCAGCGTGATCAGTTGGAAGGACGAGGATGATATGATGAAAGCGGCAAACGACACGACCTACGGGCTTGCCGGTGGTGTCTGGACTCGCGACCTTGCGCGCGCGCATCGTATTGCCCGCAAGCTCGAAACCGGCACGGTGTGGATCAACCGCTACTATAATCTCAAGGCTAACATGCCGCTCGGCGGTTACAAGCAGAGCGGGTTCGGCCGCGAATTCAGCCATGAAGTGCTGAACCACTACACCCAAACCAAATCAGTCGTGGTCAACCTGCAAGAAGGTCGCACCGGCATGTTTGATCAGTAATTTTGAAATGGACGACAATCGGTGAAGGAGGAGAGAAAATTGTCTAAAAGGCTTGATGGACAGGTGGCGCTACTGACAGGTGGCGCCACCGGGATCGGTGCGGCGATTGTCGCGCGCTATATCGAAGAAGGTGCCAAGGTCGGCGTGCTCGTCAAGGACGCGGAACAGGCAGAACTGGTTCGTTCGCGGCATGGGCACAGCGTCATCGCGGTGACAGGAGACGTGCGCTCCTACGCAAACAATGCCCGCGCGGTGACGGAAACCGTGGCGGCTTTCGGCAAGCTCGATGTGTTTGTCGGAAACGTTGGCATCTGGGATTTCATGGTCCCGCTCGAACAGCAGGAGCCTGAACAGCTAGGCAAGGTCTTTGACGAAATCTTCGATGTCAACCTGAAGGCCTATTTTCTTGGTGCTCACGCAGCTATCCCTGAACTCAGGAAGGTCAAGGGGAGTATTATTTTCACAGCCTCGACCTCTAGTTATTATACTGGAGGCGGCGGTACTCTGTACGTCGCTTCCAAACACGCTGTGGTCGGGCTGATAAAACAGCTGGCTTGGGAACTGGCACCGGACATCAGAGTCAATGGCGTTGCGCCTGGAGGGACACGGACCCCGCTCAGCGGCACCCAGACCGGTGGCTTTTCAGAGACAAAGATGGAACAGATGCCCGGGCTTGACGATCTGATTTCCAGCATGACCCCGCTTGGACGGATCGCCGAACCTGCTGATCATGCGGGTCTCTACGCCCTTTTGGCTTCGCGGCGGGACTCTTCGTACATGACCGGAACGGTGCTTTTGAGCGATGGCGGTATCGGAATCGGCAAACGTCCGGACGGGTGAACACTCTGCACAGAGCTAGGGTCGTTAGAATCAAGCACACGACAAAAGGAGAGATGCCATGGCTGAGAAATTTCCATTTTCCGACTTGCTCGTCATTTCGGGAGTCATTGGAGCCGCGCGGTGGAAACCGACGCACTTCGGGCCGGCCGTCGCTCCTCCCCAACTAGCCGAATTCGGCGGCAATCTCACAAGAGATCGTGCGGAACGGATGATGGCTCACGCCGAAGCCGGGGGGCTCGCAATTTACGGGATCGGCCAGCTGAGCTACCATCGTGCGCCGGTCGACAAGACAGTCGTCTATCCGATCGACGCCTTTTACGCGCATGGTCAGTACACGTCGGTTATTGCTACCTTGAACCGCGTTGCAGTTCTGCTCGACAACACCGAAAAGGTGGATATCCAGGAAATGGTTGGCAAGATGATCCGGGTCGATAACTGACTCGGCGGCGGTGTATCACTGTCTAGGGCCCGGCTTGGCATTGTTGCCCTGGGTGCAAGACCGCGCTTGGCGCAAAGGCCATTTTGTCTCTGCGGTTACCGCGCGCTGCTGCGATCGAGGAAACGATCTGCAGAGATCGTATCGCGAGACACGCCGGCTTTGAGTAACTCTTCTTCGGCGAGGTCGACCATCGCGGGCGGACCGCACAGATAGGCCTCGCATAGCGCCTTATCCAGTAGTCCGGCGATCTGCTGCGTCACCAGCCCACGTGCGCCATCCCAGGCGCTATCAGGAGCCTCTTCGGACAGGACCGGTCTAAATTCGAACGGCCCATTCCAGGCGGCTTTGAGTTCGCCGATTCCATCGAGGCAATAAAGATGTGCCTGGCTCCTTGCGCCATATAACAGGACAACCGGCCGATTCGCGCCGTTCGCAAGAGCTTCCTGCAAGATGGCCATGATCGGCGCGAGGCCGCTACCTCCAGCGATGCAGAGCATTGGCGCGGTGCTCGTCTTGAGGTGGAACTCGCCATAGGGAGCTGACACCATCAACTGCGTTCCGATACGCTCACCTCCGAACAGCCAGTCGGTGAAAGTGCCTCCCGGAACATGGCGGACATGGAACTGCAACTGCCGGGCCGGCCCGGCCTTGGGTGCGAAAGCGAAGGAATAGCTGCGTGGACCGTCGATGCCGGGCGCGCTCAGATCGGCGTACTGGCCAGGGGTAAAGGAAAGCGGCCGGTCAAGCTCGACAATGAGATTGATTATATCCGGACAAAGCCGAGGGGACGCGACGATCGTCGCGGAATAATTTTCGACAGTTTGCTGACTCAACAGGGGAGCGTCGAGCGCAATAGTCAGGTCCGACCGTGGTAACGCTTGGCAAGCAAGCCTGTACCCGGCCGACAGGTCGTCGCGTTCCAGAGCCAATGCAGATGGACTGAGTTCGCGTATCCTACCGTCCACAAGCTTGAATTTGCAGGTTCCACACGAGCCGACTTTACAATCGTGAGGCATCGCCAGTCCTTCGGCGAGCATTGCTTCGAGCAGGGTCTTGTCTCGGGCGACCAGCAACGTCCGAGCTTCGGATGCCAAGGTCACCTTGTTAAGCTCGGGTTTTTTCAGGAAGGAGAACATGAAGGCGACCTACTGTGCTGGATTGAGGGTGAAAAGAAAAGTGAGCGTCATCCTTAGGGGATGACGCTCAGGTGGCATGAAGACGATCGGAGGGATTCATCTTCATGCAGGTGGACTGTCGAGCCACTGCGGCCAGCCTGCCAACGCGTTGGCCGCTCGTGCCAGTTTCCGCTCGCTGGGCGATGCAAACCTCAGGTCCCAATCTTTCAGGCGCGGCTGGGCAATGAACCTGTGCCAAACCGGCGGGACCATTCCGCACAGGAAGCACAAGAACAATGACGGCATCTGCGGTGCCTCGGGCTCGGGTTGTAGCTCGTAGAAAGGGGTGTGCCCGTCGAGGTGGTGGTTGATGTGATTGGTAATCTCCACCCCGATCGGACGCACGATCATGCCAAGATGGTTCCAGGCGTGATGCTTGGCGATCGGCTCGCCCTCGATCCGCAGCAAGCCGTAATGCTGAAAGTAATTGAAGCCTTCGACCAGCATCTTGGCAAAAAACATCGCCGCGACCGTCACCAGGCCGGCAATAGGGCCAGCGAGAACGGTCATCACTGCGATGATTGCGCCAACCAGCACCAGTTGTAACCACATGGCATTGCGCCAGCTACCCTTCGAATGACCCAGACGTGAGAGGATCTCGGCCTGCTTTTCCCAAGTGTCCTTGTACGAGCCCCACGTCGCCGAAAGCACGAAGCTGTAGATCGTCTGCCCTCGCAATGGCGTGTCGCTATCCTTGCCCGTGTCGAGGTGGACATGATGGGTGACAATGTGCGCAATATCGCGATTGGGGTCGCCATAGAAGGCGCTTAACCCCTTTGCGACAGCGCGCGGAAACCAATGCCGACGATGCATCAGCTCGTGTGCGACGGGCAGGGTCGGAACCGCAGAAAGCCAAGCAAGGCTGGCGATTGATCCCGCAATCTGCCAACCCGCCGCTTGACCGTCTAAAATCGGATCTGTGCCGGAGTTTACCGAGTTGGCGAAAGCCAGATAGAGCCCGATCAGCAGAGGTAGCTGCAGATAGATCGCAAAATTGGCGGCGAACGAAATGCCGCGCGCGCGCATTTTTCTGTCACTCGGTAGTGCAATGTCGAGCAGTAGCAGCACAGGGAAGGTGCCAAAGCCGAGCCAGACAAACTCGCCGCCAAGGACAAAGCCAACAACACCCGTCAAGGTCATCGCGGGCACAAGATAATATCGAAGTGCGTCCATTTTTCGTCTCCGATCCGACCGGTCCGCAGGCTTGCGGGGACCGGTTAAAATTAGTGTTCGCCCGTAGGAATGCCTCCGACGGAAAAAGCATGGGTAGCGACGCGAATTGCGACTGCATTCGGATTTCACGCCCCCGCAAGCCTAAAGGAAGATGTTCAAGTTTTTACTGGGCAGAACGTTATGCTTGAGTACGATCCGCCGATTGACCAACTGATATGCATCTCCTGCTTCGCGCCAGATATCGACACGGCTGCCGATGAGTGAATCTTCCTCACGCTCATTGCGATTCCGATATGCATAGAAGTTGGAAAAAACGCGGTGTTCGTCTGGCTTTTCAGTCAACTCTACCTCGACGTTCGTGATGATGTGCGTGTATCGGGTGGCTGGATCCTCGGACCAGGCCGTACCGGTTTCCAGCCGCGAAAGCCGTTTCTTGATTTCGGTCAGGTTGTCGTTGTAATAGGCCATCCGGGTCAGATCGTTGACTTGGTCCGTCGTGTCGCGGCGATAGCGCGTTTCGATGCCAGGCATGTGGTAAAGCAAGTCGTCGGCCAGCATCTTGACCCAATCGACATATTTCTCGTCGTCGAGCATGCGCGCTTCGCGATAGACCGTCTGGGTCAAGGCATGCGTCAGCTCGAGCGAGGCGCTATGGCCAATCTGCGGGCGTTCCATTGTAGCGGTCTGTGTCATTGGTTGATCCTTTTTCAGAGCGCGAACAAGCCGGGGAGGTCGCGTGTATCACCAACGCCGGTCAGGCGCGGTTCCGGGCGGTTCGGCATTGCTCCCAGTTTGTCGTTTTCCATCATGTCCAGCCACCGCTGGTAAAAGCCGCGCTGGTTGGCGTCATTATACTGGCCGCGGTAGACGATACCCGGCAGGGTATCGTGCTCGATCTGGCGTGATATGCCGCAGCGGTAGTGCAGGCGTTCGTGGCGGGTAACCACCCCACGGTTGACGGTGGTGCAGTTGCTCCAGTTTTCCCCATCGTCCATCTCGAACGTGCCCCCGGGGCCGAATGTCTGCATGACCCCCTTGGTGATCTCATCCTTGATATCATCGGGCATCGCTTTGTTGACGATCACCCAGGTCTTGAGCTCGAACTCCATCGGACCTTTGGGCTGCCACTGCCGGAAGGTGGAAATACCAGGCAAGAACGACACGTTGGGGAAAATAGAGGCGGAGGCGACCGATCCGAATATCTTGGAGCGCATCTCGCCCAGCCGTTGCGCCATCTGGGGACGGATCTTTTCATAGTATTCGAGAACTTTCGGTCGGCCCAAAAGGAAGAGGTCGCCGACTCCTTCGGTGCCGAACTCCCATCCGTGGCCGTTAACGCTAGCATGGTATGAATTTTCCATGTCGATAGGCGGGAAGGGCTCACCGTTGTTCATCGAACGGCAGCCGGAATCGTGGGTCCAGCCGGCATGATACGCATCGCCGACGAAGTTCTCGACACCGAACTTCCAGTTGGCGTTCATCACTGACTTGATACAGCCGCCGATCAGTTCAGTGCCGCCATCCTCATTGTCAAGCAACATGTCGAGGTACCAGCGAAAGTCGCCCAACCATGCATCGAGACTGGGACCATCATCGGCAAATGTCGCAAAGACAAGGCCCTTGTAACTGCCAACCCTGGAAACCTGCTTCAGGCCGTTTTTCTGTCGATCGATATCGTTATCGTCGTAGCAATATTCCTCATGCATGCCTTTCAGTTCACCGCCGGTATCAAAGGCCCAGCCGTGATAATTGCAGACAAACCGGCGGGTGTTTCCGGCATCGGCAAAGCATACCTTGTTGCCGCGATGAGGACAGGAGTTGAGAAATACCTTGATTGAGCCATCGGGTTGGCGCGCGACGATAACTGCATCCTCGCCCATATGGGTGGTCAGAAAATCGCCAGCCTTGGGCAACTGGCTTTCGTGGGCAACGAACAGCCAAGACCGCGCGAAGATGCGGTAAAGTTCTTCCTCGTAGATCTCGGCGTCGCTGAAGATCCGGCGATCGAGCCAGCCTTCCTTGAGATCCATGTAACGTGAAAATTCCGGCTCCCGGCCGATCCGCTCAATTCGCATCATTTTTCTCCTAGTAATTTCATGTTAAAAAAACACGTTGATGTTGCTGTCAGGTAGCACCGCATGGTCAAGCGTGATGTTGCGCGCTAACAGATTCCAGCCATTCGCCCCGTTGCGCCACCGATCAGTGCGACCGGCAGTGAACACACGCGTGAGACCGTCGATGCGGTTGCGGTGAATGACGATTACCGAGTGCACGATCGCCTCGCTTTCGGTATCTACGGGCTCGACTTCGACGTTCGAAACCACGCGCCGCACGAAATTGGGCGGATCCTCGGCCCATACAAAACCGGAGCGCAGGCGATCTATCCTGAGTTTAAGGCGGGCAAGGTTCTCGTTGAAAATAACGCCCGTGCCGATTGCCGCTGGGGGCGACCGATCCGCCCGGAAGCGGCGCCGCTTGAGCTCCATCCGGTAAGTCACATCGTTGCATAACAGCGCCAGCCAATCCTCGAAGCGTTCGGCATCGAGCAGGCGCGCTTCGTGATACAGGCGTTGTGTGAGCGCGATGAGACTCTCGAACGGCACCGGAGCGACGCTCAGCTCAGGCATCGACTGTCTCCCGAGCGGCTAGCGGGTTGATGTTGTAGGTAGGAACCTGAGCCCAGCTGTCAGCCTGCATGTGCTCCTGCCATCGGCGGTAGAAATAACGCTGGTTGTGCTCGCTCACCAATCCGGCGGCGATGTCGCCGGGAAAGCCTTCGCGTGGTCCCGAACGGTTGAGAGCCATGTTGGTGAATACGTCCATTTGTGCCGTCCGCCAGCCACGGGACTGTTCGGTGCAGGCGGCAAGATTATCGCCATCGTCATTGTCAAACAGGCCCGCAAGCCCGAAGGTCAAGCACTGATTGTCCAGGATCGCCGCCTGTATCTCTTCGGGCATGTCGTTTTCCACCATCGCCCATGTCCATTGCTCGATCCGGCCCGAACCCTTGGGATGGTAGACCCGAAACCAGTTGAGGCCCGGCAGGAACTGGAGATTGGGAAAGATCGTGATGTTGATTTGCGAACCCCAGAGCTGTTCACCGCGCAGATTGCCCAGCCGTTCGATAACCGTTGGGCGATTGGCCTCGAGATAGTCCAGCATGGTCTTCGGTTCGGGGTAAAAGGCGTAGCCCGAAACCCCGTCGAGCGAGGTCAGCGCCATGTGGCCGTTCATCCCGGCGACGGAAAGTCCGCCTTCGAGGTTGGCACTCGAATTGCCGACGCTGAGGCCGGACAGGTCCATGGACTGGACCGCCGTCATCGCCCCGGCATGCGCCCAGCCGAGATGATAGCCATCGCCGCAGACGTTCTCCACCGGCAGTTTCCAGTTGCTGCCCAGTTCCATCTTCTGGGTTTCGCCGAGCAGCGAAGTTCCGCCGGGCATCGCATCCAGCCAGACGTCGAGGAAGAACTTCGCATCGCCCAGATAATCTTCGAGCGAGGGCGCGTCGGGGTCAAAGCAGCCGAAAACGAGGCCCTTGTATTCGGCAACATGGGTTACTTGAACCAGGCCCAGCTTGCTGCGATCCAGCTCGCCAAAATAGGCCTCGTTTTCCAGCGGAACCCCGGCGAGCGACCCGTCCGGCGCGAACGACCAGCCATGGTAGTTGCAGGTAAAGGCCTTGGCATTGCCGCGGTCGGCGCGGCAAATGCGGTTCCCGCGGTGGGTGCAGCTGTTGAGGAACGCCTTGATTGATCCGTCTTTCTGGCGAATGACGATGACATCATCCTCGCCCATGAAGGTGCGGAAATAGTCACCGGCTTTGGGGATCTGGCTGGTGTGAACGAGGAAAAGCCAGCAGCGACCGAAAATGCGTTCGAGCTCCTGCTTGTAGAGTTCCTCGCTCGAGTAAATCGTCCGCGATTGCCGACCCGTTGCCGTATCGATCAGTTCGGAAACATCCGTCATTGCTCTCTCCACTCACTCGTTGCCGCTGGGTTTCGGTCAGCCTATCTTGAGTTACAGCTTTCCCATGCACAAAATGTGCCAGTTTCGAAAACCAGGCTGTTTCCATCATTATAACCAATAGCTCGTTGATTGACCTTTCTGCAGATTGACATATTTGTCATTTCTAGCGAGATAATATAGCGCTCGGTTCACATATTTGTTATGGTGCGGCATGAAACATCTTCCGGCCTATACCGACCTTACCAGCCGACTGCGGTTCTCGCCTGAGCAAGGACGCATCTGGCGTGACAGCGAACGCTGCGTATTGTTGAGCAATTCCGCACTGACCATGTTGCGCAACGAACTGGTCGTTCAACTGGGCCTTGTCAAAGCGCGTAGGCTGTTCTGGGAACTAGGCTTCGCAGAAGGCTCGCGTTGCGCGGTTGAAGCAAAACATTTGCGGCCCGGCAGCAGTTTCCTCGATGCCTTTGCGGTCGGACCACAAGCCCACGCAGTGACCGGGTTCGGCTGGACAGAAATCGAGACTTTGGAGACCGATACCGAGAACGGACATTTTGAAGGCCGGTTTCTGGTACACGATTCTATTGAAGCCGGGATCCATCTCGCCACCGAAGGCGTCCACACCGATCCGGTGTGCTGGCTGCAAACCGGTTTTGCCAGCGGTTTTGCGAGCACATTCGCAGGCCAGCCCATAATAATGCGCGAGATCGAGTGCCAAGGAATGGGCCATCCAGCCTGCCTGCTCCATGGCAAGCCGGAAGCGGAATGGCCGGGGCTGGACGATGCCGAAACGAATGCGGTTCCACTCGATCCGGCAGTGTCCAGGCACCAAGACAAACATTTCGTCGCAGGGGTATCGGCAGGGTTCAACGCAGTACGCAACCTGATCGAACGCACGGCACGAACGGATGCCAGCCTGTTGTTTCTTGGAGAGACGGGTGTCGGCAAGGAGGTGTTTGCCAAGCTGGCGCACCGGCTGAGCCTACGCAATGATGCGCCGTTCGTCGCGCTCAATTGCGCGGCCATTCCAGAAGGCCTCATCGAAGCCGAACTGTTCGGCGTGGCCAAGGGCGCTTTTACTGGAGCCGGGGCAGACCGGCCGGGACGTTTCGAACTCGCCGACGGCGGTACGCTCTTTCTCGACGAGATTTCGATGCTCTCGCCCCTAGCACAAAGCAAAGTCCTGCGGGCCATCCAGGAAGGCGAGTTCGAGCGTGTGGGTGACACCAGGACCATCCAGGTAAACGTCCGCCTGATCGCGGCGTCCAACGTCGATCTCGAGGCCGCTATGGACGAAGGGACCTTTCGTGCCGACTTGTACTTCCGCATTTCAACACTCCCTATAAGGGTTCCGCCACTGCGAGAGCGGCGTGAGGACATACCGGGATTTATGGAACACTTCCGCGCCAAATATGCCAAGCGTCACGGGCGGACCGTTGACGGCTTTACGGCACGAGCGATTAACGCGCTGCTAATGCACGATTACCCTGGTAACGTTAGGGAATTGGAGCGGATGGTTGAGCGCGCTGTGCTGCTGGCCGACGAATCTGGTGCTATCGATTTGCGCCACCTTTTCATCGGGTCTGACAGAATGCGCATTCGAAGCGGCATGACGCTGACCCATGATGGCCGCATCGACGAATCGGAGCCGAGGCAGGAAGAGCCGTCCCCGATTTGTCAGCTGGTTGGCTTGCTTCGCCAGAATGGCGAAACGCTCTCGACCATAGAAGATGCCATGGTGCGGGCTGCTGTTGAAGCCGCTGGCGGCAATGTTGCACAAGCGGCCCGAGACTTGGGGCTGACGCGTCGACAGCTCTCTTACAAGGTTGAGAAAATGCACGGTTGCGACTAGACCGTCGGGGCGTTGACTATTCTGCGATGCATTGTATAAATTGCAACACAGTGAGGTTTTCGCGCGGCAGAACCAAGGGCGGGACGGGGTCAGGAATTTGGGAGATGTAAAATGCGTTCAGTTGCTATCGTAGGGGCCAATCTCGCGGGTGGGCGAGCGGCGGAAGCGCTGCGGCAGGCAGGATTTGACGGCCGGGTCACCCTCATCGGTGAGGAGCCTTGGCGGCCCTACGAACGCCCGCCGCTGTCCAAGGAGTTCCTGTGGAATCCCGCCGAAGTGCCGGACAATTTTTTCCTGCAGGATGAGAACTGGTACTCCGACAACCGGATCGACCTGCTGCTCAACACCCGTGCCGAAGCGCTCGATTTGACTGCGGGCGGAGTGCGTCTGTCCGGGGGGCGAATGGTCGCCGCCGACAAGGTGCTGCTGGCGACTGGCGGACACGCTCGCAAGCTGAACTTGGCGGGAGCCGATTGCGCCAACGTCCATTATCTGCGCACCCGTGACGACGCCTCCAGAATGGCTCTCGACCTTCGCCCGGGCGCACGGGTGGTGATCGTTGGCATGGGCGTGATCGGAGCCGAAGTGGCTGCCAGCGCGATCAAGCTGGGCTGCGAAGTGACTGCCGTAGAACCGATGGCGGCTCCGATGGAACGGGCGCTGGGCAAGCGCTTCGGCCAATGGCTGGGCGAAGAGCACCGCAAGCGCGGGGTCAAGACCCATTTCAACCGGGGCGTAACGGGTTTCAAGTTCGCGGACGGCGGCGTATCCGCCGTCGAGATCGACGACGGCACCGTCATCCCCTGTGATGCCGTCGTCGTTGGCGTGGGGATCATTCCTGCAACCTCGCTTGCGGTCGATGCCGGGTTGACTGTAAACAATGGGATCGTCGTCGACCGTCGATGCCAGACCAGCAATCCGGCGGTATTTGCCGCCGGTGACGTGGCCGAACAGGACGGTTTTTTTGGCGGACGCTTCCGGCAGGAAACCTATCAGAACGCAGCCGACCAGGCCCAGGCTGCGGCATTGGCGATGCTTGGTCACGAAGTCGACTACTGCAAGCCTATGTGGTACTGGAGCGACCAGTTCGATCTGAACATCCAGTTCTGCGGACAAATTCCGGTGCAGGCCGAGGTTGTCCTTCGCGGCGATATCGAAAGCAACGCTTTCGTCGCTTTCTTTCTGTCCGGCGATACCATTGACGGTGTCCTGACAGTCAAACGCGCGCCCGATATGGGGATTGGCAAGCGGCTGGTCGAACGGCGGGTGAGCGCCAGCGCGGATCGGCTTGCTGATGCGAACGTGTCGTTGCGCGAGTTGCTCAAGCAGACTGCCTGATAGCGCGTGGGCGGCGCGGCAGCGGTCTTATCCAATGCCACCTCCCGCGACGAAGAGTGTCTGCCCGGTGACATACGACGCCTCCCGAGAGGCAAAAAAGCAGATCGCTGCGGCCAGTTCCTCGGGTTCGCCGAAGCGGGCCATCGGGGTGTCGCGCATGGTCTGCTCCATCACCCCAACAAAACCAGCCTTGACGGTTTCGCTCATCGGTGCAGGATCGCGCGGAGTGACCCGGGTAACGTTGACCCCGCCCGGCGCAACGCAGTTCACGCGCACGCCGCTGGCTTCCAGTTCCAGCGACAAGGCTGCGGTCAGTGCGGCAACCCCGCCTTTGGCGGCGGCATAGGGAACCCGGTTCACGCCGCGCGTGGCCACTGAACCGATATTGACGATTGAACCGCGACCGGCCGCGAGCATGTACGGCACCACCGTGTGGCAGCACCAAAGTGTCGGCCACAGCGAACGGTTGATTTCAGACACGATCTCGTTCGGGGTATATTCCCAGTAAGGTTTGGCCCAAATCGTGCCGCCTACGTTGTGGACTGCAACGTCGATCCGGCCGAAACGATCGGCCACCGTTCGATACAGTTCGACCGCTCCTTCGCATCTCTCGAGGTCGACGATGGCGGCGTGGACATCGGCACCACTTTCCCGCAGGCGATCGACCGCATCTTGCGTGGCTTGAGCCGCTCGATCAGCGACGATCACGGTCGCTCCTTCTTCAGCCATGCGCTGGGCCGTGGCCAGCCCGATACCCTGAGCTCCGCCTGTCACAACCGCGACTTGGTTTTCGAACCGTCTGGCTAAAGTCATGTTCAGTCTGCTCCTCCTTCTCGAACTCATGCAACGATAAGCAAGGTCGAATGACTGTCTTGTTTATACTCGCGCTTTATGGCATGCAAGGAAAAGCATTACACAATGTAAAACGTCTGGACGCTGCGGCAGCAATCACCGGACTCAATTCTAGGAGAGCTACGAAGATGACACGTACACTTATGAAATCTGGTGACGTCAAAGGCGCTTGGGCGATTATTCCCACTCCGGCGAAGGATAAAGCCTCGGATTGGCGAGCGACAAATACGGTCGATCTCGATGAAACTGCGCGCGTGGTGAACGGCCTGATAGACGCGGGGATCAACGGGATTCTCAGTATGGGGACGCTTGGCGAAGCGGCGACCATGACCCACGACGAAAAGCTCGATTTCATGAAGGCGCTGGTCGATGCTGCGGCCGGCCGGGTGCCGATATTCGTCGGCACCACCTGCATCAACACCCGCGACACCGTAGCATTGACCCGGCAAGCGCTTGAACTCGGCGCGGATGGCACGATGCTGGGAATTCCGATGTGGTGCGCGCCCAGCCTTGACGTTGCTGTCCAGTTCTACAAGGACGTCGCTGAAGCCGTCCCGGAGATGAACATTGCAATCTACGCCAATCCGGAGGCTTTCAAGTTTGATTTTCCGCGGCCGTTCTGGGCACAAGTAGCTGAAATTCCGCAGGTCGTTACCGCCAAATATATCGGTATCGGCAACCTGCTGGCGGACCTTTCGGCTATTCGCGGTCGGATCAAGTTGTTGCCGATCGACTTCGACTATTACGCTGCGGCCCGCATGGACGATTCGATCGACGCTTTCTGGTCCAGCGGCTCTGTGTGCGACCCGTTAGTGACCACAACGATTCGCGACAATATTTTGAAAGCCCGCGAAACCGGTGACTGGAACGCGGCACGCGCCTTCCAGGCGCGACTCGGACCGACGGCAGCTCCGCTGTTCCCGAACGGCAGCTTCAAGGAATTCTCGACCTACAACATCGCGCTAGAAAAGGCGCGCATGAATGCCGGTGGGTGGATGAATGCTGGCCCGGTTCGGCCACCATACCATCTTTGTCCGGAACCGTACCTCGAGGGCGCACGCCTGTCGGGCAGAATGTGGGCCGAACTTGGCAAGGCACTCGCGGCCGAAAAATGAGATAAATGGGAGAGAGCGGATGACGGAAATAAAGCTATCCTGGCCAAAGAATTATAATGAAATTCCTAAAGAAGCCTTCGTTCGCGAGGACATTTATGCGGAAGAGGTCAAACGCATTTTTCACGGTACGGAATGGCACCCGGTCGCCCATGAAAGCGAATTGCCCAACCCGGGTGATTTCAAGACCTACCGCTTGGCCGGCGTACCGTTGCTTATCGGGCGCGACGTTGAAGGCGTGGTGCGGGTGTTCTACAACGCCTGCTCGCACCGAGGCAATCAACTCGAGACGGCGGTTATGGGCAACAAGACGGAATTCGAATGTCCATACCACCGCTGGTTGTTCGATTCCAAGGGAGACCTCGTCGGTTGTCCCAACCCACGGGAATTTCTGCCCGGCTTCAACAAGGCCGATTATCCGCTCGCCCAGCCTCGATTCGACATTTTTTTTGGCCTGATCTTCGTGACGCTTTCGGCGCAAACCGAGTCGCTGCTTGAATACCTAGGTGACTCGCAGAATTGCCTGCGCGAGTTGCTTGCGGGCGACGGGCGGCTCAAGCTGCTCGGCTACCAGAAGGTTCGTTATGATTCGAACTGGAAGTCGTACACCGATAACGATGGCTATCATGCGCCGCTGTTGCATCAGGCGTTCAAGATGCTCAACTGGCAAGGCGGCAAAGGTCGCCAGTTTGCGGTAACAAAACGCGGCCACATCTGTTTCGAATCGGCACTTTCTGTGGCAACCGGGCCTTCCGTGCTCAAGGACAAGTCGCTGATCGAGTTCAAGGGGCAGGATCCTGCGGTCGGATCCCGGATCGTCTCGCTCTTTCCCACCTTTGTTTCAACGAAACATCTTGATGTCATCAATTTGCGCTTCGCCACACCGATCGATGCAGCGACAGTCGAGGTTCACTACGCCTATTTCGCGCATCAGGATGACGACGAGGAGATGGTTCGCCACCGCTTGCGGCAAAGTTCCAATCTGCTGGGCCCGTGCGGTCTGATAAGCATGGAAGATGCCTCGATCTTCCATCGCATCCACATCGGAAATCACACACCAGGGTCGGCCATCTTCCAGAAGGGAGTGCATGACCCTTTGAAGCTGGAATCGGAATTTCTTCAGAATGACGAGAGCGGCAATCTGCCACGCTGGGAATATTACCGTTCGGTCATGGGGTTCGAAAGGGCGACAGTATGATGAAGACAGATACATCACTCGAAGCGGCGCTAAACGCCTTGCTGCTGGCCGATGCTCACGCGCTCGACAGCAAGGATATGCCGGGGTGGCTTGCTAACTACGCGGACGAGGAGGCTGCCGCCTACTACTGCCGTTCGGCGGAAAATTCGGAGCACGGACTCGCCCTTGGCTTCATGTACGACGACTGCCGCGCCAGGCTCGAGGATCGCGTCACCTTCGTGAACGACATCTGGGCGGGCACCTTTCAGGATTATCGTACCCGCCATTTCGTCCAACTCACCAGTTATGATCGCGTTGATGCAACCGCTTTGGAAATGCGATCCAACTTTTCGGTGTTCATGACGCCTAAAGACAGCGGGATCACCCAGGTGTTGGCGGCGGGGCAGTATCTCGATAGTGTGCGGCAAGGGAAGAATGGCGAACTGAAGCTGTTATCGCGGCGGGCTGAGCTCGATACCTCCGTACTTCCACGATATCTGGTCTATCCGATTTGACCAATTGATCAGCTGAAGCGACAGATATTGTCCGTCAAAGCGGTAATTAGCGAAAGATTAATCAGCAATGGTCATCGACGCCCATGCGCACCTTGTCGCACCCTCGGCCCTCTATGCGCATAGAAGCAACCCGTTGGTCTCAGGGGGCAGTATGGCAGCAGCTATCGTGCTCAAGTGCCCGATCGACTGCTGGAAAAAAGCGTGAACCAGAAGGTCAAGAAAGGACGAGGTGGGTACTGACCTGCAGGTGCTTTCTCCCCGTCTTTCTTGACCTTGCACGGCTCCGCCCGGTGGAGCGACATCATCGACTGGGCCTGCGACACAACTGACATGATTGCCCGGACGGTTTGCTTGATCTCAGATCGGCGACCAACAGGGGGATAATGGTCTTGGGGCGGACAACGGGCTGCCTGACTGCCATGGAATTGTGGGATAAGAGTTGTATAATATACAACATATGTTTATAATCGGTGCGATTGCGCGATGGGCAAGTGGAAAGCATAACTTGAAATGCTAAACCGAGTTGGCTGAATCCATGGGTAAATTAAGATTTGGGAGATGTGGAATGGTTGCGAGTGTTTTTCCAAAAAACCAGGAAGAGTATTTCGAGCAGTTGCGGCGCCCCCCCCTGCTGGCGCTGCCGACGACCTTGCTTTTCGTCGCCTCGATGGGCAGTATAGGCGGTGTCTGGTATCTGGCACTGACGGGGCAGATACCTATCTGGCTCGGCACCATCGCCAACGGTTTGATCACCTATTTACTGTTCAGCGTGATACACGACGCGGCCCATTATTCCCTGTCAAGAGTCAAATGGCTGAATGAGACGATCGGGGCGATCGGGCTCTTTTTCCTGTTCCCCTATGCGCCGATGGTGCTTTTGCGGTGGGTGCACAACAAGCACCACAGCTATGCCAATGGCCCACTCGACCCTGACCGTTTCGAACACGAATCGCCATGGTGGCAGGTACCGTTCCGCTGGATGTTTTTTGACGGTGCCTATATCCATTACTTTATCAAACGTGGCCAGAACGTTCGCAAGAAGCACGGCAGGGAACTCGTCGGTTTCTACGCAGCTTTGCTCGCCCTTTTCGTGGGGGCCATCTATTTTGGATTCGGCTTCGAGCTGTTCATGTTGTGGTTCCTGCCCTCGCGGATCACGCTGTTCCTGATCGCAGTAGTCTTCGTGATCCTGCCGCACTACCCGGCGATGGTCGCCCAGGATGAAGAACCATATATGGCCACGACGATGCGCTATGGATGGGAATGGCTGCTGACACCGGTGCTTGTCTATCAGAACTACCATCTCATCCATCATCTCTATCCGGAAATTCCCTTTTACAGGATGCACAAGGCCTATTTCATCAAGTTCGATGAGATCAACCGCCAGGACATCAGCCGGCAGACCGCCTTCGGGCTCAAGCCAGAAAACATGGCGTCCCATCTGGCCTACCGCCAGTCGAGAGACTCGGCGGTGAACCCGGCCGAATAATATCTGGCCCAAGTCGGTGGCAATGGCGATGACGTGATCTGGTGGATGGGTGCACAGGTCGAGACTTGCGACGACTGCGCGGATATCCTCTCCGTTTATAAACTGGCTCATTGGACTTGTAACGGTTTTGCGCCGGTCACTTGAGAGTTAAACACTCATACAAGGAGACCGACGAGATGAAGAAACATACAGAAGATTTCAAGCGCGAGGCCGTTCGGATTGCGGTGAGTAGCGGGTTGTCGCGGCGGCGTGTTGCTGCTGACTTGGGCGTTGGATTGTCGACGCTGGGCAAGTGGGTGTCGCAATATCGGCCAACGGATCCGGTGGCCACGCCGCAGGCCGATCTGGCCCGTGAGAATGAACGACTACGCCTTGAGAACCGTATCCTCAAGGAGGAGAGGGAGATATTAAAAAAGGCTACCCAGTTCTTCGCGAGCCAACGCCCGTGAGGTTCGCATTTGTGCACAGCTGGCGTCATGTTTGGCCAGTGGAGATGCTGTCCGCGTGATGCAGGTATCGACGCGCGGTTACCGATCCTGGCACGCGCGACCGACAAGTCGACGGTCGCGTGGTGACATGAAAGTGCTGGCGCACATCCGCGAGCAATATGGCCTCAGCCTTGGCAGCTACGGTCGTCCTCGCATGACGATGGAGCTCAAAGAGGCAGGCCTTGATGTTGGCGAGCGGCGTGTAGGCCGGTTAATGCGTGTCAATGGCATCCGGCCTGTTCGCACGCGCAAGCACAAGGTGACCACCAACAGTAATCAAAGCCTGGGTGTCGCTGCAAACTGGCTGGACGGCGATTTTGTTGCCGCTGCTCCTAACCAAAAAATGGGCAGGCGACATCACCTATATATGGACTGCCGAGGGCTGGCTCTATCTCGCTGTCATTCTCGATCTCTACAGCCGCCGTGTTGTGGGCTGGGCGGTCAGCGACAGAATGAAGAAGGATCTGGCAATCAGGGCGCTCGATATGGCGGTAAACCAGCGGCAACCCGCCGAAGGCTGCATCTTCCATTCTGATCGTGGCAGCCAATATTGTGCCTATGATTATCAGAAGAGGTTGCAGGCCTACGGCCTGCGGCCATCGATGAGTGGCAAAGGAAATTGTTACGACAATGCTTCTGTCGAGACGTTCTTCAAATCGCTGAAAGCCGAGATGATCTGGCTGCAAAAGTGGCAAACAAGGCGGCAAGCCGAAGCTGCCATCTTCCAATACATCAACGGGTTCTACAACACCCGCCGCCGTCACTCATATCTGGGTGGCATCAGCCCGCTGGCGTTCGAAGCAAAGGTGATATAATGAGATCAGTGACCGGCGCAAAACCGTTACAAGTCCACTTGCCAAACTCAAACCGTATGAACGCCAGAGAGCAAAACGATTCCAGCCCAATGACCGGCTGCTCGAGTTCCTGAACGCGCTCTGATGTCTCAAAATATGCCGAGCGCCGTTGAAGCGCAGTTTCGCTTGCAAGGTAGGCATGGAATTGCGGCTTTTGGCGCTCGGCATAGTTCGCCTTCCGGCATAAACGTGCAAGCTCAATGGCATCGAACCGCAAGCCTATATCGCCGATGTGATCGAGAAAATCGGCAGCGATTGGCCCGCCTCGCGCTGGGACGAACTCATGCCGTGGAACTGTGCAGCTGGAGTGGCGCCAGTCAGCCCCATTGCAGTTAGAAGGGCGGCATGACCGAGACTATCGCCCGCCTGCACATCGCGCTTGCCGATACCGACCCCTCGATCTGGCGGCGGGTCGAAGTTCCAGTCGATGCCAACCTCAAGATGCTCCACGATGTCATCCAGAGCGCGATGGGCTGGCTCGATTATCACCTCTGGGAGTTGGAAGTGGGAGATAAACGATACGGGCTGCCCGATCCGGACTGACCTGACGACGCGCTGTCTGCGGCCAAAAACACCAGGCTCAACACCCTGATCGACCGGGGCGTTTGCCAGATCCTCTATACCTACGACATGGGCGACAACTGGGAGCATATCGTCACGCTCGAAGCGCTCGAGGATAGCGAAGCCGGCACCAAATATCCGCGCTATGTCGAGGGCGAGCATCGCGCCCCGCCCGAGGACTGCGGCGGCACGCCCGGCTTTGAGGTATTCCTCGACGCCGTCACCGATCCCAGTCACTCCGAGCACGAGGATGTCACCTAATGGCACCAGGACTGCTATGGGGAACCTTTCGATCCCGACGAAATCGACGAACGCGACGCAAAACTCAGGATAGGCACCATCGCCAAACGCCGCGCCGCCGGCAAAGCTGCTCAGACCAAAAAATCACGCTGACAAGGCGGTGTCCTCGCCCTTTCAATTACCCACAAGTTCAACGGATGAGGTTGGCGCCAATTTTGAGGTCCATGAGGCGGGACCACCCTCGCCAGATTACGATGTTGCCCGGGGGCGGATCATGAGCTCGAGCGAGATAACCGCCGAGCCGTGCAATCTGGGTTACGTAATCGGCGAGGGTTCTGCCCATAAGCGCTTTCTTTCGGGAAGCCACGAGGCCTTCAATCAGGGCGATTTCAACGTCGGTGAGCACGAGCCTGGGTGATGCGGCAGGCGCGGCGCGGTTGATCATGGTCACCCAGAACAGTCGCCAGGACAGGATGCAGAATATCGCAATCAGATTGGCAAGGCGTTCGGCGGTTCGGAGCCGAGCATCCTCGGCCCGACAACCGGATTTGAGTATCTTGTGGAAAAGCTCGATCTTCCAACGCTGAGCATACCAGTCGAGCTTTTCAATCGCTTCGGCTGGCGTTGTAACCGGCAGATCAGTGATAAGCCGCCAGTCGATAGGGGGCCGACCTTCAGGTGCTCCACATTCACGGGCATGCAGGACGGTCAGGCTCAGGGACGGATAGCGTTTTTGCTTGCGGATCGGTGGCAACACCTGGATGCGCCGATAGCGTAGCTCGATGTCGGCATGATCGTCCTTGTTGATGGTGACCCGGTGCATTCCCTGGACAGCGACCTCGCTCATTTCGTCGGCGATGGTGTGACCACCGTCACCGGCCAGACGATCGACACAGGTGCGGACCAGAAAATGCGTGCCGGCCGACTGCGCCTCGCAGAAAAATTCGTAAATGTCGTTCTCGCGGTCGCCGATATGGACCAGCCGCCCCGGCTTGCCCAACAGGGCCGTCGACTGACGCATATTCTCGAGCCAGCGGTAGCTCTCCTTCTCTTCAATCGGCACCCGGGTGGGATTGATCCGGCGCTTCAGTGCGTTGGTGCCCTTGAACCTGTTGTGGGTCCAGAATTTTGCCGCCGTCAGCCCAAGCGGCAATCCTTCGGGCGTGACCGCAAGGCTGGAATGCATGAGCAGCCCGCAGACCGTATGAAGCCGCAGCCGACCATTTTCATCGCGTCGGCTGGGAGCCAGGCCAATAGCGCCAATCCGTTTGGGATCGCGCCGTTGATAGGAAAATTCAGTGGTGTCCTGTAAAATCAGGATAAACCCGTCAAGCGCAGCAACGCGCGCCTGGGTCGCCTGGAAATGACCAGCGAGGATATTGCCTTCGTTCACCGCGTTATTCGACAAAAAGCGGTAGGCCGCCTTGGTATTCGCCCAGTCCTGACAGGCCATCGGGATCGGCGCGCCAATCGCTGCTGCCATCTGCGCAAGCATCGTATGCAGCCGCTCGCCCAGTCGCTTGTCGCGAAATGCGACGATATCAACTTCACCATCAGCCCATTTGGCTGCATCAAAACCGGAATCTTTCACTGCGCACCCCGCCAACTATTTCAGGTGCCAGAGAATGAATCATGCCCGATTCCAGGCGAGCAACGATCATGCGATGAACGGAATCACGCCAACGACGACTTGTGGGTAATTGAAAGGTCCTCGCCACGCTTACTCCATATCAACGTCGCCTTTATAGCTTAGCAGCTGGCAAAATTCCTGCTGGTCAGAGCGGTGAGTTTTTCCCGTCAGGGGTTTGATTGGCTTAGATTGACCGATTGAGGAGCGTTAATCGGGATATGGATCACCTGAGTCGCAGCGGCATCTGCAAAAGGTTGCGTTGATAACGTGATGAGACAATTTGACTAAGCGCGGCGCGCTCTCCAGAATTGTCCCGATAGCTTTGCGCGAACGCGAATTTTTAGGCGCGCATAGTCATCGGGCAAGACATAAGCAGCAGGCACGACCAACAGAGTCAAAAAGGTCGAGGTAGTCAAGCCGCCTATAATGATAAAGCCCATAGCATTGCGCCATTCGGCTCCATCGGACTGAGCAAAAGCAACCGGCATCATGCCGAAAATTGCAGCCAGGGCCGTCATCAACACCGGCCGGAGCCGCTCGGGTGCCGCCTTTTGCATTGCATCACCTGCGCTCATACCGCCTGTCCGATATTCATTTGCAAGATCAACAAGAAGAATCCCGTTTTTCATCACGATCCCCATCAGGGCAATCATTCCGATTTGGGCGAACATACTCAATTCCTGATTGGAAAGCCAAAGTGCAATAAACGCCCCGGAAAAAGAAAGGGGAGCCGTAAGCATGATCAGGACAGGTTGTCCGAAGCTGTTAAATTGGCTGGCGAGGACAATGTATAGGGCCACAAAGGCAAGCGCGAAGGCCAGCAATATGGCAGAGGTTGTGTCTGCCAGTGTCCGCGCCATACCCTCCATTTTGGTGGACATTCCTTCAGGTGGGCGATGCTTGGCCAAAATCTTATCAACCTGAGCTACAGCGACGCTCAATGCTACGCCGGGCGGCGTGTTTGCCTTGACTGTGATTTGCCTCGCTCGGTCCACGCGATCAATCTGAGCTGGGCTGTCGGCAACTTCAATATCTGCCACCGCCGCTAGGTCGACCAAACTCCCGTTACCTGCCCGAACCGGAAGTCTGGCGATGTCATTTAACTTTTGCCGTTTATCTTCATCCGCTCGCACTCTAACGTCATAGCGTCTGCCGTCGGCTTCAAATGTTCCCGCATCACTCCCGCCAATTAAAGTTCGCGATGCTGCTGCGACGTCCCGTGCCGTCACCCCTAAATCTGCGGCCCGATTGCGGTCTAACCTGATCTGCAATTCCGGCCTGCCGCCTTCGTAGGTAGATGCAACATCCACCAATTCCGGGATATTGCGCATTTCCTCAGCGATGATGTTCGCGTAATCGTTGATGCTCGTCAGGTCAGACCCGGAAATTATAAGCTCTATCTGAGCCGATCCCACGCCGGCCCCGGACACCCATGGAACTTCCACGGCGGAAATATCCTTGGCCTCGGGTAGCGCCTTTGCAAGAATTTCGCGTGCCTGGTCCATGATGGCACCCTGTTTGACTGATCGACCCTGCTTGGGTGTGAGATCAACATAAAAGTCCAGCAAATTGGTTTTTTGATTTGTTCCTGCCCCTATGGTTACGAAAACATATTCTACATCTTCAATATTGCGTAGCGCTTCGTCGGCTCGTAGCGACGCCTCTTTAGCTGTCGCAATCCCAGTTCCCAGCGGAAGTTCAACACTTGCAAGAAACTCTGATCTGTCCGTGAGGGGCATGAACGTGGCGGGCACCATTGCTGCGAAAAGACCGCCGATTAAAAGACTTATGATCGCTCCCAAAAAAACGAGATATCGTCTTTTGATAGACCAACCTACAAGCTTTTCGTAACGCTTCCGCATGGTCTCGTGGAAGGTTTCAATTTTACCCAGCCAGCCTGCTTTTTCTTTCTCCGATTTCAGGAACCGCGATGCAAGCATCGGCGACAGGGTAAGCGCCACCAGCAATGAGACGCTGACCGAAAATACAATCGCCAAGCCATATTGAAAGAAGAAGCGGCCAACGATCCCTTCCATGAAGGCAATCGGCACAAACACTGCCAATGTGGCAAATGTCCCAGCAAGCACCGCCAATGCGACCCGCTTGGTTGCTTTTGGTGCCGCCTCCATTGGATCAACGCCATCATCGACATCGCTTTGCACAGCTTCAACAACGACGATAGCGTCATCAACAAGCAATCCAATTGCCACCGTCAACGCCAATAATGTCATGAAATTAAGTGTAAAATCGAACGCAGCAAAGGCAGCGAACGTTGCAATAACGGAAGTCGGAATGGCCAGCATAACAATAAAAGTTGCCCGCCAGCTGAGCAGAAAAAAGAATGTGACAAAAACAACCAATACCACTGCGATCATCAGATCAAACAGCACGTCACCAATGGCCGATTCGATGAAACGCGCTGTTTCTCTGGTGACAACAATTTCAACCCCGCTCGGCAGCTGGTCCTTGATCTGCTCGATTTCCGCTTTGATTGCTCTGGTCATTGCAACGGTATTGCTTCCAGATTGCTTGCGAACCTCAAGCACAACCCCGGGGCGACCATTTAATTGGGCATAGCTGGTTTCATCCTCGACCGAGTCTTCCACGCGACCGATATCGCGGACCCGTGTGACCTGTCCGTTGGGCCGATAAGCTACCGCGAGATTACCAAATTCCGAGGCTGTATTGGCTTCCGCCAATGTTCTGGTTCCATATTGCTTGCTGCGACCATCAATCTCAAGACGGCCGCCCGGCAACTCGGCATTTTCGTTTCTCAAGGCGGCAACGACATTATCCGTGCTAATAGCGCTTGCTCGCATTTTTGCCGGATCAAGCCAGACCCGCATTTCTCTTTCCCGCCCACCTACAATTGAGATAGAACCTACACCGCGAATACGCTGAAGCCTCTCTTTAACGACCTCATCTGCAAAGACCGTGAGTTCTCGGACCGGCGCATCTCCTGCTATCAAGAGCGACAGTATCGGCGCCGCGTCCGGATCAAGCTTTTCGACAATAGGCGCGTCCGATTCTTCCGGCAAATTGCTTAATATGCTGGCCACCCGGTCCCTGACATCCTGAGCCTTCACATCGGCCTCTTCCGACAACTCAAACTCCAACACCACCTGACTGACACCTTCGGCGCTGACTGAGCGCATTTGCCGAATGCCCGAAACGCTGTTGACCTCTTCCTCGATAACGTCGGTTATTTCAGTCTCAATCGTATCTGGAGACGCACCAGGCAAAGTCGTTGTTACCGAAACATAAGGAAATTCGATTTTGGGGAACAGATCAACACCTAATCTCCCAAAGCTCAACAGGCCCAGAACGACTAGCGAAGCAATCACCATCGTCGCAAAAACGGGACGCCGGATCGAGACATCAGAAATCCACATCAGCTTACCGTGCAGGCTTTCTTTGCTTGCGCTCTACTTTTTGCCCATCGCGCAAAGTGGATGGTGGGTTTTGGATGATTTTTTCGCCGGCCCGGACGCCTTGTGTGACCTTGACCCGTTCGAAATCTATGCTTTCGACCTTTACATTCCTTCGGCGTGCGATGCCTTTCTCAAACAGGAATATATATGGAGCCGCGCTATCACCTTTAACAGCCGATCTTGGAAGAATGATTGCAGATTCTGGCGGCGTCTCGATTAGCGCCCGCACACCAAGTCCGCTACTGATCCGATAGTTCGGGTTTCTTATCGGCAATCGCAATTCGACTGTTCGGGATTCCGGGTCAACCCGGTCATTGATGATGAACACAAAGCTGTCGAAAGGCTCATCAAAGCCATCAATATAAACTTTTGCCTTCTGGTTGAGCTTGAAATCATCAACCCGGGCCTGCGGAGCACTGACGATTGCTGCCACTATTTCTAATTCCTGTAGTTGCAAGGCTGCAGATTGTTCACCCATCGAAAAGCGATTGTTGAGATAGGACCCCTCGTCGACCAATCTGGCTGTAACGACGCCGTTATATGGAGCGCGGGCAACAGTATCGCGCAGCGCTTGTTTGGCCGTGGCCAGTAGCGATTGCGATTGCGATACCTGCGCTTTCGCGACGACCAGGTCTGTTTCAACCCTTTCGACCTGTGCTTTCGATACAAAGCCTCGCGGGGCAAGCGCAATTACGCGGTCATATTGGCGCTGGGCCTGAATAGCCTGTGCTTCCGTCAGGCGTAGCGCCGCTGATGCTTCCGCAACCCGTCTTTTATAATCTGCTTGTCTGATCTGGAACAGCGCTTGGCCCTTCTTCACCCGGTCACCGACCGTCACAAACATGGTCTCCAGCGGTCCTTCGACGAGAGCGCCAATTGCACTGCTTTGCTTGGCCGCAATCGTGCCAAAAACTTCTACGGGTTCGGCCAAGGGTTCCAGTTTCGTCGTTAAAATGTCCACTTCGAGTGGTATGTTCTTTCGAATGCCGTCTACATCGACATTTTCCGTATCCTCGATTGCACAGCCCGAAACCAAGCCCAGCATGACTAAAGCCAAGATGATTATGATTATGGAATGGCCCGCCTCAAACGAAGCTGTCATTATGGGCTGAGGTACAAAATGAGGAGATTGTCATGAACAACAC
>NZ_JBALUN010000006.1:0-127242 GCF_036963805.1 Parasphingorhabdus sp. | reverse complement strand
CCCGCTGACGCCTACTTTGGTCGGGCCGAAGCCATCATCAAACAAAGAGAAAGGATCAAACGAAAAACCATCGAGCAAAGGCGCTTGCAATACCGCAAGATCGCCGCCTAATATCAACCAACCCGATGGAACCAAATACTCGCCTATTTTAAACTGGCATCAGTCTCAAATTATCTGACGACGGACATTATCTCTAAACAGCGCATTATTCAGATAGCTATGCATGATCATCAACCTTCGTAATGCTAAAGGCCCGGACGCGGGACACTCGGCGAATTATTTTGCGGAGTCGAGTCGTACAGCTCCGATCATTTCTCCCGACTAACTTATCTAGTCTGCTACCAATGCCGGCGTTTAGGCACCAACATGAATGCAATAATTCCGCTGAGCTTCCAACCGATCAAAAACCTTTGCAATCTCGTCGTTAATTGGCGGATGCTTGAACAGAGGCAAACCAAAGGTCGCCTCGGTGATGAAAATATCGCAAGGCACCGGAAATAAACGGATCGCAGGATTGAATTACATAAGGTTCCAGTCAACAGATAAACTAATCGCTCTTTTTCAATGATAAAGTCTAATGTCGCTATTGGTGACAAAGTGCTACCCGTTATCTCGGTTGGAAAGGCTTGTTTTGCTTACTGGAACGCAAACGGGTCAGAGAACTATGGGGAACGCATCAAATACGACCATGAGTACCCGCTCCATAAACCTTTTGCGAACAGCAGACGGGTACAGATTATATCAATTGGAATTGATCTTTTCAGTTCACTTGAACTGAATCAGCGTGCATTCTAGCTACCCTCATCCTAAAGACTCCAAATTATAGAATTGGCAATATAGCGCTATCAGGGTCGCCGCCGTGTAAAACGGAGATATCTCCGGTAGTTTCTAATATTACAGCGTTTACCTCAGATAGTTTTAAAGCATTTGCTTCCCGTAATTTCCCGTAAACATCGGCGCGTGTGACCCGTGTAGCCCTTAAATTACCGTCGATAAATACGCCGTCTTTCATCAAAATCACCGGATCGTTCGTCACCATGCCAAAAGCTTGGGGAAATGCGATCCTGACCCGGGCGATTATAAATTGGGAAGCCAAGAGTATGCTAATGCTGCCAATAGATTGTATAAAATCAGGCCATTTTTGAACCGTCACGGCGGCCGCGAGAAGGGAGCCGATCGCGACAGTGACTACAAAATCAAAGGCTGTCATTTTGGAAAAAGAGCGAAGGCCGACAACCCTCACATTTACGACAACCCACAAAAGAGCAATCGGAGCCAAGCAGACTACGCGCAACAAAAGATCTCGCTCTACATCTTCACTAAACAATGGCTACGCTCCTAATTCTCGGCGCTACTGAGAAAATAGCAGATCAGAAGAAATCGTCAGAGACACTTTAAGCCTGACATCTACTATTCTAATATTATTGCTAACCACGCGATTGAGGGTTTGCTAATACCGGATTTAAAAGTTCATCACCCTCAGGGCTTTTATTTTCAGATCGGTTCTGAATCTTTTTCATTACGGTACGTACGGCTACTGAAACAGCTGCGGCAGTGATTGTTCTCCAAAAAAACTTCATATGAAACTCCATTTTATCATTTGAGGTTGTGCTTGTTGGCATAATATATGTGGTTCAAATAATTTACTCTTTACCGGCAGTTTGGTTGCGAATCTCTGCGGATAAATCCTGTAGAAAGAGCTAAAAGCGCTATATCCACGGTGCTATTTAGCGAGACGCAACAATATCTTGGTTGGAATATAGATATCGGTACCGGGCCGCGCTCGATTCAAGTATAGGCCACCTGTTTTCGCCGCGTTTTAATCAGGAAAAGCCGAAGCGTGATAAATTATCCCGCATTTGCTGAAACGCGATCCCAATAACGCAGCTTTTTGTATTGCTCGACAAAGGTCTTCGCATCTTTCTGCGCTTCAATTTTCATTATTCCGCCGTCAATCTTATCCGCGATCCCCGCTGCATCAAGCAATGGCATGGCACCTCTAGAATAATAGGGAAATACGTATCTGGCACAACTTCAAGAGAGTCAATCAAACGACCCTAGTGGCCGCGTTGATAAATGATTCTGGATGGAGGAGAGAATTCCCATATAAAATCGTCGACAAAAGAGTGGGGCGTTTTCACTTCGCATCTGCCAAAAACGATGGTGCGCCCGGCAGGACTCGAACCTGCTGCCTCAAGATTAGAAGTCTCGCGCTCTATCCAGATGAGCTACGGGCGCACACTTTATAAATCCATGCTTATTCGCAGTTTTCTGCGGTCTAGCGCGTAAACAGGATCGCTGGGAATGTCAACCATCTGATGGTAAAACAGGATGCACGTCGACTGTGAGCATCCGATAAACGGATATATTATTGAAACTTGGTAGCAATCGTCTAATCATTCGCGGATGAGCATCAATCCCGTAAAGCGCAGTACCGCCGCCAGTCAGGCTGGCCATCATTTCCGGTATTTTGATTTCGTGATGGCGGCCTTTGTCACGATCTTGTTGTTGTCCAATGTGATCGGTGCGGCAAAGCCCACCTTTATTAATATCAACGGCGAGCAGTGGATTTACGGCGCGGGCATTTTATTTTTCCCGCTCGGCTATGTCATCGGCGATATATTGACCGAAGTTTATGGATATGCCCGCGCACGGCGGGTGATCTGGGCCGGTTTTGGCGCGCTGCTGTTCATGGCTTTCATGAGCTGGGTCGTGGTGTCCTTACCGCCCGCTGCGGAGTGGGACGGGCAATCAGCCTATGAATCTGTTTTTGGCCAAGTGCCGAGGATTGTAGCGGCATCCATTATCGCTTTTTGGGCCGGTGAATTTGTAAACAGCTATGTGATGGCGCGGATGAAGGTCTGGACCAACGGCAAAAAACTATGGACGCGGACCATCGGGTCCACCGTGGTCGGGCAGGGGGTCGATAGCCTGATCTTCTATCCTCTCGCGTTCTGGGGCATCTGGGACACGTCTGCTGTGCTGACGGTGATGGTCACCAATTGGCTGCTGAAAGTGCTGTGGGAAGTCGTGCTGACGCCTGTCACCTATATCGTCGTTGGTTGGCTGAAGCAGCGTGAGGGTGTCGATATTTATGACGAAGCCACAGACTTCACACCGTTTAGTACCTCCGTTTAACTGGCTTATTGGATGGGGAGGGCAGTCCCCTGAGCGAATTATCCGAGCAGGAGGTTTTTCTCTGCCCATCGGGCGAACAGGTAAAACATAACCGCGAGAACCAATAGGGCTATTGGCATGAGCCAGCCGGTTTGCGCAATATAATCGGAATAGCCATCCAGAATGAAATAGCTGCTAAACTGGACCATCACCGCGACCATCGACAAAAGGAACAGGCGAACCGCAATCGGTCTGCGCCGCAGTAACATGACGGACCCCAGAAATCCGGAAAAAACGGCGACAGCAAAAGCGGCAGACGCCCAATAGGGTCGATTGGCGTAAAGATTTTGTTCCAGTTCGGTCAGCCGCGCAAAATCTTCCGCCGACATGATGATGTCCGAGGCATAAGCGAAAACGCCCATAGCATTCCATAACAAGATCAATATTCCGGCGATCCAGAACCAGAGCGGTGCTTTTCGGTTTTGTGTCATAAATATCTCCCTCGAACGCATAGTTCATTGATCGCTTTTTTGACTATCAGCGATTTAATTAATCAATTTTATCGCTTTTAATTTATGTCTATATGTCAGGCTTCATTCAAAAGGAGAATCAAATGATCGGTAGAAATGTCCCCCAAGTTACCCTGCATACCCGCGTTCGTGATGAAAGCGTAGACGGCCCGAATCCCTTTCGCTGGGAAGATGTCGATACGAAAGATTTGTTCAGCGGAAAACGCATTGCTGTCTTCTCCCTCCCCGGAGCTTTCACACCAACTTGTTCCAATGAACAATGCCCTGCGTTCGAACGGCTTTATGACGAATTTAAAGCCAGAGGCGTTGATGAAGTCTATTGTATTTCCGTCAATGATGCTTTCGTAATGTATCAATGGGGCCAATCACTCGGCCTGAAAAAAGTCAAATTGCTTCCAGACGGCTCTGCTGACTTTACCCGCCGCATGGGCATGTTGATCAAGAAAGACCATCTTGGTTTTGGTGAACGCAGCTGGCGTTACGGCATGATTGCCGATGACGGCGTAGTCACTGCCTGGTTTGAAGAGCCCGGCATCAACGATACTGGTATCGATAGCGATCCTTATGGTGAAACTGCACCTGAAAATATGCTGAAATGGCTTTCCGAAGAAGGCGCTGCTTAATTAGCGGGCGAATCTCGGACAGAGATAGAATCAAAAAAACCGTGGGCGATTATTCGTTCGCGGTTTTTCTTTTATGACGATAGCGTGCGTCCATGACCGCGCTCCATAAACCGATCATCATGTCCGCTGTGATGGGCAAACAGGATTTGGCTTGGGCCGATGGTCTTCGCCGGCAATATTATCCGCCGGAGCGTAATGTCATTCCGGCCCATATCACGCTTTTCCACCATCTGCCGCCACAGGCACTGGCAGAAATCAAGCAAGCGGTTGTCGAGATGACCCGATATAGTGCGCCGCCTGTGACCTCGCTCCAACGCTTGATTCATTTGGGCAGCGGCGTTGGCTATCAGCTCCATTCACCCGATCTGCTCGATATGCGTATGGAATTGGCGGACCGTTTCCACGGGCTTTTGGTCGCGCAGGACCAACAGATTCCACGATTGCATGTCACCATACAGAACAAGGTCTCGGCCAAAGAGGCGCAAGAACTACTCAACAAATTATCTAGCGATTTTATACCGCGACCATTCCAGATAAAGGGCCTGGCGTTGCATTATTATATGGACGGTCCTTGGCAATCTATCGGATTATGGCCGTTTCGCGCCTAGACCCGTTCGATTTCTTTGAGCGGTATCTCGGTATCTGCTAATTGCGTGCGATCCAGCGATAGTCCTGCTTCCACAATTTTGCGGCCCTGCACATAATCTTTGGTCGCATTGACGCAATCCAGCGCGATGACTTTCCCGTCCTTCAGATAGATGATCGAGAATTTCCGTGACGAAGGCTCTCCGCGCACAACATATTCGTCATGTCCGGTGGACAGGCCAACGGTCTGTAGCTTCAAATCATATTGGTTGGACCAGAACCACGGTATCGCATTATATTCGCAATCTTCGCCCATGATGTCGAGCGCGGCAACCTTTGCCTGATCATTCGCATTTTGAACGGATTCGAGGCGGATATGGGCGCCATCGGCAAAGCGGTTGCTATGGGCCGCGCAATCACCAATTGCGTAAATATCTTCCAGACTGGTTCGGCAATGCTGGTCAACATCCACGCCGTTGCCAGCCGCTGCGCCAGCGGCGACCAAAGGACCAGTTTCCGGAATAATTCCGATACCGACAATGAACATCTCAGCAGGAAAAACCCGGCCGTCGGCCAGTTTTACGCCAGTCGCCATGCCCTCGTCATTGGTTTCGAATTCCTCGACCATCGATTCGAGTTCAATGGTCACGCCATGCTGGCGATGCTCTTCTTCAAAAAAGCGCGAGAGTGTCTCTCCCGCGACCCGCGATAGCACCCGGTCTAGCGTTTCGATTACAGTCACTTTTTTGCCCAATTTGGTCAGCACAGCCGCCGCCTCAAGCCCAATATAGCCGCCGCCGATAACAACGACATTTTCGGTTGTGGGCAGGGCGGCTATCATTTTATCGACATCTGCGCGAGACCGCACGCCATGAATATTGCGTGCTTGGCTGCCTGCACAATTCAGCATGCGCGGCGATCCGCCCGTGGCCCAGATTAGCTTGCCAAATCCGACTTCCTCGTCGGAGCTTAGCGTGACTTTTTTTCCTATCGGGTCGACTTTTGCAACGCGGCATCCGGTTAAAAGGTCAATCTCGCGCTCGCCCCAAAAGCTTTCAGGCCGCAGCATGATGCGCTCAAACGGCTTTTCGCCAGCCAGATATTCTTTGGAAAGCGGGGGGCGCTCATAGGGGGGGTATTTTTCATTACCCATCAAGGCAATCGTGCCTTCAAACTTCTGCTGACGCAGTGCAATCGCAGCTTGCGCGCCCGCATGGCCCGCGCCAACAATCAAAATATCATAATGTTTATTCATATTAGGCCCCATTGCGCCGGTATCCGGCAAGGGGACGACTGTTAGCGCGGATGATGGTCCTCTTGCAAGCATAAGCAGAAAATGAAACGCAACTTGTTGACCGATAAGATTGCTATGACTATAGCGCCGCGATCTAAGGTGTTTTGTTACGGCTTTTGCTGCTATCAAAAAACCGATGGCGGAGTAGCTCAGGTGGTTAGAGCAGTGGAATCATAATCCATGTGTCGGGGGTTCGAGTCCCTCCTCCGCTACCATTATATTTTATAAGTATTTGCAATTATTTACCTTTCTTTGAGGTTGGATATTGTTTCGCTTCAAGGTTGCACAAAGCGTTGTCGGCGAGTGAGGTGCGATTAGCGGCCTCGGCATAATATGCGAATGTCTCGTTTTTCTTTTGTCCGGTCGCTGCTCGTCCTTGGGCATCCGTTGAGCCAGATTCTGCAAGCTAGCGGCTCGTTGCTTTTCGTAAACCATGGAGACTTCGTTTCTTCGGCAATCCGGCCTCTCTGGTCCACTGTTGCATTTTATTGCTTAAGCCGTCCTTTGAGAATGGCTATCCAGATTGGGTGACTACCAAATGACGAATCGCAGCAACCGGCATAGCTTCCAATGCAAGGCGCGTTTCATTCTTTATCGGAACCAGTGTTTAATTACCGTCTTTTGCATGATTATGCCTTTGAACCAACCAAAGGCGAGTGAAACTAGAGAGTTTTGTTAATTCGGCGCTTATGAAGTTTAGAGTAGGGGACATTGCGTATCTGCGCTCCGCGCCCAAAAGCTTAAGAAGACTAACTCAAACGTCAGGGTATACTCTCTTTGGTTTCTGGCTAGGTATCAGGAGTGATGATCATCTGCTTTTCGGCAAACGCGAGCATTTTGGCCGGGATTGCTTTGCTCGGGATTGGCACGGTCACGGTTCGCCGCACTGATGCATTGGCGCAATTGCCATATGCGGTCATTCCGATAGCTTTTGGCGCACAGCAATTGGTCGAAGGGTATTTGTGGACCATCCTGTCGACGGAATCACAAACAACCAATATGCTGATACCAATATACTTGCTGTTTTCGCACGTGCTTTGGCCGATCTTTGTACCCTTGGCCGTGTTGATGATTGAGCCCCGTACAGAACGCCGAAAACTGCTCGCTATACCAATGGGCGCGGGCATCTTGGCGGGCACTTTTTTCTTGTTAGCGCTTTTTACCAAGCCGGTCTCGGCGATTATTGAAGGAAGACATATCGTCTATCACCTGCCGCATCGATACGATGCAATCATATTGACGCTTTATATCATCGGTACCTGCCTCACTCCACTGCTTTCCAGTTACAAAACCATACGGTTGTTTGGAATTGTAATATCCGTTGCGTTAATCGCGACCTGGATGGTTTACATGAACTGGTTTGCTTCTGTTTGGTGTTTTTTTGCTGCGATTGCGAGTGGCGTGATCCTTGGACATTTTTCACATAATCGTACCTCTGACAATCGGAATCTGGAAGCGGCAACCCCAGCGAGCGTCCCTGGCAATTAATAGCCGGGCGAAAATTCGACAATCAATTCACTTACGATTTCCCGATTCAAAATCATCGAAAAATGCGACGCCTTAGACAAAGTCTTCCCGATTCAGGTTTTTGCCACCGATCTTGATGAAGAAGCGCTGACGATCGGGCGGGCCGGGACATATTCTGCCAATCTCGTTGCCGATATTTCGCCTGAGCGTCTGCAGCGCGTCTTCGTGCAGCAGGACGGAGGCTATCAGGTTACCAAGGAATTGCGGGAAACGGTTACCTTCGCATCGCCAAATGTTATAACCGATCCGCCTTTTTCCAGACTTGATCTGATCAGTTGCCGGAATTTGCTCATTTATCTGGAAGATAGATTGCAGGACAAGATTATTGGTTATTCCCATTTGCGCTTTAGCAAGGCGGGTATCTTTTTCTCGGTCGGTCAGAAAACATTAACCAGCTCACCGATTTATTCGAACCGATCCACAAAAAATCACCCCAAATATCCCAAGCGGAATGTTATTATCCTTGTCGCCGCTGGCCGAGCTGACCACCATGATATCAATGAAGGCTGAATTGCGCGCCAGCCCCCCGGGCTGCATCAGCGTTTGCTTCCTCGTAGGCCTTCCTCTGTAAGGCGGCTTTCGATAAATTCGCGCAAT
Source organism: Parasphingorhabdus sp. (assembly GCF_036963805.1). Lineage (GTDB taxonomy): Bacteria > Pseudomonadota > Alphaproteobacteria > Sphingomonadales > Sphingomonadaceae > Parasphingorhabdus. The sequence continues at coordinate 118,969 of NZ_JBALUN010000006.1, read as the reverse complement.
TTCTGATCAACTTCACGCGCATATTTCCCAATTTCATACATGACTGACATGCAGGTAACGCCATTAAAAGCCATTTGCGGATTGTACGGATTGGCACAAAGACAATGAAGGCGCCCCTCCAGTGAGCACGTTAAATCCAGAGCTGCTTGAAGGCGCACCTTCTGTCCGGGATCATCATTAATGTATAGCAGTATGGATTTCATGGGGTGTGTCCTGTTCCGACGAATTTCCCGATGGAAAACCGAATACGAAAGCAATTTATCCTGCTTGTTTTTAATGCTCTATCAGAGATAATAAGGATGGCTGAAAACCGTACTCTAGGGCATTCTTTTTCAAATTCCAACCGCACCGAGTTGTACAACTTTTTCCAGCCAATGTTCACGGTGTTATTCGCTTTGATTCCCCTTGATGCTCGTTGGTATCGCAGTCTCGTTCCTGACAATGTCGCGCTGAATGCGCTTTCGCATGCCAAAAATGCATTCGCGCGAGCATTTCGTGCGTGATCCGAACGATCAGGGACTCTACTTAGCGAAATCAGCGCCTCCCCGATTTAGAGATCAAGTCGAACTTACACCTACCGAAGATCAAGGCCTATTTCATGAGCCATGCATTGATAATTGAACAAAATACGGTCGTCGGTAGCGCGCTTTCAAGACGACTGTCCGATATGGGCTTCGACAGTTCTGACCATGTCTGGACCGAAGAAGACACGGTTGCGATTGCAGAAATGCAACTAGCCGAAGGCCCAGCTCTCGATGGCCCTTTTGCTTTCAGCAAGCTGTCGGAAGTTGTTGAAACGGCACAAGGTCAGCCCCATCAATTCGCGACCGCATGGTAAATCTATAGAAACTGATAACTTCTGGAACAGGTTATTCGAATTAACTGCCGCCTCTCTCCTTGAGAAATAGCCCGAAAAGGAGATCAAGGAAAAATGACTTCAAATATACTGGTCTGGTTGCAATTGGGAGGATGCGCGTTGGTCATCTTTCTGGCGGGTCCGTTTCTGGTGCATTATGCCGAAAGAATATCGACCGCCACGGGATTGTCGCAGAGCTGGATCGGACTTTTTCTGCTCGCAACAGCTACCTCACTCCCTGAACTTGTCACCGGCATAAGTTCGGTCACTGTCGCTGGAGCACCCGATATTGCAGTGGGTGATGCGCTCGGGAGTTGCGTCTATAATCTATTGCTGCTGGTGCTGCTGGATGCATTCACACGTGATGAATCCGTTTACGGCCGGATAGACCAGAGACATATATTGACCGCAGGATTTGGGGTCGTAATGCTGGCGTTAGTTGGCATGCTGATGCTCGTGGCGCGCGATGATCTGGACCTGCGGCTATTCCATGTTAGTATCTACTCTCCTTTCCTGATCGTTCTGTATTTCGTCGCGATGCGGGCTGCATTTTTCTACGATAAAAAACTTGCGATCATGTCGGATGATCCGCCTTCTCCAACAGAAGGATCGCTTGGCGGCGCAGTTCGGGGATATGCAATGGCTGCTATCGTTGTCGTGACAGTTGGTATTTGGTTGCCGTTTATTGGGCAACAAATTGCCCAAATCATGGCATGGGAAACGAGTTTTGTTGGCACATTGTTTATCGCGGGCACTACCTCTTTACCTGAATTGGTCGTGGTTATAACGGCAATGCGTCTTGGCCGGATTGATATGGCGATTGCTGGGCTACTCGGTAGCAATTTATTCGACATATTGATCATCGCGCTTGATGATATCGCTTATACTGATGGATCGATTTATGCCGCGGTATCACCGGTTCATGCTGTATCAGCGCTTGCTGCTGTCATGATGTCGGGAATATTTACCGTGGCTCTGCTTTATCGCCCAGGCAACCGCTTCTTTGGGATGATCGGCTGGGTCAGCATCGCATTGATTACGGTTTTTCTGCTCAGTTCCTACATTCTCTATCTACAAGGAGTGTAAACTTGTCGTGGAGCAATTCGAGATAATATATTTGCGATATGAAGTCTTCAAAGGCTAAGATAAAATCCACTTTTTCATGAGAATCTTACGACAAGAAGAGAGCGTCGAGTTATGTCGCGCTGAGAAATATATGTAGTTAGTGGTACGCAACGATGCGCTCGCTAGTGTGACATGAAGATCGCTAAATTTGCATTTTCTATCATGCTGATAGTAGCGCCTCCAAAAATATACTCGCTGAACCTAGAGTGGCCATAACCACCCATAACAAGCAAATCCGCATCCTTTATGGGCGATAGAAGCTCTGGGTACACGGCAAATGTTTGAATCCGCATTGCGGGTACTCAAACAGGGCGGGACACTATCGAGCCTGGGGAGCCATTCTGATAAAATCACAATGCCGATCGAAGCCATCGCGGCGGGTCTCGGGGATCACAAGATCATTGCTTCACCATGCCCCGGCGGCAAGGAACGGATGCGGCGGTGGACAAATATTGTAGATAGCGGCCGCGTCGATCTGCGTTCGCTAGTGACGCACCGGTTTTCGTTGGATGACATCGAGAGGGCTTATGAACTTTTCGGCGCGCAACGTGACGGTGTTTTGAAAATAGCAATCACGCCGTAATCATGAACATGTTGCTCTACTTTGCGCGGCCCGTTCCAGTGCATCTCGGTCGTGGATGACCAGTCGGTTATGTGCGGGCATCGCAATGATATCACTCTGTTTTAAACGCTTTAGAGATCGACATACGGTTTCCGGCGTCAGGGCGAGATAATCCGCAATATCCTGCTGTGAGATCGGCAAATCAAACTGAACGCCATCTTGCGGCAACCGATCAATAATACTGCAAAGAAATGCTGCCATTCTAGTAACTGCGCCCTGTCGCCCCAGCAACATACCGCGGCGATAAATTGGATCCTGCTCTGCACCTATACAGCGAAGCATACTCCCATCTTTCAAGCAGCTTTCGGCCAATGCATAGTTCCAGTGACCACGCGTCTGCCGGACATAGGTGACATCGGTTACGGCTTCGGCGGAAAAACGATAGGATTGCGTAATTGGCAGGCCGATATGGTCTCCAGCAAAGAAGAAGGCCAGGATTTGCCGTTCGCCATCTTCAGAAATTGTCACACCGCGCACAATGCCGGAACGCAGCTGAAATATATAGGCGGAGTCCTGACCTTCCCAGAACATCGTCTGTTTTGCGCTAGCGGTTAGAAGAACTTCGCCTAAAAATTCATCCTGACAATTAACGTACATGATCCGATCCTCTGAAGGGTATGATGATCTTGATTAGGATCAATTAGAGGTCAGGTGCATTCGTGGATTCTACATAGCGGTAAACACGTAGTATGTTCGCTTTGACAGGGATTGCCCTTCAATGCCCAAAGGATTCTCCAAGATAAAAATGGCGGACATCAGGATTTTCCAGCATTTCTTCTGGCATTCCCTCGAACACTATTCGACCTTCATGAAGGATATAAACCCGGTCGAGAAGGCCAACTAATTCATGTACATTTTGATCCGTGATAAGAACGCCAATATTCCGCCGCTTGAGGTCTTCGATCATCGCCTTGATATCTCTGACTGACATTGGATCAATGCCCGCGAATGGTTCATCAAGCAGCATGATCGAAGGGCTAGCGGCCATTGCCCGCGCAATTTCACAACGTCGTCGTTCGCCTCCGGACAATGCTACCGCAGGTGTGTCACGGATATAGTCTATGTGGAATTCAGCCAGTAGTTCATCGAGTTTTAGGGCCTGCTTGCTTTTGTCTCGTTCGAACAGTTCGAGTACCATCATTATGTTCTGAGCAACAGTCTGACCGCGAAAAATTGATGTTTCCTGAGGGAGATATCCGAGCCCGTGGCGAGCGCGCTGGTCAAGCGGGAGACGGGTGACATCTTTGCCATCCAGCAGAATATGACCGGAATCTACTTTTGCCAAACCAAGTATGGAAAAAAAGGTTACCGTTTTTCCAGCTCCATCGGGGCCGAGCAGGCCTACAACTTCGGATCGATCTACATTCAGAGAAATCCCGTCAAGAACCAGCCGCTTGCCAAATGACTTTACGATGGAGTCCACTGACAGCACCTTCACAGAACTGCAGGTTTTATTTGGAATGGTTGGGGAATCGGGAATCACAATATGTTTCACGGGCAAATCGCTGTCCTTCGAATAGATGTACTGAACAACTGAGAGGATTGGAAAGAAGGGAAATTTCAGTGAAACGTCAATACGCAGCAATACGTATTACGGGCTGTGGCCCTGTTCCTTAATATCATTAGGGTTCTTGAATAAAGGAAGAGAAGGTGGCTTTATGGTCTATCTCCAATCTCAAATTGGATTTCTTGAATCGGACAATAGAGGGTGTTTCTGTAGGTGAGGGAGCATCAATTGAAGCGACGGATTATTGGTCGGAAAAAGACTGTAAAGCGGTCGCGCACAATCTAGATAGCGATCTGGAAACAGGTTTGTCGGAAATCGCTGCCGCTGACCGACTGCTTAAATACGGACCCAATGCACTACCCGACAGTCGCAGCCAGAATATCGGTCAAATCATGTTCGCGCAGTTCAATGATGCAATGATCTTATTGTTACTGATAGCCGCTATCGTTGCTGGCTTGGCTGGTGAACTGCGCGATGCGGCTATGATAGCGCTCATATTACTGATCAATGCTGCCATTGGTATGTTTCATGAGGTACGGGCGCAAAAGGCTGTTGCAGCACTCAAATTACTGGTCCCGAACAGTGTGAATGTCATCCGCTCTGGTTCTCAAAATATGCACAATGCCCGCGACCTAGTGCCTGGAGATCTTGTCCAGATAGAGGCAGGGAGCCGGGTACCCGCTGATATGCGCCTTACGGAAATTTCTGACCTTGAACTAGATGAATCTGCACTAACGGGAGAATCTCTTAGCACCGGAAAAACAACCGAAATTGTCACTGGCGATAATCTGGCGATTGGCGACCGGATGAACATGGCCTTTGCTGGTACAACGGTCGCGCGAGGTAAAGGGACCGGACTGGTTGTTGCAACCGGTCTGCAAAGCGAAATCGGCCGGATCGCGGATTTGATGCAGCGCGAGAAACAAGTCCCAACTCCTTTGCAGTTGCGCCTAACCGAAGTCAGTAGAAAGCTGGCGATTGCAGCAGTGTTTGTGTGCATCATCATTTTTGCAGTCGGGTTGTGGCAAGGTCATCCACCGCTAATCATGTTTATGACCGCTGCCAGTGTCGCTGTGGCCGCGATGCCCGAAGCCCTGCCGGCGGTGGTGACGGTTCTTCTGGCAATTGGAGCGCGAAAAATGGCCAAACAAAATGCGTTGATCCGCCGATTGCCTGCCGTCGAAACTCTTGGTTCAGTAACCTATATATGCTCGGACAAAACCGGCACGCTCACCCAGAACAAAATGCACGTGGCGGAACTTGTTAGCGAAAGTCGGGAAGCGCTATTTGCAGCAATGGGGCTCTGTACCGAAGTTGATGGCAATGCGGTCGACGGATTTAAGGGCGAACCAACCGAGCTTGCCCTCGCGGCCTATGCCGTAGAAATGGGATACCGTCGGCGAGAGCTTGAAGCTAAGTGGCCGCGCGTAAAAACCTTCGCTTTCAGCTCAGAGCGTAAACGGATGACTACCGTTCACCCATCGCAAACCGGTTATGTTTCGTTCATAAAAGGTGCCCCTGAGACAGTGCTCGCATCTTCTTCAGAATGGCGACAAAAAGCCGAGGACCTGGCAAAAAAAGGAATGCGTGTCCTTGCTTTTGCGCGCCGGGAATCTCAGCATCTTCCAGTTTCCGATGAAATTGAAGGTACACTGGAAATACTTGGGTTGGTTGCGTTGCAGGATCCGCCGCGTAAAGAATCTGCTGCCGCAATCGCTTCTTGCCGGTCTGCGGGAATTCATCCGGTTATGATTACCGGTGACCATCCCCAAACTGCGCGCGCGATTGCAATCAACGTCGGTTTGGCGGACGAGACCGACGAAGTCATCAGCGGACCCGAACTGGCAAGGCTGAGCGACACCCAACTTGCGAACAAAGTCCTCACCGCTAGAACTTATGCCCGTGTTGACCCCGTCCAGAAAATACGGATCGTCAAAGCACTACAAAGTCACGACCAATATGTTGCTATGACCGGCGACGGTATCAATGACGCCCCCGCCTTGTCAGCAGCAGATATAGGGGTTGCCATGGGGCGCGGCGGTACAGATGTTGCGCGGGAGGCAGCCGATCTTATCCTGCTCGACGATAATTTTGCATCCATCGTTTATGCGGTACGCGAAGGGCGCCGCGTTTTTGACAATATCCGTAAGTTTATCCGTTATGTTCTTGCCTGTAATCTTGCCGAAGTCCTGACAATATTTATAGCGCCTTTGCTCGGCCTTCCGCTGCCCTTGCTGCCACTGCAAATATTATGGATCAATCTGGTTACTGACGGGCTGCCCGGTCTGGCTCTGGCGGCCGAAAAGGCGGAGCCGGATGTTATGGAGCGCCCACCCATTCCGCCAGTCGATGGAATATTTGACCGCAATATGTGGTTTCATATCTGGATTTTTGGCGGGTTTATGGCATCGGTCACCATTGCGGCGCAATATGGCGCCTTGGCTGCTGGCAATGAAAACTGGCAAACGATGGTGTTTACCATCCTGACGTTTTTGCAATTGGGTCAAGCTCTTGCTGTGCGGTCAGAGAAACGTTCGGCCTTTCTTTTCAAACCCTTCGGGAATCCATTTTTGATTGGCGCCATCCTGATCAGCGCCGGGCTGCATCTGCTAATCATATATACACAACTTGGACAGGAGTTGTTCCACACCCAGCCGCTCAATGTGCGCGAACTCGGGATATGTCTTATTGCTTCAGTGGCGGGTCTTGCGGCTTCGGAAGTGTGGAAGCTGTATAGATGGCGTCGGAAGGTCGCATTATAACCATTAGATAGGAATGTTTACGGATTGCGAAAGAGCCGCGTGATTAGATAAGCGGAACCCAATATTTTAAATCCATGGTTATGAAAGGAGCCCCATGCCCTCGCAAAAACCTCCGGTAATCAGCCTGCAACCATCTCACCGATTAAACCCTATCATTCGGTGATTGTCAGCAAGAGCATTCCGCTCACAACGCATGCCGGATTTGAATTTCATGTTCGCCCGGTGGAGCCTTCCGACACGGAAGCATTTGCGGAATTCTTCACTCATGTTTCCAAGGATGACCTGCGCTTCCGCTTTTTCTCGGCCCTCCCGGAAGTTCCAGGCTCGCTGCTCGAAACTCTGATCAATGTCGAAAAGCCGACCCCTAAATCCGATGCCACACGACGGCGCGGCAACCCGCTGTTCAGTGCAATCCTAACTGCCTCTTGCTTGAAATCTTCCGTATGCTTGATCGCCATGATCGGTCTCCTTGAGTGAGGTATATAATCTCAAGTGACCGGAACCAATCCGGTGCAAGTCCAGATCCGCGCCACCACTGTTTGTTCCGCCACCACGGGATCTCCAGCATCAAGATTAATCCGCTGCAACTGACCGTTAATCGGCGCAGATACGACGAACATGTCCCGGACCCGGGTTTCGCCTATCGTCAATTGTGATCAGTAACGGTGCTTCCACCACATCTGCGGCGTCAACTTCGATGGGGGGCGTATGCAATACTCAGAAAATGCCAGAAATGACCACTATTGAAATTAGTCCGAATATAATTTTCGGGCCTAGTCGGTAACGCAAGTTCTTAGTCATTTCCTCATTCCCTCGTTTTCAGGACACTGATTAGATCGAGCTGATCAAGCCGGTTACGTATAATCGCCCGCTCGCCCCATAAATCGGCATAGGGAAAACCCGGAATATTGCTCATGTAGATACCAGCGCCGAAACCGTATAATGCGATCCTGTGAACTGTTCCTGCCATCCGCAGGGCCCGCCATCCGATATGTGAAGATCGGTCCGGCAAACACCGCATGCCAGACCCTCGATTAGTATTTCATCGGATTGAATTTTTGGCACTGCACGGTCGAATATCTGGAGCAGCGCGCTTGGTTTTTCTAGGACCATTACATGGTATTTTTTCAGCAGTTCCGCCATATCTTGAGTTTTCTATAATCTCCGATTGATCCTTCACTCAATGGAACAACTAAATATGGCTGCAACCCCGTAATCGTGCTGATCAAGGGATGGCTCATACGAATAAATACGTAAAGCAATCTCGCTCTACCCGCCCAAATTGCCCTGATAAATAGTGCGTTTTGGAGCTTTAGCTGGCGCCATAGCGTGCAGCTTTGTTGGACTGGCAACCTGGTGGGCACTTCCGTCTGGTGCAGAAGATAATGATCTGGAACGGGAGATAAATGACAATGTCTATGTTGCATGAAAAATATATCCGGTGGTTGAAGGACACAAGCCTTGACGATTTGCAGCAGGTTGGTGGTAAAAATGCATCCCTCGGTGAACTGGCGAATGCGCTTTCAGGCCATATCCATGTGCCGGAGAGTTTTTCGGTGACCGCTCAGGCCTATCGTGATCTCCTGAGCCATAATGAAATTTGGCCGCGAATGGACCAGATTCTGAGTAAAACCGACTGGACGGATATCAAACTGGCTGCATCCATGGCCGCTCGCCTGCGTGACATGGTGGAGAAGGCAAGCCTGCCGGAGGGATTGGAGGAAGGCATCCGCTCTGCTTATCAATCGCTTTGTAAGGAACATGGCCTAAACACTTCTGTTGCTGTTCGCAGCAGCGCTACTGCCGAAGATCTGCCGGATGCTTCCTTTGCCGGCCAGCATGAGACATATCTCAATATTCGAGGCGCTGATGATCTGTTCGAGGCCGTTAGCAAATGCTTCGCTTCCCTATTTACACAGCGCGCAATTTTATATCGGATAAACAAAGGGTTCGATCATAAGGATGTTGCGTTGTCAGTCGGGGTCCAACGTATGATCCGGGCGGACAAGGCGTCATCCGGTGTGATTTTTACACTTGATACAGAAAGTGGAAATAGGGATGTAGTGACGATTGCTGCGGTCTGGGGTCTAGGAGAAGCGATCGTTCAAGGGGTCGCCGATCCCGATGAGTATATTGTTCACAAGCTGACGCTGAAACAGGGTTTTGAGCAAGTGATTTCGCACCGGATTGGCGGCAAAAAAGTGAAGTTGATTTATGCTTGCAGTGATGCGGTAGAACCAACTTTGTGGCGTTCCGTATCACGAAAAGACCAGTCCAGGCTCTGTCTTTCAGATGCGGAAATTATCAAACTCGCCAAACAGGCGATTACTGTTGAGGAACATTATAGCAAATTGCATGGGAAACCCATGCCTATGGATATTGAATGGGCGAAAGATGGCCAAGATGGCCAACTCTATATCCTTCAGGCCAGACCAGAAACTATTTACGCGTCATCCGATGCAAATTTACTAACCCAATATCACTTAGACGGCGAAGCAAAGGTGATAGCGGAAGGTCAAGCAGTCGGTGATCGGATCGGAGCTGGCCCGGTTCGGATTGTTGGAAATAGCGCCGAGTTAGAAAACGTCCAGTCAGGAGATATAATGGTCGCAGAGGCCACGACGCCCGATTGGGAACCGGCGATGAAACGCGCTGCCGCAATCATTACCGAACATGGCGGGCGAACCTGTCATGCAGCTATTGTTGCGCGCGAACTGGGTGTTCCTGTCATCGTTGGTGTTGCGGGCGTCCGGGGCTTGCTCATGACGGGGCAAGAGGTCACAGTTGATTGCTCACAAGGCATGACGGGTCGCGTGCTGGATGGCCGAGTTCCGTTTTCCATCGATACGATTGACATTGGTAAAATCAGCTCGCCTGATGTTGATATCATGGTCAATATGGCTAATCCCGGCGCAGCCTTCAAAACCGCCGCTTTGCCCGTTGCCGGAGTGGGGTTGGCGCGCACCGAGTTTATCATTGCGAACGAGATCAAGGCCCATCCTATGGCGCTACTATTCCCAGATCGGATCAGCAAACGGAAGACACGGAAAAAGATCGACAAATTGACCGCAGGATATTCGGATGGCGTAGATTATTTTGTTACACGCCTTGCTGAGGGAATAGCAATGATTGCCGCTGCATTCTATCCTCGGCCTGTCATCGTGAGGACTTCGGATTTTAAAAGCAACGAATATGCGTCCTTGCTCGGCGGTAGCGATTTTGAGGATGCCGAGAATAATCCGATGATAGGCTTTCGTGGTGCCTCGCGTTATGTTCATCCGGCATATCAAGAAGCCTTTGGCCTTGAATGTCAGGCACTCCGGCGTGTTCGCGACGACATGGGTTTGTCGAACGTTATTGTCATGATACCTTTTTGCCGACGGATTGAAGAGGCCGAGCAAGTAATAGCGACTATGGCCGAGAATGGATTGAAGCAAGGGAAGGGTGGCCTCCAGCTTTATATCATGTGCGAGATTCCCAGCAACGTCATCCTGATTGATGAATTTGCCAAGCTTTTTGACGGGTTTTCCATTGGATCGAATGATCTGACACAGCTGGTTCTGGGCGTGGACCGAGATTCGGAGATACTCGCTGCTGACTTTGACGAGCAGGACCCCGCGGTTACAATGATGATTGAAAAGGCGATAGCTGGTGCGCATCGCAACGGTCTAAAATGCGGAATATGCGGGCAGGCACCATCGGATCGCCCTGGTTTTGCAGATTGGCTGGTTGAAAAGCACATCGATAGTATCAGCTTGAGTCCGGACAGCGTGGTGGCTGTATTGCAGAGGCTGTCAAATCCAAAGGGCATTGTCAACCAAGAGAGCAAACAGCGGGGAAAGCAAATCACCGATAATAGGTCGTCGGCATAATTTTGGATACGAAGCGTTGTACATCAACTGTTTCGATGAGTTTGAGAAATAAAGGAACATTGGCCCGATGGAGCAGATTCCGCTCTTCGATGAATTGCGAGAACCGCCCGACCCACTATATGTTTGGCATCAAAGGCATGTTCACCAGAAAATATTGAATCTGTCATCTGGTCAAACCGTGTTTCATGAAGGAAACATATCTGAGTATATTTTCGAAGTTCAAAGCGGAACATTGAAAATATCAAAAGTGACCGAGGATGGCCGCCAACTTATTCTGGGTTTTCCTTCGATTGGAGATGTTATCGGGCTGGCTGGTGTCTCCAAATATCTTCATACCGCCGAAACCGTGAGCGCGGCGAAACTTCGCCCCATTTCGCGCCGAGCAATTTATAGAAAATTAGCTGAGAATAACGCACTCAACCTAAAACTACTTGACCGGCTTGCAGATCAGGAAATGGCAAGTCAGGCGCACATTGCCTTATTGACCATTGCACATACAACATCGCGGATTGCTGCATTCGTGCTAAATTCTGTTAGAAAACAATCCTCCGACGACAGGCCCTCCGCTTTCGTTCATCTACCGATGACCCAGCGTGATATCGCGACCTATCTTGCAGTTGCACCCGAAACATATAGCCGCACGCTTCGCAAGTTCCGCGAGGCGGGAATATTGAAGTCGCAAAATGCGCGTAGGGGCAGGTGCGGCCTTGAAATTTCCAATATGGCGCGCCTCCAAAAGATCGCAGATGGAGGAAATATCTAAATTGCGTAACATTGTTTCACTAAGCAGACGAATTCGCGGGATTTTTTTAACTTCAATTGATCGCGGTCAATTCATCCAAAGTCGCGAATCGCTATAATTACCGCAGGGGGGATCACTCTAGCTTTAGAAAGATCCATAACATGCAGACGAAGTCATCGACGATTGAAACGCCGTCCGTCCACACGCCTTTGAAGCCAAGCAAATTTCCGGCGGATAAGTTGGATTTTTCAACGCGCCAGAGCAATGATCGTATAGGGTTCCAAAACGCAGTTGCTTGTCTTGATAACACATCCCATGGATTGATGGTCTTTCGTCACACAAAAGCCATTGCGGATGGACTACAAATACCGCTCAAGATCGCCCATGTCCTACAGGGAGCTAATCCGGGATTTGGACCCAGCGACCCGATACAATGGCAGCTTCAATGCCGAGAAGCCCGAGATCATTTGCGTCAATTGCTTGATGATGAACATGAAACAATGATGGCGCACGATCAACTTATGCTGAACGGTCTCGCTGGGAACGAGCTTGCTCGTTGGGCCCGGGGGCATAGCGGCAGCTTGATGGCACTGAACACACGTTGCAATTCTGGCCGAAACGCGCAGGAACATCCGGGAACCAATCATTTTCTGGGTAGCACCGTGCAGAGAATACTGGAAAGCAGTACGGCCTCGATGCTCTTTATTCCGCCAGGTGCTCCGGATACGGCGGTGGTGCGCTATCAACGCATCGTTGTTCCACTTGATGGATCATGCCGTGCGGAAAGCATATTGCCGATTGCCATCAGGATTGCACGCCAGCAGGGCGCTGAACTCATTCTTGCCCATGTGGTCCCGAAGCCGGAAATTGTAGAATCGACTGCTTATGACGAGGAAGTGCGCGATCTCATGGATCAACTGCGGCAGTTTAACGAGCAGAATGCCCGTGTCTATCTTGACCGTCTAAAGACTAGGCTACGTGATGAATCCGTGGCTATAAAGGCGGTTGTCCAAAACGAGGGCGACCCAAGAGACCGCTTGCTCGGCATTGCAAATGAACAGTCTGCTGATCTTATCATCATGTCGGCGCGCGGGCGAAGCGGAATGACGGATATTTCGTGTGGCAATATTGCCCGCCACATCGCAACCTATTCGGACATTCCTCTCTTGATGATCCGTCAGCAGGAAACGGGTATACGAGATCAGATCCAGATACCCCAGGGCAACCGCATACCGAGGCTATTTTGGGAGTCGGCACACTAACTCGTGACCGACACGCTTAGAACAGATGATGGTATTTCTGCTCCCTTAAATCTGGATGCCGAACGACCCGACCAGCGTGCTGCTGGAACAGAAGAACCAGAACAAATTGATGCAGAAATAGTCGGCCTTCTAGAACGGGTTGCGGTCGATCTTCATGACTCGCACCGCTTATCTTCAAAATCGGCTAAACAGGTGCCCGCATGGCAGGAAATTGGAAAGACTAACGATTGGCTCAACGAAGCTCGTAAGGCTTGCGCAAACGCTCCAAGTGAGGCGGCTAAGGCGGCTGAATGGTTGCTCGACAACGACTATCAGGTTTACCGGGCGATACGGCAGATCAAAGAAGATCTGCCGCTGAGTTTCTATAAGCAATTGCCTGCGTTAATGGTAGACGGTGAAGCAAAATACCCGCGTGTTTATTCGTTGGCACATTTGTTAATCCAAACGACGCACCTGCAGGTGACTCTATCTGCAACCGTAAAGTTCATATGCGCCTATCAACGTGCCCATCCCCTCAGTATCGCCGAGCTTTGGGCCTTTCCTACGATGATCAGGATTGCGTGCTTGGAAATTCTGGTCGATTCTCTTAGCTCAATATTTGCAGAACGCATTGTCAGACCGTTTGTGTCAACTGATACCGCTATGGCAAAATATTCGCTCGACGATACCGAACGTGTTGCCAGATCAATCGCCAATCTCTCGCTCATCGGATCCATTTCCTGGGAGGACTTTTTTGATCAGACGAGCCTTGTCGAGCGCAATTTAAGCAGCGATCCGTCTGGATTTTATTCGAAAATGGATTTTGAAACCCGCAATCGCTATCGTCGTGCTGTCGAGAATTTGGCATCTTATTGTGATAAGAACGAACCCAGTATTGCTGCTGAGGCAGTCGAACAATCCATATCAACAAAAGTCGGTGCTGCAGAAAATCATGTTGGTCACTGGTTGATTGGCGAGGGCCGCCGAGGTTTCGAGGAACATTTGGGTGCTTCGCCGCCAACTGGACTGAAGATCAGGCGGGCTGCTTTTGATCATGCCGGATTCATCTACGCAGCCGGCTTAATTTTGTTTTTGTTGGGCGCTTTAATGGTTCCAACCATTTATCTGCTCCTTATCGAAGCCAATACGCTTGCTTTTGCCGGATCATTGCTTGTCATGCTGATCCCGGCCTCGGTTCTTTCGATGTCTTTGGTGCAACGGTTAGCAACATTGGTCGTACCGCCTAAAAATTTGCCCAAGCTAGATTTTACAGAGGGCTTTTCGGAGGAAAGTCCAACCATTGTGGTTGTTCCTTCCCTTGTCGCGTCACCGGGAGAAGTGCAGGCGCTTGTCGAAAAGGTTGAATCTCATTGGCTCTCCAATAGCGATGATCAATTGCAGGTAGCTCTGCTTGCAGATCTTGCGGATGCCGCAACCGAACATGCAAATGGTGATCAGGAGATTGTCGATCGGCTGACCAAGGAATTCCGTCGGCTCAACCGTAAGCACAGTATTAAGGGACGCGGTCAATTTCATCTGCTGCTCCGACCCCGTCAATTTAATCACCGCGAAGGCTGCTGGATGTCCTGGGAGCGAAAACGCGGCAAGCTGGAGCAATTCAACCGGTTGTTAGTTGAGGGTGATGATAGCGCCTTTTCGGTGCATATTGGCAATCGAAGTGCATTAAAGGGTATCCGCTTTGTAGTGACCGTAGATGTGGACACAATGCTCCCAACAGGTTCGGTTGCGAAACTTGCCGGAACCCTTGCACACCCAGAGAATTGGGCACGCTTCGATTCAAAGACAGGTAAAATTGTTTCGGGATATTCGATATTACAGCCCCGTGTCGAAATGGCGCCACAAAGTATCAGCCGAACATTCTTCACCCGGTTTTTTGCGGGCGATACAGCGATAGATATTTACAGTCGTGCGGTTTCGAATGTTTATCAGGATTTATTCGGGTCTGGTATTTTTGTTGGTAAAGGCATTTATGATTTAGCCGCGTTTCATCTGAGTGTGGACGGACGTGTTCCGGAAGATACGATACTCAGTCATGATTTGCTGGAGGGAGCTCTCGGCAGAGCGGGGCTCGTTTCAGACATTGTTCTTTATGAAGGGTTTCCAAGCACTTATCTGGAATATATTAAACGGTGGCATCGCTGGATTCGGGGGGATTGGCAATTACTACCTTGGCTTGGCCTTTCGGTTCCGACAAGTGATGGTCGAAAAATACGAAATACCCTCACGGGGCTAGATCGCTGGAAAATTATCGATAATCTACGGCGCAGCCTTGTCCCGCCATCATTGCTTCTCATGGTCACAATCGGTTGGCTTTTCCTACCCGGGAACCCATGGTTTTGGACATTCCTGACAGTTTTTACGCATGCTGGTCAGTTGTTCACCGATTTGGTGACTGGCCTCGCACAAGGCCGCAGGCGCGGAGCGGTGCGCGGTTTATTTGCGCAGATGGCGGACCAAAGTGGCCGCTGGTTCCTTGCGATTGCTTATTTGCCCTTTGAGAGTTTTGTCACGGCACATGCAATACTGGTGGCCTTGTGGCGGCAGTTTATATCCCGACGAAATATGTTACAATGGACATCTGCGGCACATGAATCCATGCTGCAATCCTCACAGAGTTCGCGCAGCGTAATCTGGTCGAGAATGTGGATAGGACCGACTTCCGCGGTCGCCTTGGGACTGACAATTTTCTGGACAAATCCTGTTTCTTTACCTGCAGCAATACCGATACTGTTACTTTGGTTTATCGCTCCGGAGATTACGGCTCGGCTAGGTCATTTACGTCATAGGCCTGTTCGGCCTCTGGATAATTCCGATCGCCTATTCCTTCGTGAAATCGCTAGGCGGACGTGGCTCTATTTTGAAACATTTGCGGGACCTCAGGACAATTGGTTGCCGCCCGATAATTATCAGGGTGAGCCTTATCCTGAAACTGCGCACCGAACATCTCCTACTAATATCGGTATGATGATGCTTTCGACAGCGAGCGCTTGGGATCTTGGTTTTTTGGGAATAGAAGAGCTGGCCGCACGGACAGGCAATTGTTACGATACGCTTGACCGGCTTGAAACGCATCGTGGCCATTTTCTCAACTGGTACGATACCCAGAGCCTTCAACCGCTCGAACCGCGCTATGTGTCTGTGGTCGATAGCGGCAATCTCGCTGGATGCTTTATCGTGACGATCTCTGTTTTGAAAGAAATCGAGACGGCGCCGGCGATAGAACCGCAGAGATGGTCTGGAGTGGACGATGTGCTGCGTTTGCTCGCGGCAGCAAGTAAACATTTAGAAAGCGAACTGACAGGTCTGAAATCTAGCATCGAATCGCTGCGCATGCAGTTTCTCAATTTGGTTGAAAATCCGCGCCGCTGGCATGAAGGATTAGCCGTTATCTGTAAAACCGATATCCCCGAATTGGAAGCTGTCGTTGGGGAACTCGCCGCAATACCGGAATCGATCTCAACCGAAACCTTGCGCGAAATACATGCTTGGCTTGATCGATTGCGACGTCAGTCGCAAGCGATTCAGCGCGATATCAAGAAATTTGCTCCATGGCTGACACTTGCCCCCCCACCTCCATATCTGGAAATAGTTTGGAGGGACGTTGTCAAGTTGCTGAATGGCGGTAGCGATAAGCAGCGCTTTGAACATGCGCTGGAAATATTATCTACCACGAAGGTTGACGGAGAAGAAGGTCAGCGCTGGCGTATATCTTGCGTGGATGCCATAAAATCTGGCGAGAAGCATCATCAAACACTCGTATCCAAGCTACGAGAATTGTCCAAACGAACCGCAGCTTATAATGACAATATGCAATTTGCGCCGTTTTATGACCGCGACCGTCGCCTGTTTAATATCGGCTATAATGCTAGTGCGGATAAGCTCGATTCGCATCATTATGATTTGCTTGCCAGCGAAGCCCGTCTGGCGAGCTATATTGCCATTGCGTTTGGTCAGGTACCGCTTGAACACTGGTTTCATCTGGGCCGTCCGGTCATGCGTAGCGGTAAGGGATTGGCATTGATATCCTGGAATGGCTCGATGTTCGAATATCTGATGCCGCGTTTGATGATGCGCAGCGGTCCCGAAACCTTGCTTCATGAAAGTGAAAAAGTAGCGGTTCGGGCCCAACAGAATTATGGCCGTGAAACCGGTACACCCTGGGGTGTTTCTGAATCCGCCTATGCCGCGCGCGATCCGGAACATCGTTATCAATATCAGGCTTTTGGAGTTCCCAGCCTTGGTCTACGCCGCGGTCTTGCAAAAGATGTGGTGGTGGCGCCCTATGCGTCGGCCTTGGCGCTCCAGGTGTTTCCGGCTGAATCAGCTGACAATATTCGGAAAATAGTTCGTGAAGGATTATCCGGGCTTTACGGTCTGTTCGAAGCCGCAGATTATACCGATGAGCGTTTGGAAACTGGGCAAACTGTGAATCCCGTGCACGCCTATATGGCTCATCATCAAGGTATGATCTTGTGTGCGATTGGTAATAGTTTGTGCGATGATGTATTGGTCAAACGCTTCGAGGAAGACCCTCGAATGCGGGCTGTTTCCCTGTTGCTGCACGAAAGGGTTCCTCAGGAACTTCCGTCCGAAGTCGAACGGATAGAGAGTGTTGATCTGGCCAGTCGTACGCTTGGTGCTGGACTACAACCCCAGGTCTGGGCGCCAGCGCTAAAGACCGACTCTCCGCAAACCCAGTTGCTTGGAAATGGCAGCCTTTCGGCATGTATTTCTACAGGCGGTGGTGGTGGGTTGCGCTGGCGACACAATGCTTTGACCCGATTCTTACCTGATTCCACGTTGGATCGAGATGGTTTGTGGATTTACCTTCATGACAATGAGAACGGAAATATCTGGTCCGCTACGCGTCAACCGACAGACAAAAAGCCGGAACAATATGAGGTCACTTACCATTCCCATCTAGCTGAGTTTCATCGGCGCGACAATGATATCAGTGTTGGGATGGAGGTTTGTGTAGCGGCAGGAGATGATCTGGAAATCCGGCGGCTTTCCATCACTAATCTGGGTAATCGGCCGCGCTCGCTTAAGCTGACCAGTTACGGCGAGCCTGTCTTGGCTCCCGCGCTAGATGATGAAAGGCATCCCGCGTTCAGCAAATTATTTGTGGGCAGCGAATTTATTCCGCATCTCGGCGGGCTACTGTTTACTCGCCGTCCTCGCAAGCCACAGGATACTCCGCCGGTACTGCTTCATTTTTCGGTGCGTGCCGATGGACAGTCTCTTCCTTTGAGCTATGAATCAGATCGCCGTAAATTCATTGGCCGAAATGGCAGCCTGCGCCGGCCACGGGGTGCGAGCGTCAATCTGTCCGGAAGCAGCGGTTGGACTCTAGACCCAATAATGGCGTTGCAGCTTGTATGTGAGTTGGAGCCTTATGAACGCAAGGAAATTTGCCTAGTTACGATTGCTGCTGCAACGCGGGAAAGCGCGCTTGAGATTGCAGAACGCTACGCGACGCTACCTTCACTCGACTGGGCAATTAATGATGCGGCATCCGCTGCGGTCCATGAAACTGAGCGACTTAAAATAGCTGCAGACCAACTGGCCGAAATACAATCACTCGGCTCCCTGCTTGTCTATCCGCATGGAAAATTGCGCGGCCAGCCAGAAAAAATCCTTGAAAACCGGCTTGGTCAACCAAGTCTTTGGGGAATGGCAATTTCCGGCGATTATCCGATCCTGCTGTACAAGGCAGATAGGGGTTCCGATGCGTTGTTGCCATTACTGATCAAGGCTCATCAACTTTGGCGGAGGCAAGGTCTTGAGGTTGATCTGGTCATCATGCAGACGGCTGCCTCGGGTTATATTGAGCCAGTGCGTGATGACCTGATGGATATGTTGCAGGCCATCGACGCGCAATGGATGCTGGGAAGAAATGGCGGTGTCCATTTGCTATTTTTAGACCAGATCGGAACCGATCAGGCGCGGTTGATCGAGGCGGTGGCCCGCGTTGTGGTCGATGACCGTTTGGGAGCGCTTAAGGAACAATTAGAAAAAGCTCTGCGGCCTCAGGTGGCCCTGCCTCACTTTGAACCTGCGGAAGCACCGTTTGAAGATGACGATGCGCCTGCAGTAGTCCGCCCCGACAACCTGCTTTTCGACAATGGTTTCGGTGGATTTATGCCCGATGGACGAGAATATTGCATTCACCTGGAGCCGGGACAGTCAACTCCAGCACCGTGGGTGAATATCCTCGCTAACAATGTTTTTGGATGCATCGCTAGCGAGACTGGGTGCGGTTTTAGTTGGGCTGTTAATAGCGGCGAAAACCGGCTAACACCTTGGACTAATGACGCAATTACTGACGAACCGGCCGAGGTGCTTTATCTTCGCGATGAGGAAACTGCGGAAGTCTGGACTCCTACACCCGGGCCGAATGGAAGAGAAGAAAGTTGCCAAATTCGTCACGGCGCTGGCTATACCGATTGGCATAAAATCTCTCATGGACTGGGGCAGGAGCTACGAATTTTCGTACCGGCCGATGATCCAGTTAAGATTATCCGCCTGCGCCTAATGAACCATAGTGCACGCCATCGCAGGGTAACGGCCACCTATTATGCGGAATGGCTGCTCGGTGCGCTGCGTAGTGTATCACGAGGCACCATAGTCACCCATTATGATCCTCAGCAGGAGGCACTGATTGCCCGGAATAGCTGGAACCCGGACTTTTCCGAGCAGATGGCATTTTTGACTGCCAATAAGCCGCCACATAGCACGACAACCGACCGGAAGGAATTTCTGGGACGAGAGGGTAATCTGGAAAACCCGGCAGGTCTTAAGCGATGGGGGCTTGAAAGGGGAGACCATCTGGGAGCTGATCCCTGCGCTGCTTATCAGGTGCATCTGGAACTTGATCCCGGTGAAGCGGAGGAGCTGGTGTTCGTTTTAGGTCAGGGTGCAAGCGAAAGTCACGCAAGATCCTTGATTGCTGATTGGAAAGACCCGGCGAAGGTAGAGGCCGCATTTGAGAAGTTAACTGCTAAATGGGATGATCTACTGGGCGCAATTGAAGTGAACACACCAGATCCTGCCTTCGATCTAATGGTCAACCGCTGGTTGCTTTATCAATCGATGAGTTCCCGCCTATTGGCCCGCGCCGGATTTTATCAGGCGAGCGGTGCAATTGGGTTTCGCGATCAGTTACAGGACGTAATGGCCTTCATGCATAACGATCCTGCACGCGCTCGGGCGCATATTTTGGACTGTGCAGCGCATCAGTTTGAACAGGGTGATGTATTACACTGGTGGCATCCGCCATCTGATCGCGGCGTTCGGACGCGATGTTCGGATGACTTGCTCTGGCTGACCTATGCCACCTGCGAATATGTCGAAAAAACTGGTGACGAAACGATCTTGAGCGAGAAAATTCCTTATTTACGGGCACCGCCATTATCGGATGATGAGGAAGATCGCTATTCTGCATTTGAAAGTACGACAGCGCAATATAGCCTTTATGATCATTGTCAGCAAGCGCTGGAAAAGGGATTTACCCATGGCCATAACGGTCTTCCGCTCATTGGCGCAGGTGACTGGAATGACGGGATGGACCGCGTCGGACGTGACGGGCGGGGAGAAAGCATCTGGCTTGCCTGGTTCGCGATTGTCACGGCCAATGCGTTTGCGGCGCTGAGCCGCCGAACCGGACAGGTGCGGATTGCAGACAACTGGTCGGGGCGAGCCAGGGATATGCTTTTAGCTGCAGAAGATTCAGGCTGGGACGGAGGCTGGTATCGGCGTGCTTTTGATGATGACAGACACCCTTGGGGGTCGTCGACCAATATGGAATGTCAGATTGATTCTATCTCGCAATCCTGGGCCGTATTTGCCGGGGCAAATAGCGAACGGACGAAAATAGCGCTCGAAGCGGCTTGGCGGGAACTGGTGGACGAGGACAATCATATCGCGCGGTTGCTCTGGCCTCCATTTGATAAAACACCTCGCGATCCGGGCTATATCAAGGCTTATCCACCGGGTATTCGGGAAAATGGAGGTCAATATTCACACGCGACAGTGTGGTTTGGCATAGCACTGGCCCGATTTGGTGAACCCGATAAAGCGATGGATATTTTCAATATGCTGTGTGCCATCGGCCGCGTTGGTAACTCTGAACAAGCCGAAGACTATCTGGTCGAGCCCTATGCTGTCGCAGCCGATATTGCAGGCGGCGAAACGCATGGTGGCCGAGGTGGCTGGACCTGGTATACTGGAGCAGCGGCTTGGACATGGCGGCTCGCAACCGAGGAAATATTAGGTTTGAAGCTCAAGGATGGAAAACTGGAGATTAATCCTGCTATTCCGACGGAGTGGGCCGGTTACTCGGCTAAATTTAGACAAACTGACGGCTCGATATCGCTGAATATTCGACGGGGTGAGACTGGAACCAATATGGCTCGGTTTATCGTCGATGGCAAAGAACAATCTGAACGATTGATCCAATTTCCAGATGATGGTTCCGAACTTCATGTCGAGGTCATTATATGATGGAAAAAATCCTCTCTGTATCGCTCAACCCAGCAATTGATGTTTCCTGCACGGCCGAGAGGATCGCGCCAACGGTTAAAATCAGAACGCACGATCAGGTCCATGACCCCGGTGGATGCGGGGTCAATGTCGCGCGAGTTATCGCGACGCTCGGCGGAAAACCGGGGCTGCTCTATGTGGCGGGCGGCGTAACGGGCGCGTTGCTCCAGGATATTATTGGCCAATTGCCGGTCATTGGGTATCCAATTGCTGCGTCGGGGGCTACGCGCATATCCTACACCGTGCGGGATTTGGAAGAAGGGCTAGAATATCGCTTTATTCCCGAAGGACCGGATATCAAGGCAGGGGAATTTGAACAGGTGTTAAAACTCGTTTGCGAGCTTGATTACCACTATATTGTCCTGACCGGCAGCCTGCCTAAAAATGCGCCGCTTGACGTTTATACGCAGTTGACCAAAATTGCGGTCGAACGGGGCGCGCGAGTCATTCTCGACAGTAGCGGGAGAGCATTGAGTGGCGCGCTTAGCCATGGCGGGGTTTTTCTTGCCAAACCAAGTTTGGAAGAGCTCGAACAGCTCGTTGGCAAATCATTAAACCGGGAACAGGCAGGCGCGGAGACAATCAAGATCATCAAGCGCGGCAATGCGGAAAATATAGTCGTTTCCATGGGTGCCGATGGCGCGCTTCTAGCAAGAAATTCCGGATATATTCATGCGCCGGCACCAAAAGTAAGGACTGGATCGGCGGTGGGGGCAGGCGACAGTTTTGTTGGCGCGATGGTGTTTGCACTGGCTAACGGAATTGGCATCGAGGAAGCGTTTCATTTTGGTATAGCTGCCGGATCAGCAGCGGTCATTACGACGGGAACACAATTATGTCGCCTAGGAGATGTCCTGCGCCTGTATCGCCGGGAAGCGAGGGAACGCGACCAATTCGAAGTTGGGAAAATGTTGGCGGCGCTCAATGCTGAAGCTGCTCAAGCCTTGTCGGCGTAGAGAAGACGGCCTGACCTCAGTCTTGCTAAATACTTGATCGAGGTCGGTTTCAGAGAATGCAAATCAGCTTTGGCTCCGGCTCAGTTTGCCGTGTGTTCTAACCATTTTGGGATATGCATATCAAGCACCGTGAATTACAATCGCTCTTCCATTGATGCCACCCGCAGGCAAACAATATAATGTACTCAACGTGGCATCACAAGTGCTGAGAATGTTGGAATATTCCGGTAGTATTGCGATTTACTAGATATGGAGACCAGCTTAGGGATGTGTTCATGGTAACCACATCCAGAGCGCGCATTAACAAAGCAGGAAGAAATGCGTCGCTTATGCGAAATGCAGGCGGCGATATTTGCCCCGGAAGTACAGCAGTGGATCACGCCGCGGTTCAAAGCTTGCTTTTATGACCCTTCCAACCAGAATGAAATGGTCACCGCCGTCATGTATAGCGTCCTGCACACATTCAAAGCTGCTCAGCGAGCCCGTGAGTACCGGCACGCCTGTCTCTCCAGGTTCCCAAGCGGTATCAGCAAACCGATCATCGCTTTTGCCGGCGAATCGGTCGGAGGCTGGTTGCTGGCCGATCTGAAGCACGTTGACCGCAAAATGAGAGGCGGCCTTTAGCGTCGTCGCGCTCCCTGCGTTATTGGCAATGCAGACTAGCAGCAATGGAGGATCAAGTGAGACGGATGTGAAACTGTTGGCCGTCAGACCAATGGGGGACCCATCGGTTGCGGTAGCTGTGACAATAGTGACGCCGGTTGCAAAACAACCCAGTGCATCGCGCAGGGTCCGGGCATCGGAGCCCGAGCGATATTCCGGCGGGGCAAGCGGTTGGCGCCGTTCAAGGAAATCAATTAGTAATGCGTTGAAAGTCTCGGTTCGATCGCCAGTTACGAGGAGACTGGTATCTTCGACTTCCACGAACTCAGCATTCGGCAATATGCTGACAAAAGCGGCAGCTTCTGCACCTGAACCCATATCGTTAAGCGCGCCGCGCACAGATAATACTGGAATGCTCAGTCCCGGAGCGGCCTCGGCCAAGCGATCAGACAAACCGGTCACTTCCAGACTGTCTATCAACCGCAAATCCCAGGTTGATGCGTCTTTTGACTGTGCAGCTCGTTCACGCATTTGTTCGCTAATCGTGCGCGCCGTTTCGCGATCGACATGGGTTGGGATGTCGACCAGAACCAGCCCGGCTGCAAGCGTCGCTGCATCCTTACCTAGCGCAATCGTTGCAATCCAACCGCCCAGTGTTGCCGCAACCACGACCGGGCGGGTAGCCATTTGCGCGAGAACGGCACGCAAATCTTCGACATAGGTATCAAAATCATAGCTACCGTCCGGGGACCATTCACTGCCTCCATGACCCCGCAGGTCGAGGCTGATCACGCGGCGTCCGGCTTTCTCCAGCGCCTTCGCCACATCCGTCCAGACACTGCGCGTCTGTCCGCCTCCATGGATGAGGAGAATGGATGGATTCTCCTCTGATCCTATGGCTTCAGCTTCGAGCCGGATTCCTGCGAATCCTTTGAATTCGACGATACTCATGCTCTTACCGTTCCTTTCCGAGCTTCCTTACATTTTCTGTGTGGAACATTTCGGATGTTTAATCCCAAAGAACATGCACGGCGTCTGGGCCGCGCATGTTCAGGCCTTTGATTTCCGGGTGTGGATAAGCTGGATCAAAACGCAAATTTGGCAAGTCCAATATGGCATCGAGCGCGACTTCCAATTCGGCTAGCGCCATATGCATTCCCAAGCACATATGTGGACCAAAGCCGAAGCTAAGCAGAGGGCGCATCGGGCGCTTCAGCCAGAGTCTGTCTGGGTCTTCATATGTTTCCGGATCGCGGTTTGCTGCTGCGATCGAGCAGAGCACTGCCGTCCCTTTTGGGACTTCGACGTCACCAATTTTCATATCTCGGGCCGCAATTCTTGCAACTGCGCCCGCTGTGGGGTCGCGCCGCATGGTTTCCATGACCGCCTTGGGAATGAGCTTGCGATCCTGCCGGACCTCATCCAACACGTCTGGATTTTCCAGCAGCTGCACCATCATGTTGGCAAAGCTGCGCGTGGTTGTTTCCCCAGCGGCCAGCAGCAGCATACGGATAAAGGCGGTGATTTCCTCATCCGTAAAGCGTTCGCCCTCGTGCTCAACCTGCATCATGTAGCCTAGGATATCGGCACGCATTTCGCCGCGCGCGCGATAGTCCTGAACGATTGGGAGCAGCGTATCGTACATGGATTGACCGGCCACCATCGATTGCGGCACTGTAATTTTTGCGATTTCCGGATCGGCTTGCGGTGCGGCGACGACCTGAATTGCCCAGCTCGCCAGATCGGAGAGCAGGCTTTCCTGATGCGGGAAACCGAAATAGGCGTACATGGCGCGGATCGGAAAAGGCAGGGCAAATTCGCGCAGCAGATCCGCCTTGCCATTGGGGCGCAGTTTGTCGACAAACTCTGTCACCACGACCGGACGGATGAGTGTGTCGATCAACTTGCGGATTTCTGACCGCATGAACGGTTTTTGCAGCGTGGCTCGGAATTTGTCGTGCTCCTCGCCATCCATCGCAGTCAGCAACATATTGTCTACGGCAGCGCCAAAACCATCGCCGACGATATAGCTCAGCCAGTCTTTCGGATTCATAAGGACGCTGTGAATGTCCTTGTAACGGAATAGGCTTACTGTCGGACGTCCGGTCATCATATAATCCGCCATGCTGGGGACCATATGTTCTTTTAGGATATCTCCATGCATTACCGGACATTTTGACCGTTTTTCTTCAAACATCGGATAGGGGTTGTTGGGTGCGTTGCCCGAATATCCGTTTGTTACCAGCGAATAGTCGGCAACCATCTGGTCCAGCGGGGCAAGGGTCTTACTGTTCATGATTAAGGTTCTCACATTCTGATTGGCTTCGGTATGTTTTGCGGAGTTTACCGCGCGCCTGTACCTGCCTAAAGACATGTTTGTTTGACTCGCGTAAAGGATCGGAGGACGGATCTTGGAGGCAAAGCAATGGCGGTAAATCCGATATAATGAGAAATATGAGCTAATGGAATTCTCTACTCATCGCGCATAAAGTCCGAACTAATTACGGTTACCTATCCTTTAGTAGGTCAGAAAATCCGCTTGTTGTGGGAGCTATTTCAATGAATTAGAATGTAATGTGAGGTGTCTATGTTAGGTCAACAAGTAACCGAGGCTCCGGCCCATGTGCCGAAAGAACTGGTGCTCGAATATCCGATCAAGATGGGTGGGTTGATTGACGAAAATCCTTTTGACCGAATTATACCCGATATCCATCGTACGAGGCCGCCAATTTTTTATGCATTGGATGCCTATCCGGGCGGCACACCGGCGTGGATAGTGCGCCGCGTCGCGGATTTGCAGAAGATCTATTTTGATACCGATAGCTTTTCCAACAAGGATTTCGCGCCCTTTGCATTGCTGGTCGGTGAGAGCTGGAGCTCGCTGCCGGCAGAAACCGATCCGCCGATGCACGGCCTCTATCGCAAATGGGTGAACCCATTGTTCACGCCTAAGGAAATTAACAAGCTGGACGGGAAAATCCGCCAATATGCTGAAGAATATTGCGCGACGATTAAAGCCAAAGGATCTTGTGAATTCATGCGCGAGTTTGCGTTTGAATTCCCGATCAAGGTGTTCCTTGAGCTGATGGGTTTGCCGCAAGAGATGACAGCAGAATTTCTAGAGTGGGAAATGGGGCTGCTCCACACCAATGATCTGTCCGTGATCGCCGCGAGTACCCGAAAAGTGGTCGACTATCTTCGACCGGAGATTGCCGACCGCAAGGCCAATCCGCGTGACGATCTAATCAGCTATGGCGTGACGACGCAAATTGACGGCAGACCAATGACAGATGATGAACTCATCGGATTTGCATTCAACTTGTTCATCGGTGGTATGGATACGGTCTCAACCAATATGGCTTGGCAGTTCCGCCATCTTGCGACGCACCAGGAAGACCAGAATATGCTGCGTAACAATCCCTCTATGATTCCTGATGCAATTGAGGAATTGATGCGCGCCTATCCCGCTGTTACGACCTTCCGCACCTGCAAGAAGGAAGTGTCGATTGGTGACATTACTTTTCAGCCCGGTGACAAAATAGCCATGCCAACCAGCTTGGCCGGCCGTGATCCGGAAGAATATGAGGACGCCGACAAGGTGATGCTTGATCGCAAAACCCGCTATTTGAGCTTTGGGTACGGCCCGCATCTATGTGTTGGAATGCATCTTGCCCGGCGTGAAATGCGCATTGCGCTCGAAGAATTCCTTACCGCAATTCCGGAATTTCGTATCCGAGATGATTATACGGTGAAGACGCATACTGGCGGTATTTTGCAGCCAGAAAAATTACCTTTGGTCTGGGATTGAACGATGGACATAGATGTAATCTTTGAGGCGGCCCGGACATATAACGCTTTCGAAGACCGCCCCGTTCCAGCTGCCCTGCTGCGGCAAGTTTACGATCATTTGAAATGGGGGCCGACATCGGCCAATAGTTGCCCGGCCCGCTTCGTGTTCGTAACGTCTCCGGAAGCCAAATCTCGGTTGTTACCCTGCGTGAATGAAGGCAATGTCGACAAGGTTGCTTCCGCTCCAGTGACTGTGATCATCGCCGGCGACACCCGTTTTTTCGAGCAGATGCCAAAGCTGTTCCCGTCACGTGATTTCATTTCTATATTCGCAGGCAAGGATGCGGTGATAGCCGACCTTCTCGCAAGGAATGTACCGTTGCAAGGCGCTTACATGATCATTGCTGCACGGGCATTGGGGCTCGATTGCGGTCCCATGTCCGGCTTTGACGCGGCAAAGCTCAACACTGAATTCTTCCCTGACGGGCAGTGGCAGGCGAATTTCATTTGTGCGCTTGGCTATGGCCGCGAAGATAGCCTGTTTCCGCGTAATCCGCGGCTTGATTTTGAGGAAGCGTGCCGTATCGTTTGAGGGAAATGGAGAAAATCATGGCTGATATCGATCCAAAATTCAGGGACTCGCTGGAGGATTTTGAAAGGCGTGAGGTGACGCTGCTGGGCAAGACCAAGCGCGTCTATATTGCAGGTAGCGGTCCGGCGGTGATCGTCATGTCGGAGATGCCGGGGATCAGTCCCTATGTCGCGCGATTTGCTCGCTGGGTACGAGATGCCGGTTTTACGGTCTATATGCCATCGTTGTTCGGGGAGGATGGCGTTTTGCCGAGCAACGGTAAAACGATGATGACGGTCGCCCGCGCCTGTATCAGCAAGGAGTTCAGGGCTTTTGCTAGCAATGCGTCTAGCCCGGTGACAAAATGGTTACGTGCGTTGGCAGCGCAGGCGCATCAAGAATGCGGCGGAGAGGGCGTGGGTGCCATCGGCATGTGTTTTACCGGAAATTTCGCGCTGTCAATGATGCTGGAAAAAGCAGTGATTGCGCCTGTGCTTTCGCAGCCCTCACTGCCTATGCACAATCCGTCAGGACTTGCCATTGATCCTGACGAACTCGCTCTCGTCAAGGCGCGAATGGAGGCCGAAGACCTGACTGCGCTCGCCTATCGCTTCGAGGGTGACAGCTTTTGTAAGGCCGAGCGGTTTGCAGCCTATAGCGAAGCATTAGGAGACCGGTTCATCGGCAAGGTATTGCCCGATTCAGCCGCCAATCCGGATGCGCCGCTCAAAACCCCGCACAGCGTAGTCACATTGCACCTAATCGACGAAGTTGGTCAGCCGACCGTCGAGGCGCGCGACGAAATACTAGATTTCTTTCGCGCGCGCCTGATCAGCGATCAATAAGCGCCAGGGGGCGAGATCATGTCGCCGCCGGCAATATTGCGGCCGTAAATTTCATAGCCGATCGTCGGGATGTTCTGGATGTGGCGCAGGGCCATGGAAACATCTCTCCAGTAGCGGTTGATTGGCTTGTCGAGCGAGAAGGCCGAGGATCCTGCCTGGAACATCAGCGATTCAGAGGTGCGATGCACAAGCTCGATCATTTGCGCACCTTGTGCGCGATGTCGTGCCTTGTCTTCCACGGACAGTTCTCCGTCGGTCAACGCAACCTGATCGAGTTCGCCCACCAGACTGAACAATATCAGCTTGGCAGTGTCGAGCATTGCTGCCGCTTCACCCAGATCGCGCATATAGGCACCGGAATTTTTCCGCGGCCCGATGATCGTCGTCAAAACCGGCTTGAATTCTGACTCCGCTCTGACAATTTCCAGCATCGCTTCGACTGTACCGATAAGCTGGGCAATACCGGTCGTGCGGACAACAGGTACCACTGGCAGCACGTCTGTCGGCGCTCCAAAATGCCGTTTGGTCCGGTCAATTTGTCCGGCGCGTTCATCCATCAACACCATCTGGCCTTCGGGAATGAAGACATCGGTTGCGACGCTAGTGTCCGATCCGGTGCCCTGCATACCCGATACAAACCACGTATCTTTGATGGTCAGGTCGCTGAACGGGATATAGCACATGCTGATTCCCGGCACGACCGGTCCTTCATAATCTTCGAGCACAACACCCTGCTGCGCCCATTTAGATTGGCGCGAACCGGATGTGTACGGCCATGCACCATTGATGATCCAGCCGCCGTCAACCTTGCGGGCCTTGCCCGGCGGGTTATAGGCACCACAGACCGTTGTAGGGCCATCGGCAAACACCACGTCCTGAACGCTGTCAGGTGCCATACTGGTAACCCAGCTGGTGCCGTTAATGATCTGCACTACCCAGCTCACGGCAGGGTCGCCTTTTGCAATTTCAATTTGCATACGACAGAAGTCAGTGAGTGACAGGCCCACTCCGCCCAAACGTTTGGGAAGCAATGCGTACAGGAGATTATTTTCAAACAATGCGTCTTCGACAGTCTTGGTAGGTGACCGCTGTTTTTCTCCGTCCGCAGCTTCTGCCGCGAACAAAGGCCGCAGTTCTATTGCTTTGGCGACCATGGCGTCGGCGGTCGCCTTATCCGCAAATGTCGATAGTTCCTCATTCTTGATTTTTTCAACAGTGGCCATTGGTATTCCTTTCCCGTTCTATTTCTGTGTAGCGGCGATTTTAAGCGCCCATTTTTGCACGTTTTCCGCCGTATCGTCCCAACGTTGTTTCCATTCATCACTAGCAGGCACCAACAATGTACTGAGCTGCATCCGCACCAGCATTTCGACAAATGCTTCGCGGTTCATCGGTTCACCGAGCAGGCCATCGAAATAATCAAAGGTGTGTTCAAGTGCTTCCAGCACGGCCTGTTTGTAGCGATCAAAGCGGCTGCGGAAGAAGGCGAGGTGAAAAGCTGGCTCAACTTCGAAGACGCGGTCCGGCGAATTCTCGATTGTATATTGTCCATAAAACCTCATAACTGATTTGAAGCGCTCCATGGGATCCAGAATGCCATTGCCAGCATCGCGGATGCCAGTTTCAAAGCCGACGCACACAAATTCTGCAACAGCCACGAGCACTTCGTCTTTGTTGGAAAAATAGCGGTACAGTGTTCCGCGAGACACTCCGCTGGCTTCAATGATGTCACTCATCGAGAGACGCTTCACACCGCGGCTGGCAATAGCATCCAGCGCGCCGCTCAGGATGCGTATCACGCTTGGAGAAAGCTCTATTTCCGGTGTCGGATCGGCTTCGATTTCAGCAGCGACAAGTCTCATGGGCTACCCTCTTCCAATTCTTCTAGATTGTGCGGCACGCTGACATAACCGGGCAAATTCTGTCCGCCGTCAACATTGATCATCTCTCCGGTGACAAATGCCGACATTTCAGACGCCAGAAAGACGATGACCGGGCCAATATCCTTTTCAGGATCGCCAGCACGCTTCAGCGGATTATTGGCCGTAGCTTGTTCCAGAAAACCTGGTACTTTCTCGACCAGTTCCGCAAAAACCTGCCCCAGACCGGTGGGAGCGATAGCATTGCAACGAATGTTAAATCTGCCCCATTCCACTGCAGCGCTGCGGGTGAGGCCCATAATGCCCATTTTGTTGATATTATAAT
The DNA here is from genome assembly GCF_036963805.1 of Parasphingorhabdus sp. Classification (GTDB taxonomy): domain Bacteria; phylum Pseudomonadota; class Alphaproteobacteria; order Sphingomonadales; family Sphingomonadaceae; genus Parasphingorhabdus. The sequence goes on along the minus strand of NZ_JBALUN010000006.1, from coordinate 88,711 downwards.
CGCTGTGCAGCCATGCGCCCGTCTGGGCATCAATGCTGTGGAAATTGATGATTGAACCGCCCCCGCGCTTTTTCATATGCGGCAAGGCTGCACGCATGCCCCACCAACATCCCCAGACACCGATATCTAGCGTACGTTTCAACATTTCGTCAGTCTTGTGTTCCAACAAAACATTATCCGACAGCAAGGATGCGTTGTTAACCAGAATATCCAGCCCACCAAATTCATTGACGGCTCGCTGTACCATCGCTTCGACCTGTTCTTTAACGCCCATGTCAGCGGACATCCCGATCGCCTGCGTGCCAAATTCGTCGCGGATTTCGGCCGCGACTTTTTCGGTTGCGATGCCGTCGCGCCCGGTTATGAGGAGGGACGCGCCTTCTTTTGCTATCGCGCGGGAAATGCCATAACCAAGGCCCTTCGCTCCGCCCGTGACAATAGCAACTTTGCCTTCCAGCAATCGGCTCATGCTTTCTCTCCCACTAATTTGTCCATATCTATGCGTTGTTCGCATTTTTCTTGTGTCAGCACATAGCCGCGCACCACATTATCGTTGTCAACGAAGACATGTTTAGAGCCACTTGCGTCATCCTCAACCTCTCGCCATTCTCCGGCAACCGAAGGGGCAGGGGGTAGCAAATTGATCGGGAAGAGGGTTGTCTTCACCTGCACCGAAAGTGGCGGAAACCGAATTTCGGTGGGCGTACCCAGAACCGAAGGGGCAATGCCGCGTGCCGCCGCCATGATCGGTGTGACGTACGCCGACAAGCCGTGCTGATATTCTGCGCAATCGCCAATGGCGTATATATCGGGATCGCTCGTCTGGCCAAATTGATTGACCTTGATGCCAAGTCCGACCTCAAGTCCGGCCTCTTCCGCTAGACTTATATTAGGTCGCAGGCCAACGGCAGAAAGCACCAGATCCGCATTAATGGTGCTGCCGTCATCAAGTGTGGCGACATAACCTGGGCCGGGCTCGCTATAATCTATGGCCGTAATTTTGCGGCCCAGATGCCATTCCACCCCTTCGGCGGCAAGCGTATCGCGTATCTTCTCGCCAACAGCAGGCGGAACCAGCTGTGCGAGCGGCAGCGCCAGCATGTCGACAACAATTGGCTTGTAGCCATTGGTCACCAGATCATTGGCAAATTCGGTGCCGACCAGACCGGAACCCATGACAAGCACACGCGCACCATCGGGCAGTTCGGTCCGAAACCGGCCATAATGATCGAGCTGGTTGACAGAAATGGCGCGGTGCGCTGCGTTTCCTTCCATCGGGGGGCGAAAGGGCAGCGCCCCTGTCGCCAAGATCAGTGAATCATAATGGATCGGCCCGCCAGTTGTGCACAAGGCTTTGCCCGCACGATCAATCGCCTCAGCCTCTCGGCCAATGCGTGCATCCAGTTTCAACTGGGTCTTCATTTTTTCTGCATCCGAGGTCACCAGAGTGACTGCCGTCTTGCCCTTCGCTAGGGCCGTTGAAAGCGCCGGTTTCGAATAGAAATGCCCATCCTCCAGCGTAACTAGAGTGAGCTTGGCATCCGGCGCAGATTTACGTAATTCTCGCAAGACGCCAAAGCCTGCAAGGCCGCTTCCGACAACAACAACAGATTTTGGTGTTGAACCGCTCATCTTGATTAGATGAACACGGCTAGGTTGGACATGCCGAGGACCGACTGGTCCACGATGATTTCACGGCTCACCAATTTATAAATACCATCGACTTCACGCCAGATATCACGGCGCTCGGCGGTCAGGCTCTCATTGTCCGGACTGTCGCCCCGGCTGCGTTCTAGGTAGATATAACTGACGACTTCATATTCACTAGCAGTGTCACATTCACCAATTCGAACATTGGTTACGAAACGCCGACACCGCGATGGCGGATCTTCTGCCCAGGCACTTTTTTGAAGGCGTCCGGTGCGCATCAGAATAGAGTTATAATCTTCGTCAAAGTGGAACATTGTCCGCATAACGTCGCGGTCCTTATTCGGGCCCGTACGGGTGATCCGGATAGGAGCTTGATATACCAAATCCTCTGTCAGCATCGCAACCCAGTCATCAAAGCGCCGTTCGTCGAGAGCAGCGGCCTCATCATAAAGCGTTTCAAGCAGTTTGTTATATATTGCCGAACCTAGTGGCACACGTTTGCGCGATACCAGCCCACGAATGATTGTCGTGGAATCAGGAGCTGCGGTTGATTTTGTTTCCCAAGTCATATGTTATTCCTCCCGCCTATCAGGCTTCACTCATCAATTTATGGTAAGCAAGCCACCAATTCCATTGCGTGTCATCCTTGGTAAAGCCGGGATACAGAAGGCCGTCCCCTTTCCAGCCCTCGGGCCGTTCGTGACCATGCAGCGCCTGATATTTCAGCGTCATAGTCTTACTAGCCGCACCGCGTGCATTTTTCATGATGACGGGCCAGACATCGGCATCATCCTGCTCGATAGTGCCAGATGTGCCAGTTTGCTGAACTGCATTTTGTAGCATGTCGCGCTTCATTTGTTCGGGCGCGTCTTTTTCCGCAAAGATATAATTGACGAACTCGACCTTGTCCGGCCCTTTCGGCACATAAGTATGTAGCGCGAGCGCACCGGAGGCCCCCCCATCAGTGCGTGGTGCAAAAATGAAAGCGATCAGAATGTTCGGAAACATTCCGCCTACCTGTGGTGGGATAGTTGCCAGCTGCTCTACCTGATCAGCCGACAGGTTTTTGAACAATTGCGGAATCATCTCTTTGGTGATGCCCGGCGGCGTCAGCAGGTTGAGACGTTCTTCCACTGATTTGCCTTCAAATGGCACATCAGCAAACATCTTGAATGTCTTTTCAGCTTCGAGGCAGCGGAGCGAATGACCCTGCTCGCAAGACACATCGACACCATACATACCTGGCGCCTGATCATAGATTGACTCGGCCGTTCCGCCCATCACACCGCCTTCCATCAAACTGCGGTGAAGCGTCAATGTGTGAAAACCATCGGAGCCCGATTGTTCACCCGGAACCTTCCAGTTGCATGGCAACACAAAGCGTTGCGGTGGGCCAAGCAACTCCAGACCACTATCGGTCCGGCAAAATAGCTGGTCCATGTAATATTTGATATCGCCCATATATTCATCAAATGATGGGCCGTCGACATTCCATGTGGCAAAGATCAGGCCACCATAAAGATGCACCCGGGCTTTTTTGAGGCCCAATGTCTTTTTATCAACATCATTGCCGTGCATCTTTTCGCGCTCGACCGGTGCGCCGATAAAATCGCCATTCGGCTTGAAAGCCCAGCCGTGATAGATGCACTGATGAATAGGCTTGTTGCCTGCTTCGCCTAGACAGACGCGCATTCCGCGGTGAGGACAGACATTGAGCGAGGCATTGACATTGCCTTCCCGATCGCGCGCGACGATGACATTATCTTCGGCCATATCGCGGACAATGAAGTCACCGGATTTCGGGATTTCGCTCTCATGGCCTAACAACAACCATGTTTTGGCAAAGATTCGTTCCATTTCATGTTGATAAAGTTCTTCATCGGTCATGACACGTAACGAGACTTCGTTACTGTCCCGCATGATCAAATCGTCAAGCGATGTACCATCACGCAAAACTAAGCTGGATTTCTGTAACATGCTGCTATTTCCTCTCCAGGACATTTTAAGGTTGATTCGCGTTATACATATTGAATATAATCTGTTCAAGTTGTAAATTACATGCTAATGAAAATTCATAGGAGAAGTACATGTCTGATGAGACAAAATTAAAGGTAGAAATCAACAAGCCTGCATGTTGCGGCTATGGCGTTTGCGCGGAGATCTGCCCGGAAGTCTACAAGCTGGATGAAAATGGAATGGTCTACGTTGACGATCCGATCGTGCCTGCTGGTTTGGAAGCTGCGGCACGCGAGGGCGCCGATGCCTGTCCGCAATCTGCACTACAAGTGGTTCCGGTCTGATTGTTTCAAGACAATGAATGTGTCAAAAATCATCAGCAACCATCCGGATGAGGCGGGCGGTTTGCCGGTCCCAGGCGGCCTGATATTGGGTTGACCAACATTTGCCCGAAATCTCGGCGAGACAGGTGACCAGCATATCGAGTAGTTCGGCATAAAGCCGAAATGGAATATCACCATAGCTGCGATGGGCAATAACGTGGTTTTGGATCGAATTCTCGACCCATTGCTCGCCCTGTGCCAGCGCGAGTAGGCATTCCAATATTTCGTTGACCATTTGACCTTTGGTGGTGGTGGGATGGAAAAAGCTTGCCTTTTGTTCTGGGTGGGCTGCGAAGAATTGCGCGTAAAGGCGCTCTGTTATATCGACATCGGCTTCCACGACGATGAATAGCGATTGCTCCATAATTTCTGCATCATTCTGATATCCGTCAGTCATATCGTGCTTTCCCTGCGCTCCTGTTACCATGCTATGAGCGCTGCTTTATAGCTGCCGCGATAGATTCAGCGCGGATTTTTACTTTTTCGAGTTTGGTCAAGTCGCATTTTGTCGCGCCTGTCGCTAGAGAGGTTCGAATTTACGAGCTTAACTCAACGATCAAGTCGACAGAGCCTACCGGGAGAACAAGATGCGACCGTCAGTTGAACCACTATTTACTTCATTTGAATATGGGAATCTTTCTCTTGCGAACCGTTTCGTCATGTCGCCGATGACGCGCAATTTTTCGCCTGATGGCGTTCCGGGTGATAATGTTGCGTCTTATTATACACGCCGCGCGACCGCGAAAACTGGCCTGATCATCACCGAAGGTATCGGCGTCAATCACCCGTCCGCAATCGGTCACAGCACCATGGGAGAAGAGAATATCCCTGTGCTACATGGGGAAGCAGCTCTGGCTGGCTGGCGCAAGGTAATAGACGATGTCCATTCTGAGGGCGGCAAGATCATTCCGCAGCTCTGGCATATGGGTGGTGCGCGGCTCGAAGGCACTCCGCCGCATCCCGAGACCAAATCCATGCGGCCTGATGACATGAGCGAGGATGAGATAGCCGAAATAATCGCAGCATTTGTAAGCAGCGCCGCCAATGCCAAGGCTATCGGTTTTGATGGTGTAGCACTGCATGGTGGACATGGTTATCTGATTGACGCCTTTCTGTGGAAGCAAACCAACCGTCGCGATGACGCGTGGGGCGGGGATATAAAACGCCGCACGCGCTTTGCGTCCGAACTGGTGAAAGCAATTCGCGCCGAAGTGGGTCCTGATTTTCCGATCCTGTTCCGCCTGTCCCAATGGAAAATGCAAGATTATGAGGCAAAGCTTGCGGAGACGCCCGACGAACTGGCGATCATCACCGGTACGCTTGTCGAGGCTGGCGTGGATATATTCGACGTGAGTACCCGCGTGTTTTCGGTCCCTGCCTTCGTAGGCTCAAATATGGGGCTGGCTGGATGGGTGCGTAAACTTTCCGGAAAGCCGGTCATGACTGTGGGCGGCATTGGTTTTGACAAAGAGCTAGCAGCAAGCTTTGCGGAGCCGACTAGCGCCTTGGATAATCTAGATGAAGTGGTGCGCCGGTTCGAAGCGGAGGAGTTTGATTTGGTTGCTCTCGGCCGTGCCCTGCTGATGGATCCGGAATGGGTGTTGAAAGTGCAGGCAGGCGAACCGTTTGAAGCATTCGATCTGTCGGCATATAGCCGTCTGGATTGAAGAGAATGGATGCATTGGGTTGTCAGTCGACTATTGTTAGCACCCGTGACCATTGCGACTTTGCCATGCAGACTGTGCTTCAGGATATTTCAGCGATCAATTGAGCCGTATTATGGTCTTCAAACGCGGTTGTCAGCCGGAAGTGATTCATGACATTTATTTCCCAGCCATAATTTACCACCGGCGTAGTTAACCAGCCAATATAGACGCCCCACATCAGGCAGCGGCCAAATTCGGTAAAGCTGATTTCAAATGACGGGGGATCAGTCACGCCTTCCGCCGCCAGTCTGTCTAGATAGAAATGCACAAGCTCTTGTTCGTTGGCGCGGCGATCCTCTACTGATAGTGATGTCGTTATTAGATAGCTCACGTCATGCATATGATGGCCGCGACAGGTGAGTTGCCAGTCAAGTAGTCCCCCCGATCCATCCGGCAGCAGATAGGTGTTGCCGATATGCATATCTCCCTCGACTAATGTTTGTGGCAGGCTTTGCTGGTGTTGATGAAGTGCGAGAGTAGCATCGCGTAATTCCGGTCCAGTGATGCGCAGCCTTTGCACCATCTCGCGCTTGAACGACACGGTATCAATTTCATGCTGGATCAGTGGTTCTGCGCCATACATCAACAACTCGGCTACCTTGCCCTCAACATGACTACCTGCCCAGGCTAGATCGCCGTTTGGACGCAGGCGCGGACTTTCCCAATAATGCGCGTGAAGTTTGGCCTGCTGAGATAAAATGGAACGTATGCTGTCCAGCGACACAGGCGAGAGGACGTTTGGAAAGGTCGCGCCGCGTAAAGTCAGGTCTTCTAGCACGATCGCGAAGTTGCTTGATGAAGCATCAAATCCGGCGCCAAAGGCCCGCGGGGCTTCAATCTTCATTTCCGGACGAATATGTTTATAGAAATTGACTTCGTTTTCGTAAAAAGGCGCCATTATTTTATCAACTCCGCGCGAGATCTTGATGATTAAGCGCTTGGGCAAGTCGGGGGGACTGTCCGCACCATAACATACATCAACAGCAACACGGCCCGCCGTTGACACGAATTGCTCACCATAGGCCTTCGCCTCGATCGTCGTTACCTCTGTGACAGTGACGCCGGGCACCAACTCCGCCATCAGAGCAGTCAGATAGGCCGGAGAGATGTCATCGGCCGATGTCGGATGCTTTAGTTGGGTATTCATTTTGTAAATCCTTTCCAATGTCTGCAATGCATCGAAAGCGGAAAACTCGCCTGAGGTTGTCGCTCTCTCTCTCTAAAATGCTTCCGAAGTCGCATAGATATGCATCCGCGCAGCATTGGCATTGCCGGTCTGTTCGCACATGAATAATATTGCGCGGGCGATGTCGTCAGGCACCATCGGTGGGATATATTCATCCCAGCCGGGCAGGCCTTTTGACTTCATATCCTCAAAAATTTCAGTCGTGGTCGTACCTGGAGCAACAATGCCAACCCGCACGCCGCTGCCTGCCATTTCGACGCGGAGCACATCGGTAAAGCGGTCTAGCGCCGCCTTTAACCCTCCATAAATGCCGGTGCCAGCTGCCGTTAGACTGGCTCCGATACTGGAGAGGTTGACGATCTGTCCGCTCCCATGCGCTTTCATGTGGCGCGCAAACAACAGGCTGGCACGCACAGCGGCTGTATAGTTGATCGCGATCAATGGCTCCAGTTCCGCGAGATCAAACGCGTCGACGTGGCTGGTGCGCAAAATTCCCGCATTGTTGATGAGAATATCCACCTTTCCCAACTGAGCGATAGCGGTGTCCAGCATGACCTGGGCCGCGTCTTCCTGGGACAGGTCCAACGCGAGATGACATGCGCTGTCGCCAATTTCCGCTGCCAGTGCAATCAGCCGTTCTTCCCGCCGGGCGACCAGCATCACCCTTGCTCCTGCTTGGGCCAGTGCGCGCGCTGTCGCCTCGCCAATGCCGGAGGAGGCTCCCGTTACAATAGCGGTTTTTCCAGAAAGGTTGGTCATGGGGTTGTCCTCAATCAATCAATACGGGTGTGAACAGGCGCCGTGCGATCCGCCAGCCCCCGCCAGTGCGGACCAGCTGGTCATCATAATAGCCAATGCCGCGATGAACAGGGCCGCCCTCATTAATTGGCATGAGCAGTGCATCGACATAAGTTCGGACACGGACCTGCTCTTTTTCGGCCCGGATCTCGATATTGGTCATGCGGTGCAGCGTGGGCCCCAAATCGGCATGGGCCTGCTTCATATAGGCAGCGATTGCGGCGCTACCCTGCCATTTTCCGAAATTGCCGTAATCTGCCTCGCAATCTTCGGAAAAGCAGGCGCGCAGCCTTTTCCAGTCGCGCTGGTCAATTGATGTCCCATAGGCTACTAGTATCGCGGAAATCGCGCGTTCATCCTGGGCGCTCAAGCCTGAACCCATAAACGTAATTTCGTTCATCTAGCAATCCTCACTGTCCGGCTCACAAATCTAGAGATCAGGGCAGGGGACTCGCCCTTCTTTGGATAGGCGTATTGTGCGCCGGCTCGGCAATTCTGTTCGTTACTGGAAAAGGATGATTGCAATGCTGGTATCGAGTTTATGCATGGTGGGATATGACGGTCCCGCGCCGGGGCTTGAAATCTGGCCCGCTCAGCCTGATTATTGCAAACCGGATATCGCGCTGGCCTCGTTCAATCATAGCCTCGCCATGGCTCGGAAAGCGGATGCGCTGGGTTTTGACTGGGTGAGCGTATCGGAGCATCATTATGCGCCGTACATCATGACACCTAACCCGGCTGTGATGGCGGGCGCACTGACACAGGTGGTAAAATGCGCGAAGATTGCATTATTAGGTCCGCTGGTGCCGCTGTCAAATCCGGTGCGGCTGGCCGAGGAACTGGCGATGCTCGACATGCTTTCGGGTGGTCGGATCGTGGTGCTGTTTCTGCGCGGCACGCCCAATGAACACCGCACATATGATAACGATCCGGACGCCACCCGCGCTCAGACGCAGGAAGGCATTGATCTGATCATCAAGGCATGGACGAGTGATGAAGCGTTCGCCTGGGAAGGGGAGCAATATCAGTATAGCAATGTCGCCGTCTGGCCCCGTACGGTGCAGGAACCCCATCCCGTCATATACGGATCGGGCAACAGCGAAGAATCAGTCCGTTTTGCCGCTGCCCGGCGGATGGGTATCGCTTTTTCTTTTGCTCCGCCGGAAACCGTGCGGAACTGGGTTAAGCTTTATCAGGAAGAAGCCGCAAAGGCGGGCTGGCAGCCAGATCCATCGCACGTCATCTATCGCGGCATCGCCTATGCGGCGGAAAGTGACACCCGGGCAGCGGACGATATGGGAGCTTTTTTTGGCGCGAAGGCGGTCGAACAAGCAAAGATCCAGCAGCAAACGTTAGGCGGTCCCCCTGTTGTGCCGTTGATTACCGAACCTTATTTCGTTGGCGGACCAGAGACGCTGAAAGGTCGGATGGAAGCCATTCGGGATTGCGGTGTCGGCGTGGTCGACCTAGCATGGGGCGTCGGTAATCCGGCGCAGCGCGAGGCGGCGATAGATTGCTTTGCCAGTAACGTTTTGGCAACTGCGCAAAGCCTCTAAAACGCATGACCAGTTGGCGCGAAAATATTAACGCCCAACTGGATAAAAGACTGATTTTTCTTGCTGATATTCGCGTAGCCAATGCGGTCCATATTCGCGCCCGATGCCGGAGCGTTTGTAACCACCAATCGGAGCAAAGCTCATTGTACCTGTGCCGCCATTCAATGCGACGCTGCCCGCGCGAATTTGCAGCGCCATCTCATAACCTTTTGCTGCGTCCGCCGTTTCAATGGCACCGTTGAGGCCGTAGCGGGAATCATTGGCTATGCTGACGGCTTCTTCGTCACTGTCAAAACCGATGATGCAGCCAACCGGTCCAAAAATTTCATCCTGCGCAATCGCCATGTCATTGGTGACATTGTCGAACAGGGTGAATTCGGTGAAATACCCTTTGTCCAGCCCGGCAGGCCGTCCGCCGCCACACACCAAAGTCGCCCCTGCTGCATTGCCGAGTGCAATATAATGTTCCACCTTGGTGCGCTGGCTTTCCCGGATAAGCGGCCCCATGCCGACGCTAGGGTCCGCCGCATCACCGATTTTTATCTGCGCAGCAATTGCTGTAGCCGTCGCGACAAAGGCGGGCCGGATGCTGTTATGGACGAGCAGGCGCGTCGGGATTGCGCAGCCTTGGCCAGCATTGACCGAGAGAAAACCCACGGCCATCGCCGCAGCACGCTGCACATCGGCATCCTCGCGGACAATCATTGCTGATTTTCCACCCAGTTCAAGATGCACTTTTTTGAGCGTGGGAGCAGCCTGTGCCATGATCGTCGCGCCGACCGCTTCGGAGCCGGTGAAGGTCACCATGTCGACGCGTTCATCCGTGCACAGCAATTGCCCCTCTTCAATACCGCCCGTGACAATGTTGAGCACCCCTTGGGGCAAGCCGATTTCGTCCGCAATCTCGCCGAACAACAGCGCCGAATAGGGCGTGAACGGAGAGGGTTTCAATATCATCGTGCATCCCGCCATCAGCGCTGGACCAATTTTTGCAAGGTTGAGCAGGAAAGGGAAATTATAGCCGGTAATAGCGCTCACGACGCCAAAGGGCTCGCGTACAACCGTTGTGCCACCGATATTTTTCGGTCCGTCTGGCGCAAACATATTGGGTGTGATGTCGAGCGGCAGTCGCTCACTTTCTTCTTCACGGCGGGCATATTTGATCGTTGAACGCAAATGATTGATCGGATTCATTACCTGCATCATGCGCGTTATGCCTTGGGCGCAGCCGACCTCCGCAACGATGAGAGCGACGATATCCTCTTGCCGCGCAACCAGTGCGTCTACCATGCGGTCCATGATTGCTGCGCGTTCGTCCATCGACATGTTTGGCCAAGGTCCATTATCAAAGGCTTCACGCGCTGCGGCGATTGCGGCATCCACTTGCGGGCTGCTTGCCACTGGCGCATGGCCGATTACGGATTCCGTTGCCGGGTTGATGACAGCTTCGGTGCCGCCTTGAGGAGCGATTCGCTCTCCGTTGATGTAAAGATGGTCGATTTGTGTAAAGGATGTGGTCATATATTGCCCTTTGCTGAAAGAATGATGTCTGCCGCATTCATGGCGATCGCCATGGCGGGCGCGTTTGTATTGCCGGAAACGAGCGTCGGCATGATCGACGTATCGCAGACGCGAAGCCCTTCCACGCCGCGCACCCGCAATTGCGGGTCTAAAACGCTATCTGGGTCCGCCCCCATTGCCGCTGTGCCGGCAATGTGAAAGCTGGTGCCACCCAGATTTAACAAATTGGCAGCAATGTCTTCATCACTCTGGAAAACTGTACTTCTTTCGGTTTCCTCAACTATCCACGGCGCAAGAGCATTTTGCTGGCCTAGACGCCTGATCCATTTGAACAAATCAACAGCGGTATTACGGTCAATGCTCTCGGCAAAATGGTTGGCATTGATGTCCGGCGGTGTATCTGCGTCACGGGAGGTGATATGGGTCCAGCCACGACTTTCGGGTCGCGTGAAATAACCGAGAATGCGCATTCCCGGGAAGCTGTCGAGAACGGGCGCGCCGTTTTTGCCGAGCGACATGGTGACGAGCATTGAACCAATTTGGGCATCTGGCCGCGAAAGCTCCGGGTGTGTTTTGATAAAACCGCCCACTTCATGCGCAGCATCCGTCATCGGCCCAGATTTAAATAGCAAATAGCGCAGCACTGAGGCGATCAGTGGCAGTCCCTGTAAATTTTGATTGGAACTGCCTCCCTTAACCCGCCAGTCGATCGCGACATAGCGATGTTCACGTAAATTTTCACCCACCAGCGGGCTGTGTACGAGCGTTTCGATACCAAGGGCTTGCAATCGCTCGCCATCACCAATGCCTGATAATTCGAGCAGCTTGGGAGATTCCACCGCGCCCGCGCTCAGGATTATTTCACCGCGGCACTGGACCATGCGGTCGGCCAGTTGGACACCCTTGACGCGGGTGCCCTCAAACAAAAGCTTTTCGACACGCTGACCGGTTAAAATATCCAGATTGGGACGCGCCCGCACCGGGTCCAGAAAAGCCCGTGCAGCGGAAAAACGCATCCCTTTGTGCGTGGTCAGAGTCTGATAGCCTACGCCCTGATCGGACACCACATCGACGTGATTTACATCTTCAACGGTTGGCACGCCAAGTTCGTTCGCTGCATTGAGCACTGCGGCGCACAAAGGGTTTCCCGATGGTTGACGGGAAATGCGCAACGGACCACCCGTTCCGCGCCATTCGTCATCACCCAGTACATGGTCTTCCAGATCGACATAATGCTCGCCGATCTTGTCCCAGCCCCAACCGGTGCAACCGTCTTTCTCCCAATCATCATAGTCCTGAGGGCTGCCCCGCATATAGACCATGCCGTTGATCGAACTGGAACCACCAATCGCACGGCCCTTCAACCAGACCTCTTCCGGTTGATTGCCAGCCGGGGTGACGGGGTAGGCGTAAACATGCTCGTTTCCCGGTGTGAGCAATTTGCCGATGCCGCGCGGCATTTTAATAAGCGGGCTTTTGTCATCCGGCCCGCTTTCGATCAGCAACACGCGCGTTTGCGGATCGGCCGACAGCCGGTTGGCCAATACGCAGCCAGATGAACCTGCGCCGACAATAATATAATCATAGATTTCATACATTCATCAATGGCCTTTCAGCAAGTCAGCGTGCTGTCCTTCACCACCAGCGATTGGCCCGTTGCAGAGCCGAGAGGGCCTATCCAGTGACAGGTGGGCGACGACCATTTCATACACATGTAGTCTGGCAATGCTCAGGAAAAGAGGGAGAGTTTGTGGTGACTGCAATTCCAACCGCCGAAGCGATGCTAGCGGCCGCCGGTTTATCCGATGATCTGGCGGCTGGCACTTTGCCGGGATTAACAGCGGCGTTGTCAGCATTGGGGCAAGAGAGCGGGCTTTCGGCAGATGGCCGTGCGCGGGCGCTCGTTCAATTTGAGGACAATCTGGCGCGGTTGGCGACAATAGCAGCCGACAGGAAGGCGCATCCCGAAATTGCGGAGGTGGTGATTGACCGGCCGGTCTTCATTCTGGGCCTGCCACGCTGCGGTACCTCCATTCTCCAAGCACTCATCGGGGCGGACCCGCAGGTGCGCACACCGTTGCAATGGGAGGTTGCCGCGCCGTCGCCACCGCCAGAGGTCGACAGTTTTGATAGCGATCCGCGCGCGGACGGCTTTGACGCTTATGTCGCAGAGAATTTTACTGGCGCATGGGCGGATGTTCTGAAAGCGCACCCCATTGGCGCGCGCATCCCGCAGGAATGTGGTATGATATTAGAGACTGCGTTTCAGGGCATCAACCCGACAATGCTATTTCGCCTTCCAGACTATTATAGCTGGTATCGCGACGCCGATACGAGCTTCGGTTATCAGGTCCACAAGATGTGGTTGCAGCATCTGGCATGGAAAAATCCGCGCAAGCGATGGGTACTGAAGGTTCAGGAACATGCTTTTCACCTGCCTGAACTTATGTCTGTCTATCCTGATGCCGTGCTGGTGCAGCCGCACCGTGATCCGGTGACGGTGATGGCTTCGATCTCACGCCTGATCGAGGTCATCCGCTGCGTGAGTTTTGCTCAGATTGATCGCGCTGCGTTGGGGCAGGAACTAATGCATTTATGGCATGATGGTCAGGTGGCATCAATGGCATGGCGCAAGGCAAATCCGCAGATACAAGTGCATGATCTGCGGTTCAAGGATATCGTCGCCGATCCGGTGACTGCGGTGCGCAGTATCTATGCCCATGCCGATATGGATTTCACCCCCGAGACCGAGCGTGCCGTGCAGGGCTGGTGGGATGCCAACCCGGCGGACAAGCATGGCCAGCATAAATATGAACTGGCGGATTATGGGCTGACCCGGGAACAGGTGGAAAGCGTCTACGCCGATTATATCCATGCTTACGGCGATTATCTGTGAGCGGCTGGGAAGAACGCATTGCCCGCTTCGGCGATACGTCCGAGTTGCTGAAGCTGCTCGCCAATCCCAATGACCCGCAAGCTGCCGCAGAAGCAGAACGTCTGTTCTGGATGACGCTGGCTTCGGGTTGGTTCACCGCATTTGCTGATCCCGATCTGCCCGATTTCGTACCCGCTGTGAACACGCATCTGAATTGTATCGGGACCAATCCCGATTTCATTTACGGCACCGCCTCAATCGAGGGCAGCGGCTCCTATCTGTTGACCGGCGAACGCGGTGATGGACTGTTTCTTCTCATGGACATCACAGCTGGCGGCTTGGGCGTGATGGACGAGCTGGGACCGTCTCTCGGCACGTTAGATTTTGACGTGCTGTCACTGGATGATGAAGGCCGGTTTTCTTTGCTGCTTAGCTCTGAAAAACCGGTAGGCTGGGAAGGAGATTGGCAACGGCTTGATCCTGCCGCGCGCTCGCTTTCGCTGCGGCAGGCAAGCTATGATTGGGGCCATGGACGCGAAGCCCGCATCGCAATTGAACGGACCGACAAGTCGCACTTGCCACGCTGTTGGTCAGTCGAGGAGATTGCCGAAAGGCTGACGGCGCTTGCCGGCTATCCAAAGCGGCTTTCCGGAATGGCAATGGGGTTCATCAAGGCGCAGCGGGACAAAGGTCTGTGGAACGCGCTCGAGCATGATGACTGGGCTGGAAAGGGCGGCGTGCAGGGCCAGCATTATTATCAGGGACTGTTCCGGCTGGAACCGGGAAAGGTGCTATTGCTGGAAACCGAGCTGCCCGAAACGGCTCGCTATTGGAATGTCCAGCTATCGGATATGCTGTGGAACAGTGTCGACTGGATGAACCGCCAATCGAGCCTTAATGGCGGGCAGGCGCAAATTGATGCCGACGGCAAATTCCGAGCAGTGATCGCGCTGGATGATCCTGGAGTGCCCAATTGGCTCGACACCGGCGGCAACAGCGAAGGCGCGATCATGCTGCGCTGGACAGAAGCGAGCAGCGGACCAACGCCTAGCTTGCGGCTGGTTGATCTGGCCGATTTGCGTTCGCAGTTGCCTCCAGACACGCTGGACGTCACGCGTGAAATGCGCGAGGCACAATTGCGAGCGCGGCGGCGGGCTGTGCAATATCGGCGTCGCTGGTAAGTCGGTGGATCAGCTTTTAGGCTGACTGTTCTTTTGTGCGCTTCGGCCAAATTGTTGCCACCATGTCATCAGCGCTTGTATCGTCGGCTCCAGCGCTTTGGTTGCGTCAGTCATGCTGTATTCGACGCGAGGCGGGACTTCAGCATAAACGGTGCGTGTCACTAGGCCATTGGCCTCCAGCTCGCGCAACTGCTTGGTGAGCATATGCTGTGTCACACCGTCGATCGTCCGCAGCAGTTCGCCGAATCGGTGAGTACGATGATATAATAGCCAGAGAATTTCAAGCTTCCACTTTCCCGAAATGAGGGTGAGGGCCTTGCGTAAATCCGCATATTCCTCGGGCTGAACATCGCGGTTTTTCTCAATAGTCTTATTTTCCATACTTACCCTTTGAAATTCATCCTACTTGTTAGAAATGATGTAAAGGAATAGTCAACTGCATTATTAGGTTCGGGTTGATCCTAGATCAGGCAATATATCGGCCCGATCAGATGGAAGCTCTAAGAGCCACTAGATTTTAGACGGAGAAGTGCGATGCAGATAGAATTTCCTAAACCGACAATACCGGAGCATGTTCCGCCGTCTTTGGTTCGCCCTTTCCCTTATGTTTTCGGGATGACAACGCCGGAAGATCCTTTTGGTGATTGGGCTGCTGAGGTCCATGAAGGTCCCGATATTTTCTATGCGCCTCATGCATATCCCGGCGGCTCCCCTGCATGGGTAGTGCGGCGCGCCGAAGACTTGCGGAAAATCTATTTGGATACGGACACCTTCTCCAGCAAGGACTTTTCTCCTTTCTCCAAGCTTGCGGGTGACACTTGGATTAATACGCCGGTGGAGATTGACCCGCCAGAGCATGCCAAATATCGTGCCTTTATCAATCCGTTGTTCACGCCAAAGGCGATGGCAAAGCTTGATGAAAAGATACGCAGCTATGCAGCGGAATATGTAGAGAGTTTTCGCGAGAAAGGCTCGTGCGAATTTATGGAAGATTTCGCCTTCGAATTTCCAATCAAGGTATTCCTTGAGCTGATGGATTTTCCATTGAGCAACACCAAGCAATTTTTGGAGTGGGAATATGGCCTGCTGCATGAAATGGACATGTGGAAGATCGCAGAAGCCACCCGCAATGTAGTCGGATTTTTGCGGGAACAGATCGAAGACCGCCGTAAAAATCCGCGCGACGATGTTATCAGTTACGCGTTGGGTGTGGAGATTGACGGGCGTAAACTGACCGAGGATGAGCTTGTTGGATTTTCCTTCAATTTGTTTATTGGCGGACTGGACACGGTTTCCACAAACATGGGGCATCAATTCCTCCATTTGGCCCGCAATCCGCAAGACCAGAAACGGCTGAAGGATAACCCAAAGCTGATTCCAAATGCGATTGATGAAATGATGCGCGCCTATGCCGCTGTCTCAACTTTCCGCACTTGCACAAAAGAAACTGAATTTGGCGGTGTGAAAATGATGCCTGGTGACAAAGTGATGATGTCCACTACACTGGCCGGCCGCGATCCTGAGGAATTTCCTAATCCAGAGCAGGTTAGCTTTGACCGGAAACCAAGACTTCTTTCTTGGGGGTTTGGCCCGCATATGTGCGTGGGCATGCATCTTGCCAAGCGTGAGATGCGGATCGCCATCGAGGAATTTGTGAACCGAATTCCCGAGTTTTCCGTCAAGCCCGATCACCAGATCGAATATCATCTGGGTATGATTCAACCGGTTACTCTGCCGCTGGTTTGGTAGTCCGTTACCGAAATTTATCTAAAGGATTATCCATGCCGCAATTTGCCTATGTCGTTCTCAGCAATCCGGTTGCTGGCCGTGAAGATGAATATAATGACTGGTACAGCAATCAGCATCTGGCTGATGTCACTGCAGTTGAGGGCTTCGTTTCTGCGCAGCGTTTTCGTTTGGCGGATGCGGAGGCAGAGGGCGCACCGCAGCAGCGCTATATGGCGATTTACACGATGGAAACGGATGATCCGGCTGCAGCCGTCGAACGGCTAACGGCAACCGTTGAAACTGGCCAAATGTATATGAGCGAGGCGTTCTCGATGGAGGATATGGCCATTCACTTATATGAGGCGATTACGCCAGTTGTTTCAGCAAACGCGAAGGATTGAACATGAGCAAGGGTGAATTTGCAGGCAAAACCGTTCTTGTGACCGGAACGGCTTCTGGCCTTGGACGCGCGGCAAGCCTGCGTTTCGCGGCTGAAGGCGCGAAACTATGCTTGGTCGATCTGAACAGCGACGGTGTTGCAGAAACGGCAGCGAGCATCACTGAAGCGGGCGGCGAGGCTGTTACCTATTCGGGCGATTTGGGTGATCCGATCAATTGTGCGAAAGCCGTGGCTAGCGCGGTCGATGCCTTCGGTAGCCTGGATGTGCTTTGCAATGTAGCTGGTATCTTGCGGTTTCATGCGCTGGCCGATGTTACCCCGGATGATTGGAACCGATTATTTTCGGCGAATGTCAATGGAGCCTTCTTCATGATTCAATCCGCCATGCCGCATTTGATTGAAGCCAAGGGTAATGTCATCAATGTCGTTTCGACGGCGGCTTTCATAGGACAGGCATATACTGCGCCTTATGCGGCAACCAAGGCGGCGCTGCTCAGCCTGACGAAATCTCTGGCGATGGAATTCATGCATGAACCCGTGCGCATCAATGCTCTCGCTCCCGGTGGAATGATGACAGAAATGGTCCAGAATTTGGAATTTCCTGAGGACGCAGATCAAAGCCTGATCGCGCGCTACATCGGCATTCGTCCGCCGTCGCAGCCAGAAGACATTGTCGAACCGCTGATCTTCCTGGCGTCCGACCGTGCGCGTTCGGTTCACGGGGCATGTTATACTGCCGATAATGGCATTACCTCTGGCTGAAGTAAATATGCGTTAGTCTCAAGCCGCGCCGAGTTTTTCCGCTCCGCCGGTCAGCACCTTGTCTCCCATGCGCAGCCTTGCCTGTTCTTCGGCGGCCAGCCCCTCAGATGTAGGGTTTTGGACCGCGTCTTTGGTCAGCTTGTCGGTCAAATGCTCCCAATGTGTTACGCGCACAGAGGCTTTCTCGACATTAGGCGCATCGGCGAGTAGTGGCGCATCTTGCCATGCCCGCCACGCATTGGCGTCATTCACCTTGTATATACCGACATAATTATGGGACGGGGTCGTCGGGATCATCTGGCCGTATGTGCGAAACATAGCGAATCCTGCAGATTGTATGCCGGGGCGTCTGGCTGCTTGCGGCAAATAGCTATCGGTATACCATTCGCGAAACTCCTGTTCCTGTCCCGGCACGGCATTCATCTGCTCGAGCACGATCCCGCCAATATGAGGGGTTTCGGGATCATTGTCGCGGAAGGCCAGAGGGTAATAATGATAATCTTCCAACACGCTATCATCAATAGCATTGGTGACCATCATCCGGCTGGTCAGCGCGTTATCCCAATGCTCGCGGGAAAAGCGCTCAGCATCGAAAACATCATATAGAGCCAGACATTGCCAATCGAAAGCTTCGGGTAAATCCATCGGCTGATGGGCGCTGCGGCTAAAACGCTGGGCGGCGATTGAACCACGAAAGCGCAAGGCGTCACGGACATGAATATTGCTGTACCAGTCATCCAGGTCATCTTCACGGCCGGGATGTGCTTTGGTGAGAACAACGAGAACCGCTTCGATCATGACTTTTATCCCGCTGCTGGAGTGAAGGGTATGTGCGGCGCGCCCATGGAGGCACGATAGGACATTGGTTGTTTTCCGTCTAGATCGACTATGCCGTAACGCTCGGCCAATTCGGCTCCGATAAGGGTCTGTCCGCTCATCTCCATCAGCTTCTTATCTCGGTATAATGCGTCAATCACCAAGCCGGAAAATTCGGGCGTTTCCCAGTGCGGCAACATAGCGCGCAGGTCTTCCGGGATCATCTCCGGCGGCATCGCTTTTACCGCATCGGTCAGAATGAAGCCGGGCCAATAGGAAATGGCGGCGACGCCGTGAGGGGCAAGATCGACAGCCATGTCGGCCATCATTTTATCGGTCCCGGCCTTGGCCGCGCCATAGGCTGCGCCGTGGAAATAGGATATTGCGCCATAAAAGGATATGCTGGCAATCAGCCCCTTGCCCGCTGCTGCCATTATTGGCGCTGCATGCCAAGCAGCAACATAGTTGGAACGCAGGCCCACATCGATCATTTCAGCTAGCCTGAGCGGCTTTTCCCAGAAGGGGCCAGGTACCATGAGGTCTTCACCATAAACGGCTGCTGCATTGTTGACGAGAATATCTATCCCGCCCAGAAGCCGCTTTACCTGCGCAAAGGCGGCTTCTACCTGTGCGTCATCCTTGTGGTCACAGACGATTGCCAGCGCTTTGCCGCCTTGCGCTTCTATTTCAGCGCAGACGTCGGCCAATGCTTTGATATCTCGTCCCGTTACGCCGACGGTTGCTCCTTTTGATCCCAATCCGCGCGCAATGCCCCTGCCGAGTCCTCGTGTCGCTCCTGTTACAACGGCTATATAGCTCATGATATTATATCCTCATTTCCCGTTTGATATTGGCAATGCATAGGCGATCAGCTTGTCGCTATAACCCGACAGGATACCGCCATGACCACCCGCGGCGATTACCACAAATTGCCGTCCGGACTTTTCCGACCAATAGGTCATCGGGGTGGCATTGCCGCCCGCGGGCAATCTGCCCTTCCATAATTCCTTGCCCGTCTTGATGTCATAAGCACGGATCATATGTTCCTGAGTCGCGCCGATGAACGCCAGTCCTGACCCTGTAATCACCGCGCCGCCGATATTGGGAACACCCATCGGGATGGGTAGCCCAGTGCTGAGTAAGAGCGGGCCGCTATCCCGTGCGGTTCCGAATGGTTTCTGCCACAAAAGTTTCCCGGTGTTGAGATCCACCGCGCTAACCAGACCATAAGGCGGCTGAGTGCACGGTGCGACCAGCGGAGAGAGAAACGGTGCAACGGATGCCGCATAGGGTGTGCCAGCCTGAGCAACTGGTCCGGCAACATTTTCGAAGCTCGGTTTTGCAACCGGTTTCAGCCCCATTTTGTCGGCCTCGTTGCGCGGAATCAACTTGTTATAGTTGATCACATGGCTGGAATTCACGAAAGCGATTCGGCTTTCGGGATCGACTGCTATGCTACCCCAATTATTACCCCCCAAAGTTCCCGGCCACATGATCGACGGATTGTCTGCTTCGAGTGGTGTCATCGAGCCGTCGAAGCGCGCTTGTTTGAATTTGAGGCGACACCATGCCTGATCAAGCATGGCCATGCCCCACATGGTTTTTTCGTTCGGGCGCGGGCCAGTAAAGTTCGGCAAGCCAACCGAAAATGGCTGGGTTGGTGAGGACAGGGTGCCTTCGACTTTGCTCACCGCAACCTTGCGTTCGACAACCTCTGCAATCGGCTTGCCGGTGCGCCGGTCAAGCATGAATAGCTCGCCGCGCTTGGTCGGTTGCAGCAGTGCCGGGCGGCCATCGGCCAAGTCGAGCAATACTGGTTGAGCCGGAACATCATAATCCCAAACATCGTGATGCGTGATCTGAAAATTCCACCTAGGCCTGCCGGTTTCGGCATCGAGCGCGACTACGCCGCTTGAATATTTCTCCATCTCGGGTGTGCGGTGCGTGCCGGTATAATCAGGGGTTGCATTTCCCATAGGTACATAGACCAGACCGAGTTTTTCGTCTGCGCTCATCACGCTCCAGCTATTGGGTGTTCCGGGAGTGTATGTTTCTCCGGGACCCGGTTCGCCCAACCGGTCGGGCTGACCCATGTCCCATGCCCATGCGAGGTCTCCCGTGACCGCATCGAAAGCGCGGATCACGCCTGACGGTTCTCCTACCGTCTGTCCATCGGTTACCCAGCCACCGATAACGAGCTTGCCTGCGATGATCGTGGGAGGCGAGGACACATGATAATAGCCCTTGGGCGCGTCGCTCATACCTTTCAGCAGATCGACAATGCCAGCCTTGCCGAAATTTGCGCAGACCTGACCATCTGCAGCATCGACCGCGATCAATCGGCTATCGATGGTGGCTGTATAAATCCGTTCCGAGCAATGAGTTTCGGCAGATCCTTCTGGTACGCGGTAATAGCTCACGCCGCGGCAGGTCTGTCCGAAAATCCCTGTCGTGTCGGCATTCGCAATATAGCGCCAAACCTGCGCGCCTGTTTCGGCATCGAGGGCGATAATGTCATTATATCCGGTGCAAAAATAGAGTTTCTCACCAATCTTGAGCGGTGTTGCCTGAAAGGGGGCAGCTTCCCCGTTCGGTTCTTTGCCCAGCGAAAAGGTCCAGCTTTCGGCCAGCGCGCCCACATTGGCTGCCGTTATCTGGGCCAGCGGGGAATAGCGGCGTCCAGCCTGGAAATTGCCGTAATGGTGCCATTCGCCGTCACGGGCCTGGGCGGGTCCGTCTGCCATTAAGGCCAGATCATCACCACCTGTAATGCGGTCATTCCAAAATATCCAACCCGTCCCGCCGATTGTGCAGACCAGTAGTAAGCCTAGAAGCGAAAGCGTAATCGCCGAGTGCGGCTTTGTTCCAAGCGAACGCCGGACCCATGGCGTCAGCAGCCACACGCCTATGCCGGTTAGCAATCCGAGCCGCCCGAGTAGCGGCCAGAAGGAAAGGCCCGATTCCCATAACGCCCAAAAAAAGGTAATTGCCCATAACAGGCCGAACAAAGTCAGCGCTTTCGCTGATTGTCTCCAGAGAAGCCATGAGACCACTGCTAGCGCAAGCCCTGAGAACAGATAATAAGGTGAACCGCCAGCGAACAGCAACTGCCCGCCAACCCACAGAAGGCCTAGTCCAAGCAGCAGAAGCAATAGCGCAAGCAACCGGTTGAGAATTATCATGAGCTATTATTTCCAGAGTAAGAGTTTTCAGGGAACAAGAAGGCTGGGCCCTCCAAACAGGGCGCGGCCGATCATCGCCGGGCCGATATTGACGACAAAAAAGCTTATCTGAAAGACGGCAATCATACTCCACAAGCGGGTCCATTCGCGCCGCCAACCGGTCGGTTTGGAAGCGACTCCAGCGCGCTTCTCGTGGGACATCAAGCCGTCCGAATCACGGTCCGCTAGAATGCCAACAAACCAACCTGCCCAAATCCCGATCAGCAATGGGAAAATCAGTGGCAGGCTGCCATTTTCGCTTTCCAATGCGGGGCCGACGACTGAGTCATAAGTCCACCAGCCATTCGCGACCGAACTACCCTCGACATATATCTGATAGGCGAGGAACAATGGAAATGCCGTCAGCATAGCCAGTACTCTTACCGACCGGGTCGGAAATTTGCGCTTGAGCCACATAACGAGCGAAGTGAGCAGCGGAATAGAAATGGCGAACCACCAGCCCCAACTGAAGGGAATGAACAGCGGTTTGACGGGAGTGGTGTAGGCCATCTCACCCCAAAAGGGTAGGCGTGCGAAAGCCGGGTTCCACGCCACATAGGCACCCCAGTCGCCAAAAAATTCTTGCCAGAAGCCGCTTGTCGCTGCAATCAGCACAAGGCCGAACAGTGGCAGTCGCTTGTCTTTTACTGTCCACACCAGCGCCAGTGCCAGAAGTACACCCCATATCCAGAAGCTGCCTGTTTCCATCATCCAAGGATTGATCGGTTCACCCATTGTCTGGGCCGCAATGTCTTGGGCGCTCATGTGGTCTGCTCTTTGATATAGTCAGGCAGATTATGGTTATAGCATTTCTTCTCGTAGAGACTGAAAATGCGCCAGCCATCGATTGTTCTCCGGAATTTGTGAATGTACCAAAGGCCAAAGAAAATCGTCTGGGGCTCGCCGTTATCGCCGGGCACAACCATAGGATTGTGGCAGACGGTTCGCGTTTCGCAATTGTCACCATCGAATTTATATTGGGTCGTCATCACCGCGTGTTGGGCCATCGGAATCGGCTGAAGACTGGTCCGCAGGAATTCCTTAATCTCTGTAAGCGAACCCTTCACTCCGACCATCTCGCTATAGTCGATCACTGCATCTTCGGTAAAAAATTGGTCTAACGCATCAAAATCTTTGTCGTCCACTGCGTAGCAATAGCCCACCAGCAGATCCTGGATTTCAAATCGATCTGATATTTCCTGCAAGGAAAGCGTCATATCTACACCCTTCTCCAATCCCCATTTCTGATCCATACCTAATTGTTTACACAAAGATGGTTCCTTCCCATTGGTAGGTTGCACCGAAGGGGACTGACTGGAAAAGGGCTACCAATCAGAGGCCGCTCCAAGTCATGGAAAGCGGTCGCTTTAAACCTCGATGTCGCGAAATGCGGTATCCAAATGGAGATTATATATGGCTGGCCGTATTCCACCTTTTACCCTTGAAGATTTTAAACTTTCACCTGAAAAACGCGCGGAAATCTGCGATGGTTTGACAGAACGTCAAACCTTCATGGTCAATCAATGGATGGACCTGCACAACAAGCTTAATGTCGGTGACTGGACGGGTTTTGATGAATTCATGGACACGGAGAAGATGACCTATGACAATCCGAACCGCCCCGATCTGGGAACGTTCGAAGAATGGAATACGTCACCCCGCGCACTTTTCGACACTTTCCCGCCCAGCGTGTACCGCACGCTAAAGGCTTGGGGTAAAGGCGACGATGAAATCTGTGTTTTGTGCCATCACCATGGCAAGCACACAGGCGGTCCGTACATGGGCGTACAGCCAACCGGCAATCAGCTAGACGTGCTGTGGTTCAGCTGGATCAAATTTGACGGCGACAAGATCGTCCATATCTATTCGATATCGGACGTTCTTTCCATGCTCATCGATCTGGAAGTGATGGAAGCACCTCAGCCAGTTGATCCCTATAAATAGGATTGTCACTTATTCTGATGAGAAAGGGGAGGCGTTTGGTCTCCCCTTTTTTTATTCTAGAGGCTGAATCCACCATCGACGATCAACGTCTGTCCGGTTATATAGCGCGCACGGTCCGAGGCCAGAAATGCGATGGCCTCTGCTATTTCCTCGCCCGTGCCGAAGCGGCGGAGAGCAACATTTTTTTTCTGGCTTTCCCAGATGTCAGGTGAATAAAGGGTTTCCAGAAAATGGCTGCCCAACCCTGCATCAATGATGCCCGGCGCGACCATGTTGGCGCGGACACCGAATTTTCCTTCTTCCTTCGCAATCGCTCGGCCGAGAGCCTCCATCCCGGCTTTGGGGACCGATGACAAAGCATCTCCCGGCGGGAAACTATAGTTGGCGACGGAAACGACAATCACGAAATTTCCAAATTGCTGCTCTCGGAAAATCGGAAGCGTTGTTGAAACAACGCGCGTTAAACCAATTAATTCGGTCTCGATGACCTCGCGCCATTGGTCTTCGCTGATTTTGCTAACAAATGGCTGTTCAATCGCGACGCCGGAAGCGAATACCACTGTGCCGAGTCCGCCAAAATGATCGCGTGCTTGCGCTATTGATGCAGTGATCGAAGCTGTGTCAGCGAGATCGCAATGAACGGGCAGGGTTTCACATGTCTTGGGCAATTCTGCCGCTATTGCCTTTGCCTTGTCGGAGCTGGAACGATAGCCAATCGCAACACCATCCCAATCACGCGCCAGTGCGTGACAAGCGGCATGGCCGAGTCCGCCAGTGGCACCGACAACAAATGCGGCTTTGCGAGTCATGAAAACATCCTTTCCGGCGTGCGTGTAAGTACTTCCAGCAATTGCGCTGCAAAGTCATCATTGCGGTCTGCCGTGAACATATGGCCGACACCGGGCGCTGTCACCACTTCAAGTTGGGGAGCCAGTCGCTGGAAAGTCGCAACGCCTTCGTCGGTCAGCAAGTGGCTGAGTTCTGCACGGACCAGAACCGTCGGTGACTGCAGGCGTGTAGCCGCCGCCAAAATGCTTTCACCCTCGCTTGGTGGATGGAGAAATTCCCGCTTACCTGTGGCCGGATCCCAATGCCAGTGCCAACGGCCTGTGTCGTCCTGCCGCATGGATCGCGCCAGTTTACTGGCATCCGCCATACGGGGCTGATGCAGATTCCGGGCCAGCGAATCTGCCGCGTCGTCCAGCGATGCAAAGCCGGTTTGTCCTTCTTCAAAAAAAGCGCGAATGCCGCCCACGCCATCATCGCGCATCAGCGGGGCGACATCGGCAAGCATGATCAGGCGAACCCGGTCGGGGTGACGTGACCCGCCAACCAGAGCTGCTTGGCCGCCACGGGATGCTCCGACCAATGTGACCGGACGGTCAAACAGGTAGAGTAGCCGCTCCACGTCACGGCCGAAAGCATCAAGCAGATAATCACCATCGGAAGCCCAATCGCTATCGCCATGGCCGCGCAGATCAAAACTGATGCCGTAAAAGCCAGCTTCGGCCACTTTTTTGGCCGAACCGAGCCAGGCGTTGCGGCTCTGGCCGCCGCCATGAAAGAAAAGGACGGGCGGAGCAGCCGGATCGCCATAAGCGCTTCCGGCAAGCTCCAGCCCGTCCCCTTGCAAACGGATTTTCGTCGGCGACAAATTATGCCGCTTTGATGGGCGCTACTTCTGCATGGCTCGGATGTTCGCCCGGGCCCTTATAGGCAAACTTGTTCGGAGCATGATGCCAATTTCCGTCATTCCTGCTTTCATAAGGTGACGCAACTTCGATCAGGCAGCCATGTGTGCTTTTTGCGCCAACCCAGCTCCATTTCTGCCAAGTCATGTCGGGGTCGTTAAATGTCTCGCCATCACCGGGCAGATCGATGCCTTCTGCTTTCAATTTGGCCATAGCACCGGGGACATCATCGGTGGAGAAGCACAGATGATGGACATGTTCGCCAACTTTATCGAGGCGGCGGCCCATCGGCGTTCCGGGCGCTGGCTGAATGAACTGTATTTCAGTCGAATATTCATTGACGAAGGTCGCCCATTTCATCCCGGCATCATCGCCGCTGGAAAATTCGTCATATTTAACGATCCGCTTTTCCAGACTCTGGGGATCAAGCACGCGCAAGATCTTTGTCCAGTCTTCGATTGCTTTATCAAGATCGCGTACGACCATGCACACATGTGCGAAAGGACCACTAGGCATAATTAAACTCCTTAAATTTAAATAATTACGGTTGCCGTGCCGCTATTCACCGTTCCGCGTCCTTCGACGTCGAGGGTAAATTCGCAGGAAATTCTATCGTCTTCAATCGCGGTAATTTTGCCGGACGCAACGACCTTGTCTTCACCATAGACGTTGTCAAGAAAGCGGGAATCCATGGCCTCAATTCTGCAACCGGGGAAGGCGGCCATCAGCATATTCATCATATAGGCGACATTGGCCGGTCCCTGATTAATCACCTTATCGCCAAGGCCTTTTGCCTTAACGACCTCCACATCCAGATGGATTGGATTGGGGTCGGCCAGAAATATAGCCCATTGTTTCATCGCCTGGGGGCTGACGTTTTCAATCACGAACGGCGGCAGTTCGTCTCCAACATTGTAACTCATGCGGCTAGCTCCTTGCGCGGGAGAACCCAGACATTATCAGTTTCGAGTATGCAACTGCCATCCGCTTCCTTGTGAAGGCGCAGACGATAGGTGAGAACGTCCATTACGCCTAATTTGCGGCTTTGCTTGCGGACCAAGCTGAGTATCTCGCCGGTGACCTTATAGCTTTGCCCGACCATCAGCGGCTCGGAGAATTTGACGCCGGATGAGCCCATCATGGGGCCATCATCTACATCAAATTCACAGGTTTCACAGACACCGGCGACCGTTTTGCCCATCGCAACCTGGGTTGCGATGTAGTAATAGATCGGGTGTGCGCTGCCATCTATAGCCGGTTCAACACCGGTCGAGCGGCAAAGATCGGCATTTTCTTCGGCAGTGATCGTGAATATCTTAGTGCCGTCCAGTGATGTTCCAGCGACGTCGGGGGCAGGGGGAAAATCGGCTCCACTCATCAGAATGACCTCGGCAGACCAAGATTCTCCGCAATGCTGTTACGGACCATCTCATTGGAAATTGGTGTCATGCGAAGAATACGGTGATCGCGCCAGTACCGCTGCATGTCGGTTTCGGCTGAATAGCCCATGCCGCCCAATATCTGGATGCCAAGGTCCGCCGCTTCAACTGCGCGCTCCGTTGCGACCATCTTGAGCATATTCGCTTCATTGCCGCACGGCATGCCCTGCGCCTGCATCCAGGCGACATTGTAGAGCAATAATTCAACAAGCTTTTGCGACGTTGCGATATCGGCAATATAATGCTGGAGTATCTGGAATTCTCCAATGATTTTTCCGAAGGCCTTGCGCTGTTTCATATAATCGAGCGCATCTTCCAGTACGCCGTCAATTGCCCCAAGGCACTGCGCGCCGACCATGATGCGTTCATTATTGAGGCTCGGCAGCATTGCGCTCCACGCTTTGTGTGGTTCGCCCAGCACATCTTCATCAGGAACAAAAACATCATCATAGGTAACCGAACAACTACCCATCGCGCGCATGCCTAGTTTGGGTAGGAGCGTGGCGGTAATTCCAGGCGATTTGGCATCGACAAAAAAGGCTGTCAGACCATGATGCTTTTTCTCGGCATTGCGGTCGGATCGACAGAGAACCAGCAACCGGTCAGCGGCGCGGGCCGCCGTTGTCCACATCTTTGCCCCATTGATTTTCCACCCGCCGTCGACTTTGTCGGCATAGGTTTTCATCGCGCCCAGCACATCCGTACCACCATCGGGTTCGGTCATAGAGAGGGAAACGCGGAGTTCACCCGCTGCCATTTTAGGGAGCCATTTTTTGCGCTGCTCGTCGGAGCCCGCCGTCGCCAGTGTCTTGGCGCCGCCAAAGGAAGTGAGGCCCCAAACCCAGAGCAAACCGCCTGCTGTCCGCGCCATTTCACGCGCAAAGATCATCTGCATGACGACATCGCCGCCTAACCCACCATATTCTTCCGGGATGCCAATGCCGAAGAAGCCCTGTTCTTTGAGCTTGTCCCAGATTTCATATGGGTAATTTTCTTCGTCGGCCTCTAGCTTGCGCATCAGGTCTTTCGGGAGCTCGGCGTCAACCCAGCGGTGTACGGTGTCGCGGAACGCGGTCTGTTCTTCTGTTAGATTAAAGTCCATATTTTATCCTTGTAGGCTCTGCGGTGATTGGCAACCTATCGAACGTGGGGTTTAAATCGCCAGTCCGCCTTCGACAGGAATGACGGAGCCGGTGACATAAGCGCCAGCACGGCTTGTCAGATAGATGGCAGCACCAGCCATATCTTCCGGTGTGCCGGTGCGCCCACGCGGCACCATGCCTTCCACCATTTTGCGCATATTGTCGTCAGTGATGACTGTCATGTCGCTTTCAAAAAAGCCTGGAGCAATTGCGTTGACCGTGATGTGATCCGGCCCCAGCTTCTTGGCTATTGATTTGGTGAGCCAGTGGATTGCACCCTTTGATGCCTGATAGCTATACACTTCGCGCGGGCCGATTTTTAGTGCGCCGACCGATCCTATATTGATCACATTTGACGGGCGTTCTGCACTCGCTCCGGCGCGTAGAAGAGGAAGGAGCTTTTGCATCAGGAAAAAGGGTGTCTTGAGATTGAGGTCGATCACGTCATCCCACTGATTTTCACTGAACGTATCAATCGGCGCGTCTGTTAGCGTGCCTGCATTGTTGACCAGAATATGAAGAGCGGATTCCCGCCGTTCGATTTCGGCAACCAGCGGAGTGATTCCCTCTACAGTAGAAACATCAGCCGCTAATCCGATGACGTCGCCATCCATTTCGGCTGCGGCCTTGGCAATTTTTTCAGCCCCGCGCGCACAAATATAAACGCGCGCACCTGCAGAGGCGAGACCGGTTGCGATCATTCTGCCAATGCCAGCGCTTCCGCCGGTAACAAGGGCAACGCGACCTTTGACGGAAAAAAGGTTGGAAGTATCCATCAGCCGACAATCTTTTCAATGATTTCGCATACGCCTTCGGGGTCACCCACATTGAACGCATGGTCGCCAGGATGATCATGAACCGGCCAACCCAAAGCGCGAGCGCGATCATGCATGGCTGTCATGATGGTGTTTTTTGCAGCGATATAATCAACCGGATGCTTGATGCTCTCAGCCCCGACAGAAATGACGCAACAAGTAGCGCGCATCGGCTGGTCAGACAGATGATCGAGCAACCATTTTTCGCGATCCGGGTCCATCATATGCGGATGTTCCTTGGCCATGGCCCGCTGCTGTTCGTGGACACCAGAACCAATTGGTCCTTCGCCTGCATCGAGCATCGCATCAAGCCCGACCATTTCTTCTTCACTCGCAAAACCGAGCAGGGAAGCAATTCGTTCGCCTGCATGAGGGATGATCGCATCCAGATAGATCACCCGGCGTATACGGTCCCCGGCCTGCGCCAGTACGCCCGGTGCAACTGTACCAGAATAACTGTGTGCCACGAGGATGACGTCGTTCAAATCCTCATAATGCAGCACGTTGACGATATCTGCTACATGCGTTTCATTGCCGACATCTCGGCCAATCAGGTGCACCCGTTCCCCAAAGCCGGTAAACGTTGGGGTGAAAACTTTATGGCCCTTTGCTTCAAGGATTTCGCGCATGAACTTCCAAGTCCAGCCGCCCATGCCGCCGCCGTGCATTAAAAGATATGTAGCCATTATTCTGGTGCTCCCGGTTCAAGGTTGGAGACAAGTTCTGGCGGCACGTCAGGCCCCCAAAGGTAAAAACTGTCATCCGGTGGGTGTTGGGCA
Source organism: Parasphingorhabdus sp. (assembly GCF_036963805.1). Classification (GTDB taxonomy): domain Bacteria; phylum Pseudomonadota; class Alphaproteobacteria; order Sphingomonadales; family Sphingomonadaceae; genus Parasphingorhabdus. The sequence continues at coordinate 59,162 of NZ_JBALUN010000006.1, read as the reverse complement.
GCAGGCCATTCACAGTCCGCAGGAATATAGTCAATGTCCGCTGAGAACTCTGCATAACTGCCCCATGGATCGCGGGCATAATAGAAGTAATTACCACCCAGTACATGGCGGCCTACGCCCCAACCTTCCTTGTACCCCGCGCGGAACATCTGTGCGGAACCAAGGCCGACTTCCTGGAACGATCCGACGTCCCAACTGCTATGATGCATCCCGCGATGGGTAGAGCCGACCAGCGCGAGTAGATGATGATCGCTACCATGCGGGCCGTGCAGGAACGCAACCACAGGACCACTGCCATCGGAGAGGCGGAGCCCCAGCATCTTTTCATACCATGCCGTCGCGGCAATGACATCGGTGGTATAAACAGCAAAATGGGAAAGATTGCGCGGTTGCGTTTTGGGAGCTGCAGAATTGAAGATTGCTCCCGAAGTGCCTGGCGCTGACGAAATTGTCTCAAATTTTGTCTTCGCATCAGGCGAACATTTTTCCGCTACGCGAATGTTGAGGGGCAGGCCGTCAAAACCTTCGATCCATATGCCACCCGCAGGTGCACCGGGCAAAGCGTCAATCTTCACGGCCCCTTTGGATTCGAGATCGGCGATCATGGCGGCCTCGTCATCGGCATAGATACCAAAGCTCAAATATCGCAGTTGCTTGACTGGCGCTTGCACGATCCGGCCCCAGCATTGTGGATGGCCGACTGTGAACAGCTCCAGCCCTTCATCCAAATCCCGGACATCGAGCCCGAACGCTTTGTAAAAGGACCGGGCTACATTCAGGTCCGGTACCTGCAGACCAAAATGGTCAATCGAATGAACGCCTAGCGCTCCCGCTCTCTTTGCCGTCATATCACATTCCTCACCTTTGCCTGGCTCGCTTGTCGCAGCTTATTCTGCTGCAATCGGATTGCGCAGCAAGCCAATATTCTCGATCTCTACCTCGATAACATCGCCATCCTTCATGAAAACCGGCGGGGTGCGGGCAAGCCCGATTCCCGAAGGTGTTCCCATCACCAGCACATCGCCGGGTTCCAGCGTCAAAAAGGACGATAATAGGGTTACCGTCTGTTCGACGTTGAAGATCATCTGGTCAGTACTAGCCGATTGCATGACATTGCCATTGAGCCGCGTTTCGATTTTCAGTCCTTCGCCACCCGCAGGCAGTTCGTCGGCCGTCACCAGCCAAGGGCCGAATGATCCGGTGTTGTCGAAATTTTTGCCTGCCGTCCATTGCGGAGTTTTGAGCTGATAATCGCGAACCGAACCATCATTGAATACAGAGTAACCCATGACATGGGACAAGGCTTCGGATGCCGGAACATTTTTTGCCCGTTTGCCGATTACCGCTACCATCTCGCCTTCATAATCCAGCTGATCGGAGGTTTTCGGTTTCAAGATCGGTGCGTCATGGCCGATTAAATTTGAGGAAAATCTAGCAAATATGGTTGGAAAATCGGGCACATCCAAATTTGCCTCGGCGGCGTGATCGGCGTAGTTCAAACCAAGACAGATGACCTTGCCGGCTTTCGCCAGCGGGGGCAGGAAGGTCAAAGCCGCTTCATCGACGGCTTCGCCCGCCGCAGCTTTTGCGCCAGCAGTATCCAGCGTTCCGGCTGCGATATGAGCATCCAGATCAGCGATATCCGCGCCATAGGCGAGGGTGACTTTGTCTCCCGTTTTGGCCGCAAGGCCGATTTTTCCGTCTTTTGTTACTCGTGCGAGGCGCATGATCTTCTCCGTTTGTTTTGTTAATTGCTAGCTTTTTGACCGGTTCCACCGCCGGTCGCGGGCATTAGGTTATTGCTCATTCCACCATCAACCAGAACATCTATACCGGTCACATGGCTGGCTAGGGGGCTAATCAGGAACAGGATCGCGTTAGCGACATCTTCTGCCATGCCCAGCTTCCCGAGTGGGATCATCGATTCACGCTGAACGCGGCGCTCTTTGTCGTCATAGCCGGCCTGTGTCATTGGTGTGTATGTTGGTCCGGGGGAAACGGTATTGCACCTTATGCCATCACCACCCCATTCCAGCGCGAGTTGGCGGATCAGCATCAGCAAAGCCGCTTTGCTGGAGGAATAAAAGCCTAGTCCCGGTGTCGCCTGTGTCGCTGACATGGAGGCTGTTGCAACAAACGCGCCCTTGCTGGCAGCAAGATACGAATGAGCGGCTTTTGCCAGTGCCCAAGTCGCCCGCGTATTGATGGAATAAATCCGATCAAAATCATCTGCTGTCATGTCCACCAGAGCGCCAGCGGCAATGATACCGGCGTTGCTGATCACGGCATCGACACCATCCATATGGGCTAAGGCCGCAGCAATAATCGTATCTCCGCAATCGGGGGCAGAAAGATCTGCCACGCAGGTTGCGGCAGTGGGACCAATGCCGTTGGCCACCAACTTCAGGCCCTCCGCATCGCGATCCGTGAGTAGGAACTGGTGTGGTCCCGGAATAATGACGCCAGCGGCCAGCTGTTCAGCTACGGCACGTCCAATTCCGCTCGCGGCTCCGGTGATGATAACGCGCATGTGCAGTTCCTCAATCGGCAAGATCAAGTTCGGTCATCAGCTGCTGCCGAAGCTTGAACTTCTGAATTTTTGATGCCGACATCGGCCATTCGTCAACGAACCGAATGTGGCGGGGTACTTTGAATGAAGCAATCCGTTCTTTTACAAAGCCGAGCAGTTCCTCTTCGCTCACGTCGCATTTGCCGCTGCGTTCTATAAACGCAGCCGGTATTTCAGCCAGCCGCGCATCAGGAAGTCCAACAACCTGCGCAAGCTGAACGCCTTCATGGGCAGCTAGTACGGCCTCCACTTCGGCAGCGGCGACATTTTCGCCGCCCACTTTCAGCATATCCTTGAAACGGCCATGGAAGAGCAGATGCCCATTCTGCTCGATCGAGCCGATGTCGCCGCTGCGGTACCAGCCGTCCTCATTAAGCGCTTCGGCGGTTTTTTCAGGGTCGCGGTAATAGCGATCAAGCAGACAATAGCCCTTGATCCAGATTTCGCCGCGCTCTCCAGCCGGTAGAATTTGACCGTTCTCTAGATCGACTATATTTATGCTGACACCAGCCATCGGGTAGCCCAGTGCCTGGAAACCCATTTCCGGATCCATATCATAGCCACCAGTGGTCACAATTCCGCTTGCCTCCGTCATACCGTATGTACCCACTTGTAGCGCATCCGGTGCTTTGGCGCGATAGGCATTGCCGACTTCTTTGGGCATCTGGCTAAAACAACTATTCATAAGCCGGACCGAACTCATGTCAGTCTTGTCCCAATCAGGGTGAGCAATCATCGCTTGATGGAAGGTGACAAAGGGCAGAAATAACATACTGGCCTTTTCCGCCTCTATCTGGCGAAGGCTCTCGCCAGCATCAAAATGAGGTTGGCCGATAAAGGTGCCGCCGACCTCAATGGCGCCAATCATGCTCAGCATGGCAGCGATGTGGAACAAGGGCATGGGGGACCAGACCCGCTCATCAGACGAAAAGGCCCAGCGATTGCGCGCCAGATTACTGGCTTCGCGGCAGATAGCTTCGTGGCTAAGAAGGCAGCCTTTGGGATTGGCCGAGGTACCCGACGTATAAAGGATCATGCACGTATCGCGCAGGCGGACGCCTAGCCTTGTCGCATGAACCGCATCTTCGCTTGCGGCCTGTGCAGCGTTATCAAACCCGGCCTGATCAATAAAACCGGCGGCTTTCTTACCGCCATGCAGAACCAGTCTGGAGAGCTTCGGTACGGCTGCTAGCGACAAATCCATTGGATCTTTCACGCTCGCCAATTCAGGGAAAGCCTCGCTCAAGCGGGCGACAAAATCAACGAATTCATCTGCTTCGCTGTTTGTGATAATAGCCACTAAGTCCGCATTTTCAGTGACATAGGCCACTTCTGGCGCACGATAGCGGGAGTTCATCAGCACAGAAACACCGCCTACCATGGCAACGGCAAAGAGAGTTTCAACAAACTCGATACCCGACGGCAACAGGATGCCGACATGATCGCCTGGCTTTATACCAAGGCCGATAAGACCGCGTGCTCGCTGGAAAACTGATTGCACCACGGTATCATAGCTTTTGCGTGCGTCCGGGAAGACAAAAGCTTCCTTTTCTGGAGATATATCCCAAGCCTTCAAAAGCATATCTGCCAGCGGGCTGACGCTGATCCGCATGCGGGCGGAATTTTCGCTCTTGTCAGACACCAATATTTTCTCCGTAAGGGACTTGTAAATAGTCATAAATGCTCAGCTAAAATCCAATGCAATCCATTGCAAATATAGACCCTTTCGGAGGATAGGTTGTTCTCGCTTTCACAGATTTAACCGCAACCGACAATTCCGCCGTCCATTGGTATCGCGGCCCCGGTAATATAGGCGCTGGATTTGCACGACAAAAATACTGCCAAAGCAGCGATTTCATCGGGTTTCCCCATCCGTTTCATTGGAATTGTCTTCAACAACTTCGGATTTACTTCCTCCTCGGCATCGCGCAGGTGGGCGGTCATCCCCGTCGGAAAATATCCCGGCAAAATAGCATTCGCGGTAATATTCCGTTTCACCAGATCACCTGCAAGATCTCTGGTCAACTGATGGATCGCGGCCTTGCTGCTCGAATAGCTATAAGCTCTCAACCGCAATGCAGTTGCACCGGCAATCGAACCGATATTCAATATCCGTGCAGGGTCTTCCGCATGGCCCGCTTTTTCCAGTTCGGGAAGAAATTCGCGAACCAGCGTAAAGGGCATCTGGAGGTTGACCGCGAGGACATTGCCCCATGCTTCGTCAGGAAAATCATCAATATTCGCGCCCCAGGATTGACCTGCGTTGTTGACCAGAACATGTAACTCATCCCCAACGATTTTGCGGAATTCCTTTGCCAGGTCGACAGCAGCCTGAGGCGTAGACAGGTCGGCACCAAGGCCGATGCACATTCCCGTGGTGGAGATTTCCTTGGCCGCTTCGGCTGCTTTTTCCGCAGAGCGAGATGTGATAACCACGCGTGCGCCAGCGCCCATCAATCCCTCTGCAATCATCCGGCCCAACCCTTGTGCACCGCCGGTCACCAGAGCTGTTTTTCCTGCAAGATCAAACGGATTGCTCATACCGTCACCACCACCTTACCAAAGCTGTGCTGCTTCTCAAGATAGATCAATGCCTCTTTTGCTTGTGCAAGAGGAAAACTTTTCTCGATGATTGGTTTGATCTGGTGCTTGTTTACAAAAGCCAGCATGTCACGGAAATCCTGTGGATCTCCGACTTGGCTGCCTACGATGCTAGCGCTTTTCAGGAAGATGCCTGTCGCCGTTATTTCAAATTTGTCGCCAGCGGTTGATCCGTAGATAACGATCCGTGCACCGGGATTAATGGCGCGGACATAATTGGCATAGCTCGGCGCGGGTGCGCCATCCAGTACCACATCAATACCGCCGGTCAACTTGCCAACCTGTTTGCGCCATTCGGGATCGGTAAAGAGCAGACCACCGAGTGCGCCCATTTCCTTCGCCCGGGCGAGAACTTCCTCACTTTCACCCGTTACATAGACCTTGGCACCTAGCGCCACGGCAAAGGCCAGCCCAAAGGTGGCCACGCCGCCGCCAACACCGCTGATCAGCAATGTATCGCTAGGCTGAAGCTGTCCCTTGAACATCAGTGCGCGCCAAGCCGTCAGACCGGTGAGCACTGTTGCTGCGGCTTCTTCCCAGCTCATGAATGCCGGTTTAGGAGCGAGGTTTTCAGCAGGTACACAGATATATTCTGCAATTGTGCCGCCATGCGGCATACCGAGCAGGCCAAATTCCGGAGTTGGTGCGTGGCGGTTTGGACCCCAATCCAGACCTGGATAGATTACGACTTCATCGCCAATGGATACGTCCGATACACCCTCGCCCAGCATGTCAACCACGCCGGCTCCATCACAGCCCATCGTCGTCGGCAGGCTCATACCCGGATATAGGCCTCGTGCGATCCACATTTCGCGGTGATTGATCGATGCAGCCTTGATAGCAACGCGCACTTCGCCTGATTTTGGCATGGGGGTTTCGACGTCTGCTACGCGGACGGCTTCAGGGCCTTCAGAGGTTTCCTGTAATAAAGCTTTCATGTCTCTAACTTTCCTGGGTTTTAGAATGAGCGGGGTAGGCCGAGTGATTCGGCTATGCCGTTTTTGACCATTTCATTGGTAACCGGGCCGATCCGCCATAAGCGGCTGTCGCGCCAGTATCGCTGCATATCGGTTTCCGCTGAATAGCCCATGCCGCCCAATATCTGGATGCCCATGTCGGCGGCCTTGTTCGCATTTTCAGAAGCGAACAGTTTTAGCATATTGGCCTGTGTACCGACGTCTTCTCCGCGCGCCTGTTTGTCTGCGCAGAAATGAAGAAGCAATTCAGTGGTTTGCTGCATCGTCGCGATATCAGCGAGATAGTGCTGCAAGATCTGAAACTGACCGATATATTTACCAAATGCCTTGCGCTGCATGACGTAAGCAAGAGCATCTTCCAATACGCCGTCAATTACGCCAAGGCAGAACGCACCAACCATAATGCGTTCATTATTGAGCGTCGGAAGCAAAGTGTACCAAGCGCGGTTCGGCTCTGCGAGGACGTTTTCGTCCGTAACGAACACATTGTCATAAACCACCGTACAACTGCCCATGGAGCGCATGCCCAGCTTTGGCAGTGGCGTGATTTTGATACCTTCCGCATTGGCTGGAACCCAGAATAGCGTTAGGCCCTGATGTTTCTTCTCCACATTTTTGTCAGTGCGGGCGATGCACAACAAATAATCGGCAACATGCGCCGAGGAGCTCCAGATTTTTTCGCCATTAATGACCCATCCGCCATCGACTTTTTCTGCCATAGTGGAGAGGTTGCCAAGCAAATCGGTGCCGCCGCCTGGCTCCGTAAAAGAGATAGCGGCTTTCAAACGGCCTGCTGCGATTTCCGGTAGATATTTTGCTTGTTGCTCAGGCGAACCATAAAGCCCGATAGACTTGGACCCAGCGAAAGAAGTAATGCCCCAGATCCAGGCAAGACCGCCAAGCGAACGAGCTAGCTCCCGCGCGAGCAGCATTTGCATCAGTACGTCGCCGCCTTGCCCGCCGAAATCCTCGGAAATGCCAACGCCGTGGAAACCAGCCTCACTGAACTTGGTCCAAAGCTCGTGAGGATAATTATGCTCATCCATCTCCAACTTGCGGGCCCAGTCTTTCGGGCATTCAGCATCGACCCAGCGTCGAACCATATCGCGAAATGAACGATGTTCCTCGGGAAGTTCAAAATCCATTTATTTGACTAGCCTTCTATTATTAATCTCGGAATCCCAATTGGGTTTTATGGTGCATTGGTCTAACGGTAGGAGGTGGCCACCTATCTGCCGATAGGAATTGAGGCTTGTGCTTCGCTTATTTCTGACGGATAATGGTCGGCAAGGACAAGAGAGCGGATGAGTTATCGCCCGCCCAAAAGAAAGAGGATGTTTAATATGGGAGTGGTGCCAACAACTATTGTTCCACCGCGGGCGGCACATCGCTATGTGAAGCGAGTCGTCATTGAAGAACTGGCGGAAACCGTGGGTGCAGCGCGTATCGCAACTATCAGCACTCCTGCCGGTTTTGGCAAGACTACAGCCATGCTGCGCTGGGCAGATATCCTCGGTACAACTGGCCGCCCGATAATCTGGATTGCTGCTCGGGCCGGAATAGATTCGCTTGAAACATTCCTTGATGCGCTAAAATCGGCAAGTGTTTCCGCTGGTTTGGTGCCGAATAGCGGAATTGATGTTGGAGGACCTCGTAGCTGGCTGGCTAATTTGTCTGCCCAGTCCGGTCCGCGGCCCGTACTTTGCATCGACGATGCCCAGTTGCTAGCGCCGGAAATTCATGAATTTATTGAACAGTTGATCGCGAGTGCTCGCGACGGTTTGACAACGATTCTTGCTTCACGCGGCGAAAGTGGAATAAACTTAGCTCGCATGCGAGCACTGGGGTATCTGGTGGAAGTCCGGGTACGACATTTGTGTTTCGACACTGATGAAGCGACACGGCTCATTCTGCAAGAGAGTGAGACGCCAATCCCAAGTGATGAAATCCAGAAAATGGTAGTAGATACCCAAGGATGGGCAACTGGACTGGTACTCGCGGTGGGAGCGTGGCAGCGTGATAAGGCAGAGGGTCATCCACCGGAAGGAGGAACAACTGGTCTGCGCAATGAATTTGCAAGTTATTTCCATGAAGAAGTCTTGGCTGGGCTGCCACAGAATATTCGGGACTTCATTGTGAACACCTCTATTCTGGAAGAGTTGACGCCCTCGGGCTGCGCTGCAGTAGTACAATCGGAAAACGCACGATTCCTTCTCGAAGATGTGTTCAATCGTGGTCTGTTCCTGACAGAAATCGACCGCGAGCGTAGTCGTTATCGCTATTACACCCTGTTCCGGGAAATGATCTATGGTCGCCTGATGATGCGGGCGCCCGAAAGAGCAGCAGAACTGCATCGCAGGGCAAGTAGTTTTTTTTCAGAATCCGACGACTTTCAAAACGCTTTGGAGCACGCGGAAAAGAGCGGGGACCAGGCTTTTCTCGCTCAGCAACTTGACCTGCTCGCCGAGCAGATGACTTATAATGGCTTGCTCTACCGTGTGGATGAAATGGCCAGTGAATTGCCTTGGGATTTGCTGCAAGATTGTCCATCACTGCTGCTTGCCATGTCGTGGCGATGCAGTCGTAGGCTAGCTTTCAAGTCAGCCGAACGTCTCATCGTCGCAGCTGAAGCAGCCATTGAATCTGCGTCGCAATGTGGCGCTATAGATGAATATGAAGTCAGGCAAATGGATTTTCGGGTCCGTCACCGAAAGATAATGTTGGAGGCCGCACGTGACAATATGCCGTTCGTCGAACGTGAATCGGAGTTGTTGCTTGAAGACCTTGGGGATGACCATCCCTATTTGAGCTGTACGCTCATCGCACAATTGCTGTCCGCTAGGAGAGAACTTTATCATTTTCACGACATGTTGAAGTTGGAGGCGGAATTACGTAAAGCCCTCGGCCGTCCGGGTTCCGACTTTGCATCTATCGCGCTTAAATCGTCGGTTGCACCGACGCTCGTTGCGCAAGGTAAAACCCAGATGGCGCGCCAGTATCTTACAGAAGCCCATAATCTGGCGGTAGGAATCGAAGGAGATAATTTCGGAATTGCTGCTCTTCCTGGCCTTCCGCTCGCCGAACTGCATTATGAATGTGGAGAATTGAAAGAAGCTGCTCTGCTGGTTGAGGACTGTCTGCCGTCCATCCGTCAGTGGGGTTTTGTCGATCAGCTGGCATCCGGCTATTTGGTTCGTGCACGTCTGGCAGCCGCCGAAGGGGATATGGCGAGTGCCTTGTCCGGCTTGGAAGAAGCTCAGCTTATTGCGATAGAATGCGGACTTGAGCGGTTGCGGGCACTTATACTCTCGGAACAGGTGCGGATGCTGGTAAAATCCGGGAAACTGGATCAAGCGGAACGGCTCTTTCACTCAAGCGATCTGACGGTAGAGGGCGAGCCTGTGCCGACCCTCAACCCAACACGCCTTAACGAGTGGATGGCTATTGCTTGGTTACGACTGGAGATGCACCGTTTTCGGCTGGTTCGTTCGCGCAAAATCGCAAAGCGCTGGCTGGAGTTCGTCCGCAGGCGCGGGGCCATCCGTTCTGCCGTTAGTTTCGAACTGCTGCTGGCCGAAATTGCAGTGTTGGCTGGAAATCGTTCGGAAGCGCGGCGATCTGTGCGAGCCGCTGTCGAACTGGCGGAGCCAGGGGGCTGGATCCGCCCTTTTGTCGATGAAGGAGAAGCAATTTCGTCACTGTTAGTGGAGTCTTATGCCGATGGCCCTGCGCTGGATACGCCCGTAGACAGGTTCGCCGCCGAACTGGTGTCCGTCCTGAGAGGTACGCCGAAGATGAGTGGGGACGACGAGGAAGAATTTGGACTGGGAAGTAGCCTTTCTGTGCGCGAAGTCGAAATTCTGACCATGGTCAGTGGCGGCCTACGCAACCGAGAGATTGGTGACCGGCTTGGCCTCACCGAAGGTACGGTTAAATGGTATATGCAGCAAATATATGATAAATTAGGCGTTCGACGCAGGCCACAGGCTGTCATAAGAGCGAGGCAAATGGGGATATTGCCCTGACATCTGAGACGGTACCCTATCGAAGGAAAGATAGCGAAGCGGCCATTTCCTTCTAGCCTCTCCATAGTCACAAAAATTGCGGGAGTAGCAAATGGCAAAAGGCAAAGTCATCATAAGTTGTGCGGTAACCGGGGCGATCCACACGCCCTCGATGTCGCCATATCTGCCGATATCGGCGGAAGAAATCGGGGAAGCTGCGATCGGTGCAGCCGAGGCAGGGGCGGCAATCATCCACCTTCATGCTCGCAATCCAGTGGATGGGCGTCCTGATCAGAATCCGGAACTGTTTGAGCCTTTCCTGAAAGTGATCAAGCAGCGGTGCGATGCCGTAATCAATCTGACAACTGGTGGCCATCCTTCTATGGCGTTGCAGGAGCGGCTCCGTCCGGCAACGACTTTTCAACCGGAAGTGGCTTCTCTGAATATGGGGACGATGGGTTTTGGCCTGTTTCCGATGCTCGATCGCTATACGGATTGGAAACATGAATGGGAGCCAGCCACGCTCGAAGCTTCGCGAGATCTGGTTTTCAAGAATACATACAAGGATATTGAAGACTTACTGGCGCTGCTAACACCTTTGGGTACGCGGTTTGAATTTGAATGCTATGATACCAGCCATCTTTATAATCTGGCTCATTTCCTTGACCGTGGCCTAGTTAAGGCACCGTTGTTCATCCAGACTTGCTTTGGCATATTGGGTGGGATTGGCAGTCACGCTGATGATGTGATGCATATGAAGCGGACAGCTGACCGGTTGTTTGGAGATCAATATGAATGGTCTGTGCTGGGCGCAGGCGCAAGACAAATGAGTATTGTCGCGATGGCGGCTTCAATGGGAGGAAATGTTCGCGTCGGGCTGGAGGATTCATTATGGGCAGGCCGCGGAAAACTTGCAGAAACAAATGCTGAACAGGTGAAAATGGCACGTGGTATAATAGAGAACATGGGCCTTTCCGTTGCAACGCCGGATGAAGCGCGCGAGATTTTGCATCTCAAAGGTGGGGATCGGACTAATATTTGATATTCGTTGATCACAATTATTGGGGAGGCAATGCTGCCGGGGCGCCTGCGACGATCGGACGAAGTCCGTGTTTTAGCGGGGGTTATCTGGAAGGCCGGTGACGTCCGTTAGGGCGTCGACGTGGCAGCGGTTTCTCGCTCGATTTCTAGGCCATCCCTTCCGCAAGCTTTTTAATAGCTATACAATGATTTGTCGATCATCTGGCTTCCGATCCTTTGACCGGTTGTATTTGGACAAAGATACGATAGGTAAGCTGATATGACAAAGACTTGGAACTCTCACAACGCAAGCGACTGGCTGAAACATCTGGATGCTGTTTCAATGCCTGATCTTCTGTCCCGCGCTGAAATGATGACGGTTTCAGGACATGGAACGATCGTAACTTATTCCCGTAAGGTCTTCATTCCGTTAACCAAATTGTGCCGAGACGTTTGCCATTATTGCACATTTGCGCATCGCCCTTCGGAGCTGTCCGCACCTTTTCTTGAACCCGGGGAAGTTCTGGAAATCGCACGCGCCGGCGAAGCGCAAGGATGCCGGGAGGCGCTGTTTACGCTAGGCGACAGGCCGGAGGCTCGCTATTCCGCCGCGCGTAACTGGCTTGCGGATCGCGGCTTTGCCAGCACGCTCGACTATCTGGCGCATGTGGCCGCGCTGGTATTGAAAGAAACCAGTCTTTTGCCGCATTTCAATCCTGGTATCATGGACGCTCAGGACTATGCCATATTGCGTCCACTATCGGCTTCGATGGGATTGATGCTGGAAAGCAGCTCCGAGAGGCTGTGTGCAAAGGGGATGCCGCATTTTGGATCGCCGGACAAACTTCCTTCCGTTCGGCTGGAATCTATCCGCCTTGCGGGAGAGGCAGAAGTTCCCTTTACAACTGGACTGCTCATCGGGATTGGCGAAACGCGGCTGGAGAGAATAGAAGCATTGCTGGCGATTCGGGATTTGCAGGAGCGCTACGGCCATATTCAAGAAGTGATCATCCAGAATTTCCGGTCAAAGGCCGATACGTTGATGCGAGATACGCCCGATTTGCCGCTGGATGAGCATTTATGGACCATCGTAGCCGCACGCCTCATCCTTGGACCAGATATGACGATACAGGCGCCACCCAACTTGCGGGACGGCTCCCTATCCCAGCTCGTCCGCGCAGGCGTGAATGACTGGGGAGGGGTTTCTCCGGTTACGCCGGATCATGTGAATCCGGAAGCGCCGTGGCCGCATCTGGAGAAACTGGAAACGGAAACCGAGGCGGCGGGACGCCACTTGCGTCAGCGCCTCGCCATCGGCCCCGCTTTTGCAGGTGACGTGACGCGATGGGCCGACCCCGGGTTGCAAACTGCGATCCGCCGTGCTGTCGATACGCGCGGTTTGGTGCGAGAAAATGGTTGGCACGCAGGCGCGGGCAATGAAGCGCCTCATGTGATGGCGTCGATCGTCACCGGACGTGACCCGCAAATTGCGGTCTCTTTGGGGTTGGTCGCGCAGGGTGAAGAGCTGAACAAGGCTCAAATTGCGAGGCTGTTTACCGCCGAAGGCCGTGATTTTGAGCATGTCCGGGCCTTTGCCAATGAATTGCGCGAGGACCGGGTGGGAGAGGCAATTACCCATGTCGTTAACCGCAACATAAATTATACCAATATATGTCTCTATCGTTGCGGCTTTTGTGCCTTTTCAAAGGGCAGCACGCGTAGCGAACGGGGGCCTGCCTATAATATTGACCATGAAGAAATCGCCCGCCGCACCGTGGAAGCATGGGAGCGCGGGGCAAGCGAGGTTTGTCTGCAGGGCGGCATCCACCCAAGCTATGATGGGCGCACCTATCGCGGCATAGTGGAAGCCGTGAAGGCAGCCGTACCGCAGATGCATGTTCATGCTTTTTCGCCTTTGGAAGTGCATCATGGCGCAACGACATTGGGCCTGTCTTACGAAGACTATCTGGTCGATTTGCAACAGGCTGGGCTGGCGACTTTGCCGGGAACGGCCGCCGAAATTCTGTCCGACGATATCCGCGCGATCATCTGTGCGGACAAGGTGAATACGCAGGAGTGGCTGTCGGTCATGCGTGCGGCGCACAAGGTTGGTCTTCAATCTACAGCGACGATCATGTTTGGCCATGTCGAAACCTATGATCATTGGGCCGAACATTTGTTGCAACTGCGGACGCTTCAGCAGGAAACAGGCGGTTTCACCGAATTTGTACCGCTGCCATTCGTCCATATGGAAGCACCCAATTGGCGCAGAGGGGAAACCCGTTCGGGGCCGACCTGGCGCGAAACCGTGTTGATGCATGCAGTAAGCCGGATTGCACTGGATGGTGCGATATCGAATATCCAAACAAGCTGGGTAAAGCTGGGTCCAGACGGCGCGGCAGCCATGCTGGAATCCGGCGCGAATGATCTGGGCGGTACACTTATGGATGAATCCATCACGCGTGCGGCTGGTGGAGCGAATGGACAGATTTTTGATGTTCCGCAAATGCAGTTGCTGGCCGATGGGCTTGGCCGTCCTTTGCGCGAACGCAGCACCGTTTATGGCCAGCGCTCTGGGCAATTGGCCCTTGCAGACTAAAGTTAGGAAAAAAATATGAGCAGTAAAATTGCCGTCATTGGCGGAACAGGAAATCTGGGCAGCGCATTGGCGTGGCGGCTCGCGCGAGCGGGACGCGATGTGATAATCGGATCACGTACAGCTGACAGTGCGGCGGAGAAAGCCGCTGAACTTGGGCACGGGCTGACAGGCATGACCAACGCGGATGCTGCTGCCGCAGCTGACTTGGTGATTGTCACAGTGCCCTTTGGCGCGCAGGCGGCAACGCTTGAGGATATTAAACCGCATGTTACCGGCAAGATTGTCGTGGATACCAGTGTACCTTTGGTCCCTCCCAAGGTGATGCGCGTGCAGTTGCCGCCGGAAGGATCGGCAGCGGCGAAGGCAGCTGCAATATTGGGCGAAGATGTACGGCTGGTTTCCGGCTTCCACAATGTTGCCGCGCACAAGCTGGCCCAGGATGTCGACGTAGAATGTGACATATTGATATTTGGCGACGAAAAAGCGGCCCGTACCGAAGTGGTTGCTTTGGCCGATGCCATCGGTTTGCGCGGTATTCATGCGGGCGCGCTGGTCAATTCAGCGGCGGCAGAAGCGATGACCTCGTTGCTGATCTTCATCAATAAATTTTATCAAGTGGATGGTGCCGGCGTGAAAATTACAGGTGAATTTGGGCCCGTAGATTAAGCGCTATATGATCCAGATACTTCCCATCGCAGGTCTGCCTGAAATTCGGCCAGGCGACCCATTGTCGCAGATGCTGGCGTCGCGGTGCATGGAGAATGATACCCGGCTTCTGCCCGGCGATGTGCTTGTGGTAACGCAAAAAATCGTGTCCAAGGCGGAGGATCGATTTGTCGATCCCGCGAGCATTAGCGCGTCGCCGGAAGCGATTGCCCTCGCCGGGGAAGTGGGCAAGGATGCTGCACTGGTGGAGCTTGTGCTGCGGGAATCCAGCGCGGTTGTGCGCAAGGGACCGGGTATCCTGATTACGCGTCACCGTCTTGGTCATGTGATGGCCAATGCCGGGATTGACGCATCCAATATTGGCGCAGGGAACGGCGATAGACTGCTGCTGTTACCAAAAGACCCGGATGCTAGTGCGCAGCAGATTGCTGACGCATGCGAAGCGGTATTGGGTTTTTCTCCTGCCGTGGTAATTTCGGACAGCTTCGGACGTCCGTGGCGGATGGGCACGGTCAATGTAGCCATAGGTGTTGCCGGTATGCCTGCGATGCTGGATCAGCGCGGCGATGTGGATCGTGACGGAAGGACAATGCAAGTGACGAACGTCGCGGTTGCTGATGCCGTGGCCGGGGCCGCCGGGTTGGCGATGGGAGAAGGTGCAGAAGGCATAGCGGCTTGCATCGTGCGCGGACTGGCTTTGCGGGGCGAGGCGCAGACTAGTCATGCAATAGTGCGACCCGTAGCTGAGGATCTTTTTCGATGAGTGCGCGCTTCACCGTACTGACAGGCGGTGTTGGCGGGGCAAAGCTGGTCGACGGGCTTTACCGCATTTTGCCGCAAAATAGCCTGACCGCAATTGTTAATACTGGCGATGATTTCTGCCATTTCGGCCTGCCGATTTCTCCTGATATTGATACTTTGCTCTACACGCTTTCGGGCAAATCCAATCAGGTGCTGGGCTGGGGGCGCGAAGGTGAGACGTGGAATTTCATGGCCGCGCTAAAATCATTGGGCGGGGAAGACTGGTTTAATCTCGGCGACGGCGATTTGGCTCTGCATGTGATGCGCGGCATGGCGCTGTCGGCGGGTGAGCCTTTGTCTAAGATTATTGCCCGCTTTGCCAAGACATGGGAATTGCAACTTTCCATTCTGCCGATGACGGACGATGCAGTCGCCACCTGGGTGGATACTGACGAAGGGTTGCTACCCTTTCAACGCTATTTCGTGGAGCGGCAATGCGCGCCCAAAGTGCGGGCTGTGCGTTTTGAAGGCGCGGTAGATGCTATCCCTGCGCCAGGCGTTATCGCTGCGATCATGGAAAGTGATGCCGTCTTTGTTGCACCATCCAATCCGTGGCTGAGCGTTGACCCCTTGCTCGCTATCCCACCGATCAGGAAAGCTCTGGAAACAACCAAAGCCCCCGTGATCGCTATTTCTCCATTGATTGAAGGCAAAGCGGTGAAGGGGCCGACCGCTAAACTTATGGGCGAATTGGGACTGGAAGTAACGAACTACAGCATTGCAACCCATTACGGCAAACTACTGGACGGATTAGTCGTGCACAACAAGGATGAAGCACCGCAAGCCTTAACGATAGCGCGTACGGATACGCTGATGAAATCACCTGACGACCGGGAACGGGTGGCCCGCGCTGCTCTGGCGCTGGCGGCGGGCCGCAACACATGATCGATTGGCGTGTGCTTGTGCCCATCAAGCAGGGGAAGGACAGCAAATCGCGGCTAGGTTCGATGATGGACCCCGATGCTCGATCTGACCTTGCCAAGCGAATGGCAGAGCATGTGCTGGGGGTTTTACGAACATGTTTTGACCCGTCGCAAATCACTATTCTCTCACCCTGCCGCCCTAATGGCTGGAAAGGTGGATGGTCGCAGGATCAGGGGCGCGGTCTGAACGCGGAATTGACAGCTTGGCGCGGGGTTCAGGGGAATGCAGCAATTCTCATCATACATGCCGATCTGCCGTTGCTGAGGGAAGAAGATGTGCAGGCGATTGTGGACACTGCCAAGGACGGCGCGGCAATCGCGACGGATCGCGCGGGGCAGGGCACAAACGCATTGGCTATTATAGATGGGCGGCCGTTCACTTTTTGCTTTGGAGCGGAAAGCCTCTCCCTACATTGCCGCCAATATCCGCAGATGTCCGTACTTCGACGGGACGGATTGATGGCCGACCTGGATACGCCGGATGATGCAAAATTTGTCAATGCACGCGGGTTCGCGGTCTGAGCATCCCTGCCTTTGGGAAGGTTTGCTGGTGCTTTTTCCTTCGCACTATAAGGCGAAAGAAACAAACCAGGAGAGCAAGATATGAAGCTCAATGTTGGCGTGCCCAAAAGCATGAAGGTGGCAGCCATGGTGCAGCCATGGGAAGACAAGCTGAATGGCACTGATGTTGGCCGCCTGATGGGGGCTGTAGATGCGATGGGATTCAATAAATGCATGCTGGGGGAACATTTTATCATTCCCAAGGAGCATATTGAACTGTCTGGCGACTGGTATTTTCACACGGTTGTCGCACTGGGCTATATTGGCGGGCAGACGAAGAACTTGCGTTTGTCATCGTCCGTTTCGATCCTGCCGTTGCAAAATCCGATTGTTCAGGCCAAGGGCTGGTCCACGCTCGACTGGTTGACCGGCGGGCGTGCAGAAGCCTTGTTCGGAGTAGGCTGGCTGAAGGAAGAATTCGACATGCTTGGCGTGCCCTTCAAGAAGCGCGGTCGTATGGCGGATGAATATGTTGCCGCAATAATTGAGCTGTGGACAAAGGACGATCCCGAATTTGAAGGCGAGTTCGTGAATTTCAAAAATTGTGGTTTTGCTCCGAAGCCAATTCAGCAACCGCGCATTCCAATCTGGTTTGGCGGCGATGCCGAACCGGTGCTGAAGCGTGTGGCGAAATTCGGTGATGGCTGGTCGCCATTCCGTACACCTCCGGAAACCTTCCCGGCCTGCATTGATCTGATCAAATCACAGCCCGAATATGATGGACGTCCGCTGCACTTCTTCTTCGCGCTGGAAATGCTGAATGTTGGTGCGCACCATGAAATCCTTGATGATCCGCGTGCGCCGGGAACCGGCGACAAGCAAAAAATCATCGATCAGATCGGCTGGCTAAAGGAATTGGGCATCACTGAAACTATCGTTCCGCTGCCACCTGGTCTGAAGGACGCGCAGGCGTGGATTGATCGCCAGCAATGGGTAGCGGAAGAGATTATGCCAGCCATTTAAGCAGTTTTGCTCGGGGAGTGTTCCCCGAGCCTGCTACTTCTTATCCCGCCGCTGCCATCATATCCATCATATCGGCATAATGCGGTTGGTGGTGACAGATGCCGCCATCGACGGATATAATCTGTCCGGTAACAAAGCCTGCCATATCAGATGCAAGCCACAGCACGGCTCCTGCAATATCATCGGCGACGCTTTCGCGCGGCAGTAAAACATGGCGCTGGATCATGTCGAGCTGCGCCTCGCTCATCTGTGCTCGTGCGACGGGGCTGAGAACCAGACCCGGCAACACTGCATTGCAGCGAATATTTGCGCGGCCGAATTGTGCTGCAGTATTACGGGTCAGTGCATTTACCGCCGCTTTGGACGCGCTATAGGCGGGATTCAGAATATCGCCCAGTAGCGATACACCGGAGCTGGTGTTGATGATCGATCCGCCGCCGCCCGCAATCATATGCGGCGCAACATGCTTGGTCATCAACATTGTTCCGCGCGTGTTTACGTCAAACGCTGCATCCCACACTTCCGCTTCCATGTCAGTCAGGGCAGCATCACGGGTCATCTGCGCTGCGCCGGTATTAGCGGCGTTATTGTGGAGTATGTCAATCCGTCCAAATTTCTCCATCACAGCAGTCACCAGTGCGGCGATGGTGGACTCGTCTCCGAGATCAACGGTCTGAGCAATGGCGGTTCCGCCGCTCTTGGTAATTTCATTCGCAACGCGCTCTGCGCCTTCGAGATTGATATCCGCAACTACGACCTTCGCACCTTGCGCGGCGAGCATTTTAGCACAGGCCTCGCCAATATTAGCGCCGCCGCCTGTGACAATTGCTACTTTACTATCGACCAGTCCCATGTTCATTCTCCTAACAGACCCCAGGTGCCATAATCTTCAGCAGCTGTGAAAAAGCGTTCATTCATCGGGATACCATTTTGACCCCATTCGTCGAGATTTGCGACCCATGCCTGCAGCCCGTACATCACGAACAAACGGGTTTGCTCCCATGCTTCTTCAAAGCTGGGAACGCCTTGTGCGCCCGTGGCGATCAGATATTCTCGATATTGCCTGACCATATCCTTATGGTGTTTGCGGCGCTCTTCAATAGTGAGCGCGCCGACTACGAAATAGGTAAGGTCGCGCCAGGGCCGGCCGCGCCGCACCAGTTGCCAGTCGAGCCACAGTCTTTCGCCTTCCGGCAGGATATAGGTATTGCCCTGATGGCAATCACCCAGCGCGATGCAATGCGGCGCATCATATGCGCGCTCGATCTCGCCCAGCCGGTCAAACGCGCGCTCCACTTTGCGCGGATCATCGAGAAAATGCTGCGGTGCTATCGCGCAAAAACCGGGTTCCTTGAGATTGAGTTCGATCCATTGCCACATGATCCGAACCTGATCGCTATCAACCGGAGTATCCATTTGGGTCTGCAGCCAGGGTGCATTTTCCGGGCTGATTTTGTCGCTGTCCCAAAGGCTGCCGTGCAGCTTGGCGAGGCCGTTCAGGTTTTCCATGATCATATCGATGCCGTTATCCTGCGTACTGTGACCGAATTTTCCACCACGATCATTCAGGTCTTCGAGCACGATGAAACCGTGCGCGCTGCCATCATCATCCCAGTCGGCATAGTAGCATTTGGCGGTGGGCACTTTCATTTCCTCCACCATGAAATGATAGAAACGTGCCTCCAGCGCATGGATGTCGACATTGTCGAAGGAGCCCGACCAATTGGCCTTCATGCATAGATTGGCAGGTAAGCCTGCTGCAATACCTGCATCATTCCAGTCGACCTTGATCCGCCATTTGGTCGTGTGGCTGTTGAGCAGTTCCACCGTTTCCATCGATTTTGCGACAACGCCGGGATATTTATAGCCCATCATGCGGCTCAGCCACGCGGCATCAATGCCGTCCATCGAAGTTGGGATATGATCGGTTCGCGCCGGATAAGGGCGGGGAACGCAATTGGGGTCAACAATTAAATTCTTATATTGCGCGGGGGCTTGCGGATCCATATTCCACTCCTTTTTGATTTGAAACTTTTATTTGACGGCTGGCCATCACGAGCAGCAGGCCGCCTGCAATGCAGAAGAGCATGGCAGCGCCGATGCCCCAGGCAACACCATCCTTGCCGCCCACAACATCGCTGACTTTACCGATCAACCATGCACCGAGGCCAACCCCGATCAGGTTCGCACTCATCTGGACAAAAGATACTGCCAGCCCGCGCAATTGCGGCCCGGCGACGGTTACGATGACGGCATAAATCGGCCCGTTATAGGATGCGCTGAAAAAACCGGCCGCCATGACAAAGGCAAGGGCAAGGTTCGTATTTTCAACGCCGACGGCTAGCAATCCGCTAATGGCGGTCAGCAGCGGGATTATAGATCCCAGCAATGCCGTATGTGCAGGATCAAAGCCGCCGCGCCGTGCGTTGATGCGGTCCGCGCCCCAGCCTGCGACCAATCCGCCCACCGATCCCAAAATGCCGTAGGCAATGGCAACGATAAGCCCGGATCGGGATATCGAAAATGCATGGCTGTCGATAAGAAATGTGGCGAGCCAGATGCTCATGCCGTAAATGCCGGTAGCGATGCAGGTGATTGCCGCGATGGCATAAGCGATGCCCGGGCGAGCGAACAGCTGAGCAAGGCGTACCCTGAGACCAGCGTCGCAATGCACTTGCGGTGCGTCCTGTTGACCGCGCACAGGTTCCCGCACGGTCGTAAATAAAATTGGGGTAAGCATTAGTCCGGGGATGCCGGCCGCTATAAAGGCCCAGCGCCATCCATATTCTTCGACAATCCAGCCGCCCACGAAAAAAGCTATGGCAAAGCCGATACCGCTGCTCAGATACCAGATACCGATAGCGGTTGATCGCTTGTCAGTGCCAAAATAGTCGGAAAGTAGCGACATGCCGGTGGGCGATCCTCCGGCCTCTGCGACGCCTACGCCCGCCCTCCCGGCCAGCAATGACCAGAAACCGGTTGCCGCTCCGCACAGCGCCGTCGCACCGCTCCATGCTGCCAGTGCAAAGGTCATCAAATTTTTGCGATTAAAACGGTCGACTGCATAGCCAAACGGGATCGCAGCCAAGGCAAAAGGAATGCCATAAGCAATGCCAGCCAAGAGACCGAGCTGTTCGCCAGATAGATTGAATTCCATGCCCAGCGGCTTGAGCACTAGCCCGATGACGGCCCGGTCTATGCCGTGGCAGGTTTGCGCAACCGTTAATACGGCAAGAACATACCAGCGATAGGTAGTAGGTGGTGCGCTGGTCGTCACTTGATTCCTCTCTCCGTCATCAACTTTGCATTTGCATTGCAGAGAGGCGGGAATCTCAACCTGCCAAAGGAAAGGGGCGGCTGCGATTGAGATACAGGACAATTCTGCAGAAGAGGAGGAATGCTGGATGGATCAAGCAGAAGCCAATAAGATGATAGTGCGCCGTTTTCTCGGTGCAGTGGAATCAGGAGATGTTGACACCATTGAAGCGTTACAGGCGCCCGACTGCACCTGGTGGGTGATTGGCGGCGGCGATATAACGCGCGAAACCTATACAGAAGCGGTGAAAGGGATGCTGCTCAATGCTTCTCCCCGCAAAGTGGAAATCATCGGAATTATGGCCGAAGGTGATAGCGTGGCTGTAGAAGTTCGTTCCGAAATGCATTTCGGAGATCGGGTCTATGCCAATGAATATCACGACCTGTTCGTTCTGCGCGATAGGCAGATCATCCATGGCCGGGAATATTTTGACACCAGTAAAGTCGAGGCCTTTTTTGGCCCACAGAAAGGTTGATCGATGAATCAGGAACAGATCATACGCGATTTTTTGGCGCTGTTTCATACGCAGAAGTTGGATGTGACCGCCTTGCGTTCGATGCTGGCGGATGATGCCCGCTATCAACCGGTGGTACCGATAGCCCCTATCCGGCAAGGCGCGGACGCCATTTGCGGGGAGATGGAGCGGCAATATCAACTCTATGACGAGTGCGCTTGTGACATATTGCATGTCGCGGTAACCGGCAGCACCGTGTTTACAGAGCGGGTCGATACCGTGCGTCAGCTTGCCAATGGACAAAAAACCACCACCAATGTCGTCGGTGTGTTTGATCTGGATGCGCAGGGCAAGATTGTCTGGTGGCGTGAATATTGGGATGCGCTCGATTGTGCAGGCCAGTTGGGAATAGATGACAAGGCGATGCGCGCCATAATGGGCGCGTGAAGGAAATGACAATGCAATATGATGTAGTGGTGATGGGTTCTGGTGCCGCAGGCATGACGGCGGCATTGGTCGCGGCCAAGGCGGGGAAGAAAGTTGCGTTACTCGAACGTGCCGGTCATTTTGGTGGAACTACAGCTATTTCGGGCGGTGGTATCTGGATTCCGGGAAGCCCGCAGGCACAAGCGGCAGGCGTGGAAGACAGCGTGGAAACCGCCCGCGATTATGCCCTGGCCGTGGTTGGAAACCGGGCAGAACGGGCATTGATCAACGCCTATTTGGACAATGGCCCAGAAATGGTGGAATGGCTTGAAAGCAACAGCCGAGTCCATTTTCTGCTCTCCCCCCCTTCGAGCGACTGGTATCCTGATGTCGCCGGTGCGGTTGACGATGGCCGGCTGTTGGCTCCTGCCGAATATGACGGACGCAATCTGGATCAGAATTTTGACCGGCTTTCAAAACCGCGCGAGGAATTTAATGCGCCGGGCGGGATGATGATCGATCTGTTCGACTTACCATATATCGCCCGGTTGCCTGCACCCGGCGCGCTTTGGCATATGGCGAAAATCGCCATCCGGTTTGCTATGGACAAGAAAAAACTGGGCCGCGGGTCGCGGCTGACAATGGGCACAGCCCTTGCGGGCCGGTTGCTTCATTCTGTCATCGAAGCAGGTGTCGACTTGTTTGAAAATAGTCCGGTCGAAGAATTGCTGACCGAAGGCGGCAGGGTTGTTGGTGTGCGCGCCAACCTAAAGAGTGTCTCTACCGAAATCAGAGCCGCCGACGGTGTTATACTCGCCTCTGGTGGCTTTTCCGCCAATGCCGAAATGCGAAAGGCCTATATTCCCTTTGCGGAAAAACATGTTTCGATCTTACCTTATGACAATATGGGCGATGGCATTGCGGCGGGTACCTCGGCAGGCGCGGCGATGGGCGCGGAAAATCATGCAAATGCCGTGTGGGCAGTGGCTTCCAAACGCACCCGTGATGACGGATATGTTGAACGCTATGCTCATCTCATTGATATGTCGAAACCGGGCTGTATCGCGGTTGATGCAGCGGGCAAACGCTTTGCCAATGAAGCCAGCGTGCATTTTGTCGAGGCGATGCATGCGACGGGAACAGTGCCCGCGCACATTATCGCCAATGCAAAGTTCGTGAAGAAATACGGCATGGGGCTGGTGTTGCCGGGCGGCGGCAAGATCAAGGAAATGGTCGCCTGCGGCTATATGAAAAGCGGCGCAACTTTAACCGAATTGGCGGGTAAAATCGGAGTAGATGCAGCTGGGCTGAAGGCGAGCGTAGCCAAGGTAAATGCTGATGCCGCCAGTGGTAAAGACAGCGCCTTTGGCAAAGGCGATACGCAAATCGACAGGGAAATTGGCGATCCGAAACACGAACCCAATCCTTGTTTCGGTCCGGTTGGTGACGGGCCTTATTACGCCATTGAGATTTTCCCCGGCGATGGATCAACAACAGTCGGTTTGAAAATTGACGATCAATGCCGTGTTACGGGCGAAAGTGGAGGCCCGATTGCCGGGTTGTGGGCTGCCGGCCTTGATGCTAATTCTATTTGGCAGGGAAAATCTCCCGCCCATGGCTGTAATATAGGTCCGGCGATGGTGACCGGATTTATAGCTGGCAGGAGTATCTCATCATAAAAACGGCAGTCGTGACAGGAGCCAGTTCGGGCATTGGGCTAGTCGTAGCACGCGAACTAGCACGAAGCGGCTGGCGGGTGATTGCGCATGGCCGTAATGCCGGACGCGCCGAAGCCGCGTTGAAAAATATCCGCGCCGCCGCACCGGAAGCCGAAGTGGAAATGATTTTGGCCGACTTGTCGGAAATGGCGAAGGTCCGGAAATTTGCTGCAGATATCGGCGGGCGGACCGATAATATTAATCTGCTCGTCAACAATGCCGGTTTCACACCCGCCGCCAGAGTAGAAACCATCGACGGCATGGAACAATGTTTTGCGGCCAATCA
Source organism: Parasphingorhabdus sp. (assembly GCF_036963805.1). Taxonomy (GTDB): domain Bacteria; phylum Pseudomonadota; class Alphaproteobacteria; order Sphingomonadales; family Sphingomonadaceae; genus Parasphingorhabdus. Next base: position 35,278 of record NZ_JBALUN010000006.1, on the reverse strand, counting down.
TATGGCGCCTTTCCTGCTGACCAATCTGCTGTTGCCTCTGCTCAAAGCTGCGGGACCGGGCGCGCAGATCATCAACACCGCTTCGGTCGCCCACAAGTTCATCAAGGATATGAAATGGGATGATTTGCAGCAGGCCGAGACATTCAATGTCAGCGATGCCTATACACAATCGAAACTTGCCAATATTCTTTTCACCCGAGCACTGGCGCCGCGCATTCAGGCCGATGGCATCCGGGTCAATGCTGTCCATCCCGGGCTGGTGCAGACCAATTTCGACAGCCACGGCGGTATCGTGGTCAAGCTTATGTATCTGCTCAGCAAGCCCTTTTCACTGAGCCCGGAACAGGGAGCCGATACGATATTGTGGCTTGCACAAGGCGGAGCGCCCGAAGCTACAGGGGAGTATTTTGCCAAACGTAAAATCGTCAGCCTGACCCCCGCCGCCAAAAGTGAGGAAGGGGCTGCAAGACTTTGGAAGATAAGCGAGGAATTGCTCGCCGGACTTGATATGTCAGCAAGTCGCGACGGGCATTAGAGTATCTGAATATATTATTTGCCGCACACAGATTATTCATGGCGGCGAGAAGGGTTCTAGTTGCGACTGTCAGTCTTGTCGCTCCGTTCAACCTTCCCGGCGCTTTGCCTCCGCGACCATTTTGAACAGGCCTTCATTATAAGAGGTCAATTTCTCCATCGACAGGTTCCGATAGGGTGTCATTGGGCATAGTGAGTCGACAACATCCCAGAAGGGTTCGATTTTTTCGAGCACTTCATCGACCGGGCCGCATTTGACAAAAGCTTCAACCACTTCGTCACTGACATTGTCGATCACGCCCGAAGGGTCGCCATGTTCGCCTGCCGAAAGTTGGCAGGAACGCGCAAGATCGCCAAACCCCAACGCGTCAAAAAACGGCTCATATTCCTTATAACCAATATAGCCAGCCACGGTTGCGCGGCTGTCCTCAATTGCTTGTTGCTTGTCGTCGTTGATGGCGACCCATGGCCACGCGTTGATCTCGATATCGCTACGCTTGCGGCCGAAACGCGCTAGTTCTGCCTCGATGAACGGCTTTTTCTGCAGCGTGTAGTCGACTGTCCAAAGCGCATGCACCATAAGCCCGTCGGCAATCTCCAAAGTCATGCTCGTAAGCTTGTCTTTAAGCGCCGCAATCCAGATCGGAATTTCCTCCCGCACAGGTGGGGCGGTCATCATCATCTCTGTCCATTCGGCGTTAAAATATTCGCCGTGGATCGGCTCCATGCCCTTGTGGGCATTGGCGTTGATATAACGCACGACCTTCACGACTTCACGCAAATGGGTGAGTAACTTCCGTTTCGGTTCGCCATAAATTCCGGACAACGCACTGTGGAGCGACGTGCCCAGCCCAAGGATGAAACGCCCTTGGCTGATCGTGTCGAGTTCCATCGCGGCAAATGCGGTTTCGGTTGGGCTGCGGGTTCCGGCTACTGCGATGCCGGTCGAGACCTTCAATGTGTCCGTCATCGCTGCGACCGCCGCCATTGGTACAAATGGAGGGCCGTAAATTTGCAATGAAAAACAGCCTTCAAAGCCGACCTGTTCCATCTGCTTGGCCATTCCGCCCATTACGGGGGCAGGGAGGATCGGCATCACGCCCCACCATTTGCGTGCGCCACCAGTTGCATTGGTCAAATTGGTCATGCTTTTTCATATCCTATGATCTTGCTACAATCAGCGCTGACATTGTCACGATATTCGAAGTCGCCCCGCGCCTGTCTTTCGGCAAGCGCTAGCATCAGAACCCGGTATTTCTGTCCGGCTTCGTCTAATGGTGAGTGCAGGTCCTTGCGCGTCTCTGGCCGCATGTAGCGCGGGCTTTGCGGCGAGGTCATATAGCTGTCCTGACGGGAAACCTTGTAACTCGCTTTGGGCATTATGTAACGGAACGGATTGCGTTTCTTCACATTCGAAGTGTTCATCACATAGTCAAGCCGGGTACGGTCGCGCGTTTCGGGCACGCAGGGGTGAAACAATTGAACATTGTCCCCCGGACTGAACCGACCATAGGCGATTGCCGCATGGCTGCGCAGGTAGATACGAATGACCTGACGGACTTGTTGGACATCGTCCCGCACGCCGCCAAACATTTTCATGATCGGCGCGACTGATTTGTTTACACAAGTCCGTACCATAGTGATGGTTTCACTATCGTGGAATACCTCGACCGTTTCCTTGTCCATTTTTTCATCGCCAACGACATCGGCATGCAGAAAATCGGCATGGGTGAGATCGATCAGGTTTTCGAGGCTTAGCGGGGCGCAGCAATCGAACCTTACGGTGCCCAGCATATGTTCTGGCAAGCCGCCTTCTTCGGGTAGATAAGGCAGGCTCGGTATATGTTCAGGCGCAGCATTGGCTGGATTGCCGAACCATCCCCAGACGAAGCCATATTTCTCGATAACCGGATAATGGCCGGTGGCATCGGAATAGTCGCTTTTTGATGCGACGGCTCCCTCTGCCGGGTGAAATTCCGAAGCGATTGCTTTACTGCCTTCACGCCAGAGAAAGAAGGGGTGCGAATAGACCGCGCGCCTTATCGGCTTTTTGGTGACCGCAAAACTATGTGCCAATGGAAACCATGCATCCTTGAGTACGATGTCATGGGGTACCCATGAATTAACCTTGGCGGCAAATTCCCTTGGGTCAGAACTGATGGGATCTTCATTATCAGGGCTCTGGGGTGTGTCTTGAATGTCGAGCATGGTCATTTCCTCTGATTGTTCGGAACTACGGTCAGGCCGCAGCATCCTGACGTTCGGTTCGTCCGGCGATTTCCTGACGTAGTTCCGCCGCATGGATTGATGCCGAAGGTTTCAACTCTCGCAAAGCCGCGCCATCAACATGCGAATAGATTTGCAAAGGAGTTCCCAGACCCATTGTTTTCGCCATCAGTCCAGGACGCCTTGGTTCCAGTTTTGCGCGCCAGCGGACTTGCGTGACCCCTCTTGCGGCAGGGACCGGGGCAAGTATTGCGCTTAGCAACGGATTAAACTGGTCATCGCGCAGCAGCAGTTCGCTTTCACCGGAAGCCGCGTCGGTCGAAATCCTCAAGGTAATTGGAAAATCTGAGGAAAAAGGCGCTGGCCAATGCGGAGAGGCCCATTGACAGGATCGTTCCAACACCAAGCGTCCATCCTGTTCGGATAATTCGGTCATCAAATAGGGCGTGAAACGCACACCCCGAATATTGATGAGCAATGCAGGGTTGTCGAACAGCGCGTTGATATAATGTTCATGGCCCAGTGCGACATTCTCGCTGCCCGACAATGGTAGAATTTCGTCCCGTGGGGCAGATGGCTGAGCCTTTGGATCGAGGCAGACGCGTATAAACCCGCTGCTTTCGGATACCGTAAAAGCTTGTGCACGATATAATTTCGGGAATTTCTGATTGTTCTTTAGGTTTGGGATATCCTCAAGGTGGCCGGTGGCACCGTCATATGTCCAGCCATGATAGCCGCACTGGATCATGCCGTTGCCCAGCACGCAGCCCAGAGAGAGCGGCGCGCGGCGATGGGGGCAGCGATCTTCTAACGCTCGGACTACTCCTACGTTGTCGCGCCACAGCACGACTGGTTGGTCGCCAATATCTACATTGACGGGTTTTTCGCTATTTATTTCTTCAGAGCGGGCAACCGCCCACCAAATTGGTTCCGTCATACGCGACTCGTAACCTTCCCATCCTCTAGTTGACAATTAAATTGACAGGTGACAATTTAATTGTCAACTAACATCTATGAACTATTCTGAAGCCTCGCTAGATTTAAAGCGTTCCGAAAAAGGTAAGCTTGACCAAACCAATGAAAGAAAGCGGGGGCGTCCGCGGGCCGATACAAATGCATCAATTGATGAGGCGCGGCTACTGGAGGTTGCCTTCTCCATGTTCGCAGCGCATGGATATGAAGCATCCACGATGCGGGCAATGGCGCGCGAATTGGATGTCAGCCACAATCTTCTTAATGTTCGCTTCGGTCGCAAATCGGATTTATGGAAGGCTGCGGTAGATTGGCGCTTGGCCGAAGCGGCGCGCGGCGTTGAACCGGCTTTCACAGAACGGGATGAGCCGGAAGGCAGGTTGCGTGATTTGGTTCATCGTTTCTGTCACTGGGCGATCATAAACTCTGACATTGTCGCGATCAGTTACCAAGAGGGGCAGCAGGATAGCTGGCGACTGGATTATCTCGCAAAGCATTTTATTCTGCCTTTTCAAATACGTTTACAGCAATTGCTTGCCGATGTTGCTTTGGAGCGACAATTGACGCCGATAGGATCGGGTGGGTTACTCGCGCTTTTGGTCCATGGTGTCGGCTCTTATTTTGCACTTAGGCCGCTGCAAGAAAAATTGTTGCCTGATCAATCCACGGTCGAAGCATCGTCGATTGATCAGGAGGCGGATGCTATGGCCGAATTTTTGTTGATGGGATTGTTTGCTGGCAAGTAGAAGCAGCAAATAGTGATGGTATACCCAAGTCCCGTGGAAGGACAGGAAGACAGAATTGTGAATTTTGTCTTCCGTTTCAGACGGACCAGATATTCCGAGTGAAGTTCGCTGAATTATGGATAAAATAGATCGGCGATACGCTGTCGATATTGGGCGGCCTTGTCAGGTTCGATTCCGAATTGCGGCACAACCGGGGTGAATGAATCGGCAAACTCCATCCGCTCAACTACTTGGGATCGAACGTCATCGGCAGATCCCAATATTGTTATAGCAGTGACCATTTCGTCGGGACAGGATTTCGCCATTGCGACATAATCCTGAGCGGCGAAGGCGGCTTGTATCGCTTTGGCTTCCTTCCCAAATCCTATGGCTTCGAAATAGCGAAGATATTGCGGGGATTGGGTATAGAAAGCGATATTGGCGCGCGCATCATTTATAGCCTCTGCACGGTTGTCGTTGATGACCGTAAACATCATCAGGTTCAGATCCAATTCTGACCGTTTACGCCCCGCATTGTCGAGGCTAAGTTGTAGATGCGTGCTAACTTTGTTGCGGATCCAATTGGTGGTCCAAAGCGGATGACCAAGCAAACCGTCAGCAATGGCGCCTGCCTGTTCGCATGCTTTTTCAAAGATGGCGGGTAGGTAGATCGGGATAGCGGATCTCCGGGCTGGACGGATCAGCCGAAAATGGGACAGATCAAGCGTCGTATATTCACCGTCAAGTTGCCCGAGTTCACCGCTATGGCCTTCTTCGACCACTGCTCGTACTTGCGCCACAACTTCTCTCATATGGGCAAGCGGCTTGCCATATGTCATGCCAAAACTGCCTTCGATCTGGCTTTGGGCGCTAGAACCGAGTCCTAATACGGTGCGCCCGTCACTGATATGATCCAGATCGATTGCGCTACAAGCCGTTTCAAGTGGGCTCCGGGTAAAGGCCAGCGCAATACCGGTGCCGAGCTTAATGCGTGTGGTGACGGCTGCTGCTGCCGCCAATGTTGTAAACGGTGCACCAAATATCTGCGGTGCCCAGACGCCTTCGACGCCAGCTGCTTCAAGGCGTTGGACCAATGGCACGAGCTCCTTGGCCGGGAGCACCGGCAGTTCGGCCCAAACCGGCTTGTTTGCGAGCATCACCCAAAACCTTTGGCGGTATCAAAATAGTCACGCCACGCTAAGATTCTTGGCCCGTCCATTTCGAACACACCCATGAGTTTTATCGAGACAATCTGCTTGCCGTCCTTGTCATAAAAATTATCGGTGCGCTCGGTCAGCACGACATTGCCGTTGGCCGAGGCGTGATGAACAATCACTTCGCCGCTTTCAATGGGGAGCATTTCTGCAAAATTATCCATAAAGGCTTTTGCTTCCGCAAAACCAGTTGTTTTGGACATGCCGACATTTTCCCAGATGGTCTCGTCGGTAAACCGTTTTTCCATCGATGAAAGCATATCGCCCAGCGTTGGTTTCCATTCGTCAAAAAAGGCGAGAACTTCTGAAAGAGGGGTGCCCATGATCAGTCCTCCTCGGCAATTGTAACTGTCATGCCATCAAGGTCTTTCGTTATATTGATTTGGCAGGCCAAACGCGAATTTTCATCACGATGGTCGGAACTGTCGAGCAGATCGCTTTCATCTTCAGTCATTTCCGGTAAGTTGCTGGAAAAGGCTGGATCAACATGAACATGGCAGGTCGCGCAAGAACAGCAGCCACCGCAAAGGGCGAGCAATTCATCAAATCCATGGTCACGAATGACTTCCATCAGTGATAGGCCGTCTGCGGCCTCCACAGCTTTACTGGTTCCAGCACGATCAATCACATTTATTGTTGGCATAATTTTCTCCGTAATTTGTAAGAAGTTCGATATCTTCGCTGATAGGATCAGGAGAAAATTCCCGCATATATTTGAAAAGCGGCATCATTGCCTTCCGCCGTTCCCAGCTTGCTTGGGCCAGCTTCCCGCCAGAGTTGGCATTATCCATAATAGGGTATGACCGACCGGTGAAAGGGATATATCTTCGCGCATGTCGGCTATTTCGAATATTTTGCCCTTGGTCGCAGAATGCGCCATTGGTCTCGCTCCATTTTGCGTCTGTTTCTTCAACCGTGGTTAGAAGAGTAGAAATTCAAACCTTGCCCTACCTAAAGATATGGGGGGCAGCGCTTTGAAGGGCGTAGCTAGAAGATCGCAGAAAAATCCATGGAGATAATTTTAACGTGGCCAAGGCCGAAAATCTGTTTGATCTGCACGGCAAGGTAGTACTGGTGGCAGGCGCTAATGTTGGCTTAGTTTTTGGATCCGCCGAAGGTTTAGCTTGCGCTGGCAGTGATGCCATTTCCAGATACCCAGAGGACTGAATGACTGAACCGATCACCCACCTGAATTTTCGCGATCTTGGCGGCCTTCCGGCCGGGCAAGGAGTGACTGCTTCTGGCAAACTCTTTCGTAGCGAAGGTCCACGCAATTTTACCGCAACTCAGATTGAGGAATTACAGGCATTCCAAATCCGGACGATCATTGATCTTCGTTCCGGGCAAGAGCGTGAAGAGGTGCCCCACCAATGGCATCAGCCGAGTTGCCAATGGCTTGGCTTAGAAGTCGACGCGGACCTGCGGGTTTTTGGCCCCGAAGGGCGAGAGCGATTAATGCAAGGTACGGACCCCGAGATCGCCGTCGAGACGATGAAGGATACCTATCGTTCCATTCCAGGTTCGCTTGCATGTCATTGGCCGGCGATCGTGGAAACTCTTGTGATCGATCGTGTGCCAGCTTTGATCAATTGTACGGCCGGCAAAGATCGCACGGGGGTTGCGGTTGCTCTCCTCCTAGAATCCGTGGGCGTCTCCCGCGAAAACATTTTGCAGGATTATCTGAAATCTAGCGTGTTCGGCGAAAATATGGTGCGGGCGGGTACTATCGAAGCCGGTTTCATGAACAGTTACGGCTTCCTGCCAAGCCCCGGTCAAATTGATGCGCTTGTCGGCGTGCACGCCGACTATCTGGAAGCAGCCTGGACCGAGGTAGATAAGCAATGGAACGGGCTGGATAACTATTTTGAAGATGCGGGCGTGGACCAAAATATGCGTGAGGCAATTTGTGCGATGCTAATCGAATGAAATTGAACAGATGAATGAAGGGATTATTATAATGAAGACAGGTGGAGTGATTGGATTAGGCGGGATTGGTGGCGGTGTTGCACAATGCCTGCAACGCTCGGGTCAATTGGCGGCGGTTTATGATGTTCGCCCTGAGGCAGCAGAGCAGATTCCAGGTGGACCGGCTGTATCGACCAACCCCCGCGAACTGTCCGCAATATCGGATTGCGTGCTTATTGCCGTCTTGAATGGTGAGCAGACGATTGCGGTATTGTCTGGTCCCGACGGCGTACTTGCAGCGAGCAAGCCAGGACAGACGGTGATCCTGTTGTCGACCATTTCGATGACGGACCTCGCCACTTCGCAAAAATTATGCGCTGATGCGGGTGTGACATTGATTGATTGCGGCGTCACCAATGGCCCCAAGTCAGCCGAGAACGGCTTGATCTGTCTGGCCGGTGGCAGTGATGCGGACATGGCAGCGGCAAAACCAATTTTTGATGGATTTGCCGGTTCAGTGATCCATATGGGTGGTCCAGGCACGGGGATGGCGGCCAAAATCGCGCGTAATACGACCTTTTTCGGTTGTATAAGAGCGGGCTATGAAGGTGCCGTTATCGCGCGCAATTACGGCGTCGATCTGGAGCAGATGCGGATGGCCCTAGCTGGTGATCCCAATGCTGGTGGGGGCCTTGAAGGCGCACTTTCAATGGCGTTACGGCCCGACGCGGCAGGCAACGAGCAGGAAACCGGGGTCCGCAACTATTTCATGAATTTGATGGTCAAGGATCTTGAAGTTGCCATCGAAGAGGCTGCAAAATTTGGTGCGCGCTTGCCGATGGTTGAAATGATCCGTGACAATGCTTTGTCTACATCGGGCCTTGAATATCCGATGGGTCAGCCGCTTTAATTTTTATTTATAAAGGACTTAATCATGAACGACGAGCAGTGGAAAAAAGGGCTGGACGTGTTTGACGCTGTCTACGGACCGGGCGCATCGGAAATGGTCAAACCGTTTAAGGATACACCGTTTAATCAGGAAATTGTGGGCAATCAATTTGCCAATACATGGGGCAATGATGCCTTCTCGATCCGTGACAAACGGCTAATGGTGCTCGGAGCAACGGCTATGCTGGGGCGGCAGGATCTCGTTGAAATTCAAATGACCGGCGCGCTGGTGAACGAGGAATTCACTGACGAACAGTTGGAACAAATCCCGGTCTTTTTGCTGTTTTATGCCGGTGCGGGCAACACTACTGCGGTATTTCGGGGTATTGAGGCGGCAAAAGCGCGTGTCGCGGAAATGAAAAAGGCGAAATAGGGGATGCGCGAGCTCATAAGAGAACCCCTCGATAGCGTCGCTTTCAGCGCCAAATATGGTCCTTGGGCCGTTATTGCCGGGGCTTCAGAAGGTACGGGCGAATGCTATGCCCGCGAATTGGCTGCAATGGGAATCAATCTGGTCCTCGTCTCCCGCCGCCTCCCTGCGCTTAAAGCTTTGGGTGAGAAGTTGAAGGCTGCGCACGGCATTGAATATCGCGCTGTAGCTCAAGACCTGACCGAGCAAGATGCCGGTTTGCGTATTGTCGAAGCGGCAGATAGGCTTGATGTCGGGCTCTATATTTCCAATGCCGGCGCGGACGGTTTTGGCAGTTTCTTCGAGGATAGCACCGATGCCGCTCATCGGCTGGTGCGGATGAATATCTCTACGTTGATCGATGCAACCAATGGATTCGGCAAGGCTTTTCTTGAGCGAGGAAAGGGCGGGATCATAGTCATGGCATCCGGGGCAGGGTTGGGCGGACAACCCAATCTTGTGATGTATTCGGCGACCAAGGCGTTTGAACTTAATTTCGCGGAATCCTTATGGGCAGAATATCATGAGCGCGGGGTTGACGTGATAGCGATTGCCGCTCCGATTATGCGAACACCTATGCTGCTGCGCACCGTGCCGGAAGGCTTCGATGTATCCGATGTTTATGACCCGGCCGATGTCACCCATAATGCGCTAGCCGGTTTGCTGGCGGGCGAACCAATTCAGATCGTGCCAGACGGCCCGGGACAAGAAAAGCTGCCGCAAGTTCTGGCAGACCGCAAGGATCGATTGGCCGGCTTTGTCGAATTCAACAAGACTTTTACCGGAGGATGACGGCGATGGGTAGACTAGATGGAAAGATCGCGATTGTTACCGGCGGCGGCGGCGGAATAGGTTCCGCTGTTGCGCGCAGGTTCGTTGCCGAAGGGGCAAAGGTCGCAATTGCCGACTTGTTCGAGGATAGCGCTCGTGCGGCGGCCGATCCGCTGGGTGATGCCGCATTGGCGGTGCAGTTTGACGCGGCTGATCCGGCTTCAATAGAAGCCATGGTTGCGGCCACAGTTGCCCATTTTGGCAGGCTCGACATATTGCACAATAATGCAGCCATGACCGACCCCGCCAAGCATCCGCTAGACAGCACGGCGGTCGATATCCCGATCGAAATATGGGACGAGATTATTGACATAAACCTGCGCGGCTATTTGCTCGGCTGCAAATATGCCATTCCGCATATGATTGCCGGCGGGGGAGGGTCGATCGTCAACACTGCATCGAATAGCGGGACAGCAGGTGATTTGGCACGCATTGCTTATGGTACGTCGAAGGGCGGCATTATTACGCTCTCCAAATATATCGCGACCCAATATGGCAAGCAAAATATTCGCTGCAATTCGGTCGCACCCGGGGTCGTTTTGACCGATGCGCTGGATGCAACGGCACCGGGCCTCAAGGAAATTATCCAGCGCCACATATTGACGCCGGAATTCGGCACGCCCGATGATATCGCTGCTTTGGTGGCTTTTCTCGCATCGGATGAAAGCCGCTATATCACAGGCGAGAATATCTCGATTTCGGGTGGAGGCCTTTCGCACCAACCGCATTATGCCGATTTGCTGGATTTGATGGGGGAACATCTGTCATGACCGAACCGCTGACCGTCACAGGATTGGAAACGGCAGCACGCGAAGCAACAGGACTGGATGATTTCGGGCCTGACACGGGATGGCGCGAAGGTTTTGAGCGTCTCGTTGCAGCGGTCGAGGCGATGGAACCGAATGACCAATTAGGGCATCTCGCAACGCAAAATATTGTGGGCCAACTTTCAACGCGACTGCGCTTTGTAGAGGATGACAAACAGCACCCTGAAATTGCCAAGCAAGATATTGGCGACCCGCTAATCGTGATCGGCTTACCGCGCACCGGCACGACGATCTGCTATGACCTGCTCTGCCTCGATCCAGAGGCCCGCGCTCCGCGTGAGTGGGAATGGTATATCCCTTGGCCTCCGCCAGAAGAGGCGAGTTTTGACAGTGACCCGCGCATTGCCCAAGTCACGACAATGTATGACAATTGGCTGGAGCATGCCCCGCAATTGCTGGACATTCAGCGCTTCGATTGCACCCAGCCGGGCGAATGTAATCACGGCATGCAATATCATTTTGCCAGCACCAATTTCCCTGCAGAACTTGGCGTTCCCGACTATGCCGAATGGCTACGTGGCAGTGAAGCGTCCGGGCAATATATTTCTCACAAACGCATGCTTCAGAATTTCCAGTGGAAGGGACCAAAGGGCCGCTGGACATTGAAATCCCCGCAGCATCTATTCGATTTGCCAGCGCTGCTGGAGGCTTATCCCGGTGCTATGCTGGTGTGGACTCACCGTGACCCGGCGCTTACATTCTCTTCGCTGTCGAGCATGATCGCAGGCTTTCTGGCGGCCTTTGGCGGCGACAAGGACAAGACTGCGATTGGACGGGATGTTGTCGAAACATGGATGGCCGGGATGAACCGGGCACTTGCGGCAAGAGCCGATCCGGCGATTGAAGGACGGATAATTGACCTTGCGCATAAAGATGTGGTCGCCGATCCAAAGGGCGCGGTCCAGCGTATTTACGACAAATTTGGGTTGGACTTTTCGGACGAACATAAAACAAGGATCGACAGATTTCTGATCGAAAATCCCGCAGCAAAACGGTTGGGTAAACACAAACATTCACCTGAACAATATGGCATCGATATCGATGAAGTGCGCAGCCGGATGTCCGATTATTATGAACGTTTCGGCCATTTACTGGGCAGGCCCGATATAGGAGTGAATCCATGAGTATCCTTGACCGTTTCCGGCTGGATGGCCGGACCGCTATTTTGACCGGCGTTGGTCCTGGCGTGGGGGAGCATGTCGCCAAAGCCTATGCTGAACTGGGAGCCAATGTGGTGATTTCGGCGCGTTCGCCGGATCGTCTTGAGCGGATAGCGGCAGAGATTAACGCGGCAGGCGGCGGCAGGGCGCTGGCGGTGACGACGGATGCCGGCGAGAAAGCTGATCTTGAAAACCTGGTAGACAAAGCGCGTGAGGCCTTTGGGCCAATCCATATTATCTTCAACAATGCCGCTGCGGGCGTCGTCTATTCCCATGATGGTGGACTTTGGGCAAATACGGATGAAGTGTGGAAAACCGCGATGGACGTCAATGTTTTGGCGACATGGCGGCTGACGGAACTGACCACGGCGGATATGGAGGCGCATGGTAAGGGCGTGATCATCTCCGTGCAAAGCTGCGGCGGATTCACACCTATTCCGCCTGCTGTGGCCTATGGGGTGAGCAAGGCCGCGCTAGCTTTTCTCACCCGTTCGCTTGCTAAGGCTCTCGCTCCCCATACCCGCGTCAATGCGCTGTGCGTAGGTTCAATGAGTCCTGATGGGCAGGAGGCGGAAATTCATAAAGGTCTCGGCTTGGCTGAACGCAACGCGATCAAGCGTTTCGGTGCGGCGGATGAAGCAGTAGGTGCAGCAATCCTGCTCGCCAGTGACGCGTCCAGCTATACGACGGGCAGCACGATATTTGTTGAAGGCGGACGGGTAGGTACAATCTCATGACCAATCCGCTCTATACTCAGGATCAGGAAGCGGCCGAAAAACTTGCGCTGCGCCTGATCGAGCGAGCGGATATCCGCACAGCGCGGGAACAGGCACGCCTCGGTATGCTCAAGGATTCTGCGGCGGCGAGTGTAGATGGTAATTTGGGACTGGACTATGCGCTTGACCAGTGGGTACTGGCACTGGCGATGCGCGAGGCCAATGGTGATACCGCTGACCCTCGCGTGGCATGGAACGTGTCTAACCCGCCGCGAAACTGGTTTGGTCATGTCTATCATGGTGCTGCGGTGGCGGTGGACAATCCTGACAATTTCAACCGGGAAATTCCGATTGATGGCGTGGGAAATTACGAGATTGATTTGCGCTTTTCCAAAAATCCGCCACAATTCAGCGTGGTGATTGAAATGGAGCCGGAGCATCATGCCGGGCTGGGGCGCAATATTGGTGCGCTGACATTGCAGGATTTGCTCCCGCACTGCGATGCGGAGGGCCGGGTGACAGTCACGGTCGGGCCAGCCGCAGGCGGTGCGCTCCACCTCCAATCAGAACCGGGCCGGATTCAAATTTACACGCGCGATAGTCAGGTGGATTGGGACCAGTCGCCCGCCGAGGTTCATGTGCGCCGGCTCGATCCACCCGCCGGGTGGAAACCGCGAACCGAGGATAAGATTGCCGCCACGATCATTACCGATATGCCTGCGTGGGTCGGCTTTTGGCGCGGGTTCAAGGATGATTTTCTCGGCTTTCCCGAACCCAATAAACTTGTCGGACCAAATGGCCGCGATGGCAATTGGGGATATCTTGCGGGAGGGCGTTTCGCACTGGCCGATGACGAGGTGGTGCTGGTAACTCTTGATCCGGTGGGCAGCTATTATACAGGATTTCAAATTACCGATCCTTGGACCATCGCGCCGGATCCCATGTTGCGGCTGGCGAGCCTGAACAAGGGGCAGGTGACGCCCAATGCCGACGGCACGGTAACCTATGCGATAGCGCTTGCCGATCCGGGCGTTGCCAACTGGATCGATACATGCGGGCTACAGGAAGGCTGGATGCTCACCCGCTGGCAGGGCGTACCGGAGGGGCCGCCGATAGACCAGATGATCCGCAATGTACGTCTAGTGAAAATAGACAATATTCCGGATGATATTCCACGGGTTGATCTCACGGGCCGCCGTGCGCAAATTGCGACGCGGGCGCGCTCCTTTGCCCAACGGACGAGTAAGGAAGGGTGGGACGATGCAACCTGACGGGTCAATTATTGAACTATGCCATGTAGTCGAGGATTTCGACGCGGCAGTTGAACATTGGACCCGCGATCTGGGGGCGGGGCCTTTTTTTGTGTTCGATGTGCCCGTCCTGCCCGGGCAGCTTTATTATGGCGAGCCAACCGAGGTCGCGCTGAAAGTTGGTTTTGGTTTTTCCGGCGGTCAGTTGATCGAATTGCTCGCCCAGACCAATGAGGGTAAATCGCCCTTTCTCGATTTTCTGGCCGATAGAGGACCGGGGCTGCATCATGTCATGCCGCGTACCGACTTTGAATCGGGCCATGCGCGGTTGATCAAAGCGGGGTTCCCCGTCGCCTATAGCGGGCAGATGCCATCGGGTGAGCGCTTTTGCCTGTTCGATACCTTTGCGGCTCATGGCTATTATACCGAATTGATGGAAATGTCGGACGCCATAATGGGTTCGCTTGCGCTGATGGAAAAAGCCCATGCCGAGTGGGACGGCGTTACCGACCCCGTACGCGGCATTGACCGGTTGCCGGAACTCGCTGGCTAGAGCTTTCCGCTGCCCATTGCGGCAAACATTTTCTGGAAATCGGCATAGCTAGGTTGGTGCGCGGTAACGCCGCCGTCAATCGGGATCGCTGCGCCGGTGATGAATTTGCTTTCATCGCTAGCAAGAAAAGCAACGAGATTTGCGATATCCTCAGGCTGGCCCAGTTCAGGCGTCAGATGATGGGACAGCAAAATATCCTTTACCATATCGGGCGTAGATTCAACTGCCATCGGGGTCAGCACAAAACCGATCACCATGCAATTGGAACGCACATTCTGCTTGCCATATTGCGTCGCAATCATGCGGTTAAGCTGGATCAATGCCGCTTTTGACGTGCCATAAGCGGTCAGCGTGGCTTCACCCTGAACGCCGAAGCCCGACGCACTGTTGATAATTGAACCACCGCCTGCCGCGATCATATGCGGGACAACATATTTGGTCATAAGCATAGCGCCGCGAACATTGACGGCCATGGCCATGTCCCATGCCGCAACGTCGAGGTTCACGACATCAAGATCGGTCTGGCGCTGGGCATCATTCTGGATCGCAGCGTTATTATGCAAGATATCGATTGTGCCGAAACGGGCTGTCACTGCTTCGCAAAGCGACTTAACGGCTGTTTCATCGGTCAAGTCGACTTTATAAGCGGCCGAGCCTTTGATCTGCTCCGAGGCCGCTTCGGCTCCGGCCAAATCAATATCTGCAAGCACGACGGTTGCGCCATCCTCGGCAAGCCGTTTTGCCGATGCCATGCCGATACCGCCGGCGGCACCGGTAATCAATGCTATTTTGCCCTCGAGTCGTCTTGCCATGTGTAAGTCCTTTCAATCTGGCTGATCGCAACAATGAGCGAATGAGGTGACCTGCCGATTGGAAGGTCCAAGCTTGACGGCTGTGATTAACGCTTGCAGTTGAATCAGGGGAGAGATTAGTTGGAAAATACCATAATATCTATGCCGGTAATGCCCGCACCCGAGCCCGCAGGAACAATTTTTCTTGTCGGTACAACCATTATCATGACAGCAATTCTTTTGTGGTGGGCCTTTGGCGGCGAGCGCAAGCGACACGGCTGGATTTTACCGCTAGTATTTGCCGGAACCGCTTTGTCGGCCGTGATGATCGAACCGATTTATGACAATACACTGCTCTATTGGTATCCCGATGAAAATAGTCTGGCCTTTTTTCGCGGTTTTGAACGGACGATCCCTTGGTATGTCCCGCTTGGCTATGCCTGGTTCTTTGGCGGTACGGCCTATCTGGTCTGGCGGGTGATTGCCGCCGGTGCCTCGGCAGGGCGAATCTGGCAATTGTTTTTTGCCACTGCCGTGGTCGATTGGCTCGCCGTTTCGATTTGTGAATGGATGGAATTAAGCGCTTTTTACGGCAATCAGCCATTCCATATTTTCGGATCACCTGTTTGGTTTTCCTTCTGCGATGCAACAGGCGGTTTTGTGCTTGGCGCGGCGCTCGCAAAGCTGTTGCCCTATTTGGAAGGTTCCAAGCGCCTATGGCTTTTGATCTTACCGAGCTTCACCTATGCGTCGACTCTTGGGTCGACGACAGCGCCTGTATCGCTGGCGCTTAACTCAGCTTGGTCTACGCCGCTGACATGGGCCGCTGGGGCCGCGACTATGGTGCTGTGCATGATCGCTATTCATGTCATCGCGCAAATGGCGGCGTTGCGACAAGGTTCAAAGGACTGATGCGATTTTCCGGGCGAGACTGGTGGTTCATTGTTCTGCTGGGGACAATTTACGCGTTTAACTTTATCGACCGGATGATCATTGCGGTCGTCGGAGAACCGATAAGGCAGGAATTCGGGCTGAGTGATTTTCAGCTCGGAATCATGGGCGGCGCGGCTTTCGCGATTTTCTATGGCGGGATCGGTATTCCGATTGCACGGCTGGCCGAGCGGATCAGCCGTGTGGGGATTATAGCGACTGCGACTGCTGTCTGGTCCGCGATGACAATGCTGTCGGGCGCGGCAATGGGCTATGGTCAATTGCTGCTCGCGCGCATGGGTGTAGGCATCGGCGAAGCGGGCTTTACTCCGCCAGTGGTGTCGATGATTGCCGACCGGTTTGAGCCTGAAAAACGGGCCACGGTGTTTTCGATGATCGCCGTGGGAGTCTCCGTTGGCGGCGCTATTGGTGCATTGGGTGGAGGCTGGATCGCGCAGGAGCATGGCTGGCGGATGGCCTTTCTGGTGATGGGCGCCCCGGGATTGCTGCTGGCCTTGTTGCTATGGCTAACGGTTAGTGAACCGGAACGCCGAAATGCAGGGGCCAAGGCACCACCATTCGCTCAAGTCATTCGCACGGTCCGGCACTCGCGCGCTTTTCTCGGTTTCACCATCGGTAGCGGGATGGTCGCGCTGGTTGGCTTCGGGCTAAACATATTCTTGATCCCGTTGTTGATTCGGCGTTTCGATTTCGCGCTAGGGGAGGCGGCACTTACCTTCGCACTGGCGTTTAGCCTTGCGACTGCATCAGGCGGCGTCATCGGCGGAATGCTAGCCGATCGTTTCGCGAGCCATAACCATCGGCGCTATGGCATTTTACCGATCATCTCAACATCGCTGGCTTTGCCGCTTTATCTTGCTGCAATCTATCAAGATGACTGGCGTTTGTTGGCGGGCCTGATTTTCGCTGCCACCTTTTGTCTCTACGCATTTTTGCCGACAATCATGACAGTGACACAGCGGCTGGTGGAGCCAAGAATGCGGGCGACGGCCGCCGCGATCCATGCATTCGGGCAGACATGTTTCGGCCTTGGTATAGGGTCGGCTTTCCTTGGTTTCATGAGCGATTGGCTAGCGAAAGTAAATTACGGGGCGTCCTATGCCGATGATTGCCTCGTCGCTGGAAAAACTTCTGTTGGCGCGACTTGCAGCGTGGCGGCGGGTACGGGTCTGCAACAGGCTTTGCTGCTGCTCGGTCTGTTCCTGCTGGTCGCAATATATTGCTATTGGTTCGCGGCGCGATCAATAGCCGGAGAAATTGCCGCGATTGAGGAGACGGCTGAATGAGCGATATATATGATGCGGTGATCGTCGGGGCGGGCCATGACGGTATGGCCGCGCACAATGACTAACGGCGTGGTGGCCGCAATGCGCGGTCGGGCTTTTTAGCTGGTTCGATCAATCCAGTCATTGAGGTCGCCCCAATGCTTGCTGCGCGTGCCTGCGAAATTCTGACAATGGGCAGCGTCCTTTACGATTTGCAATTCGGCCGCGAGCGAAGCGCTATAATAGGCCGGTTCCTTTTCAGGGGCGGGGCTAGTGTCTATTTCGCTTTGCACGACGAGCACCGGCACGGCGATGCGTGCGGCGGCTTCATGAACGATACCGGGCGTTAGAGCATCGCGGCCTAAAGTGGCAGGCGTTGTCGACGCATGGGCTTCGTCGGATTCAATCAACTCTAATGGAACATCGGGCCAGTAAAAGAGTTGACGCATCGGTTTGCGCGGCGTGGGGAGATAACCACTGGGGATGAAGTCCCCTTGCAGGCTGGCGACATCGGTGTCGCCGAGCACCATCGGTTCATTCGCCCAGCCAAGCACAGCGACACGGTCAAATACGGAATGGGCCGTGGCCTGCGCAATGATCATCATGCCGCCCATGGAATGGCCTAGGCCCGTCACGCTAACGGGGCGGTCCAGCTTGGCAATCACCTGGGCCAGTGCGTCGGCATGGGCGGCGGCAATAATGGCACTGCTGAGAAGGCTTTCCGGTTCCGGCTTGCTGCTTTCCCCCATGCCCAGCATGTCGATGGCGAGTACCGCCTTGCCATGGCCTGTAAACCAGCGTGCAAAGCTGTAGCTTTCATCGGCAAAGGGCGGATGCCAGTAAAGGCGTCGATATCCGCCGCCATGAATGGCGAATATCAGTTGCAAGTCGTTTTCCGGTATCTCGTCGGGTAGGTGCAGTGTGGCGGCAATTTCTGTCTTTTGGCTCAAGCCAGTCATGGGGGTCACATTTAGCCACATGTCGGTTGATTTCATTTTATGCCGTTCCTTCTTGAAGCGTTTAGTTTGGCTGGCGGCGCTGTTCGCTCACCTGCCGGGAGACGGGTTTGCGGAAATTGCCGCAAATGAGCGCGGTTATATTGCGCACATGCAAGCATCATCCGCACATCATCCGCAATTGGGTCAGATCGATTTTGGTGATCTGGCATCACTGCCTACCTTAAGAAAGGTCCAACTGACCGGTGTCTTGGAGCATTTGCCTGAGTCAACCAAGTAGGTCAGTCCGCAGCAACGCGCCATTGCGCTTCGCAACCGCAGACTGGCTGCGAAAATGCGTATTATCTGGTAAGTAGATAATATCTAAAATTCGGAGAATGATAATGGCTTCTGCACCGACCAAAGAACTTCCGGCTCATGTTCCGGCTGACAAAGTCGTCCGGCTTGATTTTTTTGCGCGCAAAAATTTCGATATCTGCCCGCAGGAAGTCATGATCCCGGAGATTCACCGCACTCTTGGACCCATTACATGGTGCAGCAATATTTTTCCGGGCGATCATGGCGGCTGGTTGCTGACCAAGGTTGACGACATGCACACGGTTTTGCGGGATCCCGACAATTACACAAAAAAAGGGATGGGAAAATTTGCCCAGTCGATAGGGGAAGACTGGCTCGTAATTCCAACCGAAACCGATCCGCCCATCCATGGTGAATATCGCAAGGCGCTTAATCCCTTTTTTGCACCGCAGAAAATCGCAAAAATGCGCGATGAACTGCAGGAGCGCGCGACCCGGCAAATTGAAGAATTTAAAGACCGTGGACATTGTGAATTTGTCGAGGATTTTTCGTCAAAATTCCCGATCTATATCGTACTCGATCTGCTCGGCTTGCCACAGGAGCGGATGGCAGAATTCCTACAGTGGGAAAAAGATATTTTTCACACCAATGATTTTGATCTGCGTTCGCGTTCAGTTCGCAAAGTGGCGGATTACCTTAGAGAGATGATTGCGGATCGGCGCGCCAATCCGGGTGATGATTATGTCAGTGGAATTTTTGACTATGAAGTCGAAGGTCGCAAATGGAATGACAAGGAAGTATTTGGTCATTGCTTTAACTTGTTCATTGGCGGTTTGGATACGGTGACGTCGATGCTCGGCAATATCTTTACCTATCTTGCCAAAAATCCCGACAAACAGCAGGAGTTGCGTGACGATCCGAAAAAAATTGTATTGGCAGTTGAAGAATTTTTGCGCGCTTTCGCTCCGGTCAGTGTATTCCGTATCGCGGCCAAAGAAATCGAGATTCACGGGCAGAAAATCATGCCGGGTGACTATGTCGGTATTTCCACTCCGATTGCAGGCTATGATCCTGAATATTATGATAGCCCCGAAGAAATCCGTTTTGACCGCAAGGCACCGCATATTTCTCTCGGATTTGGTATTCACAAATGTCTGGGCATGCATCTGGCCCGGATGGAAATGCATACTGCGCTGGAACAATGGCTCACACTCGTGCCGCCCTTCCGCGTGGCTGAAGGTTTTCAAATCGAATATCACGCGGGCAATATATTGCATGTGCCGAAGCTTGAGATGGAATGGGATGTCTGATTGGTCCCCGGCCTAAATGTCTAGTTCACTTGTCAGGCCGAGTGCATATCCACGTGGAAGCGTGACAGGCGCAAGGCGGCGATTTTCCACACGGCGTCTTCACGGCGATAATTTTCGTGATACTGGCCGTAGCCGGTAATCGAGGCGATGCCTTTTATTGGTGATTTGCCTGCTTGCCAGACAACGCGGTCCTGCATGGCCCACACGCCTTGCGCCGTGTTAGGTCCGTCCAGCGTGATCTCGGGCGTATGGACCTGATGACTTGATGCCGCATGTTCAACCGCAAATCTGACTTGTTCCACGATCAATTCAACGCCGGTGATCGGTGGATTGCCGGTGTCTTCTTGGACATCCATCACAGCGTCAGAGGTGAATAGGGAAGCGAAGCCTTCCCAGTTCTTGGTGTCGAGGAAGCGGCAATAGCGGGCTTTCACCAAGCGGATATCTTCAATGGCCTGAAAATTTTGCAAACTATCCATATCTGTCTCCTGAACAGTTTTTCTGCCTTAACGCCCTACTCGCGGCACCCTGCCTTCTGGCAGGTTGATCGCGTCTCATGGTAACCGATTGTGACGACCAATGCTGATGATTAGGTGAGGGAAATCGTAATAATGCAAGAGCCAGGCGCACAGGCACTTTTCGACAGGTTCGGAACCTATATTTTGCCCGGCCGGGTGGATGATCCACGCCGCGGTATCGAGGAAGCTCTGGAATCCGAGCGCATTGGACTGGGCGCGATCTGGATTTCCGAACGTTTCGCATTGAAGGAGCCCGCGGTTCTGGCCGGTGCTGTGAGCGAGGCGACCTCGAAAATTCGTATCAATGGCACGTTTTACGCGACGATGCGGCATCCGTTGGTCACAGCGAGCGTTGCTAACATGATGCAGGCTATGAGTGGCAATCGCTTTGGAGTGATGTTTGCCCGCGCGGTTCCCGCTTATATGAAAATGATGGGTGCACCGGCAATTACAATGGATCGTCTTGCCGATTATATCAGCATTTTCCGACGTTTATGGGCCGGTGAGGCCGTCGAATATGATGGAATTTTGGGTAAGTTCCCGATGCTCAAGCTGACTGATTTTCACGATGGTCCGCGTCCACCAATTATTTTTACCGCGATTGGCCCGAAGAGTCTCGCCTTTGCTGGAACGCATTGCGACGGCGTTTTGCTTCACCCGTTCATTTCACCCACCGGAGTTCGGAACAGCACGAAAATCGTTCGGGACGCTGCGGAAAAGGCGGGGCGCGACCCGATGTCGGTACGCATTTATCACAATATCATTGTCGCGCCCGATTTGCCAAAGGACGAGGAAGATGCCGTTGTGCGCGGCCGGGCTATTACCTATTTCGAATTGCCCGGCTTTGGGGATTTGATCGTCGAGATTAACGAATGGGACAAGGGTGTTTTGGATAAAGTCCGCGCCCATCCAAAGATTGCGAACCTGAATGGAAAACCGGCTGATCAGGCCTATACTCGTCAGGAACTGGTCGATGTCGGGCAGCTTTTGCCGCAACAATGGATTGATGAAGGGGCTGCTGTCGGGACTGCGGCTATCTGTGCTGACCAGTTGATGCACTATCTTGATGCCGGCGCTGACGAAATACTTCTGCACGGCGCATCACCCTTTGACATGGGGCCGCTGACCACAGAATTGCAGCGCGCGCTGGCGGCAAGGGGGCTTTAATGACATTGTCCGCTGCTGAGGTGCAGGTCCGTCTGCGCGACTGGCTTGAAACCAATGTCGAAGGTTGGTCCGACGTTCAGCTTCGACCGCTCGAAGTTGCACTAGGCTCGGGTTTTTCCGCAGAGATATTTTTTGTGAATGTCGATTTTCAGGATACAGCGGGATCGCAATCACGCACTTTGGTTGTTCGCCGACAGCCGGGTGATCTGGAAGTTGTGCTGGGGTCGAGTTTGGAATTACAGGGCCGGATGATGGCAGCGCTGGATCGTTTGCAGGTAACACCGGTGCCCGAATGGGTTGGGATGGAACTGGACTCATCAATCCTCGATATGCCGTTTCTGGTGATGGGGCGAGTAGAGGGGCAGTCGGCGACACAGAATCCCAACTATAATTCCAAAGGCTGGTTGGCTGAAATGAGCCCGGCCCAGCGGGGACAAAGCTGGAAGAACGCCGTCGAAGCCTATGCGAGGATGAGCCGGATTGACTGGCAGAGCGATGGATTTTCGTTCCTTGCGCGGGCCGAATGGGGCGCACCAGGACTAGATCAGTATCTCGGCCATATTGAGGCGTGGTATCATGGCTGCCGCAAAGACCGGGTGATGCCCTATGTCGATAGGGCCATCGAATATATTCGCGTGCAACAGCCGGAAAATACAGAGGTCAATGTCCTTTGGGGTGACAGTACACCATCCAATGTGATGTTCGCCGATGATGGCAGTGTCAATGCTCTGATCGATTGGGAATTGGCCGCGCTTGGTCCGTCGGAACTCGACCTTGCATGGTGGCTCTATTTTGATGATTTGTTCAGCCGCCGTTTCGGCGTTGAACGGCTGGAAGGCTTGCCGTCGCGAGAAGAGACGATTGGTATTTGGGAAGCCGAAACCGGGCGCAAGGCACAGCATCTGGAATATTACGACGTTGTTGTAGCACTACGTATGGCACTGGTTGCTGTAGGGGCATTTGACCGGCAGGTTGGTATCGGCAATATTCCGCCGGAAAATAAATCACTCAATGCCAATTTCATGACGCTTTATCTGGCCGAAAGGTTGGAAATGGAACTGCCTGAACTTGGGCCGGATTTCTATGCCTTCATGAGCAACATGACGCCGGTCGATCAGAAAGACGACGGCTAAAAAATCTTTTCCAGTTTTGCTAAAAAACCTGCTCCTAGAGAAAAGCACGATGGCAGATATCGCACCATAAGCCACGTGCGATTGCCTGATCATTACGGAAAAGAATTCATCGACGGGCTATATCCCCCTTGCTCAGATGGAGCCGGTGCGACACATTGCTAATGAGACGGCGATGTAAAGAGCCGCTAAGGACCGGAAATCAAGACACTGAAAAGTGCGTTGGGGGAGAAAAATAATGGCGAAAACGCCGCGTGATATTATTGACGAAGGACGTTTAGGCAAGTGGCAGATTGCTGCTTTGGCCATGACGATTGTGCTCAATGCGCTGGATGGCTTTGATGTGATGTCGATCAGCTTTGCCGCTCCCGGAATTGCCGAAGAATGGGCGGTTCCTAAGGATGTGCTCGGCTGGGTGCTGTCGATGGAATTGATCGGCATGGCTGTAGGATCGATCCTGCTGGGCGGTATGGCTGATCGCTTTGGCCGCCGTCCGACTATCATCGGCTGTCTTGTTGTGATGACCACGGGCATGCTTCTGGCTCCGTCGTCGACCGATGTTACGCAATTATCGCTGTGGCGGTTGCTGACGGGTTTGGGCATTGGCGGAATGCTTGCGGCATTAAATGCTACCGTTGCGGAATTTGCCAATGCGCGGTACCGCAATCTGGTTTTGCCATTAATGCTGATCGGTTATCCGCTCGGCGCATTTTTTGGCGGCATGCTCGCGAGTGTTTGGCTGGCTGGTGGTGATTGGCGGGTAGTCTTCTACCTTGGTGCCGCCCTGACAATAGCATGCATACCGCTAACGCTATGGTTAGTTCCGGAAACGCCCGATTGGCTCAATGAAAAGCGGCCCGAACGAGCGCTTGAGCGAATTAACAAGGTTTTGCAGCGATTTGATTTGCTGCAACTGAAGCAGTTGCCAGATCCGCCGGAAAAACAGGCCCGCGCGCCACTGGTGGAGATTTTGCAGCCGCCTTTGCTCACGCGCACGATATTGTTGACGCTGGCCTATCTTACGCATGTCACGGCCTATTATTATTTCGTGAAATGGATTCCAAAATTGGTTGTCGATATGGGTTTCGATGCAAGCGCTGGCGGCGGCGTGCTTACACTGGCGATGCTTGGTGGAGCCATTGGCGGTGGATTGCTAGGGGTCGTCTCGCTGAAAATCGGGATACGAAAGGCTACAGTGATTTCATTGGCCGGCGCATTTGTGATGCTCAATATCTTTGGCCGGGCACCTGCAGATATCGCGATGCTGGGCTGGATTGCCGGGATCACCGCATTTTTCTCTAATGCCGCAGCGGTAGGTTTTTATGCCCTGCTGGCAATGGCTTTTCCCTCACGCGTTCGTGCGACAGGGACGGGCTTTGGTATCGGCTTCGGACGCGCAGGCGCCGCGATGGGACCGGCACTGGCGGGAATTTTGTTTGCGCGCGGCCTGAATATGGACGATGTTTCAACGATCATCTCGATCGGTTCACTCTTGTCGATTTTTGCGATCCTGCTTCTGAAAATGCCAAAACCAGCGAAGGGCGACTGATGGGAATTTTTACGCATAATTGTGTGGGAACTAATGACGTGGAGCGAGCAGGTAAATTTTACGATGCCGCGCTGGCACCTTTGGGCATAAGACGGCTCGGGAAATTTCTCGATCAGGGGCTTTCCTATGGTGCAAGGGCAGCCGAATTTCTGGTCCTCCAACCGGTTGACGGGGAGGGGGCTTCTCCGGGCAACGGTGTAACCATTGGCTTCAAAGCACCAGACCGGGAGGCGGTTGCGGCATTTCATGCAGCCGGACTGGCGGCTGGAGGCAGCGATGCCGGCAAACCCGGAATCCGGGGAGCCGTGCCGCATGCCTTTGGAGCCTATTTATTTGATCCTGATGGTAACAAGATCTGCGCCTATTGCTTCAAACAGCCACCGTGCTAATTTTGGCCAGACCGTTATCAATGACGGGCTGCTTGCGTTCGATTGCTTCGGCGCGGAATTGGATGATGTCATTATCCTGCCAAATATGGGTTCGGATCGTATCACCGGGATAGACGGGTGCTGTGAAGCGTACGCCGATTTCATGCAAGTTTTTCGCGATACTGCCACAACATGCATGAATTAAGGCCCGTCCGACAAGGCCCATGGTTGAAAGCCCATGCAATATCGGGCGACCAAACCCCGCACTTTGCGCGATCTCTGGATCAATATGTAGCGGGTTACGGTCACCGGACAGACGATACGTCGCTGCCTGCGCAAGCGATGTCGGCAATAATACTTCGAAATCGGGATCGCGGTCAGGAACTGGCGGTAGCGGATCGCCGGGTAAATCACGTGCTCCGCCAAATCCACCAGCGCCGCGAGCCACCCAGACTTCGCTGGCTTCTGCAACGATCAGGCCGCTTGGGGTTCGCAACTCCTTTACAGCCCGTATCAAGGCAGCATTACCCGTGCCTTTGTCGGCAACATCTGTGACTTTCGTTTCGCCAATCATTGTTCCGAAGGGGTCCAGTGGATCGAAGATCTTCAGCCGCTGTTCGCCGTGGAGAATATTCAGCCAATCCAGCCCCGATCCGGGGTCCATCGGCCAAAAACCGGGAGTGCCCAGAACCAGTGCCATCGTCGGCAACACCTGCAGGTCACGCTCGAACAACAGGCTGGTTTCGTCAATCTTGTCGCTCAGCCCGGTGCCGACGCCCAGTGCATAGAGAATCGCGTCGCGCGGATCATAATCATCCCGTGCCTGCGGAATTTTATAGGCCATTAGTTTTTCGATATTCAAATTATCAGTCATTTGGTCAATGCATTCCTAAGCGCTAGCAAACTGTCTGCTTGCGAACGGCGGGTGATGGCGGCTTCGCGTGCCATTTGAAAGCCGTGAAAGCAACCCGGATAGACGATCAGCTCAGTCGATATGCCCGCACGGATGAGACGCGTACTATATTCAAGACATTCGTCTACAAAAAGATCAAGTGCACCAACCCCGATAAAAGCGGGCGGCAGGTTCGACAGGTCTTTCGCCCGGGCGGCCGTTGCATAGGGTGACGTTGAACCGCCGGGTAGATAAGCGTTCCAGCAAAAGCTGCTTGCTTCGCGCGTCCAGACGAATTCACCGGTAAACGGGTTTCCACTCTCTTGTTGTTGAATCTTATCATCGAGTCGCGGGGCTTCGAGTAGCTGGAAGGCAATCCGATATTCATTGCGGTCACGGGCCATAAGGCACAGGCAGGCGGCCATAGCGCCCCCTGCGCTTGCCCCTGCAACCGCTATCCGGTCAGGGTCGATTCCAAGAGTTTCGGCCTGTTCATTTAACCAGCGCAGCGCGACATAGGCGTCATCCATCGGTCCGGGGAACGCTGTTTCGGGAGCCAATCGATAATCTACAGAAAGGACTAAGCAGCTAAGCTCTGCAGCCCAGTGCATCAATTCCGATTGGTTCATTTCCGGCGCCCCCAGCACATGGCCACCGCCGTGGAAATGTAGAATTGCCGGTGATAATGGCGCCATGGATTTTGGCTGGATCATCAGGCAACGAATGGTCCGATTGTCTTCACCCGATGGAATTTGAACTTCGCTGCATTGAACAGCTAAGTCCGGCAGTTCCTGTCCCGAAAGCTGGGCCGAGAACATGTTTCGTATAGCTCGCAGCGATTCCGAATTCATTTCCAAGGCTGGGAAATTATCGACTATGGGAAGTAAATCCGGGTCGACCAGATGACGTGTATTCACAGCAAATCCCTTTTTTGTTTTTTGCAACTATGTTGTTAAAATCGCTATTCTTCCGCAGATTCATTTTATGTGTGTTCGCATTCCGAAGGACAAGTATCCTATTATGGCAGGCAATCCTGCGGACCGGACTTAGATCGGTTGGAAAACTACCTACCGGATAATCGAAGGGTGATGAAGCCGCGTTCGAAAATTGATAATATCAACGAAAAAAGGCCGGGCATCGCTGCCCGGCCTTTTTCTTGCTATCCATTAACGACGTTCGTCGCTTGTGATTAGAAGCTGTATTTTGCTTCCACACCCCAAGTCCGTGGAGCGCCGATATATAGAGAGTTAAACGGCTGGTTAGGCAGAAGGATGGAAACGCCTGACTCATACTGTTCATTAAACAGGTTCTTGACATAAACACCGAGGTCAAGTCCGCTTCCTGCAATACCCTGCCAATCAAGACGTGCGTTAGCCAACTTATAGCCTTTCAATTGGAAGCCCTGCTGCCCACCATAATCGTCGGTCATGTAAAGGTCGCTGTTCAGGACCAAATCGCCATCGGCTGGACGAACCGGCAATGTCCATGATGCGCTGACTGTACCTGAGAATGTCGGCGTCAACTTGTTCACGCTGGCTTCTGTAAAAGAACCAAAGCCGGGAAGGAGGGTTGTATCAATTGGCAACAGCTTATCGACTTTGGTTTTCGTAAGAGCAGCGTTAAACCCGAAAGTGAAGTTGCGGGTTGGTGAAACGCTGAAATCGACTTCCAAACCGTAGATAGATAGATCAGCAGCATTAGCGATAAAGGCGGCTGGTGATCTGTCCGGTGCGAAGTTCAGAGCGGGAATGCTGCTGTTCGACACAAATTGCGTTGCATTCTCATATTTGGAGTAGAATGCGGCAACGTTTAGCCGTCCCCGTGCGCCACTCAGGTCAAAACTCAGCTTTTCGCCAATTTCAATATCGGTTACTCGTTCTTGCTTCACAGTCTGGAAGGACCGCAGATCAGCACATTGGAAGCCACCACAAGCAGTTGGCGAGCCAGTCGCCTGAGGCGATTCATAGATCGGATAGTTCGTTAACCGAGGACGATAGCCGCGGCGACTGGTGACATAAACCAGCAGGTCGTCATGGACTTTATAGTCTAGGCCAACTGTCCATGTTGGTGCCGAGTCTTTAATCGATCCGACACTCTTGGCATCTGTATTTGCCCCTGGCAGAAGGTTCGACGCAGCAACGTCGGATTTACAGTCGTCATATGTGAAGGGACCGGCAGCGTTTGCGGGGAGATAGCAGAATGACTGTTTATCCCAACTATATCGTCCACCAATATTGAGGGTCAGCTTGTCGGTGAGATCAATGCCAACCTGCCCAAAGACTGCAACATTGCGATTTTTCACATGTTCTGTCGTAAAGTTGTTCAGACCGAATGGAGAAAATTGCGTGAACGCACTGCCCGAAGCGCCATCAGGACCATCAACACTATAATAAAAGCCCAATATCGCATTCAGACCGTCAGATTCCCAAAATAGTTGGGATTCTGAATCGATATAATCCCGGCGATAAACCTGCGATGCGTAGTAAACTACCAAAGGTTGGGTTATCAGATCATTCGGAGATGGCCGAGGATCGAGGTCGATGCCGCCATTATCCAAGAAGGGCAGTCCTGACGTATTAATGAGCTGGTCGCTTTTTGTTTTCCGATAGCCGAATATGTTCCGGAACGAGAGATTGTCGTTAAGTTCAAACTTGAACGTGTTGACAACGCCAACGGTTTTTCGGTTTGCCCGACCACCATTAACTCCTCCGTCAAACGCTCCCCGGGGATTGGCTTCTGAAACCTCTTGCGCCGTAACACCGTTGGCAAGAAATTGGTTAAAGCCAGCGGATCCACCGAAAACTGGGGTGAAGTTCGCAACAGCAGACGGACTAAATCCAAGAATGCCAAAACCGGGGCCTCGCCCAAAGGCATATAGCGATGAAGC
The DNA here is from genome assembly GCF_036963805.1 of Parasphingorhabdus sp. Taxonomy (GTDB): domain Bacteria; phylum Pseudomonadota; class Alphaproteobacteria; order Sphingomonadales; family Sphingomonadaceae; genus Parasphingorhabdus. The sequence continues at coordinate 6,927 of NZ_JBALUN010000006.1, read as the reverse complement.
CAGTTCGTTTGCCTTGAAATATTCGAATACAGTGGTGTTGGTTATCCGGTCGCCAGGTGAAATTTTCAGTGTTGCACGGACAGAATCCTGATGCACGTCGTCAAACCCTGGATAATCCGCACTCACGCCAGCGACGCCAGCAAAACCAGGATACAGGGTTGAGTCGGACAAGATATTGTCAATCGCTGGTGTACGCGAATCTTGACGGCGAACCTGACCCGCAACGCGCAGAGCCACTGTGTCTTGAATAATCGGCAGGTTGATCGCGCCTTCAATTGCGCGATAATCAAAGCGGCCGTAGGTGCCTTTTACGTAGCCTTCAAATTCGTCGGTGGCTGGCGCAGTATTGATCAGGATCGCACCGCCAAGAGTGGTCTTGCCGAACAATGTTCCTTGTGGGCCCTTCAAAACCTGAATGTTGCTAATGTCAAAAGTCGGGACACTCGATCCCAGACTAGGAATAGCGACGTTATTAACATAGGTTACGACGCCTGGCGTAGCTAAACCAACTGGAAGTTGGCCCAAGCCGCGCAAGCTAACATTAATGGTGTTTTTGCCGCCTTCAGAGTTGAAATTTAAACCGGCTGCGATGGTGCGCACGTCGGATAATTCCTGAATGGTGCTGCGGTCCAGCGCGCCGGTATCGAATGCAGTGATCGCGACGGGTACGTCCTGCAAATTTTCATCGGTGCGGCGCGCAGTAACGATAATTACATTATCATTCTCGTTAGCAGTCTCGGTCGTTGATTGCGCATAGCCGACTGATGGAAACAGTGTTGCTGCGGCTACCGATGTAGCTAGCGCTGCTTTTAATTTAAATGAATTCATTGATATATCCTCCCAAATTGGACCCTGAACCATTCGAGTCCAGAAATCTCACATCATCCGCTTTTGCGAACTTGCTTGGGTCTTTGTAGTTTGCCGCATAAATTAAATTCCTATCGAAGGGTAGGGAAGGCAGAGTGCTTATAAACTTGTGTCCAAACGTTGCCAAAAAGACACACAGGCAATCTTGGGCAGGAGGGCTAAAATATCCTTCGCTACCATATTCTAAAATAATCCGCTCAGGTGAGGATGCTTCTGGCCGAGCTTTTTAAGGCAGTGGTTTAAAATCCCGATCGCTGGAGATGGCCTTTCGATGTTGCCTCTCATCGGTATCGCCGCTGGGTCGATAGGCTCGAGGCGCATGCGAAGGTGATTACCCTACCACCAGATAGGTGTTGAGGCGGGGTTCGGTGTTGGAGGGGCGACCATATCAATCCGGTCGGTTAGGGGCTGGTTCAATTTTTTTGGAGATGCGCTGCAATGCAGGATGTTTTTATCTACGACCATGTCCGCACACCGCGTGGCCGCGGCAGGCCGGACGGTTCCTTGCATGAAATTCCGGCGATTCAACTGGTGACCCAGCTTCTTGAAACGATCCGCGATCGGAACGGGCTCGATACCCGTCTGCTTGATGATGTTGTAATCGGATGTGCTCAGCCCGTCGGTGAACAAGGCGGCGTGCTTGCGCGCGGCGCGGTTCTAAATGCCAATTACGCTGAGTCTGTTGGTGGCCAGCAGTTACACCGCTTCTGTGCATCCGGTCTCGAAGCCGTCAACAATGTTGCGGCGCAGATCGGGACGGGCATGGCGAGCGCCGGGATCGGCGGAGGCGTCGAAAGCATGAGCCGTGTGCTCATGGGCTCTGACAGTGGGGCCTGGGTTGCAGATCCCAGCGTAGCGCTACATAACTATTATACCCCTCAGGGGCTTGGCGCGGACCTCATTGCCACGTTGGAGGGGTATAGCCGCGAAGACGTCGACAAATATGCGGTGGAAAGCCAGCGCCGCGCTGCTGCTTCATGGGATGCTGGCAATTTCGACAAGTCTATCGTGCCGGTTAAGGACGTGATGGGCGAAGTCCTTCTCGACAATGATGAATATCGCCGTCCGCAGACAACGCTGGAATCGCTCTCAGGTCTGAAAGCGGCCTTTCCTGGTTTTGCTGATTTGGGTTTTTCGCGGGTCGTGAAAGAACGATATCCTCAAGTCGACGAACTAGCACATGTTCACACGGGCGGTAATTCCAGCGGCATTGTTGATGGTTCGGGGATTGTGATGCTCGGCAGTAAAGAATTCGGCAAAGCCGCCGGGCTCAAGCCTCGTGCGCGTATCAAGGCCTGGGCCTCCATCGGGTCCGAGCCGACTATCATGCTCACGGCACCAGTAGCCGTGGCAAAAAAAGCACTGAAAAATGCCGGTATGTCGAAGGATGACATTGATCTGTACGAGCTGAACGAAGCCTTTGCGAGTGTGGTGCTGCGGTTCATGGACCATCTTGGCGTGGATCATGCTAAAACAAACGTCGCGGGCGGCGCTATTGCGCTTGGCCATCCACTTGGGGCGACCGGCGCGATGATCCTCGGCACCGTTCTGGATGAACTTGAACGCCGTGACCTGAACACTGCCATGACACTGCTTTGTGCCGGAAACGGCCTTGGCACTGCTACTATTATTGAACGGGTCTAACCCGATGAGCGAGACCATGAGACATATTAAACTGGACAAAGGCGCTGACGGCGTCGCAATTCTAACCCTCGATAATGCCGATGAAAGCATGAACGTTGTTTCCGATGACTGGCTGGCGGAAATGAATACCGCCATCGCTGATTTGCGGGATGATGCGGCTGTTACAGGGGTGATCGTCACTTCCGGTAAGCCTGCATTTATGGCTGGCGCAGATTTGAAGCAAATGGTTGAAGGCTATGGCAGGTTAACGCGAACCGAAGCCTATGCGTTTAGTCAAACAGCCACGGCGATGCACCGAGCACTGGAGACGATGGGTAAACCGGTGGCCTGCGCAATGAACGGTCTGGCGCTAGGCGGCGGATTTGAATTAGCACTGGCTTGCCATTACCGTGTGCTTGCGGATGACCCCCGGGCGATCGTTGGTCTGCCGGAAGTGAATCTTGGCTTGCTGCCCGGTTCAGGAGGCACTCAGCGTTTAGGGCGTATGCTTGGTTCGAAAAAAGCGCTAGACTTGTTGCTTTCGGGCCGTTCGGTTGGTCCGCAAGAGGCTGTTGATCTTAAAATTGTCGATGTCCTCGCTCCAGCCGATCAAGTCGTCGCCAAGGCCCGCGAATGGCTCGCCTCCGGCCCATCTGCAACGCGCGCATGGGATGAAAAAGGTTTTTTCATGCCCGAAATGCGCGGCATGATCATACCCGAAGTTTCATTGGGCTATTCTATTAATGTCGCAACCGTAGTTGGTAAATCGGGATATAATTATCCTGCGCCAACGGCGATTCTTTCCTGTGTTTTTGAAGGGTTACAGCTGCCGTTTGACAAGGCACTGTCAGTGGAGAGCAAATATTTTGCCCGGCTGCTGACCGATCCCGTAGCACGCAATATCATTCGCACGACTTTCATTTCCAAACAGGCTGCTGAAAAAGGCGCAAGGCGTCCGGCTGGCGTGCCTAAATCCAAAATAGCCAAAGTGGGCGTTCTGGGTGCGGGCATGATGGGAGCGGGAATCGCTCTGGTGTCTGCTAAAGCCGGCGTCGAAGTGGTCCTGATCGACCGTGACACGGCTACTGCCGAAAAGGGCAAAGCCTATAGTGAGAAGAGCTTTGGCAAACTGGTTGCGAAAGGCAAAATGACACAGGACAAGGCGGATGCGATCCTTGCTCTAATCACTCCAACTGATGATTTCGCCAAGCTGGAAGGCTGCGACCTTGTTGTCGAAGCGGTGTTTGAGGATTTAGGCATCAAAGCTGAAACCACGAAAAAAGCCGAGGCGGTAATTCCGGCTACAGCGACTTTCGCAACCAACACTTCGAGTTTGCCAATATCCGAACTCGCAAAGGCATCTGTGCGGCCTGATCAATATATCGGCATGCATTTCTTCTCGCCCGTTGACCGGATGGGTCTGGTCGAAGTGATCATGGGTAAGGAAACGTCACCCGAGACGCTGGCCAAATCGCTCGATTTTATTGCACAGCTCCGGAAAACACCAATCGTTGTCAATGACGCGCGCGGATTTTATACCAGCCGTGTTTTTCGCATGTTCATTTTCGAAGGTGTGGCGATGCTGGAAGATGGCGTCGAGCCTGCCCGGATCGAAAATGCAGCAAAGGCGGCTGGATTTCCGATTGGCCCGCTGGCGTTGCTGGACGAAGTCACCATGGAATTGCCGGTCAAGATTATCGCGGAAGGCGAGGGTCATGAAGGCAACACATACACAATTGAAAATGGCATGAAGGTACTTTCGCGGATGATCGAACTCGGTCGCGGCAGCCGTAAGGCAGGCGGAGGATTTTATGACTACCCGGCCGAAGGCGGCAAACATGTTTGGGACGGATTGACGAAGGAATTTCCTTCGTCCGACGAACAGCCCGATCAGGAAGAACTCAAGAAGCGCTTTCTCTATTCGCAGGCGAATGAAACGGCACAATGTCTGGAAGAAGGTGTGCTGGAAACGGTCGAAGACGCCGACCTCGGATCTATTTTGGGGTGGGGCTTTCCAGTCTGGACTGGCGGCACGCTGAGCTTTGTCGATACTGTCGGGATCGAGGAATTTGTTCGCGAATCTGATCGGTTAGCGCAGGCTTATGGCGCGCGCTTCGCTCCCTCCGCATGGCTACGAGCCAAAGCGAAAAAGGGTGAACCCTTCTATCCTGCTCCAGCAAAGGTCTAAATTCTATGCAGCGCACAATCTTTGAACCAGAACACGAACAGTTTCGCGACAGCGTCCGGCGCTTCATGCAGGCCGAAGTCGCGCCGCACGCTGATCGCTGGCGCAAGGAGGGCATGGTTGATCGCGAAACATTCCTCAAGGCAGGTGAACAGGGCCTGCTGTGCGTCTTTGCGGACGAGAAATATGGCGGCGCAGGAATCAAGGATGTGCGTTTCGACCAGATCATTATCGAAGAGAATATGCGGCACGGTGATATTGGCTTTTATATCCACCTGCACAGCGACCTGGTCGCGCCCTACATCCACAAATTAGGCAACGACGAACAAAAGGATCGCTTCATGCCGGGGATTGTCTCCGGTGAGACGATCTTAGCGGTAGCGATGACCGAACCGGGTACTGGCAGCGATCTCGCAGGCATGAAGACCCGCGCAGTGGACAAAGGCGATCATTGGATACTCAATGGAACCAAGACTTATATTTCCAACGGCATTTTGGGTGATTTGATTGTGGTCGCTGCGCGCACCGACCCCGACCGACCGCATGGGATCAGCCTGTTTCTGGTTGAGCGCGGAATGGAAGGGTTTGAGCGCGGTCGCAAGCTTGAAAAAATGGGACTAAAAAGTCAGGATACAGCAGAGCTGTTTTTCAACGACGTGAAAATACCCAAAGCCAATCTGCTTGGCGAAGCGGGGCAGGGGTTCAAATATCTCGCCCAGATGCTCGCGCAGGAACGGCTCATAGCAGCCATTTGTTTTCTGGGAACGGCGCAGACGGCCTTCGACCTGACATTGTATTATGTAAAAGAACGGCGAGCATTCGGCAAACCCATCGGTGCTTTTCAGAATACACGGTTCAAGATGGCGCAAATGCGTGCAGAGTTGGACATGGCACAGACTTATATCGATCAATGCGTGTTGCTTCTGAACGACAATGCGCTTTCTGCAGAGGATGCCTCCGCCGCCAAATTGCTGACTAGCGAGCTGGAAGGCCGTGTCATGGACCAATGTGTCCAGTTCCACGGCGGTGCGGGCTATATGGAGGAATATCGGATCAGTCGGATGTATACCGATGCACGGATCAGTCGGATTTTCGCCGGAACCAGCGAGATCATGCTTGAAATCATCGGACGCGGACTGGGCCTAGACGAACGCAAAATGAATTGAGCGCGTCTTTTACTTGCCAGTTAGCCTGTCCAATATGATGGGCCATCGACAGCTTATAGCACCACGGGACACAGCGATCTGAAATAGTTCGGGTCCCGTGAGCTATGAAACTAGCGATAAACGGATATTTGATCTGTCTCCACCCAAATCGAAAAAGGAGAGCTGGTTAAACAAGCGTTCTGTTGCATTGGAAAGATTTTGCGAACAGGCCGTGCTCTGTTCAACCATTGCGGCATTCTGTTGAGTGGTATTGTCCATTGACGCTACCATGGCAGATATCTCGCAGATCCCGGTGGCCTGCCCAGCAGCAGCCACGGCTATCTCGTCCATCAAATCAGATATTTCGCCAACTTCCGAAACGATCGTCTGCAATGCTTCTCCGCTGTTTTCAACCAAAGTAACGCCTTTGTTTATCATAGCATCAGACTTTGAGACTAGTTCTCGAATGGAATTAGCAGCTTCGGCCGAACGTTGCGCAAGACTGCGAACTTCGTTGGCAACCACTGCAAATCCAGCGCCTGATGCGCCTGCGCGGGCTGCTTCAACCCCGGCGTTGAGTGCCAAGAGATTAGTTTGAAACGCTAGTCCATCAATAGTTGTAATAATTTCATTCATTTCTTTAGAAGAAGAAGCGATGTTTCGCATGGCTACGACGGCACATTTTGCGGTCTCATCGACATTTTCTGCCGATGAGCGAGCGCGCGTTAATCGGGAGCTCGTGATCTTCGAATTGTCCGCTGCGATTTGCACAGATTGACTAAATTTCTCTAGAGTGATCGCTGTATCAGCCAGCGATTTTGCCTGTTTTTCTGTGCGTACAGATAAGTCCGATGAAGCATGAACAATTTCGTTAGAACCACTCTTGATGATATGGAATTCGTCCATAATTTCTTGCATCGTATGAAAGAGCTTTTGTAATACTTCGTTATAGTCGAGATGCAGCTGGGAAAGCGGCCCGGTAACATCTTCGTTCACGCGGTGCCTGAGCTTGCCCTGCGCCAACGCAGACTGTCCGCCGTCAGCATTCAATAGACAGACTGGTTGCATAAAATAAGTGAGTGTTTTGGTTTTATCGCAGTGACTGTA
>NZ_JBALUN010000005.1:0-188982 GCF_036963805.1 Parasphingorhabdus sp. | reverse complement strand
TTCACCACCCGCTCCGCGGGGGCTTTTGAGTGTTTTGCTTTCATCTTCGTTCCTTACAGTCACTGCGATAAAACCAAAACACTCACTTATTTTATGCAACCAGTCTGTCTATTGAATGCTGACGGCGGACACTGGCGGTGCTTCGGGCATTGGCGCTGCAACTGCGCAGCGTCTGCACAAAGCAGGCGCATCGGTGTTGGTTGCGGATTTAGCGGACGCCAAAGTAGAGGTCGAGAGTTGGGGATGCAGCTTTCGGCGCACTGATGTTAGCGATGAAAATGAAGTAGCTGCTATGTTGGACCAAGCCATATCGGAATACGGAAAGCTCGACATATTGGTCAATAATGCCGGTATTGCTAATGTGCATAATATAGAAGAAGCTGATCTTGAGCGAGCGGATCGTTATTTTCGGGTCAACGCGCTGGGCACTCTTGCCGGAGTGAGGGAAGCCGCCAAACGGATGACCAGTGGCGGTACGATCATAAACACTGCATCACTTTCTGCGATGCAGGGAACCCCTGGATGGGGGGAATATGCGATGTCAAAGGCCGCCGTTATCTCGCTTACACAGACTGCAGCGATTGAGCTTGGTCCACGCAATATAAGAGCGAATTGCGTATGTCCAGGCGGCGTAAGGACGCCGCTCGCAGTGGAGGTCAATGGTGATGCTTTGGATAAGGCAATGGAGGCACTCGCTCCTTTGGGGCGTATCGGACAACCAGAAGATATCGCAGCGATGGTCCACTTCCTCGCCAGTGATGATGCTGCTTATGTGACAGGGCAGGCTTATCTTGTTGATGGAGGATGGAGCGTTGGCACAACGCTGGCCACAATTGGATTAGCTTTGTCATAAATGTAATGTTTAGAGCTATCGCGATCTCACTTTAGTGTCCCGCTTTTGAAGTGTCTCCGACTTATGCCGGGTGGGGGCTTCAGCCCTTTTGTTTGAGCTAGCCTGCTTCTTGATAAAAATGAGGCGGCCAGAAGGGCGACAGTCTCAAATTATGTAATAATGGATAGCATCGACCCCTCCCGATCACGGAAGAGCCGATTATCGGCTTCATAGCTGACGAGTAAATTAAGGTAAATATTATATGTCCATCGACGCGCTATTCGCCCCCGTCCGAATTGGATCATTAAACCTTCCAAACCGCATAATCATGGCCCCGTTGACCCGTGCACGAGCAAGCGTAAATCATATCCCCTGCGAATTAATGGCTCAATATTATGCGCAACGCGCAGATTACGGATTAATCGTTCCAGAAGCAACTGCAGTCGATCCTGTTGGCATGGGGTGGTATCGTGCGCCGGGAATCTGGTCGCCTGAAATGGTGGATGGATGGCGTCTCGCTACTGATGCAGTGCATCAAGCAGGCGGCCGTATTGTCGCACAGCTTTGGCATATGGGTCGATTGGTCCTGCCAGATTATATCGGAGGGCAAAAACCAATTGCCCCATCTCCAATTGCCGGTGAGTGCGAAACAGTTGCTCCCCGCCCTGCAGGTGGTAAAAGCCTCTTCCTGCCAATTAAGCCCTACGTTGTTCCGCGTGAAATGAACGAAGGTGATATCGCTTCGCTGGTCGCCGCTTATGCGCGCGCGGCAGCAAATGCCATGGACGCAGGATTTGATGGCGTCGAGATACACGGTGCGAACGGCTATATTATCGATCAATTTTTTAATCGCAGTCAAACCACCGAACTGACGATTATGGCGGAAATGTAACAAACCGGACACGGTTCCTTCGCGAAATTCTAGAAGCAGTATCATCGGCCGTCGCCCCCGATAGAACCGGAATTCGTATCAGCCCCACCGGCGAACGCAAGGGTATGGGAGACGAAAATCCGGGAGCATTGGCTGCAGCTATTGGTTCCATAGCTGAGTATGTAAGGCTTGCTTACATCCATCTAATCGAACCGATTGCCTCCGGCTTCGTGGAAAAGCCCGCCAATCCCGTATCGGAAAAGCTGCGCGCAGTATATACGGGTGCCGTCTTCAGAATGGCAGCTTTGAAGCACAATCAGCTGCTGACTATATAGCTGCCGGCCGTGCCAGCGCGATATCATTCGGCCGCTCCTATATAGCCAATCCAGATTTGGTTGATCGCATGCGCTTGCGGCTCCCGCTGGCTGATGCCAACATGGATTAAGCATATGTTGGTGAAGATAAAGGTTATACAGATTATGTGCCGTCAGCACCGCTGTAGAAATAGTGGTTGTGCAATTCAAAATTATCTGGCCGTAAAAAGTTAAACTACGTCATCACTTTGCTTGCTTCATGCCAGGGACATGAAAGCTAGTAGGTTGTTGGTGTCAGCTTGCCGCCTCGGGCAGAGGCTTCGAGTAGCTTCAAATGTAAAAGACTTTAGTAGAAAATCAGCCAATCAGAATCCCGTTGAGCTAGCAAATACGATGAGATTCTTTTCGTTCTAATCAACTTCAAGCATTGCCTCAATTGCTGGTAGAGAACCGGAATTAAGCTCCCAGCCTTGTGAGATGAGCAAAGCACGATCGCGGAGCAGCTGTTCGCGCGACATTTTCATGATGCATTGTTCGGCCTTGGCGAGTGCTGCCGGGTTGGCATCTGTTGCAGCGATAGAATCAAAAGCCGCGCCGATATTGCTGCGCAGGGCGCGTATAGAGGCCAGTAATTCGGCGGGGTCAGCGCGGCAACGGAGGAAAATATCCGTCGCGCTTTGCTCCGCCGACGCAAGCTCGGCCGCGCATTTGCGCTTTCACAGCGACGTTAACGTTTTCGCTGTTTCCGTTAATCGTGTAAGTTCATCGCGGTCGAACAGATATTGAACGGGAAGCTGCTTTTCCATGAGCTGCAATATGCCGACAATCAGCTGCGATTGTTCAGCGGCGAGTTGGTTGTCCGGCTGCAGAGTGGGCATGACAACATCGACCATGGCTTTTATTATCGTTTTGATCTGAATCTCTGGACGTAGCTGCAACTTATCGACCTCCCTCTAATTGCTCTAACATTTGGTCCAGCACGACATGCGACAGTCCAGAAAGCCATGCGACAAGGACATCCTGATGGGTCTTGCCATTGCGCGCAACGCGGTAACCAGAACCGATCAATAAAATGGCGAGGCTGAAATTATTATAGACCTGATACCAATGGACTGTTTTTCGACAAAGGGTCATTCTAGATGCTTTTTCATAGCTATCAAAAAATTCATTTTCCGGCAGCATGCCGTAAACGAGAAAATTGCCATCAGTATCAACGCTGCCAAAGGTACCACTGGTGGTCCATGCTATATCCTGATGACGATCGCCGACCCGGCCCAATTCCCAATCCAATATCGCGCTGAGTTGCATATCATGTTCGGTGAATAGAAAATTGCCGAGGCGATAGTCGGAATGGACGATCGCGGGTGTTTCGAGCGAAGGCATATTGCGCCGAAGCCACGCCGCCGCCACTCGGAGGAGCGGGATTTCTTCATCGGCATCTTCTTCTCATACACGCTCCCACCAATTGATGCTCCACTCGGCGCACTGTAGGCTCGGAGAGGGGGGAGTAAATGCTGTTAGCCCCGCGTCGGCCACTTTGATGCTGTGAATTTTGGCGAGATGCCCGACAAATTGCGGGGCAAGTTTGGTCCTTATCTCTAGCGACAATTGTATTCCCGTGCCAGAAACACCAGCAGTCGTATCGCTGGGTTTGGTGATGCCGACGGCAAATTCATAAATGAGTGCGGGGTACGGGAGATATTCTCCTTCTTCATCACACCAGAACACGGTTGGAACCGGAATATGCCTCTCCATCGCACGGATTAGCTCAAATTCGCGAAGGCGGCTGGTAGCGACGATGGATTCTGCCCGTTCCATGCGCAGCACCATGGCTGTTTTGATTTGGCCAATATTGGGTCAGTTCCATTCCAGATCAAAGGCCATTTGTAATTTTGATGCGCCGCCTGAAAGCCAGCGGGCTTTATGAAGCTTGAAACCAGAACCGATTTTGGCTTTGAGCAGTGCATCCAGTCCACTCAACAAATCTTCCAATCGGTCCGAGCTATAGCCCGGGCCAGAGTGCAGCTCCATTTTGCGGGTAAGTAATTTGTCAATTTGAGCTTCGATCTCAAAGCGCCGTCGCAGATCATTTATCCATTCCGCTGATGGGTGGTCCTTGTCCAGTATCGTCATGCCCCCTACCTATGTTTTATAATGATGAGGCTAGTTCGGCTATGCTTTAGAATAACCATACTTTTGTATGGGGTGCCGCTTTTGCGATACTAAAGAGATAAAGTTGAGGGCGTTGGTTGATGGAAAGGATACTGGCTGGGTTCTAAGAACCGCAAGTTCATAATTTTATAGCCATAGCCTTTGATGTCATCAGATGGGTGACGGATTAACTCGTATGTTAATAATATTGATGAATTTTTCTTTTTCAGAATTGCATCCTTCCGGTGCGAGGGGCAACGGTTTTTTGGGCGAGGCGATTGACTAGGCCTTTTTCACAATTCTGCTGAAATTGCGATGTGTGTTGCCGGCAGCAAACAGCGCGGCTTTTAGATCTGATTGCATAGGCAGTTTTTACTATAAATTTAGCGGTAATAACCGAACCTATACCAAAGTAGGGGGTGGGTTAGGGCATTATGATACAATAATGTTTGGAATGATGAATATGGTGATCTTCTCATCCGTTGTTTCGGCTGTGGAAGAATAAAAAAATAGGAGAATATATATGGACGAAGCGCAGGTAAAACAGCAATCAGATAGGGATATTGCGGCTTCGATGCCATTAGAGGAATTTGATGTTAGCCGCCCAGAGCTTTTTGAGCGAGAAGGGCTGCACCCCTATTTTGAACGGATGCGCCGTGAGGCCCCGGTACATTATTGCAAAGACAGTCATGTCGGGCCATTTTGGTCGATAACGAAATTTAATGACATAATCGAGATGGAGAAAAACCATAAAATATTCTCATCCGATGTCAGTGTGGGTAGCTTTGTACTTGATGATACGACGCTGAATGCAGTTGATGGCGGCATAGACCTTCCCAATTTTCTGGGTATGGACCCGCCTAAGCATGATATTCATCGCATGGCCGTTAGTCCGATCATGGCGCCGGAAAACCTAGCTCGTTTTGAAGCTCTTATTCAGGATCGAACGACCACAGTTTTAGATGGCTTGCCGGTTGGCGAAACCTTTGACTGGGTGGACCGGGTTTCTATTGAACTGACTACAATGATGCTGGCCACATTGCTGGATTTTCCTTTTGAGGACCGGCGCAAGCTTACCCGCTGGTCTGACCTTATCACCACGCGCCCCGGTCAGGGCTTGGTGGCTAGCTGGGAAGAGCGCGAAGCTGAATTGATGGAATGCCTTGGCTATTTTCAAGGTCTTTATGATGAACGCAAATCTCTTCCGCCCAAGCCGGATTTGATTTCAATGCTCGCGCATTCGCCAGAGATGCAAGATTTCTCGCCAACAGATTTTCTCGGCATGCTGGCGCTGTTGATTGTGGGGGGGAATGATACGACGCGCAGTTCAATGTCTGGCGGCGCGTTGGCTTGCCATCTGTTCCCTGAAGAATTTAGCAAAGCGAAGGCAGATCGCAGTTTGGTTGCTACCATGGTGCCGGAAATTGTCCGATGGCAGACCCCGATCGCACATATGCGCCGTACCGCGCTTGAGGATGTCGAGTTTCATGGTCACACTATCAAAAAAGGCGACAAGATCGCCATGTGGTATCTTTCCGGCAATCGCGATGAAGATGTGATTGATAGGCCGATGGACTTCATCGTTGATCGTCCGCGTGCACGCTACCACCTTTCTTTCGGATTTGGCATTCACCGTTGCTTGGGCAATCGTCTGGCAGAAATGCAGCTTCGGATATTATGGGAAGGCTTGCTTGAGCGTTTTTCGCGGATCGAAGTGATTGGTGAACCTGTGCGGGTTCCCTCTAATCTGATTCATGGCTTTTTGGAAATGTCCGTTAAGCTTCACGCTTGAACGGATGATTTTTGAAATACTCCAACATTTCCCAATAAGGAGGCAAGTTATGCCTAAAATTACGTTCGTTACAGAAGACGGCCACGAGCAGGTTGTTGACGCTCCTGTAGGTACAAGTGCGATGGAGGCTGCCCTCAACAACGGCGTTCCTGGGATAGACGGCGATTGTTGCGGCGCAGTCGCGTGCGGCACTTGTCATGTCTATGTTGATCAGAAATGGTTCGATAAAACTGGGCCGATGACACCGGGCGATGAAACTGAAATGCTTGAACTGACTGATGCATTGCGCGACAATAGCAGGCTTTCTTGCCAGATAGTGATGACCGATGAATTGGATGGTTTGATCCTTACCACGCCAGGGCATCAGCATTAAGATGGATTTTGACGCCGACTATATCATCATTGGCGCGGGTTCTGCTGGCTGTGTTCTCGCAAATCGGTTGAGTGCTGATCCGGCAAATAAAGTGTTGTTGTTGGAAGCAGGCGGTAACGATAGCAGCCTGTTTTATCGCATGCCTGCGGGTTTTTTCGAATTAATGAAATCACGCAAAGGCAATTGGGGGTATGAAACGACCCCTCAATCGGGCTTGAATGGGCGCATAGCGTATTTTCCGCGCGGCAAGGTGCTTGGCGGTTCCAGCTCGATAAACGGCCTTGTTGTCGCGCGCGGCAATGCAGGCGATTATGACCAATGGGCGCAAATGGGAAATAGCGGCTGGTCCTATCAGGATTGCCTCCCCTATTTTAAAAAAATAGAAAGTTGCGCCGCTGCCGATCCAGAGTTTCGCGGACAGGATGGGCCGGTCACCGTTACATGGTCACCTATCGAGGAGATGAATCCGACATCGCGTGCATGGCTAGATGGCGGGCAACAAGCGGGACATTCGTTTAACAAGGATATGAATGAGGGAGATCCAATTGGGATGGCCCAAATGCAAGGCAATTATGCAAATGGTCTGCGGCAGAGTGCCTCGGCTTGCTATCTAAGACCTGTTTTAGGGCGGGCTAATTTGCAGGTGATTACCGGTGCCTTGGCGCAGCGGGTCGTAACGGACGAAAAGCGTGCCGTCGGAGTTGACTATCTGAAAAAAGGAAAGTCCAAAACAGTCCGTGCGCGCAAAGAAATTATTCTATGCGGCGGTGTGATTAACTCGCCCCAGCTTTTGCAGCTATCGGGCATTGGCGATCCTAATGACTTTCAGACGCATAATATCCCGATAGTTCATGAATTACGCGGCGTCGGACGTAATATGAAGGATCATCTCTCCATCGCGGTTAAACAGCGGATGACAAAACCCTATTCACTGCTATCCAGCCTAAAACCGCTGGCAATGGTTAAGGCGCTAGGCCAATATTTGCTGTTTAAATCCGGATCTACTGCAGTCAGCGCGCTGGAAGCATGGGCGCATTTAAAATCGCGCCCCGAACTGGAATATCCGGATATTCAAATCTATTCCGTGCCGCTGATGTACAATGACCATGGCCGTGATATTATTAAAGAAGAAGGCTTTATGGCCGTGTTGAATGCTAGCAGGCCCCATAGCGCTGGCACAGTACGGATACAATCGAGTGACCCAACAATCGCTCCAAAAATTGATCCGCAATATCTGACTGAATCGGAAGATTTGCGCGTGATGCGTGAAGGGATCAGGCTGACCCGCGAGATTTTTGCGCAGTCTGCCTATAATGACTTTCGTGGAAGTGAATATGCGCCGGGTGAGCAGGTTACGTCCGACGTTGATCTGGACGAATATATCCGTAACAACGCCAATACGCTCTATCATCCGGTCGGAACTTGCAAAATGGGCAGTGATGATATGGCCGTCGTTGATGATAAATTATGTGTCAGAGGCATTTCAGGCCTGCGGGTGGTGGACGCATCAATCATGCCGGAGATAATCAGTGGCAACACGAATTTTCCCGTAATGATGATTGCTGAGAAGGCGTCCGAAATGATTTTGGCGACAAATTAAATTTTCATTATTCACGTGATTAGAAACAGGTCGTCAGTTCATCGAATTGGCGTCGTTAATCGGCCCGCTCAGAAATATAATGGAGAAGCAGAATGCTCAACCGCGACGGCAGTAAGATATTTGGCACTGAACACAGCCAATTTCGGGATATGGTACGAAAATTTCTGGCTAAGGAATTCACGCCCTATTTAGAAGAGTTTGAAGAGGCGGGCATGGTCAGCCGGGAGTTTTGGCGAAAGGCAGGCGACGCTGGCCTTTTATGTCTTGCTTTGCCGACACAATATGGCGGCCTTGAGCTGGATTTCACATATAACGCGGTCATTAATGAGGAGTTTACCTATGCCATGATGTCTGACAGCCTGACACTGCAGACGGACATCACCATGCCTTATATTTTGCGTTATGCGAGCGAGGAGCTCAAGGAAAAATGGCTTCCCCAAATGGTAAGCGGAGATAAAATTTGTGCCATTGCGATGACCGAACCGGGTGCCGGCTCTGATTTGCAAGGCATTAAAACCTCGGCAATTCGCGATGGCGATGATTATATTATCAATGGATCGAAAACTTATATTACTAATGGACAAAACTCGGAACTTATTCTTGCCGTTTGTAAAACCGATGTAAATGCTGGCGCGAGAGGGACTTCTCTTGTTCTCATTGAAACTGACAGGCCGGGTTTTGAGCGCGGGCGCAATCTTGATAAAATCGGGCAATGGTCAGCAGATACTTCGGAACTATTTTTTAACGATGTGCGCATCCCTGTAACCAATTTAGTCGGCGAAGAAAATCGCGGCTTTATTTATCTGGTGAGCGAACTTGCGCAAGAACGACTGTCCATCTCTATCACTGCGCAGGCTGCAGCGCAGCGTGCTTTTGATGAGGCGTTGAGTTTTGTAAAAGAGCGCAAGGCTTTTGGTAAGCCAGTTTTTGATTTTCAAAATACCCGTTTCACGCTTGCTGATGCCAAATCACGATTGCAAGTTGGATGGGCGCATCTGGACTGGGCAATTGCGCGTCATGTCGATGGTGAATTGACTGCGGAGGAAGCCGCGGCATCCAAATTATGGCACACAGAAACGCAATGGATGATTTGTGATTTAGCGCTGCAATTACACGGTGGCGCTGGCTATATGAACGAATATCCCATCGCCCGGATATGGCGGGATGCCCGGGTTCGGCGGATTTATGGTGGTAGCTCAGAAATCTTAAAGGAGTTAGTGGGACGAAGCCTGTAAGCATGAACAATCAACCCGGCAGCCATTATCGCCGCTGAGCCTTGTGATGCAGTTGCATCTCTAGCGAAATGAAAGTTCTGGTGTGGGTGGGTGAGTAATATAAACGCGGTCTCTATATTTATAAGAAACCTTGAATGCGAGCCGCGAGATTAATCTGCCTAAGAGAAATCGAACGGACTTAATTGATTAGGCCGAGGACTCTCGCATGGGCTACTGCTGTGGAACGGTTCTTGACATCAAACTTGCCGTAAATATTTTGTAAATGCCATTTGACCGTAGTCTTGGAGATATTGAGGCGGTTTCCAATCTGTTCGTTGCTCATGCCGGCTGAAAGCAATCTTAAAAGGTCCGATTCCCTTGTGGTAAGGCGGTCAAGCAGTTGTGGCTTCATAGATTGTAGCGGTTGATGACCTTGGGTGCTCAGCTCTAAGCCCATGCTCTCCAACAATTCGAGAAAATAATGCCGCTCGGTGTCATGTGCAAGTGTGGCATGTTCCGTGCGAATTGCGTTCATAATATGCGCAAGCCGACTGCTACGGACCATGAAGGGCAGTTTAATCCTTCGGCTGGTTGCCAATCGGATGGCTTCCAGTAGGGACCCTTTCGCGGCTTCGATGTTTTGGGATTCGCTGAAATACTCTGTTTTTAACAGCAGCCAATTCACCAACTTTGCAGTTCGCCTTTCCGCGCGCGCGCGTGAAATGCCGTTTTCGATAAGCAGCTTTGCAGGCTCAAAATTCCGTGCGGTCAACAAAAGGTCTGCGTGGGTAATAGTAAAGATATCATGCATCTGCGGCAGATCTGAGGATAGTAAGTTGCCAGGATCAGTCAAATCGGCATGCATGCCGATCCTTGAAGCTTCCTCGGCCGCTTCTTCCACGCGTCCCAACTCTAGATAACGTTTGGTAATAAAGCAGCCCAGCATGAGCGAGAGCCGGGGCGGATAACTATTTGCAATTTCCTGCAGCGACTGTCGGTCGTAAGGACTTGCCGAGACGCCATCCCATAGGGCAACCGCTGCGTTTAAACCGCAGGCCGCCACCTCGAGGAAACCATGTGTGCGAAGGTGCGGAAGGCCTTTTTTAAGGAGTTCGCGTGCCTCCGATTCTAGTCCCATTTCGACGGCGCATTTAGCGGCAACCAGCGCTAGGGCGCCCGTGATTTCCGAATTTTCGGGGAGTTCGGAACGTGTGCGGGTTATTTCTCTGATGAGGTCGGAATAAGCTTCGGAATAGTTTCCCTCCGCAATCGTGATCAGGTTGCTATATGTCGCGACCCAACCGTTTACATATACACTATTGGCTTTGAATGCAGATAGCTTTGCAGATTGAAGGGCTACCCTCGCCTTCGTAAAACAATGCTGTGATGTATAACTATTCCCTACGATGCAATGAGCAGCGCAAACTTCAAATGGGTCGTCACCGTCTTGCGCTTCGGCTAACCAATCTGTGGCTTCACGTTGCGCTTCCGCGGCGTTATCTGTCAGGCTGTCAATCGATGCCTGCAACAGCGAAATACGACGCCGTAGCTTAGAGTAGTTCGTCGCCGAACTTTTGACCTGCGTTGTTCCCAAGCGTGTCCTCAACTTTTGAACGCGCCGTTTAGCTACATCATATTGGCGCCGGAACGCGAATGCCCAGATAAGCCAATATTCAGTTTGGGGTGCGAGCGATACTTGGTTCTTTAGAAGTATATCGGTCCATCTAAGAAATTTGGCAATGTGGCCGCTATCTCGTACCGCTCGTTCTGCGAAGCGATCAAGTAAGTCGGTCGCATGGCCGAATGCCTCGCCCTCAAGTGAATATTCTATTGCGTCCTGCCACAAATCATTGCGTTCGCTCCAAAGTGCGGCGCGGCGGTATATATCTAGACGGCGCTCGCACGGAATGACTTTCATTGCCTGGGCGATCAAGAACTCGCGAAGGAGGCCATGGAAACGAAACCAGCCGCTGCGAGAGTCCAGCGGAACCATAAGAATATTACGTTGAATCAGACTGTCCAGCATTTTTACAGAATCAGGATCTGACCAGATTTCCTGACATAGGTCAGTCGAAAATGTGTGGAGAAGACTTAGCTCCAGCAAATGAGATTTTAAATCATCATCGAGCCGAGACAATATCTCGTCGTTCAGCAGTTCCGCAAGTAAGCTATGTGAAACACTTATCGATTCGAGCGATTGGGTGACATCAGACGATCTTTCCAGAATAATCTGGATCATTCGGATCGCGGCGGGCCATCCTTCGGTTCGATCAAGAACCGTTTGTATCCCGTTCTCTCCAAGCTTGGCTTTTAAATCGTCAGGAAATATCTGTTCAACTTCGCTTCTCTCTAGCCGCAGATCGCTGGGACCGAGAGGTAATAACAATCCTTCAAGCTCCGCCCTTGTCCGATTGAATGGAATATCTTCTATACTGCTGACGACTAATTCGATCTGTGGAGCACTGTCAAAGACAAGCCGGTTCATGAGGGTGTTTATACCCGCATCTGAGCAATAGTTTAAATTGTCGATAAAGATTGCCATCGGCAGCGGACTTGAACGGAGGTTGTTCAGCAAATAGTCTGTCCGCTGTTCAATTGAGGCCTTGCCACCTAATAATGCCCCGGTCGGGTGCGTTTCTTGCGCTTGCAATTTTAGCTGTAAGCCTATCATATCTATGATCGACTCAAGTGTGGCGTGACGTTCGTTGAGACAAATCCAGACACATTGCTTGCCCGTGCGTTGCAATTCAGAAAAGACCAAACTCATCAGCACAGTCTTTCCGTAGCCGATTGGCGCCAAAAGCGCTGTCAACTTGTGTCTGAGCTTCCCACCCACGATAACGCGCCTGAGCGCCTTGACCCTGACTAGCGGGAAATTCACATAGGGAGGGGCATTTACGTCATTTTCTCCGTTCATATTAATCGTGTAGGACATGTAACTGCCAACGCTCTCATTGTTATTTGGCTAATGACCTGAATCCTAATCAACTACAGTTTAGCTTTCAGACGCTGATCCAGAAAATGGGTAATCTGCGCTGGTCAACGGCACTATTCATGTTGTTTGAAGATTATCCCCTCCCAAAGTACGGTTGCATAGCACGGCGGTACTTCCAGATAAATTGAAAATACATGTGGGGCTGACAGTGGTAGCGCATATTCATAACTGGGGCGGATATAAGCCCAGCTTGTGTAAAGAACCTGATGTTTTCATATACGCGAAGTTTCGCTTTGATTAGAAAATATTGTGCCCGTTATTCATAGAGATTTGCTAAGTGCTGTGCAGTTATTCTTATTTTTATCGGAACTTGTAAAGTGCAGCACCCAGCAACCGCCAAGGCTTTAACCCACCTTCAACGTCTCGAATCCGAGGCGATTCACATCATGCGTGAGGTTGCTGCAGAATCAGAGAGTCCGGTGATGCTCTATTCTGTTGGTAAGGATAGTGCCGTGATGTTGCACCTTGCAAAAAAGGCATTTTTCCCATCGCCCCCTCCTTTTCCCCTGCTGCATGTCGATACCACATGGAAATTCCAGGAAATGTATAAGCTGCGTGAGAAAGCGGCGAAAGATGCTGGCATGGAGTTGCTTGTCCATCAAAATCCCGAAGCTAAAGAGCGCGGTATTAATCCCTTTGATCATGGCGCTTTGCATACGGATATGTGGAAGACCGAAGGTTTGAAGCAGGCGCTGGACCAATATGGTTTTGATGCGGCCTTTGGCGGCGCCAGAAGAGATGAGGAAAAAAGCCGCGCGAAAGAGCGAATTTTTTCTTTCCGGTCTGCGAATCACCGCTGGGACCCCAAAAACCAACGTCCTGAGCTTTGGAAGCTCTATAATACTCGCAAATCCAAGGGTGAAAGTATCCGGGTTTTTCCGCTCAGTAACTGGACGGAACTGGATATTTGGCAATATATTCATCTTGAGAATATCGAGATTGTTCCGTTATATTTTTCTGCTCCTCGGCCGACAGTGGAACGCGATGGCATGCTGCTTATGGTTGATGACGAACGTTTCCGTTTTGAAGAGGGGGAGGAACCAGTGGAGCGTTCGATCCGTTTTCGGACCTTAGGATGCTATCCTCTCACCGGTGCTGTCGAAAGTACGGCCACCACGTTGCCCCAGATTATTCAGGAAATGCTGCTGACCACAACATCGGAACGACAGGGGCGGGCTATTGACCATGATCAGGCCGCCTCAATGGAGAAGAAGAAGCAGGAGGGCTATTTCTAATGGATAGTCGGGACATAATTTACAAAACAGATGCACTGATTGCCGACGATATCGATAGCTATCTGGAAACGCATCAGCATAAAACGATGTTGCGCTTCATTACCTGCGGTTCGGTGGATGATGGCAAATCGACGCTGATCGGGCGCTTGCTCTATGATTCCAAGATGATATTTGAGGATCAACTGGCATCTTTGGAAGCGGACAGCAAAAAAGTTGGCACACAAGGGCAAGAGATAGATTTCGCGCTGTTGGTTGACGGCTTGGCCGCTGAGCGTGAGCAGGGCATCACAATTGACGTGGCCTATCGCTTCTTCGCGACAGAAAAGCGTAAGTTCATTGTCGCCGATACACCGGGGCATGAGCAATATACCCGCAATATGATTACCGGCGCGTCGACGGCGGATCTGGCGGTCATTTTAATCGATGCCCGGCAAGGGATTTTGACTCAGACCCGGCGTCACAGCTATTTGGCGCATTTAATCGGTATCAAACATCTTGTCGTTGCCGTGAACAAGATGGATTTGGTGGGCTATGATCAGGTTATTTATGACCAGATCGTCGCTGACTATACGGCTTTTGCGAAAGAAATTGGCATATCGGCTTTCACACCTATTCCGATTTCGGGATTGGCGGGTGATAATATCACTAGCAAGTCTGACAATATGGCTTGGTATGACGGACCTGCCTTGGTGGCCCATCTCGAAGATGTTGAGGTCATGGTAACGATCAACCAATCCAAACCCCTGCGGATGCCGGTGCAATGGGTGAATCGGCCCAATCTCGATTTTCGGGGATTTAGCGGACAGATTGCCAGCGGAACGGTCGCTCCGGGCGATGAGGTTCGTGTCTTGCCTTCGGGTAAAACATCTACGGTGAAACGTATAGTGACGATGGATGGTGATCTTGATGAAGCAGTGGCTGGCCAGTCTGTCACGTTAACATTTGCGGATGAAATTGATTGTTCCCGCGGAGATGTGATCGCTGCTGCTGATGCTCCGCCACAGGTTGCCGACCAGTTTGAATCCACAATCGTCTGGATGGATGAATCGGAACTATTGCCGGGTCGCAGCTATTGGATGAAGATTGGCAATCAATTTGTCAGCGCGACCATTCAATCGCCCAAATATCAGGTCAACATCAACAATATGGAGCAGCTTGCAGCAAAGACGCTGGAGCTTAATGATATTGGCGTGGCTGAAATTTCGACCGATCGGCCGATTGTGTTCGAACCTTATGCCGATAATCGCGACATGGGCGGCTTCATTCTGATCGACAAGATCACCAATGCGACAGTTGCTGCCGGAATGCTCCATTTCTGTTTAAGACGATCGCAAAATGTCCATTGGCAAAATGTCGATATTGACCGGACTGCTCACGCCCTGCAAAAGAGTCAGGAACCACGCGTAGTCTGGTTTACCGGTCTGTCCGGTTCCGGAAAATCGACAATCGCCAACATGGTCGAGAAGCGTCTGCATGCTCTTGGCAAGCACAGTTTTCTTTTAGACGGTGATAATGTCCGCCATGGGCTGAACAAAGACCTTGGGTTTACCGACGCAGATCGTGTGGAAAATATCCGCCGTATCGGTGAAGTTGCCAAATTAATGGCCGATGCCGGGCTTATTGTGCTCACTGCCTTTATTTCTCCCTTTCGCGCGGAACGGCAACTCGTCCGTTCTATGTTACCAGAGGGTGAGTTTATCGAGATATTTGTCGATACCCCGCTTTCCGTGGCGGAAGAGCGTGATGTGAAGGGGCTTTATAAAAAGGCCCGCGCCGGAGAGCTTAAGAATTTCACGGGTATTGATAGTGATTATGAAGTTCCTGACACTGCTGAAATGCGCATAGATACGACCAAAATGAGTCCGGAAGAAGCGGCCGAGATTATAGTGGATAAAATTATTAGCAATTGGACCTATACAATATGACGGATGCGGAATTGGCGGCCAAATTGGCGAAAGATGCTGGAAAATTGCTTTTGGAATTGCGCAAAAACTCTGATTTAATTGGCAAACAGCTTGGTGATGCGGGTGACAAAGCGGCCAATGAATTATTGGTAGCTGCGCTGCGCGACCTGCGCCCCGATGATGGTCTGCTCTCTGAAGAAAGCAAGGATACCAGCGCGCGATTGAGCAAAGAGCGGGTCTGGATAATCGATCCGGTGGACGGTACCCGCGAATATGGCGAGGGCCGAAGTGATTGGGCGGTGCACGTCGGAATGGCCATCGAGGGAAGGGCAACTGTCGGTGCGGTAGCTTTGCCTGGGCTTGGTTTGACGTTGCGCAGCGATCAACCTATTGGTTTGCCGGTCCGTGCGGATAAACTGAGGATGCTGGTCAGTCGTTCCCGGCCTGCCAAGGAAGCGGTTGCGATTGCCGAGATATTGGATGCAGACCTCATAGCTATGGGATCAGCGGGAGCAAAAGCTATGGCCGTGGTCCGGGGAGAGGCCGATATTTATCTGCATTCGGGCGGTCAATATGAATGGGATAATTGCGCTCCGGTCGCCGTAGCCGAAGCTCACGATCTTCATTGTTCTCGCATTGATGGAAGTGCATTGCGATATAATAGAGAAGACCCTTATTTGCCCGATTTGCTGATCTGTCACAGGCAGGATGCCGACCGACTATTAAAATTGGTTCGCACGCTTTAAGATTTGCGAAGATATTATGGCCCTGTAATTTGGCCAATAATATTTTCAGGATGCTTGTTTGACTGCTTCATTGTCCCGCTCATGTTCAAATTCAGGAACTAATATTTTCAAAAGCGCTATCGCTTTTTCCGAGTTCCGGCATGTTCTAATTTGATCTAAAAGCTGTTCCAGAGTGGCCTGACCCAAATGACTTTCGTGAGCCATCATGATCCGATTATGGACTGTCGATTTCGGATCATTCCCGATAATCAGTTCTTCATATAATTTTTCGCCGGGGCGCAGGCCTACTTCTTCGATTGCGATATCACCATCTGGATTGGCTTGGTCGCGAATGGTTAGGCCAGACAGATGAACCATAGTCTTCGCTAAATCGATAATCCGCACTGATTTTCCCATATCCAAAACAAAAACCTCGCCGCCCTTTGCCATTCCGCCAGCCTGAATGACGAGCTGCGCTGCTTCTGGAATAGTCATGAAATAACGCGTGACGTCGCGATGCGTCAGCGTAATTGGCCCACCTATTTCAATCTGTTGCCGGAACAGGGGAACGACAGAACCACTTGACCCCAAGACATTGCCAAAACGAACCATAGAGAATCTGGTTTCACTGGCCTCTGCAAAGGCCTGAATAATTTGTTCTGCCCCGCGTTTGGTTGCCCCCATGACATTAGTGGGACGAACTGCCTTGTCGGTACTGATTAAGATGAAATCGCGAACGTTAGCCGTATGAGCCGCCTTCGCTATTGCGTAGGTACCCAATATATTATTTCTGATACCTTCAATGGGATTGGCCTCTACAAGAGGTACATGCTTATAGGCTGCGGCATGAAAAACTGTATCTGGCTGCCAATAAGAGAAAATCTCTTCCAATCGAGTTGCATCCGCGACTGAGCCCAGAACAGGAAGGATTTCGATATCCTCAAAACCATGATCTTTCGAATATTTCCTCAGTTCTTTTTCAATCGCGTAAAGCGAGAATTCCGACAATTCGAACAGGATGAGCTTGTGCGGGCCAGATTTTAGGATTTGGCGGCAAAGTTCGCTACCGATTGATCCTCCGGCCCCGGTTACCAAGACTTTCTTGCCAACAATAGTCCGTCCTAATAGCAATTCATTGGGGGCAACGGGTTCGCGACCAAGAAGGTCTTCGATATCCAGTTCGCGAATATCGTTAAACGAAACTTGCCCGTCCATGATATCCTTCATATTCGGAAGGGTCTGCACATGGACCTTGGATTTTTGAATTTTATCAACAATGGCACGCCGCTTTTTACGGGAAATGTTCGGAAGCGCTAACAGGATGTCAGTGACGGCATATTTATCGATAACTTCCGGCAGATTGTCGCTCCAAAAAACCTTGTTCCCGTCCAGCTTCTGGCCGTTAAGACGCCGGTCATCGTCTATATAACCACATAATTTCATTGCAGGCTCGGTCCGCATAGATGCAGCTAATTGCTGGCCAGCGTTGCCGGCGCCATAAATCAGGACTGTTTTAACTTGCCCACCAAAGCGGTTGCGCCCTAAAATGTCGACCATCAGATAACGCGCGGTAATGCGTGAAAACCCAACCAATATGAAGAAAATAATCGGTTGAATGACCCCGATTGTTCTTGGAACACCCGCCAAACCTACAATCGAAAAAATGACAACCATCGGGATGGTGTAGATAATAAAAGCCCTCACCAAGGTTTTCATCATGCCGGTGCCTGCGTAGCGAAAAATCGCATTGTAAACGCCGAGGAAGTAGAACATCGGTAACATTGTCAACAACGCAGCTAATACGACCTTCTGGATTGCCAAATCCCAATAGATCCAGACGCCGATGCGCAAGGAATAGGCAATCCAAATTGATTGGACACACAGGATAATATCCACGATCAATACGATCGCCTGCTTCATCCAGCGCGGAAAATTGGCAATTTTTTCTAGAATAGCAGTGACTAAAATGGTCATGGCTTTGATTGTGTAAGTCCTTGGTTGGTCAAACCACGCTTTGGTAGTTGATCAGGCGATCATAACCAATTTTATAGCATTTACCAAATAATTCAAATTCATTGGTCATTTTAATATGTAGAAAAATGGAAGTTGTATATTGGGCTAACACAATACATTTTCCCGTTTCCGTTAACAAAAGCTGGAACGGGCTGTATAGTAGCCGGATTAAGTGACTAAGCTTGACCGAGAATTTTGATCAGGCCACAGATACTCGGAATCTGGTGATGGTCACCGTATAGTTTATAGTGGGATAAAGGATATTTATGAAAATTGCGATGATTGGTTCCGGCTACGTGGGTTTGGTATCTGGCGCATGTTTTGCTGATTTTGGCCATGAAGTCATTTGTGTAGACAAAGACCCCGCTAAAATTGACAAGCTTGAACAGAATATCATGCCAATTTTCGAGCCTGGTCTGGCAAGTCTGGTCGAACGCAATGTGGATGGTGGCCGCCTATCTTTTTCCGGCAACCTGAAGGCATCGGTAAAAGACTGCGATGCGGTGTTTATCGCGGTTGGTACTCCATCACGGCGGGGCGATGGTCATGCTGATCTAAGCTATGTTTATGCGGCCAGTGAAGAAATTGCAGATGCAATCGTCAAGCCAACCGTAATCGTGACCAAATCTACGGTGCCCGTAGGGACAGGCGATGATGTCGAATTGATATTATCCAAAAAACTTGATGCCAATCAATTTGCAGTTGTATCCAATCCTGAATTTCTGCGGGAAGGCGCTGCTATTAACGATTTTAAACGACCAGATCGGATTGTTATCGGCGCTGAGGTCGAATGGGCAAAAGATATAATGAGTGAAATTTACCGCCCACTATTTCTCAATGAATCGCCGATCCTTTTCACGGGTCGGCGGACGGCTGAACTGATCAAATATGCCGCCAATGCATTTTTGGCGACCAAGATAACATTCATCAACGAAATTGCTGATTTGTGTGAGAAAGTCGGCGCTGATGTACAAGAAGTTTCGCGCGGAATTGGCTTGGACAACCGCATTGGATCCAAATTCCTCCATGCAGGCCCCGGTTATGGCGGTAGCTGTTTTCCAAAAGATACTTTGGCACTGCTAAAAACTGCTCAAGATTATGAAAGTCCTGTGCGGATCGTGGAAGCGGTCGTGCAGGTCAATGATCAGCGCAAACGGGCCATGGGACGCAAGGTCATCCAGGCTTTGGGTGGAGAGGCCCGGGGCAAAAAAGTGGCGCTGCTTGGCCTGACATTTAAACCGAACACAGATGATATGCGCGATGCGCCATCTATCGCTATCGCGCAGACTCTTATTGATGCGGGTGCCGAAGTGAGCGCCTATGACCCCGAGGGCATGGAAATAGCAGCCGAAATCATGCCCAACGTCACGATGACAGAAAGCAGCTATGATGCGGCGACAAATGCAGATGCTGTTGTGATCGTGACGGAATGGGACGCGTTCCGTGCGCTTGATTTCGATAAGCTATCTGCTGCTATGGCGGGGAAAGCGTTGGTGGACTTGAGAAATATATATCATCCAGCAGATGTTGCGAAAAGCGGACTGGAATATACGAGTATCGGCCGAGGCTAAGGGTCAATGGACGGAACATGAAACTGAAACAAAAAAAAGTTCCAAAACCATGGGGGCAATTGACCTTGCCGAAGATATTCGGCGGCAAGCAAAAGGAGAAAATCGGCGAAATCTGGTTTGCTCCGCCCAAAGCCATTGCGCCTGCGTTATTGGTCAAATATTTGTTCACCAGCGAAAAGCTGTCTATTCAGGTTCATCCCAATGATCGTCAGGCGCGCCGGCAAGGTTTGGCCAACGGTAAGGAGGAATGCTGGTATATATTGGATGCGGAACCGGACGCCGTTATCGGCATCGGACTGACCAAAGAGGTTAGTACGGCCAAATTACGCGCTGCCGTTGTCTGCGACCAAATCGAGCAACTTGTCGATTGGAAACCGGTTAAACAGGGCGATATTTTTTATATTCCGGCTGGTACAATACACGCCATAGGGTCTGGGATAAGCCTTATCGAAGTGCAGCAGAATGCGGACGTAACCTATAGGCTGTTCGACTATGGGCGGCCCCGCGAATTGCATTTGGATGATGCCCTGGCTGTCGCTACGCCTGCTCCTTATGACATGCAATATTATGTCGAGGCCGAGGCAGATCAATCCGCACGATTGATCGATGGCCCCCATTTCCGTTTGTTTCAGGTTATGGGCGACGATAATGCTATATTAAGGGGCGTTGTTGCAGGGGAATGGCAAATCATTCCCCTGGAAGGTCAAATCACCACGAGGGGGGAGGCTATTGGTCCCGGCGAATGCGGGCTTTGTACCAATGTTTCAGAACTTGATTTATCCGCTAATGTAAAATCCCTGATTGTGTGCAGTATGAAATGAGGCAAAAAATATGAGTGGCAATAACCTCATTACCCCTGTGATTCTGTCGGGTGGCTCTGGAACGCGTTTGTGGCCTGTATCAACCGATGAGCGGCCCAAGCAATTTCTGAACCTTACAGGCCCGCTCAGCATGTTCCAGATGACATTAGAAAGATGTCAGAGCAGTGATCTGTTTGAACTTCCGATCATCGTCGGCAGCGCTAGACATGCGGCTCTTACCGAGGAACAAATGGATGAGATAGGAACACGCGCTGCGGCCCATATATTGGAACCATGTGCGAGAAATACTGCGCCGGCAATAGCATTGGCTGCTTTGGCCTGTGCGGACCCGCAAGCGTTGATGCTGGTAATGCCCAGCGATCATGTCATTAAAAATGTACCAGAATTTCAAAATGCTGTCCGAGATTCGATCCCATTAGCAAGAGCGCGATGGTTGGTAACTTTTGGCATTGCGCCGAATGGACCGGAAACCGGATATGGTTACATACAGCAAGGCAGTCCGATTGTTGGCAGCGTGAACAGCTTTTCTGCAAAACGCTTTGTGGAAAAGCCCAATCGAGAAAATGCCGAGAAAATGCTGGATGATGGTGGATATCATTGGAATGCCGGTATTTTCTTGTTTAGGGCGGATAACTATTTGCAGGCTTTGGGCGAGCACGCGCCAGAAATGCTGGAAGCGGCAAAATCTGCCATGAATCACGGCCATAAAGAAGGACATCAAATCATTCCACAGGAAGCAGCATTTGCTTGCGCTCCGTCAGATTCGATCGACTATGCTGTGATGGAAAAGGCGGAAAAGGTCGCTGTAACACCGATTGATCCGGGTTGGTCAGATGTCGGTAGCTGGGACTCTCTGTTTGAAATTAGTACGGAGGATGATCAATCCAATGTCACTTCCGGAAAGGTATTAGCGATTAATGCCAAAGATAATCTGATTCATGCCGATGGATTTGAAATCGCGGCATTTGGTGTTCATGATCTAATTATCGTCGCTAGCGGAAATAAGGTCATGATAATGCCAAGGGGCCAATCGCAAAACGTCAAAAAAATCGTGACCGAATTACAAAAAGGCGACTAATTTACTGTTTTGGGATGCAGTTTGGCATCAGGCCCGGCACTTACATCCACCGTCTTTGCATTTAGGACCTTTCCGGTCATCCATCTCGGCCAGAACCGTGCTATGACCATAAGAACTGTCGGCATAATCATAGTATTCCACATATCATGATAAGACGCAGCTCGCCCGATGGCGATAGCCGCTTCACTGGAGCCACCATGTTGTAGATCAACATATTCATTGGCCAGTTCCGCGACAAGCACAGCAATCCATGGCCAAGGGCTTCCAAGTGCTCTGCGAAAAAACAAGGAAAATGAAAGCTGAATAGCCAATGCGCTATATATGTGGAGCGCATCGCGATCCAGCCCACTGGAGCTTTCCAGCCAAATTTTTATGTCGATCCATTGCATATTAGCCCTGTGCCGAAGCTAATCCTAACCGTCAATGAACAATGGTTGGTTTAGCTTGATTTTAAGATTTTTGGTATCGATAGTTAATGAGTGAGCTATTGTAGTATATAAAAAACGCGCCTGCCACAGACATGTTATGAAAACTTGTAGAAGGTTTCTTATATTATAGAATAGCAAGTTGTTGCAGGTTGTTGTTCAACCTTAGAAACTGCTTCATAAATTTCGAAATTTTGGTCTCTTAAAGATAGATGATAGTGGCTGGACAATATTTCCTCGAATTTAGCATTTCGCTTAAAAAAATCAGTCATTCGAAACATGTCTGGAGAAATTCCGTATTGAGTTTGTCGAACATTGATAAAAATATATTTTGGAGAATGGCAGGATATGTCTTCCACCAATTGCTGCCGGATTTCAAAGCCGACTTGATCGAGTTGCTTATTTGATGCTCCGGCATTTTCTGCCTTAGCTATCGCGGATAACATCCAATGTGCAAAATGCCGTGAAACCCATTTGACATGGTGCTGTTCTACATGCGGAAATACAAGGCGGGGATCGGCTGTCACGATCATTACCGAATCTCCAGCGGATAAACGCGAATAGTATTTTTCTATTCCGTTACGATCATTCTCATAAGGACCATAGATCAAGCCGACTAAAATATAGGAGATTGCAACAAAGGATGCAAATGGCTGATGAGCGAATTTCCGGAAGATCGTTCCCTCTGTTAAGCGGGGCTGATTCGCCAAACAAATAAACAGAGCGATTGAAAGGCCAACTGTTGCTGGGATGGTATGATATTGCCAGCCCTTCTGTTGTGCAAAATATGCAACTATAAAACCCAATGATGCTGTGATTAGAGCTCTCATTAGAGGTAGTTTTGGAAGCTTTGGTTGACGAAATTTTGTCCAAGCGATGAAGTATAAAATACAAACCCATATAATCACTTCTTCTCGAAGAACTTGTGCAAGAAATGGGTGTTCGTAACCTTCATACGCGGTGTTAACCAAGGGGACAATTTTCGTTAGAAAATCTGGAGTAAACACGAATATAGAAGTTATATAAGCTACAGCGCAAACAGCCATAGCGCTCGTTTCCCAACGAACAGGCCTCCAATTTTTCCGAAGCTCAAACAGTAGCCAAAGCTCTAAGCCAACAGGGACTAGAACAAAATAGTGTTTCATAGCAAAGCCGACGGCAGCAAAAAGCCCAACTGCTAAAGAAAACCACTGCGAAACGTCATTCTGACGTGACCTTTGTGCGATCAGCGCAATATAGGGCAACGAGAAAATCGCGGCCAATTGCTCGCGCTGCCCGAAGTTATAAATTGGGGCTAGCAACATTAGTATAAGTAGAAATATTGAACTAATTAATTCACTATTTCGATCTGGCAGATCGGCTAGCCTTATAAAGGCCGTGACCGAGAAAACTGCTGAAGCGATAATGAATATAACGTAAAGAGTATGTGGCTGAGCAGATATGGCCTCGCCGACCATATCCAATACCGCGCCCATCCAAAACCAAAGTGGTGGATTTATCTCCATAATATGACTGTATAATGGAGTTCCTCCATTAATCTGTCGAGCTATCCAAAACTGCCAGGAAACATCATGTGTTAATGGAATGTTGATGAGAAAAGGCAAAAGCATTAAAGCAAATATGATTGTAGCCAGCTCGTTTCGAAAGCGGGACGCAAGGCGCAGTAGCTCACTTTTTATATGGGGAAAGTCACTATTTTTTGGTTCGGCATCTGCGAAGGGAAAAATCACATATCGCGAAAGTAAGTAGAATGTTATCGAATAGGCCAGCATCGCGATCAAGTGGACGAATGGATTATTCACAAACCCCATTTTTTGGCTCATCATTAGAATAATTATATTGACCAGATAGCTAATCAAAAATGATGCAATGAATTTGAACAGTTCAGATGGGTTACTTCTTGTTTGTACACTGAATGACCAACGTCGATTGAGGATGTATGAAAAGCTTAACCCGGCAGCATATCCCACGGCGTTTGAGGTATAGTCCCCTACGCTCCACCATAGAAAAAATAGGATTATGGAATAGCCAAATATGGTATTAAACATACCCGTCAGGGCAAAGCGAACCACAGGTTGTTTTGAGAGTAATGTTAACGCAGCCGATTTCATGGCTGCGCATCAAGCAGATACTGCCCCCCTAGAGGTAGCCATCGCAAGAACGCTTCCAATGGACGAAAAATAGCCAATTGTTGCGGGAAGAAAATGTGGTATTGACCTTTAATATTTTTAAATCCAGCGGCCTTCAAACGACGCTTCATCTCCGGCTCGCTGATTAAAACGGCGTGTTCATCAAACGGACACCTTTTTACCGCCAGACGGGTCAATGGATTATAAGGATTATGCTCAAACAAAACGAACCGGCCACCGGGAGTTAAGCATCTGCGAATTTCGGACAGAAGCTGGATATGATTCTGCTCTGGAATATGATGAAATACACATGCGGTAAACGCAAGGTCCAGCGAGTTGTCGGAAAAGGGCAAATGTTGGCCATCATAAACATGGGTGCTCATGTTTGTGACGTTCTGATATTTACAAAGTTTCAGGGATTCTGCGGAAACATCCAAGCATTTTATTGCAGTATCTGGGAACGCTTTGCGAAGTGGTTTGAGAGAATTACCGATCCCGGCACCAAAATCCAAAATCGAAAGAGGGCTGAGTTTTCCGGTATGAGAAATTTTTGCTAATTCATCTATCTTGTAGCTCGCGAAATAATCCAGATCATCTCCCGCAAAACTAACCGATTGAGCATGCTGCCGGCGATAGTCGGCAACAACTGCATCAAATTCAGCTTCAGCCATTGACGGATTTCCTTATATTTTTTTGGTATTGATGGACGGTGTTTTCTGCCACATCTCGCCTATAGACTTGATCTATTATGTATAATGGCCGCTGCTTGGTCTCCATGTACATCCGGCCGAGATATTCTCCAAAAATACCAAGAACTAAAAGCTGCACTCCACCTATCAGTAGGACAATTGAAGCCAAGCTGGTCCAGCCCGCAATTGTATTGCCTATCAAATAGTTGATAGCGACCCATGCAAAGAGTCCCAGGGCCGCAAACGAACAAACAAACCCCAAATGCGAAGCCAGCCGCAAAGGAATTGTCGAAAAACTGGTAACTGCATCAAGGGCAAAACCAACCATTTTCCGAAGTGGATAATGGGTTTCTCCCGCGAACCTCTCGTCACGATTATAAGGGACTGCGATTTGACTAAAACCAATCCAACTGATCATCCCGCGAACAAAGCGGTATCGTTCTGGCATAGCAACCAGTTGATCAAGTACGCGGCGTGTGATGAGACGAAAGTCTCCTGTATCGCGAGGAATCTTAACATCAGATAATTTGTCTAGGACGCGATAAAAAATCGACGCGGTTCTCCGTTTAAACCATGTCTCTCCCGCACGTTGAACGCGTGTTCCATAGGCCACATCGTGACCTTCCGACAGCATTCTACGCATCTCGGTCAGTAGTTCTGGTGGATCCTGTAGATCTGCATCTAGAATAAAAATCTGTTCCCCACGGCATATTTCTAGGCCTGCGGAAAGTGCCAATTGATGGCCGCAGTTTCTTGATAGGTTAACACCCACCACTGACGAATTTTGTTGCGCCGCTTCAGTGATGGTTGACCAAGTCCGGTCACTTGATCCGTCATTGATAAGTACAATCTCAAAGTCCTGCGAGACTTCATGTTCACAAACTTGGTAGAGGCGTTCGAGCAGCGTATCGATGCTGCCTTCTTCGTTATAGCAAGGCACGACAACAGATAGAGCTGGACGATTCCGATCCGCAGGACTGTCGTTCAAAGTTATTCTCCTTTGCAAAGTCAAAACCTTAAGAATGCCTTACTGCTTTGATGGTTAACAAAGCGTATAGAAATGGCGAATTTCATGCTTTCCTAACCAATATCGAGGTGATACTTGCCCATTATGACCAACACAAACTCCCGTCCTCGCCGGTCCTCTCTCTATATGCCGGCGTCTAACGCGCGGGCTTTGGAAAAGGCTAAAACGCTGGCCGCAGATACGATCATCCTTGATCTCGAAGATGCAGTTGCTCCTGAATTTAAGGATAGCGCCAGAGATCAGGCGTGTGAGGCACTGGCGCTGGGTGATTATGGAGCCCGTGAGATGGTCATTCGGGTGAATGCTGTGGATACGCCCTGGTTCGCGCAGGATATGAAGAGCGTTTGTGCTAGTAAGGCCGATGCCATATTGGTCCCGAAAGTCTGCAGTGCTGCTGATATTATCGAGATTAACGCCATTATGGATCGCGAAAATAGCGGCGGCCCCATGAAACTATGGGCCATGATTGAAATGCCCCTCGCAATACTGAATATCGCAGAAATCGCGGGAATGGCGCATTCGACACGTCTGTCGGGCTTCATATTGGGGTTTAATGATCTGGCCAAAGAGATGCGGGCCGAACCGGACGCTTCTCGCGCGATTTTTCTGCCAGCAATGGCCCAAACGATTATGGCTGCACGGGCGCATGGCCTGATTGCGCTCGACAGCGTTTATAATGACTTTAACGATCCGGCAGGACTGGCGCAGGAATGCCAGCAAGCCAAAGCTTTTGGATTTGACGGAAAGTCTCTTATCCATCCGGCGCAGATTGATATTGCAAACCGCGAATTTGCGCCTGATGACAATAAAATCGCAGAGGCAAAGGCCATTATCGCGGCGTTCAGCGATCCGGAAAACGCGGGCAAAGGCGCTATTAGTATCAATGGTAAGTTGACCGAGTTATTGCATCTCGAACAGGCCAAAGAGACCTTGGCGCTGGCAGGCGCTATTGAAGGTGCTTCCGAATAAGCCGTTCCACCTCGACAAACTGCAAAAATATGGTTTAAGTAGTCAATTGAAACTAAAACCATAAGCGCAATAAAGCGCTTTGCAGGAGACGAACCATGGAAGCATTGGAAGCAGTTGCTGGCGAAGTAAGCAAAGACGAAATCATGGCTGCGTTTCAGGCGCAACGCGATGCTTTTCATGCGGAACTGCCCGTCAGTTATGAATCCCGAATGGACCGGATTAACCGGACGGCGCAGATGATTATCGATAATAAGGATGCGCTTTGCGAGGCGGTATCGAATGATTTCGGCCATCGCAGCAGCGTGCAAACCGTTATGACCGATTTAATGTCGGTCGTTGGTCATGCCAAGGATCACAAAAAGAATTTGAGAAAATGGATGCGTCCCGAAAAGCGCAAAATGGATTTTCCATTGGGTCTGTTGGGGGCCAGTGGAGCCGTGGAATATCAACCCAAAGGGGTTGTTGGCGTTATTGCGCCTTGGAACTTCCCGATAAACCTTGCCTTTGACCCGGCCATCGGCGCTTTTGGGGCTGGTAACCGGGTGATTATCAAATTTTCTGAATACTGTCCGGAAACCGGCGAATTAGTGAAGCAACTGGTTGCCAAATATTTTGCTCCAGAAGAGATGACGGTCATCACCGGCGGTCCGGAAACCGGTAAGGCTTTCTCTGAAATCCCTTGGGATCATCTGCTGTTTACCGGCGGCGGCGGGATTGCCAAGCATGTCATGGCAGCGGCAGCCAAAAATTTGACACCTGTGACCCTCGAACTAGGGGGCAAGTCGCCAACGATCATCGGACCGGACGCTGATATTCAAAAGGCGACACAGCGTATCGCCATGGGTAAAATGATGAATGCCGGCCAAATCTGCCTTGCGCCGGATTATCTTTTGGTTCCGGCGGATAAAGAAGATGCCGTTGTCGAAGGTATTGCTGCCAGCGTTGCGGAACAATATCCGACGATGATCTCGAATGATGATTATACCTCTGTGATTAATGGACGGCATAAAGAGCGCCTGCAGGGCTTGATCGACGATGCAGTTGCCAAGGGCGCAAAACAGACGGTGGTGAATCCGGGCGACGAAGATTTCTCGAACACTAACAGCAATAAAATGCCGCTGACGGTTTTACAGAACGTCAATGACGATATGCGGGTGATGCAGGAGGAAATTTTCGGCCCTGTTCTGCCGGTTAAAAGCTATCGCAATCTTGATGAAGTGGTCGATTACGTAAATGATCATGATCGCCCGCTTGGATTGTATTATTTTGGGGAAACCGAAGCCGACAAGCGCAAGATTCTCGATCGCACTATTTCAGGCGGGGTTACGGTTAACGATGTGATTTTCCACATTGCTCAACATGATCTGCCGTTCGGCGGCGTTGGTCCTTCGGGCATGGGCGCCTATACCGGCCCGGATGGCTTCAAAGAGTTCAGCCATGCAAAGGCAGTTTATCGCCAACCTAAAGTCAATATTGCGAAAATTGCTGGCTTTCTTCCACCCTATGGCGCGACGACTGAGAAGACTATGAAGCAGCAGATGAAGCTCTGATACCAGGCAAAGACGAGCGTTCTCCCGAAAAACCGCGCGTAAACTTAAGTGCCTAAAACGACAAAACGCGGCGAATATGATGTCGCCGCGTTTTGCGTTTTAGTGAAGTGGGCCGATGCCCGATCAGGCTGACCGATTAAGCGTCGGCTTTGCGTGTTTGACGGCGCTTGAATGATTTCGCGCCGTTGTTCCAGTGCTTGGGACCATCGGAGCTGGCACCGGCATTGGAACCCGGTCCACCGCGACCGCTTCCGCCACCACCGCCGCTAGGACGGCCTTTGCGGGAGCTATGCTTATTTTTCGATGGGCCGCTACGTGTTGGTGTTGCACCGAATTTCTTAGGCTTCTGGCCATAGATACGGGAAGGTACTTCTTCGCGCATAGGCTCGTCATAGCCTTCCGGTAGCGCAATCACATCCGGTTTTACACCGGTTAGCTTGACAACATCGCGGAGGAACTGGCGTTCATCCGGTGCAACGAGTGAGTAGGAAATGCCCGAAGCGCCGGCACGCGCCGTCCGGCCGATACGGTGAACATATTGTTCAGACACATTGGGCATATCGAAATTGATGACATGGGTGATGCCATCAACATCAATCCCGCGTGCCGCAATATCAGTGGCGACGAGAATGTTGATCTTGCCCTTTTTAAAGTCACCCAAAGCGCGTTCGCGCTGTGGTTGGCTCTTATTACCATGAATGGCTGCACTATGAATGCCAACTGCCATCAGGTTTTTGACGACCTTGTCCGCACCATGTTTGGTCTGGGTAAAGACCAGCATGTGATCCGGATTTTCCTTGTTCACAAAATCTTTTAACAGGCGCTGTTTGTCATCCTGATTGATAAAGGTAACGCGTTGGTCAACCCGTTCGGCAGTGGTCGATTGCGGGGCAACCGACACCTGAACCGGATTGGTCAGGAACTGATCGGCGAGTTGGGAAATCGTCTTGGGCATCGTGGCCGAGAAGAACAGGCTCTGGCGCTGTTTTGGCAGCAAGGGCACGATCTTCTTCAGCGGAACGATAAAGCCAAGGTCCAGCATCTGGTCGGCTTCGTCGAGAACCAATATCTCGACCTTGCTCAGATTGAGGCAGCGTTGGTCCACCAGATCAAGCAGACGGCCCGGTGTTGCCACCAGCACATCGACACCGCGCTCCAATATGCGTTTTTGCCGGTTAATCGGAACGCCGCCAAAAGCAGAGGTAATGAACATGCCAAGGCCTTTAGAATAGCCGGTCATGCTGTCGGCAATTTGTCGTGCGAGTTCGCGTGTTGGTGCAAGCACCAGCATCCGGCATTCATAACGGCCGGCCTTGCGCTTGTCGGTCAGCAGGTGATGGAGAGATGGCAGCGAGAAAGCAGCGGTCTTGCCGGTGCCGGTTTGGGCAATACCCAAAATGTCTTTGCCTTCGAGCGCTGGCGGAATCGCCTGCTGCTGAATGGGAGAGGGGGTGGTGTAGCCGCCTTCGGCCACGCGTTTTTGGATAGGTTCCGCAAGAGCGAAATCAGAAAAATTAGTCAAAAATAATACCTTAATATAAGCAGCCAGTGGGCGCAGCACGAGAATAACTCATGTGCGCGTTCGCCGTCGGTTAAGACGACCCGCGTGATCAGGCTGCCGGAAAAATGAGAAGCAATGAAGGCGATAGGTTCGAGATGGGTTTGCATCTCTCACGCAGAACTTTCGCCAGACAGTGTCTGCCTTTGCTGCGATGCAACATAGAGGCAATCGATATGAAGTCAAGCTATTTGATTATTGCGCTGCCATGATCATAACTTGCGGCCTATATCTCACGCAGCGCGGCGAGTATCGGTTCGATATTATATAAGTGCGCTGCGTCAGAGCTACCATTTTCTATGATTATATCTGCATATATCTTCGATGGCTCGACAAATTTATTGTGCATCGGGTTAACTTGATCTGCGAATATCCTTCGAACGGATTCGGCCGTTCTGCCACGTTCACGAACATCACGTTCCAATCGCCGCTCAAATCGTTTCTGGCTCTCACATTTCACGAAGATCGACAAATCAAAAAGGTGGCGCAGGGGTTCATGATGCAGAATTAAAATGCCGTCTACCAATATGATCGGGCGCGGTTCGGTCAGCTCCGTTTCCGCTTTGGGCATATGGGTGGCGAAATTATAGAGTGGCCGTTCGATAGACTGGCCCTTTTTCAAAAGCTCCAACTGCGTACACATTGTATCAAAATCAACCGCATCGGGATGATCGAAATTGGGACCGCCTTTGCCTTGCGGCGCATCGCCAAGGCCAAAGAAATAATCATCCTGCGGCAGTACAACACATATACCCGGGCCCAATGCTTTATAGATGTGATGGGTTAGCGTTGTTTTACCGGAACAGCTTCCACCGCAAATGCCAACGATTTTGGGGCTCATGCCAACCCAATTTCGCGCAAGCGTTCCATCAGATAGTCATCGGCGGTGATCGGGTTCGGATAGAGATTGGGATGATCCGCATCGATACATTGCGGCAATGTTTCAATTAGATAATCGGGCCGGAAATGCAGGAAAAACGGCATGGAATAGCGGGAATGCACCCGCCGTTCCGGTGCAGGATTGACAACGCGGTGAGTCGTCGATGGCAGACGACCATTGGTCAGCCGTTGCAACATGTCCCCAATATTGACGGCAAGCTCACCCGGTTTTGGCGTGACGGGCCGCCAATTGCCCTTTTTGTCGAGCAGTTCGAGTCCGGCCTCTTCGGCACCGATGAGCAAGGTAATCGCATTTATATCTTCATGCGCGGCGGCGCGCACAGCGGGCGAATTTTCTGGCACGGGTGGATAATGGATCAGGCGCAAGATGCTGTTCCCATCGCGCACGGTGTCGTCAAAAAATCCTGATTCTAATTCCAGAAAGCGCGCAATTGCTTCCAATATGCGCTGACCCGCTGTGTCAAAGGCGGCGAAGAGTTTCAGATAGCAATCGCGAAAGCCGTCCACTTCCTCGGGCCAGATATTCGCGCTCATAATCCGTTCAAAATCATGGCCGCTCGGCAACTCCCGGCCGATATGCCAAAATTCCTTCAGATCGGAAATGTTGGAATCCTTCGCAGCTTCCGTCCCGAAAGGCGTATAGCCCCGCGCTCCGCCGCCGCCGGGAATATGATATTTGCGCTTCACATCTTCGGGCAATGCGAAAAAGGCGCGGGACATTTGTTCCGCTTTTTCGATTAGGCTATCCGATATGCCGTGGTCCGAGATAACCGCAAAACCCCAGTCGGAAAACGACTGACCGACCCGAGCAGCAAACGCATCTTTGTCCTTATCGGCTAGAGCGAGCGAGATGGATGATAATGTGTCATAGGGGATAGACATGACGCTATGATGCTCCGCTAAACGGGTTTGTCAATCTATCGGTTCAACCGATGGATAATAATAAGCCAGCCAATGCCGCGCTCATCAGATTGGCGAGCGAACCTGCCGCCAATGCTCTGAGGCCAAGACGTGCAATGACGGGCCGCTGGTTGGGGGCCAGTCCGCCAGTGACGGCCAGTTGAATGGCGATGGACAGGAAATTGGCAAAACCGCACAGAGCAAAGGTCACGATCGCAATGGTAATCGGGGACAATGCATCTCCCATGTCGCCTAGATCGTTAAAGGCGACAAATTCATTCAAAACCACTTTGGTGCCGAACAGGCCGCCAGCGGCAAATGCTTCGTCCCACGGCACACCCAATAGAAACATGATCGGGGCGAATACATAGCCGATAAGTTGCTGGAAGCTCAGGTCGGGTTGACCAAACCATCCGCCAACACCGCCCAATATTCCGTTAGCTAAAGCCACCAAGGCTACAAATGCCAAAACCATCGCGCCAACAGCCACTGCAATTTTTACGCCCGTCTGCGCGCCCATGGATGCGGCCATGATGATATTGGCTGGCTTTTCTTCCTCAAAATCAACCGCAACGACCAATTCTTCGGGCGCTGTGGCATCGGGATCATCCGGCATGATGATTTTTGCCATTAATATGCCGCCGGGAGCCGACATGAAAGCGGCTGCCAGCAGATAGTCGATACGGATACCCATGGAAGCATAAGCGGCCAATATTGTTCCGGCTACACCGGCCATGCCAACGCTCATTACTGTAAATAGTTGCGATTCCGTGAGGTTCGCTAAATAGGGCCGGATAACCAATGGCGATTCCGATTGGCCGACGAAGATATTCGCAGCGGCGCATAAGGATTCCACTTTGGATATGCCGGTTACTTTCTGGATTCCGCCGCCAACCCATTTGATGATGAATTGCATGACACCCAGGTAATAGAGGATTGAGATGAGCGCAGAGAAAAAGATAATTACGGGCAGCGCAGCAATAGCAAAGCTGGTTCCGCCCATTTCCGGGCTGGCCAGCGGTCCGAATATGAAATTGGTTCCATCAGCCGCATAGCCCAAAAGATTGGAAACACCCGTGGACATGGCCTGTATGATATTTTTTCCGGCGGGGACATATAATACCAGCACGGCAATGCTGGCCTGTAGCGCGAAAGCGGCACCGACCACGCGAAGTCGGATATTACGCCGACCAGTCGATAGCGCGAATGCAAGAAGAAGGATGACGGCCATGCCAGCCAAGCTGGTAAGGATGGACGTCATACGCGCTGCCCTTCTATCATAGCTACCACGTCACTTCGCCGTCGAATCCGGTATAAGCAGCGGTCAATTGGTCGAGTATATCATTGATATCGTCGCTTAAAATCAACTGTTCGCGCCGCGCTGCGGACATAAAACCTTGTCCCGCAACATTATCGAGAAATGTGGTGAGGGAATCCCAATAGCCGTTTACATTTAGCAGCCCGATCGGCTTGCCGTGATAGCCCAGCGCTTTCCAGGTCCATGCTTCAAATAGCTCGTCCAAAGTGCCAATGCCGCCCGGTATAGCGATAAAACCATCGGTGAGTTCGGTCATTTTTGCTTTGCGCTCGTGCATAGAGGTCACGATATGGAGCTCGGTCAAGCCGGTATGTGCGACCTCATGGTCTCTCAGCATTTCGGGAATGACACCATAGACTTTACCGCCGCCCGCCAGCACGGAATCGGCAATAATCCCCATCAAGCCCAATCGTCCACCGCCAAAGACGAGATCAATGCCGCGTTCGACCATGATCTGGCCCAAAATTTTTGCTGTCTCGGCAAAAGCAGGGTCACCCCCGGCACTTGAACCGCAATAAACCGCTAGTCTTTGCACAAATTCCCCTTTGTACCGACATTTGCTTCAATGAGTTTAGCAGAATCAAGCCAAAAACCCTCTTATTTCCTCCCTAGAGCAAAATGGTAGAGAGTCACGTTTCCTTTTTTCCTACCGGGTTTTGCTACTATTTTTTCCATAAAGACCACGCTAGGCCATCAACATGACAGAAACTCCGAATAATAGTCTCATACCGCGCTCCCTTTTTGTTTTTGCTGTCCTTTATGGCGGCATGACCTGTATCGCCGGAATATTGGGTTCGAAACAGGTAGCGTTGGGACCATTGGCTGTAGAAGCTGGAATTTTCCCGTTTCTTTTGCTGGTCGTATTGTCCAGCTCGGTGGCTGAATTACATGGCCGGGAAGTTGCCAACCGGCTCGTACGTTTCGGTTTTATCCCGCTTATTACCGCGATTATCCTAATTCGCATTGTGCTGGAATTGCCGACTGATCCGGGCATGTATGAACCCGCCAAAGAGGCCTTCCCGATTATTTTGTCACAGGGGTCACGGCTGATGTTTGCGGGTATTATCGCTTATGGCGTCTCGCAATTTCTGAATGTCTATATATTTTCTCGACTGACGGCGATGAAGGGCGGCTTGATCGCGCTACGAGCATCCATTGCCAGCGCGCTGTCGCAGGTAGTGGATACGCTTATTTTTATCACCATCGCCTTTTACGGCGAGCGCCCCATTGGCGAATTGCTGGTCGGGCAGGGGACTGCCAAAGTGGTGTTATCCTTTGTGCTGGTGCCGTTTCTGATCGTGTTTTTCGTCAAGCTAGGCAAACGGCTCGATACGAAATGAATCTGGCACGCCTTTTATCGCTAATCCTATTGGTGTTCCTATGTGCTTGCACCGCGCCCGCGACCGAGGAAAAGCCTGCGCCGGGCATTAATATTGTCACGGTCATCGGTGCAATTCATGGACAGCATCGCCGCAGTGATGGCTATTCTCTGTCGATTTTGAAGGCCGCAATCGTTAGATTTAATCCTGATATTATCATGATCGAACTGCCGCCCGAACGTTTCGCCACGGCATCCGCAAATTATGAGCAATTTAGAGAAGTACGGGAAACTAGGGCCGATGATTTTCCAGAGCTCACCGATGTCGTATTTCCGCTGCGACAGGAATTGGGTTTTGCAATAGTTCCGGTTGCGGCGTGGACGCAGAAAATTGCGGATGACCGGCGCGCAG
Source organism: Parasphingorhabdus sp. (assembly GCF_036963805.1). Lineage (GTDB taxonomy): Bacteria > Pseudomonadota > Alphaproteobacteria > Sphingomonadales > Sphingomonadaceae > Parasphingorhabdus. Next base: position 154,298 of record NZ_JBALUN010000005.1, on the reverse strand, counting down.
CCTTGGCGCAGCTAGAAAAAGATTCCGCACGAACGAAAGACTTGGCGGCGTATCAGGCCGCAATCGCGGCCTATAATAAGGCGGTCGGCGGCCGTTCTGCAGATCCTGTGTTCATCCATAGCGCGGCCTATGATAGTATTGTGAAAGCGCGGCAGGAGGCTTATGACAAGCTGTTCGGTAATGATCTTGGTCCGGGTAGCTGGCAGAATATCAACATGGCCCATTTTCAGAAAATCGGCACTGCATTGGATGAGGTAAAGGGTCAGGAAAAACGGGTGCTCATCCTCTTCGGCGCGTTGCATAAATATTGGTTTCAAGAGCAATTAGCCGCACGGAATGATATCCAACTGCGTGGTGCAGCGGAGCTATTCGCGGATTGAATCAGAGGTTTGCTTAATTGGCTGATGCATTCTCAATATACGCAATAATGGCTTCACGTTTTGCCGCGTCAGCAATGGGGCCAATCATCATGGTTGTTCCGGAAACCTTGGCGGCGGGATTTGTCAGGAAGCTGCTAATCTCTGCTTTGGTCCAAGTGATGCCGGAGGATTTCATAGCGCCGGAATAAGAGAAGCCCGTAACGCTGCCAGCGGTGCGGCCGATCACACGATTGAGGTTGGGGCCAATACGGTTGCCGGCCCCTTTCTCTACCGTATGGCAGACGGCGCAGGTGTTAAAGGCCGTTTTTCCGGACGCAATCAAATCCGCTGATGCATTGCTTGGTGCGGCATCCTGGACTTCCCCGACCTTTTCATCGGTCGCATTAGGCTCGCGGACGACGATCTGTTCGACGGGCTCTGGCGTCGGATCAGACCCGCAAGCACTTAATGTAATAACGGTAGCCAGCGCGGATGCGCGAAAATATGCTCTCATCAATCGTCCCTTTAAAATAACAACTCAAATAGTTTTAGGCGAAAACATCGGCCAATAAGCTGCTATCCGTGCCTTCTTTCGCCGTCCGCAGGTCGACATAAATGGCTGCGATACCCGCCCCTTGAAGCGCACCGGTGATGGTATTCACGATTGTGGCGACGAGGACGGATGCCGTAACGCTGAATAAGCTGAGTGCGCCCCCGATCCCGCCGATGATGGAGGCGATAATAACAAAGATGATCATCAATAAAAAGATCATGCCTTTAGAGCCGCGGGTCAATTCTGCGCTGCGTTTCAAGGACTCCATGATCCCTTTATCCTCGGCCATCATAACGGGCGCAGCAATAATCCACATGAGATAGAGAATGACGCCGGGAATGAAGAAAAACATAAACCCCAGTACGATGCCCAAACCAAAGACGATGCCAAGCCCGATTAGAGGCAGAAATTTGCGGACCGCCTGCTTGACGCAATCTCCCAGATTAATCTCGTCGTTGCCCAAATCAGTCAAAGTCGCGACGATCAACGTCGCTTGCAGGACAACGGACAGGAACATGAAAACGAAAAAACTGATCAATCCGGTAATGATAAGGGCCGGTGAGGCAAAGGCGCCTGCCAATGTTGTGGCACTGCCCTGGATATATTGCATGGCTGCATTGGGCAGGCCGACGATTAGCAAGGACAGGCCAAGGAACACCACTGGATTGCGGCTTATCACCCCGAATGTATTGGTTAGTACCCGGCCAATATCGAGCTTGCCTGGTGCCTCTGCCATATTTCTACCCCCAAATTATATGAGGTTCAGATTGTCATAACGGGAAGGGGGAGTAAAGTCTGCAAATCCATCCATCTTCCTACTTGCCCCAGCCTGTGGTTTCTGCAACATCTTGGCCGTGGCAAAAGGCGCAATAGTTCAGGATGATAAGGGGAACGCTTCTTTTGACGCCGCGTGGAAAGATGTGCGTGCGGATGACGATATCCAGTTTACCAATATCATTCCCGAACCAAAGGAAGCTCCACCGGAATGGTGGACGGATTTTTTGAAATGGTTGAGCGATGCACTCGCTCCTGTGGCAGAGGTGATCGTAACTGCATGGCCGGTACTCCGGATCATATTGTTAGTGCTTTTGGCGGCAGGCGTCTTGACGCTGTTATGGGTGATATTATCCCCCTATTGGCAGCAATGGCGCAGCCGCAAGCCTAAGCAGGAAGAAGATATTTGGCGGCCCGACCAAGCCGAAGCACGCCAATTGCTGGAGGAGGCGGACGCGCTGGCAGGTCAAGGGCAGTTTGAGGAAGCAGCGCATCTACTGTTATTTCGCAGCATTGAAGATATCGAAAAACGCCGCCCCGACCTTTTACGGCCGTCCAATACTGCGCGCGAGATTGAACGGTTTGATAGCTTGCCCGAGCCTGCGCGCGCGATGTTTACCGTGATTGCCGGGCATGTAGAGCGTGGAATTTTTGCTACCACGCCTATTGGGGAAGAAGGCTGGACGGCATCACGCGAAGCTTATGGCGCATTCGCACTCCCAGAGACATGGCGTAAACCGAAAGCCGGTCGGAAATGAGCGTTCAGGCCAATCCCTTCAAGCGCACGACGATCATTATCATGTTCGCGGTCGGTTTCGCCGCCTTTGTTGCTCTACTTTATGGCTTAGGGGTAGGGGACCGGTTTGCATCTGGCAAAAATGGACAGGCGCACGGTGCCTCCAATAGCCTCGTCGGTTACAAGGCACTGGCCGATCTCATGCGTAAAACCGGCATTGACGTTCAATACTCACGGACAGCGGGCGGTATTGATAATCGGGGATTGTTGATCCTGACGCCCGGCCCCTATGCCGATGCCGAAGATGTGGCGCAGGTTATGCAGGATCGTGCCTATGTCGGGCCAACCATGATCATCTTGCCCAAATGGCAAGTCATGGATGCTGCCGATCCTCGGATAAAAAAAGGATGGGTCCAGCGTTTAGAGACATTGGGCGGCGATTCCGGCCAGTCGATGTTGAAGAACATTGCGGACGTAGAAATTGCCGGGGACAAAACCACCCAAGCGCAACCGAAATCGCGGCCGCTAACGAGGTCCGCCGTTGGTGGGCCGGTTAAAATACCGGAAAGCCCGGTCTCTATTACGGGCGATTATATCCGTACGGTCGTTCCTAATCAAAAAGGTGACGGCGCTTTGGTGGCCTATCTGGATGACGGCGGGGTTTATGCGCAGCTTGATAGCTTGGATGAATCGCGGATTACCGATGAAGAGGATGTTGACGCGTCCCGTTATCCGCTCGTGCTGGTTGCTGATGCGGATTTGATGAATAACACGGGCATGGCGGATAAGCAGACCGCCAAACATGCACTGGCCCTGATCGCAGCGACGGGGATAGGCGCGGGCGAGGTGGTGACTTTTGATCTGACGTTTAATGGTCTCGGAAGCTCAGAAAATCTTCTGACCCTTGCATTTCAGCCACCGTTTTTATCGGCCACCATTTGCCTGATTATTGCTGCGATGGCGGCGGCATGGATGGCATTTAACCGATTTGGGCCGCCTGCGCGCGAACGGCGCAGCATTGATTTCGGCAAGACTGCGCTGGTCAATAACAGCGCCGGTTTTATCCACCGGATGCAACGCGAACATCTTGTCGCCGCTCCCTATGGAGAGATGATCCGAGCCGAGGCTATCCATGCCATAGGCCTGTCACCGGGTGCAGACCGGATGACGGTCAACGCAAAGCTGGATGCGCTGGGCGAAGTGGACGGCAGCCGGTTCTCCGTCTTGCTCGCAAATCTTAATCAGGCCCAAAATTCTCGCGAAACCGCTCAATATGCAGCGGCGCTCTATCATTGGAAAAAGGAAATTATAGGATGAATATCGGGGAACTGAAAACGCTGGCGGATAATATTCGCGGGGAAGTCGCAAAGGCAATTATCGGGCAGGAAGAAATTATCGACCATTTGCTGATCGCGCTATTTTCCTCTGGCCATGTGTTGCTCGAAGGGCCGCCGGGAACCGCGAAGACATTTCTCGCGCAATGTTTTGCGGCGACGCTCAGCCTTGATTTCGGGCGCATCCAATTTACCCCTGATCTGATGCCCGGCGATATTGTGGGTTCCAATCTTTTCAATTTTCAGACCAGCACATTCACTCTGACCCGTGGCCCGATTTTCTGTGATCTGTTGCTTGCCGATGAAATCAACCGTACGCCGCCGAAAACGCAGGCCGCGATGTTGGAGGCAATGCAGGAACGCGCCGTGACTATTGATGGTGAGACCCATGCGCTCTCTTCACAATTTATGGTGGTTGCGACGCAAAACCCGATTGAACAACAAGGGGTCTACCCATTGCCGGAAGCGCAGTTGGACCGGTTTCTGTTCAAACTGTTGATCGAATATCCCAGTGTCGAGGAAGAAAAGAAAATCGTCATGCAATATGGCGAGCGAATTGGTGCACCGGGACCGGGCGATTTTGGCATTGCTCCACAGGTGGACGAAAAGACTCTTGTTGCCGCCGCAACGGCGGTCCAGTCGGTGAAGCTGGTGGATGATGTGATAGATTATATCGTTCGGCTGATCCGCGCGACCCGCGAGACTGCTGACCTTGAAAATGGCGCGAGTCCCCGTGCCGCGATTATGCTGGCGACTGCGGCGCGTGCGCGGGCGGCGATATCGGGGCGGGACTATGTGTTGCCGGATGATGTCAAAGCACTCGCCCCATCCGTGCTGCGCCACCGCACCATCTTGTCCCCTGCGGCAGAGATAGAAGGTCGCCGCGTCGATACGATCATCGAAGCATTGGTGGAACGGACGGAAGCGCCGCGTTGATCTATCCGACTGCCCGTGCTGTTCTGTTAATCGCTATTGGCGCGCCGGTTGCGGCTGTGCTGGCGGCGCTGATGCCGAACCTGTGGGCATTGGGGATTGCGTGGGCCGGGATGTTGATGCTGTTGTTGACCATTGATGGCTTGATCGCTGCCAAAGCAGGAAATGTGCAATTGGCTGCGCCCAAGTCGGCTGAAATCGGGGCGCCGCTGAAACTCGGTGTGCAGGCGGAATTTTTCGGGCTGATGGCACCGCGCATGGTCAGCGGAAATTTGGGCGTCGATGACCGGCTTTCCGACAATGGCCGCGTGGAATTTACGCTTATGCGCCCGGCATCCAAAGAACGCATGTATAGCGGCACTGCAACGACAACCCCGAACCGGCGAGGAGAAGGGGATATTGGAAAGCTCTGGCTGCGCTGGAAGGGCCCGTTGGGTCTCGCGTGGCGCCAAACCTCCACAAAAAGTGACCAGTCTGTTGCTATCATACCGAATATCTCGGCGGTGCGCAGCCCGACTGTACAAATGTTCATGCGTGATTCCGTTTTCGGCCTGCTGGCACGCAAATTCCGCGGCGAGGGCAGCGAGTTTGAAGCGCTGGCAGAATATCAACCCGGCATGGACCGGCGGAGTATCGATTGGAAAGGGTCTGCGCGGCACAGCAAATTGCTCGCCAAGGAATATGACACCGAGCGGAATAACCAGATTGTGTTCGCTCTGGATTGCGGGTCGGCGATGTGTGAGCCGATTGACGGACTGCCGCGCATTGACCGCGCTGTTTCGGCGGCATTGTTGACAGCCTATATCACCCTTAAATCTGGCGATAAGACGAGCCTGTTCAGTTTCGCCGCCAAACCGGAATTATCGACGCCCTTCCTGTCGGGTAGCCGTAATTTTTTCCGGTTGCAGCAAGATGCCGCGACGATTGATTACCGGCATCAGGAAAGCAATTATACATTGGCATTATCGGCCTTGTCACAGCGGTTGAAGCGCCGGTCGCTGATCATCATTTTTACCGACTTTACTGATCCGACCAGCGCAGATTTGATGCTGGAGGCAGCAGGGCGGTTGATTGATAAGCATCTGGTGTTATTTGTAGTGCTGAAGGATGAAGAGCTGTCCGAATTTATCGACAAGCAACCCGAAAGTGCTGAAGATGTGGCACGCAGCGTGACCGCGCAAAGTCTGCTCGACCAGAAACGATTGGTCGTTTCCCGCCTGCAGCATATGGGTATTGATGTGATCGAAGGCGCGCATAAAGATATCGGCACGAAGCTGATTAACAGCTATCTCAAAATCAAACGGCGGGGAGCGATCTGATGGCTGATACTATCATCGAACCCGGCGCGGAGCAGACTATCGAAACGGCCGCGCTTAAAAGTGACCGTTTTCGCTTGGAGCGGGAAGCTGATTGGATCCGTCTCGAAGATATTGTGACCAAGATGGAAAAGGGCAAAGCCAAGCGGTTAAGCGATGAGGATGTTCTCGCGCTCCCCACTTTGTACCGGACCCTATTGTCGAGCCTGTCCATTGCGCGCGAAAGCTCGCTGGATGCGGGATTAATTGACTATCTTGAAGGCTTGGCGCTGCGGTCCTATTTTCTGGTTTACGGCACCCAAACCAGCCTTGGCCGCTGGCTCAAGGAGTTTTTCGGAGGTGGTTGGAGCCGTGCGATCCGCGACATAAAAATGGATATCTGGATAGCGCTATCCGTCATGATTGCCGGAACCTTGATCGGCTATCTGCTGGTTGCGGGTGACAGTGATTGGTTTTATGCGCTGGTTCCCGGGAATTTCTCTGACGTACGCGTGCCGGGCGCGAGTGAAGCGGCGCTGCGCGGGACGTTGTTCGGGGCGGATAAACAAAACGGGCTTGGTGTATTCGCAGCCTTTTTGTTCAGCAATAACGCGCAGGTTGCCATATTGGCTTTTGCGCTAGGCTTTGCCTTTGCGATACCCAGCATATTGCTGCTCATTCACAATATGGCGCTCATGGGCGCGATGCTCTGGGTATTTGCCCAGCGCGGATTGACGGTTGAATTTGTCGGCTGGCTTTCGATCCATGGTACGACCGAATTATTCGCAATATTATTGGCCGGGGCAGCCGGCATTCATGTCGGGCGCTCCATCGCCTTTCCCGGTGACAAATCCCATCTCACCGCAGCCAGCGATGCGGGCAAGCGCGCAGCCCTTGTGATGGCAGGTGTGGTGATCATGCTCATCTGTGCAGGCCTATTAGAAGGCTTCGCGCGTCAGCTTATCAACGATACCGGCATACGGTATCTGGTGGGCGCTTCCATGCTAATATTCTGGCTGGTTTATTTCTTCGTCTTTGGCCGCAAACGGATGGAGATCGGGTCATGAATAGCAGGGCAGCCGACCCGTGGATCAGGCGGTCCTCCAATCCTAAGCTCGATCGCATTATGGTATCGCCAGAAGGTATCCCGCTCAACGTGACAGTGGCAACGGCCGGTGCGCGCGCCGGAGCCTTGACGCTGGATATTATCATCATCTTGGGTCTGATCTTCATCGTAACTTTGCTTGGGCTTATGGCAATATGGGGCTTAGAGTCTGCATTTGGTGACGGAATGACTTTGGAAGCAGGCGGTCCACTGGGCTTTGTCGCGGTGCTTTGGATTATTGCGGTTTTCCTCTTTCGTAACGCCTATTTTCTTTATTTCGAGCTGGGGGACCGCGCGGCCACTTGGGGAAAACGCGCGGTTGGTATCAGGGTCGCGGCCCGTGATGGCGGGCGTCTAACCGCCGAAGCGGTGATTGCGCGCAATATCATTCGTGATATCGAACTATTCCTGCCCTTAGTCTTCATCACGTCCGGCGAGGCAAATGGATCGATGAGCGATTTTACCGCTTGGGCAGGCTTTTTATGGGTGCTGATGTTTTTGCTATTCCCGCTATTTAACAAAGACCGGCTGCGTTGCGGGGATTTAATCGCGGGAACTTGGGTCATCCAGAATGTGAAAAAGAATCTGGGCGGTGTTGTCGCGCCTTCTGCTGAAGCAGCCGGCAATCTTGTCACCGGACCAGCAGCGCCTCGCTACGAATTTTCCGATGCCGACCTGTCGGTCTATGGGGAATATGAATTGCAGACGCTGGAGAGCGTGTTGCGAACCGGAACCGACGAAGCGCTTGAAACCGTCACCCGCTCGATCTGCAACAAAATCGGATGGGAGCCGGGTAGCGGCGATGAGCGGATATTTCTCGAAGCTTATTATACCGCCCTGAGGGCGAAGCTTGAGCGCGGCATGCGTTTCGGGAAACGGCGTAAGGACAAATTTTCAGACGGCATTTAAGGAGTCGATTAAATCCATTGCGGAATCTCACCGATTTATTTTCGATGGGGGCCTTGCATGCCGTAGCGTCACTCGTTCCGATCTTTAGACACGCTTGTTTTCTGCGGTTCTTTGCCTATGCTGGCGCCAAATTCATCATTGGAGTCTCGCTCATGAACCTGGAATTCACTGCAGAGGAAAATGCGTTTCGCGACGAAATACGCAATTTTATCGAGAATAATTATCCCAAGCATATCGAAGGCAAAGGGATTCAGGATGAGCTTAGCCCTGAAGACATGGTCGCTTGGCACAAGGTGCTGGGCGAAAAAGGCTGGTCGGTTCCCGCATGGCCGGAACAATATGGCGGCACCGGCTGGACCGCGACGCAGCGCTATATCTGGGGGGAGGAAAATGCCCGTGTGAATGCGGTCATGCCGCTGCCCTTTGGCGTCTCGATGGTTGGCCCGGTTATCTACACTTTCGGCAATGAGGAACAGAAAGCCAAACATCTGCCCGGTATCAAGAGCGCAGAAGTTTGGTGGTGTCAGGGCTATTCAGAACCAGGCGCCGGTTCCGATCTCGCATCGTTGAAAACAACGGCAGTGCGGGACGGTGATGATTATATCATCAATGGCCAGAAGACATGGACAACATTGGCACAGCATGCCGATTGGGGCTTCTTCCTGTGTCGCACCGATCCCGATGCACCCAAGCCGCAACAGGGTATCAGCTTCATTCTGATCGACATGAAAACACCAGGCATTGAGGTGCGTCCGATCAAGCTGATCGATGGCGGTTACGAGGTCAATGAAGTATGGCTGACGGATGTCCGGGTGCCAGCGGAAAATCTGATTGGCGAAGAGAATAAAGGCTGGACCTACGCGAAATTCCTGTTGGCGCATGAACGGTCCGGCATTGCCGGTGTGGCGCGGTCGAAACGCGGTGTCGAGAAGCTTAAGGACATTGCCAAGCATGAATTGCTGGACGGTAAGCCGCTGATTCAGGACATGGGTTTCGCAACCAAGGTCAGCCAGCTGGAAATTGATCTTGCAGCGCTTGAAATTACCGAGCTACGGACATTGGCTGGCGAACAGGCCGGTAAAGGCCCGGGACCGGAAAGTTCATTGCTGAAGGTCAAGGGTACAGAGATTCAACAGCGTTTGACTGAGCTAACTCTTGAGGCAGTTGGTATATACGGCACGCCTGATGCCGACAGCTTCCCCGACGACGGGTCTAACGATTTCCCGATTGGTCCGGATTATGCGCATCACGCCGCAGCGACCTATTTCAACATGCGCAAGACGTCAATTTACGGCGGATCTAATGAGATCCAACGCAACATCATCACCAAAATGATTTTGGGCTTATAATTTCAGCGGGCTTTAAAGACCTGACTCAGGAGTGATAGAAAATGGATTTCAATTTTACTGACGAACAGAACATGGTTCGTGACGGCATTTCGCGCCTTATTCGGGAACAATATGAATGGGACACGCGGCGCGAAGTAATCTCTAGCGAAGCAGGCTGGCGACCAGAGCTTTGGGCACAGCTGGCTGAGCTTGGTATGCTCGCGGCTCCGTTTAGTGAAGAAGATGGCGGCTTTGGCGGCGGCGCGACCGAAACCATGCTGATCATGGAAGAATTTGGTAAAGGCCTTGCGATTGAACCGTTTATTCCCAGCATTGTCTGTGCGGGCGGATTTTTGAAACACGCGGGCAATGCTGCGCAAAAAGAAGAATATCTTGGCGGGATCATTACCGGCGAGATGGTTTTCGCATTTGCTTATGCGGAACCGCGCGGCCGCTATGATCTGGCGGATTTGCAGACCACGGCCAAAAAAGATGGCGGCGATTATATTCTCAACGGTCATAAAGCGGTTGTCATCGGTGCGCCTTGGGCGACCCATTTGGTTGTCACTGCGCGAACCTCTGGTGATCAGCGGGATCAGGGCGGTATTTCTATATTCATCGTTGCCAAGGACACGGATGGCCTGAGCCTGCGTGACTATGGCACGGTGGATGGTCGCCGCGCTTCGGAAGTCTATTTTGAAAATGTGAAAATTTCTGGCGATGCTTTGATTGGTGAGGCCGATAACGCCCTTCCGCTGATTGAAAAAGTGGTTGATGAAGCCACCGCTGCCGTGTGCGCGGAAGCGACCGGCGTGATGAAGGTCGCCAATGAGATGACATTGGATTATTCACGCCAGCGCAAGCAATTTGGCGTGGCAATCGGAAGCTTTCAGGTTCTTCAGCACCGGATGGCTGATATGCTGATGGAATATGAGCAATCGGTTTCCATGTCCTATTTGGCGACGATCAAACTGGACGAAGATGATGCGACCCGGAAACACACGATATCAGCGGCAAAAGTACGCATCGGTCAATCGGCGCGCTTCATTGGCCAATCGGCGATCCAGACTCATGGCGGCATGGGTATGACCGATGAGCTGGCCGTCGGCAGCTATTTCAAGCGGCTGTCGATCATCGAAGGTGAATTTGGCAGTGTCGACCATCATATGCGGCGGCACATTAAACTGACTGCGGCTGCGTAAATCTCTCTGATAACCCTATCATAAAAGGGCGTGCGGTCAGATTGGCTGCGCGCCCTTTTTAGTTCAGGGACATGGTACCGCAGCTATCCTCTTTCTGTTTTTTGTTTGGCCAATTATATAAAGCGAGGTTGGCTGAGCGCATCTTGATGGTATAGAGTCGATTATAATAATCGTATAATTCAGAGGATAAAATATGGCCATTCCATTCTCACTAGCGGGCCGGACCGCACTGATCGCTGGCGCATCATCAGGTCTTGGCGCTCATTTTGCAGAATTATTTGCTGAGGCTGGGGCCAATGTCGTGCTGGGCGCGCGGCGAACGGATCGCACAGCGGAATTAGCAGGCAAGATCATCGACGCTGGCGGCCGCGCATTGGCCGTGCCGCTTGACGTTACGGATGAAGCATCGGTCATAGCGGCCTATGATATGGCGGAAGAAAAATTCGGTGTGGTTGATACAATCATAGCCAATGCCGGTGTCAGCGTGACTGGCCGCGCCACTGATGTTACGCATGAAGCTATCCGAAATGTGATCGGCACGAATTTAGTCGGTGTTTATCTGGTTGCCCGTGAAGGGGCCAAACGCTTGATTGCCAACGATAGCAGGGCAAAGGAAAATGGCCGGATAACTATTATCGGATCTATTACATCCCGTCTGACCGGGGAGAGCGATAGCGCCTATGCGGCCAGTAAGGCCGGTGTAACTCATCTCGGTCGAAATCTGGCGCGCGAATGGGTGCGACAGGGGGTGAATGTCAACACCGTCCATCCCGGCTATATTGATACGGAAATCCAAGGTGATTGGTATCAGACCGAAGGTGGAAAAAGCAAGATTGCGAGTTTCCATCGGCGGCGGTTGCAGGATATGTCGTCGCTTGATTCGATGATGCTTTACTTCTCTTCCGATGCGGCAAAGTCAGTGACAGGATCGGACATTGTCGTCGATGATGGCCAATCCTTGTAACTATCACCGCTATCGCACGGTGACCGAATAATACCAAAAGACTCTTTTTATCCGCCTAATGGCTTCGGCGGCGTAATATCCGGACTCGCTGCGACAGGTGCAACGAACCTAGGCAAGCGCTTCGGGAATTTACCGTAATTTGTTCCACGGACCAAGGATAGCGAGAGTCTTTGTCGGACTATATAGGTTTAAAAACATCGTTCGCCCGTCGGGGGAGAAACAGGCGCCTGCCGGTTCCGTCTGTATCCGGATGCGTCCTAGTGCATAGGCTTTGCCATGCGGGGTGACGCCGCGCAGGTGATTGTCCACCGTTGCGCTATATTGATCTTCGCAGACGATCAGATGGCCATTGGGCGCGATGGTCAGATTATCACCAAAGCTATATTGGCGGCGGTCGGTGGATTCCATGAATAATTGTAAAAGGCCGGGTGCTTTGGCTTCGGCCTCTAGTCCTTCATAGCGGGACGGCCGGTAGCGCATGATCTGCCCTTCCTTGGCTGCTCCGCCGGATGTGCAGCAAAAATATAGCTCGCCATCGCCATAAACAATGCCTTCGCCGCGCGCGAATTTGACCGCGCCGTCCTTAGCACCCCGTTCGCGTAGGTCGTCATTGGGGCTTTCGACCTCGTTCAAATCTACCCAGCTGGCAAATTGCCAAGCGCCCGGCTTGAATGTCGGTGTCGACCAGTTGCGGCTGTCATTATCCAGCGTGTCTTTGGCAAAGGCCAATGCTTGCAGCTTGCCGCCCTCGGCCAATTTTCCGGGTACATCGGGGATGAAACGATAGAATAGGCTGTCGTCGCGATCTTCGGTCAGATAGACAATGCCGGTCGCCGGATCGACGGCGGCGGCTTCATGGTTGAAACGCCCCATGGCTTTGAGGGGGACCGGGTCAACCAAGCCTTTTTCGGCGGCGGGTACTTCAAATACCCAGCCATGGTCGCGCGTTACGCCGTCTCCGGCGCGGGTCACATCTTCTTCACAGCTCAGCCAGCTGCCCCATGGCGTGGTGCCGCCGGCACAGTTGCGGATCGTGCCCACAAGGCTCAGATGTTGGCGTTCCATAACCAATGTTTGATTATCGAGTATCATTGTGGTCGTACCGCCAACCAGCGGTTTTCCGTTTTGGTTATAATCATAGGCCGCGAGCGTTGAGGGCATGGCAGTAAAAGGACCATCATCAAAATGATTGGCCTTAAGTTCATGGTTTCGAACCAGCGCGAGCTTGCCATTGGGCATCGCGAAACAGCCCATGCCATCGGCCCGATCGGGCACGCGATTGCCATCGGACATCGCGCCGCGAAATTCGGACAGGATATGATAGGAAAACCCCCGGGGCAGATCGAGCAAACCATTGGGATCAACCTGTAACGGCCCATAGCCTTTATGCGACCTCGTCGCGCCCGTCCGGGCCAGACTGCTATGCTGGGCCAGACCGGAAAAGGCGAGGGCGGTTAGTCCACCGGTGAAATTGCGACGGTTCAACTGCATGTTGGGCTTTCCTTCAATGGGCCTGCAAATGGACTAGCATTGGCTGGCCTTAATATATCAGCTTAGCCGCCTAACATGACATATTTTTGAAGGCAGGCAATAGAGCCACATATTGGAATCCCTTTTACGTGCTTGCCATCTTTTAAAAGGCGGTTGGTGCTTTCCTGATTTTCCGCCATGGTGCAGCATTGCAACATGACCATGGGGACGATAGCATTTGCTTGAAATATTAAGCCAATTTCAGGGGCTGATCGGCATTGCCTTCATATTGACAATGGCCTGGGCATTGTCGGAAGACCGCAAAGACAGGCCAAGCTGGCGGTGGATCGCAGGCGCGATTACGGTGCAGTTCATTCTTGCGCTTTCGATAGTCCGTATCCCGTTCATTTGGGATATTATCGGCCTCGCCAATCAGGGCGTGCAGGCGATTGAACAGGCGACGCTGGCGGGCTCCAGCTATATGTTTGGCTATGTCGGTGGGGCGGATCTGCCCTTTGCGCTGAAGGACGGGGCCAAACCGCCCCTGATCATTGCATTCCAGATATTGCCATTGGTCATCGTTTTCTCCGCATTGGCGGCCTTGCTATGGCATTGGCGGGTGTTGCAGATCATCGTCAAAGGCCTGTCCTGGGCCTTGCAAAAAACAATGGGCGTTAGCGGCGTGGTAGGTCTGAGCGGAGGGGCGAATATCTTCCTGGGTATGGTGGAATCGCCGCTGGTCGTTAGAGCCTATTTTGAAAAGATGAGCCGGGCAGAATTATTCGCGATCATGGTGCTGGCCATGTCCACCATATCCGGTGCGATATTGGTGCTTTATGCGACAACGCTGGAGAAGACCGTTTCCAACGCTGTCGGGCATATGATTTCGGCTTCGCTTATATCCTTGCCAGCGGCCATATTGCTCGCGCGCCTCATGGTGCCGGGGCTGTCGGATACCAAGGTGAACCGCGAAGAGCCGGGCCTGAAATATGATAATAGCTTCGACGCGATTATTCGCGGGACCATGGACGGGGTGCAGCTATTTCTTGCCGTGATTGCGGTCATCATTGTGATCTTCGCCTTTGTCGCATTGATCGACCAGATATTGACCGTGCTGCCCTTGATCGGGGGAGAGGCGGTGACGCTGAGACGCCTATTCGGTTGGTTATTTGCGCCGCTTATGTGGATGATCGGTGTGCCGTGGGAGGAATCGGCTGCGGCGGGTTCGCTTATGGGCACCAAGGCGATATTGAATGAATATGTCGCTTATCTGGAACTGGCGGCACTGCCCGCCGATACGTTCAGCGCCAAGGGGCAGCTTATTGTCACCTATGCGCTTTGCGGGGTGGCCAATCTCGCCAGTGTCGGCCTGATCATTTCGACCATCGGTACTTTATGTCCAGAACGCCGGTCTGAGGTGGCTGCGTTGGGGATGAAAAGCTGGTTTGCGGGCAATTGCGCTACCGCGATGACCGGCGCTGTGATCGGGATCATCACATGGGTATAGGATTTTATTGCGATGTTTGACGCCAAGATTCGTCCCCTGATTGACCCGCCGCTGAATGCGATGGGCAGGGCTTTGGCCCAAACCGGTTTGACGGCCAATAGCATCACGCTGCTCGGACTAGGGTTTGGCTTAGGCGCAGCCTATGCGATCACGCTCCAGCAATATGGTTGGGCGGTGGCGCTGGTGATTGTCAGCAGGCTATTGGACGGCCTTGACGGCGCGGTGGCAAGAGCCACGCAAAAGACCGCTTTTGGCGGTTATCTCGATATAGTTTGTGATTTCATATTCTATGTGTCGGTGCCGTTGGCGTTCGGGATTGCCGATCCAGCGAACCTGCTTCCGGCATTATCGCTGGTCGCTGCTTTCACCATAACGGGTATCAGTTTTCTGGCCTTTGCTGTGACTGCGGCAGAACAAGGCGCGCAGACCAGCGCCCATGGCGAGAAAAGCTTCTTCTACAGCACAGGCATCGCAGAAGGCGGGGAGACGATCGCCTTATTCCTGCTCATGTGCGTGTTCCCGATATATTTTGAGACGCTGGCCTATATTTTCGCCGGGCTTTGCGTGGTGACGGTGTTCCAGCGGACGGTTCTGGCTTGGCTCAGTTTCCGTAGCTAGTCGGACCCTAATCCCCTTTCCTACAGAGCGGGCATTGTGATAATTTGGCTGCGGCTCTTTCTCATTTGTTGAATAATCATAATCGGCAGTTTTCTGGGAGTGAGTATCTGTGATTTGTGTGAACTTTGGAGTTACATTGCGCGGCGAAACAATCCCAAAAGAGTATGTTCACTTTGTAAACTTCGTTGTGCTTGGGCCTAGCTTCGCGCCCAATTAAAATAGCGCTCAAGCCATTTCAGCGCCCATTCCGGCTTATGTTTTTTGCGCCATTCGCCCGCCGCAAATTTATTTGCTTCCGCCATGGTCGGATAAGTATGGATGGTCTCCAAAATCTTGCCGAGGCCAAGGCCATGTTTCATCGCCAGCACATATTCGGTGAGCAATTCCCCTGCATTTTGGCCGACGATGGTAACACCCAATATCCTGTCCTTGCCCGGCGGGGTCAACACTTTGACAAATCCTTCGGTGGCGCTTTCGGCAATGGCGCGGTCAAGATCGTCGAGCATATATTTGGTGACTTCATAGGTCACGCCGTCCTCTTTGGCCTGCTGTTCATTGAGGCCAACATGGGCAATTTCGGGGTCTAAAAAAGTGGTCCATGGCAAAAATTCATAGCTGGGTTTGAATTTCTTGAACCGCCCGAACAATGCATTGACCGTTGCGAACCATGCCTGATGCGATGCATTATGTGTGAGTTGATAGGGGCCAGCAACATCACCTGCTGCATAGATATGCGGGAAACTGGTTTGCAGATGATCGTTGGTAACCAATGTGCGTTCCGGCTCGATGCCCAGATTTTCAAGGCCATAGCCATCAAGGCGGGCGGCCCGTCCAACAGCGATCAATATATCGTCAAAAGGCACGGATGTTTCGCCGCTATCGCTTTCGATGATGATCATTTTGCGGCTAGCGTCCATTTCGGTGCGCAGCGCTTTGTGACCGCAGAGCAGGGTCACACCTGAATCTGTGAGGGCCTTGGCCGCGATTTCGGATACGTCCTTATCCTCAATGCCCATGACGCGGTCTGCCATTTCGATCAGGGTGACATTGCTACCAAGTCGGGCAAAGGATTGCGATAGCTCGCAGCCGATGGGGCCACCGCCTAGCACTACGAGCTGTTCGGGGACAGCATCGCGTTTCGCCATTTCTTCCCATAATGTGTCGCTGGTCAGATAGCCGGTCTCTTCAAGGCCGGGGAGCGGAGGGACAAAGGGCCGCGCGCCCGTGGCTAAAACAATCGCCTTGGTGGTTAGTGTCTGGGTGCCGCCATCATTGCGGGCAATCTCGACCGTCCAAGGGTCGGTTAGTCGCGCATAGCCTTGCACCACGTCTACGCCCAATCCTTCAAACCGTTCTACACTGTCATGAGGTTCTATGGTTTTTATAACATTCTCAATGCGTGCCATGACGTTTTTAAAGCTAAAATCCGGTTTGCTGGCGGTCAGGCCATAGCGGTCGGCATAACGCATCTGTTCGGCGACCTTGGCGCTCTTGATCAGCGCCTTAGACGGGACGCAGCCATAGTTCAGGCAGTCACCGCCCATTTTTCCGGCCTCGATCAAGGTCACTTTTGCATTGATGGTCGCGGCAATCAGGGAGGATACGAGGCCGCCAGAACCCGCGCCAATCACGATCAGGTTGCGGTCAAATCTCTTGGGCTTGGTCCAGCCCTTATAGATTTTCCTGTTTTTCAATAGGCTGATAATCCCTTTTGCAATCCAAGGGAAAATCGCGAGCAAAGCAAAGGAACCGATAACCGGCAGCGAAAAGACCTCCCCGACGGAATCCACCCGTGAAAGCTGTGTGCCCGCGTTGACGAAGACAATCGTTCCGGCGAGCATACCAATCTGGCTGGCAATGAAATAAGTCCAGATCCGCATCTTGGTGAGGCCCATGACCAGATTGACGACGAAAAACGGAAAGGCGGGAACCAGCCGGATCGAGATGAGATAAAAGGCCCCGTCGCGCTTGATACCCTCGTTGATATTTTTGAGCCGCTGCCCAAATTTGCTCTCTACCCAGTCACCCAGCAAATAGCGCGATGTCAAAAACGCAATGGTCGCGCCAATGGTGGAGGCAAAGGACACCACGATGGTCCCGACCAACACGCCAAATAACGCGCCAGCGGCAAGGGTCATCACTGCAGCACCGGGAATGGACAGGGCCGTAACCGCGACATAGATGAGGAAAAATGCACCGATAATGGCCAGGGGATTGGCTTGATATTGCGCATCTATGGCGTCTTGCTGTGCCTTTAGATTTTCAAGCGTCAGTTGGGAACCGAGGTCATAGTGAAAAAATGCAAATATCGCCGCCACAATGACGGCCAAAACCAAGAGCTTTTTAAACATGCCGATTTCCCCTGTTTCCATGAATATACTGTTTTTCGACAGTTCGCATCAGAGGCATAACCGGTTACAGGAGCGCCGTCGATGGCGCGCAATGGGTTT
This sequence comes from Parasphingorhabdus sp., assembly GCF_036963805.1. Taxonomy (GTDB): domain Bacteria; phylum Pseudomonadota; class Alphaproteobacteria; order Sphingomonadales; family Sphingomonadaceae; genus Parasphingorhabdus. The sequence continues at coordinate 136,761 of NZ_JBALUN010000005.1, read as the reverse complement.
GTCGGGCCATATCCGTGACGATTTACGTGGAAAGAATCTCTGACAACCTTGTCACCGACAACTTGCTGTGCCAGTTGGCTCCAAGGCAAATATAAAGAATATATGGCTTCGCCAAAAGGGACGGGCTTTGAAGAATAATGGGATGAATAGTCCGCGGCAACGCGCGACGATGATTGACGTGGCCAAGGATGCGGGTGTTTCCTTCAAGACTGTGTCGCGTGTCCTCAACGGCGAAAGCAACGTGCGTGAAGAAACCCGCCAGTTGGTGATGAGCGCGGCAGCGAGATTAAACTATACACTCAATGCCGCCGCTCGCAATTTGCGTGTTGGCGGACCGCAAATCATTTCTCTTCTGGTTCAGAATCCCAGCCGCAGCTATATTGAAAGCGCTCATCTGGGCGCGCTACAACGATGTCACAAGATCGGTATGCGTTTGATCATGGAAGAATGTGAAGGTGGTCTGGCCGAGATTGAAGCAATGATCATCAATAGTTCGCCGGTCGGCATTGTTGTAACCCCGCCGCTATGCGACGATCCCGAACTGATAAAAATGCTGGATGATAAGAAGCGTCGGTATGTTTTAATCGCACCGTGCAATCCGGATTCAGCGCGTGCTTCCATTAATATCAATGATGAAATTGCGGCACAAGAAATGACGCAGCATCTTTTGTCGCTCGGCCATAAGCGGATCGGTTTTATAAAAGGGCATCCCGATCACAGTGTATCGGCCAAACGCTATAAGGGTTATTCCAATGCCATGAAGGCTGCGGGTATAGATATCGATCCTCAGCTGATTGAGCAGGGACAGTTTTCTTGGGCCTCCGGTCTGGCCTGCGCGGAAAAGCTGCTGGACCTTCCGAGCCGGCCCAGCGCGGTTTTTGCGAGTAATGACGATATGGCTGCAGCGGTCATCGCGGCCGCCTATCGCCGGAACATCCATGTGCCCAATGACCTCTCGGTTGTCGGTTTTGATAATATGCAAGTTGCAGCTGTGATCAGCCCGCAATTGACGACGGTAAATCAGCCCATAGCCAATATGGTTTCCGAAGCGGTAGGTCTTTTGACTGATCAGACATTTCAGTCAGGCGTTCGGTCAAAACCAATATTTCTCGACCATCATCTTGTAATTCGCGAGTCTGCGGCGCCCGCGAACGCAAAAGTCGCAACCTGAATATAGCATTGGAATAGACATATAAGGCCACGCTTAACGAAAAGGACAACGTTGACATATTGCCGTCGTGGATTAAGAATATCGATGATCTGCGCTATGTTTTGCCAATGCGGTTTCGTCAACAGGAGCAATAAATAAAGATGAACTCTAATCCATCCAACACACTGCTTTTGTTTGGGGCAACCGGTGATCTGGCACGGCGCATGCTGTTGCCGTCCTTATATGCGCTGCATGTTGATGGTTTGATTGCCAAAGACTTGCGGATTTTTGGAACGGCGCGCAGCAGCCTGAGTGATACTGAATATCGGACGTTGATCAAGGATGCCTTGAACGAATTCCTGCCTGAAGAACGCAAAGATGCAGCAGCTATTGAACAGTTTCTCGAACGGATTTTTTACCAACCGCTCGACGCCTCGCAGACCGAAGGCTTTGCTGACCTCGCCAAGAAGCTTGGCGATATATCTGCTGGCATGTCGATTTTCCTGTCGACAGCGCCATTTCTGTTCGAACCGACGATCAAGGGGCTGCAGTCAGCAGGGCTGGCTGGCGATAATGTGCGGATCGGGTTGGAAAAGCCGCTGGGCAATGATTTGGCGTCCTCGACAGAGATAAATAATGCTGTGGCTGCTGCGTTTCCGGAGGACCGTATTTTCCGGATTGACCATTATCTCGGCAAGGAAACGGTACAGAATATTCTAGCGCTGCGTTTTGCCAATATGATGTTTGAACCGCTTTGGAATGCTGGCGGTGTTGATCATGTTCAAATCACGGTGTCGGAGGTCGTGGGTTTGGAAGGCCGCCATGGCTTTTACGATGATACCGGTGCGTTGCGGGATATGGTGCAGAACCATATGCTGCAGCTATTAGCGATTACCGCGATGGAACCCCCCGCCCAATATGACGCGACCGCCATTCGCGATGAAAAAGTGAAAGTGCTGCGATCTTTGCGTAAGCTTGATCGATCGGAAGTCGTCACCGGCCAATATGATGCCGGTGCGGTCAACGGAGAAGCGGTCACCGGTTATGAAAGTGATTTTGACGGGGCATCAAAGACCGAGACTTTTGTCGCGCTCAAGGCCCATGTCGATAATTGGCGTTGGCAGGGGGTCCCCTTTTATCTGCGCACGGGCAAGCGTCTTGCCGAACGCCGCAGCGAGTTGGTGATTCAGTTTAAGGAAGTGCCGCACAGCATTTTCGGGGAGCGCTCCGGAAAACCGATAGCCAACCGGCTGGTTATCCGCTTGCAGCCAGAAGAATATGTCCGCCTGCAAGTCATGGCCAAGGAACCGGGGCTCGACCGCGACGGTATTGTCCTGCGCGAAGTGCCGCTTGACCTGTCCCTGACGCAGGCCTTTGCCAGTGCGCGGCAGCGCATTGCCTATGAACGGCTGCTCCTTGATCTTATCGAAGGGGATCAGACCTTGTTCGTCCGCCGCGATGAAGTTGAAGCACAATGGTCATGGGTCGATGCCATCCGGCAGATATGGAGCGATCACGCGGTGGTTCCTAAAAGCTATGGTGCCGGTAGCTGGGGACCGTCTGCCGCTATTGCTTTGACGGAACGCGACGGAGTGAGCTGGCATGAGTGACGCGGCCCCATCAGGACGGCTGACTTGGGCCTATCAGGCTGATGCTAAGGCGGTTGCGGCGCATATCGCGGCGGCGATTGAGCAACGAGGGGCCCGGCTCTTGGCTGTTCCGGGCGGCAATACGCCGCTGGCGATATTCGACATATTATCGACCATGGACCTGCCATGGGACGAACTGTCCCTGATGCTGACGGATGACCGGATTGTTGCCAAAGATCATGACGCCAGCAATTTTGGCAAGCTAACCAAGGCTTTCGCAGGTACCAAAGCAAAGCTGATCGATCTGGTAGAAGGCTCGGTACCGCCACGGGCTGATCTTGTCTGGATCGGTATGGGCACAGACGGTCATATTGCTTCGCTCTTTCCGACCATGAAAGTGCCCGTACAGGTGGATGAAAATAGCCCACTGATCGTGCGCACCGTGCCTGATCCCTTGCCGCCGGAAGCACCTTTTGAGCGGCTGAGCCTTAACAAGTCTGCACTTATAGATACGAACGAACTGATCATTGTCGCGCGCGGAGCGGACAAGAAAGTCATATTGGAGCATGCAATAAGGGAAGAGCATGATTTGCCCATTGCACAGCTAATCAAGGCCGCTTCCTGCCCGATAACGATTTTCTGGAGCGAGACATGAGCCTGCATCAGACTTTGGTCGCAGTGACAAACCGTATCATAGAGCGCAGCAAAGCGCCGCGCGCCGCCTATCTCGATTTAATCGACAGGGAAGGGGATAAAGGCGTCGACCGGCCCAATTTATCCTGCGGCAATCTGGCGCATGGTTTCGCAGCAAGCGGTGATGATAAACCGGCCATTCGTTCTGGCGCGGCGATGAATATCGCTATTGTGACTGCCTATAACGACATGTTGTCGGCGCATCAGCCCTATGGCCGCTATCCAGAACAGATTAAAATTTTTGCGCGGGAAGCAGGCGCAACGGCGCAGGTCGCTGGTGGTGTTCCGGCCATGTGCGATGGTGTGACCCAAGGGCAATTGGGTATGGAACTTAGCCTGTTCAGCCGCGATAATATAGCGATGGGGACTGCAATTGGTCTCAGTCACGGTATGTTTGAAGGCACGTTGTTGCTCGGTATCTGCGACAAGATCGTGCCGGGCTTGTTAATTGGTGCGCTGCGCTTCGGGCATTTGCCGACCATATTGGTTCCCGCTGGACCGATGCCATCGGGGCTTGCCAATAAAGAAAAACAACGCGTCCGCCAGCTCTATGCAGAAGGCAAGGCGAGTAAGGACGAGCTTTTGGAGGCTGAAGCCGCGAGCTATCATGGCGCTGGCACTTGTACGTTTTACGGTACGGCAAATTCCAATCAAATGATGATGGAAATGATGGGGCTTCATGTTCCCGGCGCAGCCTTTGTCAATCCGGGTACCAAGTTGCGGCAAGAGTTGACCCGTGCGGCGGTGCATCGGCTTTCTGGTATCGGTAAAGCGAGTGAAGATTATCGTCCGCTCGGCCGCTGTATTGATGAAAAGGCTATTGTAAACGCCGCTGTCGGCCTTTTGGCGACGGGCGGTTCTACCAATCACCTGATCCATCTTCCCGCCATTGCGCGCGCGGCCGGGATCATCATCGACTGGGAAGATTTTGACGCTTTGTCAGCCGTGGTTCCGTTGGTCACACGCATCTATCCCAATGGCTCTGCTGATGTGAACCATTTCCATGCGGCGGGCGGTATGGCCTTTGTCATCCGCCAATTGCTGGACGCCGGGCTTATGCACGGTGACATTATGACCGTCGCAGGGAACGGCATAGACGATTATGCGAAAGAGGCAGTGTTGGAGGGCGACAAACTGAGTTGGAGGGCCGCCCCACTGACAAGCCGTGACCCTGATATAGTGCGTCCGGTATCCGATCCCTTTTCTCCCGATGGCGGGATGCGATTGCTGACAGGTAATCTTGGCCGCGCAGCCATTAAGACAAGTGCTGTTGATTCCAGCCGGTTGACGATTGAAGCACCCGTCCGGGTTTTTGCGGATCAGAATGATATTAAGGCGGCCTTTGATGCTGGAGAATTGAACCAAGACGTCATCATCGTTGTTCGTTTCCAGGGGCCACGCGCCAATGGCATGCCAGAGCTTCATAAGCTGACACCGCCCATGGGTGTGTTGCAGGATCGCGGTTATAAGGTCGCTTTGCTCACCGACGGCCGCATGTCGGGAGCCAGCGGTAAAGTTCCAGCCGCTATCCATTGTTGGCCGGAAGCGAAAGACGGTGGTCCGCTGGCGAAATTGCAAGACGGCGATGTTGTCCGCATCTGCGCAAGGACAGGGGAGCTAACCGCGTTGGTCGACGAAGCCGAATGGCAGCAGCGTGACTTGGCACCGACACCGTTGGAAACCGCCGGTACAGGACGCGAGCTGTTCGCCATCATGCGCCATCTGTCCGATAATGCAGAGGCAGGTGCATCAGCCATGCTACAGCAGGCGGGGCTTTAGACATGATAACAGAAGCAGGACGCAAAAAGATTTTCGCACAGGAGTCTGAAAATGAAACCGATTGAGAAATTAATGCGCACGGCGCCGGTTATTCCTGTGCTCGTCATAGAAGATATCGCTAGTGCCCGGCCGATTGCAGAGGCCTTGGTGGCAGGAGGACTTTCGATATTGGAAGTGACATTGCGGACTGATTGCGCGTTGGACGCCATCGCTGAAATGAAAAAGGTGAAAGGCGCTATTGTTGGTGCCGGCACGGTATTGAATGATGCGCATCTGACAGCGGCATTGGATGCGGGTTCTGAATTCATCGTGTCGCCGGGGCTGACCGAAGCCGTGGTCGAATCAGCTTTTAAACATGATGTCCCAATATTGCCCGGCATTTCCAACGCTAGCGATATCATGCGCGGTATGGATATGGGGCTGCGCCATTTTAAATTTTTCCCGGCCGAAGCCTCTGGCGGTATCGCAGCCTTAAAGGCCATTTCTGCGCCATTTAAAGACTGCCTGTTTTGCCCCACCGGCGGCATAAATATTCAAACGGCGGGCAAATGGTTGGCTTTAGAATCCGTGCTTTGTGTGGGGGGAAGCTGGATTGTACCCAAAGGCACAAGCGATTTTGCTGAGGTCGAACAATTGGCACGAATAGCTGCTGCTATTCACCATAACTAATGTTTCCTGCTGTAAGGCATTGGTTTTTTATGACCAAAATAGCCTGATTTAAGCCAAAAATAGAAAATTATCTGACCAATTGCCATATCGCAACAAGCGAAACGGCGAATCGTTCTAACAATGGGACACCGCATCACGCGGTACAAAACAGGGCCTCTTTACCCCCTTCCTTGTTCGTCAGGGAAAGATGAGATGCCTTAGACCCTAAGGAGAAAGACGATGAAAATGACAAAACTAATGGCAGCATCAGCTGCAGTAGTTGCTTTGGCCGTTGGCGCCCCCGCCATGGCTCAGCAAGCACAAGACAATGATGTGACCGACACCAACAACGGTGCCGTCGTGGTGAATGATCTGCTTGATGTATATCTGCAGGCAAATGCCAGCACGACGAACTCGTTTACGGCTAATGACATCAACAGCAACAACAACAACGGCAATAACTTTGTTGTTGCTGCGCAAACGCTTACCGCAACGAACACCAATCAATATTTGGACGAAGTCGTCGATATGGATGGTGCGGACGATACAGATACACCAGTAGGTTATAACAGCGGTGGCAACTCTGTTAACGGCAGTGCGTTTGCAGCTTTTGCAGGTATCCTGAACCAAGCATGGAACACCGGCATCGACTCTAATGCTCAGGCTGGAACCAACATTGCGGCTCAAGGCACCATCAACTTTGGTGATGGCGCAGCAGCAGCTCCAGCTGGCGGCGGCGGCGGCGGCGATTAATCGTCACGATATGAAGGGCGGGCTGGTTTCAGTAGATGGAACCGGCCCTTCCATCCCCCAAACATCCGTTCCCAGAATCGGGAGTACAGACGATGAAAAAATATTATTGGCTTCTTGCAATAGCCCCATTGGCTATGACTGCTTCAAATGCGAGCGCGCAGGTGGCGGACCAGGATGCTAACTTAAAAGCACCCGCGACCGTTGAGCAGCAATCCGGATCCCCGCTATTATCAATGACAGAACTTGATGAAATGCGCGGCGGAACGCAGATTGCGATCAACAATCAAACCTTGAACGCAGAAAATTCCGGCAATTCTATCGGTGGTGACTTTACCGCTGGCGATGTCAGTCTATCGGACAATGCTCTGTCCGGTTTTAATGGGCTGGGCAATTTCGTGTTCAATACCGGCGCACAGTCGACGCTTCAGGCGGGCCTGAGCGTAACTATCAATATCAGCGATTAGGTAGTTATAGGCCATGAACCCCCGCTCCCTCACAAGCCGTGGCCTGTTGCCAGCCGTTCCGTCCTTTAAGAAAGGCTTGAAGGACGGAATGCTGGCGCTGACCGGCGCTGCGCTATCCCTAGCCTTATTCTGGAGCCCCGCTGCTAATGCAGAAGTCCGGCTTGGCCGGGAAGCTCTTGGCGGTGATTATGCAGTTGGTGTGATGACCTATTGGGATATTCCGTTTCGCTCCGTTGTTCGGCAACGTTATGATTTTAGCTGTGGGTCTGCGGCGGTCGCAACCTTGCTCACCTATCACTATGATCTACCTACAGCCGAACGCACGCCGTTCAAAGCGATGTGGGATTTGGGCGACAAGGAAGCCATAAAAAAAGTCGGTTTTTCGATGCTCGACATGCGCAGTTATCTGCAATCTATTGGTTATCGCGCCGAAGGATTTAAACTGGAGCCAGGGCAGCTTGCACAAGTGAAACGCCCGGTTATCGTGCTACTCGACCTCAATGGTTTCAAACATTTTGTTGTCGTCAAGGGGCAGACGAAAGATCAAGTGCTGGTCGGCGATTCCGTGCTCGGCATCAAAAAATATTCTACTAAGGATTTTTATAAATATTGGAATGGTATCGTTTTGGCCATTGTCGATGGACCTATACAGAAACTGCCAACCTATAATCTTGCCGGCGACTGGAGCCCTTGGGCCCCCGCACCTACCGATCAAGTGTCCGCGACCGCCTCTATTGGCGATCTAACGACCCACCTTCCCCCTCTGTACCAGCTCACGCCGGAATTTTTACTCGACGTGCGGGTTGGCACAGTCAGATGAGAGACGAGCCATGAGCTATAGACAAAAATTTTTCACTTCGGTCGCATGTGTCGCATCTTTTACCGCGATACTTTTACCCCAAACTGCCAAAGCTGACCCTGCGGTGGCGGTTGACCTGCCCGCACTTGTATCAGACAAAGATCTGGACAAGTTGCGTGGCGGGTTTCTTGTATCGGGATTGGATATAAATTTCGGTGCGGATATTCGGACGTATGTTAACGGCGCTTTGTTACTGCATACCGTGCTCAATTGGAGTGACGAAGGTGTCGAGACTGTTCAGATTGCGGCTGAAGGATTAAGCCCCGTGGATGCCGCTGCTCTACAAAATGGTGTTTTCTCTAATGGCAATATCCGTATGAAAGTCGGCGATACCCCAGTCTATCTGATCAATGGCGGACAAACTGCGATCGTTCATGAGACCGGCAATGGTGTCCAGAATATGCTGATCAACACCGCTAGCGGTTTTAATAGCGTTCAAGAAGTAGACGCGACCCTAAACCTGTCCGGCTATGAAAATTTCAATGCCAATATGATGATGGACAGGATCAGCAGTGCGATCGACAACGTAGCAGGACAAGCTGCGATCGGCGCGCTCGGGAACTGACCAGCCGCCAATCCGGCTGGTCTCATACGAGAAGCACCGCGAACCTGTAAGGAGGTTAGCGGTGCTTTTTTGTTCTGACGAACAAGTGACCACGCAGGATCACGCTGGCAATTTTGGTGTTTCTTCTACAACATAAAGAGTTTGGCTCCGACTGTGTTCGGAGCTTGCAAGCAAGCAATCAATGTGGCTGCTAATGCCATTTTCTAAGCTATATTTATTAGCAGCATGCGAGAGATTTTTAGACTGCTGCATATTAAGTGCGATGTTGATACTATCTGCTATATTTGCTGCGGAGGGCGGATCTATAATTCCGCAATGTGCCAGCGGTTCGAGAATTTCACGAGCAGCCGGGAAGCAATTTGTGGACAGGACCGGGCAATTTCCTGCCAAGGCCTCCAACACCACCGCCGGAAGCCCTTCATAGTTGGACGACAGCACGAAAACATCTGCAGTTTGATACCAAGCCGCGACATTGGTCACAAAACCGGGCAGCAGGACGCGGTCCGTAAGCTCCAGTTCCTCGATTAATTTTTTGCATGCCTGTCTTTCGGGCCCGTCACCCAATATCACAAGTTTTGCTGTGGGATCTTTTATGAGAGCGAATGATCTGATCAGTAAGTCGAACCTTTTTTGTGCCTGAAAACGCCCAACGCCCAGAACGATTTTTCTACCGGGGTAGGGTGAGCATTTCTCTGACTGCTCAAGCATAGTAGGCGTAACATATGGATTTATCACCGTCCGGAATTTCGCTTTTGCCTTCGGAAAACAGGTTATGAGTTGCTTTCGCTCCGCGTCACACAGCGGCAAGATCAGATAGGCTTGTTTAAAAGCAAGATTATATCCTAACTTTCTTATAGCTCGCTTGATCCGCTTGTCTTTTGTGCGAATTAGCGGGTTTGTTATTTTGAGTATCAGCTTGCCATTAATTCCGGAAAGCCGAACAGCCGCAGCTGTGATCCAATTGATATTATTACCAGTAGATACGATAAAATCTGGCTTAAATTTCGCTATATAGGCGGCGCATTTAGGCAAAAGGCGGATCAGATCGATAGGCCGCGAAATGGAATAATGACTTAAAAACACCAATTTTACGTCGGTGTCGATTAGGGTGCTTAGGGCTTCTTGGGCCTCACCATTATTGCAAAATACGAGCATTGTGGTGTCGTAACCGGCCCTGACAAAACCGCTCGCTAGGATACACGCGACGCGGTCCGTCCCTCCCTGAGCCAACATGTGCAGGGTAAGTAAGATTTTTTGGGATTTCATATCCGGCGCCTAAATTTCGGCACTGCTAATTGCCGGCCTTTGGGGAAGAAACCGGATTAAAGTGATAATCGCGACGCCGAGAACAATAGAAGCAGCTGCGCGGCTCAGTTCAAGCCCGCCTTGCCCGATTGGTTTATCAAGAAAGTCACCAATTACGGCACCCAAAGGACGGGTAAGGATGAAAGCGGCCCAAAAGAGACCAATGTGGCATATATTGGTCCGGTAATAGGAGATCGCGATGAGCGCGAGTGCAGCACCGAAAACTACAGCAGCACCCAAATAACCTAAAGGTCCATCCGCCACCCAATCTCCGAGCGCAGTGCCCAAGGTTTGAGAAAATGTGATGGTCAGCCAATAGTAGATTTCAGCTCTAGGCTCATGTACCGATGCCACGGAAATCGACCCTAAGGTGCGATACCAGATGAACAGCGAAGCAAGTACAAGTGCCAATAATAGTAGTGACCCGCCGGGATAACCAATTCCCATCGAACGCGTTGCGAAATCGGCCATTGTCGTTCCTGCGGTCGTCGATGCAATGATAGTCGCCCAATAAAGTGCTGGATGGAAATTTTTTGCACGTATCTGAAGAGCCACCAGAATGCACAGCAACACTGCGAAAATAGCTGTACCAACCAGATAACCAAGATTTAGTGACATGCTTACGGTGTCACCGGCGGTTTCGCCAAAGGTCGTTGCCAATATCTTGATGACCCAGAAACCGAGCGTGACGGCTGGAACTTTACTCAGGCTCAAGGTTTGGCTTTTCGTCAATGGCTAACTCCTGCTATCACGTGAATTCGTGAGGTTGCAGATCAGCTATCGAAGGGGGTGGCTTTCCTCCATAAGCAGGCGCTCAAACACACGCCTTTAAGCGGAAGTACTATGAAACCCGATGACATCAAAAATAGAAATAACAAAGACTGCAATGCGTAACCGAGCAGTCTTGTTCGCGGTCGGGATCGTTGTAGTTCAGACGGTCGCTGCGATTTTTTTCGTTTTGGATAGTATCGAAGATATCATTGCCAAAACCCAGCCAGGCATAACATTTGAAATTTTCACGGAAGGCCTCATCGCGTTTGCGCTGATGATTGGTGTCGTGATGGGGGCACGACAAACGCGCAAGTTGATGATGGACGCTCGCCGCCGTGAGGATGCACTGGCAGTTGCCCGCGGGGCATTGTCCGATATTATCAAATTGCGATTTGATGAATGGCAATTATCTCCTGGTGAATCCGAAGTTGCACTATTTGCGATAAAAGGATGCAGTATTTCGGAAATCGCCCAAATGCGAAATGCGGCTACCGGCACAGTCCGCTCACAGCTTAGCCAAGTCTATCTCAAAGCCCGTGTAACCAGCCAATCAATGCTGATTTCACTTTTCATTGAAGAGTTGCTTTGACGACCAAGAGGAGTCTTCCAAAATCCTTTCCTACAGTTTGGCCGCTATGATAAAGTGCTAAAGATTCTTTCTCAGTTTTGAATGTTACCCGCAGCCTTCAAAAAAGAGGTGTGGTTTGTGTGAACTTTGCCCTGAATACGGGCGATGAAACAGTCAAAGGGGGCGGCGCATTTTATAGGTTCGGCCACCCCCCCCCCCCCCCTTTTTTTTGTCAGTTATCCGGCTAACTAGAAACGGAAAGGAATCCGCGCGACAATGCTGACATCTGGTGCATCTTCAGTGACACCAAATTGAAAGCCGAGGTTTAGGGATTGCCGTTCGCTCAGGCGATAGGACATGCCAAAGTTGAATGATCCCACCTGGATGTCATTACTGTCCTGAAACGTGTCGCCCAACTGGGTCCTAGTCGAGAAAATATAATTGTGGCGATAGCCCAGTGAAAAGGAAAAGCGCGGATTAAGCGCAAAGCCAAAGCCGACGCTGGCGTTTACAGCATCACCCGGATCGACCTTTCCGACCAATACATCGCCAACAATTTTGTCGATATTACGCTCGATATTCCACAGATATCCTAGCCCGCCATAGATGACGACCGGATCAGACGGCATTAGAAAACTGATGCTGGGCTGGACGCCCCAAAAGCCCGAACCGGTGGCTAGGCCGGTCGCAACGCCAAATTCGTCAAAGGGAATTTCATAAGGACTTTTGCCCGTATCGCCTTTGACCCGCAAGCCGGCGACCCAGATCGGACCTTGTCCTTTGGGCCGATTCAGCTGGTAACGCAGTGATAATTCTGCGTCACCAATACCGGTTTCTTCCAAGCCCACTTCCCTTGTGATTTGTTCATCACGCTGTTGGACCACCTGTATCCGGTCCTTCCTGTAAAGTAGCGGAACACGGCCTTCTATTTCCAGCCGGTTGGTGAGGCCATAGCGCATGGCAAATGTCGCGACAACGGTATCACGATCTGCATCGCTGGCCTCAATCGCGCCGATTTGAATGCCGGGAATAAGTTCGATACCGCGGAATACGAGGCGGTTAGTCGACGACCGTGTATATTCAATCGAGGGGTCGAGCACGAATTGACCGCGTGGTGTCAGCACACCTTGCCCTTCGGGCACAGCCTCGACTTTTCGTTCGATATTCTGGGTTTCGGGCGGCGCTTCGCCAACGGGTCCCTCCGGCAAGGTCAGACTGTCATCAGGCGAGGTTCCGATTTGGACCGCCGCCGTCTCCACCTGATCTCTATTGATGCCGGCGCCGCGCATTTGCGACAAGGCAAAGGGTGTCGCAACTGGCGTCGCGGCGCGAACCAACTGATTGTGTAATTCCAGTTGTTGGATCTTATTACTTTGTGACTGGATGAGCGCGTTCTGACTCGCAATCAACGTTTTCTGTTCTGCCAGTTCGGATTGGATGGCTTGTAGCGCAGCGGTAATATTGCCTGTTTCCTGCTCGGAAAATGTAACCGGTGAACGGTCTTCTCCGGCAAAGGTCAACTCGATTGGTAATTTGTCCGGTTTGGAGACTGGCAATACTTCTGAAGGTGCCTCCGCAGACTGGGCTGGAGATTGAGCGGCGCTTAGCCGCTCCATAATTCTGGCTGATTCCGCTTCCGCTTCTGCAGCGGTCAGCTGAGGTGCCGGACTTATATGGTCCACCGTTGAGGCTTCATTCGTGGTCGCCGCTGAGGCGGTTCCGCCGCAGAAAGCTACGGCGGGAAGGGCGGCGATAAAGGTAAGTGAACTTAGATGATTTGTGGTCATTATATTTCTCCCGGCATGTTTACGCATGCAAATTTTCTAGGCGGCAGACAGCTCACTGAGGCAAAGGCCTGCGGCAGGGTGAATGCGGCGGTCCGATGAGTCATTTGTTAGGCTGTCCTGATATTCTCCAGCGAGACTGCACAATCCGGCATTGTCAGCGATGACGACAGAATGGCGCCCGTCAATTTTGATTAGTCCACGGCGAACCAAATCAGAAAAAGTCCGGCTGACTGTATGAACCGTTAGGCCAAGAAAATCGGCGATGTCGCATCTGGACATGGGAATGGTGATATGTGGTTTGCCATCAGCTTGCTGTTTGAGACACAGCAGAAATGCGGCTAGCCGTTCCGTGGCGGTTCGGTGGCCCATGATGAATAAATAGCGCTGGGCGGCGGACATAGCGCGGAATAAAATCGACACGGCCTCGTCGAGCTGCGGCTTTGGTGTTGAATCCTGAGTGATATCTCCGACCCGGTAACACCGCACAACAACATCTGTCACCGCTTCGGCAGCTGTTCCGTAGGTATCAGAATCAGCCCCAAAAACGTCGCTGCTAAAGAAAAAACCGGTCAGATGCCGGTGGCCATCCATGTGAAAGCGGCACGTGCGAACAGTGCCCTGAACCACCTCATACCAGCGACTTGCCTTTTGTCCTTCGTCGAATATTAATTGTCCTGCCCGAAACCGCAAAGTGGTTGAGCGCAAGTGTGAATGTACGTCCTGCATCTTTGCAGGCGCGGTAAGTAGCGATTGCATCCGTGCCGTCTCCTCTAGACCCTCAGCACGACCCATTTTTACTTTCCTCGCCAATATTGCCATAATATCAGCGAGGCCTCAGATGCGACCTTATGTTGTTTTGTGGGGGTTATGTACGATAGGATCGCAGAAATGGTCTATCCAGTGATTCGCGTGTGTTGAATCCTAGGCGATTCTGCGTGCTGGTTTTTACTAGGTGAATTCACCTATAGAATTCCGAGTTCATGTAAATTACTGTAAATTCAATGGGTTGGCAGGGACGTTTTTATCCTATCGGAATCCTGTGCTATAGGAGTAAAAGATTGACCATCGTAGCAGTAATTTTGCAGCGAAACAAAATTTGCGACGTCTTGTTGGGGGAGGGAACCACCGACAATTAGATTAGTTGGTCTGTAAGGCCGGTCTATGTTGTGAGAAGTGCTGGTGCGCAGCGATGCGTTCGTTTGTGCGCCAGTGATCGAGACAAATGGGGGCATTTGTTGATTGGTAAGCTGTATAGTTTGCAAGTCTTATAGAAGGTAACCCTCGTGATGTTACAGCAAAAGAGTTTGACCAATGGTCCCGTGCTCACGCTGAGAGAGCATGAGATATTGGAATATGTTGCGCAAGGACTGTCGACCAAAGAAGTCGCGCAACATGTAGATATTGCACCGCGGACGGTGGATCGACACGTTGAAAACGTGCGTTTGAAGCTCCGGGCCAAAAATCGCACCCATATGGTGGCATGTGCGGTGATGGAAGGCTTGCTGCAGGTCAAAGTTTCTAGGACGGGAGATTCGGATCCCAGCGCATTTACGCAGTTAGATGCCCCTGAATTTGACGATTAACGCAATTCAAAGCTCCCAGGCGTTTAATTGATCCGACCCAGTATAATCCAAAATTCTGAGTTGTTGTTTCGGTCTGTCATGCCGTATTCCCGCTATCATGGGGAATGCGGCCTTTGGTCATGTCGGTGCAGGCGGATCCATTGGTTGTTTATCGTTGGCATTTAAGTTCTAGCCCGGCCAGGTAAACGATAGACGAGTATCTCCTGTTGATTTTCCAGAGGGTGCATAGCGTCGTTCTGTGATCATCCCTGCACCCTGATGATCAATTGCAACGACCGTACTGCAACGGGTCCCATAAACCGGATTGCGAATAAAAACGGCCGAATTTTGGGGCTCCAACGATGATACAGAATTTGGTTCGGCATCCGGTGCGAGCGGGAATGTCGTCTGATCGCGCAAATTCTCCAGCAAAATGCCGGGATTACTCGATTCATTTTCTATCCAAGCAGCTAACGTTGAGTTGAGATATCCTGACTTCCGCCAAGGTTTGTCTATTGGGCCATTGGAAAGTCCATGAATTCCGGGGGCAAGAATATGGCTGCGTGCATGTGGACGATTGGAATGAATAAGTGCTTTGTTCCCTGCAACAGTGATTAAATTGAAGGGATTGAAATCAGAAAAATCAGTTGCATTAAGGCTGGAATAGCGCCCATCGTCGGATAAAAAATCTTTGAGAAGATCGCCGCGAGAGGCCGGCTCGGCATCTGGTGTACCGTGGCCGCTGAGGTTGGTTACGACGGCTAACCGCCCTTGCTCGGAAACACCTAACCAGGTTCCACCGGCCTTTATGTCTCGTCCCGCCAATAAATGGGAAGGATCGCCCCAACGGGAAAGGGCATCGGCGGGGCGGGAGTGAATTTCATCCCGATTGCCGATAGCGATAAGTTTCCAGCGCGGGTGCGCTTTCCAGGCAAATGCTACGATACACATCCATCTTATATTGACGAATTACGCATGCTTAGCGACTAGTTTCTATTTTCTAAATCGTTCCACGGCTAATAGTCATGATAATAAGACCGGCGTGAAATAGCGTTAAAATGCAGGATATGAAATATCCTCTATTGTTTGCGCAGAGCAGCCCCGATCCATAAGGATCAATGTTCAGTATCCCTATTACCGTGGCTATTCGCGCTTATTCGCTCATTATTTTCGAGAAGCTCAATCCGATCGCGTAGCGTAGCGATTGTATTACGGGAATCAAATATCAACACCATCAGGATAATGATTCCTGCAATTATCAATATTTCCATTCACTCTTCCTTGTGTAGCAGATATTTCTGCCAGAATAGCAGCGAAGCCCAGAACTGATAGTCCGCATTTTCTTTCTTTCGAAAGCCGTGGCCTTCATTATTTGCCTGTAAATGCCAAACTGGCCGACCATTTGCCCGCATTGCCGTGACAATTTGATCCGTCTCGCTTGCCGGTACGCGGGGGTCATTGGCTCCGGCGACAACCATCAGGGGAAGATTGATTTCATTGGCGCGTCGCAGCGGACTTATCTCCTCTAGCTTTGCACGATGTTCCGGGTTCTGCTCATCGCCATATTCACGCCGACGAAGATCACGGCGATAGGGTTGGGTGCTTTCTAGAAATGTCACGAAATTCGATATGCCGACCACTGCCAGCCCTGCTTTCAAACGACGGCCATAGCTTAGCATGGACGCAAGTGTCATATATCCCCCGTAACTGCCACCGGTCACGGCAACGCGGCGCTTGTCGATGCGTTTGTCTCTGCGGAGATGTGACAGGAATGCGCCAATATCCCGGACGCTATCTTCGCGGCGGAACGGTCCGTCGTCCAGCGCAGAAAATCGTTTTCCGAACCCGGTTGAACCGCGCACATTGGGATAGAAAATTGCGATGCCCAGCTTATTGACCAGATAATTATTAGGGCCTAAAAAACGCGGTGTTGCCTGAGATTCTGGTCCGCCATGAATGTCGATGATCAAGGGGCGTTTACCTTCATGCTTTGCCGGGTTCGGTCGATATAAAAATCCGGACATTTTCTCGCCATCAAAGCTAGTAATTTCGACCAATTCGGGTGCAACATTATCGGCTGGATTGAGGCTGCTATTTTCACTTCGGGTCCAGCGGGTGGTTTCCAATGTTTCCGGGTTTAAGCTGAAACTGTCGCTGCCAGTCTGATTAGCATTGAGGGTGAAACCCAATTCTCCCCACGGGGCAAATTTCATGTTGCCAATTACGCCGATGGGTAAGTTGGGAGGCACGCGGATGGCGCTGCTTTGCGTGTCATAAATTTTCAGAACGGATCGGCCTGCCTGATTGACTTCAAAGGCGATCCACCGGCCGTCCTTACTGATGTCAAAGTCAGAAATATCCCAGAGTTTTTCTTCTATAACCGGCTCGAAGGCCGCTGTTTCAAGATTAACGGTGCCAAGGCGCTGGACGTCACTGCCATTATCGGAAGCGGCCCATAAACGGCCATCTGGTGCAAACTTCAGACCATTATAAGTAATCGGATTCTCGCTATCGGTTAGCTGACGCGACGTATTGTTGATTATGTCGATCAGATAAAGTTGATTGTCAGTGTCTGAAACATAATTGAAAACGAGAAGATATTGGTCATCAGGCGAGAAGTCGATTGGCAGCCAGCCCCCGCCACTTGATGTGACTACCATAGTTGCATTATCAGGATCAGCCGGATTCATTAGATAAATGTCATTGTAAAGACCGGTCCGCTTGTTGGAGCCGAAAGCCATTAAATTGCGGCTTTTGGACCAAGGGCCCATCTGATTCCTGCTCTTGCCGTCGGTCAGCATTTTTGGTCGTCCATCTACCAGCGCGAAGATCTGGTTTACTTCGTTACCTCCCGTATCTTTCTGAAATAACAGGGTTGATCCGTCGGGTGAAAAACCGGCGGAATTTATGGGTTCATCGAAAAAGGTAATTTGTTCCCGAACGCCCAATGGTGCCGCGATCCTGTGGAGTTGTCTCGTTTCCGCGAACCGCGTTTGGATCAGCATGGCTCTGCTTTTGGGATCCCAATCGACAAAGCTTGCAGTGCTAAATTCCATATAGGGTTTGGTCGCGTTCACTATTGCGTTAGGAATGGCAGGAACTTGGTCAGCCACTAGTGCGGTCGGCGTCGATGCAACTTCCTCCGCTGCATTAGTAGCGGTGCCGGATAGCTGCAATAACGCGGCGATTAAAACGCCGACATATTTGATGCGCATTTCGCGCCTCTCCCTGACCCAGTTTCGTTCATGCTTATGGACGAACCATATGAAAAGCAATTAGGGGAGGGCATGCTTTTTGATAACACCCCTTTTATATTGCTTGATGATGCCCGTGCTGAAGGTGAGGCGGAACCCGCCCGCCTTTACAGGAATCCGGTTGAGATAGTGGAGGCCCGAACACTCGGCAGTTTGGAATCAGCGTTGGAGCGGATTTCCAAAGCGCGGGAAAGAGGGCTGCATGCCGCTGGATATATGTCATATGAAGCGGGGCTGGCGTTGGAAAGCCGACTTGCGGGGCATCTGCCCGATGATCGCCCTTGCCCGCTTCTATGGTTCGGGTTGTTTTCGGATTATAGTTTGCTGGAGCCGGATGCACTGGCGCAGATTTTTCCTGATCCCAACGGCGCATGGCTAGGAAAATTGAAGCCCTCCGTAACGCGCGCGGATTACGATCATGCATTTGCAAAGGTGAAGGAATATATCGTTGATGGGGATATATATCAGGCTAATCTGACCTTTCGGGCCCATGCAGCGCATGCAGGGCATCCCTTGGCGCTCTACGCCGCAATCAGGGACCGTGCAAAAGCCGGTTATGGCGGGGTAGTGTTTGATGGCAAAAATTGGTTGCTGTCATTTTCCCCTGAATTATTCTTTGCCATGAAAGACGAGAGAATAACTGCCAAACCAATGAAGGGAACGGCGGCACGGGTTCAAAATGCCATAGAAGATGCCGCTATAAAGGCGGAATTACAGCGCGATCCGAAACAGCGTGCTGAAAACCTGATGATCGTTGACTTGTTGCGCAATGATCTGTCGCGGGTGGCGGTGCCCGGGAGTGTAAAAGTGCCCGAGCTATTCCAAATCGAAACCTATCCGACAATTCACCAGATGACATCGACCGTAACAGCCCAAATGGCGGCCGGACGGGATGCCGTCGATTTGCTGCGCTTGATCTATCCTTGCGGTTCGATCACCGGTGCTCCGAAGATCAGGGCGATGGAAGTTATCGACGAGTTGGAAGCTGATCAGCGCGGCATTTATTGTGGCTCAATCGGCCGGATAGATGCCAGCGGAGATGCGGCATTTAATGTAGCAATTCGGACATTCTTCTTGGGACAGAACCAAGAAAGGCTTTCCATCGGCCTCGGCTCTGGCATAGTGGCCGACTCTGTAAGGGACGATGAATGGCGGGAATGCCTAGCTAAGGGGAGGTTTGCTGCCGTGGAAGAGGCCAGCACAGTGGATTTGATCGAAACCATGGCGTTTGATCCCGAACGCGGTATCATCCGCCTTGAATTGCATCTGGAGCGGATGAAAGCGAGCGCTGCCGCGCTGGAATTTGAATTTGACCGCCATGCAGCACGTAACACGATACAAGCCATAACTTTTCATCAGGAAACTGCAGCCAGAGTAAGGCTCATGCTTGCTAAATCAGGGGCAATTGCAATTGAATTGCAACCCATGCCAGCACCGCTCGCCGAACCGGTGACAGTGAATGTTGTGCCCATGATGGCCGACCCCAAAGATTATCGCCTGCACCATAAAACGAGCGATCGCAGCATTTATGATGCACCGGATTTACACGGCGATATCTATCCGGTATTTCACGATGCCGACGGCTATTTGACCGAAGGTGCGATCTGGAATATTTTTGTCGAACGGGGTGACAAGCTACTAACCCCGCCATTGTCGCGCGGCGTCCTACCGGGTATATTGCGTAGTGAACTACTGGCAAGTGGCAAAGCCGTCGAAGCCGATTTGCAGGTTGGAGATTTAGACGGGGGACTATACGTTGGAAATAGTCTACGCGGTCTGTTGAAAGCACAGCTCGGCTAAACAATTTAATTTTACCAAATGGAGATTTTCATGACAGATCATCTGGAAACCATGGCGGTGCACGCTGGGACGGAGCCCGATCCGACAACCAATGCGCGGATAACACCGATTTATCAGACCGCATCTTATGTTTTTGATGATGTTGATCATGCCGCGGACCTGTTCAATCTCGATGTGGTCGGCAATATCTATTCCCGCATCGGAAATCCGACCAATAGCGCATTGGAAGGTAAAATCGCGGCCATGGAAGGCGGCGTCGGGGCGCTTGCTGTGGCTTCAGGCCATGCGGCGCAGTTGCTGGTATTCCATGTGTTGATGGACCCCGGCGCTCATATCGTTGCGGCGAAAAAACTTTACGGCGGTTCGCTCAACCAGCTTGCCCATGCATTTAAAAAAATGGCATGGAATGTTACTTTTGTGGACGCTGACAATCTCGATGAGGTCAAAGACGCGATTACCGATGAGACGCGTTGTGTCTTTATCGAAAGCCTCGCTAATCCCGGCGGCGTTGTGCAGGATATTGCAGGTATTGCGGATATTGCCCATGCTGCTGGTATCCCGCTGATCGTCGATAATACTATGGCGTCCCCCATGCTCTGCCGTCCGTTTGAACATGGTGCGGATATTATCGTCCATAGTGCCACGAAGTTTCTCGGTGGTCACGGCAACAGCATCGCTGGTTTGATCGTCGATAGCGGTAAATTTGATTGGACCAAGAGCGAAAAATACGCACATCTGAACCAGCCCAACCCCTCTTATCATGGCAAGGTTTTTACTGAAGCCTTTGGCGAAATCGCTTTCATATTGGCGGTACGCGCATTGGCGCTGCGGGACTTGGGGCCTGCGCTGTCGCCGTTTAACGCCTTCCAAATCCTCACTGGAATGGAAACACTAGCGCTGCGGATGGAACGGCATTGCTCCAATAGCCTTGCTTTGGCGCAATGGCTAAAAGGCCGGGAAGAAGTCAGCTGGGTTTCCTATGCAGGTTTGCCGGAAAGTCCTTATTATAAACTGGCGCAAAAATATCTTGGCGGCCAAGGCGGTGCGGTGTTTACCTTCGGTCTGAAAGACGGCTATGATGCGGGAATTAAATTGGTTTCTGCCGTCAATTTGTTCAGCCATCTTGCGAATATTGGTGACACACGCTCGCTGATAATTCACCCTGCTTCGACCACGCATAGCCAGCTAGATGCGGATGAAAAGGTTGCGGCTGGTGCTGGACCGGATGTTGTTCGTGTCTCGGTGGGCATTGAACATATTGATGATATCATCGCAGACATGGACCAAGCACTATCTTCCTTATAAATAGCGGACTTCCAAAGTAGAAAGAGAAACATGACCTCAAGTGACGGTGAATATGTATATGATGAGGAAACCGGTGAGTGGCTGAGTCCTGAAGATGCAGCTGAGAACGCCAAAGGTCCGGAAGTTCTTGATGCGGTTGGCAATCCCTTGGCAGATGGCGATGCGGTAACGCTGATAAAGGACTTGAAGGTCAAAGGTGCAGGGCAAACACTCAAGCGCGGTACATTGATTAAATCGATCCGGCTAACCGGCGATGCGCAGGAGATTGACTGCAGGCATGAGGGAATTAAAGGCCTCGTTTTGCGTGCGGAATTCGTGAAAAAGCGCTCCTGACTAAATCAGCCTGTTGCGCTGTAACCGTAACACTATATATGCGCTGGCTGTAATTTCCTTGAAACAGGATTCTAAAATGTCCCAACTTTCTAAATCAATAGGTCGTATTAAACCCTCTGCTACCATGGCCATGTCCGGTCGGGTGACTGAACTCAAGGCGCAGGGCATTGATATTATTGGTTTGTCGGCTGGTGAGCCAGATTTTGACACGCCGGATTTCGTCAAGGACGCTGCGATCGAAGCGATACGTGACGGGGAAACCAACTATACCCCGGTTGATGGCACAGCTGCTTTGAAAGCAGCGGTCGCTGCAAAGTTTCTGCGCGACAATGACCTGACTTATGCACCGTCCCAGATTTCGGTGAACAGCGGCGGGAAACAAACGTTGTTCAATGCTTTGGTGGCGACGCTTGATGCAGGGGACGAAGTTATCATTCCGGCTCCATATTGGGTAAGCTATCCCGATATGGTGAATTTCGCCGGTGGTACACCGGTAATTGTTGAGGCTGGCGCGGATCAAAATTACAAGATTACGCCTGAGCAGCTCACGGCCGCCATCACGCCAAAGACCAAATGGCTCATCCTCAATTCGCCGTCCAATCCGACGGGCGCTGCCTATAGCGGTGAAGAGTTGAAGGCACTTGGGGAGGCCTTGTTGCCGCATGAGCACGTCATGGTAATGACCGACGATATGTATGAACATATCTGGTATGCCGACTTTCCGTTCACCACCATCGCGCAAGTTTGTCCCGATCTTTATGACCGCACATTGACGGTCAATGGCTGTTCTAAAGCTTATGCAATGACCGGCTGGCGGATTGGCTACGCCGGTGGTCCCGAATGGCTCATTAGTGCCATGCGCAAGTTGCAGTCGCAATCGACATCGAACCCCTGTTCAATTTCTCAGGCCGCTGCGGTTGCCGCGCTCAATGGTCCTCAGGATTTTCTGGCAGACCGTAATGCCGCGTTCTTAAAACGCCGCGATCTGGTGGTTTCGATGTTAAATGACACACCGGGCCTGAATTGTCCGACGCCGGAAGGTGCTTTTTATGTCTATCCTGATGCGAGCGAGTTGATGGGCAAAAAAACGCCAAAGGGTAAAATAATCGAGAATGATCAGGATCTGATTGGTTATTTCCTTGATGAAGCACAAGTTGCGGCGGTCCATGGCGGGGCCTTTGGCCTCTCTCCCGCTTTCCGGATAAGCTACGCAACATCGGAAACGATATTGCGAGAAGCTTGCACGCGAATTCAGCGGGCTTGTGCGGCTCTAACTTAGTCCGATTCGCAGCAGCACAAGAAATACTTCTCGCGCTAAAACTGAATATCGCCCTGTGACTTCGTTCACAACGGTGAAAGCCAACCTATATTATTGCTGTAACCAATTCGGGGATTGCTCCGAACACAGGGTAACCACAGCAGGAAGATATCATGCCCAATTTTTTGAAATCAGATTTGACCTATAGTTTAAGCGGCGGCTTTATCTTGGGCGCGTTGATGTTATTTTTCATGCAACCACCCGAAGATCAGCAGGGTCTGAATCAGACTCTTTCATCTACGGTCACTGCTGCTGCTAAGGTGAGAAGTTAAATCAATCAAGAAAAGTGGAGCTTTGGATATGAGTATTAGCTTTCCCAAAATTACCACTGCTGTTGTTAGCTGCGCTGCCGCAGCTGTCTTATGGTCAGTTACAAGTACTTCCTTACCGCCAACAGAATTGATTATTGGTGAGGCGCATGCTGCCGAGCAAGCCACCATTATTCCGGCACCGCGAATCGATGCGGCGGAAACTGGGAAACGCGCCGTCGCGATCTTTGCTGGTGGGTGTTTTTGGGGCGTGGAAGCCGTATTTGAACACACCAAGGGCGTGATCAGCGCAACTTCGGGCTATCATGGCGGCACTAAGCGTAGCGCATCTTATAATGTGGTTAGCGCCGGTTTAACCGATCATGCCGAAGCTGTGCGGGTGGTCTATAACCCTAATTTGGTCAGCTATGGCCAGTTGATGCAGATATATTTCTCGGTCATTACCGATCCGACCATGTTAAATGCCCAAGGTCCGGACCGCGGCAAACATTATCGTAGTGCGCTGGTCCCGATGAACAATGCCCAAGCAAAGGCTGCGCGCGCTTATTTGGTGCAGCTTGGCAAAGGTAAATATTGGACAAGCCCGATCGTGACCAAGATTGAAGCCTATAAAGCCTTTTATCCGGCGGAATCCTATCATCAGGATTTCATGCAGAAAAACCCGAGCCAAGGCTATATTGTGCGCTGGGACAAGCCAAAAGTCGCCAATCTTAAACGCCATTTTCCAAAACAATATCGCGCGACACCGGTCGGCTAGCGCAGAGACCACCGGCCAATTAAAATCGCGTCAATTTAACCCACCGTTAGTTTTGCCGTCCTATTGTGATGTTATCGTTCATCCAGAACGCATATAAAACGGATAGGTCCATGGTATCGCACAATTTCGAATTTGCTATCGCGCTGACGTCCATAATAGTGGGTGCGGCTTTGGTCTGGATTGCACATAAGCATCCAGGTTAATCGCCTACACCAGTCTATTTAGGGCACAGCACCATAAGCATCTGACGGCCTTCCAATTTGGGATAGGCTTCGACCTTGGCGGTCTCTTTCATGTCTTCCTGCACCCGCTGCAACAATTGCATACCGAGTTGCTGATGTGACATTTCACGGCCACGGAAACGCAGCGTGACTTTGACCTTGTCGCCATTGTCGATAAATTTGGTGACGTTCTTCATCTTCACCATATAATCATGGCTATCGATATTGGGACGCATCTTGATTTCTTTAACGTCCTGCACCTTTTGCGTTTTACGTGCGGCATTGGCCTTTTTCTGGGCCTCATATTTGAATTTGCCGACATCCAGATATTTCGCAACCGGTGGCACAGCGTTTGGAGAAACCTCCACGAGATCAAGGCCAACTTCCTTAGCCCGATCAATCGCTTCGCTGGTATTCATCACGCCGAGGTTTTCACCTTTATCGTCAATGACTCGCACAGTATCGGAAATGATCAGATTGTTGAAACGCGGACCGCCTTTGACGGGCGGTGTTGGACGGCGTGGTGGTGCAGCTATGTTAAATACTCCTAATGTGTCTATTGCAGCGGCCAATAGCGGTAAATCGCAAGGGTCGCAAATTCTATTCACTATTTAATGTCTGAAGGCCTTGGGATCAATGGCCAGAATGATTATATGGCATAACATAGTTTTGCCGGTTGCTCTATTCTGACACATTTCCTTATCGGCCATGACTATTAAGAAGCGGTTATTTAGCGCTAACCGGCTTTAAATCCGGTGCAAGAGCTTCTTCTTTCAACAGCGCGACTGCCTCGTCCACAGTAAGGAACAATTGTTCTTTCTGCCCCAGTTTGCGCAGTGCAACCTTGCCTTCTTCGGCTTCGCGCATGCCAACCACCAATATATTCGGCACTTTCGCCAAACTATGTTCGCGCACTTTATAATTGATTTTTTCGTTACGCAGGTCGGCTTCGACGCGGATGCCGGAGGCTTTCAGCTTTGCGGTCAGTTCTTTTGCATAGTCATTGGCATCGGTGACGATGGTCGCGACAACAGCCTGAGTCGGGGCAAGCCATGCGGGCATGCGCCCTGCATGATGTTCGATCATGATACCAAGGAACCGCTCAAACGTTCCCAATATCGCCCGGTGTAGCATGACGGGGCGGTGGCGCGCGCCATCTTCGCCAATATAGCTGGCATCCAATCGTTCGGGTAGGACATAATCCAACTGGATCGTGCCGCACTGCCACGTCCGGCCAATGGCGTCGGTGAGATGGAATTCGAGCTTGGGCGAATAGAAAGCGCCTTCGCCGGGCAATTCTTCCCACGCATATTCTTCGCCATCGCGGCCTGCCTCTTGAACGGCATCGCGCAAATTCTGTTCGGCCTTGTCCCACATTTCATCGCTGCCGAAACGCTGTTCGGGGCGCAGAGCCAGCTTGATCGCATAGCTTTCAAAACCAAGATCCTTGTAAATTCTGTCGAGCAAATCACAGAAATGCCGGACTTCATCGACAATCTGGTCTTCGCGGCAGAAAATATGTGCGTCATCCTGCGTAAATTGGCGAACGCGCAGCAATCCGTGCAACGCGCCGTGTGGTTCGTTGCGGTGGCAGCAGCCAAATTCCGCCATTCGCATCGGCAGGTCGCGATAGCTCTTAATCCCCTGACGGAAAATCAGCACATGGGCAGGGCAGTTCATCGGTTTGAGCGCCATCATATCAGCATCGGCTGATATCACCGGTGCATCATCATCAATGCTGGGCACTTCGTCTGGAACAACGAACATATTTTCGCGATATTTGCCCCAATGGCCGGAGGCCTCCCACTGGCGGGCGTCCATGATCTGCGGGGTTTTGACTTCTTTGTAATCAGCGGCATCCAGCTTGCGCCGCATATAGGCTTCCAACTCGCGCCACATGATATAGCCTTGGCTATGCCAAAATACCGACCCCTGCGCTTCGGGTTGAAAGTGGAACAGGTCCATTTCCTGGCCAAGCTTGCGGTGATCGCGCTTGGCGGCTTCTTCTAACCGTATCAGATGGGCATTAAGCTGTTTCTTGTTGAGCCAGCCGGTGCCGTAAATGCGCGATAATTGCGGATTGCGCTGATCGCCGCGCCAATAGGCACCGGATACGCGCGTTAATTGAAAGGCTTGCGGGTCCAGCTTGCCGGTGGAAGCAAGATGCGGCCCACGGCACATATCCATCCAGTCGTCGCCGGACCGGTAAACCGTAATTTCGTCATCTTCGGGAAGCTCGGCGGCCCATTCCGCTTTGAACGTCTCGCCGTTCTTTTTCCAAAGCGCGATAAGGTCATTGCGCTCCCAGACTTCGCGGCGGAGCGGTTTGTCTGCCTTGATGATCCGGCGCATTTCTTCTTCGATCTTGGGCAGATCATCATCCGTAAACGGATCACCCATAGGCGCAAAGTCATAATAGAAGCCGTCATCCGTGGATGGACCAAAAGTGATTTGCGTGCCGGGATAGAGGCTTTGTACCGCCTCAGCGAGCACATGGGCAAAATCATGACGTGCCAGTTCCAGTGCTTCGTCTTCATCCCGCGAGGTGATCAGAGCCAGCTCGGTATCCACTTCCAAAGGCCGCATGATGTCGCGAATCTCGCCATCAATGCGCGCGGCCAAAGCAGCCTTGGCTAGGCCCGGCCCAATGTCGGCAGCGATCTGTGCCGGTGTAGTGCCCGATGCCACTTCACGCGCGCTGCCGTCGGGAAGGGTGATTTTGATCATATTCGTCATGGGCGTTCTATCTCTTATTTTTCTTAATCTTCACATTCTTCACACCAAGGAACCTTGGAAAACAGCTATTCTTGGCTTTTGATTGCCTTAGTCCATGGCCGCGTCAAGTCAACTATAACGACCACAGTTATGTGGGATCATGTAGGAAAGACCTTTGCCGCGATTTCAGGATGTCAGTCCAGCCAGAATAGTGGGTCTTTGCGACGGAAAGGTTTTCGCAATATATTGATGATAAAAAGGAATAACTCGCTACAACAAATGGATTAATCCGTTATGAGCAATGATTTCCCTGTCTGGCACCGCGATGGTAAAGGTGCGCGCAAACGAACGGTGCGGATTGAGACAATCGGCAAGACATTTCTGTTTTTCGAAAATCAATGGCGCAGCGAAGCTTATTATTTTGGCGATCTTGTCTATCGCGGATTAAAGGGCGGTTCGCATGTCTTTGGGCTGGATGACGGTATCAAGGCGCGGCCGCATTGGGAATTGGGATTTACCGGTACCCCTCCAGCGGAACTGACAACCATGTTGCCCAAAATCAAACAACCCGTGTTGAGCGGTGTCGGCATGCTGGTCATGGCGTTTCTGTGCCTCGGGATTGTTTATTACGGCTCTCCGCCTGTTTGAGTTCACGTTTGAGTTGATGTCGTCTGCGCTCCTGCGTAGGCAGAGGGCCGAAACAGCAGCGGAAACGAAAAATGGACGACGAAATTTCATATATCCAGCGCCCCGGCAGCGCGGACCTTGCTTATTGCTATCGTGCGGCCAAGCCGGGCGTGAAGGGTAGCACGCTGGTTTTCCTGCCCGGCTATATGTCGGATATGGAGGGCAGCAAGGCGCTGGCGCTCGACGCATGGGCAAAGGATCAGGGGCGCGCGATGCTGCGGCTCGATTATGCCGGATGCGGGGCGAGCGGCGGTGAATTTGAAAAACAAAGCCTGACTGACTGGCGCGACGACGTGCTGTTTTTGATCGAGAAACTAACGTCTGGTTCGATCACCTTGGTGGGAAGTTCGATGGGCGGTTGGTTGATGCTGCTCGTTGCTCTCGCCCGGCCGATGCGGGTTAAGGCGATGGTTGGCATTGCCGCCGCGCCTGATTTTACCGACTGGGGTTTTACGCAGGAACAGAAAATGACGATCCTGCGTGAGGGCAAGTTAGAGGAACATAGCGAATATAGCGATGATCCCTATGTCACGACCAATATTTTCTGGCAATCGGGTGAAGCCAATCGCATGCTGCATAAGGAAATTGCCTTTGATGGCGCGGTCCGGCTGCTCCACGGGCAGGGCGATGATGATGTGCCTTGGGCCTATGCGTTAGAGATTGCCAAGAAAATGCGTTCAGCCGATGTGCAGGTCCATTTGGTAAAGGACGGCGATCACCGCTTGTCACGCGATCAGGACATAGAGCTTTTGATCGACGTGGTATCGCGGCTTCCCTGAATCTGGAATTTGGATAGCTGTCATGATTATTTCTCTCGCACTGGCCCTTGCTGCCCCCGCTGATTTGTCTGTTCCGATGACGATGACCGAGGTGCGCTTTAACGAATGTGTGGACCTAGCGGTCGATGATCCAGTGAGCGGCGTTGTCGAGGCGAATAAGTGGCGCATTGAGGGCGGCGGATTTCTGGCGCGCCATTGTCTGGGCTTTGCCTATGCTGAGCAATTTAATTGGACAGCAGCGACGACGGCGTTTGTGGAAGCTGCGCGGGAAGCGGAGATTGCAAAATATCCCCGCGTCGCGAATTTCTGGGCGCAGGCTGGTAACGCAGCGCTTGCCGGCGATCAGCCGGAAAAGGCGCTCGAATATCTCAATGCCGCGCTGGTTCAGGGTAGCTTGCTAGGTCTGGAAAAGGGCGAAGTGCATCTTGACCGCGCCCGCGCCCATGTTGCGCTGAACCATTATGATGCTGCGAAATCCGAATTTGCGTCAGTCCATGAATTGGCACCGCAAGATCCTTTAGCCTGGCTATTATCTGCGACATTGGCGCGGCGGATGGGTGACTTGCCGCTGGC
This sequence comes from Parasphingorhabdus sp., assembly GCF_036963805.1. Lineage (GTDB taxonomy): Bacteria > Pseudomonadota > Alphaproteobacteria > Sphingomonadales > Sphingomonadaceae > Parasphingorhabdus. The sequence continues at coordinate 108,257 of NZ_JBALUN010000005.1, read as the reverse complement.
AAAAGCTGATATTGCAGTGGCGGCAAAGCTTGCGGCGCGCGATCCCGCCATTGCTCTGGAAGCTGGAAATATTGCCTATGATGGGGGCGACACCGCAGAAGCCAAGGCGAATTGGGAAAAAGCGGTCGAGATCGATGCAGAGAGTCGCCCGGCTAAAGCCGCAAAGAAATATCTCGCACAACTGGTGACGACCGCGCCCGAATAGTTATATATGCAGGCCTGATTCAATCTTTTCGGCAAGCGATCCTATCGCCGCATAAAATTACAGAGAGCACCCTGTCTATGATCCATAAAATCCTTCTGCCACTGCTGGCGGTTCCTTTGACACTATCAGCATGCAGCGGGGCGGATGAAGGTCCGACGGCGGGCCAGTATAAACAGACGGTCAAAATCACCGAACTGGATTTTCCTGGCCTATCCGATAAGGCCAAAAAGCAGACCATAGTTCAGATGGAACAGGCCGCCGGTGGAGGAACGGGCGGATTATTCTGCATGAAGGGCAGCGATGATGGGCAGCAATGGAAAGAGGCGGCGTCGCAAATGTCCGGCGCTTTGGGCGGCAACTGCGATACGATCAAGGATGAAGGCACTGTCACCTCGATTAACCTTGAGATGACCTGCAAGGGAACCGGCAAGGGCGACATGAATATCAAGATGACCGGACAAGCCCACCCCGAAGGTTATGAAAGCGCGATGGCGTTTGACATTAAAGACCCCGACAACGGTGAAACTGCCAGACTAGCTATGAGCATCGATGCGCAGCGGCAGGGCGATTGTCCTGGCTAATCTAGCAGTTTTATCAAGATTGCTGTGCCTGTTATCCCGTTAATCCAGATAGAAATTCACCGTCGTAACGACCCGCACTTTTTTATAGGGCGTGTCGGTTACACCGTATCCGCCGCCGTCACCGTCACGTGAGTTGATGGAGAAATAGCCTTGGGTGGCAGATTTAATCCCCCCGACATCGGTGCCGCTATCCTTAGCAAATTGTTCAGCGGATTTGCGGGCATCTTTTGTGGCGGCTGCGACCATCTCCGGTTTAATCTCGTCAAGCTTGGTGAAGGTGTAGCTCATGCCCGATCCATCCTCCAGCACTACGCCGCGGCGGACCAGATCAAATTGCCGCGCAACGGCGGCCTGCGCTTTATCAATATCGTTCGTGCGCAAAGAGAGGCGTTGGCGGATCGTATATTGGGGAATGCCATTATTCGAATATTGGTTCACATTGGCGCCGGTGGGTTTCAATGCATCGGCTTTAAAGCCGAGCTCGGTGAAAAATTTTCCGATCGCGGCGGTATCCTGATCGATGTCGGCCTGCGCGGCGGCAAGATTGCTGCTTTGCGCGCTATAAGCGATCGTCCAGGTTGCGAGATCAGCGGTCACTTCCCGCTCTGCCAACCCCCGCACCGTAACGCTGCGATCGGCCATTTTGGAACGGAGCAATCCGTCGCCCAACAAATAGCCACCCGCGATTAGGCCGATGGTCAGCAAGCTCGCGCTGACCAGCATGACATTATTCTTTTTGTCCAAAAATCTTGTGCCTTCAATATTATCTGCCATTAATCTTTCCCTCGCGTTCCAAGCCATCTAAACTGTCTCTATCGACCCGGTTCGGATGTGCCGTATCTGCGATGAACCGTTTCTGAATAGAGATGAATGGAGTTTTCCCGATGCCGATAAAATATCTACATACGATGCTGCGCGTCACCGATGTCGATGCGACGATTAAATTTTTCAATCTGCTGGGTATCGAAGAAGTCCGCCGTTATGATAGCGAAGAGGGGCGCTTTTCGCTAATATTCCTCGCTGCACCGGGGCAAAAGGACGTTGCAGAGGTTGAGCTTACTCATAATTGGCCCAATGAAGACGGCAGCGTCGAAGATTATGATGGCGGCCGCAATTTTGGCCATTTGGCGTATAGCGTCGATAATATTTATGCGCTCTGTCAGACATTGATGGATGCCGGTGTGACGATCAACCGTCCGCCACGCGATGGGCGCATGGCCTTTGTCCGGTCCCCCGATAATATCTCGGTGGAACTATTGCAGGCCGGTGATAATTTGCCAGTGCAGGAACCTTGGGCGAGTATGGAAAATATCGGCGAGTGGTAGGTTTTTGAAAGGCCTACGCGGCAGCTGAATCTGACCCAAATTTTGCTCTCATGTCGGATAAGTCAAAACTGACAACCTGATTGCGACCGTTATTTTTGGCACTGTAAAGCCGCTTGTCGGCTATCGCCATCACCGCACGTAACGATGCTCGTTTGGGAATCGCTGTCACGCCAACGGAAAATGTGACGGGTTGTTTGATGGTCGGCATCTGTTGATGAACTGCCTTGATTAAATTTTCACATATTGCGGTGAGCTGTGCTGCCGGGTTTCCCTTGCGGTTGTCGTCGCTGTTATTGCTCAGGAGCAGGGCAAATTCCTCTCCGCCAATCCGGGCAGAAAAATGACGCGATTTTGCAAGTTCCTTGCCGACTATACGTAACACATCATCGCCAACTTCATGCCCGTATAAATCATTGACGCGCTTGAAGTAATCAATGTCTAAAATGGCCAAATGACCATAGCTACGGTCGTTCAAATTGATCTGAAACGCTTTTTCAAACGCACGGCGGTTGCCAATTGCGGTAAGGCCATCGGTCTCCGCTAATATTGTCAGCTCAACCTGCTTCCGCATGGTATTTTCGTGCCTGAGGCGTAATTGTAATATCCGGTTGGCGACACCGAAAGCCAATATGATCGTTTCAAGCACAAGCGCGAAATAGAGACCATAGTCAAGCTCGGGAAACCCGACGTAGAGGTTCAGGCCGCGGGCGATTCGGTCTAAGGCAAATAGTGAAATCGGAGTCCATGCCGCGATCTGGAACCAGATGGCTTTGCTGCCGCGGCGTACCGCGTGGACCATTGTATAGGCTATTACGGCAATATAGGGCAGGAAGGACGCGTGATAATAGTCACGCGCATATAACTCATATCCTTCATCAAACCGAAGAAATATCGCGGTTACAAAGACCGGTATCATCGCAGAGACGAAAATAATCGGCTGTAACCAATCGGCGATTTTCCCGCGTTCTACAAAGCGGACCAAGAAAAACCCACTGGCAGCAACAGCAATAGCCAAGGTCCAATAGTTAAGAAGGAATTTTATCGTTAGATTCGTGTCGGGAAAGGCAATGAAGATCAGGCCAGAGGAGCTGAACGTATAAACCACTGTTCCGGCGATCATTAGGCTGTGCCACAACATGAAGCTGTGGCGCAGCGCTCCGTAAAAAAATACGTTGTAGATGAACGGCATGATTGCCATGCCACACAAAAGTCCGAACATGGCGGATAGTGGTAATTTGAGATTGTCCCAGATCCGTTTAGAGGCCAACTGGATCAGTGAAATCGAACTGATAATTTTGGGGTTGTCGATAACAATATAGATATTCTTGATTTTTTTGCGGATGCCCGGGACTTCGGATCCGGGCACAGGCAAGCCGTAATGACCTTTGGGACGCCAGCTGTCTACGATTGCGCGCTCCGAATAGCTAACCGATTTCACGCTACCGTCGTCTAGAACAGAGTGTATGGCCATGGATGTTAAGCCATTATTATCGCCCTGCACTTCAACTGTGCCTTTTGCTATGTCCTGATCTCTAAAAGGAATTTTTACCCAGACACGCGACCCCGTAAACGCGTATTTCCGGTCCGAACAATCAAATTTATTTTTAATCTTCAGAATGTCGTTTATCGAAATATTTTTGGATGTGCCATAGGTGCATAGCTCGTCAGACAGCGGAACCGCAGCGTGGACAGGGTTGGACAAAAGCGGCGTAAATCCAAAAATTATAAATGCCAAAATTATGGCCAATAAGCGCAATGTGCAAACCTTCCCAAAATTCCATTCGTCTAAGTCTTTGTCACGTAACGTAAAATGGTTATTTTGCGGTTAACCCTCGACAGCAAATAATGAGCGGCGTAAACATTCCACCATGCTTGAAATTATCCGCATCCCCGTATTGTCCGACAATTATGTTTGGTTGGTTCACGAACCGGCGTCCAAAGAAACGATGGTCGTCGACCCTGCTGTGGCTGAACCGGTGCTGGCGGAAGCCGAAAAGCGCGGTTGGAATATCACCCAGATATGGAACACGCATTGGCATCCTGACCATACGGGCGGCAATGCCGAAATTAAGCAAGCGACAGGATGCCATATCGTCGGACCGCAAGCGGAAAAGGATCGTATTCCGACGCTGGAAACATTGGTAAAAGAGGGCGATCTGGTCCGTTTGGGAAATGTTATAGCCGATGTCATTGACGTACCGGCGCATACGGCCGGGCATATCGCGTTTCATTTTTCCGACGAAAAAACTGTGTTCGTTGGTGACACGTTATTTGCAATGGGTTGTGGCCGCCTGTTTGAAGGTACGGCGGCACAAATGTTTGACAATATGCGAAAACTTTCCAAATTGCCCGGCGATACTATGGTCTATTGTGCCCATGAATATACCCAGTCCAACGGCGAATATGCGTTAGTCGCAGAACCGGATAATGAGGCGCTGAAAAAGCGGATGGAGGCGGTTTTGGCAGCCCGCGCGAAAGGTGAGGCCACTGTCCCGACGACCATTGCGCTGGAAGCCGCAACTAACCCATTCATGCGGGCGGCGACTGCCGAGATATTGGCCGAGCGGCGTATAGCCAAGGATGCGTTCTAGTTACGGATTTCGGTTTTTCTCGATTTATGATATTCTGCCGCATTGATGGGGGACATCAAAGGAGAATTCGCATGCGTAAAATTATTTTTGCATTGCCTCTGGCGTTGATGCTCGCAGCCCCAGCGGCGCACAGCGGCACTACTGAAGTCAAGCTGAGCGAAAAGGAACAGGCCAAGTTTGACAAGATTGTCGCTGGTCGTACAGCCGGAAAACCGGTGAGTTGCATCAACCGGAATGATCAGAGGAATATGACCGTCGTTGGTGACAAATATCTGATCTATAGTAGTAGCGGCAACTCAAAGACCATCTATGTGAATGAACCCTATGGTGGATGCAGAAATGTTGATCGTAACACATTGGTGACACGCAAGTCATCTTCGCAGCTTTGTCGCGGAGAGATCGCACAAGTTAAAGATTTGACCAATAATATGTTCGTCGACAGCTGTTCGTTCAGTAATTTTGTGCCTTATACCAAAATAGAAGATTAAGTTTGCATGGCAGCTGAGACGCGAGCCTATTTTTTGTAAAGCGCGGCTAGCCGGTCCTGATAGCGTTCGCGAATGACATGGCGCCGGATTTTCATGCTCGGTGTCAATTCTTCATTCTCGATTGCGAAAGGTTCATCGGAAAATTCAAATCGCCGGACCTTTTCAGTCACGGACAGGCTTTTATTCACCCGATCAACGGCGATTCCAACTGCGGATTTAAAGGCGGGATTTGCCTGTAATTTCAGGAAGTCATAGGTCATGCCTTGCGTGCGGGACCATTCTAGCGCCCATTCGGGGTCGGGCACGATCAGGCCGACCATATAGGGCCGTTTGTCGCCGGCAATCATCGCCTGCAGGATTTCCGGCTGCAGAGTCAGCATGCCTTCGACCTTTTGCGGCGCGACATTTTCGCCTTTATCATTGACGATCAGGTCTTTTTTGCGATCGGTAATCGCGAGCCGCCCCGCTTTGTCGATCAAGCCGATATCTCCGGTATGTAACCAGCCGTCGATAATGACCCGATCAGTTTCGGCTTTGTTACGCCAATAGCCTTTCATGACTAGCTCGCCGCGCACCAATATTTCGCCATCCTCGGCAATTTTTACTTCGGTATCGATCATCGGCGGGCCGACTGTGTCCATTTTTAACCCCGTGCGCGGTCTGTTGCACGCGATAATCGGGCCGGACTCGGTCTGGCCATAGCCTTGCAGCAATGTCAGCCCCAGCGACTGGAAAAAAACGCCAATTTCCGGATTAAGCGGTGCCCCTCCGGAAACCATGGCTTTGATCCGTCCACCAAAGCGCTGTTGTACTTTAGGGCGAAGCGTTTTGTTCAGGAATATATCCATCGGCTTGTCGCGCACCCGCTTTTTACCATTCGCCTGCCGTGCGCCCATGGCCACTGCTTTGCCGAGTAGATAATTAGGCATTTTACCCTGTTTCTCGACCGTTTTAATCAGCCGCTGACGCAGCACTTCAAATAGTCGCGGAACGACGACCATGATGGTCGGCCTGACGTCCTCGATATTCGACGCGAGTTTCTCCAGCCCTTCGGAATAGAAAATCTCTGCACCCAGTCCGATGGGAAAAAATTGTCCGGCGCTATGCTCATAAGCGTGGCTGAGCGGTAGAAAAGACAGAAAGACTTCGTCATCCCAGCCAAAGTCACTCTCGATCACTTCCGCCGGACCTTTAACATTATGCAGGATCGCGCCATGGGGCTGCATCACGCCGCGCGGTTTGCCGCCTGTTCCGCTGGTATAGATGATACAAGCAACGTCGTCGCGTTTTATGTCTGCCGCCTGCGCCGTCACTTCTGCGACGTCTCCATCGCTGCCGTGGATCAGGTCATTCCATTGGTGGATGTCAAATCCGCCGGATTGGCCAATACGAAGATCGGTCATGCCGATAACGATATCCGCATCCGATGATTTTATGACGGACGGGATAAGATTTTGTGCCAGCTTCTGGTTGGACACAATGACGGCCCTTGCGCCGCTATTGTCCAAAATATGCTGATGGTCGCCCGGTGTGTTGGTCGTATAAGTTGGAACAGTGATGCATTTCGCGGCCATGATCGCAAGGTCGGCAATGCACCATTGCGGACAATTGTCCGATACCAGCATGACACGGTCACCGGGGTTTAAACCGATTCTCTTGAAAGATTTGGCGAGCGCTGCTACTTGCCGCGCAGCCTCGGCCCAGCTGGTGGCTTGCCATTCACCGTCTATCTTGACGTTTAAAAATGGTTTGTCTCCGCCTTCGGCAGCACGCTGGAAAAACATGGAAACCAGATTCGGAAACCCGTCAAATTCGAGATAGCGGTTCTTTGTTTTTTTCGCCGACACTAAATTACCCTCTCGTGCGACCAGCCCGATTAGTGGCAAGTCCTTATGTGGTCACAGGCTAGCGCGGATAAAAGTTTCGGGCAATGGCTTATGGACGTCGCCTAAGAAAAGCCGGATTTTAAGGCAGTTCGCTGACCGCTTCACCTGTACTGCGCGGGTCGACCGCACCGACCCAGCCCTTGTCTGTTTTTTGTGCACCGGCAAGCTTCGATGGCAGATTGGTTGTCACTACAATATGTCCCAGCCGCGCTAAGTCGGGCTGTAGCTTCACCAGGTCGCTGCCATTTTCGATGAGCAGGCCCGATCCTCCGAAAAAGATATTGGGCAGCGCCATCGCGTCTTTGAGCGGCAATCCATAATCAAGAACACCGATAAGGGTCTTGGTTACATGCATGATGATACGCTTTCCGCCAGCGGACCCCAGAGCGAGAATGGGCTCGCCCTTCGCATTATAGACAATGGTGGGAGACATGGACGAGAGGGGGCGTTTGCCCGCCTGCACACGGTTGGCCACCGGCGCGCCGTCTTTTTCCGGCGCGAAGGTGAAATCGGTCAGTTCGTTGTTCAGTACCATGCCGCGGGCCAGCAACTGGCTGCCAAAGGGGCCTTCCACGGTCGAGGTCATGTTGGCAATATTGCCTTCGCGATCAACAGCGGTGAAATGGGTTGTTCCCGCCACTTCCGATGAAATGGCGGCTGTGCGCGGTACGGCTCCGGGAGGATTACCTGCGGGATAAGTCTCGATCCCCGGCAATTGCGGCCGCGTGCCTTGCAAAGCGATCAATTGCGAGCGTTTGGCGAGATATTTTTTGTCGATCAGGCCAGCGACGGGAACAGAGACAAAATCCTGATCAGCGAGATATTTTTCACGGTCTGCATAGGCGAGCTGCATGGCTTCCCCGATGACATGCCATGCACGGGCTGGGTCTTTTTCATAGAGCGCGCCCATATCAAATCGTTCGATTGAGCCTAAAATCTGAAGAACGGTTGTCGCACCCGAAGAGGGCGGCCCCATACCGCAGATGCGATATTCGCGGTAGCTGGAGCAAACCGGCTGGCGCAATATAGCGCTGTAATTGGCGAAATCCTGCTCGGTCAGGGTGGACGGGTTGCTCGGTGCATTAGCGACAGCATCGGTAATCGCTTGGACGGTCTTGCCGGTGTAAAAAGCATCGGCCCCGCCTGCCTGGAGTTCGCGCAGCAACTTGCCAAGTTCAGGATTTTTGATGATAGTACCGCGCGGCGCAGGCGCGCCATTGCGCCAGTAAAGCTTTTGCATTTCTGGGAAATTGACCCAGAGCTTCTCAAGCCGTTTCATCCAGTCATATTGTGGCGCGCTGACCGCATAACCTTGTTCGGCCAGTTTGATAGCGGGCTCAAACAGTTTTTCCCAAGGCAGCTTGCCCCATTTTTTATGGGCCATTTCCATCAGCCGCATATTGCCGGGAACACCGACGGATTTGCCGCCGGGTGCTGCCGCTAGAAAATCCATAGGTTGACCATCTTTGTCCAGGAAACGGTCTGCATTTGCCGTTGCAGGAGCCATTTCTCGTCCGTCAATTGTTTCCATCCAGCCGCTTTTCGCGTCATGGTGCACCAAGAATCCGCCGCCGCCAATGCCGCTCGATTGCGGTTCGACGACCGTTAGTACCAACATCATCGCCATGGCCGCATCGCTGGCAGACCCGCCTGCTTGCAATATTTGAAAACCCGCTTTGGTGGCTTCTGGATGTGCGGAGGCAGCCGTGCCTGCATTTTGGGCGTTGGCCGGAACGACCAAGAGCGTGAGCAGGGAAAAAGCGAATAAAGCTAGGAGTCTTTTCATGGCGTCAAGTTTTATGGATGGCTTGCCTTTTTAGCAAATCATTTGTCGCTCCCCTATATTCCCCCCTAGCTCCCCTATATTCCCCCCTATACGTCGTCAGCCCCCACAGCTGCGGCGACGGACGAAAATCCATCCTGCTTCAAAAGCCGGGCCAGCCCGCAGCTCATGGCGCGGGCCATGGCCGGGCCCTCATATATCATGGCGGTATAGAGCTGCACCAGAGACGCCCCGGCGCGGATGCGTTCATAGGCATCTGCGGCATTGGCGATGCCGCCAACTCCAATAAGCGGAATCTTTCCGCCGCTTGCCTTGCGAAAATCCTTTAGCCTTTGCAGGGCCAAGTCTTTCAGGGGTGCGCCCGACAGACCACCGGTTTCCTCTTTATTCGAGGAAATCAGGGAAGGTCGCGTGATAGTTGTGTTAGAAATGATGAGCGCATCTATTTTCTGTTTCATGCTGACATCGACAATATCGTCAATATCCGCTGGTTCCAGATCGGGCGCGACTTTCAGGAATACCGGCACTTTGGAAGTCCCGCGTGCCTGCATGACCGCCGCGAGCAATTCTTCTAGCGCGCCCTTGTCCTGAAGCGCTCTTAGACCCGGCGTATTGGGTGAGGAGATATTGACTGTCAGATAGTCCGCGAGGGGCGCCATATTTTTGACGCCGATAACATAGTCAGCAATCCGGTCTTCGCTATCCTTATTGGCACCGATATTAATGCCCAGCACGCCGTCACCCATGCGTCCGCGCATCCGTTTCAAGCGCGGCGTAGCTTTTTCCTGACCCTGATTGTTAAAGCCCAAGCGGTTGATCACTGCCTTGTCTTCGGGAAGCCGGAATATACGTGGCTTGGGATTGCCCGGCTGGGCGCGCGGTGTCAGCGTGCCGACCTCGGCATAGCCAAAGCCCATACGGATCAAGGCATCAGGCACTTCGCCATTTTTGTCAAAACCGGGCGCCATGCCAATCGGATTGGTGAAATCCAGACCAGCGACCGTGGTGGCCAGTACGGAATCGGATTTGGGCGCCGCCCCCAAGGGCAATGCCTTTAATCCGGCGATAGTCAGACCATGGGCTTTCTCTGCTTCCAGAGCGAAAATAAACGGGCGTGCGAGATCATATAGCATGGCTGCGCCTATGGCATCACTGGACAGAATCGGCAATGCTTCCCGCATTAAGTTTCGGTCAGAAATCGCGCCCGATTTTTTGGGCGCAGCGGCACGTAAATATGATATGGCCGATATGATTAAGTGCGTCCGAGCGAGAAAGAGGCATGAATGACCTACACGTTGATTACCGCCAATCGTAACTATTCCAGCTGGTCGCTGCGGCCATGGATGCTAATGTCTGCTCTCAAAATTCCATTTAAAAATGAAATTATCTATTTTGAAGAAGATAATTTCGAGCGGTTTCGGGAATTTGCACCAAACGGGCAAGTTCCTTGCTTGCAGGACGAGGACCGTACGATTTGGGATTCCCTCGCGATTGTCGAATATCTTGCCGAGCGGCATAAGGGCGTTTGGCCCGTGGACGAAAAAGCGCGGGCATGGGCGCGCTGTGCGGTCGCCGAAATGCATGGCGGCTTTGCGGCGCTGCGCGATCAATGCCCGATGAATATCGGGGTTCGTGCCAAGCTGAATGAGGTTGACGCGCCGCTTCAGCGCAATTTGGACCGGATCAGCGAATTATTTGCAGAAGGCTGGGATAATTTCGATGGTCCGTGGTTGGCTGGTGATCGCTTTACAGCGGTTGATGCCTTTTATGCGCCGGTCGCTTATCGCGTGCGGACATTTGACCTCGATATCGGGGCCAAAGGCCGCGCTTGGGTCGATTATATTATCGCGCACCCCGCGATGCAGATTTGGGAAGCGGAAGCCTTGGCCGAAGCGCATCGCGAAATCAGCCATGAAGAAGAAATAGCCGCGAGTGCTTCTATAATTGACGATTTAAGAGTGCCGGTTTAGTTTGGAACGCTGTTAAAAATTTATGTTCTCTGTGGCGTGTGGAGCAGGCTGCGCGATGCTTGACGGGTGCAAATCAATAGTTCATGGCCGCGCTAAATGATGCCGCATTGCAGCAATTGATCTAAAATTCCATCCGGGGGGAGAGCTATATTATGGCATTACACAGCGATTTTAAACGCGACTGGCTATCCAATCCGAAAACCGAATTTTTGGCCGGTCTGGTCGTGGCGCTCGCTCTGATTCCTGAAGCTATCGGCTTTTCAATCATTGCAGGTGTTGATCCGCGTGTAGGGCTTTATGCCAGTTTCTCGATCGCTGTGATTATATCCATGGTCGGCGGACGGCCGGGCATGATCAGCGCGGCGACTGCTGCGGTGGCGGTGCTGGTGGTTCCGTTGGTGCGCGATCACGGCGTGGAATATCTTTTTGCGGCGACCATCTTAATGGGGATTTTTCAAGCCATAGCCGCCTTGCTGCGACTTGACCTGTTGATGCGTTTTGTTTCCCGGTCGGTGATTACCGGCTTTGTGAATGCGCTCGCGATCCTGATTTTCATGGCGCAATTGCCGCAACTGACCGGCGAAGCCTTTACGTGGCAGACCTATGCTATGGTCGCTGCCGGTCTTGCGATTATCTATGGTTTGCCAAAGCTGACAAGCTGGGTGCCGTCCCCATTGGCGGCGATTATCGTGCTTGCCGCTGTCAGCATCTATTTTAAAGCGGACGTATCGACCGTGGGTGATATGGGTGAATTGCCGAACAGTCTGCCGTGGATTCATATTCCGCAAATCCCGATTACGTGGGAAACATTGGCGATTATCGCACCTTATTCTTTGGCGATGGCGGCTGTCGGCCTGCTCGAATCCTTGCTTACCGCATCGATTGTCGATGATATGACGGAAACGCGTAGCGATAAGAAACGCGAAACCTATGGTCAGGGTATTGCCAATTTCGTGACCGGCTGGATCGGCGGCATGGGCGGCTGTGCGATGATCGGTCAATCGGTGATCAACATTAAATCCGGCGGTCGGCGGCGTCTTTCGACCTTTGTCGCTGGCGTTATGTTGCTGGTGCTGATTGTCGGTCTAGGGCCGCTTGTGGCGCAAATTCCAATGCCCGCGTTGGTTGCTGTTATGATTTTTGTTGCTGTCAGCACTTTCCGCTGGAAAAGCTTTACCGAAATTACCCACCATCCATGGCCATCCAATGTCGTCATGATTGCTACTGTGGTCATGGTGGTTGCAACCCATGATCTGTCCATCGGTGTACTGACCGGTGTATTGCTGTCAGGTATATTCTTCGCCTGGAAAGTGCGTCAACTCGTCACGATTCAGGATGTTGTCGAAGGAACAACGCACCGTTACGTTTTTGCGGGTCAGATATTCTTTGGTTCCGTCGATATGCTTTATGAAGCGATGGAGTTTAATGAAGAAGGCATTGATACCGTAGTTATTGATGTTCACGACGCGCATTTCTGGGATATCTCGGCCACTGGTATACTTGATAAGATTGTCGACCGGCTCAAGAATGAAGGCAAGACAGTCGAACTCATCGGTATGAATGAAGCCAGTGCAACATTGGTCGAAAAATATAGCGAGAATGAACGGCCGTTTGAAAGCCTGGGCATCATCGGACATTGATTTTGAATCGCCGTGCTGCGTTATTATGCGCGGCGCGGCAATGCAGAATAGTTCCGTGCGGTGAGCATTGTTTTGTTGTTTGTGCGATTAACTGTATCTACGTTGTAGAACAGAAAATTGTTCAAACCCCATAGGAGCATAGCCCATGATCAAACTGCACCATCTGGAATATAGCCGTTCGACACGCATCATTTGGCTGCTGGAGGAACTCGGTCTGGAATATGAAATGGTGCGGCATCAGCGGCATCCCGAAACCATGCGCGCGCAGGCTGACCTTGCCGCGATTCATCCGCTGGCAAAGGCCCCGACGGTGATTATTGATGATCATCTTATGATGGAATCGGGCGCGATAATAGAATATATTCTGGAACAATATGGAGAAGGGCGATTAGCCCCTGCGCCGGGTTCAAAAGATCGGGCCGAATATCTCGAATGGTTGCATTTTGCAGAAGGCACCTTGGCCAATCCGGTGATTATGCAGATGCTTGGGCCCCGTTTCGGCGGATTAGGTGACGGCTATGCGCCTTTTATCGAAGGGGAAGTCGTCAAGCTGCTGGACTATGTTGAACATCATATCGACAACCGTGAATTTCTAGTGGGCGACGGGTTTACCGGCGCTGATATCAATATCACTTATGTAATCGAACTTGCTTTGGCGGCAGGGATGCTCGCCAATCGTCCTGCATCCATGGATTATGGCAAGCGGATGATGGCACGGGCTGCCTATAAGAAAGCGATTGAGCTGGGCGGCCCGGTTGTATTCGCGCTCGCGGGTTAGTGTCTGCTTTTGCGGCGCTGGGCGGCTTCAAACCGCGCTTGCGGACTCTCTGACCACAGCCTGTCCGGTTTCGCGCTGCACCTTTAATTCGGCCTTTAGTTTGGTGGGATCACGGGCGAAGACAAAGCCAAAGCTCACGCCGCCGTCCTTACCGATGGTGGCGTGATGCAGCTTATGTGCCTGAACCAATCGCTTGGCATAGCCGCGTTTGGGCACATATTTGAAATAGCGCTGATGCACCAGACCGTCGTGGATCAAGGTATAGATGATCCCGTAGCATAATATGCCTAGCCCGATCCATGTGCCAGGTTCCCATGCGGAACTGCCCATGATCATCGGACTGCCAATCACAAACATCGAAATGCTCATTATGGCTCCGGCAATGCCGTAAAGATCATTTTTCTCAATCGCCTTATCATGGGGCTCATGGTGGTCGCGGTGCCATCCCCAGCCGAAACCGTGCATGATATATTTATGAGCGCCCCACGCGATACATTCCATCGCGATGACGGAGGCGAGTATCGTGGTTATGATTGCGAAAATGTTCATATGACGAAGATACGCCTTTCGATGCGGCTTTTGAAGTCACTTCTGACTTGCACAGACAATTGATGTAGGTAAACGAAGCACCATATTGGTAAAAAGGATGATATAGACACGGCATGACCGAAGCAAAAACCTTGTATGAGAAAATCTGGGACGCGCATGTCGTAGACCAGCGTGACGATGGCACGGCGCTTATCTATATTGACCGGCATCTGGTCCACGAAGTCACGAGCCCGCAGGCTTTTGAAGGACTTCGTAAAGCGGGACGCAAGGTTCGGCGCCCGGATTTGACGCTGGCTGTTCCTGATCATAATTTGCCGACCACGGCGCGCCTTGATGCAAATGGAAAAAAAATCCCCATTGCCGATCCACAAAGCGCAGCGCAGCTTGAAGCTTTGGAAGCCAATGCGCCCGCATTCGGGATTAAATATATTGGTGCGAGTGATGCAGAGCAGGGCATTGTCCATGTGATCGGACCGGAACAGGGATTTACCTTGCCGGGTACCACTTTGGTTTGCGGGGACAGCCATACTGCGGCGCATGGCGCTTTGGGTTCGCTGGCATTTGGCATTGGTACGAGCGAAGTCGAACATGTGCTTGCGACGCAAACTTTGCAGTTATCGCGCTCGAAATCGATGGAAGTCCGGGTGGAAGGTCTGCTTGGCCCCGAAATTAGCCCCAAGGATTTGATCCTCCACATCATTGGCGTGATAGGCACAGCGGGCGGAACTGGCCATGTTATCGAATATCGCGGTGAAGTATTTGAGAAAATGTCGATTGAAGGCCGCCTGACGGTATCTAACATGTCGATAGAAGGTGGCGCGCGCGCTGGTTTAATTGCGCCGGATGACAAGACGTTCGCTTATCTGAAAGGCCGCCCCATGGCGCCCAAAGGGGCCGATTGGGATGAAGCGGTCGCTTATTGGAAAACGCTGCCGACCGATGAAGGCGCGCGCTTTGATAAATCGGTTACGATTCAGGCAGCCGATGTTGTGCCAACTGTTACCTGGGGGACGAGCCCGGAAGATGTTGTCGCTGTTACTGGCCATGTGCCAGCACCAGAAAGCTTTGCCGATCCTGCCAAACAGGATGCTGCTCGCAAATCACTGGAATATATGGGGTTGACCTCTGGTCAGGCCTTGGCCGACGTTACGGTTGAAAATATCTTTATCGGCAGCTGTACCAATAGCCGGATAGAGGATTTGCGCGCTGCTGCTAAAGTGCTGGACGGACGCAAAAAGGCGGATGGTGTGAAATGGGCGATCGTAGTTCCGGGATCAGGCCTCGTTAAAGCAATGGCGGAAGCAGAAGGATTGGACAAGATCTTTACTGCTGCCGGATTTGAATGGCGGGAACCGGGCTGTTCAGCCTGCCTTGGTATGAACCCGGATAAGGTGCCATCTGGTGAACGTTGTGCATCTACGTCCAATCGCAATTTTGTTGGTCGTCAGGGCCCGGGTGCTAGAACCCATCTTATGTCTCCGGCCATGGCTGCTGCGGCTGCTGTAACGGGCAAACTGACAGACGTTCGAGAATTAATAGGATAAGATTTAGATATGACAGACGATAAAAAAGGGCCTGAGGATAAAGGCACAGACCATATTGACGCTGGCGAAAAGAACGACAAATGGTCGACTGGTGTCAAAGTGGGCGCTGCTGTCGGTTCGGCGGCTTTGGCTGCGGCGCTTATTTATGCCGGTCGTCATAAAATGCGCACATTGGATGAATTTAAGACACCAAAACCAAAGCCGGGTACCCGCTATGAAAATGAACCCGTCGATGATGCAGATGAAGAGGGCGCAGAATGAAACCTGTTAGCAAAGTGGAAGGCCGCGCGATTCCCTTTGGCCGGAAAAATATCGATACCGATGTGATTATTCCCGCGGCATGGCTAAAAACCATTTCACGCGAAGGCTTGGGCGAGGGCGCATTTGAAACTATTCGCAAGCAAGAAGGTAATATTTTTGACGATCCCGAATATGCTGGCGCGTCCATCCTTATCGCGGGCGATAATTTCGGATGTGGGTCAAGCCGTGAACATGCCGCTTGGGCGCTGGATGACATGGGCATAAAAGCGATTATTGCACCGAGTTTTTCGGACATATTCTCCAGTAACGCGTTTAAAAATGGGTTGTTGGCGATCCCGCTGCCACAAGAAGCAGTTGATCGTTTGATGGAAGTTGCAAAAACCGATCCGATCACCATTGATATGGAAAGCATGAGTGTCACCACACCATTTCAGGATCGCTTCACTTTCGAGATGGACCCGTTTCGGCAACAATGTCTGATGAACGGTCTAGATGAAATAGACCTGACAATGGCAAAGTCGGACGCCATAAAAACTCATGAAAACAGGGTCGATGCTGAACAAGCTTGGCTTAGACCAGTTGCTGCCTGAGCAGAGCTGACGAGATTACAGGAAAGAGGATGAAATTATGAAAGCATTAATGTCCACAAAAGTGGGTGGCCCTGATAGCCTGGAAATGCTGGAGGTTGATAATCCGGTTGCTGGCGAGGGGCAGGTGGTCATCGATGTAAAAGCATGTGCGATCAACTATCCTGATGTCCTGATCATTCAGGATCTCTATCAGTTTAAACCGCCCCGGCCTTTCGCTCCCGGCAGCGAGGTTTCCGGTGTTATCGCAGAGGTAGGCAAAGGCGTTACCGGCTTGAAAGTTGGTGACCGTGTAGCTTCCGCCACCGGCCATGGCGGTTTGGTTGAGAAAGTTGCAGCTGATTATAACAGCGTTTTTAAAATTCCCGATTCCGTCAGTTTTGAAGACGCGTCTGCTCTCTTGATGACTTACGGCACGTCTATTCACGCTCTGGTTGATCGGGGTCATATCAAAGAAGGCGATACACTATTGGTGCTTGGCGCATCTGGCGGCGTTGGCATCGCTGCGGTTGAACTGGGCAAAGCCTTTGGTGCGCGTGTTGTCGCTGCTGTCTCGTCCGAAGAGAAAGCAGAATTTGCCAAAGCCGCTGGTGCTGACGAAACCGTCGTTTATGGCCGCGCGCCTTTTGACAAAGATGAGTCCAAAGCTCTGGCAGCGCAGTTTAAAGCAGCCGTAGGCCCCGATGGCGCGGATATTATTTATGATGCGGTTGGCGGCGACTATAGTGAACCTGCTGTTCGGTCCATTGCTTGGGAAGGTCGTTTCCTGGTGGTTGGTTTCCCAGCTGGAATCGCGAAATTGCCGCTGAACCTGACATTGCTCAAATCATGTGACGTTTGTGGAGTTTTCTTGGGCGCTTACGCTGCGCGCGATCCAGCAGGCAATCGGTCGCACGTGAACCGGCTGTTCAAGCTTTGGGGACAGGGTATGATCAAACCACGTGTGTCAGAAGTTTTTGACTTTGCGGACGCCGGAAAAGCGATTCAAAAAATGGCAGATCGCGGTGCGATGGGCAAATTGGTCGTGAAAGTTGCAGACTAAAGGGAATTGGCCCTTGCTGGACATGCAACCAGTACCTATTTCTATGAAATATGATCCAACAGGGGATCAATGCCGATAAGGAAATATTATGAGTGGTTTTGATGATCGCGAAAAAGCATTTGAAGCGAAATTCGCACATGATGAAGAACTTCAGTTCAAAATTACCGCTCGCCGCAATCGTTTGCTAGGCGAGTGGGCTGCAGAGAAAATGAATCTGACGTCGGAAGAAACCGACGCCTACGCGAAATCGGTCGTGCAGGCGGACTTTGAAGAAGCTGGCGATGAAGATGTTATTCGCAAGCTGCTTGGTGATTTAACCTCTGCTGGGGTCGAGATTGACGATGCTGGTATTCGCACCGCGCTAACCGACAAAATGGTCGAAGCGCGGCGCCAGTTTATTGAAACAGCTACATAGGAACATATACAATGCCAATGGCGAGTGACGACATTAAGGCAATGATATTGGAAGCCTTTCCGGACGCGATGGTCGAAATTCAGGATCTTGCCGGTGACGGGGATCATTATGCGGCCAAAGTGTTGGCACCGGCATTTGCTGGTATGAACCGGGTCAAACAACATCAGGCCGTCTATGCGGCTCTCAAAGGTAAAATGGGTGGAGAGCTGCACGCGTTGCAGCTGACTACTGGAGTGCCCGGCTAGGCCGGATTGCAGCCTGCACCCCAAAAGGAGAATGAAGATGAATGACGCCGTAAATGCAAAAATTGATACCATGGTCCAATCCAGTGATGTCGTATTGTTCATGAAGGGCACGCCGCTTTTTCCGCAATGCGGATTTTCCAGCAAAGCGGTTGCGATATTGGAACATCTGGGCGTCGGCTTTGAATCCGTCGATGTCCTTCAGGACATGGAAGTGCGTCAGGGCATTAAGGAATTTTCCGAATGGCCCACCATCCCCCAGCTTTATGTCAAAGGCGAATTTGTTGGCGGTAGCGACATCATGATGGAAATGTATGAAGCTGGCGAATTAGGCGAATTAATGGCCGAGAAAAAGGTTGCACCAGCAGAAAGCTGAGCCGCTTTTTTAGCGGGATTGGCCTGACTTAATTGTCAGGCATTTCGATCAACCACATACCAATGGCAAGACAGATGCTGCCAGTCGCCATGGCACCGGCGATGAGTTGCAGGTTCATGCCCTTCATGGGTTTGGCATCATGTGCGCTCATCCGTCTTTGCACGCGGCAGCCGTTGCGCTGTGCCATGTAAAAAATGAAGATACCGATCAGAATGAACAGGCTGGCAATCGCTCTGGGCAGCCAAAAGGGCTGAAGCTTTCCGAACAGGGCGTTAAACCCCAGACCGATGCCGACCGCAGCTAAACCGGTTCGCATCCACCCGGCGAATGTCCGTTCATTGGCTAGAACTGTGCGGTCTTCGGCCCAATCGGTGCGGCTTTTGGCTAGATCGGTGCGGTTCTCAGCCAAATCAATTTTGCTATTTTGTTCTTCCGCCACTTTTTCTGCCCCATCTGTTTCCTGTCTTTAGATAATGGTTACAGAGCCATAATGTTCCACCAACCAATCAGAAGAATCAAAAACGGCCCGGATTAGGAGATCCGAGCCGTTATGATTTGGGTATCAGTGTAAGTAGTCTAAAATCTTTAATGAGAGGGGACTGCGGAGACCAGTACGCTGTCCCTCTCATTGGCGTTTCATGGGTGTGAAACATAGGAACATAGATAACCTTGCACCGCGCGTGCCAGTTTCCATCGAGATTGATATTATAAGCACTTAGATGGTTAAAGATGCGTTAACTTTTTCGGAATTGTAAGATTTTTCGACATAAAGGCAGATGCGCTCTGGTTCGTATCCAGATTCAAGACTTTTCACCACTCATCGCAGAAATCCAATTTTACATTTACAAATTCGGCTAAAGAAACTACAGATGTAGTCAGTAGCGAGTCTCATTGCGTTATATAGGGAGAAACGGGATATGGTCGAACGTATCAGCGATGCCGAACATGAGATTATGGAAGTGCTTTGGCAAAAAGCACCGCTCACCGCTACGGAAGTGGCCGACCGCGTTGCCGATGCAAAAGGCTGGTCGCTGCAAACTGTCAAAACCCTGTTATCCCGTCTCGCTGCAAAGGCCGTAATCGGCACGGAACGCGAAGGTCGACGGTTCCTATATTCACCATTGGTAGAGCGCGATACCTATCTGGCGGGTGTTTCCCGCAAATTTGTCGATCGTCTTTTCGGCGGAAAAGTAACGCCTCTTGTTGCGCATCTGGCCGAAGCGGATCAGCTGACCGACGATGATATCCGGGAAATCGAGGAGCTATTGAGGGAGTTGAAGGGATGATCAACTGGACGATAGATACGATGGTGTCGATGAGCTTGCTCATGGCATTGGTACTGATAATCCGGAAACCGGTCAGCAATTTTTTTGGGGCACATATCGCCTATCTGCTTTGGGCTTTGCCGCTCGCGCGGTTGTTCATGCCGACATTGACGTTACAAGCACCGCCGCCCGTTGATGTTGGCGAAGCTGCTGCTACTGCCACCACACCGCTATTGTCTGAAATCGCAATGATTTCACCGGGTCAGACCGACGCCGTCAGTGCTCTTGCCTCTATCGACTGGGCTATGATTGCGCTGGTTATCTGGATCGGCGGCGCAGGCCTGTTGTTTATCAGCAAGTTGGCCGCCTATTTTCAGTTTCGCGAAGATATAGTCTCTGATGGCCAGTTGGTTGGCCGCCATGGGCGGATAAAGATTCTTGAAACGGCTGCTGTTAGCGGACCTTTGGCTTTCGGAATTTTCGAAAAATATATTGCCGTCCCGACCAATTTCTCCCGCGATTATGCCCCGCGGGAGAGGGAGCTGGCGCTGGAGCATGAAATTTCCCATCATGAATCCGGTGATCTCGCCGCGAATTTTGTCGGTCTGTTGGTACTTTCGCTCCACTGGTTTAATCCGGTTGCATGGTATGCGTGGATAGCCTTTCGTCAAGATCAGGAAACCGCCTGTGATGCGCGCGTTTTGCAAAATAGTGGCCGTGAATTGCGGGCTATATATGGGCGCACCATTGCTAAATCCGTGTCTGGTCATCAGCTTGGTTTGGCCAGTCCGCTCAACCAAAAGAACAAGATTAAGGATCGGCTGAAAATGCTGGGTCAAAAGGAAAAGTCCACTTTTCGCAAGCGGGTCGGCGCATTGATGGTCGGTGCCAGCACGGTGGTGGCATTACCGTTAACCGCGACGGTGACCTATGCCGAGGAAGTCTCAGCAACTCCGCAAGAAAGTGCGATGGCCGTGGACAGTGACAATGTCACAGGTGCTGCCGGATACCAGCAAAATAACCATCATAATAGCGAGGGCGGCAGCAGCATTATCGTCGCTGTAAAAAATGCAGATGGTTATAAATATAAGATCGATAATAATGGCCGCAGTTTCGAGTTCCAGTCGCCACGGAAATTGAAAAATGAGCAAATATCTGAAAAATTGCGCGAAATGGGCGGGTCTGGGCAAAATATTAATATTCCTGTGGCGCCTATTCCGCCAGTTCCACCGGTACCGCCTGTAGCCCCTGAGCCATTGAATATCACGATGCTGAACGGTGAAAAAAACTGGGCACAGGTTCGGGCCAGCGGGAACGAATATGTCCACAAGATCCAACATAATGGCCGGACCGTGATATTGCGGACCAATAAACAGTTAAGCAAAGATCAGGTTCGCTCTATGGTCGAGAAAGCCGAAAAATCACGCCGCGAAGCGGACGAAGTGCTGCGAGAAACGAAATTTCATGGCCGGGATGCCCACGCTGCACTGGCCGAAGCCGCTCAGGAATTGAAGCAGGCGGAGCGGGAGTGGAAACAGAAAAATAAAGAGCTTTCGCATCTGGACAGGCACACCCGTTCGGAAGTTGAGCGTGCCTTACAAGAGGCACGGCAGGAAGTCCGTGAGGCGCAGCAGGAGGCGGCCCAAGCCATTAGGGACGCTGAACAGGACGCCCGCGAGGCACAGCGCGAAGCCATTGAAGCTGCCCGTGAAGCGCAGCAAGAAGCCCGCGAAGGGAAAAGTGTGGCCGCCCGGGTATGGGGTGTCTCGCAAATCGTTTTCAAACCTATTTCCAAGTCTGTTGCTAGCAGCGTGAACGAGTCCAGTGGGAGGAATATCTCGCGGAATTCTAACGCAGCCAGAAACCGGAACGCCAATTGCGTGGTTATGAACAGGGGAATTGCTTTTGCAGGGCAAGGCACGATGAAAGATCGGACTTTGGCTGTAGTTGCAGGCTGCGGGGCATTCGAGGTCAAGATTGACGAACAGGCCATTTTGAAAGTTGCGCGTGAAGGTCTTGAACAAGCCCGCGCTGAGGCTGCTAAATGCGATAGTAAAGATGTTCAGCATGACGGGAAGATCAAGGCTAAAAATCAGCTTTCCATGACCTGAAACCCACCAAAAACCATCGTCACCAAATCGGGAGGGGTCTGTTTTGCAGGCCTCTCCCCTTTTTTTGGCGATTTTCATGGTTGTTTTATGGTCGGGATATGCCACATCTTGATCATGAATGCAGATTTTGATCCCGATAGCTTCCCGACCGGCCTTGCAGAACAGCTAGAACCGCTGGTTATGCGCGTGCTCGCCGGCAATCCCAGCCCCTATACCTTCACCGGTACACAGACTTATGTCGTCGGCCATAAGAGCGACCGCGCGGTCATCGATCCGGGGCCAGCGATTGACGAGCATATTGATGCGATATTGGCGGCGGTTGGTGATGCCAAAATCACCGCGATCATGTGCACCCACACGCACCGCGACCATAGCCCTGCGGCTATTCCGCTGGCTGCCCGCACTGGCGCGCCAATTATCGGCTGTGCGCCGTTGGTCATCAATGACGACGGGCCGCGTGCGGATGAGAGTTTCGATAAAACATATAATCCCGACCGGGTGCTGACAGACGGGGAAATTCTGTCCGGCGATGGTTGGACGATAGAGGCAGTCGCAACGCCAGGGCATACGTCCAATCACCTGTGTTTCGCGGTGCAGGAATCGGGTGCCATGTTTACCGGTGACCATGTCATGGCATGGTCGACCAGTGTCATTGTTCCGCCGGATGGCGATATGGCCGACTATATGGCTAGTCTGCAAAAAATCTATGAACGCAAGGACAAGGTCTATTATCCTGCCCATGGAAAAAAAGTTGATAAACCGCAGCAGTTGGTCCGCGGCATGATGGGCCACCGCAAACAGCGCGAGCGCCAGATACTTAAGCTGCTTGAAAGCGGCGCATCGGCCATTCCGGAAATGGTAACGAAAATGTACAAGGGACTGGACCCGCGCTTGACGGGTGCGGCTGGCCAATCGGTTAAGGCGCATTTGATCGACCTTCAGAATCGCAAATTGGTCAGTGTTGATGATGACATCTGGAAAATATCTGCATGAACCGCCGTTATGCCATTCCCTTGGCCATCATGGCGGGGGTGCTGATATTATTGGGCGCGTTGTCATGGTTGCTGCTCTCAAAATTCGAAAGCGGGTTCAGCCCGGACCCTGTGTCAATTGCCAGCGCCAGCCTTGACGGGCTGCGCGAGCAAAACCGCCTGACGGTTTTTTCCGCCAGCTATAATGCGACGGTAACGACCACCGTTACCCGTATGGGACTGACAGCACGCAAGACGCTGATCATGCCAGGATCGGTGCGTTATGAGGTGGATCTGGGCAAGCTGGATGCTGACAAGGTTCGTTGGGATGAAAAAACAAACACGCTGTCGGTCGAGATGCCGCCGATAGAAATTGCCCGCCCAGAGGTGCAAATCGATCGCATTCAAAGCTATGATGATGGCGGCATATTAATGGCGCTGACGGATGCGGAAAAAACATTGGATCAGGCTAATCGGCAAAAGGGCGTTGCGGAACTGGCAAAGCAGGCGAAAAGCCCGTTGCAAATGCGATTGGCCCGCGATGCCGCGCGGCGGGCGGTGGAATCCAGCTTTGTATTACCTTTGCGCGCCGCTGGTTTGGATGCGAAAGTAGACGCCTTTTTTGATTTTGAGCGCGGCGCGGACAATGCGGATCGCTGGGATGTGTCCCGTTCGATCAAGGATGTGCTGGGGGATAAGGAAAAGCAAGGGACGGAATGATGGGCAATCAAACGAAAGGTCTGATCGGCCTGATGGTGTTTCTTCTAATCAGCGCATGCGGGCAGGAACCCGAGGAACCACCCATTTCCAAGACTGCAGACTTCGAGCTTCCCGCACCGATCAGCAATAATGCCGTGGCCTTGGCCGAAGGCCCTGATGGTCCCACACTCTATAGCTTTAACGGTCTGAAATCGGGGAAGAACTGGCAAGACACCAGCAATGCGGCCTTTGCCTGTGTCATCAGCTCCGAAAAATGCGAAGAAATTGCCCCTGTGCCAGTAAGCGAAGGGCGTTTGGCCAGTGCTGCTGTGACCGTGGCAGGCAAAATCTATCTCTTCGGCGGTTATACAGTGGCGGAAAATGGGGATGAGGTTTCTACGCCTGAGCTGTTCGTCTTTGATCCCAAAACACAGGATTATAAACGCCTGACCGATATGCCGACGCCGGTAGATGACATGGTCGTGCTGCCCTATCGCGGGCGCTATATCTATCTGGTATCCGGCTGGCATGATGAAGCCAATGTCGGGCTGGTCCAGCTCTATGATACGCAATTTGATATATGGAGCATGGCGACCGAATTCCCCGGAAAGCCGGTATTTGGCCATGCCGGTGGGCTGGCCAATCATAGCATGATCATCACCGATGGCGTTGCCGTGGCCGGGCTGGTTGAGGGACGGCGTAAATTTGCAGCTGCGCCCTTTGCATGGCGCGGTGATATTGATCCCGGCGATCCGGCGCGGATTAGTTGGCGCGCCGTAAAGCCCCATCCCGGAGAGACATTTTACCGGATGGCGGCCATCGGCGATAATGATCGCGGCCAAGTGATTTTTGCGGGCGGCGGCGATAATCCCTATAATTATGATGCTATCGGCTTTGATAAGATTCCCGCCAAGCCATCGGACCGGATTTTTGTCTATGACCTTAAATCCGATGCGTGGCAGGAAAAGGGTAGGCTCGCGGAGCCGAGCATGGATCACCGCGGGCTCGTAAAGTCGGGTAAAAATTACTATATCATGGGTGGAATGGATGCGGATCAGGCTGTAACAGCGCGGATTATGAAGTTCCGCATCGATGATTGATCTTCGCTGCTGCGTCGTGGCATAGCGACAGTAAGATACTTAAAGGAAAAGATAATGGACGCACGTGGTGGAATCGGTGGCAGCTTGGCTGGAGTGGATATTGTTGAGGAAATCAACAAGCTGCGTAAAGAGCGCAACGCGATCATCCTCGCCCATTATTACCAGAAACCGGAAATTCAGGATATTGCGGATTTTGTAGGAGACAGTCTGGAGCTTTCCAAAAAGGCGGCGGAAACCGATGCCGATGTGATTGCCTTTTGCGGTGTGAAATTCATGGCAGAAACGGCGAAAATCCTGTCACCTGAGAAGATTGTCGTGCTCCCTGATATGGATGCGGGCTGTAGCCTTGAAGACAGTTGCCCGCCTGATAAGTTCAAAGCATTCCGCGACGAACATCCCGATCATATTGCGCTGACCTATATTAACTGTTCTGCCGAGGTGAAGGCGCTGAGCGACATCATCGTGACCAGTTCATCTGCCGAGCATATTCTTTCGCAAATTCCGCTCGACCAGAAAATCATCTTTGGACCGGATAAACATCTTGGCGGCTATATCGCCAAGAAAACCGGCCGCGATATGTTGCTGTGGCCTGGTGTCTGTATCGTGCATGAGGCGTTTAGCGAGACTGAGCTGTTGAAACTGCAAACCCAGCATCCCGGCGCACCTGTGGCCGCTCATCCCGAATGTCCGGCCTATATTCTCGATCACGCGGACATGGTCGGTTCGACCAGCGCGATCCTGAAATATGCTAAGGAATTTGAAGGCGATACGATCATTATCGCGACCGAGCCGCATATCATCCACCAGATGGAAAAAGCGGTACCGGAAAAGAATTTCATCGGCGCCCCCGGTGCGGATGGCAACTGCAACTGCAATATCTGCCCGTATATGGCGCTCAACACGATGGAGAAGCTTTACATCGCCCTGCGCGATCTGGAACCACGGATCGAGATGGACGAAGAGCTCCGCCTGCAGGCCCGCAAGTCGATCGACAAAATGATGGAAATGGCCAGCGCAACCGTGGGGCAGGGTGATTTGGGACCGGCTGATCTGGCGCATAAGGGGTGATGATGGCGGCGTCCACCGCACCACTTTTGACAGATTGGTTGGCCGTTGGTGCATCATCCTTGACAATGCTAGCAGCTTTTTCTGCCCTTATTATAGCATGGAAGGCACCCAAGGCTGCTGCTCGTTGGGCTGATCGTTATCGTTCAGAATCTGAAAAAGCTAATGAGCGTGAAAAACTCAGGACTAATGTTTTTATCTCCTTAATGAAATGTCGTTCTCAGCTTGTGCATCAAGATGCATTAGCTGCATTGAACCTACTCGATGTTGCATTTGCGGAGGATAAACCCGTAAGAGATGCTTACCGATCCTTCATTGAAGCAACAGGCGAAAGTCCTTCAAACTACACAAAAATCTTGGAAAGATATTATGTAATCATTGAAAAAGTTGCACAGGCAGTCGGGATGTCGGACCAGATCAGCACTTTCGATGTTCGAGGTGGCTATTATCCAACCGTCCTAGGGAAGTTCGATGAGGCCGCAATTGCCGATGCTGAAGAAAAAATAGCAAGAAGACAAAAGGCTCCGAAATGACCTTCACCCTAGACCGCTTCGACCTCAATGCCTTCGTGCAATCCACCCTCGCCGAAGATCTCGGCGCGCCATATGGGGAAGGTGGCCGCGATGTCACATCTGAAGCGGTAATTCCCGTTGACGCCATCTTCACCGGTGTGATGGATAGCCGTGATGATGCGGTCATCGCGGGATTGCCGATTGCGGAGGCTTTCTTTCGGTCGCTCGATCCTAACGTTGAAATCGAAATCTTGGTTCAGGAAGGTGAAGCGGTCACCGCAGGTACTGATATCATGCGCCTGAAAGGCAAGGGCCGCGCGTTGCTGACGGCAGAACGTAGCGCGCTGAACACTGTGCAGCATTTGACCGGCATTGCGACGATGACCAATGAATATGTCCGTAAAATTCAGGGTACGAACTGCACTTTGCTCGATACGCGCAAGACCATTCCCGGACTGCGTGTGCTGGAAAAATATGCCACGCGCATGGGCGGCGCGCAGAACCATCGCATGGGTCTGTGGGACGCAGCCATGATCAAGGATAATCATGTCGCGGTCGCCGGCAATATTAGCGAAGCGGTCAAGCGCGCCGTGGATGCAGGGATTAAAAAAATCATTGTTGAAGTGGACCGGGTGGAACAGATCGAACCGGCACTGGCGGCAGGGGCGACCCATTTGTTGCTCGACAATATGAAACCAGCGACCTTGCGCGGGGCCGTGACCCTGATCGGTGGCCGCGTGGTGACAGAGGCTTCAGGCGGCGTTACGCTGGAGACGATTTTTGACAAAGCCAATACTGGCGTGGACTTTATTTCGGTTGGCCGTTTGACCCAAAGCGCACCGGCGGCAGACATCGGGTTGGACTTTGAGCAGGTTTGATGCACAATAGTCTGTGCAATTTGACAATTTCGGCCATAGGCTTTGCGGCTATATTCATACCATCGGTGGCCCAGGCCCAAGCCTATCAGTGCGGTTCTGCATCCCAGATAAAATCCGCCGCGCCGGCCCCCAAACCAGCCGATGAGCCGCGCCGGATCAAGCCGATCACCGGCTATACGCTGGCGATGAGCTGGTCGCCGGAATTTTGCCGTCTGCGCAAGGATAGCAAGCGCGATAAAACCCAATGCAGCGGGGATGATGGCAGTTTCGATTTCATATTACACGGGCTTTGGCCGGAGGCGCAGGGGACAGCCTATCCGCAATGGTGCAGCGCGACCAAGGCGTTGCCGCCAGCGATAGTGAAGCGCAATTTCTGCATGATGCCATCGCCGCGCCTGATGTCTAATGAATGGGCGAAACATGGCACCTGCATGGCCAAGCGGCCGGAAACCTATTTCCGGATTTCGCGGATCATGTTCGGTGCCGTGGAATTCCCCGATATGGACCGGCTATCGCGCAAACCGTTGACGGCGGGCGCGCTTCGCGAAGCCTTTGTGGCTGAAAATGAAGGATTGGGACCGGATATGATCCGGTTGAAGATCAACCATCGCGGGTGGCTGGAAGAAGTCCGGCTATGTCTGGGGCCAAATTTCCGACCCCGTCGCTGCCCAAACCATATGAGGGCGGTGCGGGATGACATGCCGGTCAAAATCTGGCGAGGGGCGTAGCGGGATTCACCTAATAACCTCGTCATCCTGAACTTGTTTCAGGATCTATCGCGGCATCGTTATTCAGATCCTGAAACAAGTTCAGGATGACGATGGTGGGCTTTCCTACACACCGCTATATGTGATAATCCCGACCCTGTTCTTTCTCCGTCTAAAATATTGATACGGCTTGCTTTTCATGGACCCCATGCCCGCAACGAGGGTGTGTGACATGTGTGAATTTTGGATTATAATTTCGCGGTGGGATTTGAACACAAGACCCTGTGATGTGTGTGAACTTTGGCGCTAACCCTCAATCGTTCGGGTGCCGGGATGATGCTTGTCGAGATGCTTGGTAATGATCCGTAAATTGCGGCTGTTCGAGCGCCAGATAAAGTCGAATATATCACCTGCCAACGGGATCGCGCCCAAAGCGGTATCAATCCCGACATTGGTTGCCATGCGGGTAAGCTGCCATTTGGACATGCCCAGATTGCGTGCTTCCCAGACGATATAGGCGCCCATAAGTGCGGTGGCGATATCACCGACGACAGGGATTAGGCCGACCAATGAATCGAGTCCTATGGGTCGATTAATGCCGGGGATAACAAAGGCGCGCTCCAGCAGCTTTTCCATGGCTTCGACACGGGCGCGCACCGCTTGCGGATCGCGGCTTACATCGGGTAATTGTTCGGCCAATCGTTTGAGCTGTTCTTCCGAAATCGCCATATGCACTCCTACTATATTGCGCACCTACATGGTTAGGATATGGGAATCCCAACTAGCGAATTCAATGGATGCCAGCCGCGCGCGTTGACCGCAAAGCCGCGCTGGGCGGGCCTACTGATCGACCAGCGGACCGGGACTGCCAATGGGATATAGCTATAATATTGGACCATCATAACCTCGGTTTCTGCATAGATCCGAGCCTTGATTTCCAAATTGGTCGCGGCATTGCCCTCTGCAATTTTGGCGTCGGCATCGTTCAGGCAGACCGGAGTTTTGGCGCAGGTCAGGCGGGATAGAAACCATTGGGCGCTGTCATAGGGCGCGATTTCATCGATCAACCGGACATCCGCAGCCTGATCCAGTGTCGTTTGGCGGGCATCCAAGCCTATGCGGCGCAAATCCGAACGAATACGTAGGAACAATATGTCTGCCCCCGAGGCATCAGGCAAGGCTATGGTCAGAGGCATGACCGGGCCTTCTAGCGCGACCCACCGTTTCACATGCTCACGCGCAAATTTCTGGCGGGCCTGCATGTTCATGCTGGCCCAATTGGGCCGCGCGTTAATGCCCGCAACATTTAACGCATCGGGGATGATTTTCAGGCGGCTTTGCCAGGCTGTTACGCTGGGAAAGGACGTTAATAGGGCAGGGCGATCAATTGCCATGGACAATATTTCGCGGTTTTTGGGTAAGGACCAAAATCCGTTCGCTTTTAGAAATTTCAGCCCGAATAAACCGGCGACCGGATTGAGCTTCAAATCATTGCTACTCACGCCGGACTCATCAACAAGCGGAAGGTGGTGAAATTGCCCATTCAAGACCAGATCGGTATAGCCTGCGGTATAGCGGGCCAGTGCTTTTGCGGCGCTTTCGCTGCGCACCATGACCAGGCGCGGGTCGTCCTCTGTTTCATTGTCCGGGGATTTTGCATCCCCCTTGTCATTTCCGTTTTCCGGTGAGGCCTGATTGAAAATGCCAAGCGTATAGGCACGATCATTTTTCACTTCGCTCATCGGACCGGCCCCGTGGCTAGCGCGGAATAAACCCATTTCCGGCTGTGCCATGAGCTGCAGAAAATTCGGATGCGGTGATTTGAGCCGGATTTCAATCACGCGGCCTGTCATGGAGATTATCTCGTCAATCGCCTGTAGGTCTTCACCAATACGGCTGGGGCGCAATTCCTTAATCCGTTGGCGTAGCAGTTTTGCAACGCGTTCTGATGTTATTTGCCGTCCGTCATCCCATTTCGCTTCGTGGAGGCGGAAAATATAGCTGAGCCCGTCGTCCGTTACGATCCACCGTGCGGCGAGTGCCGGGACTACGCGGCCTTGTTCATCAAATCCGACCAGTCCTTTGGCAATGGCGGCACGGGCGGTGGCGGAAGCATAATTTAGATTGATCCCAATCGGCTTTATCGCGGGATCGCCATCGTCGATTATCGAAACGCGCGCGCGATCATCGTCTTGAGGCATGCCGCAGGATGACAAAAATAGCGATGCCGTGGCGATGACAAAAAATGCTTTGAAAACAGGGCGGCGGCGATGAATCATTTTGGCCTTATACGCAGAGTATAGCTGGGATGCACATTGGAAATATTATCCTTCCATCCGTCAATTCGTTTTCCGACAAGGGAACGGGTTACATAGAAATAAAGCGGCAATATCGGCATGTCCTTTATCAAGATTTCATCGGCGCGGCGCATCAGCGCGTTTCTTTTGTCTGGATCAGCCGTCGCAATAGCCTGTGCAACAACGGCATCATAGGCGGGATTATCATAGCCCGAATAATTTCCGGCACCATTGGCCGACTGATGCACCGTGAGGAAATTCTCCGCCACTGGTAAATCCGCGATCCATCCCGACCGCGCGAGCGCAAAATCATGCTGCCTTAGCGCTGCAAAATGCAGGGCCGCTTCGCTGTTAAACAGACTGGCCTCGACAAATAGCGGCTTCCACATGGCGGCTAGCGCGACCGAGACGCGGCGATGTTCGGCGGAACTGTTAAACCGGATTTCGAATTTTAAGGGATGGGCCGAATCATAACCAGCCTGACGGAGCAATTTTCGCGCTGTTGCCAGCCGCTTTTCCCGCGGCCAATCTGCCCATGCGGGTTTTGCACTAATGCCGCCGGTCATCTCAGCGGGTAGCAGATTCCATGCTGGAATATTGCCGGTCGCGATCACTTTTTCCGCTATCCACCGGCGTTCCACAGCCATCGATAGCGCGGTTCGAACCCTGACATCGTCAAACGGCGCTCTGCGGGTATTAAATGCAAAATAATAGCTGCCCAAATAGGGCATGCTATGAGCCAAACCCGGATGGTTCTCGTTCAACCATTGGTGACGGCTGGCGGGATAATCGGCGGCAATATCGGCCCCGCCTGCCAATATGAGCCGCATCGCTGACAGGCTGTCATCCATGGGTTTCCAGATAATCCGTGCCGTGGGAGCCGGTTCGTCATGCCAATGGGGATTGCGGGTCATCAGCGCATGATCGTTAAGCTGCCATGTGGCTAATTGATATGGGCCGCTGGACACCATCGGCCGTTCACTGGTCCATCTGTCACCGATTTTCTCAATGCGGTGCAGCGGCAGGGCAGCCATTGCCGGATGGGAGAGTAAGACCGGTAGTGAGGGCGACGGCGCGCGCAGCGACACAACGACATATGGACCTGAAGCCGTTACCGCTGCGATATTGGCGAATAGTGCTTTGGTTGGAGAGGCTGTTCGGGAAGACTGAAGGCGTTGCCATATTTGCGGAAACACTGACGCCTCAAGCGCTGTCCCATCGGAAAACCGTAATTCATCGCGCAGCGGAAAAGTCCAATGCAATCCATTTTCGGAAACGCTCCAGCTTTTTGCCTGTCCCGGTTCTGCGTCGCCGGCGGCATTAAGCCGCGTCAACCCTTCAAACTGGTCAGCGGCAATGCGTAGCGACGCCAGATCGGATATTTTCTGGGGATCAAGGCCCTTGATCTCGGAATCGGATAGCCGGACAATCTGATCCGGACCCGGCATGCTGTCTGCGCTCGGCTGGCTTCCACATCCGGGGAGCAATAGGGCGAAGGTGAAAAGAGTGAATATGCGCATAGGACATCAGTAAATGTTTTTGCAGGATCGACAAATGGTTACTCTGATGATGAGGGCATTTCTTCCATTAAATAGACTTATGTTTACGGATCAGTTATTATATGATAAATATCATTTATGATGTTTAATATATCAATCCTTGTAATATGATCACTTCTCAGCAAATGAGAGCTGCAAGAGCTTTGCTGGGAATTGACCAGCGGCAATTGGCTAAATTTGCCGGGCTTTCACTCCCGACAATCCAGCGCATGGAGGCATCTGACGGACAGGTGCGCGGCGTGGTTGATACGCTCGTCAAGGTGATCGGTGCTTTGGAAAGCCAAGGCGTTGAACTCATCGGAGAAAATGCGCCGAGCACCGGCAGTGGTCGCGGCGTGCGCTTGCGCGAGAATTTGGAAGGAAAATCTTCCGGGCAGGTGAGTTCTGCTCTGTTCGACCAAGCCGAACCTAAAGCCACTGAGGGCTAGATTGGTGCAAAAGTTTGAACCGAAAATTATTACCACTATGCGTGAGGGTTATAACCTAAGCAGTTTTAAGGCCGACAGCACGGCCGGACTGACGGTCGCCATTGTTGCGTTACCGCTATCGATGGCACTTGCCATTGCCAGCGGCGCATCTCCCGATAAAGGTTTGATTACAGCAGTCATAGCAGGGTTTCTCATTTCGGTTCATGGGGGATCACGGGTTCAGGTTGGCGGCCCAACCGGTGCTTTTGTTGTCGTGATCTTCAACGTCATAGCGCAACATGGCTATGACGGGTTGCTGCTAGCCACACTGATGGCAGGTTTTATCCTGATCGCCGCAGGCCTATTTGAGCTTGGCCGCTTGATCAAATATATTCCGCATCCCGTTGTCACCGGCTTTACCGCAGGAATAGCGGTGATTATCGCATCCAGTCAGGTGAAGGATTTTTTCGGACTGGCAGTGGACAATGTCCCGGCGGAATTTCTCCCTAAGTGGCAAGCCTATTTCGGTGCAATTTCGACCACTCATATTTTAACTATGAGCATTGGTGTCTGGGCTTTAGCGATCATGATAGCTCTGCGCAAATATGCACCAAAAATGCCGGGGTTCCTGATCGCTATAATTGCCACATCACTCATGGTGGCGGTTCTCAAACTTCCTGTTGATACGATAGGAACTCGCTTCCCCGATATTTCTCCTGGACTTCCCATACCGTCCTTGCCCGAAATGTCGTGGGCGAAAGCGGTTGAGGTGTTGCCATCCGCTTTCACGATCGCGTTTCTGGCCGGGATCGAGGCACTGCTTTCAGCTGTAGTTGCGGATGGCATGATCGGCACGCGGCACCGGTCCAATCAGGAGCTGATGGGGCAGGGCATCGCCAATCTCGGGTCAGCCTTCTTTGGTGGACTGCCCGCCACTGGCGCGATTGCGCGCACCGCTACTAATATCAAGGCTGGCGCAAAGACACCGGTTGCCGGGATGATGCATGCGATATTTATCCTGCTATTCATTTTGGTCGGGACGGACTTGATGGCTTATGTACCGATGGCGGCTCTTGCCGCGATTCTATTTGTCGTCGCTTGGGGTATGAGCGAATTTGACCGGTTTATCGCGCTGCTGCGCATGCCCAATAGTGACCGAGCCGTTCTGCTGCTGACATTTGGATTGACGGTGTTTGTGGATTTAACCGTGGCCATCGGTGTCGGTGTGACGCTTGCATCGCTACTGTTTATGGCAAGGATGAGTGAGACGGTCAGCGTTCAAAATGGCGCCGACGGTTCAAATGAGGCTGATCCGGATGTTGAGGAACTGGGGCAGCGCGATGATCTTCCGAAAGGCGTGGAGGTTTTTCGTATCAACGGGCCGGTCTTCTTCGGGGTTGCAGGTGAGTTGCTCGACGCGATGCGCAAAATAGGCCGCAAGCCAAAGGTCATTATCTTGCGTATGAGGCTGGTTCCTTTGCTCGATGCCAGCGGGGTCACGATGCTTGAAGAATTTATCGCGCAGGCGAAAATATCCGGTGCCAAAATCATATTGTCTGCGGTCCGGCCGCAACCACTGGAAATGCTCACCCGCGTTGGCTTGATTAATAACGAGGGCGATCTATTCTTTGAGAGCAATTATAAGGCTGCATTGAAACGGGCTGAAAATTTGGCGGATGCCACGCTACGTTAATCATGAGACTGCTCAGTTTTATATGGCGCTGTTCTTTGTATTATGAAGGTGCATTTTTTCGAAGTTCCAGTTCATGAATGACTAGCTGAGCCAATTGACTGAGCAGTTCGATGGATTCATCGTCAAACTCTCTGGGGGTGGTATCGATTGCACATAGTGATCCGATATTGAATCCACCGGGCGTTAAAAGCGGTACGCCTATATAACTTCGTATGTTGGGATTACCAGTGACCAGAGGGTTTTTACTAAACCGGGAATCCAGCCACGCATCTTCGACAATCATGGGCTTTGCATTTTTGATGGTGTGCGTACAAAATGAAATGTCGCGTGCAGTTTCATCCACATCTAGGCCTTGCCGCGATTTGAACCATTGCCGGTCAGCATCGACAAGGGAAATGGCCGTTATCGGGCAGCGGAGCGCCATCTCCACAACTTTGGTTATACGATCAAATCGTTCCTCATGGCCGGTATCGAGTATATTATAGCGGTGAAGAGCTGCCAGCCTACCCTGTTCATCATTCAATTTTGTCATTAGGTTCATTGTGTCGGAATTCCTGTAATTTAGACTTTACGGCGCACGGTCTCTGATAATTTCGAGGTGCAGTGTGGTAAGTAGACTGGCAGTTCAGTGGCTCATATTTCCGCCCGAGCGTCCCTCTCTGAGCAAAGATTCCGCAAGGAAAATTAGATATTCTGGATCGAATGGTTTCTTAATATAGCCGTCAGCGCCGGCATAGGCGGCCAGACTGACGTCCTTCTCACTGGTTCGCGCGGTTAGCATGAGGACCGGCGTATTGTACAAATCACGACTAAGGCGAATGGATCGCAATACCTCAATCCCTGACAATTCCGGAATAGAACAGTCCAGAATCACCAGTTGAGGTTGCTTGATGTTTATGGCCTTTAAAGCAGCTTTGCCGGTCCCAACAAGGCCTACGACATGCCCGACGCTGGCCAATGTATCCCGAACAATTTCGCCCATGATATCATCATCTTCAGCATATATTATCCGGGCCATTAGATATATCCTTCCGTTTGGGCGATGGAGAATAAAATATCCGCATGGTCCGCGATTTTATCAGCCCGTTCCGAACGGCTCCAACTACGGATGCCATCTTCAATTTTCTTTGCCTGTGTACCGAGCTCCGGTTCACCGAACATGGCCGCTGTGCCCGCTAATTTATGCAATTGACCGCTGACTTCTGCCAGTTCGTGATCTAGAAATGTTCCCACCTGAATAAGACCCGTCAGGCTCCGAATGGCTTGGTCGCGCCTATTTGCATATCGGTTGTTCAATTCATCCGAGAACTGGTTTTTTTTGACGGGTCGAGGTGCCTCTGATGTTTTGGGCGACACTCGTGAGATTGTCTGCTCAACAACCTTTTCCAATATGTCCATCATGATGGGTTTTGCGATATGACCTTGCATACCTGCCGCAAAACAGCGATCAATATCGGCCTGATCGGCATTTGCAGTAATGGCCACAATGGGCAGGGATTTTTCTGAAACACCGCTAGCGCGGATCATGCGCGTAGCTTCAAATCCGTCCATGACCGGCATCTGGAGGTCCATTAATACCAGATCAATCGGACTGTTCGCCGATAGCGCGGAATCAATCCATGCAACCGCTTCCGCTCCATCAACCGCCAATTCCGTATGATATCCGAGTTCTTCGGTCATCGCCTTTATGAGGATCTGATTGATATCGTGATCCTCTACTAACAGCAAATGGCCTTTGGGTATGGGAGGTGCCGAAATTTCAGGCCTACCATCGGAGGACCCATTAATTTGTTCGCTATTCATTTTTGCTCCTCCTCATGATCGAGATTGCGAGCCTACCCTTTTGGCCTGACACGTTCCTATTGGTTAACGTCCAAGTCCGGCATTTCTTAAGCGCGCTCCTTTTTGGAGTTTGGATTTGGGCATGAACGCAACAATTTGCTGCGAACTGCCATTTTACTTCATTGAATATATGAAATTGGGCCGCCCTCGAGATTAAGTTTCGCGCGATTTAACCGTTACCATGATGAAGGACACCGGTTGAGCAATTCAACTTTTGCAATTGATGTCGGTTTTGCAGTTTGCCCACTGCCAAGCCAAAGAAGGAAATGTGGGATGGCGAGAATATTAATAGCGGACGACGATGCACTCATCGGAGAAGTGGTGTCCCATATATTGAAAGAACGTGGCCACGAAGTTGTTGTTGCAGATGATGGAGCGGAAGCTTTGGAGATGATCCTTCTTGATCGCCCGGATATTATCATTCTCGATAACCTTATGCCGGGCCTAAAAGGTATTGAAGTATTCACCAGATTACAGAATCGCACAACGACCGCCACCATACCGGTGATTATGTTGACGGCACAAACAGGTCGGAACCATATGGTAGAGGCTTATGATGCAGGTGTGACGGACTATATGACCAAGCCATTTGAGCCGGCATGCCTAGCCGACAGAATATCGGATATTGTCGACAGAAAATGCCGTAAATTACAGTCATCCGAGGAACCGGTTTGAACTTTATTCCATCTTATTTAGCTCTCTCGAACCAGAGGAAAGAAAAGCTCGTAAATTCGGTCATTATGTTGTCCAGCCTATTGGGCTTGGTAGCATTGCTCGTACTTACTATTTGGGCTTGGAAAATGGCGGATGCCAACACCTATGATCGTAACTTGGCGGCGTTTGATTCCCTTGCAGTTGACAATGCTTATGCGATGCAGAGCCGGCTAAATTCTTACCGGCAGAGCTTGGACGGGGGGGCAGCGATATTTGACACTATGGATTCTGTTTCTCTTGAGCAATGGAGAGCCTATGTTGCCGTATTGAATATTAAGGAGACGCTTCCGGGAATTAATGGTCTCGGCTTCGTCGAGCCAGTTCGGCGTTCTGAAATAAATGACTATTTACAGTCCACCCAAGACAGGGGTGTAGACAATATCAACATTCATCCGCAAACTGATCTCGATGAGATATTTTCCATTTCCTATATTGAACCGATAGCCGCAAATAGAGCCGCCGTCGGATTAGATATAGCATTTGAAAAAAATCGACGGAAAGCCGCTTATCACGCGAGAGATACGGGAAAGGCGACAATCACGAAGCGGATTTATCTTGTTCAGGATGAGACCCGAAGCGCCGGATTTTTGCTGATGCGGCCAACGTATCATCAGGGGCATATCCTAAAAACAGATGAACAACGGCGTGCTGCCTTTCGCGGCTGGGTTTATGCACCTTTTATCGCAACACGTTTTATGGAAGATCTGACAAGCAGTCAGGGTGAGACGCTCGATATAGAAGTTTATGATGGCAGGAAACCATATGCTACTAATTTGATTTTTCGTAGCAATGCCGATGATTCAGTTCGTGTTCCACGTTATTCGATTACACGCACTTTTCATATGATGGAGCAAGAATGGACAGTAGTCTGGAAAAGTACGCCAGCGTTTGAAGCCCGTGTGTCCAGTCGGGAGCCGCTATTCATCTTAATGGGCGGTATGATGGTATCGGTCGGGTTTGTACTTATAATTTTCTTCCATGTCCGGCGTGAATCCTACGTTCGCAACGAAGTTAAAATCAAAACGGAAGAGCTTGTCCAAAAGGAACGGGAAGTCAGTCATGCGTTGGCCCGCGCCGAACTGGCTACGGAGGCAAAGTCAAAATTTCTCGCTAATATGAGTCATGAAATTCGCACACCCATGAACGGTGTTATCGGGTTCACTCAACTGCTCAACGACGATAATCTCAACGAAAAGCAAAAACGATATGTTCAAATGATCTCCGATTCCGGTTCGGTGATGATGAATTTGCTGAACGATATTCTCGATATATCGAAGGTTGACGCAGGATTGATGGAGATAAACGCTACTCCGATCGACGTGCGCCATATTATACAAAACTGTATGAAAATGATTTCTCCAACGGCAGAAACAAAGCAAATCGAATTGATTACCGAAGTCGACGCCCGACTTCCCCGACTGATCAAGGGAGATGGCTTGAGATTGCGCCAAATCATTCTCAACTTGCTAGCCAATGCCGTGAAATTCACTGACAATGGACATGTACAGTTGGAAGCCAGATATCTGCCGACTGTGCCGAATGGGTCCGCCGACCATCAGCATTCTGAATTATGGATTTCAGTCTCTGACACCGGCATAGGTATCGCCCGTGAACGTCAAGCCGCTATTTTCGAACCCTTTCGGCAAGCGGATGAATCCACTGCCCGGAAATATGGTGGTACAGGCCTCGGCCTGTCGATCAGCAATCAACTGGTTAAGTTAATGGGCGGTCATATGTCCATGGAAAGCGAATTGCTCCATGGTTCGGTCTTCACGTTCAGAATTCCTGCAGAAAATTGTGCGGAACTTAATCATGGCGGCTTGGATCATCAGGATGAACAGCCTGATGCTGCGGCGGCGCTTCCTAGTATTCGCAGAAAAAAGACAAAAATCTTGGTTGCGGAAGATCATGATGTGAATCAAATGCTGCTTTCCGAAATGCTCACCAACTTAGGCTATGATTATGAAATAGCGGATAATGGCATTGATGCGGTTGCGTTGGTGGGGCAAGCCCGAGAGAAAAAAAGCCAGTTTGATTTGGTGTTAATGGATA
This sequence comes from Parasphingorhabdus sp., assembly GCF_036963805.1. Classification (GTDB taxonomy): domain Bacteria; phylum Pseudomonadota; class Alphaproteobacteria; order Sphingomonadales; family Sphingomonadaceae; genus Parasphingorhabdus. The sequence continues at coordinate 70,122 of NZ_JBALUN010000005.1, read as the reverse complement.
TTCAAATGCCATATATCGACGGCCTGAAAGCCACGCAAATAATCCGAAAAGATGGTGTTTCGGCGGCGGAATTACCGATCATTGCACTTACCGCAAATGCCTATGCGCAAGATATTAGCGACTGTTTAGCAGCAGGTATGCAAGCGCATCTGGCAAAACCTTTCTCCGTTGAAGATTTGCAGGATCTGATCCAAAAGTGGGTTGGGGCTCGTACAGAAGCTCAAGCTGCATAGTTATGACGCATACGCGCACGTGTCTCCAATTTCGAATATCGGTCCGGCGTTGCTGATAATATCTTTAATGGGCAATCCTCTCCATCATCTGCCGGATTAATTTGTTTAATCTTATCGACCCAACCGGTTTTTCCAGATCTGGGCCGTGACTTTTGCTATGTCGGGCCAGGATAAATTTCTATATTTCGATAATTATCAAAATGGCATTGACCCCGATATAATCATTCCATATTACGACAAATATCGAATTAAGGAGTGAATGATGGAACCGGATCAAGCCGTTGAAGCGCTGGCATCGCTTGCGCAGGAACATAGGCTGGCAATATTTCGCCTGCTGGTGCAAGCTGGAAGTGATGGGATGATCGCTGGCGAGATTGCTGATAATCTGGGTGTTCCCGCGAGTACGCTCTCCTTCCATCTTGCGCACCTGACACGGTCCGGTCTGATCAGTCAGGAACGCAAATCACGAATGCTGGTTTATAGAGCGGACTATTCCGCAATGAACCGGTTGGTCGCCTATCTTGTGGAAAATTGCTGCGCGGGGGATGCTTGCGCGGTTGACCTGCTTGCCACCCAAGGAGTCTGTTTATGAAGCGTATGCACATTCATGTGTCGGTTGAAAATATCCAAAAATCAGCCGCCTTTTATTCGAAACTCTTTGGCACAGATCCAATTGTGCTCAAGGATGATTATGCCAAATGGATGCTGGACGACCCCTGCGTCAATTTCGCCTTGTCCAGTCACGACGGTGCTCATCGGGGCATCGAACATGTGGGCATTCAGGTGGACGACGCAGAAGAGCTCGCCGAGGTCTATGACCGTATGCGGGACGCTGGCCAACCCATTTTTGATGAAGGGGCAACCGTCTGCTGCTATGCGCAATCGGACAAAAACTGGACCGCCGATCCTGATGGTATCGCGTGGGAGGCGTTTCTGACTCAGGGCGAAGAGACGGAATATGGCAATCGCGTTGATTTGGACCAGCTTGCTTCAGCTAAGGCAGTAGCCGGTTCCTGCTGCACGCCTGCTGTTGCCCCAGCAGGCACTGGGTTTGCCAACAAACATTTGGCTGTGGATGTTTCCTGTTGTGGAGAAAAACCATGAACGAAAAAGTCTATAATATTCTGTTTCTGTGCACCGGAAACTCGGCTCGTTCGATTCTGGGCGAGGCTTTGCTTAATCACGATGGAGAAGGGCGTTTCAGGGCCTATAGTGCAGGCAGCTTTCCCAAGGGAGAAGTGCATCCAATGGCGATGCAAGTTCTGTCGGGCTTGGGTTTTGAAACGGATGACTTGCGTTCAAAAAGCTGGGACGAATTTGCTGCACCGGATGCGCCGCAAATGGACTTTATTTTTACCGTTTGTGACAATGCTGCAGGCGAGACCTGCCCAATTTGGCCGGGGCATCCGATGACAGCGCATTGGGGAATCGAAGATCCGGCGGCAGCGGATGGAACAGCGCAAAAAGAGGCATTTCTGATGGCGCTTCGATATATGCGGAACCGGATAGCCTTATTCCTTAATTTGCCATTTGAAGCGCTTGATGAACTTAGCCTCAGAACACAGCTTAATAATATCGGTGAGCAAGAATCAGCAAAAGAGCAAGTCTGATGGGCTTGTTTGAACGCTGGTTGTCGCTCTGGGTGGGGCTTGCCATATCGGCAGGTATTTCCCTCGGCTATGTTGCTCCTTCCTTATTCGGGTTTATCGCAGGACTGGAAATCGCATCGGTTAATCTTGTGGTCGCCGTACTGATTTGGGCAATGATCTACCCGATGATGGTCGCTGTCGATTTTTCGAGCCTCAAGGATATTGGCAGCAAGCCAAAGGGACTGATTATAACTTTGGTTGTGAACTGGCTGATTAAACCGTTTACGATGGCAGCGCTAGCGGTGCTGTTTTTTGATTATATCTATAGTGGGATGATTCCCGGTGAAGATGCACAGCAATATATTGCTGGACTAATCCTGCTTGGTGCCGCGCCCTGCACAGCGATGGTATTTATCTGGTCGCAAATGACAAAGGGCGACGCTGCCTACACGCTGGTGCAGGTGTCGGTGAATGATCTTATCATGATTGTCGCTTTCGGGCCGATTGTTGCCCTGTTGCTTGGCGTTACCGATATTGTCATCCCATGGGAAACCTTGCTGTTATCGGTCGGGCTTTATGTCGTCATACCGTTGGCCGCTGGCGCAGTTACTCGTCGAAATCTAATTTCCATGCATGACGGGGATGTTGAAGCCGTGGACCGTTTCACAGCTTCACTGAAGCCACTATCGATAATCGGTTTGCTGGCAACGGTCATACTCTTATTCGCGTTTCAGGCAAAAACCATCCTGTCGCAACCGTTACTTATCCTCCTCATTTCTGTGCCCATTATCATACAATCTTACGGTATTTTTGGGCTCAGCTATGCAGCCGCATGGGCGTGGAAACTTCCCCATAATATCGCGGCCCCCTGTGCGATGATCGGCACCTCAAACTTTTTCGAGCTAGCTGTTGCTGTGGCGATTGGACTTTTTGGCCTTTCCAGCGGTGCGGCTTTGGCAACGGTTGTGGGCGTGCTGGTGGAAGTACCCGTCATGCTGTCGCTTGTCGCCATAGCTAATCGGACGAAGGGGCATTTTGCAAATGAGTTGCGATTTAATTGAGAATCATTCGCAAATATGCCATGAGACCCGGGAGGGTAGTATTTTGAACTAAGGAGCCCGTCAAAAATGACCCGCCTTCCATCCGAACTGGTGACCGCGTCTGCTCGTTGCTGGCGATCAGCGCGGGACAGTAATGTCCCCGTTCAGCAACGGCTTCATGTATTGCTGTCTCCGCATAGCGGTGGGATGCTCGCTCCGGTTTTCGATAGCCTGTTGACGTTATATGAGGGTGCGCTTGGTCGGCCTCTTGCAGTGGGAGAGGCTGGAAATATCTCTGATGACGAGCATCTCCTGATCGGTCTACTCGATGGATCACGTTTGCGCCGCGCCTGTATCGCTTGTCCTGTTGGCGCCGCTTCCGCTTTGGATTGCGCTATTTGCTCGACGCGGATTATGATCGGTTTAGCCTCGCCTATGCAGTCTCTCGCGTGAATATCGCTGCCACTGCAGCGGGGTTTGACGGAAAGTAAAAATGGATATAGCTCGCCATTAGCGAGCCTGAGCGATAAACCGGCTCGACCACGCCTCCATTAGGGTTGCTTCCTTTTCCTATCGGCATAAGCGGCGTTTCCAATTTTGAATAATGGAAGCTGTGGCCGCACAATGTTCCGGAAGGTAAGTCAATTTGTTGCAGCCCTAATGCACTAAGGCGCGTTTGCATCTTCGCATGTCCCTCCATTAGTCCCGCCATTTTAGAACGCTTTCCGCTGCTATTTTCTAGCGTGTCCACACAGAATAGCATACCGCCGCATTCTGCTAAAATAGGGGTATGACGAGCATGATGATCGCGTAAATCCTCGATTATTTTTAGGCTGTTCGAAAGTTGTTTCAGATGCAGCTCAGGATAACCGCCGGGTAGCCATATGGCATCACAGTCGGGAATATGACTGTCTGATAATGGAGAGAAAAAAACGACCTCGGCCCCCAATCCCTTCAGCAATTCTATATTGGCAGGATAGATAAAAGCAAAGGCCTCATCCTGTGCGATGGCAATGCGTGTACCATCAAGCATCAGGGGCGTCTCGGTCGCCATATTGGGAGCATCAAACTGGACGGGTTCTGGCAAAAACTTTGCTTCTTCAGGTAGGAGCGCAGCGGAGCGCTCCAGTCGATGCTCTATATCGTCAATTTCAGAAGCCTGCACTAATCCCAAATGGCGCTCGGGCAATGTAATGCTTTCATCGCGTGCGATCGCTCCGAGCCAGCGAATATCCCCTTTCAGGCTGTCTTTGAGCATCGCCGCATGGCGTTCTCCCCCGACCCGATTGGCTAATACAGTGCTCATTGTAACATCGTCACGATATGTAGCCAAGCCATGCGCGAGAGCGCCAAAGCTCTGCGCCATGGCTGATCCGTCTATTACGCCTAAAACCGGCAGGCCGAAGCGCGCGGCAAGATCGGCGGTTGAGGGATTGCCGTCATACAGGCCCATAACGCCTTCGACCAATATCAGATCGGAAGTTTGCGCGGCTTGATACAGCATCGCTCTGATATGATCCTCGCCGCCCATGAACAAGTCGATTTGATAAACCGGCCGGCCGCTAGCGCGCGCAAGGATCATAGGGTCAAGAAAATCCGGTCCGCATTTGAACAGGCTTACTTTCCGGCCAATACTGCGATGATAGCGCGCCAGTGCGGCAGTCACCAATGTCTTACCTTGTCCGGACGCTGGAGCAGATACCATCAGCGCCGGACAAAATGTGCTCTTGTTCAACGGTCAATGCCTGCCTGCGCGCGAATGCCTGCGCGAAAGGCATGTTTGACATCGCGGATTGCGCTAACGGTGTCTGCCGCATCGATAAAAGCATTATCTGCTGACCGGCCGGTTATAACGACATGTTGCATCGGCGGGCGACCATTAATGGCAGGCATGATTTCATCGAGAGAAAGATAGCGGTAGGTAACGAGATATGTCAGTTCGTCGAGTATGACGAGATGAATCTCGGGATTGGCGAGCGCCTGTTTCGCCTTCTCCCAACCAGCCTGCGCCGCTGCAATATCACGCTGGCGGTTTTGTGTTTCCCATGTGAAGCCTTCCCCGCATTTTTCCCAAATGACATCGGGATGGTTAGCGAAGAAGGCGCGTTCACCAACATTCTCTGCGCCCTTTATAAACTGGAATACCGCCGCTTTATGGCCATAGCCCAAAGTGCGGGCGACCATGCCGAAGGCGCTGGAAGATTTTCCTTTGCCATTGCCGGTTATAACCAACAACAAACCCTTATCCTCGGTGGCAGCTGCGATTTTTGCGTCAACGCGCTGCTTTTGCTTTTGCGCGCGCTCTTTGTGGCGCTGATCTGTCTCGTCGTTCATTTGATGCGCGCTCCTGCACTGGAAGGCACGATGACATTCAACGCAATATGAGTAGCCGCAGCAACGCCGCACCAAGTTAATGTCGCCAGCAACGATCCAGGGAAATAGCGCTGCGCACGACTTGCAAATTCCGAGATATTTTGGTCAGTGAAATGTCCGGAAAGCATATAAAAACCACCGCTTGAACAGAGGTGTGCAATAATTGACGCAGCGCAAATAGTGAGGAGAATATATAGAAGTGCTTTTGGATCAGGACCGAAGCGCTTGGCCGAAAATTGGCCCGCAAACCACATTACGCCATAGGCGGGGACCAGCATCCAATAGGCTGGCGTGAAGCAGAAAGAGGAGCCACCCTTCACGCCGATGACAACAAGATCGATAGCAAAAGCGAGCAGGAACAAAGCGGGGAAAGCAAGTCGGTTACGGATGTAAAAGCCGGCGATGAAAAAGCTGGCCCAACTGGTGTCGGGGAGATGAACATACTGACTGATCGAATGGGTTCGCGTCGCCAGCATTACGAGAGCCAGAACTGCGGAAATGACAAGGTCTAAACGTGTGGATTTTACCATGGATAGAGGCTCCATATTATCATGAATAAGGGGACGGCGTGCAAATGCCGTTTGTGGAGCGGTCGGAAATTTGACGCGCCGATAAGAGGCTGCGCTATGCAGCCTTGCCTGTGGATTTAGATGCTTATAGTCATGGTGCTTCTCCCGGTTACGTATGCAAAAATGCCGCTACGCAAGGGAGTTTCCCTCGTTCACCCGGTACATCCCGCCCGCGCGAAAAACGACGGCAACAGGCCGGTTTCCTGACTTCTCGGTTCGTCGCGCTTCTGCCGCCTTCTCGGAGAAATATCTCCAATGGCTTTGTGGCGAAGCGCTCACCGATTACAGTTGCGGGAGCAGTGCCGGTTTGATTCTGAATATCTTCAAAACTATCCGGACTTCCCGATTAAGCCCTTGCGAGCACCCGTTGCAGCTCTTTGCATAAGCAAGAGTTTCCGAGCGCGCAAGATAGCAAATCGAAATTTTATACTTCCTCTCTTGCGCAATATTGCACTGCGATATAGGAGCGAATTTGCGACAGGTTCCCCGCAAGGGGATTCAAAGGGAACGCGGTTTAACACCGCGGCTGCCCCTGCAACTGTGAGCGGATAGTCATCGGCCATATGCCATTGGGATCAGTGAAAAGGTTCTGAGAAGGCGGCTCGACCGGCATTGACCCGCAAGCCAGGAGACCTGCCTGTTGTAGTCGTTCTTCGTCCGGACAGGGTGTGTCGGGTGAACGGGGTATTCCTCGAGCAGCGGCAGCTTTGCCTTGTGCGTTCAGAACGCATGAGGGGCAGTGTCGCGTGTGTAGTGAATGCAGCTGTCCTTTATGTGGTCTGGGCGACGGGGCTTGATCGTCAACTGGAAGGACAAACATGCCCAAATTACGTCTATTTTACACCACAGCTTTGCCTATTTTCATTTTATTTCAATCGGTTAATGCCAAGGCGGAAGATGTGGAGTCGAGCCCGCTCGACGCAGAAATTGTGGTAACCGCATTGCGCGTACCCGTTGCGCGCGACCGAGTCGCCTCAAGCATCACGGTACTCGACAAAGCGGCCATTGAGCACGAACAACCCATTAGCATTTCCGATGTGCTGGTCCGTACACCGGGGATTAGCCTAAGCCGCAATGGCGGATATGGCACCGCAACATCGCTGCGCATTCGCGGGGCGGATTCGGGACAAACGATATTAGTGATTGATGGAATGCGGCTCGCCGACCCGTCTTCAACAGCCAGCGGATATAATTTTGCCAATTTACTAACCGACGATGTTGCCCGCATTGAAATATTGCGCGGTCCGCAGTCAATATTGTGGGGCAGCGATGCGATTGGGGGTGTTGTAAACGTCCAGACAGCCAGGCCGACGAAAAGTCTTGAAGGCAAGTTCGCCATAGAAGCGGGATCTCGTGAAACAGCCAATGCCCGTGCAGCAATAGGGGGAAGTAGCAAATTGCTGGACTGGCGTGTCGCCGGTTCGGTCTTCACCACGGACGGCATATCCGCGCGCTCGTCCGGTACCGAAGATGACGGCTATAACCGCCAATCCGGAAGCGGAACCGCAACTATCCACCTGTCAGAGAATATTACGGCGGATGTTCGAGGCTATTATGCAAATGCGCGAAGTGAATTTGACGGGTTTTCCGGCGATTCCAATGTGTATGGACTGACCCGCGAATGGACGATCTACACCGGCCTTAATGCGGAATTTCTCGACGGGCGGTTCAACAATCGCTTTGCTATTTTGCACAGTGACATAGATCGGGAAAATTATGATCCTGCGCGCAATATTCGGACCATAAATTTTGATGCTAAAGGCAAAGTGCGACGCTTTGAATATCAGGGTAGTTTCGAAATTTCACCTGCGGCTGATATTGTGTTTGGCGCAGAGCGCGAAGAACAGCGCATGCACACCGGCTCACCTAGTGATAGCGCGGATCCCTATACAACGGTTCGATCAGAGGCCGATATCGACAGCATCTATGGACAACTTCGCTTTTCACCCATTGGCGGAGTAACGCTCAGCGGCGGATTGCGCTATGATCATCATAGCCGGTTCGGCGGTAGCACGGTGTTTAGTACCGGCGCGGCCTGGGCGCTAAATGACGGTACCACGGTTTTGCGGGCAAGCTATGATGAAGGATTTAAGGCACCATCACTTTATCAGCTATTCAGCCTCTACGGCGCGGCAAACCTGCAACCCGAAAAAGCAAAAGGTTGGGAAATTGGCGCCGAGCAAGCCTTGTTCGAAGAAAAACTTCGTTTCTCCGCTACATATTTTCACCGTGATACCGATGACTTAATCGACTTTGCTTATTGTCCGACAAGCGGCACCCTGCCGGAGATATGCTTTGTTCCCGGTACCACTGATACGCGCTTCGGCTATTATGCCAATGTAAAACAAAGCCGTTCACAGGGAGTGGAAATCTCAGCGGCTGCGCGACTGGGCGGATTTTTTGCTGACGCCAATTATAGTTGGATATCGGCTGAAGATCGTTCCGTTGGAAGCAATTTTGGTGAACAATTAGCCCGTGTCCCCCGCCATTTGGCCAATGGGCAAATCGGTTATGAAATGCCCTTTGGTATCAAGACGAGTGTAGCTATGCGCTACTCGGGTAAAACGTTGGACCGTAATGGCGGCTCCACAATACTCGATGATTATTTGCTGACCGACGTTCGAGCCGAGTGGGCCGTAGCGCCAGAGTTGGCATTATTCGGTCGCGCAGAAAATCTGTTCGACGTCGATTATGCGACAGCCAATGGTTATTCGTCACTTCGTCGCAGTATATATTTTGGTGTGCGGGGCAGCTTTTGATGCTGCACCCCGCAGATCGCGGCCCGGCTGTGGTGGTGTGTAATACTTGCCGTCTGTCAGCTGAAAGCCGCGAAGACGAAAACGGTAAACGCGGCGGGCAATTGCTCGCCGCGGCTTTGCGCGAGCTGAGTCAAAACGAACCGGAATTTTCAGGAGTTGCGGTGCAGGAAATGGCGTGCTTATTCGCTTGCTCACGTCACTGTGCAGTGCATATCCGCGCGCCCGATAAGCTGGGCTATGTTCTGGGTGGTTTTGCGCCGGACGAAAAGGCGGCACGGGCCATATTAGAATATGCTTCCCATCATGCAAAAAGCGCCGAAGGACAGGTGCGCTATGCCGATTGGCCAGAAGGAGTAAAGGGGCATTTCATTACGCGCACGCCGCCCGAAGGATATGTCGCGACATGAACCGATTTACGAGCATAGCCGATTTTAATGCGGCGTTCGGAAACATGCCGCAACCTGATTTCGCTGCTATTGAAGCTGCTTCTGCTCGACAGGCCGAATTGACCAAACCGGCGGGGTCGCTTGGCCGGCTAGAGGAAATCGCAATCTTCATGGCGGGGTGGCAGGGCAGACCGCGGCCCAAATTGGAACGCCTGAAAGCGGCGGTTTTTGCTGGAAACCACGGCGTCGCGGCGCAAGGGGTAAGTGCTTTTCCGATCGAAGTCACGGCTCAAATGGTCGCCAATTTCCGAGCAGGCGGCGCAGCAATTAACGCGTTAGCGGGCGCGTGCGGAGCGGAGCTGGCGGTTGTCCCGATTGATCTGGATCGGCCCACGGAGGATATAACCAGCGACGCCGCGATGAGCGAAGCCGATTGTCTTGAGGCGCTTTCCATAGGTGCCTCCGTCGTCAAGCCCGACATGGACCTGCTGTTCGTCGGAGAGATGGGGATTGGAAACACAACACCTGCCTCCGCCCTGTGCGCACAAAGCTATGGCGGCAGCGCATCAAGCTGGACGGGGCGTGGCAGTGGCGTTGATGATGCCGCGCTTGCCCGTAAAACCCAAGCTGTGGAACAGGCCTTGGCTCTACATGGACCACATTGCGATAGCCCGTTTGAAATATTGCGCCGGCTGGGCGGCCGTGAAATTGCGGCTATGGCGGGGGCAATATTGGCGGCGCGGTTGGAGCGGGTTCCGGTGCTGCTCGACGGGTTTATTTGCTGTGCGGCAATAGCGCCGCTGGCTGCTGCATTGCCGCAATTTACCGATCATTGTATTGCCGGACATTGTTCGTCAGAGGCCGGCCATGTTCGGCTGTTAGAAGCATTGGGATTGGACCCGCTCATCCAACTGAATATGCGATTGGGCGAGGGGACTGGCGCTGCGGTGGCGGCGCAAATTGTGCGTTCTGCGATCGCTGCGCATGAGAGCATGGCGACTTTTGCAGAAGCAGTAGTAGCGCAGCCTTCATGAAGACCAAAACATTCCATATGATGCGCCACGGAGAGCCGGAAATAGCCGGTTTGTTATTGGGCATTACGGATATGGCTTCGATGGCTGTTGGAAACTGCGCTTGTGTAGCGCGGGCTGAAGAACTGGAAATATCCGAACTGATTAGCTCGGACCTTGCCCGCGCAACTGTTCCTGCTCAGGAAATTGCCGTTCGGCACAATGCTCCGTTGAAAATTGACGCACGCTGGCGGGAACTGGATTTCGGCGCATGGGATGGAATGTCTCCCGCGATCGTCGATGCCAGCGCACTTCATGCCTTTTGGGACGACCCCACAGCGAACCCTCCTCCAAAAGGGGAGAGCTGGTCTGTGCTAAGTGCCCGTGTAGAGGCAGCTTTGCTCGACATATCACACGGCACATTGGTGGTTGCACATGCAGGGTCTATTCGTGCCGCATTATGCCATTTGCTAGGGTTGAGTTATAGGCAAGCTTGGGCATTTCACTTACCCTATGCTGCGTTGGTTAGCTTGAAGATATGGACTGGCCAAGATGTTCCAACGGCGCAGATTACAGGGCTTCGGACATGAAGCGGCTGGTGCTTGCGCTGCAATTTCTGACCAGTCTGCCACTGCCATCGGTGAAAGCTGATGCAGTGGATTTTGCAGCGTCCATGCGCTGGTTTCCCGTCGCAGGGCTGGCCATCGGCGGGGCAGTGGCAGGTGCGGCGTGGATAGGGATGCGGATTGATCTATGGCTCGGTGCCTTATTGGCACTGATAGCATGGGTCGCGATAACCGGCGCTCTGCACCTTGATGGGCTGGGCGATATTGCGGACGCGGCTGGTGCGGCGCATGGTGATCGTGATCGGCTTAGCGAAGTGCTGGAGGACCCGCATATCGGCAGCTTTGGCGTGGTTGCCATAGGGCTTCAGCTGATGACGAAGTTTGTTCTTTTGCGCCTGACGTTAGAGGACATACCTCTGTGGATATTGCTAGTTATCGCGAGCTTAGCGCGGATCGGGCCGCTTGTCTGGACATTATTCTTACCACCGCTGCACGAAGGCTTGGGCAGTAAATTCCGCAGCGAGATCGCTTGGCCTCATGTGACCGTGTGGATGCTCGTTGCTTCGATTGTCGTTTGGTTTGCACCGCCGCTTGGCGTGTGTTTCGGTTTATTCGCGCTTTGGGGGCTTTGGATAAGGCGTAAGATTGGCGGTATTTCAGGCGATGGTCATGGTGCAGGCATAGAGCTTGTCGAGAGTGGGCTTTTGCTGGCGATGATAGGCTTGTCATGAAGGAACAATTTACTTGGCACGGCGGAAGACTATCCGATGCGCGGGCGCATTTTGGCGACAGCGGAGAGCCATGGATTGATCTTTCGACAGGCATAAGTCCATTTCCGTGGGTAGATGCTGCGGATATTTTGCCAGATTGGCTGGCCCTACCTGATCCGGCAAAACTGGATAAAATGGAGGCGATAGCAGCACAATATTACGGTGTGCATCCCGCCAATATCTGCGCAGTGCCAGGCAGTGAAATGGGTCTGCGTTTGCTCGATCCTATACTCGCTTTGCCCGCCCTATATTTCACGCCCTGTTATCGTACTCATGCGGATATTTTTCGGGATAGCCGTGGAATAAGCGGGTTTCAGACGCCTGATCGGCCTTCCGCTGTACTACTAGCCAATCCCAATAATCCCGACGGATATGTGGTTCCACAGGAGACGCTTAAGAGATGGTTGGAGGATCTGGAGGATATAAAAAGCTGGCTGATTATTGATGAAGCCTTTGCCGATGTTATGCCGGGCATCTCCATGGCCGAGATGGTTGACGACAACCGTCGGCTGATCCTTACGCGAAGCTTTGGCAAATTTTTCGGGCTAGCCGGCGTTCGGCTGGGATTTATATTGGGCCCCAAAAGGATCGTTTCTGCTTATCGCAAGCTTTTGGGCGACTGGCCGGTTTCCGGCGGAGCGTTGGATATTGGTATCGCTGCTTATAGCGATCACCCTAGCACCAATGAAATGCGCGCCGCGATCACGGATCGGGCAGCTCAACTTGATGATATTTTGCACCGCCATGGCTACACACCCTTGGGACATTGTCCGCTATTTCGCCTGATCGAGACTGGATCAGCGCTTGCCCTGTTTGAAAGGCTGGCACAGCGGCACATATTGACGCGGCCATTTGATGGAAACCTGAACTGGTTGCGCTTCGGTTTGCCCGCCGATGACGACGCTTTGGAACGACTAGATAGAGCGCTTTTAAGTGGCTGAATCGGTAGCTTTATTTGCCCTGCTGCTCGATGCCGCCATTGGTTGGCCCCATTGGATTTATATCCGGATCGGTCACCCGGTTGGTGGCTTCGCCCATATCATCAACATATGTGAGCAGCTTTGGAACAAGAGCCAATATCGCGGTGTGTCCCGAAGAATTTCAGGCATATTGACGGCAATGATTTTGCTATTGGTCGCCGGAGGCACAGCTTGGTTGTTCGAGTGGGTTGTTTATGCATATTGCGGCACAGCGGGTTGGCCTTTGCTTGCCATCGCAGCATTTCCTGCATTGGCGCAGCGCAGTCTCTATGATCATGTCCGGCGGGTTGCCCATGCGCTTCGTGCCGGGGAATTGGAAAACGGGCGTGCAGCGGTAGCTATGATTGTAGGCCGTGATACCGTCCGCTTGGATGAACAAGGGATCGCGCGCGCTGCCATAGAAAGCCTTTCTGAAAGTTTTTGTGACGGGGTGGTAGCGCCGCTATTTTGGTTGATGGTTTTGGGATTGCCGGGGATTTGGATCTATAAAGCCGTCAATACCGCAGACAGTTTAATCGGGCATCCCGAACCGGAATATTTGGCTTTCGGATGGGCGGCAGCGCGATGCGATGATATCCTCAATCTCATTCCGGCTCGGCTATCGGGCGTGCTTATATGCCTCGCAGGTTGTGGAGGATGGCGGATTTTGTGGCGGGATCATGCCAAGCATGCATCCCCCAACGCCGGATGGAGCGAGGCGGCGATCGCGGGTGCGTTGAAGCTACGTCTTGCCGGACCGATAAGCTATGACGGACAGGAATATCTGAAACCGCATATCGGCGATGGTAGATCGCCACGTCCGACGGATATATGTCGGGCACTCAGATTATATATTCGTGCATCTGGTCTGCTTTGGATCACGACAGGGGGAATTATATGGCTACATTGATGCTACAGGGCACGGGGTCCGATGTCGGTAAATCGGTTCTGGTTGCCGGATTATGCCGCGCGCTATCCAATCGCGGGTTGCGGGTGATGCCGTTTAAGCCGCAAAATATGTCCAATAATGCGGCAGTGACGAGTGACGGCGGAGAAATTGGCCGGGCGCAGGCCTTGCAAGCCATTGCTGCCAGAGTGGAATTGCACAGCGACATGAACCCGGTGCTGCTGAAACCACAGGCGGATCGCCAATCGCAACTGATCGTCCATGGCAAGGTTCGGGGAATATTGGGATCAAGCAATTTTCGGGAAGCGCGGCGCAATTTGCTGCCGCAGGTCATGGAGAGTTATTACCGGCTTTCGAAGCAATGCGATATTGTGATGGTTGAGGGCGCGGGCTCTCCCGCCGAGATTAACCTGCGCGAAGGAGATATTGCCAATATGGGCTTTGCGCGGGTGGCCAATGTGCCGGTAGTGCTGGTTGGCGATATAGATCGCGGCGGCGTCATCGCAGCCATAGCAGGAACGAAAATGGTCATTGATTCAGCCGATAGCGCTATGATTCACGGGTTTATCATTAACAAATTTCGCGGTGATCCAGCATTATTTGAGGATGGCTATCAGTCCATTGAGCAGATTTCTGGGTGGCGCGGCTATGGAATTGTGCCTTGGCTTTCTGATGCAGTGCGCTTGCCGAGTGAGGATGCAGTTATATTGGAAAAGCCTGTTTCTTCTGCAAAGAAGCGTCAGATTATTGCTTGTCCGATATTACCGCGTATCGCCAATTTCGACGATCTCGATCCGCTTAAACTGGAACCGGAAGTTGAACTTGTCATGGTTCCGCCTGGTACGCCCATTCCGGCTGAGGCGGCGCTCATCATCTTGCCGGGTTCCAAAGCAACGATCGCGGATATGTCTGCGATACGGGATCAGGGGTGGGATATTGATATGCTGTCCCACCATCGGCGCGGCGGTGCGATATGGGGCATTTGTGGCGGTTATCAGATGCTTGGTCGAACCATTAGCGACCCGCATGGCATAGAGGGCCCGATACGCGACATTGCCGGACTAGGGTTGCTGGATATCGCAACGGAACTGGCTCCCTTGAAGGAATTAAAGGCGGTGCGCGGGACGGCTTTTGATGAAGTGCTGGAAGGTTATGAAATGCATGTTGGGATCACAAGTGGAGCCGATTGCAAACGACCTTTTGCGCTGTTGCAGAGGCAGAGGCCCGAAGGTGCGATCAGCGCAGACGGACTAGTGATAGGGACATATTGCCACGGCTTTTTGGGTTCCACCGCGCTGCGGCGCGCTATGCTGCAACGGCTTCGGATCAACAGCGACGGGCGCGATTATGTGGCGTCTGTCGATGCGGCGTTGGACAATATTGCCTCTGAACTGGAGCGGTATGTCGATATCGACGGGTTGCTAAGAATTGCGGCGGGTGCAGGGCAATGACCTCTTTACTGGTCCTTGGCGGCGCGCGGTCGGGCAAAAGCCGCTATGCACAAAGCCATGTCGAGGCGATGGGTAGCAAATTAGCTTATATTGCGACTGCGCAAGCGCTGGATAGTGAAATGGCGGGACGAATATTGCGGCATCAAAGCGACCGCGATGGACGTTGGCACACGATAGAGGCGCCGTTTGCGCTACCCGAGGCAATCACCGAAGCGTCCCATAAAGCCGATGCCATATTGGTCGATTGTTTGACGCTTTGGCTTTCCAACCTGATGTTGGATGACCGTGATGTGGAAAGTGCCGGCGATGCATTATGTAAAGTGGTGCAGAAAACCTCTTGCCCAGTAGCGCTCGTCGCCAATGAAGTAGGCTTAGGCATTGTCCCGGACAACGCGCTATCGCGGCAGTTTCGGGATTCGGCAGGCTGGCTAAACCAAAAGCTCGCCAAAGTTGTGGAGGAAGTCATATTTGTCGCTGCGGGGCTGCCCATGCGATTAAAATAGAATCCGCTACTTGCAGGCTGCTTTCCGGATATACCCTAAGCCCGTCTATTATTCTGCGCGTTCCAGCAGCTTTCTGGCCAATACCAGATGCGGGTAATCGATCATCTTTCCGTCAATGCTCAACGCGCCAATATTGGGCTGCGCAGCAAATGCCGCGACTATTTTCTTTGCATTCGCCAATTCCTCTGCCGAAGGCGCAAATCCTGAATTTATTGCTTCAACCTGAGCAGGATGGATCGCCATCATACCGGTAAAACCATCCCGGCGGCCGCGCGCAATATAATCTGCCAAGCCTTGTGTATCCGAAATCGCTGGAAATACTGTTTCAATAGCGGGAACGCCTGCCGCATGTGCCCCAAATAATGTCAACGCCCGTACCATTTCATAGGGGGATGTATAGCGACCATCATCTTCGCGCGATGACGCAGCGCCGATGGCTGCAGGTAAATCTTCTGCGCCCCATGTCAGGCCCATTAAGTGCGCGCTGACGTGTTTATAGCTACCCAGACCAAAAACGGCCGCAGGCGTTTCGGATGCAATCGGGAGGATGGGAACGGCATTATCTCCCATTATTTCGATCAGCTTTTCAACCGACTTTGAATCTTCTGCCTTTGGTAGCATTAGCCCATCGGGCCTGCTTGAACTGCCGACCGATAATATAGCCGCCAGATCGGCCTCAGCTAAACCGCTATCTAAGGGATTTATGCGAACCAACACGCTGGATTTCCGAGGTTGTGCGAGATATTTAGCGACGTTCAACCGAGCTTGGGGCTTTTGTTCAGTTGAAACAGAATCTTCAAGGTCGAGAATAATCGCGTCGGCTCCGCTCGCGACGGCTTTTGAAAAGCGTTCAGGGCGATCACCAGGGACAAAGAGCAGGGACCGTAGCTTCATTCGGCGGACTCTTTCTTGATTAGGGCCATCCGTAAGCACTGACACGTAACCTCTTCTCGCTGATTAAACAGCATATGTTGAAAGGTCACAATTCCGGCGTTGGGGCGGGATTTGCTTTCCTTGAGGGCGACGACCTCTGTGCGTGCATTCATGGTATCACCGATGAAAACCGGTTTTGGCATGACCAATTTATCATAGCCCAGATTGGCAACCAATGTGCCGAGGGTGGTGTCGCCTACCGACAGGCCGACCATCAGTGAAAAAGTGAAAGTACCGTTGACTAATATTTGACCAAATTCACTTTGTTTCGCTGCTTCTGCATCCAGATGAAGCGGCTGCGGGTTGTGGGTCATCGTAGTGAACAGCAGATTGTCGGTCTCCGTCACAGTCCTGCGAATTTCATGTGTAATTACATCACCCACAGTCCATTGATTAAAGAAGCGACCTGCCATTATTCTTCCTGTTCAATTTTTATCAGCAGCATGGATTCGGTAACCTGCTCACCAGTTTTTGCCGCTAGCTCGGTGACTATTCCATCAAACGGAGCGGTGAGGGAATGTTCCATTTTCATCGCTTCCAATGTTATCAATTTATCGCCCATTTTCACTTTTTGACCGGAACTGACTTCTACCGCAATGATGCGGCCGGGCATAGGTGCCAAAATAGCGCCTTGTGCAGCACTATTTGCATGGCCAGCATCCGTTCTCGGTAGGGATAGCGTATAGCGTTCCCCGGATTCATAAAGAGTGACTGCTGGCTCCGGTTTGCATGTCGCACTTCCTGCGAGCGAAGGGATGGGGAGGGACAGGCTGTGTAATGTGCCATATTGATCGGTGAGCGAGAGCGCGTCCTTTTGAGGTGCGTTGATACGAAATCCCGACAAATGATGAAATGGCCCAGACCCTGCTCCCAATATCCTGCTTGCTGCGTCGTTCAGCAGAGTCTGGCTGGGCATTGGGCGGTCTGTCAAAGTTTCGCCGCGCCGTTCGATAAGGCCGGTATCGACATTACCGCTTCCAAAGTCCGTATCGCTTGCCAGCCGAAAGAGAAAACCGGCATTGGTTGTGAGCGGTCCAACACGCGCATCGGACAAGGTTTTGCAGAGTTTTTTCACCGTTTCGGCGCGAGTATCGCTATGAACAATGACCTTCGCAATCATCGGATCATAATAGGGCGTGATTTCGCTGCCTTCTCCGACACCGGTATCAATTCGTGCTTCGTCGCTCGTACCAGATGAATTCAGCGAAAATGTTTCGAGCTTGCCTATGCTGGGCAAAAATCCGCTGCTCGCATCTTCCGCATAGAGCCGCACTTCCATTGCCCAGCCGTGGATCGAGAGCTCGTCTTGGCTTTTGGGCAATTGCTCACCAGCAGCCACACGCAATTGCCATTCCACCAGATCAACGCCGGTAATTGCTTCTGTCACCGGATGTTCTACCTGCAACCTTGTATTCATTTCCATGAACCAGATTTTATCGGCGTTCAGCGCGCCGCTGGCATCGGCGATAAATTCTATGGTGCCAGCATTTTCGTAATTGACCGCTTTTGCGGCGCGAACAGCGGCGGCGCAAATTGCGCTGCGTGTTGTCTCGTCCATGCCGGGGGCAGGGGCTTCTTCGATGACTTTTTGATGGCGGCGTTGCAGCGAACAATCGCGCTCGAACAGATGGACGATATTGCCGTGACTATCGCCAAAAACCTGCACCTCGATATGGCGCGGATTGTTGATCCATTTTTCAATGAGGACGATGTCGTTGCCAAAGCTTGCTTCAGCCTCGCGTTGGCAAGAGGAGAGCGCGCTCAGGAAGTCCGCCGCAACGTCAACCTTGCGCATACCCTTGCCGCCACCGCCGGCGACTGCTTTGATGAGAACCGGATAGCCGATTTTCTCCGCTTCTTTAGCGAGATGGTCCGGGGATTGATTGTCGCCCTGATAGCCCGGTGTAACCGGAACACCGGCATCGGTCATCAGCTTTTTGGCAGCGTCTTTTAGGCCCATGTCGCGGATGCTTGCGGGCTTGGGGCCGACCCATATCAAACCTGCGTCAATCACGCTTTGCGCAAAATCCGCGTTTTCCGACAGGAAGCCGTAGCCCGGATGTATTGCCTCTGCGCCGGTTTGTTTGGCGGCTGCCAGAATCTTGTCTGCGACTAAATAGCTCTCGGCGGCTGGTGATGGGCCTATGTGCACAGCCTCGTCCGCAGCTTTCACGTGCATGGCGTGCGCATCGGCATCCGAATAAACGGCGATGGTACGAATGCCCATGGCCCGCGCGGTGCGGATGATACGGCAAGCAATTTCACCGCGATTGGCGATTAGAAGGGATTTCATCATCGGGGTTACATCCTGAACACGCCAAAGCGCGCTTTCTCTTCTATCGGTGCGTTGAGCGTCGCTGCTAGCGCTAGGCCCAGTACATCGCGGGTTTGGGCGGGGTCGATAATGCCGTCATCCCAAAGACGCGCTGTGGCGAAATAGGGATTGCCTTCATCCTCATATTTTTGCCGGATCGGGGCCTTGAAGGCTTCGGCTTCCTCGGGTGTCCAATTGTCTGCATCGCGGTGAACCGTGGCGAGTACGCTTGCCGCTTGTTCGCCGCCCATCACAGAAATCCGCGCATTGGGCCAAGTGAACAGGAATCGCGGATCATAGGCCCGCCCGCACATGCCGTAATTGCCTGCGCCAAAGCTGCCGCCGATTAGCACGGTAATTTTGGGAACCTGTGCGGTCGCAACAGCCGTGACCAGCTTCGCGCCATGTTTGGCAATACCTTCTGCTTCATATTTGCCGCCAACCATGAATCCGGAGATATTTTGCAGGAATAATAAGGGTATCCGCCGTTGGCACGCCAATTCTATGAAATGCGCGCCTTTGACCGCGCTTTCGCTGAACAACACGCCATTATTGGCTAATATTGCGACGGGCATTCCATGGATATGCGCAAAACCGCAGACCAAAGTTGTGCCGTAAAGCGCCTTAAATTCTTGAAATTCCGAACCGTCCACTAGCCGCGTGATAACCTCGCGCACATCATAGGGCGTACGGACATCCTCTGGCACAACGCCGTAAAGCTCTTCGGCCGCATATTTAGGTGCGCGTGGTTCTGCCATATTAATATCAGGCGTGCGCGGTGGCGGCAGGTGCGACACAATATCGCGCATGATTTGCAGTGCATGTTCGTCATTATCGGCGACATGGTCGACCACACCGGATTTGCGTCCGTGGAGGTCCCCGCCGCCCAGTTCCTCAGCCGTTATGATTTCGCCGGTGGCCGCTTTGACGAGTGGCGGTCCCGCCAGAAAAATTGTGCCCTGTTCGCGCACGATGATGCTTTCGTCAGACATGGCCGGAACATAAGCGCCGCCCGCCGTACAGCTGCCCATGACACAGGCGATTTGCGGGATGGATTTTGCCGACATTTGCGCCTGATTGAAAAACATCCGGCCAAAATGGTCGCGGTCGGGGAAGACTTCCGCCTGATGGGGCAGGTTTGCTCCGCCGCTATCCACCAAGTACAGGCACGGCAGATGGTTGACCTCCGCTATTTCTTGCGCGCGGATATGCTTTTTGACCGTCATCGGAAAATAAGCGCCGCCTTTTACCGTGGGATCATTGGCGACGATCAGACATTGCCGTCCCGATATCCGGCCAATGGCGGTGATGATGCCTGCACCGGGCGCGCCATCATCATAAAGGCCATTTGCTGCTAATTGGCTGAGTTCCATCAAGGGCGTGCCGGGATCAATCAGTCTTTCGACCCGTTCACGTGGGAGTAGTTTGCCGCGTGCAACATGGCGCTCGCGCGATTTCTCGTTGCCACCTTTTGCCGTTTCCGCCACTTTGGCGCGCAACTCTTTGGCCAGCATCTTGTTATGAGCGGCATTGCTTTGAAAGACCGGATCGGCGCTGTTCAACTTGGTGGAGACTATCGGCGCGCTCATAGTCCGATCAGCTCCCGCCCGATCAGCATCCGGCGAATTTCATTGGTGCCCGCTCCAATATCAAGCAGCTTGGCGTCGCGCATATAGCGTTCTACCGGCCAGTCCTTTGTATAGCCCGCACCGCCCAGCGCCTGTATTGCTTCCAACGATACTTTGACCGCATTTTCCGAAGCCAGCAGGATCGCGCCAGCTGCATCAAAGCGGGTTGTTTTACCCGCATCGCAAGCCTGAGCGACCGCATAAACATAGGCCCGCGCCGAACCGAGCGCGACATACATGTCTGCCACTTTTGCCTGCATCAGTTGGAACGCTCCAATCGGTTTTCCAAATTGTTGGCGTTCCCGAACAAATGGAATGACCACATCTAGACAGGCTTGCATGATGCCAAGCTGTATCCCCGACAGAACAGCGCGTTCATAATCCAGACCCGACATTAACACGCCAGCGCCGCCGTTCAGCGGCCCCATGATATTTTCGGCAGGCACTTTGCAGTCGTCAAAAACCAGCTCCGCAGTGGGAGAGCCGCGCATCCCCATTTTGTCGATTTTTTGGCCAATGCTGAAACCCGGCATGTCTTTTTCAATCAAAAAGGCGGTAATGCCTTTTGATCCGGCGTCCGCATCGGTTCTCGCATAGACCACCAGAACATCGGCATATGCGGAATTGGTGATCCAGAATTTTGTACCGTTGAGGACATAATGATCGCCTTGCTTTTCGGCTTTCAATTTCATGGAAATAACATCACTGCCTGCACCCGCTTCCGACATAGCGAGGCTGCCGACATGCTCACCAGAGATAAGCTTGGGCAGATATTTTGCCTTTTGCGCTTCATTGCCCCAGCGGCGGATCTGATTGACGCATAAATTGCTGTGCGCGCCGTAGGAAAGGCCGATAGAGGCGCTCGCCCGCGAAACTTCTTCTACCGCGACGACATGTTCCAAATAGCCGAGACCAAGGCCGCCATATTCTTCTTCTACGGTAATACCGTGCAGGCCGAGCGCCCCCATGGCTTCCCAAAGCTCATCACGGGGAAACCAGTCATCGGCATCAATCTTAGCAGCGAGAGGTTCAATTTTATCGACAGCAAAGCGGCGGGTCGTTTCGCGGATCATTTCGGCATTTTCACCAAGCGCAAAGTCCATCATCGCTTCTGACATATCGGGTTCCTCTCGTTGTTTTGCCAATGATAGCGTATTTTAACGATAATGAAAAATTGAAACTAATGAATATATACTATAGTGCTCATCTATGATTGATCGATATTCATTACGCTATTTTCTGGCCGTTGTAGACAATGGAAATTTTTCACGTGCGGCTGCTCAGGTCAATGTTGCGCAGCCAACGCTATCTGTTGGCATATCAAAGCTGGAAAAAAATTTAGGCGTGCGATTGTTCCATCGTACTAGCAAACGGGTGCATTTGACGCCGGAGGGTACGCGGTTTTTGAACCATGCGCGCACTATCGAAAATGAATTTAATGCCGCCGAATCTTCCGTGCGCGCAGAAGGCTCTGCCGAGCAACTACGGGTGGGCATATTGAATAGCATATCCAGTGATTTTATTGCTGACGCCATAGTCACCGGTCACAAAAATAATATGGGCCAAGTTGAATTTGTCGAAGGTAGTGAACGGCAACTTGCCAATCATCTGGCGCGCGGGCGCGTGGATATTGCGCTCACGCTGGTCGGGCGTGGCGGCGACCGGTTTTTAGAGGAAATCCTCTATGAGGAAGGCTATGCGCTCGCACTTTCGCGCGATCACCCGCTGGCGAAGGAA
Source organism: Parasphingorhabdus sp. (assembly GCF_036963805.1). Lineage (GTDB taxonomy): Bacteria > Pseudomonadota > Alphaproteobacteria > Sphingomonadales > Sphingomonadaceae > Parasphingorhabdus. Next base: position 48,395 of record NZ_JBALUN010000005.1, on the reverse strand, counting down.
GATGTGATACCGGCGGAGGCGTTAGGGGATGAGGTTATGATGGTTCGCCGTCACTGCGAAGCTTTGTCCGAGACAAGCCGCCATTTTACCGAACGCGGCGTCCGTCCGTTTTTTGCCTTTCGTTCAACTGATGATGATAAAATATTAAAGATGGTCGCCTGCGGCTTGGGATTAACCGTGATGCCGGAGAGACATGAAGCCGCCAATGTGGTGCGCCCCAAAATGCTCGGGTTTGATTTACGGCGCAAAATTGGCGTTGCTTTTGGTCATCGCAAGGAATCTTTGGCTCAGGCATCGCACCCGATTATCGACGCATTTCGGGCAGGCGTTTCGTAATTATTTGAGATGGGGGGCGGTTGTTAACTTCACCTTTGTGAAGCGCTGCACTCCAGTGGACATTGATTAACTCGTCAGGGATAGGCCGTCATGCCGTTGAGCTAGGGGCCGAAAATTGCTTATAAATACGTCCTACTTCGCCGCGTATATTCTCGACATGCCGGCGACTTATCGCCTCGGCTGCTACCGGATCACGCGCATAAATTGCATCGTGGATAAGACCATAATCTGCCAGCCTGATCATTTGCATGCGGGTCGAACGAAATTGCGAATATATGATATGCATCCCGATCGCCGGAAAAAGCCGTTGAATTTCACGATTCCCACCAATTAAAAGTAACGCGCGATAAAATTGACGGCGGGCTTTACTGAACAGTTCATCATCCTGACATTCTACCGCTTCTTTTAGTAACTGAACGGCGCTTGTCATTTCGCCTGTGAACGGGGATGAGTGGGCGTGGCGTGCTGCTGTCGATGCGGCTAAGCCAGTCATTGCACCTGCCACATCTAACACTTCATGCAACTCTGCATGATCGAGTTTCCTGATCGCAGCCGAGCGATGGCGCGATAAATCTACGACACCTCGCGCTGCCAGTCGCTGCATGGCTTCTCTTATAGCATTACGCCCGACGCCAAATTGTGCCGCCAGTTCGGTTTCTATCAATCGCTGGCCCGGAACAAGCCTGCCTGCCTCTAGATATTCCATCATCGTCGATGCGATTTTATCCACAGAGCTAGTGATCACGGGCATTGAAATCTCGCGGTCAGTTGTTTCGGGCTTGTGTTCCACATTGCATCCTCATATTGTTCTACAATCTTGTAGCGTTAATCTGTGAGAGTTTTAAAGAGGGAATATGGCGGATATATCAGTTACAGGGAAGCGGGTCGTTTTAACGGGCACTTCCAGTGAACTGAGCGCTTATTTCCCGCGGCTACCTAGCTGTAAATATGATTGTATGGGTGAGCAATAGCTCAGCCTTTCTTTAAGCCAGGAGTGAATAATGAGCCTTGAAACAACAGAGCGTGCGACGGAAATTGCGAACAAAGTAGAAGCATTTGTACGCGATGTCGTGTTTCCGTATGAAAAAGACTCGCGCTGCGGTGCGCATGGCCCAAGCGATGACTTGGTCGATGAAATGCGCGAAAAAGCACGGGCTGCAGGTGCGCTCACGCCGCATATATTGGCTGATGGATCGCATCTGACGCAGCGCGAGACCGCGGCAGTATTGATCGCATCTGGTCTTTCTCCTTTAGGTCCGCTCGCTTGCAACACGATGGCGCCCGACGAAGGTAACATGTATCTCATCGGTCATGTCGCGACAGATGGGCAAAAAGCCCATTTTCTTGAGCCGATGGTCAAAGGAGAAGCGCGCTCTGCTTTCTTTATGACCGAACCAGCGGAAGAGGGTGGAGCGGGCTCTGACCCCTCTATGATGAATACTACCTGCAAATTAGAAGGCAACCACTGGGTTATAAATGGCCGCAAAGCTTTCATCACCGGCGCGGAAGGTGCAAAAGTAGGTATTATCATGGCTAAATCCGATGAAGGGGCCTGTATGTTCCTTGTCGATTTGCCCGATCCCGCTGTCCGTATCGAGCGAGTGCTCCATACCATCGATAGTTCTATGCCAGGCGGCCACGCGGTGGTGAATATTGAGGATTTGCGCGTACCGGCTGATCAAATGCTCGGCAATAGCGGGGATGGCTTTAAATATGCGCAACTGCGGCTAAGCCCCGCTCGCTTGTCCCACTGCATGCGTTGGCTAGGGTGCTGCATCCGCGCGCAAGAGATTGCTACCGCTTATGCGTGTAAACGTCAGGCATTTGGAAAGTTATTGGTCGATCATGAGGGCGTGGGCTTCATGCTTGCGGAAAATATGATCGATATCCAGCAATCCGAATTGATGATCGACTGGTGCGCTGCTGTACTCGACACCGGCGCACTCGGCACAGCAGAAAGTTCTATCGCCAAGGTAGCTGTGTCAGAGGCACTAATGCGCATTGCGGATAAATGCGTGCAGGTCATGGGTGGCACTGGCGTAACTGGTGACACGATTGTCGAGCAAGTCTTCCGTGAAGTTCGCGCATTCCGGATTTATGATGGCCCGACCGAAGTGCATAAATGGAGCCTGGCAAAAAAAGTGAAGCGTGATTTCTTGAAAGCAAACGCATCATGACTGGGCCGCAAGACGAAAATTTAGGCACCACGGCTGTACGTGAAGGCTTTGAATTTGACGAAGCGGCATTGGCAGCCTGGATGCAAGAAAATGTAGCGGGTTTCGCGGGGCCCATGACGGTTGAACAGTTTAAGGGGGGGCAGTCGAACCCCACTTATAAGCTGGTTACCGAGGATGCTAAATATGTGCTGAGGCGCAAGCCACCGGGTGAATTATTGAAAGGCGCCCATGCCGTCGAGCGGGAGGCTAAAGTATTAATCGGTCTTGCCAAGGCTGATTTTCCAGTCGCGCATGTCTATGGCCTGTGCACTGATGATTCAGTATTGGGTACATGGTTTTATGTGATGGAAATGGTGGAAGGGCGCATTTTTTGGGATGCGACCGTACCAGGTGTTCCCACGGAGGAGCGGGCCGCAATTTTTGATGCGATGAACGAGACTCTGGCGAAGCTCCATAGCGTAGATTATGAAGCGGTCGGGCTTGGTGATTATGGCCGACCCGGAAATTATTTCGAACGACAAATCGGACGTTGGACGAAACAATATCTGGCCGATGAAGATGCAGGGCGCGATCCGTATCTGGATAAACTCATCCAGTGGTTGCCTGTAAATATTCCCGTTGGAGACGATATGACGAGCATCGCTCATGGCGACTTTCGTATCGACAATATGATTTTTCATTTCACAGAACCAAAAGTACTGGCGGTGCTGGATTGGGAGCTTTCTACCTTAGGCCATCCCGGCGCTGATTTTGCCTATAACGCGATGATGTATCGCATGCCGCCTGAAATTGTTGCCGGACTTGGCGGCGCTGACATAGCTGCGCTTGGTATCCTGACCGAAGAAGAATATGTTGCAGCCTATTGTAAGCGGACAGGGCGTGGAGATATGCCGAATTACAACTTTTATGTCGCGTTTAATTTCTTCCGGCTCGCAGCAATTTTCCATGGCATAAAGGGACGCGTATTACGCGGAACGGCTTCGTCTTTACAAGCAATTGAGCGAGTAAAAATATTGCCAATGCTTACCAAATTAGCTTGGGAACAAGCTGTGAGGGTAGATAGCGCCGATTAGGTCAGAGAATCTACAGCGGGTTTATGGCTGCGGTGCATAATTATTCACCCTCAACCTGACTCACATCGCGCACCGCGCCGCGTGCCGCATTGGTGGTAATCGCTGCATAGGCGCGCAGTGCCGGTGATACGTTGCGCTTGCGGCCAAAGGGCTTCCACGCTTTTTTACCGCGCGCCAGCATTTCCTCTTTGCGTGATGCCAGTTCGGTCTCATCCACATCAAGCTTGATGATCCGATTGGGAATGTCGATCACGATCTTGTCGCCGGTATTGACCAGAGCGATCAAACCACCCTCGGCTGCTTCTGGCGACACATGGCCAATGGATAGTCCGGATGTTCCACCGGAAAAGCGCCCGTCTGTGATAAGGGCACAAGCCTTACCGAGGCCTTTGGATTTCAGATAGCTGGTCGGATAGAGCATTTCCTGCATCCCCGGTCCGCCTTTTGGCCCTTCATAACGGATGACGACTACGTCGCCTTCTTTTATTTCATTGCCCAATATGCCAACAACTGCCGCGTCCTGACTTTCGTAAACATGCGCGGTGCCGGTGAAGGTCAGGATGGAATCGTCCACGCCTGCCGTCTTCACAATGCATCCTTCGGGGGCAAGATTGCCGAACAGGACAGCAAGGCCGCCGTCTTTGGAAAAAGGATTTTCTGGTCCGCGGATCACGCCAGCATCACGGTCGAGATCAAGCTCTTTCCAGCGGTTGCTTTGGCTGAATGCTTCAGTTGTGCGCACGCCGCCCGGAGCAGCCTTATAAAATTCGCGCACGCTCTCGCTTGATGTGCGGCTAATGTCCCAGTGGTCGAGCGCATCGGCCATGGTCGGAGAATGGACTGTTGGCAGGGTGGTGTCGAGCAGACCGGCATTATCGAGTTGACCCAATATGGCCATCACACCGCCTGCACGATGAATATCTTCCATATGCACATCCTGCTTGGCAGGCGCGACTTTACATAAGCAGGGCACACGGCGGGAAAGGCGGTCGATGTCGTCCATGGCAAACGGTACTTCGCCTTCATGCGCGGCGGCGAGCAAATGCAGCACCGTATTGGTTGAGCCGCCCATTGCGATGTCGAGGCTCATGGCATTTTCAAAAGCGGCAAAGCTTGCGATATTGCGGGGCAGGGCAGAGGCGTCATCCTGCTCGTAATAGCGTTTGCAAAGATCGACAATCGTACGGCCTGCTTCGCGGAAAAGCTTTTCACGGTCGCTATGGGTTGCGAGAACAGAACCATTTCCTGGCAAAGAAAGTCCCAATGCTTCGGTCAGGCAGTTCATGCTGTTCGCGGTGAACATGCCGGAACAACTGCCGCATGTCGGACAGGCAGAGCGCTCAATCGTGGCAACTTCTTCATCGGTATAGCTATCATCGACAGCAACGACCATTGCATCAACCAGATCAAGCGCAACAGTCTCGCCGCGTATATCCGCTTTGCCAGCCTCCATTGGACCGCCAGAAACAAATATGGCTGGAATATTGAGACGCATAGCGGCCATCAACATACCGGGCGTAATCTTGTCACAGTTGGAAATGCACACCAGCGCATCGGCACAGTGCGCGTTTGCCATATATTCCACGCTGTCTGCGATAAGGTCGCGGCTCGGTAAGGAGTAGAGCATGCCGTCATGACCCATTGCGATGCCGTCATCGACCGCAATCGTGTTAAATTCTTTTGCAACGCCGCCTGCGGCCTCGATTTCGCGGGCAACCAACTGGCCAAGGTCTTTCAGGTGCACATGGCCGGGAACAAACTGGGTGAAGCTGTTGACGACAGCGATAATCGGTTTGCCGAAATCTTCATCTGTCATGCCGGTTGCGCGCCAAAGGCCGCGCGCGCCCGCCATATTGCGGCCATGTGTGCTGGTGCGTGAACGATAATGTGGCATTTCGGTAATTCCCTGAGATCTATTTTTATGTGGGCTTCTTTATTCTAATTTTCTAAAGTTGAGAAATATATTATTAAGGCAATATAAAGTCGTAAAGGATATTAATAAAAATGATCGATCTACGGCAACTTCGCCACTTTATCGCCGTTGCCGACACGCTACATTTTGGCCGCGCTGCAGAGCGTTTGGGCATGACGCAGCCGCCGCTCAGCCAGTCCATCATGGCGCTGGAACGCGAATTGGGCGCGAAGCTTTTCATTCGTTCAAAGCGTATCGTTACGCTGACTGCTTTTGGCCAACAGTGGCTGGAGCATGTCCGGCCTGCTGTTCAAGGAATAACCGACTTATCGGATATTGCGGAGCAGCTGCGAATTGGCACTGGGGGGCGGCTGTCCTTGGCCTTTGTTAGTACTGCCGATTATAGCGTCCTGCCTAGACTGGTTCAAAGATATTCTGCGGCATTTCCCGACGTCGCGCTGGAGCTTACTGAAGCGACGAGCGATGTACAGATTGAGGCATTGCTCGAAGGACGGATCAATGCCGGCATCCTGATTTCCGCGCGATCCGCTTTGCCAGCAGGATTGGATTATCGTCCGCTGGTCATAGAACCGCTCGTCGCCGCTGTTCCCGAGCAGTGGATCGAAGAAGGTCGCCTGACTTTGGAAGATAGGGTGCTCCAAAGCGACAATTGGATGACGCACCCTCTCATTATCTTCCCAAAGCGCGTGTCGCCCGATTTTCACGAACTCGTAATGAGCTATTATATGGCGAGGGGCTATCAGCCCTTCATCCAGCAAGAAGCAATTCAGATGCAAACGATCATCAGTCTTGTCTCAGCTGGTTTGGGCATGGCGTTGGTGCCTGCGTCGTTGCAGCACCTTGCTCGAACCGGCGTGCGTTACATCGCGATTGCTGGCGAAACCCCTAAACTTGAAACCGGTCTCGCATGGCGAAGGGAGGACCAAGCACCGACCTTGGCTGCGCTGATAAAAATTACGGAAAACTTGCAAAGGGTGAATGATCAGTAATCCGAAGCCTCGGCTGACGGTAGCATAGCTCTCAAAAAGACACTGGCCATCTTCAAATTGCTTGAAAAACTATAATTTTATGAGCAAATCAGAATCCGTTTGGCATTGTACCACTGCGAAATTTAATCCGCTCCCCTATCGATTTTTAACAGCGGTCATGGCTTTGAAATTGCGTTGATTTTTTTCCAAAATGACACGATCATTTTGCGCGGTGCATGGTATGAGTGCAATATTTATTTTCCTTATTCCTGAATTCTTATCTTCAAAATACACATTAATCCATCTAGGAGCACTTTAATTACAGAAATCCTAACGAAAAATAAGGACGGAAAATGAACTTCCCGCCACGGCAAGGCCTATACGATTCAAACAACGAACATGACGCATGCGGCGTCGGTTTTGTCGCGAATATCAAGGGCGAAAAATCGCATCTGACAGTGAAGCGTGGCTTGGAAATTCTAGTCAATATCGATCACCGTGGAGCTGTTGGCGCTGACCCGCTGTTGGGTGATGGTGCCGGGATATTATTGCAGATTCCTGACGCACTTTTGCGGGATTGGGCAGTTTCGGAGAGCCTCACCTTACCAGCTGCGGGTGACTATGCTGTTGCTATGTGTTTCCTTCCACGGGTTCCAGCAGAGACTGACTATGCGGCGGCGCATTTTGAGCGCTTTATCGCCAAGGAGGGACAGGTTTTAATCGGCTGGCGCGACGTACCAATCGATACAACAGGTATCGGCAAAGCCGTGCTCGAACAGATGCCCATGATTCGTCAGGCAATAATCGGAAAAGGCGAATCAATCGCCGATCAAGATGCATTTGAACGCAAAATTCTGGCTATACGCAAACAAGTGCATAATCCGCTTGATGGTCACGCTGAAAAGCATGGGATGCCTGGGCTGTCTGAATTTTATATGCCGTCATTTTCGACAAGAACGATTGTCTATAAAGGACTATTGCTCGCCGATCAGGTCGGGTCGTTTTATAAAGATCTCAACAACCCGCTGACCACGTCAGCTGTGGCGATGGTCCATCAACGTTTCTCCACAAACACTTTCCCATCGTGGAAATTGGCTCACCCATACCGGTTTATTGCCCACAATGGTGAGATCAACACAGTGCGCGGCAATGTGAATTGGATGAATGCCCGTCGCCGGACGATGGAATCCGATCTATTGGGCGCCGACCTCGACAAAATGTGGCCGCTCATCCCGCACGGTCAATCTGACACAGCGTGTCTGGACAATGCCTTGGAATTGCTTGTCGCCGGGGGCTATTCTTTACCCCATGCGGTTATGATGCTGATCCCAGAAGCATGGGCTGGCGATCCTACAATGGATGCCGACCGCAAAGCATTCTACGAATATCACGCCGCCTTGATGGAACCGTGGGATGGCCCTGCTGCCGTTGCCTTTACTGACGGCCGTCAAGTTGGTGCCACGCTAGACCGTAATGGCCTGCGTCCAGCACGTTTTTGTGTGACGGATGATGGTCATGTTATCATGGCATCGGAATCCGGTGTGCTTCCGGTCAAAGAGGATAATATCGTCCGTAAGTGGCGGTTGCAGCCCGGTAAAATGTTGCTCATCGATATGGAACAGGGCCGAATTATCGAAGATGAAGAGATTAAAGCCGATCTTGCCAAAGCCAAGCCATATGCAAAATGGCTGGAATCGACACAGTATAATTTGAAAGATCTCGATCTGGAAGATCTTGATGATGTAGATGCACCGAAAGCCAACGGACAAGGTGATCCCGCAGCGCTGCTTGATCGCCAACAGGCATTCGGATTTACCCAAGAGGACGTGAACAAGTTCCTCGAACCCATGGCGACCGACGGCCTGGACCCGATCGGTTCGATGGGTACCGATACGCCGATTGCGGTTCTTTCCGGTAAACCGCGCTTGCTATACGATTATTTCAAACAGAATTTCGCTCAGGTGACGAACCCGCCGATTGATCCAATCCGCGAAGAATTGGTGATGTCGCTTGTCTCGATGATTGGTCCGCGGCCTAATCTTCTGGGCCATGATGCCGGCACGCATAAACGGCTTGAGGTTGATCAACCGGTGCTCACCAACGCGGATTTGCTAAAAATTCGTTCGGTCGAAGACGCGCTTGATGGTGCATTTCGGACTGAAACCATCGATATGTCGTGGGATGCTTCAACCGGTGCAGCCGGTCTGGAAATGGCGCTTAAGGAAATGTGCTGGGCAGCCACAGAAGCTGTGCTTGCTGATCGCAATATCCTGATACTTTCCGATCGCGCGAAAGGTCCGGACCGGATAGCCATGCCCGCCTTGCTTGCGACCGCAGCCGTGCATCATCATTTGGTCCGGCAGGGTCTGAGGATGCAAACCGGTCTGGTAGTTGAAACCGGTGAAGCCCGTGAAGTGCATCATTTCTGCGTGCTCGCAGGATATGGCGCAGAGGCGGTTAACCCCTATCTGGCGTTTGAAACTCTCGAGGAAATTCGCGTTCGCCGCGAACTGCCGCTGACCACGCAACAGGTCGAGCAAAATTATATCAAAGCAATCGGCAAAGGTATTTTGAAAGTCATGTCCAAAATGGGCATTTCGACTTATCAAAGCTATTGCGGTGCGCAGATTTTTGACGCGGTTGGCCTATCAAGTGAATTTATCGAAAAATATTTCACCGGTACAGCAACCATGATTGAAGGCGTGGGGCTAGCGGAAATCGCTGGAGAAACCGTATATCGGCATACCGAAGCCTATGGCAATAATCCGATCTATAAAAACATGCTCGATGTGGGCGGTATCTATGGCTACCGGCTGCGCGGTGAAGAGCATGCTTGGACTCCCTCCAACATTGCGAATTTGCAGCATGCAGTGCGCGGCAATGACCCGAAAAATTACGCGGAATTTGCAAAATCGATCAACGAACAGAGCGAACGTTTGCTTACCATTCGCGGGTTGATGGAGCTAACAAAGGCAAATGAACCGCTTGACATTGACGAGGTGGAACCAGCAACCGAGATCGTGAAGCGCTTCGCCACTGGAGCAATGAGCTTCGGTTCGATCAGCCGGGAAGCGCATACTACACTCGCGATTGCGATGAACCGTATTGGCGGAAAATCCAATACGGGCGAAGGCGGAGAAGAGGCGGATCGTTTCATCCCTATGGATAATGGTGATTCTATGCGTTCTGCTATTAAGCAGGTCGCAAGTGGTCGTTTTGGCGTCACTGCCGAATATTTGGTCAATGCCGATGATATTCAGATCAAGATGGCGCAGGGTGCCAAGCCTGGTGAAGGCGGACAACTTCCCGGTAGCAAAGTGGATAAGAATATCGGCAAGGTTCGCCACTCGACACCGGGTGTTGGTTTGATTTCTCCACCACCACACCATGATATTTACTCCATTGAAGATCTGGCGCAGCTGATCCACGATCTCAAAAATGTGAATACCGGTGCACGGATTTCGGTGAAGCTGGTTTCCGAAGTGGGTGTCGGCACGGTTGCCGCAGGCGTATCTAAAGCGCGTGCAGATCACCTTACTATTTCCGGTTATGACGGCGGAACAGGCGCTTCGCCGCTAACTTCGCTGACCCACGCGGGCTCTCCCTGGGAAATCGGTTTGGCTGAAACGCAACAAACATTGCTGCTAAACGGATTACGCTCCAGAATATCTGTTCAGGTCGATGGCGGCCTGCGTACAGGCCGTGATGTTGCCATAGGAGCGCTGTTGGGTGCTGACGAATTCGGCTTCGCAACGGCTCCGCTCATTGCTGCGGGTTGCATCATGATGCGCAAATGCCACCTCAATACCTGTCCTGTAGGTGTTGCGACGCAGAACCCGGAATTGCGTAAGAAGTTCACAGGGCAGCCGGAATATGTCATCAATTATTTCTTCTTCGTTGCAGAAGAACTGCGCCAGATAATGGCCGAAATGGGTTTCCGCACGATAGAAGAGATGGTTGGGCGGGTTGACCGGATTAACATGAATAAAGCGCTGCACCACTGGAAAGCCGAAGGTATCGACCTGTCGCGTTTGCTGCACCAAGTCGTTCTCGCCGAGGGAGAACCGCTGCATCAGACCATAACGCAAGATCATGGTCTTGAAGCCGCACTGGATCAGGAGTTAATCGCGGCTGCTGCACCGGCGTTGGAGAACGGCCAAACCGTCAAGATCGAACGCAAAGTGAAGAACGTTAACCGGACGGTCGGCGCGATGTTATCGGGCGAAGTTGCGAAAAAATATGGCCACGCAGGCCTGCCGAACAACACCATTCAACTATCGTTCGAAGGTGTAGCGGGGCAAAGCTTCGGTGCGTTTCTGGCGCACGGTATCTCGGCTGAACTGGTCGGCGATGCCAATGACTATGTGGGTAAAGGCCTTTCGGGCGGCCGCGTGGTTGTCAAACAGCCAAGCCATGTCGATCGCAATCCGACCGAAAATATCATCGTCGGCAATACCGTCCTTTATGGCGCGGTTGCCGGTGAGGCCTATTTCAACGGCGTCGCGGGCGAGCGCTTTGCAGTGCGCAATAGCGGTGCCGTTGCCGTCGTTGAAGGTACGGGTGATCATGGCTGTGAATATATGACCGGCGGCGTGATTGCTGTGCTGGGCAAGACGGGGCGCAATTTCGCGGCCGGCATGTCCGGTGGTGTTGCCTATGTCTATGACGAGGACGGTCTGTTCCGTCAGCGTTGCAACATGGCGATGGTCGATATCGAGACAATCAACGACGATGTAGAGGATGGCGAAGACACCACGCCGCCGCAGCAGCTTCCGGTCGATGTGAATGATTATGGCATGGGTGACATGCTTTATCATGACGCCGCACGACTGCGTATATTGTTGGAGCGTCATAAACTCCATACGGGCAGTAAACGAGCCAGCGAAATTCTCGACAATTGGGAAGAGGCTCTCGGCCGTTTTGTGAAGGTCATGCCGCGCGATTATGCTGCGGCACTGAAACAACTTGAAGCCGAGCGTCTCGACGCAATCGTTGCTGCAGAATAATTGAAGATATTGGAGTAGACCGTGGGTAAAGTAACAGGCTTTCTCGAAATTGATCGCAAAGAAGCGACTTATGCTGATCCGAAGGAGCGGCTGACACATTATAGGGAATTCACCAATCCGCTTCCGGAGAAGGATATCAAAGACCAAGCAGCGCGCTGCATGGATTGCGGTATTCCCTATTGCCATAACGGCTGCCCGGTGAACAATATCATCCCGGACTGGAATAATCTGGTCTATGAAGGTGATTGGAAAGCGGCGCTCGAAACGCTCCAGTCGACCAATAATTTCCCTGAATTTACGGGCCGTATCTGTCCTGCGCCTTGCGAAGCCAGTTGCACGTTGAACATCGATGATGTGCCGGTGAACATCAAATCCATCGAATGCGCAATTGTTGATCGCGGGTGGGAAGAAGGCTGGATCACCCCGCAGATTGCCGAAGAAAAAACCGGAAAATCGGTCGCGGTTGTCGGATCTGGTCCTGCAGGCATGGCTTGCGCCCAGCAGCTTGCCCGCGCTGGCCATAATGTCACATTGTTCGAAAAGAACGACCGGATGGGTGGCTTGCTTCGCTATGGCATCCCGGATTTCAAAATGGAAAAGCATTTGATCAACCGCCGTCTCGTGCAGATGGAGGCCGAAGGTGTTGAATTTCGTACCAGCACTGAAGTTGGTGTAACCGTTTCGGTAGAATCGCTTCAGGAAAATTACGATGCTGTCGTGATGTCCGGCGGTGCGGAAAAACCACGAACGCTTGATATTCCAGGCTGTGAAATGTCTGGCGTCCGTTTGGCGATGGAATTTTTGTCACAGCAAAACAAACGGAATGCCGGTGATGATGAAATGCGCGCTGCGCCGCGTGGAACTCTTGTCGCCACTGGCAAGCATGTCATTGTCATTGGCGGCGGCGACACGGGATCGGATTGTGTCGGCACTTCCAATCGCCAAGGCGCGGCCTCGGTCACCCAGATTGAAATCATGCCCAAGCCACCAGAAAAAGAAGATAAGACCTTCTCTTGGCCTGATTGGCCGTTAAAACTGCGCACTTCGTCCAGCCACCAAGAAGGCTGTGAACGAGACTGGGCCATCCTCGCAAAGCGCGTTCTTGGGACAAACGGCAATGTCGAAGGTCTTGAATGCATCCGCCTCGAATGGATCGATGGCCAAATGCAAGAAATCGCTGGAAGCGAGTTCTCACTCAAAGCCGACCTGATCTTACTTGCTATGGGTTTTGTGGGACCACGTAAAATGGGTCTTGTCGATCAATCGGAAGTGGAACTTGACGCCCGTGGTAATGTCGCGGCCAATGTAACGAGCTATACAACAAGCAAGAGCGGCATTTTTGCGTGCGGCGACATGCGGCGTGGCCAAAGCCTTGTCGTCTGGGCCATTCGCGAAGGACGGCAATGTGCAAGAGCGGTTGACCTGCAACTTATGGGTCAAAGCGTCTTGCCTAGATAATATAGAATTACCGCAAAAGCGCGAGCGATTTGGATGGTGAGTTAAATATTATTCGCACTCGATCCCTCCCGGTCGGATTTCATATCGACCGTCGAAAGACGTGTCAGGAACAATCGCTTCATGTCTGCTTCGGGCCCAATCCATAATATTGCTGCTCATAGGGAACTAAATAGAAATTCGGAGGTATTGTCTCTGAAGTCGTCACCTATGCAAATTAGCGCTGAGGACGGTTCGATCTAAAAAACAAGGCATATCATCACTTAATATATGCGTGTAGATGCGGTAGCAGTATGAGTATCGGGAAGGTTTATTACGCTGCCACGGCAGTTTTTTCGTTGGGCAGTATCTGTCTGACGCCTGTATTTGCACAAGATTCAGAAGGCACAGAAACTGGCCAAGACCCACACTCACCAATTATTGACGATTCGGAATTTGATGCCACAATTCCGCAGATTGATGAAAACCCGGATGCATCAATGGGTAGCGTTGCCGATTGGGAAGCCGAGCAACGCCGACTAGAGCGCGATGCACAGCAGGAAGATGCAGAGGATGGTTTAACAGCCTTGCCCGCAGTGCAAGACGGAGACCCAGACGAGTTGATCGCCGACGCGCCGGTCAATGACCCTGAAATGGACGATCCGCTCACACCAATTGAAAGTTTTGATGTCGAGCCATTTGACGAGAGCCAGTATACCGAAGCCGACGACAGCGAGCAGGCCGCATCTTTGCGATATGATTATCGGATCGATGGCCTGGAATCACTGAACGAGAGTGGAAAAACCCAAATTCGTCCGGTAAGCGCTGACGATATTCTCGGACGATTTGGTGACCTCTCTGCGCTGGATGACGGCAATGGTAAGGCTGCGAACGGCGCAATGGTTTCTGCGCGGATGCGCGAAGACCAGCAATTGCTCGTCGATATCATGTCAGGTCAGGGATATTTCGATGCATTGGTTAACGGGTCGGTCGAACTCCCCGAAGCTGAAGGCGAGAAACTGGCTGTGGTGTTTCAGATGACACCGGGCAGGCGCTATAATTTCGGGACGATCATGTTCGAAACCGATCCGGTGGTTCCAGTTGATCTGATTGCGAGAAATTTTGTACCGAAAATTGGTGAACCGATTGTGGCCGAGCGCGTGCTGGCGGCGGAGGCCAATATTGCAGTGGTGCTACCGCAGGAAGGCTATCCTTTTGCCAAAACAGGGCAGCGCGATATATTGCTGGATCCTGAAACCAGTACCGGTGATTATACTCTCCCCGTCGATATAGGACCGCGCAGCAGCTATGGTGACATTGTCACCACGGGCACGACCGCATTTGATGCGGAGCATATCGAGGTTCTTACCCGCTTTGAAAAAGGTGATCTTTACGACAGCCGCATGGTGGATGACCTGCGCAAGGCTCTGGTCTCGACAGGTCTATTTTCGATCGTGTCGGTCAATCCATCCCTGAGCGGGGAAGCCGGCCCGGATGGTACGGAATATGCAACGATCAATGTCGAACAGGAAGCCGGCCCACCCCGCACATTGGCAGGCAGCGCAGGATATGGCACTGGACAGGGCTTCCGGCTGGAAGGTAGTTGGACGCATCGGAACTTATTTCCGCCAGAAGGCGCACTAATCGCCAGCGCCGTCGCCGGAACACAAGAGCAGGGAGCTTCGTTAACTTTCCGTCGTAGCAACGCAGGCAAGCGCGACAAGACTGTGGAATTCGGGCTATCTGCCCTGCATAGCGATTTTGAAGCCTATGAAGCCTTTACCGGCAGGCTGGCCGGTCGCGTTTCTTATGACAGCACGCCAATCTGGCAGAAGCGATTGTCTTATAGCTATGGTTTTGAAATTCTTGGTACCAATGAACAGGATTTCAATTTCGCAACCGGAGTACGTGACCGGCGAACATTCTATATTGCCGCTCTGCCAGGCCAAGTAACTTTTGATGCTACCGATAGCCTGCTTGATCCCACTGAAGGGTTCCGCTTGTCGGCAAAGCTATCCCCTGAAGTATCTTTCGGGAGCGGTACACAGACTTATGGCCGCGGTATATTGGAAGGGACAGCTTATTATCAGGTCAGCGACGGCATTATACTTGCCGGGCGTACGCGGGTTGGCTCCATTGCAGGCGCGGACCGTGCATTAATCGCGCCTTCGCGGCGCTATTATGCTGGCGGCGGTGGATCAGTGCGCGGCTTTGGTTATCAGGAGCTCGGGCCCAAAGATATTGATAACCGCCCGATTGGGGGACGTAGTTTGGTCGAAGCGGCGGCGGAAATACGCTATCGGTTTGGTGATTACGGCGTGGTCGGTTTTGTCGATGCGGGACAAGTTTATACTAGCTCGACACCGGGCTTTGATAATTTGCGTTATGGTGTCGGCGTCGGTGGGCGTTTTTACACCAATTTTGGTCCGCTCAGGGTCGATGTTGCCACACCGATCAACCGGCAACCAGGAGAATCGCGTGTATCGGTCTATATCTCAATAGGTCAGGCATTTTGATGGCAGAAACCGAAGCCATGACGGAGCCAACCATGCAAAGAAGTTCGGCCCAAAAGCTTGGAATCGGATTGGGGACATTGGTCGCACTCATTCTGGTTGTGTTGATTGCCGGTTATTTCTGGCTAGACAGCAGCAGTGGACACCGTTTTGTCGCGAAACAAATTGAAGCTTTTGAATTTGAGAGCGGTATGCAACTTGAGGTCGGCAAGATCGAGGGTTCAATTTATAATCAGATGGAAATTGCCGATCTGAAAATTCGCGATCCCAAAGGTGTGTTTGCTACTGCCGAAATTGTCGAGATGGACTGGCGGCCCTTCGCCTTTATCAGCAGTCATGTTGATATCCGTTCGCTGATCGTTCCCAAAGCCAAGCTGCTGCGCATGCCCGCATTGCTGCCAACCGAAGGCCCATTGTTGCCTGACCTCGATATTGATATCGGAAAATTAGAAATCGGTGAACTGGACATTGCCAAGGCAATAACCGGTGAACGGCACCTAGCTAGTATTGCGGCCGATGTGCAAATCGCGGACGCTCGCGCCAGAGTAAATGGAAACGGCCAGGCGATTATCGCGCCCGGTGTCGCAGGCGGAGACAAGTTCGCGTTAAAGCTTAACGCCGTTCCGGATAAAAATGATTTTGATGTCGCGCTTAATCTCGATGCTCCAGCCAATGGCCTGATCGGAGGTTTATCCGGTACTGGACTACCGATGACTCTCACGCTGAACGGTAAAGGTGACTGGAACAAATGGGACGGCGCGCTCAAGGGTAAAAGCGGTGAGGATATGCTCGCTAACGTAGCAATAATGGCGCGAAAGGGTACATTTACTTTGCGCGGTGCGGCGCGCCCCGGATTATTTGTTTCCGGGCCGAGCCGCAACATGTTGGAGCCGGTCACCAATATTAACTTTACTGCTGCTGGCGAGGAACGCAAATTTACCATCAAAGGGCAGCTTGATAGTGATAATTTTTTGCTTGCCACCAACGGGTTGGTCGATCTTGGCAATAATAGTATGCGCGATCTCAATGTCGATTTTCGCCTGCTCAAACCATCGGTCATTGCAGAGAATTTAAATGGGGCAGGCATTGCCGCCACATTGGTTTTGAACGGCGACTTCGCACGCCCTGGTATCGCTTATAATATTAATGCAGCGCGAATTGGCTTTGACGAAACGACGGTATTGGGCCTGCGAGCAAGCGGCAGCGCGAAATTGGACAAAGAGCAATGGCGCATACCGTTACAAGCCCGGGCGCAGCGGATCGCGGGCCTCAATGAGGGTGTTGGCGAATTGCTTACTAATGTCCGATTGGATGGCGATTTCGCATTCGCCAATGGGCGGCTGCTGTCCGACAACCTCAAGATCAATTCTGACCGGATCAATGCGACCGCAGTAGTTGTCGCTGATCTTAATCAAGGCCTGTATACTGGTGGGCTTAAGGGCCAAATTAACGGCTACCGCGTGGAAAGCGTGGGCATCTTCAATATCGATAGTAACATTGACTTAAAATCTGGAAGCAACGGAGCCTTTGCTCTGACCGGCACTGTCCGCGCCCGGTCCAGCCAGATATTCAACGATGGCGCACGCGAATTTCTGGGCGGCAACAGCCTGATCGTTGCCGATATATCCTATGGCAGCGACGGTATCGCGCGGATAAAGAGCCTTAACGTCGCCGCACCATCTTTCCGGCTGACGCAAGGTAGTGGCAGCTATACGCCATCCGGCGGCATTAATTTTGCAGCAAAGGGCATGTCCAATCAATATGGTCCACTCGGCGTTAAAGTCAGCGGCAGCGTTGCCCGTCCGGTTGCCACTATCGCTGCAGCGCGTCCGGGGCTTGGCGTCGGGCTGAACAATGTCGTTGCCACCATAAGGGGTAATGCAAAGGGCTATGGTCTGGTTGCGGGGGGCGATAGCGATTACGGCCCGTTTGACGCTAATGTCGAGATCCTCGCTGGCAGCGGGCTGCTGACGATTGATCTTAAATCAGGGACAAGCTTTGCAGGCGTGGGCTTAACGGGGCGCATCCGGCAAACCGCAGCGGGTCCTTTTGCAGGACAATTGGCCGCCAATGGTTCCGGTATCAATGGCGATGTGGTGCTAAGCTCCTTCAGCGGCAAGCAACGTGCGATTATCGATGCGACGGCAGTCGACACTGTGCTGCCGGGCTCCGCAAATCTCGCAATTCAGCGGGCAATTATTGATGCCGATATTACTTTATATGACCAGCCGCAGGTGGTGGCTGATATACAGATTCAAGGCTTGAATATGCAAGAACTGCAAATTGGAGCCGCACGAGCGAAAATTAACTATCGGAAGGGGCAAGGCACCGCAAAAATCATGGCCGAGGGCCGGAATAAAGTTCCGTTTCGTTTCGCCGCCAATGCCATCCTCGATCCAAAGCTTTGGCGCGTGGCACTGGATGGGCGCGCTAATGGCGTTGATTTTAAAACCCGCAAAGCGGCCAGGATCATCCCTGAGAGCAACAAATATACGTTGCTTCCTACTACCATTGACCTGTCAAAAGGCAGCATTCAATTGGCTGGCGATTATGGGCGCGGCCTTAATATCCAGAGCCGGTTAAAAGACGTGAATCTTGCGATCATTAACCCGATGATGCCGGGTCTTGGGCTGGGCGGGACAGCAACGGGAAGCCTCGATTTCGCCCAAAGCTCGCTCAAATCTTTTCCAGAGGCGGATGCACGGATGCGGATCGATAATTTTACCCGTACCAGTCTGGCATCGGTTTCGCAGCCCGTGGATATGCATTTTGTCGGCCGTCTTCTTCCAGATGGCGGTAATGTACGCGCGATCTTCCGGCGCAGGGGCGCGGCTATCGGCCGGATGCATGTCAATTTGACTCCCCTCCCGCCCGGAGCGGGTAGTTGGACAACCCGTTTGCTGGCCGCGCCATTATCCGGCGGTTTGCGCTATAATGGCCCTGCCAGCACTTTATTCTCGCTCGCTGCACTTCCTGATCAGGATTTAAAGGGCGCTATTGGCGTGGCCGCTGATTTCTCGGGCCGTGTTCAGACACCCGTACTGACCGGTGTCGTCCGTGCGAATAACCTGATTTATGAAAATAACGCCTATGGCACGCGGCTCACCAAAATGAAGATACGCGGTGAATTTAACAATGACCGGCTGGAAGTCACGGAACTGACCGCCAAAGCTGGTGAAGGTACAATCAGCGGCAAAGGTTTTGTATCGCTCAGTTCCGACAAGGGCTATCCGCTCCAATTGGCGCTAAATTTGGATAATGCAACTTTGGCAAAAGGAAGTGATTTAGCCGCTTCGGCCACTGGCGAGATACAGGTGGTCAATAATGCTACAACCCCCGCGACTATTCGTGGTCGTATTCGCTTGCCCGAAACGCGCTATAAAATAGTTTATGAAGGCTCTACACAAGTCGCGACATTAACTGGGGTGCGGCGCAAGCCTGCGCTGGGGCGCAAGAAAATTACCGGCGATGCCGACCCTATAAGCGGAGTTCCAAGCAACTGGAAACTGGATATTGATCTGGTCGCCGACAATCAAATTTTTGTGACCGGCATGGGCCTGAATTCTGAATGGTCTGCTGACATCAAAGTGCGGGGGACGACTGGGGCGCCGGTATTAACTGGTGGGATCGATCTGATCCGCGGCACGCTGGGTTTCGCAGGGCGTTCTTTCGATCTTCAATCCGGGCGTCTGCGATTCAATGGCGGTTCGATGACCAACCCGACATTGCGACTAGTGGCAAGCGGCGAAGCTGATGAAATAAATATCAATGTCAATATTACTGGTAGCGCCGAAAACCCGGAAATAGTGTTCAGTTCTACGCCTAGTCTTCCACAGGACGAGATTATGGCGCGTATATTATTCGGTAATTCAATCGGAGAGCTTACGCCGATCCAAGCGGTGCAACTGGCATCCTCGCTCAATCGTCTGCGCGGCGGCGGAGGAGGACTTAATCCGCTCGGCGTGTTGCAGTCCTCTGTCGGCATAGACCGGCTGCGCTTATTGGGTGCTGACAAAGATAACGGTCGCGGTACGTCAATTGCTGCGGGACAGTATATTTCTAATGATATCTATGTAGAAATCGTGACCGACGCGCGCGGTTATACTGCCACTCAATTGGAAATTAGCCTTACGCCAGCTTTATCAGTGCTTAGTTCAGTAGGTAGTTTTGGCGGTTCAAACGTTAATGTGCGTTACCGGAAAGACTATTGATGCGCGGTAGGGCGATTATTCTGGCCATTGCCATGCTATCACTGACGGCATGTGAAAAGGATTTTGACGAAAAATATCAAGATAGCCTCGAAAAACTGAACGAAGAAGCCAAGGAGATTAAATCCGGCGTTGAACAGCAATTGGCCGAAGGGCGGGAGGCCGATAAAACCATTGAGTCGGCAGAAGATAGTGAGAAACAGCCTGAAATAAAGGGTGATGCGGCTGAATGACTGCGGACCATATCGATAGGCGACCACAAACTCCGGCAATTTAGGAAAGCCAGAGCCTGAGTGAAGAATTTTGCGGTCCATCCTCACTCACGCTTGATAATTATGGTGTCTCAATGCAAAAAATGCTGAGATCTTCTAGGTTCGAACCAGCAACCTACCGAATTACTTAGCCTTCAGTGGCAAATGTTCTGACGACGGATACTTTACTATAGGTTTTTACTCATACCCTGAGTTGCGGTGCCTGCTGGTTGTGCAAACAGAGAGCCAAGACATGTACTAATCAAAATCGGTAGTAGGGCCATCTAAACGATATAATGATCGGATTACTAAAATGCTTTGCAACGCTGATATCATCTTCTAACCGATGATTAATCAAATTTGTCTATAACAGCTTTGTTATGATGTGGAGGCCTCTAAATTGGTACGAGTGATGGCACCTTACGCCGTGCTTGCGCGTCAAATGCTGCCGCGGTTATTGTTGCTTGTCCTTTTTTGGCTTTCTGCGGGGCCAGCTTATGCTGCAACATGCGCTCCGGCTGCCTCACAGGGCGCTGCGCCAGCATCGTGGCAAACCTATTGCTGGCTCGATTTCAGCTCCTACAACGATGTTACCGCACGCTCCTCGTCTGGTCAGGTTTTTTCCTTTTCGCTTTCCGATGGATCGACGCTAAGTTTCAATTTGAAGACGACCAGTACATCTGCCACCGGAGCGGTCGCCACTACTGCACCGAGCTGGAGTGGTTCGGCGGTTGGCAATACGTCATTCCTAGGAATTCCCGGCAAACCGATTCTTTACAACACGACAAGCGGAGCAACGGTTACATTCAACATAACGAGCATAAAAATAACCCCGCCTCCCGGCGTTGCTAGCGTAACCGATTTTGCATTTGTTGTGGCCGACGGCGAATCCACCGACAATGCCGAGTATCTTGAATATACCACCAATGGACAGCCTTGGCAGCTATTGGATACTGTGGCGCCGATTAGCGGCAGTCTGTATCCGGTTCTGACGGGTATTGGAACCTCAGTAATGCGTTCGGCAGGCGGCGGGCAGCCAAGTCATATCGGAGCACATATCGGCGGCACGAACAGACCGACGTCGGTCACTGCAGTGATGAAATCAGGTGGATTGGAAGGAATAATGTTTGCCGTCCGCTTTGCTTCCATAAAGCTAAACAAGATAATCTCTGGCTCGCGTATCGATCCCACCGATCAGTTCAAATTTGAAATTCAATCCGCGTCTTCATCTACCGTGCTGGCATCGGGCACCACGACGGGGACTGGCAATGGACCTTTTCCCGCAGCAGTAATTTCTACCGCGTCGGGCATTCCAATAAATTTGATCGAAACAATGGCACCGGGAAGTGCTAATGCGATGTCGCGATACCGTCCGTCGCTAACGTGCACCAATGCCACAAGCGGGACCGGCACTGTCATGCCGAATAATGTGATTACAAGCAGCTATAATTTCGGCCCGCTCAATTTTGGCGATATTGTCAGTTGCGCCTTTACTAACACACCCTATCCGCATGTGCGGTTAACCAAAGCGATGGGCACAGGCGGACGTATATTCAATACGGACCAGTTCAATCTTCAGCTATTGCAGGGCACGACCGTTGTGGGCAGCGCCACGACGACCGGAACCGGCACAACCGTCACGAATGGAACTGTCGGCCCTGTGCAGTTAACGGCCGGTACCAGTTATCGGCTGGCCGAAACCGCCGCTGGTTCGACCGTGTTGTCGCGTTATACTCCGGTGCTGTCCTGTACGAATAGTAACGGCAGTTCGGCGACCATACTCCCCACCATGCTGGGTTCCAATTTTTCGCCTGCATTGGGTGATGTGATTGTCTGCGTCGTCACCAACACGCGGGAAGCGGTGAATGCCAAATTGACCGTCACCAAAACGTCAGCGGTCATCTCCGATGGAATTAGCGGCGCAAGCCCTAAAGCCATTCCCGGCGCGATTGTACGATATTATATAGTGGTAACCAATGTTGGTGATGCGTCGGTCGATACCGACAGCATCTATATCGATGATATTTTGCCAGCGAACATGACATATTCGGTGTCGCCGTCTGTAACATTTACGGATGGGACCACACCTAGCGGATTGAGCACAAGCCTGCCATCCAGCCGTATCACGTTCTCGAATGTTGCGGGCGGCGGCAGTCCCTATACTTATACACCCTCCGGCACTTTTGATGCGGCCGTCAAAGGCATCAGGATCCGTCCGGTTGGCGTTATGGCTGCATCAAACGGGACAAATAATCCCAGCTTCACGCTCAGTTTCGATATGCGGGTCAATTGAATTCCTATATTGAGCTACGCCTGTCAGCGGCCACAAGTTAGCCGGGGTGATGGTTAGTTTCGGTCGATGCCTTTGCCTGCGTTTCGGGTGGGGGCCCCTATATTGGGGCGATTAGGGCGCGTTCAGAGTCTCACATAATTATAGGGCTTAGCGTGTCACGCAACCAACGCGCCAGTCTGGCAATCTATAACAAAGTTCGTCTGTCAAACAGCCTGTCCGTCGTCAAAGCATTGGTGGCAGACCGCGGCGGAGCTTCCGCACGGAGCGTCCCGAACGCTTTTTCATCCAGATAACGACACCAGTAACCGAGAGCGCCGTTACCATCGCGCCGATAAGGCTAACGGCAATGCGATATGGCAGGCCGAACACCATCCCCATGTGTAGGGCCATGATCCAGTTGGTGAATGTGTTGGCGCTATTCTCGCCGGCGGGAAGGCTTGCCTGTAGCAAGCGACCGTTGCTGCCGCTGAACGATACCGTGGATCGCCCGCCATCAAGAGTAAAGTCCTTCTCGGATGTAAAGCTGTAGGCATAAGTGCCACTGCCCGGCGAGTAGCTGATGGAATTAGCGGTACCTGCTGTCAGACCACGTCGTGTCATTTCCTGCTGGGCTAATTCCGCGCCCCGATGTACTGCCGCAGCGACATCAAGTTTGGGGTGGTAATTCGGCTTGCCGAGAACAGGGAGTGTTGCGCGAGGTTCGGCCGCCCCGAACAGCTTCATCACAGGAACATAAACCGGCGTCAGATTGAAGGCGACACTCGACCAGGCAAAGACAAGCAACATCGGCCAAATCCAGAGGCCGCCGGCGCGATGTATGTCAAAATTTATTTTGTAGGCAGAAGAACCCCAGCGGATGGACCATGATGGCTTCCAACGCCGCAACCAACCCGGCCCGGCTAAGGGAGCTGCCTCCATGCGCCGCGGGACCCGCACAGGAAGGGTCAGGTAAAATCCGACGAAACTGTCCAATGTCCAAATCAACGCCGCAACCCCGAAGGCAAGTACGCCGAGATCGCCAAGCGCAAGACTGTAATGCAAGCGGTAGATGAAAGGCATTAAATTCTTCAGGCCTTGCCCGATATCACCCCACCGCCGTGTTCCGAGTGTCCGTCCATTATAAGGGTCAATGAATAGCTGGTCCCACTGGTCTGAATAATTTGTGAGTGCACCTGATTTGGGATCAATCCGCTCGACATAATAGGTAACAGAATGTCCGGGTTTGCTGTGGAGCGGCAGGTACCTGATTTGAGCGCCCGGATAGTTCGCCAATACCCGTTCGCGCAAAACGAGAGGTGGCAGCGGGAGTGAACCAGCCACTGGTGCCTCAACTCTATGAAGCCCGGGCGTAATCACGCCTTCCAACTCGTCAGTCCAAGCGAGGAAGATTCCGGTAAACCCCGCAACCGTCAAGAAGAAGACGAGCGTCAAGCCTGCCCAGCGATGGATTATAACCCAAAATTTGCGGCTCACCCCTGCCTCCTTGGAAGGAAATGGTTTGTGCCCGCACAATTGGCCGTCCCGAAATATCCACGTATAAAGTTGGGTTTGTCGGCCGGTCGTGTCGCCACCTGCATGATTAGTAGCGCTGCGGTTTTATCCCTACCTAGGAGGTCAACAATCCGCAAACCGTCTACGATTGAAAAATGATCTCGTGCAACCATGATTTTACCAGTAGATTTTGGCGCTGAGCGAGCCGTTTATGCCCTCACCGATATTGCTGAGACCCCAGTATTTCTTGTTGAAGACGTTGTTGATGTTGCCGGTGAACGCCACGCGCTGCCCGCTAAGTTCGGTGTCATAACGGAAACCAACATTAGCCAGTGTCCGCCCAGGGATGTACAGGGCGTTGTAGTCGTCGGTTGGCGCTTTGCCGAAATATCTTACATTCCCATGGATGCTAAGCCCCTGAACCGCGGGGATGCTGTAATCCGCGTTGCCAACGAGTTGCCACTTTGCAGCCTCCCCAGGAACATTTCCTAGGATAGCTTCATTATCCACGGAGACGTTTTCAATGCTTGGATCGAGATAAATGATGCCGCCGCCGAGCCGCAAATTCTTGTCTACCTGGTAGCTGCCGATGGCCTCCACTCCCTTGTAGACTGTCAGTCCGTCCTGAGTCAGATAGCGCTGCCCATCAATATATTGGTCGATCTGGTTGGCACGCTCGACGCGAAAGCCTGCCGCTGTCAGGCTGAGACCCTGATTTTCGTACTTGAGGCCAAATTCAACTTGCTTGCTAACGGTCGCGGAAAGGACATCCCCGAAGTTGGCATAGTCACCGCCAACCCGCGCACCGCCTTCCATCGACTCGACATAGCTTCCGTAAACCGATGTGTGCGCGGCGGGCTTGTAAATCAGCGCAAAGGTTGGGGATAGCGCCGATGTTCGATAGGACGAGTCCACCAGAGGATCGCCATCGGAATCGAGAAGTTTGTAGCGTGTGTAGCGGGCGCCGACGATCGCCTGGATATGCTCGCCAAAATGCAGGGTATCGCTTAGGAAAACTGCGCGCTGCTGATCTTGCCAAGGTCCCCCTTCAAGACCGAACGCAGCTTGGTTGGTGATGTGAAAGGTCTGCCGTTCGTGGATGTTACCCACAATCCCATCGCCCCAGTAATAGTCATCTGACCCAAATTTGCTGGGATTGGCCATATATGACATACCAGCTACTATATCGTGCTTCACTGGCCCTGTATTGAAACCACCTTGCACCATCAGTTGCGAAAAATGGCTCTCCTCAAGGTCCGCGAAATGGTAAATCGCCCCTTGATAGTCGCCCGACTGATTGAGAATATCCACGAAAAACTTGTTTGAATTGTGTAGTTTCCGTGTGTAACCATAGTTTAACTTAGTGTTCCATCCCTCGGCGAATTCCCAATCTAGACCAGTCGCTATCGCCAACGTACGCGTTCTATAAAAGCTGTTGTCGACATTAAGGTTTTTATAGTTGTAGGTCGGCGTTGGCAGAATAGAGCCGCTATAGCTGCTCCAATAGATCTGAAACGGCTCATGCTCGAGCTTGCTTTGTTCATAGGTCGCAGTCGCCTGCCATTTGAGCGAAGGACTGAATGTGTAGTTGAGTGCGAGTGAGCCAAGCCAGCGGTTGACGCCAGCTTCATTATAAGCCGTCCCCTTCTCCCCGGCGATATTGATCCGATAGCCGAGCTTGCCATCATCTGTCAGGGGGGCACCCGCATCGAGGTGACCGGATAGAACCCCCTTGCCGCGCAACCCGACCTCGGTCGTCAACAGCGGCTCAACTGTCGGTCGCTTGGTTTGATAGCTGATAGCACCGCCGGGTGCACCAAAACCGTGCATGAAGCCAGTAAGCCCTTTGAGCGCCTCTACACTTTCAACTGATTCCAGTGGGAAATCGCCGCCCCAATAGAGCAGCAAAGGCACATCATCGATATAATAGTTACGGACACCTAGTCCGCGTATCTGTGTGCCCCACCAATTAGTGGTTCCCCCGGTAGCAAAAGAAAAAACTGAGGGGTCATTGACGAAAATCTGTGCAATGGTGGTCGCCTGCCGTTTTGAAATTTCCTCCTGATTCACGACGGTGATGGAATAGGGCGTATCGAGCAATTTTTTTGCTCCTAGCGCACCATTTCCGGCCATCTGGTTTTGCCCATCCCCGTCTTTGCGCGCGGTTACGATGATGTCAGGACGCTCGCTGGCATCAGCAGAGCCAAGTTCCTCCGCAGCAGCAACCGCAGGTGCCAAAATCATCGGTGAGCAAAGCAAGGTAAATCTGATCAAACTGCGCACAATATCCCCCATTGGAGTAGTTGGCCCGCGTGAGCAGGCTTGTGGGTTCCTCCGCTGAAAAATGACTGGGACACGTCGTTGTGCCCCAGTCCAGGGAGGAGAGCACATCGGCAAAGGACTGCCGATGCATAAACGGGTTGGCGACTCGCCTGCACCGATGTAGAACTCGCTAATGAGAATCACTCTCAATATCAAGTAAAATAAGGTAGGCTTAATATGAGGCGTTGTAAGATGACTACGATTTTGCAGGTTATCGGCGTTTCTGGAGACAAAAATAATCGAATCATTCCTGTCGCTGAGCCTGCTTGCTCTTTAACCCCGCTGGCCTGCGCTCTCGCAATGGATTTAATTCACTTACAGGGTAATGATGAGGGCTGGGTTGCGAGCCTCAAGCTTATCACGAAACAGGCCCGCGAAGTGCATTGTAGAAGCCCTTTCTACATGACAATTGCTCATCAAATATCGTTATGAGACCTTTGCTTTGTTGCCACGAGATGCGTGATAGGCCGATGGCCGTGCGCAGTTCTTAAGGAGGAATAATAAGGGACAGAGGCGCTGTCTATTTTTCCGCCCAGTCCCGCATTGAGCGCAGCCATGTCGATGTTGCTCACTGCTAGTTTGCTGGCGACGTTCGCGAACCTGTAAACCGTCGATACCCCAATTATTCCCATTGCTTAAGGAGGTCGTGATGGTTAAGTTAACAAAGGCATTTATCGACAGGGTAAAACCCCCTGCGACGGAATATGAAGTTCATTGGGACGATGCAGTGTCCGGTTACGGTTTGCGGGTAACGCCTGCTGGAAAACGGGTATTCATGGCAATGGGGCGGGTCAAAGGCAAGCCGGTCCAATTTACTATTGGCAACTATGGAGTTTTCACTGAAGTCCAAGCCCGCAAAAAAGCTCAGAAGGTCTTGCAGCAAATGCGTGAAGGTATTGATCCGCGTGATACGAAGAAGGAAAACGAGGCAGCCAACATCACATTGCGTCAGGTAGCAGATTCATATTTCTACGAACGGCCCGGTATGCTGCGTCCAACGACTATCGTTGAGAAGGAGCGGCATATTGAACAGGTGTTCGCGGCATGGAAAAACAAGCCTATAGCCTCAATTACCGAGGCTGATGTTCGCAAGCGATATACCGAGATGGCCACGCGAGGTTTGAGAGGGAAGGGACCGGCACCCGGGCAAGCACAGATTTCAATGACCACTTTATCAGTCCTAATAAACTACGCGCAAAGGTGGTATAAGCGTGCAGATGGAACGCCATTCATCCTCTACAATCCAGTGGCAGCGCTCAAGGGTGACTGGCCACGCTTCAAACCTCGCACCCGCGACATTCCTGAAAATCGTGTGGGCGCTGCTTGGAATTTGCTTACCACGATGCGTGAGCATCCGAAGAACCCAGATGCTTTAGCAGGGATCGATCTTGTTCGCTTTTTGCTGTTAACTGGATGTCGAAAAACAGAAGCTGCAAGTCTCCGATGGAGCAACGTTAATCTTGACGAAGCATGGTTCCACCTCCCGAACAACAAAGGGGACAATCCGGTCTGGCTTCCTCTCTCATCGTTGGCGGTCGCGCTGCTCAAGGCGCGCAAGCCTTCAGACGACGACAAAGGCGCCAGCGCATATTGCTTCCCATCGCGTGCGAAGGGTGGTTACGTTTCCGACACGCGCGCGCCACTAGAACGCATTGCTAAGCTGATTGACCAGCCCATATCTGCTCATGATTTACGCAGGACTCAAATTAGGATAGGTATGGCTACCCTCGGTATCGATCTTTATAAAATGGAATTGCTCAGCAATCATAGTCCCCAAAGCGTGACAATGCGTCATTATGCGCAGACCCAAAAACTCCAGTATTTACTCCCAGAAACTCAGCAGATCAGCGATTGGATCGAGCAGCAAGCTGCGATTGTCAGCGGTTCAAACGTGGTGAGCCTGCAAGTTGGGGCCGCATAGCCTCGCGCACAGTGCTGATTTGGGGTGTGCCGCCAGTGCAGGGGCAGCAGGTGCGCTTTTTAGCCCCAGCCAGCCCTAAAACTGACAGATAATAAGTCTCCCACCGGCGATTTTTTGAAGAACAGCCATATATGCATAGCTTTCTCCCTACCGGCGATTTTTTGAACCAAAATGACACAGTATTTGCGTGTTTTTTTGTATAGTTTAAGCTAATTTTGTGCTACATAAGCTTAATTGTTTTACCACAACTATGATATGGTAGGGCGATAACCAACTTCGGCTATGTCCGAAGTTGTCAACCCCCAATTAGGTTCCGCTCTGGGGTTACAACCGCGGGCATTTGTTGCCTGCTGATTCATAGCATTAGTAGGCTTGCGGAGCTAATGCTATGAGTGCCTTACATCTATCATTTGAGCAACTATGTGAGTTGTTCAATTATTCGCCCAAAGGGCGGCCCCTCGACCCTAAAGAAACTGCAAACGTGCTGTCCCTCTCAGTTGACACGCTGGAAGGCTATCGAGGGCGCGGGGTTCCGCTTCGTCATTTCAGCCCGCCTGGTTCCCGTATCATACGGTATGCGGAGCGCGACGTTCTCGCATGGCTTGCGTCTGGCTCGCGTTATAGCACCAGCGACACCGCAGGTTCTTAATTCCATTCAAATTTGATGAATAGTGGCAAGATGTTCAAACATCCTGCCGCCGAAAGGTTTGTCGTGAACAGCAATATTATACACGATCCCAGTGAGGGTCCGAAAGCAAATGCCCCGAAGTTAAACTCAGCAAAATCACCATTTTTTAAAAAGGGAGGGGGTACGAATAGGCAACCTGAAATTGATACTATACCCCGAACGTGCAGGTTTAGTTTTTTCGCAACTTTCTATCGCTGTCGGCGCTCCACCCCACAAAATAGCTAATCTCCGTGCAGCAAAGACCGCTGCTGAAAAGCATTTCATCGCACGCGATGTATGATCCAATCAATTTAGGTTTGAACGTCATGACCGAACAAAAACCCAAATGGATGGAAGGTTGGACACCTGCACCGCCAGTGGAAGCTAAGCCTGATAGGCCAGTCGGCAACCCTGCATGGACTCCGAATTGCACCTCACCCAATCCAGCGGGCAGGCCTAAGGGCATTCCCGACAAGCGATTGCTAGCCACACAGCAGATGCTGGATGAAATGCGCAACATCGTTTCAGTGCTAGTTGGCAAGGCACTTGAGGGTGACACGAACGCCGCCTCTATCGTGCTGGCGAAATGCTTGCCCAGCATAAAGGCGCAAGCGGAGAAAGTGAATTTCCCGCTGCGGACGGACGCGCCAATTAGCGAACAGGTTGCACAGGTCCTTGATGCAATCTCAGCCGGAACACTGGCGCCCGATGTTGGCAGGCTGATCATCGAATCCATCAAAGCGTTGTGCGACGTGCGTGCAACGGAGGAATTGGAAGCACGGATTGAAGCGTTGGAGGAGACGAAAAATGGGTGAATGCAAAATGGAATTATTTGCACAAAAATTAAAAAAGGCGGCGATGCGAACACGCGCTGCCCAATTGAGAGGATAGGGGGACCGATGGCTATCATTCAAACACAACGGAACCATGTTCGTATTTACCGGTCAGAACCTGACCACGATCTGTTTGTCGAAACTCTTATCGTTCCCAATGATGGTAGTAACACCTACAAATGTATCAACGTTATGCCGATCACCAATTGGCAAGACGCTGTGGATTGGGCGTTTGAAATTGCCAACCAAATGGCGCATCCGATTATTGTAGCAGCCATTGGCGGTGAATCGTTCTTACGTCGCCACGATAAGAAAATTTGTGACACGCTTGCAAATCTGAGCGATCAGGAGCGGGGCGAACTGCGACAGACAGCGATTGCGGCATGTGCTTCCATCATGCGCGACTGCGACGACCAACAAGTTCGCGCTGCCATTGGACGGCACAAGAGACTCAAAGAATACGATTCTAGTGATTTCACTAGGATCGTCGATATAGTATCGGGTTTTGATCAGGTCATTACATGTGCTCATATTCTTACGGAGACATCAAATCTCCTATCTTACACCAACCAAGATGAGAAAGGTCTTTTGCTCAAGGGATTAGGTGGTTTACTAATAGATATGGAGGAATTACAGCCGCATTCAGTTGATGCCTGTGGGCATTCCTCGTTCCTAAGGCTTAGTTTGACAGACGCCGTTTTGCTCACGATGGAAATTTCGGGCGCGCACCTGCTCACAGTTGATCTTGATTTGACCATCGCAGCCCTGCAGGATGGACGAGACGCTGTGAATTACAACTGGTATCGCGATGGAGCTTGGAGTTTAAGCCGCCCTTCGTTTTTCCGATATATCGGGGAACAGGCCCTTTTTTAAAAGGATGGCAGCGGTACGATGTGCTTTCAGATGCGTGGCATCGATCAACAGCATATCATCGGCATCGCGAGTAGCAGCCAGAGCAGAGAATATCTTGTTGAACACACCCATGCAGCTCCAGCGGACAAACCGATTATAGATTGTTTTGTGCGGACCGTAAGCAGCGGGGGCATCGCGCCAACGCAAACCATTACGGATAACAAAGATGATCCCGCTCAATATCCGCCGGTCATCCACCCTTGGAACGCCATGCGATAACGGAAAATATGGCTCTATCCGGCGCATCTGCGCTTTGGTCAGCAAAAATGGATCATCCATGGCAGCACCTCCTTCGATGCCGACATTGAATCACAAAAATACCGCGATCGAAAACGCTTTAACAGATCCTGACCCTAGGTTGAACCGAGAGCGGGCCGACCGGTCTCGGCCCGATGAAGCGGCTTACTAGACGCCCAAGGCGATCAAAGGAGACCGACAAAAAACGCTTAAATTGTAGGATGCAAGGAAATTTTACTTTCTGACTATTTGCTTACTTTTTATCAATTGTTTGGTTCCCACAAGATTTATGTACTTTCGGTATGTGATCGACGCTAGTGAAAAGGAGAATTTATAAGATGGCAGTTACCGGATCTGTTCGATGCTAGACAGCATTCTGTTAGTCCATCCAGAGGCCACCATTCACGTCCACGATCTCACCGGTCATATAGGAACCTTCGTCGGCGCAAATCCATGCTACCAGACCGGCCAGTTCCTCTGGCCGCCCCATTCGGCCCACGGGGATTTGGCGAATGAGCGTTTCGGGAAAGTTTGCGGTCATCTTACTGGCGATGGGGCCAGGTGCGATGGCATTCACGGTCACACCATGCGCAGCCAGTTCTTTGGCCAGATACAGTGTGAGCGCGTGTACGCCGGCCTTTGCCGCACCATAAGCGGCATTAGCTGCCTTGTCCTGTTCGCTCTCATCAACCCATGGCCGTGGATTGCCTCCATTCTTGCCCAGCACCGAACCGATATTTACGATTCGTCCCCAGCCGGCCTCGCGCATGATCGTGGCCGCGGCCTGACATGCCAGGAATACCGAGCGCAGGTTGATCGCCTGGATGCGGTTCCATTCATCGAAAGTGATCTGGCCGAACGAACCGAGCGATGTGACTCCTGCGGCATTGATCAAGATGTCGAGCGAACCGAGATCGTCCACGATTTGTTGGCAAAACGGGCCAAAACTCTCCACCAAGGCAAGATCAACTTCGAGTTCGAGATCCCCAACATGATCGTCACTGGCAAGGTTACGGTCCATGATCGCAATTTTCGCGCCCATGTCAGACAGGCGGCGCGCGATGACACCGCCGATCATTCCTGCACCACCAACGACGAGGGCAACTTTCCCTTCAAGTGGCGCCCCGGTCACGGGATTGCGTTCGCTGCATGGGCGCCAGCCAGTTTGCCGAAGGTCGCCCCGCGCAGCACTGAAGTTGACCCGGTATAGGTGCGGAAATACAAACCCATTGTCTCGCCAGCGGCATAGAGGCCGGGCATCGCATCGCCGTCCTGGTTCAGAACCTGCCCGTTGCGATCGACCTTCAGCCCGCCAAAGGTGAAGACATTCGCCGAGATGATCGGCCATGCGCGATAGGGAGGATTATCAACGGCGCGCGCCCAGTTTGACTTAGGCGGCCATAACCCTTGGGTTGCAAGGCCATCTAATTCGAGTGGTGTGAACACTCCTTCGCCGCAAGCCTCATTGAACGTTTCCATACTGGCGCGCAGCCTGTCAGCGGGCAGTTCCAACCTCTCGGCAAGTTCGCCTATGGAGGTGGCTGTTATCGGAGGCTGGTCAGTTCGGCTGCCCTTCTGCCAATTGGGCACATCGTCCAGTTTCGTATCAGTGATGAACCACGCGATACCGTCGCGCTGACGATAGATCGCTCGCGTGACGGCCTCGTAATGAGCGTCCACCGTGCCAGGTGCCTCGTCGGTGAAACGGTCACCCTGCTTGTTCACCAGAATGCCATAGGGAAAGGTGAATACAGCCGGTTCGGCGATGCCCGAGCGCGGGTCAATCGGTTCGGCGTGATAACTGCCGAAATCGCCATTGGGTGCAGCGCCTGCTCGCAAGGCCATCGCGATGCCTTCGCCCTTGTTATAATGTCCACCGCGCGCCACCGGTCGCAAGTTAACCGCCCGCGGGCCAAAATAGTGGGTAAGCATCTCCGGATTGCCTTCAAACCCCCCGCTGGCGAGGATCACTGCGGCGGCGTCCATGCTGTGAGTTCCTGTCCGGGAGCGCACGACCAGTCCCGTCACTTTGCCGTTCGCGCATTCAAGATCGAGCGCGGTGGTCTCAAACAGAAATTCGACGCCTGCATCCTTGCAGGCTTGTGTCATGGATTTGATGATGGCCAGTCCGCCGCCCACAGGCAGCAGCCGCGTGGTAGTGGTGGTGATGAAGGCCGTTGGCAGGAAATCGAACGCGACTCCCTTTTTCTCCATCCACCGCAGGGTCGGTCCGGCATTCTCCGCCAGCGATGTGGCAATCTCAGGATCAACAACTGACTGGCTGCGCGCAATCGAAGACCAGTCCGCCACATCGGCTACCATTTCCTGCTCGATCGCCGGATCAACATAGCCACCGCGGTTTTCCATCAGGTGATCGACCATGTCGTCAGCCACCTCGTCCACCGACTTCATACGCAGATAGGCTTCGGTGTAGCGGGTATTACCGCCATGCTCGCCTTCGGGAGCACGTTCAATGATCGTGACCTTGGCACCGCTTTCGGCAGCAGACAGCGCCGCGCTCAGTCCGGCGACACCGCTGCCAACCACCAGAACATGTATCATTGCGAAAACCTTTCTTCCAGCGCGTCCCATTTGTGCTTGGCAACGGCGCGCTGCCGTTCTTCGAAATCAGCCAGTTGATCACCAACCCGAGCGAGGGAACCGTCTTCCCGAAGTGCCGTGAGCACGTTGGAACTGGCCCTGACCGCTGCCTGAAGGGCGGCATTGGCATAAAGTACCAAGCCAAAACCCATCTCGGCAAGCTCTGCCTGGGGAAGGGGCGGAGTCTTGCCGCCGTGGACGATGTTGGCAACTTGGGGCACGGGCAAGGCCGCGATGCGCAGCATCTGTTCACGGTCGCACGGAGCTTCCACGAAGGTCATGTCGGCACCCGCTTCGATATAGGAATGTGCACGGTCCAGCGCCGCGTCGATGCCATCAACGGCAATCGCATCGGTGCGGGCGATCACAAGTGTACCTTTGGTACGTGCGTCGACAGCGGCGGAAATTTTGGCCACCATATCTTTTGCGGGAATTACGGTCTTGCCGCTGAAATGCCCACAGCGCTTGGGAAATTCCTGATCCTCCAATTGGATCGCAGAAGCACCAGCGCGCTCAAGCACTTTCATCGTGTGCCAGGTGTTCACGGCATTGCCAAAACCTGTATCCGCATCCACGATCAGCGGCAGCGTTATTGCCTCGGCAATACGGCTGACAGTCTGTGCGACTTCATCCAGCGATGTCAGGCCGATATCCGGTGCGCCCAATGCCATATTGGCGATACCGGCACCGGTAACATAACAGCATTCGAAGCCTGTATCTTCAACGATGCGGGCAAATAAGGCGTTGGAGGCACCAGCCGCGATAGTGGCCGACCTGCGGTCGGCTATGGTGGTGAGAATTGACATCGCGTCAGACTGCGGACGCTGAGGTCAGAAACTCTTCGGTCGAGATTACCTTGCCTACGGCAGGAGCAATATTCTCGATGAAGTGCGCGTGCAGGGCCGGATTGGGGGCCGCACATATATCCTCGATGACGAGGGGAGCGAAGCCTGCGTCGTCGGCAAAACGCGCAGTGCTTTCTACGACAAGATGCGTCGCCACACCTCCAAGATAGAGCCGACGGATGCCATTTTGCATCAACCAGACCAGCAGACCGGTATTGAAGAACGGGTTAACACATTGCTTGGTCACAATCAGCTCATTATCGAGCGGAACGACGGCGGGATGAAATTCGCTCCCCCATTCGCCAAGGATCGCGGCCTTGTTGTTCTTCAGCCCGGCAATCCGGTCGGCCACGCTCAGACAATCCTTATAGTCTGCCCGGAAACCAAGCCGCACATGGATTACGGCAATATCATGCTCGCGCGCGGCAATCAGGGCCTTGGCGGCGTTGTCGAGTACTCCTCGCTGCTGAACAATATCGGCGAGGCCATGGGCGCCCACCTTTCCCTTGGGATCGACCATTTCATTTTGAAGATCAAGAAGTAAGAGTGCTGATTTCACGTGTGTTTCCTATAATTATGGTTGTTTGAAGTGGCCTGGTGTTTATCGATGACTGTCAGTTTGAAGCGTTACATTGCCGGAGAATGGAACTCCTCACCGCGTTGCCGCGCGCGCCAGATTTCGCCTTTCTGCGCTTCCGTGATGTAGAGCCAACCGTGATGGTAACTCACATTGGTCGGCATTCTGCCTGCTTGCGGCGGAAGAACGATATCGGCTTGCCGTTGCCCTTCGGAAGTGAATATTGAAACTGTTCCAGCTTCGATGTTGGCAACGTAGAGTTCGCCTGAAGGACCATATGCCAAACCGTCCGGGCCTATGCCGCCCAACGTATAGGCGAAGACGTGCGCCAAGTTGTAGCGACGCTTTGAATGCAGCGAAGGATATGAGACAATCCGCTTCGCCCCGAACTCGGCTATCAAAACATTATCGCCATCCGGACTGATCGCTATTCCGTTCGGGAAGGCCAGATTTTCGGCGATCAGTTGCAAGTCCGATGCTTCATGTGCCAGATAGAAGACCCGCCCAGTCCGTTTTGCGAAATCGGAGCCTCCCGGTACTGTAAAGTAGATGCCACCTTGTTCGTCAGCGACCAGGTCGTTGACTGCACCCAAAGCCCCCCCCTCGTAGCTTTCGGCGAGCATATTTGTTTCGCCGGTTGCAGGATGGAAAATCATCAGCCCGTTGCTGACCGCTACGACCAGAGATCCGTCGGGGCGCAATAGCAAGCCGTTTGGCTGATTATCGAATTGGTTGGCGGTTTCGCATTTTCCTTCCGGTGAAATCCGAAATATGTTGCCGCCAAGGGGGTCGCTCGCGACAAGAGTGTCGTCATCAATAAAGGTTGGGGATTCCAGGAAGCCGCCGCAGGTGGAGTAATGCTCGATGTTCCAAGCCCCTTCCTTGGTGGGAGGGAGGCCGCCTGCGGCAGTTGCCAGCAGAGTCAATGCGCCAGCACCGGCCAAATAGCGGCCTCCGAGAACCATTAGTACTTGAATCTTAACTGGAATGCGACGGAACGTGGGCGCTCTGGGTAAAGGACCACCGCACCGTTAGACGTAGCCAAGGGAGCTTGGAAACTTGATGTGGCTTGGTCCGACAGATTTTTGCCAATCACGGCAAACTCCCAAGCTTTGTCGGACGGACCAATTCCAACACGAAGGTCAAATTTGGCATATCCATTCTGTTCAAGCAGGGAGTCTGCGGCCGCACTGAGGAAATAGCGCGAACTGAAGTACATCTGTGGATCAATCCGCAAATCGAGATTGCCTACTGGAAGCGTTAGGTTCGCACCGAATGTACCGCTCCATCTGGGGGCAAATGGCCGATTCTTCCCAGATAGGTCTTGAACGCAATTTGGCGTCAATAACGCTCCGAGAACGGTGCAAGCGCCGTTCGGAAAATCACGATAAGTTGAGTCGAGATACCCTAGTTCACCACGCAACTGGAACTTCGGTGACACCTTGATTGCTGCACTCAGCTCGATACCTTGAACCCGCGATTTGGCGGCGTTGGCAACCCGAGAGACAATAGTTTGGTTGGCTCCCGAACCGACGAACACAATCGTCGTTTCCTGAAGGTCGCTGTAATCACCTCGGAAGCCAACCAAGCTGAACGTTAGTGCACGATCGAATGCCGTGCCTTTGATACCAGCCTCGTAGGCATCCACCGATTCAGGGCCAAAAACACCGCCTTGTGCGCTAGCATCAAAACCGCCTGACTTGAAGCCAATAGTATAGGAGGCATAGGCCATGATTTCAGGGGTGAGGTCGTACTGCAAGCCGATGGAGGGCATCCACTTATCATCGGTGCGCTTTGTAATTGGATATTGGGCTAGATTGGCACCGCGACCGGCAGCGAGGATTTGTTGCGCAACATCAGGGAGCGGATTAACGAAGGTAAGCGTGCCATCCCCAACGCCGAAGGTCATCGTCCGGGAACCCCGCTTCTCGACAGAAGTGTAGCGAAGCGCAGCATTGATTCGCAGAGGTTCAATTGGGTTCCAGGTGATCGAACCAAAAGCTGAATATGTGTTGGTTTCTTCATCAAGGGTCGGACTGCCGACCACTGGATCGTTAGGCGCCAGATAAGGGGCCAAGGGTGGCACAGCTAATGCGAATGGAAGTAGGAAAAACCCTGTGCGATTTACAAGATCAAGGTCTGTTTTTGCATAATAGGCACCCGCCATCCATTCCAGTTCACCGCCAGATGTAGAAGTCAGCCGAATTTCTTGGCTGAATTGTTCAAACTGCTCCTCGTTGCGGGTTGGCAGCAAACCATCCCCACCGATCCCCACTTGCGGGGTCGGGATTAGCTGGATTTTCGCCGCGTTGTCGTGCTCGAAATAGCTAGTGATCGATGTCAGCGTAACGCCGCCTAATTCGAAACTGTTTGTCCAACCAAGTTCAAAATAGTCGTAATCGAAGTAGCTTTCTTGACCAGCGGATCGATAGTCAAATTTATCATCCGTTGCTCCTCCAGCGAGATACCCGCCGCAAGCAAGGCCCGGCCCGCCATATTCTGGCGCTGGAGGGCAATTGATTATTTCAGAACTGAATGCGTCGTCCGAACGCAAGCGCGCTCCATCAATGCGTAAGTCGGAACGCCAGCTATCGGTGACATCCGCTCGAATTGCAAACCGCCCGATCAGGTCTTTCGTGTCTGGTCCATCAGTGCCCAGAGTTACATTGTCGATATAGCCATCCATGCCTGCAACGCGAACTGCAGCTCGAATAGCCACACGGTCACTTGCCGGAATGGTAACTCCTGCCTCAACGGCATATTCTCCGTCAG
This sequence comes from Parasphingorhabdus sp., assembly GCF_036963805.1. Lineage (GTDB taxonomy): Bacteria > Pseudomonadota > Alphaproteobacteria > Sphingomonadales > Sphingomonadaceae > Parasphingorhabdus. Next base: position 11,025 of record NZ_JBALUN010000005.1, on the reverse strand, counting down.
ACGGTGAATACAATGCACTTCCATTAGCGGAAAATTCGAAGTCGGGTTTACGCGTCACAATATTGAGTGCGCCGGCGATCGCATTATTGCCGAAGAAAGTCGTTTGCGGCCCCTTGAGGACTTCTATTCGTTCAAGATCAAATAGTGCAGCCCGCGTAGCTCTTGACCGGCCGCGATAGACGCCGTCCACGAATGTTCCGACCGATTGCTCGAACCCTGTGTTCTGACCTGAGCCAAGTCCACGGATTGTCAGTACATCGGCATTCGTACCGCCTGTAATCCGGACGTTTGGAAGTCGTGCGGTGACATCTTGAAGGTCGCGCAAACCAAATTCTGTGATCGCTTCGCCATCAACCACCGAAACCGAGACAGGAACGTCTTGTAAATCTTGTTCGCGCCCGCGTGCAGTGACCACAATGATATTTTTATCGGTTTCGTTTGCAGATGCGGAAGCGCCATCATCCGGCTGCCCCTGCGCAAAGGCGGTTGAAGGCGCGAGCATAAGCCCGAGCACCAAAAGCGAGCACTCAACTGTGTTTTGTTGTTTCATTAGCTTCTCTCCCAATGACGACCCACGCATTGCGGTTCTAGTTCAGTCGCGGCCTTTGACACGCTGACTAAACTCGTCGTCCTCTGCTGAGAGCGCTACGCAACAAGCCTAATCATTGGAAGTGATAATATCAAATAGCCGCTATCATTAACGGTGATACAAAGCTATTGATCTGGCACGCCTTATGAAGTTATATCTGTCAAAGTTCTGCGCAGCCAAGCCAGAGCCGTATCGACGCCATTTTCTTGATGCCAGACGGCGATGATCTCAATGGCTGGTGTTGGCAGTGGTGGGATAATCCACTTGATATCCCATTCCCCCAGGATCGTCGTAGCAAGTCGGCGAGGCATGATTGCAACGGCGTCGCTTTCCGCCACAATTCGTGGAAATATGAGGTAGTTTCCCATCGTTAGGCTGAGCTCTGCCTCCGAGCCTTGCTCGTGCCACAGCATCGTCTCGTGATTGAACACCGCACGCGGTATGGCCGAATAGCCGATGTGTCGAAGCGATAGGAATGCCTCGCTGCTCATTCCTTCATACAACGCGGCATTGTCTTGTGCGCCTATACAGACATATTCGTCCTTATATAGCGGCATGTGCTCCATTCCCGAAACCCGCAATGCATTTTCCGGCAGAATGAGCAGGTCGATATCCGGACGTGAACCACTGCTCAGAAACTGTGGCTTCATGTTCACGAAGTCAAACGATAGGTTAGGCGCTTCCTTTGCCGCTCGTTGGAGCAGGTCGGCCCCAAACAGCGCGACGATATAATCGACAGTGGCGATAACCAGCCGGCGCTCGACCCCAAGGAACTGACCTTCAGAGTAGGAGATAATCTGCCGCGCATTGTCGAGCAGGGATACAACTTCCGGCATGATACCTATGACGAAAGGCGTCGGGACCATCGCGTTTCCGGACCAGATAAATAGCTCGTCGTTTAAAGCACGCCGCAAGCGGGTTAGGGCAGCGCTGACTGTCGACTGTCCTAGGTTGAGAGAGCGCGCCGCAAGAGTCACTTTACGGGTCATCCATACCGCTTCGAGCACGGTAAGCAGGTTAATATCGAAGTCTCGTATCTTCATGATGCTCACTATCGTTATTGGTAATACTGGATATCAATAAATATCGCTTTTCGCAACGGGAAAACCCATCGATACTCTCAGTCAATTAGCGCGACAACAGCGTGGAGAGGGCAAAATGGCAGAACTGGAAAACCTTGCATATATCGTAGCTGAAGCGAGCGACCTCGACGCGTGGGAAGAATTTGCCGTGCAGGTTTGCGCGATGATGGTCGGCTATCGCGATGATAACAGCTTGGCCCTGCGGATGGATGACCGGCCTTGGCGCATCCGCCTCGAAAAGGGCGATTCCGACGACATTTTAGCTGTCGGCTGGGCCTTGGCTTCCGAAGAAGAGCTTGAGGAATATGTCGCCCAGTTGCGTAGCCGCGATGTCGCCGTCACCCAACAGTCAGATGAGCTGGCCGAGCAGCGGATGGTACAACGGCTCTTTGTCTTCACGGACCCCAACGGGGTTGACCATGAACTTTTTTCAACGATTAATTTTCCTGACAAGCTGGAGCCGTTTTCGTCTTCGGTCATGCGCGGAAATGGCTTCGTCACGGGGGAGCTTGGGATCGGTCACATTCTGCCCGTGGCGCGGGATTATGAGGAGTCGAAGCAGTTCTATGAAAAATGCATGGGGCTACGCTTCAGCGACCGCATTCGGGAGGAAATTGCGCCCGGCATCTTTGCAGACGCAACTTTCTATCACACACATACCGGAAGGCATCATTCCCTTGCCACCGGCCAGTTCCCATCGAAAAAGAAACTTAATCACATCATGCTCGAATTTCGTTCGATGGACGATGTCGGTGCAGCCTATGACCGGGCAATAGCGGCAGGCGTCCCGATCATACTCGAGCTTGGCCACCATCCCAATGACCAGGCGTTCTCTTTCTATATGGTCGCGCCTTCGGGCTTCGGCCTCGAACTTGGGTTCGGAGGACGTCTGATCGACGAGAATTGGGAACCGCAACTGTACGATGTGATGTCGGATTGGGGGCATGCCCGCAACGTGCAAACCATAAGCGCCTGAAAGTCGTGCGCTAAATTCAAGAGGATAATTATGTCAATCTGGATCGATCTACTGGGCGCGGAAATACGCTATGTCGAAACCCCAACATTTGGGCGTGTGCGTATTGCTGAGGCCGGCAAGGACAATACGACGGCTTTGTTCCTGATGCACGGAATAGGGGGGCATCTCGAAGCCTATTCGAAGAACGTCGTCCCACTTGGCGAGCATTTCCATACGATTGCCTTCGATTTCGTCGGACATGGGCTGAGCGAGAAAATCCTCGATATGGAATATCCACCTGAAATCTATGCCGATCAGCTCAAGGAGCTGATGGATGCAATGGGCATCAACACCGCGCATGTCTCGGGTGAATCGCTGGGCGGCATGGTAGCATGTCATTTTGCCATCAAACATCCTGAGAAATGCCTGCGACTAATCCTCAACACCACCGGCGGGATTCCGATCGTCACAGAAAAGGGCAAGAATGACCTGCTCGAATTGGCGCAGCTCACCGAGAAAAATTACGGCAAGCCGCCTAGTTTCGAAAGTATAAAAGAGCGCATGCAGTGGCTTCTTTATGAAGGCAACTGGGAAGATCTTCTGACTGAAGAACTGGTCAACAGTCGGCTTGCGATTTATTCGCAACCGGAATTCCAGCGATGTGCGCCATTTGTCTTCGCGCGCCTTAACAAGGTAAAAGATTCAGGCGGAGCACCCGACATGGTCGACCTGGAGAAGGTTGAGCCTGAGACATTGATGTTGTGGACGAGCCACAACCCGATCCATGACGTCGAAGCGGCCGAAGCGGCCTTGCCGAGGCTGCCGCATGGTCAGCTCTACGTGATCAAAAAGAGTGCTGGCCACTGGCCGCAATATGAATCGCCAGAGGAGTTCAACCAGATCGTTGTGAACTTTCTCACTAAGGGCAAAGTCTGACTGATGCCAGCCAGTGTCAAAACCAAGGAATTTGTGCCGCAGGACGGCCAGCAAACATTGATTCCGCCTGACTTGTTCAAGCAGGGGATGCGGCGGCTGGCCGGTGCGTGCACAATTATTACCTCCATCGCTCCTGGGCAGGGGCGAGAAGGCTGGGCCGGCCTCACTGCCACTGCGGTGACCTCCGTTACCGCCGATCCACCGAAAATCCTGGTGTGTATCAACCGGTCAGTATGGGCACATAGAATGATCACGCGCTCTCGAGTTCTAGGTGTCAACGTATTGGCCGATGATTGTCTGCATTTGGCGAACCGCTTTGCAGGAGGTTGCAAGCCCGAGGAGCGATTCGAAGAGGGTGTGTGGCTTACCAGCACTTCGGGAGCTCCGCTGCTCGCCGATGCTTTGGTGAGTCTTGATTGCATCGTATCAGAGCATGTTGAGGCGAGCACTCACGATATCTTCATTTGCGATGTTCTGGGCATGATCCAGCGTGAGCGCAAAGGAAATCCATTAATCTATTTTGACGGGGCATATTTGTGTGATGCCGAAGCCTTAGAGCCCGTCGCCAATAAAGGAGAGAATGATGAGCACCGTAGCAAATGAAGAGAAACAGGTGGCAGATTATGCTCCTGAGAAGGTCAATAATGAGGGCCGGACACCCACTGGAGACGAACTCGTAGCGCGCGCAGCCGCGATGGTTCCAGGGCTACGCGCCCGGGCTGATGAGATCGAAATCAACCGCGCAGTTCCCGATGACGTGATAGAGTCTTTTAAGAATGCCGGATTCTTCCGTATTCTGCAGCCGGAGAAATGGGGAGGCTGGCAAATGAACCCCATTGTCTTCATGCGTGTGTTGCAGGAGCTGGGCCGAGGCTGTGGCGCCAGCGCCTGGGTCATGATGATCCTGGGCGTCCACAACTGGGAGTTCGGACTTATGGCTGACCAGGCGGGTGATGACGTCTGGGGTGAGGATGATGAAACCATTGTCGCTTCGTCTTATCCTCCGGTCGGCGAAATGACGCGTGTCGAGGGCGGCTACAGATTGAAGGGCCGTTGGCCGACGTCGAGCGGCACCGATCACGGCAAATGGGCCTTTATCGGCGCGCTGGAGCGCAACGAAGTTGGTGTTCCAGTGGATCGCATCACGCTTCTGGTCAACCAGGATGATTATGAAGTCATCGACGACTGGTATACATTCGGACTGGCGGGCACTGGTTCCAAGAGCCTGCTGATCAAGGATGCCTTCATCCCGGAGCACCGGACCCATTCGATGATCGACTATCGCGACGATGATCGTCCGAAAATGTACAAGTTTCCTTTCTCCATGATCTTCTATTCCTCGGTATCTGCGGTCATCATCGGCTTCGCCCAGGGCGCGATCGACGTATTCACCGAGCAGATGAAGGTGCGTGAGGATAACGGTACCGGCGCTTCAACCCGGTTGAGTCCATATGTTAAGGACCGCCTCGGTAATGCTGTTGCGCGGGTGCGATCCTCCAAGATGCGCATGGAGCAGATGATGGCTCATGCGACCGAGATCGTCGAACATGGCGAGTTGGTGCCCAACGAAGACCGGATAGCCTACATGCTGGACATAGCGCGGGTCGGCCGAGAATGCGAAGAAGCTGTGCTACTGCTTTACAAATGCTGCGGCGCGCGCGGGGTATACAAATCCAACCCGATCCAGCGCTATCTTCGCGACGTGTTGGTGGGCGCGAACCACATCACGCAAGACGGGGACAATAATGCCGGTGCCCTCGGCGGTTTCCTGCTGGGTGAGGGCCTGCCACCGTTAATGTATGAAAAACCGGCCAGCAACTAGGGCTAGCGTTTCTCCCTCCGGGTGGCTGATGCAAGCCACCCGGATAAACTGCAAGGCAGACATGACCCAATCTATCCGTATCTGGCACCAGAGCTTTACCGTATTATCCGATCTTGGCGCGTATAATGAAGCGCTGGAAGAACATTTCCGCCGGGTTTCTCGCCCGGAAACCGAAATCGTCATGCACGGGATGCGTCCCGGTACATATCGCACCAATTATCCGGGCGATGATATCAAATATGCCGGGTTCCAGTGGCTGCATGGACTGCAGTTTCTGCAGAATGCAATTCAGGCAGAGGCCGACGGGTTTGATGCCTTCGCGCTCAGCACGTTGCCGGAACCCGGATTGACCGAGATCAGGCAAATGCTGTCCATTCCGGTGGTCGGTTACGGTGAATCCGCCGCCCGCGCGGCAGTTCGTGACGGCCGCAAATTCGGTGCGCTGGTGTTCATTCCCGATCTTGCCGAATTATACCGGGCGAATGTGCGGCGCTACGGGCTTGGCTGCAGATTGGTGGGGGCTTGCCCGGTTGGTTTTGGCTTTGCCGATATTCTGGCAGCTTTTGACGATCCGGACTACGTAATAAGCGAGTTCAAACAGTCAGCGCGAGCACTGATCGCGAAAGGTGCCGAAGCCATCGTACCCGGCGAGGCGCCGATGAATGTAATCCTGACCAGGAACGGTATTACCGAAGTTGACGGGGTCGAGGTCATCGATTGCCTGGGGACATGGGTGAAAGCTGCCGAAAGCGCTGTTGACCTGTATCGCGCTGAAGGCGCGCCTTCCCTCGCAGGCTATTTCGAGGCCACCCCCGAACGCGAGCGCCGCAACGAATTACTCGAATATTACGGGATCTGCACGAGATGAGCGATTTGATTGTCGTGGGCGGCGGTGCCGCAGGCTGGTCTGCCGCGCTGACTGCTGCACAGGCGGGACTCAACGTATGTATTCTGGAAAAGCTCGGGGAATCGGGCGGTTCGTCCGCGCTCAGTGGCGGTTGCCTTGCCTTTGCCGGGACTGATCTGCAGCAGGAGCAAGGTGTCGAGGACAGCCCAGATCTTCTCTTCGCGGACCTGCGAGAGGTGGGCAAGGAGGAAAATGATGAAAATCTGGTCCGCACCTACTGCGATCGCCAGCTTGAGGTCTACGGCTGGTTGAAAGACAGCGGAGTCACCTTCAGTCCAACTCTGGAAACGGCATCCGGCCAATCTGTTCCGCGCGTTCATACAGTGGACCCGGCGGATTTGGTACGCAATCTGGCACGTGCGGCGCAGGCGACGGGAAAGGTGGATTATCACCCGTCCTGCGCAGCACGCGAACTGATCCGGGAAAATTCACGGGTCGTCGGTCTGGTGACGACCCAGGGAGAGGAGCTCAGGGCCAAACGCGGGGTGATACTTGCAAGTGGAGGCTTTGCCAAAAATCCTGAACTGCTTAAACTTTTCGCGCCCCATTATGAAGAGGCAGTGTTCGTTGCCGGTGACGGGTCGCAGGGAGATGGCCTGCGTATGGGATGGAAACTTGGTGCCGATATGCGCGACATGGCTTATGTCAAAGGCACCTTTGGCAAGCATCCCACCGACGAAAGCAACGACCACAGCTTGCAGGCCGTTTACAAGGGGGCGATCGCCGTCAACCAAAACGGCAAGAGGTTCGTCGACGAGAGTATTTCCTACAAGCTGCTTGGCGATGCCGTGATGGCCCAGCCTTGGCGCACCGGCTACCAGATCATGGATCAGGCAATCTTCGACACCGGCGATGATCGCGTCCGAATCCTCGATTTCGGGCGACGACTGGAAGAGGGGCTGTTCTATACGGGGGACACGATCGAGCAACTGGCGCGCCAGATTGATATCGATCCTGAAGTACTCAACGAAACAATCGCACGCTACAATAGCGGGGTGGATCTGGGTGAGGACAGCGAATTCGGCCGCAAGCATCTGGTCCACCGCCATGGCAGCCTGTGCAAGATTGAACAGCCTCCTTTCTACGCATATCCTTCGACGGCTGTTGTTTTCGGCACCTATTGCGGACTTCGTATCGATCCGAAGGCACAAGTTATCGATGTCGATGGTCAGCCGATTGCAGGGCTTTATGCGGCCGGCGAAGTGACCGGCGGGTTCCACGGCGCTGCCTACATGACGGGATCGGCCTTGGGCAAAGCCATCGTTTTCGGACGCATCGCAGCGGAAAGTTGCGCACAACCATGAAGATTCTGGTGTTCATTGCCGGTGTCTCCGACCCGAAATGGCCGGTTCGCGCCACCGATAGAGCGATGCCTTCTATCAGGCCTGACCAGATTGTGCTGAGCCCGTTCGATGAAGCGGCACTCGAGCTGGCGCTGCAAATCCGCGACGCCAATCCGGCTACGCAGATTATCGTCAAGGTGGCTGGCGGACCCGATGGTGAGACGCTCGCGCGCAAGGTGGCGGCATCCAATCCCGACGAAATTGCGCTTTTGCCTGCTGGAGATGACTGGAATCTAGAGGCATCCGCGCACATGCTAGCCAGCCAGGTTGAGGGGGCAGAGCTAGTCGTCATAGGCCGCGAATTTGGCGATTGCGACCCCGGATGCGTGGCGGCACAAATGGCCGCAAGACTTGGGCGCCCGATTTTTTTCGACACGCAATTTGTCGAGCAGACAGAAAACGAAATCCGGTTCGGCCGGGAACGTGAAGACTGTATAGAGCGCCTCGCTTTCTTGGACCCTCTCGTCATTTCGACAACCAATGACGAGCGCCTCCGATTGCGCAAACCCCTGATGAAAAACGTGATGATGTCGCGCAAGCGTGACATTCCATTTAGCCCATTTGGCGCTAACGACATGATTTCATGCGATGATATCGAGTTGGTCGGCGTAGGCGAACTCCTCAACGGCCGAAACGAAGCGCAATGCGAATTCCTGCGAGGCGATCTCAGCGAACAGGCCCGAAAGCTGGCCGATGTGATCTCCGGGCATATGACATGAGTGGGTTTGCGATCGTCAAACTGCATCCATCAGCCGAATACGACCGCGTCGAGTTGCCTGCGACCGACGCCCCCTCTCTCTATCTTTTGCCGACCGGCGAAGAAGCGCTCGCCGGATATCTCGCGGCCCAATTCGGTCTGGTGCAATTAGGGCGGATCACTTCTTTCGAGCAGGATGGAGCGATCCTGACCGTTCATCGTGCCGCTTTTGGCGGTAGGCTGGATTGCGAGCTCAGGGTTAGGGGCAAGTCGTGCATCGCGACCACGGCCATGCCGTTTTCGTCCGATATCAGCACCGAAATTCTCCCGTTGCCGCTTCCCGGAGTGGAACGATCGCCGCTCGACGATGCGGGTGTTCCGCTGGAACGTGCTACGATCGTTGCCGCTGGTGGCCGCGGACTCGACCAAGGCGGTTTTGATGCGCTCCTGCGGATTGCTAGGGCTAGTGGCGGTGCGGTTGCGGCCAGTCTGCCAGCTGTGGATCTGGGCCTCGCCTCGGTAGCCAGTCAGGTCGGCCAATCGGGTAAGTTCGTCACACCGGAAATTTATCTTGCCGCGGGGTTGTCCGGCACGCCGCAGCATATGGCAGGGATAGGCGAAGGCACGACAATAATTGCTGTCAATTCCGATCCAGAAGCCGCGATCTTCAAATTTGCGACCCTTGGTATGGTTGGTGATGCGAATAAAATCTTGCCTGAATTGGCCCGGTGCCTTGAACAAACAGGTAAAGGCTAATGAAAAGCACAAGGTTTGTTGCAGGCGGTAGCTTGATGATCAAGGGTGACGAGATCACCCATTTCGGCTCCTATTTTATGGCATTAATTCGGGCATATGACTGAACTGAAGGAAATTATACGATGCAACTCCGTTTTAACCGCCGCCAGACACTGGCAGGCCTAGTAGCAGCTTCGGCCAGCTCGGTTTTCACCTCCCCGCTGATAGCAAAGGCAGGAAGCGACCTGCCCAATATCATTTTCATCATGGCCGACGATCTTGGATATGCCGATCTGGGGTGCACGGGTTCGCGCACTATTAAGACCCCGCATATCGACAGTCTCGCTGAAAACGGGATGCTGCTCCCGCAGGGGTATGCGAACAGCTCTATCTGCTCGCCCACGCGCACGGGTCTGCTTACTGGCTGCTACCAGCATCGTTTCCCGGTTGGGCTTGAAGAGCCGGTCGGACCCTGGACCCCGGAAGGCACCGGCATACCTGAAGAACGACGTACCATCTCCGAGGTGCTGAGGGCGAGGGGATATGAGACATCTTTGGTAGGAAAGTGGCACTTGGGCAATTCGCCCGATATTGGGCCTACTCGGCATGGCTACGATCATTTCTTCGGAATTCTAGATGGCGGCGCCGACTATTTCCGCCACCGCCCGGTGATGGGCGGGCAGGATGTCGGGTCGTTCCTGATGGAACAGGAGGTCGAGGCCCAGAGAGTCGGTTATCTGACAGATGTTTTCGGGGACGAGGCCGTTAACCGCATCCGCAACAAGCGCAAACCGCTGTTCATGTCGCTGCATTTCACAGCGCCGCATTGGCCGTGGGAAGGGCGCGAAGACGAACAAGTCGCGCGTGAGCTGATCAACATTTACCACTATGATGGCGGCAGTCTGGACACCTATCGCCGGATGGTCGAGGCGATGGATGACAATGTCGGCAAGGTGCTGGCTGCCTTGCGGGACCGGGGCGAGCTTGAAAATACGATCATAATCTTCACCAGCGACAATGGAGGGGAACGCTTCTCCGATGTCTGGCCCTTTATCGGTATGAAAGGGGAATTGCTCGAAGGCGGGATCCGCGTGCCGATATTGTGGCAGTGGCCGGCAGGCTCCCCGCGCGGCGTTGTCAGTGAGCAGATGATGATGTCGATGGATTTTCTGCCCACCTTGCTGGCAATAGCGGGTGGCAAATCCATGCCCAGCGAGTTCGACGGTATGGACCTATCACCTCAATTGATGCGGGGCGCCACCCCAATCGAGCGGACGCTGTTTTGGCGGATGAAAAATGCAGGTCAGGCGGCCGCAAGGCGTGGCGACTGGAAGTTTCTAAAACTGGGAGACAAACAGCAGCTCTTCAACCTGCGCCAAGATCAGCACGAGCGCGCCAATCTGGCGCAGAAGAATCCGGAAAAGATGCGCGAGCTTCAATCGGCATGGGACGCTTGGAATGTGCAGATGCTGCCCTATCCGGCAGATAGCTACAGCCATGATAATCGTGATTTCCTGATCGAGCGATATTGATGCGGTTTTCCCTGGTCCCCAGCGGAGTTAGGAAGCGTTGATGTTGACACCGTCACAGATCGTTTTCAGTGTGACTCACTTATGCCAGACCTTTCCGGTATACACCAGGTTATGCGGAAGCTTCGTGAGGAATCGACCAAGAGTGACACTTGCATCTGCGCAATGAGTGGCGAGCCATGATAGCGGATGAGGCAGTCCGAGGTCGACTAAAATCAAGCTGCGGAAATGCCTGGCTCGTCAGCCAATGTACAGCTCATCGCTGACGTCGATCGTCTAGACCTCTGTTGTGCGCCCCAGCGAATCGGTGATTGCCGTTGCGAATGCATGGCCTTCCTTGGCGAGTTGGATTTTGTAGATATGTAGGGACTCGTGAGACATCTTCTGTAAAATTCTGATGCAGGAAGGAGATGATCGAATGACCAAGGAC
>NZ_JBALUN010000004.1:0-227373 GCF_036963805.1 Parasphingorhabdus sp. | reverse complement strand
CTCAAAAACCGCATCCTGCTCGAAAATTATTATCTGCCCGGCGATCTCGAAGCGCAGGTCGAGGCGTTCGTCGAGCATTATAATCACCAGCGTTATCACGAGAGCCTGAAAAACGTCACACCCGCCGATGCCTACTTCGGCAGGGCAGAATCCATCATCAAACAGCGAAAAAGGATCAAACGAAAAACTATCGAACATCGGCGCTTGCAATACCGCAAGATCGCCGCCTAATATCAACCAACCAGATGGAACCAAATACTCGCCTATTTTAAGCCAGCATATGTCTCAAATTATCTGACGACGGACAGGCTGATGCCCGACCAATCCCCGACCCAGCGCCCGTAACCATTCCAAATTTTCCGGCTAACTTCGACATATTTTCATCCCTTTTTAAAAAAATTGATTTTCAAAATAGGCAGCTTAAGCGTGTGAATTTTTCAATCAAGTATTTTTTCCAATTGGTCAGTATGAATGCAGGCACTCTGCCTAAAAACTGATTAAAGCCCCGCTTGCAGTGATCACAAGAGTGTCTGCCGCTGAAAACACTTTCCATTCGGTCAGTTTTTGCTATAGCTGTCTTCATTCTGATTGGCGGCTGAAACGGTCATCTTCTGAAACGATATAAACACTGTCCATATATTACACGGAGTAGCCCTCATGAAAATCGCTATATTCTCAACCGACAAAACGCGTCTGGTCGGACTAGTTACAAATGATGGCATCATCGATCTGGCAAAACATATGGACAATGCCCCCCCCACAATGATCGAAGTCATGAAAAACTGGGATACACTTGAACCAATATTGTCATCCCTAGCGTTCAAAAAGGCTGACTATTCATTAGATGAAGTGCATTTGCATAACCCCATTTCACGCCCAGGGAAAATCATGGGAATGGGCCTTAATTATGCGGATCACGCTGCAGAAGCAGACATGCAAATTCCCGATGAACAAATGTGGTTTTGTAAGGCATCAACATCCATCAATGGGCCTTATGACAGCATCCAACTTCCCAAAGTTTCTTCTGCGCTCGATTATGAGGCTGAACTGGTCTTCATTATCGGCAAACGCTGCCGTCATGTGAGCGTAAAAGATGCTCCCAGCGTCATTTTTGGTTATTGTGCAGGGAATGATGTGAGCGTGCGTGACTGGCAATTCAAAACCAGTCAGTTTAATCTGGGAAAAAGCTTTGACAGTCATGGGCCATTGGGCCCGTGGATTGTGACTCCCGACGAATTCGATCCGCACAACGCCAATATCCGCTGTCTTGTAAACGGCGAATTACGCCAAAATTCCAACACCAAGCATTTCATATTTAACTGCTATGAACAAATCGCCTGCCTGTCCCAAGCCATGACTCTGGAGCCGGGTGACATTGCCTTTACTGGCACACCTAGCGGCGTCGGTGCCGTAATGGATCCACCCAAATGGCTAAAAACCGGAGATGTCGTGCGAGTTGAGATTGACGGAATCGGCGCGATAGAGAATGTCGTAAAACCTGAATAATAATATGCCACCATTTAACGCAGAGGCCTAACGACGCAGACCAGTCCAGCGGGACTAATTTTCATCGTTGCCAGCGCTGGCGATCGGCAATGCCGTCCGATAAACTAGTCGGTCTCAAAGCAAAGCTTGGTTTTTACGGATTGCGTCCCAATGATAAAGTCGCGGTGAAGCGCCATACCGGGCCAGTATTCCACGCGATCCGTTATCTTTCGTTAATCAGAGCCTCGACAAGCTGCAGCGCTTTCGCGGATTGAGCGGGCTTCGGAGCAATCCATCAGGGACAGAGGACAACATCCCGTTGATTTTTCAACCGGATCGATCGGACTGGGAGTAGCGGTTACAGCATTCACAAGTCTCGTTCGGGATTATCCGATCGCTCAAGGTCAGTTGCCAGCACAAGATGGCGGGTAAATTATTTCACTAAGGGTAATGCCGAGCTGCACGACGATCCCAGCTGTTTATAACATGCTTGAAGTAAAAACTGCGTAAGCAATTGGGCGTGCTGGCTTTGGCTCCAAAACTTTTGGTTTCCAAAAAAAAACTGGAGCGGGCGAAGAGATTCGAACTCTCGACCCCAACCTTGGCAAGGTTGTGCTCTACCCCTGAGCTACGCCCGCTCGGCGGCTGTGACATGGGTATCGTCATCAGCAGTTGAGGCGCGCGGTTAGCATGGGTTATTGGGTCCGGCAAGCCCCATTTTACAATCCAGGCCCATGAAAAGAAAAAATATGCTTGGCTTTGCCGAGTCCGACCCCACATAAAGCACGGATATACAAGAAAATAGTCCGTGATTCCTACCTGAAATAGCCCTAGAAACGGCCAAAATGAAGGGAATCAGGCGCAGCAGTTTACAGGAGTAGCAATTGGCGACAGCAGGATTAACAGTGGACGAGCAAAAAGCGGTTGAAGAATTTCAACAGGCTGTTGTCGCCCCCAGTATGAACAAATTAGTGATTCTCGATTTCTGGGCTGAATGGTGTGGACCATGCAAGGCACTGACCCCTGTGCTTGAGAAAGTCGCCGCCGCTTATGCCGACAAGGGTGTGGTACTCGCGAAGCTCAATGTCGATGAGAATAAATTTATCGCTGCCCAGTTCCAGGTGCAGTCCATTCCAACCGTCTATGCCATATTTCAGGGCAAGCCGGTGGCCGACCTTACCTCTGCACGCACTGAAAGCCAGCTGGGACAGATGCTGGACCAATTGCTGGCACAGCTTCCGGTTAATACCGATGGCGAGGAACCCAAACAGGATATCGTCCCACTGCTTGCCATGGGAGAAGAAGTCCTCAGCGAAGGTGATGGCGAACGGGCGGCAGGTATATTTGCCCAGATCGCAGATATCGCTCCTGATAATGGCGATGCGATAGGCGGATTGGTCCGTGCTTTGATTTTAGCTGAACATCTACCCGAGGCGGAAGCGGCTTTGGCCGGCGTACCGGAGGACTTGGCCAATGATCCAGCCGTCGAACGGGCGCGTGCGGCTCTTGCGCTAGCCAAAGACAAGCCGGATGAAAGCGAAACAGAAGCATTGCGTGCAGCCGTAGCGGCCAACCCTAAAGATCATCAGGCGCGTTTCGATCTTGCCAGCGCAATGATCGCATCTGGCGACCATGATGGCGCGGCGGAACATCTGCTTACGATTATTGCTGCAGATAAGGAATGGAATGACGGCGCGGCACGGGCAAAATTGCTCTCGCTATTTGAAGTCGTCGGCCTTGAAGATGAATGGGTATCTGCAACCCGGCGTAAGCTATCCGCGATATTGTTCGGATAGTGATGGAAGGTAAACGTATCTCGATTTTTCCGCTGGCCGGGGCGTTGCTGTTTCCGGGCATGCACTTACCTTTGCATATTTTTGAAGATCGCTACCGTGCGCTGATTAAGGACGCGATGGCGAGGGATCGGAAGATTGGAATGATCCAGCCCAAGACAGATGGCGACGTACCGGATTTATTCGATATCGGCTGTGTTGGCAAGATTATCGATATAGAAGCACTGGATGACGGGTGTTTCAACATTATATTAGAAGGCCTGTCCCGATTCCGGGTCATTGAAGAGATTGATGCCTCCACCGCCTTTCGACAGGTGCGGGCAGAAGTGGAAGAAAATGCCGAAATCGATGAAGTGCTGGCGAGCGCAGAACGGGCCGCGCTAGAGATAGAGTCGCGCAAATTTGCGGAACTGCAAGGCTATCAAATAGATTGGGATAGTATCGGGCGGCTCGATGACATGTCTTTCGTCAACGGCATTGCCCAGATAGCGCCCTTTGATGCAGCTTCCAAACAAGCGTTGCTGGAGGTTGACGGCCTGTCCAACAGGGCGGAACTCATCATTCAATTGCTGGAGTTTTTTGGTCGGCAGGATGGCGACGAAGGCCGCGTCACACTGCAATGAAAGACGCAGAAAATGATGCCGCGCCCGGCCTATTCGATATAGGCTTGCTCGACATATTAGTGTGCCCGATGACGCGGACACCGCTTGTATATGATGCAGAAGCGCAGGAACTGATCAGCGAGGCCGCTGGAGTGGCTTATCCAATTAAACAGGGTGTACCGGTTATGCTTATCGGAGAAGCGCGAAAACTATAATCTCGATTGCTGGATCAGGTTCGAAACAGCAATCATATGCGATGCTCTTAAAAGCTCGCTTTCAAACCATCGATAACGAACTGCACCGCTAAAGCGCCGAGCAACACACCTAAGACCCGCGTCAACACCGCCTCGACATTGCCGCCTAAAACGCGCATCAGCGGCCCTGCAAGCAATAATCCGGTAAGAGTCAGCGACAATACGGCGACCATTGCCGCCATTATTATCAGCGAATTTTCTAATCCCTCATTTTGTGACATTAACAACATCACCGCCGCGATAGATCCGGGTCCAGCAATCATCGGCATGGCCATGGGGAATATCGAAACATCTTCTATTTCCGGTTGGTCGATTATTTCCTGCGCGCGGTCTTCGCGGCGCTGGGTGCGTTTCTCAAACACCATTTCGAGCGCAATGATGAACAGCATGATACCGCCTGCAATACGGAAACTGTCTAAGCTGATACCCAAGGCACCGAGCAGTTGTTCACCAAAGGCCGCAAAAACTGCCAATATAAGCGCCGCGACAATAACCGCGCGGATCGCCATAATACGGCGCTGCCTCGGCGGCGCGCTTCCGGTCAGGCTGGCATAAATCGGTGCGCAGCCCGGCGGATCAATTACCACGAAAAACGTAATGAAGGCAGAGAGGAAAAGCTCAATCATTTAATTGGTGCGACCACATCGTCAAAAACAATATCTTCCCATATCGTACCATTCCACATCCGGATCAATAAAGACCGGGATTTATCAGCAGAACTTTCTGCACTCCAGAACATCGTACGATCGTTGGAAAATCCGCTTTTGTTATTGTCGCCATGCGATGTGGCAGCCACAATCGGAAGAGACTCTTTAGAACAGGTCGCGACCCGTGTTGTCACGAAGTCCGGTTCCGCCAATGGCTTATCCAAGGGTACGCCATGATCAAAAATCCATTTCCACTCGATTGCTTTACCGCGCTGACGCCGGTCTTCGGCATCCTGCTTGGTCCAAATCGTGGTGTAATAGCCTGTGCTGCCATCGGCACCTTGCCAAGCGCCGGTCGACACACCCATGCTGCCGTCACAAGACATGTAGATTTTATGGGGTTGCCAATCCGTTGCCTGCGCGGGGTCAGCCTTGCCCTTCAACCAGACGGGAGCGCTTACCAGTTCAGGCACAAACATGATGGCATCCGCCGCAGCGGTTTCACGGAAAGCAGTCCATTGGCCCTTTTCGCCGGCAAGGCGTGCAAAGGAGAGCTCTACTTTTACAATATCGCTGGGGTTGGCGACCGGCTTGCCTGCTGCGCGCAAGAAGCGTTCGCGGTCATTTGGGCCGCCATTGCTAACGCAACTTGTCAGGAATAATGACAATCCTAATATCGCAAATAAGCGCTTCATGATTATAATCCTTCTGGCTTAGCGAGACCCGCGCGCGCAGATGCCGCGACCAACGTGTTGCGCAATAGCACAGCGATGGTCATCGGCCCAACGCCGCCGGGAACGGGTGTAATCGCGCGCACATGATCCATAGCCTCGGCAGTCGCCACATCACCGACCAACCGGCCTTTTGCTTGCCCGGCTTCCGGGGCCAGCCGGTTGATACCGACATCAATCACGACAGCACCGTCTTTCAGCCAGTCGCCCTTGACCATTTCGGCCCGTCCAACGGCAGCGACAACAATATCAGCGCGGCGCACCACATCAGGAAGATCGCGCGTCCGGCTATGCGCCATGGTGACGGTACAATTTTCAGCGAGCAAAAGCTGCGCCATCGGCTTTCCCACCAAGATGGAGCGCCCGACGACGACAGCGTTTAGACCCGAAAGATCGCCCAATTGGTCCTTAAGCAGCATCAGGCTGCCCAGCGGAGTGCACGGCGTCAATGCTTCTTCCCCATTGGCTAGCCGACCGGCATTTATGACATGCAGGCCATCGACATCCTTATCCGGATCAATCGCCATAACGACGGCTTTTTCGTCAAGATGGTCTGGCAGCGGCAATTGCACCAAAATCCCGTCCACCGTTTCATCGGCATTTAGCTTTTCAACCAAAGCGATCAAATCTGCCTGCACCGTATCGGCTGGCAAACGATGCTCGAAACTTTCCATGCCCGCAGCGATTGTCGCCTTATGTTTAGAAGCCACATAGACTTGGCTAGCAGCATCGTCGCCGACCAGCACCACGGCCAGTCCCGGGGAGCGGCCCGTCTGTTTCTGGAATTGCGGAACAGCTTCTCTGATCCGTTCGCGCAGGCCCGCTGCAAAGGCTTTGCCGTCAATAATCGCTGCTGCGCGCTTGGTCATAAAGGGAAACTCACAATATAGGGATAAGAGCCGCGCTCAGCGGTGGAAGAATTGCATCCTGAAGAATGATGATACTGATAATAACCACCATCGGCGTCAAATCTATTGATCCGAAATCCGGCATAATCCGTCTGATCGGCCTGTAAATGGGTGCCGTCAGGGCATCGATTGTCGTCCAAATGGCCCGTGCAATGTCATTTTGCAGGTTGATCACGTTAAAAGCCAATAACCAGCTCATAATCGCCTGGACGATAATGACGGTAATCGCGACATTCAACAATATGGCGATAATCTGAAACAAAGCAAAAAACATGGACCCAAACCTTTTTATTTATTGACCGCCATTAACCGATTGTGGCCAAATAAGCCAAGCAATCAATGCCAGTATTTTAGTGTATCAATAATATAATACAGTTCGGCAATTAATCAACCGTTTCGAAATCATCCCGGATCAGCGTACCAGCGCCCTTGCTGGTAAAGATTTCAAGCAGCATCGCATGCGGCACGCGGCCATCCAATATAACGGCCGCATCGACGCCTTTGACCACTGCATTAACACAGGTTTCCAGCTTGGGGATCATTCCGCCCGATATTGTCCCATCACTTTGAAGACGCTTGATATCAGCAGGTTTAAGATCGGTGAGCAACTCGCCTTGCTTATCCAAGACGCCGGCAACATCGGTCAGTAAGAACAGGCGCGAGGCCCGCAGCGCCGCCGCAACCGCGCCTGCCATCGTGTCTGCGTTAATATTATAGGTATGACCATCTTCGCCAACACCAATTGGTGCGATGACGGGAATCATACCCGCGGCTGAGATCATGTCGACCACGCTCCGGTCCACCCGTTTGGGTTCGCCAACAAAGCCAAGATCAATAATCCGTTCGATATTACTGTCGGGATCGCGGGCTGTGCGGCGCAGCTTGGCCGCTTTCACAAAACCGCCATCCTTGCCGGAAATACCAATGGCGCTGCCACCGGCCCGTTCAATCCAGCTCACCAACTCCTTGTTGATCGCGCCAGACAGGACCATTTCGGCAATTTCGGCCGTTTCCTTGGTCGTGACCCGCAGCCCATCGACGAATTTGCTTTCGACGCCGATCCGTTCCAGCATCGCACCAATTTGTGGGCCGCCACCATGAACAACCACCGGATTAATGCCAACGGCTTTCAGCAACACCACGTCCTCGGCAAAATTTCGGGCTAAGGCTGGATCACCCATCGCATGGCCGCCATATTTGACGACAAATGTCTTGCCAGCATAGCGCTGCAAATAGGGCAAGGCCTCGGTTAGGGTTTCTGCCTTGGCCAACATTGCAGGATCGGGCGCGTGATTACCAGCTTGGTTCTTTTCTTGATCAGTCATGCGGCCTTTCAATCCAGCTTCATCGCAAATGCAACATATTTATCAATTTTCAGGTGGCACAGCTATTTTTGCACGCGCTAATTGTTTCACTTTTTCGAGCGTCATCTGCACATGCCCCTTAGGATTTTTTGCATTATGTACCAATGCGATTTTGCGGTCTTGGTCAATTACATAGCTGATACGATTGGCCAGCGCGAGCGCCGGTTCCATACGGACTTGATAACCATCCATCACGCTGGAATCGGCACGGGCAACGGCAAATTTGTCCCGGCATTCCTCGACTGAAAATTTGGATAGCTCTTCCATGCTGTCGCCGGACATACCGATCACGGTCGCGCCAGCCGCTTCAAAATCGGCCGTCGCTTCGGCAAACATATTGGCTTCAATGGTGCAGCCTTCTGTAAAAGCTTTGGGAAAGAAATAGAGAACTACCGGGCCCTTTTTCAACTTGTCCGATAAGCTGATCTTAAACGGCTTTCCTCCCAACGCGCCGGTTGTTTCAAAATCGGGAGCATCCGCGCCGATCTCCAACGGTTCGGCATTAGCGCTACGCGAACTATAAACATAAAGGCCGCCAGCAAGAAGCAGCGCAGACATGATAATGATGATCCAGCGGTTCATTATTCTTCCTGTTCCAAAACGGATTTTAGCGCATATAGTTGATCAAGCGCATCACGCGGGCTTAACGCATCAATGTCCAGTTCGCGCAAGGCAACCCGAAGCATATCGGTTTTCTCATCATCCTCGGCAAGGCTGGCGGCAAATAAAGGCAAGTCGCCCAGCCCAGCCGCAAGACCGCCGGTTTCGGCCTTGCCCGCTTCCAGCTTGTCGAGCACCGACTTAGCACGTTTCAATACCGGTTTGGGGATACCGGCCAGCTTCGCCACCGCGAGACCGTAGCTGCGGTCAGCAGGACCTTTGGCGAGTTCATGCATCAAAACAAGATCGCCCTTCCACTCGCGTGCACGCACATGGTGCAGCGACATCGCATCGAGCCGATCCGCCAGCCGCGTCAGCTCATGATAATGAGTTGCGAACAGACAGCGGCACTGATTAGTTTCATGCACCGCCTCAACCACCGCCCATGCCAGCGCCAGTCCATCATAGGTCGAGGTTCCCCTGCCCACCTCATCGAGAATGACGAAGCTCTTATCCGTTGCCTGACTGAGGATGGTGGCAGTCTCGACCATCTCGACCATGAAAGTAGACCGCCCCTGTGCAAGATTATCCGACGCCCCCACCCGGCTGAACAGGCGGTCCACTAAACTTAGTGTGGCCGAAGCGGCAGGGACAAAACTGCCTGCTTGCGCGAGAATCACGATCAGCGCATTTTGCCGCAAAAAGGTTGATTTACCGCCCATATTGGGGCCGGATACCAACCACAGCCGTTCGTCATTGGACAGCACGCAATCATTGGATACGAAGGGATCGCCCGCGACACCTAACGCCGCCTCGACAACCGGATGACGGCCCGCTTGAATATCGAGCACGTTTCCGTCGGCAAATGCCGGACGGCACCATTGTCCCTCAACCGCGCGTTCAGCGAGCGCCGAAGCCACATCAATCCGCGCCAGTGCATCGGCGCTGATCGCTATCGCATCTTTGCGCTCCAATATCTTGTCAGCCAATTCTTCGAAATGCGCCGCTTCTGCCGCCAAAGCATGCGCGCCAGCCTGCGTTACCCGCACCGCTTCTTCGTGCAACTCAGTCGAATTAAACCGGACCACACCCGCCAAAGTCTGGCGATGGGTAAAGCCGGAATCCTCGGCCATCAACCCATCCCCGTGGCGCGCCGGTACTTCAACAAAATAACCCAGCACAGCGTTGTGCTTTATTTTCAGGCTATTGATCCCTGTGGCTTCGCGGTAACTGGCCTCCAGTATCGCAATTGCTTTGCGGCCATCGGAACCAGCACTGCGCAACTCATCGAGAGCCGGATCATAGCCGATCGCGACATAGCCGCCCTTGGTCATCTCGGTGGGCGGCGTTTCAACCAGAGCACGTTCCAACAAGTCCACCATGGCGGCATGGCCATCCAGCGCGGGAAGCAACGTGTTCATCAAATCAGGAAGCGCCATATCGAGCGCGAGCCGTTCCCGCAAAATCCGTGCACCACTCAGACCGTCGCGTATCTGACCTAGATCGCGCGGGCTACCCCGACCGGCCGATATCCGACCCAAGGCGCGGCTAATATCCGGCATAGCTTTCAGTGCATCGCGCACCGTGTCGCGAATAGCTGGCGCGTCGTGGAACCATTGAACCATACCGAGGCGCAGATTAATCTTGGCTTCGTCGAACAATGGCGCGGCAAGATCCCGCCCCAAAAGACGCGCGCCGCCGGGCGTCACCGTACGGTCAATATTGCCGAGCAAGCTGCCTTTGCGCTCCCCCGCCATCGTCCGCTCAATTTCCAGACTGCCGCGTGTCGCGCCGTCGATCAGTAGATATTCACCGGCATGACGCTGCACCGGAGGCTTGAGAAACGGCGTATCCCCTTGGGCGGCATGTTCGATATAAGCGATCAAGCCGCCCGCCGCAGCTAGCTCGCTACGGGAAAAATCACCAAATCCATCAAGGGTCGACACACCCAAAAGCGCCTTTAGCTTGCGCTCCGCCTTCTGACTGTCGAAATCCTCTTTCGGCCATTCCGTAGCCTTATCTAACCGCCCCACGAGAGCAGGCGAGCAGATAATTTCCGACGGCGAAATACGCGACAATTCAGCGATCAGCGCATCATCGGAAATTTCCAACAATTCAAAATCACCAGTCGAAATATCGGCCGCCGCAATACCGATCTGCCCCTGCACCTCCGCAATGGCGACCAGCATATTGTCCGATCGTGCATCCAATAGTGTGTCTTCCGTCAACGTACCTGCGGTAACGAAGCGAATGATGTCCCGCGCCACCAGCGCCTTATATCCGCCGCGCGCTTTCGCCTCTGCCGGTGTTTCGGTTTGCTCGGCAATCGCGACCTTGAAACCGGCACGGATCAGTTTAGCGAGATAGCTTTCCGCTGCATGGGCAGGAACACCGCACATGGGAATTTGCTCTCCGGCATTTTTCCCGCGCGAGGTCAGCGCAATATCAAGCGCCGCAGAAGCCAGTTTGGCATCCTCGAAAAACAATTCGAAAAAGTCACCCATCCGATAAAAAAGCAGACAGTCTTTCGCCTGTTCTTTCAAAGCGAAATATTGCTCCATCATCGGAGTCAGCTTTGGCAGTGCAGCGGCCTCAGCTTCCGTTTTCTTTGATTTTTCAGACTGTATTTTTGTGGCCATGGCCGAAGCGATAGCGAACTATGACGACACATAAAAGAGCCACGATTCCAGAATCGGATTCCATTAATCTAAATCAGCATTATAGCAGGCCTTGCCCAACGCCTATCATTCGGAGTAGGCACGTTTTCGGGACGCGCAACAGCTTGGTAGCACATGCCGAAATCTGAAACATGGAGAAATAATTTGGCCGACAAAGATAAAAGCAACGTGGAATTTTCAGAGCGCGAAGCATTATTGTTCCATTCCCACGGACGGCCGGGAAAAATTGAAATTATCGCTTCGAAACCGATGGCAACGCAGCGCGACCTGAGCCTCGCTTACTCTCCCGGAGTAGCCGTGCCCGTGCGCGCCATTGCCGAAGATCCTTCCAAAGTTTATGACTATACCGCAAAAGGTAATCTGGTCGCCGTCATCTCCAACGGCACCGCAATCTTGGGCCTTGGCAATCTCGGCCCCCTCGCCTCCAAGCCAGTGATGGAAGGCAAGGCGGTATTGTTCAAGCGCTTTGCCGATGTCGATGCCATTGATATCGAACTGGACAGTGAAGATACCGACGCCATCATTAATGCGGTTCGTATCATGGAACCTAGTTTTGGCGGCATCAATCTCGAAGATATCGGGGCACCCGCCTGTTTCATCATTGAACAGACTTTGCGCGACCAGATGAATATTCCAGTGTTTCACGATGACCAGCACGGTACTGCCATTATTGCTGCAGCGGGGATTATCAACGCCTGCCTGCTCACCAATCGTGACATCAAAGATATTAAGGTCGTGGTAAACGGCGCCGGCGCGGCAGCCATTGCCTGTGCTTCGCTCATTAAATCTTTGGGCGTGGCGCATGATAATCTCACCATGTGTGACAGAAGCGGCGTTATCTATCGTGGCCGCGACAATGTTGATCAGTGGAAATCCGCTCATGCGATTGATACCGACGCCCGCGACCTCAATGATGCGCTGAAAGGCGCAGACGTGTTTCTGGGGCTCTCGGCCGCTGGGGCGCTGAAACCGGAAATGGTCAAGGATATGGCACCTCAGCCAATCATCTTTGCCATGGCCAATCCCGATCCTGAAATCACTCCGCCCGATGCCAAGGCCGCACGGCCCGACGCAATTGTGGCGACGGGACGCTCCGATTACCCCAATCAGGTCAATAACGTTCTCGGATTCCCTTTCATTTTCCGGGGCGCACTGGATGTTCGGGCCACAAGTATCAACGAAGAAATGAAAATCGCTGCCGCACATGCCATTGCGGAATTGGCACGCGAACAGGTCCCCGAAGAAGTAGCTGTGGCTTATGGCGGACAAGCGCCAACATTCGGCGTAGACTATATCATTCCCGCGCCTTTTGATCCGCGCTTGATGGATGTCGTTTCCGCAGCGGTTGCCAAGGCAGCCATGGACAGCGGCGTTGCCCAAAAGCCGATTGAAGATCTCGATGCTTATCGCCAGAGCTTGAAAGCGCGACTTAACCCGACGACCTCAGTGCTTACGCAGGCATATGAAGCTTGTCGCATCGCGCCGAAACGGGTGATTTTTGCAGAAGCAGAAGAAGATGTCGTATTGCGCGCAGCGATCCAGTTTCAGGACGGCGGATATGGCACGCCCGTACTGGTCGGCCGCGATGACCGTGTGCGCGCAAAGCTTCTGGAACTGGGTGTCAGCGATCCGGATCGCTTTGAAATTCACAATTCCCGTAACAGTCCGCTCGTCCCTGATATGGTCAACATGCTTTATGAGCGGCTGCAACGTAAAGGACATATGGAGCGGGACATTAAACGCATGGTCAATCAGGACCGCAACATCTTTGGCTCGGCTTTACTTGCGATGGACCAGGGCGATGCCATGATCACCGGTGTAACGCGGCCCTATTCCCAGACATTTAAGGATATCGCGAAGGTTATCGACGTCGAAAAAGGCCGTACAGCCCTCGGCATTCACGTTATGGTAGGACAAAGCCATACGGTATTCATGGCGGATACGACGGTCAATGAACGGCCCTCAGCCGAAGAACTGGCCGACATTGCAGAGCAGACCGCTGCCGTCGCGCGTAAAATGGGCCATGAACCTCGCGTAGCTTTCCTGAGCTATTCAACATTCGGAAATCCGGCGGGTCGTTGGCTCGAAAATATTCGCGAGGCCGTTTCCGAATTGGATGATCGTCGGGTCAATTTCGAATATGAAGGCGAAATGGCACCCGATGTCGCACTTAACCCGAAACTAATGGGGAACTACCCGTTTAACCGGCTATCTGGACCTGCCAATGTTCTGGTCATGCCCGGTTTGCAATCGGCCAATCTGTCCGCAAAATTGCTCCGCGAACTGGGCGGCGATGCGGTGATCGGGCCCATGTTGGTCGGTCTTGAGAAATCTGTACAGATTGCGACCATGGCGTCGACAGCATCAGAGCTGGTTACGCTGGCAGTTTTGGCCGCAAGTGGTATCGCAAAATAGCGATGCCACTCGCAGCTAAGCTGTCGAGATAAGCGTTTATAGCGGCAAAATCGAGTTAAGGCTGGGTTGGGTCGTTACTGCCACCCTGCGCGCCACCAGAACCGACCGCGCCGATATTGCCGAATAGCTCTTCAAAGAAAGAGCGTTCACGGCCCAGTGTCGGAGTGCTATCACCGCTTGGGCTGACATTGGCGACCAGTTCCAGACCAGTGCGGTCAATCGCAGCGACATTACCTGACGAATCAAAAGTTACACGCATGACCATCTGCTCTTTGGGTGACGGCGTGTTAAACGCGAACTGCTTTGTCTCACGTGACAAATAATACCAAATATTCTCGTCAAACTGGCCGGTGAATGTCGGGCGACCCAGAGAAGCCTCTACCGATTGCCGGTTATCAATGCCGGGTTGAATCGCATTGGTCAGCACCGGATCAACAATATAGCCTTGATGGCCGCGCACTTGCGAACAACCGGACAGTAATAGCCCGCCTGTGACCAGCCCGGTCAGCACGATGTGCATTTTCATCTTGGGCATTTTCAAATGGCTACGCATCAACTCTATTCTCCAAAACGACCACCCAATGGCCTTCGGGCCGGAATTAGGGTGGTCTTGATCATGATAGCAGATTATTTCCCGCTTATGGTAACGCCCATTGCATCTCGCGATATAAATATCAATATGCCCTGTATGTAGTCTTAACATAAGCGACCGTCATCTGGCGGCATCCACTAAATAATCGGGGTCTGAAATATAATGTCATTCATAAGCGAGTTATTCGGTCGCAAAAACGCCAATCTGGTGATGCAGCCGCTTTACGCGGCTATAATTGCCGAGGGTCGCGATTTGGATTGGTATGAGCAAGGCGCGGTTCCCGACACGCTGGATGGCCGCTTTGATATGATTGCCGCGATATTATGCGCCGTTATGATTAGGTTGGATCAAGACGAAGAAGCCCGACAAGAAATTGCTTGGCTCACCGAATTATTTGTCGATGATATGGAGGGGCAGCTTCGCCAAATTGGTATTGGCGACATGGTTGTCGGCAAACGTATTAAAGAAATTATGGGTGCGCTTGGTGGCCGAATGGGTGCCTATCGGGAGGGGTTGACCGGCAACGCCAATCTTGACGCAGCGCTGACTCGCAACCTCTATCGCGATGAGATGCCGGAACCGGCGGCGCTGGCATTCACAACCAAAGGGTTCGCCGACGTTCATCATCGGCTTACCGAGACTAGCATTGATCAGGTTATTTCCGGCAACATCGCGAAGGTTTCCTCATGAGCACATCCTCTCCGCTTCTACCTCCGGAATTGTCCAAGATTATTAAACTGTCCGAGATTGGTGGAACCCCGTTGACCGGAAAAATTACGGCTGATGAAAATCAATGCGTAGCGCTGGCCAAGCGCTTTGAGCTTCCGTCCATCGAAACACTTGTGGTCGACTACCGTCTGGAAGCCAAGGTCCACGAAATTTGTTTCACCGGCTCCATCCGTTCCAAACTGCATCAGGCTTGCGCCATTAGTGGCCAGCCTTTTCCGGTTAGCCTGACTGAAGAATTTAATATCGTCTTTGTAGAAAAAACCGACATTCCGCCCAGCGAAGAAGAAATCGAACTGGCGCCTGAGGATTGCGACGTGATTGAATATGAAGCGGCGCAAATCGATCTTGGCGAGGCCGTTGCGCAAACACTTTATCTAGCCCTTGATCCCTATCCACGCGGTCCCGATGCAGACAGCATCGCTGAAAAACAGGGATTAAAAAGCGAAGAGGAGGCAGGGCCCTTCGGCGCGCTGGCGGCCTTAAAAGACAAGCTCGGTTAAGCCGATGTTTTTGCAGATGTTTTTTGCGTAGCCGCTTCAATCAATTTCTTTTTCAAGCTGCTTAATCGAGGTTTATTGGCAATTTTGCTGCCTAACAAATCGGTAATGTAGAAAGTATCAACCGCCCGCTCGCCATAGGTTGCAATATGCGCGCTATGAACTGTTATCTTTGATTCGAATAACGCATAGGCCAGTTCATTAAGCAAGGCCGGGCGGTCCTGTGCGGTCACTTCAATCACCGTGAAACGATTGGACGCATCATTATCCACCGATGCATTCGGGACAATATTAAAGGCACCAGCGCGTGCATGCGCCAGCGGCCGCGCTTCAAGTTTTGTGGCCAGTTTCGAACGATTAGCCAACGCATCCTCAACAGCTTGTTTCAGCCGCTCAAGCTGCGTTGCCTCTGCGAAAGGCGCGCCATGCTGATCCTGCACCAGAAAATTATCCAGCGCCATGCCGTCACGTGTCGTATGGATTCGGGCATCGATAATATTGCCGCCAGAGGCGTGAATACCGCCAGCGATACGATAGAAAAGTCCAGGATGATCGGCCGCATAAATCGTTACCAAGGTCGCGCCGCGTTCCGGATAGGCATCCGCCGATATGGCGAGATTATCATCGCCCGCGCGTATCATCAGCCGGGCATTATGAGCTATAATATCGTCGGGTTCGGCAATCCAGTAAGGGTCGGTCAACCGTTTGGCCAATTTTGCAAATTGCGGCTTGGGTATATTCAAGGCCTCCTCCAACACCGCCTTTTTTTCAACAATCCGTTCCTTACGGCCGCGTTGTTTGTGGCCAAGGAGTAACATCTCTTCTGCCGCTCGAAACAAGTCGGTCAGCAATTGTCTTTTCCAACTATTCCATACATTTGGCCCGACAGCGCGAATATCAACAACTGTTAATACGGTTAGCAAGCGCAGCCGCTCAATGCTTTTAACCTGACTCACAAAATCCTGAATGGTTTTGAAATCGGAAAGGTCGCGTTTAAATGCCATGGCGGACATCAACAGATGATGGCGCACCAACCAAGCGACCAATTCGGTCTCATAGGGCTCCAGCCCCAAACGCGGACATAGTTTCATCGCAACTTCTGCGCCGAGGACGCTGTGATCGCCGCCCCGGCCTTTGGCAATATCATGGAGCAAGGTTGCGACGAACAACACCCGCCGGTTTTTCAATTTGTTAATCGTATCGGTCGAATTGGGATGATCTTCATGCAGATCGCCGCTCCCGATTCGGGCGAGCAAGCCGATGGCTCTTATACTATGCTCATCCACCGTATAATGGTGATACATGTCAAATTGCATCTGTGCGACCACGCGGCCAAAATCGGGAATGAAGCGGCCAAAAATCGAAGCCTCGTTCAGCCATCGCAGCACAAGTTCGGGGTCACGCGGAGAACAGAGCACATCCAGAAACAGTGCATTGGCGCGCTTGTCCTTGCGGATCTTGTTGGTAATCAGCTTCGCATCCCGCCGTGCAGAGCGCATCGCCAGCGGATGGATTTCCAGTTCATATTTGTCAGCAAGCTGGAAAATTTCAATCAACCGCACAGGGTCTTCTTCAAAGAAATGCTCATCCGGCAAAGACAGTCGCCCGCGATCCAGCGTAAAGCCGTTCAGCTTTTTCGGCCGCCGGGTAATTTTGGGAATGAAGCGCCGAACCCCGGCATTGTGGGTTTCATCAAGATGAGCGAGAAACACTCCGGTCAGGTTACCGACCACTTTGGCGTTCAGGAAATAATATTGCATGAACCGTTCAACCGAAGACTTGCCGGGCCGATCGGCGAAACGCATCCGCTGCGCTACACCTGGCTGAAGATCAAAGGTTAAACGATCCTCGGCACGCCCCGTCATGTCGTGCATGTGACAGCGCACAGCCCAGAGAAAATTCGCTGCTTTACGAAAGCGCTTAAATTCATCGGCGGTCAGCAAACCTACGTCCACCAACTCTTCTGCCGATGCGACGCGGTGGATATATTTTCCAATCCAATAGAGCGTCTGAAGATCGCGCAAACCGCCCTTGCCTTCTTTGACATTGGGTTCAACCACATAGCGGCTATCGCCCATACGAACGTGGCGCGCGTCACGTTCAGCCAGTTTCTCCGAAACAAATATGCGATCCGTTCCGGCCACGACATCTGCAAAAAACCGGGCTTTGGATTCCTCATAAACGCCGGTATCGCCCCAGATATAACGTCCTTCAAGTAAAGCCGTGCGGATACTAAGATCTTCTTTCGCCATCCGCACCATCTCATCGATGGAACGACTGCTCTGGCCAACTTTCAGGCCAAGATCCCATAACCAATAGAGCATCGCTTCGATGGCTTGTTCGGTCCAGCTGGTCTGCTTGAACGGCGTCAGGAAAGCGATATCAACATCGCTATGGGGTGCCATTTCACCGCGTCCATAGCCGCCAACGGCCATCACCGCGATGCGCTCGCCAGATGACGGATTACCGACCGGATATTGATGCTTCACGGCAATATCATGGATTAACCGTACCAACTGATCGATCAGAAAAGACTGGGCCGCCGCCGCCTCATGGCCCGCAGACGGTTTTTCGAGCAGTCGCTTGCTTATTTCTGCGCGGCCGTCCGCAAGAGCCTTTTGTAGCAATGGCAATATTTTGGGGCGTGCTTTGACCATGCCATGCTCGGTGATCAGCGCTACTATCGTCTCGGCCAGATCCCGGCGATCGATAATGTCCCGCTGCCTGACAAGCCGCTTGCTCGGGTCAGCGGCTGGAGTGGGTATGTTTCTAGATATATTCACGCGTTGGCGGTTAGCATCTCTCGGTGCCTTTTAGCCAGAACGATTTTTGCGATTTTTGCGGTACCAAGCTTAGGAAGCGGTTCCTCATATTCCCAGATATGCACCGGCATCTTGAACGGTGCGATCTTGTCTTTCAGGAATAGGAGCAATTCATCCTTTGGCAGTTTTTCACCGGCTTTAACGTGGTAAACCAAGGCGGGGACTTCGCCAAATCGTTCATCTTCCACGCCAAAAATACAGGCTTCGGCTATAGCGGTATGGCCATATATCGCTGCTTCAACCTCTTGGCTGCTGATATTCTCACCCCCACGAATGATGATCTCTTTCTTGCGGTCAACAATGTAAAGATAACCCTCGGGGTCGAGATAGCCTATATCCCCCGTGCGAAAATAGCCATCTTCGGTAAATGCTTCCTGGGTTGCCTGTTCGTTGTTCCAATAACCGGTAAAATTGGCGGAGGTACGAATACAGACTTCGCCCCGTTCGCCTTGTGAAAGCTTGTTACCATCATCGTCTAGAATACCGACATCAACGATCGGAGGCGTTGCCCGGCCCGTACTATTCGGCTTGGCGAGATAATTTTCATTCTGGTTAGAGCAGCCGACCCCATTTGTTTCAGTCAAGCCATAACCAATGATTGGGAAACCTTTACCCATGCCTTCTTTGATCCGTTTGACATGTTCAACGGGTCGCGGCGCGCCACCGGAGGCCATCGAGACACAGGTGCTGAGATCATAGTCGTTAAGCTCGGGATGGGAATAAATCTCCATACTCATCAGCGGAACACCGACAAAATAGGTTACTTTTTCCTTTTCGATCAGTCGCATAGCATCTTCGGCATCCCATTTTTTTAGAATCACCAGCTTGCGGCCAATAGCAAAGCTAACCAGAACAAGTGGTACCGAGGCAGTAACATGAAAAAGCGGAACCGCGACCAATGTTGTCGGTTGAAGATCAGGTAGCGTACCGGCCTTTTCCATCAAATGGGCCATCACTGCAAAAGCGCCGACGAAACTCATCGCACCCTGTACCACCGCACGATGCTCTGAATAGGCACCTTTGGACTTGCCGGTAGAGCCTGAGGTGAATAATATCGTCGCATTATCCTCTGGCCCCATTTGTGGGATCGGGGTTTGCGCATCGCCGCCTTTCGCCAGACAGGCCTTTAATCCCTCAAGCGGCAGCACCCCATGCGAGAAAATAATGACTTC
This sequence comes from Parasphingorhabdus sp., assembly GCF_036963805.1. Classification (GTDB taxonomy): domain Bacteria; phylum Pseudomonadota; class Alphaproteobacteria; order Sphingomonadales; family Sphingomonadaceae; genus Parasphingorhabdus. Next base: position 208,084 of record NZ_JBALUN010000004.1, on the reverse strand, counting down.
TGCTCCATGATTACGGCCAGATTCGGCCAAGCGAGCAGCGCGTTGGGAATCAGCAAAAACAATCGAACAACCCACATCTTCTATACCATCAGCCAGTTCGTCGCCTTGCCACCAGCCATTTAATTTCGTCGAGACACCGCCCGCCATGGTGATTGCCATATCGAGAATGATCCAATTGGCCGAGTTTCGAGCCGCGATCCCGATCCGGTCACCTTTCTGAACGCCATGTCCGGCAATTAATCCGCCTGCCAAGGTTCGCGCTGCCGCGTAGCTCTGTTCAAAAGTCAGCCTGATATCGCCATCAACGACAAATTCCTTATCCTTGTGCTGGGCACAGAAAAAAGCGAAAAAATCGGACAAATTGCTCGGCGCGTTCTTAAACACCGGCATATCCACACCATATTTTTGGATGCTATCGAGCTCCAAAAGCTGTCCCGGTTGTGTCATGAGAGCCAGTGTTTCGTCGATCATTACGTCTAATGGCGATGACATCTCGAATATCTCCCAATTAAGGCTTGCGGGTTTCTCTCTTGGTATCGGAGAATTTCCCGTTATATGCCCTAACTGTATGCCGATGAAACCGAATGGGGAAAAGAGTTGATTGATATTATTCTTGCAAGTGCAGCGCATTTTACGCGATTTGAGGAATTAGGCCTGTCTCCCAACGCGCTTGACCTCGGCTTTTTCCAGCTCAAATGGTATTCACTGGCCTATCTTGCTGGCATATTGATCGGCTATTGGTATCTTACCAAGCTGATCGTTCAGCCGGGCGCGCCGCTGGCACGGCGTCATGCGGACGATATGATTTTTTACGCGACACTGGGTATCATTATCGGCGGGCGGCTCGGTTACGTCTTTTTCTACCAACCCGCGATCCTTTCCAATCCGGTCGATATTTTCAAAGTGTGGAATGGCGGCATGTCACTCCATGGCGGAGTATTGGGTGTGGTACTCGCAATTTGGTATATTTCTCGCAAGGAAAAGCTCAGTTTTCTGCGGATATGCGACTATATCGCCTGTGTCGTTCCATTCGGCCTATTCTTTGGCCGACTCGCCAATTTCGTCAATGGTGAGCTTTGGGGCCGCGCTACCGATGTCCCTTGGGCGATTATTTTTCCCATGGGCGGTGAAGTCGCGCGCCATCCCAGCCAGCTTTATGAAGCCGGTCTGGAAGGGATAGTCTATCTCATCATCACATCACTTCTCTTCTGGAAAACCGACGCGCGCTACCATCCAGGCAAACTGGTCGGTTCTGGTCTATTGGTATACGGGTTCAGCCGGTTCACCGTTGAATTTTTCCGGCAACCGGACAAAGGCCTTGAAAATCTCAGCTGGGGACTGACCATGGGACAGACGCTCACAGTGCCAATGTTGCTGCTGGGTATCTACCTGATACTCACCTCCAAAGGCCGCCGGGTTCGTGTTGAACCCACAGCCGGAGACAAAAGCGTTGCCTGAGAGCGAATCGGCAGCGCATATTCTCTCTGATAAAATCGACCGTGAGGGGCCAATAACGCTCAGCGAATATATGGGCATCGCCAACGCGGCTTATTATGCAGCCAAAGACCCGCTGGGCGAGGATGGCGATTTTGTTACCGCGCCGGAGATAAGCCAGATGTTCGGCGAATTGATCGGCATTTGGCTGTCGGACTTATGGTTACGCAAAGGTAGCCCTGAGGACGCCCATTATGTTGAGCTGGGACCGGGGCGAGGCACCCTTGCCTCGGACGCGCTTCGCACGATGGAAAAATTTGGCTGCAATCCCGAAATCCATTTTGTCGAAACCAGTCCGCTATTAAAGACCAAACAGGTCGCGCTTCACCCCCGCGCAACATGGCACGACACAATTGATAATCTGCCCGAAAGCGGCCCGTTGCTGATCGTGGCCAATGAATTTTTCGATGCCTTGCCCATTGAACAATTTATTGCAACGCCGTCAGGATGGCGGCGGCACCTGATCGCCCGGGAACGCAATAAATTTATCGCCATTCCGGACCCGCAAGCGGGCGACGACCAGATTTCAAAATCATCCGCTGGCTTGCCCACCGGAACGATCCTCGAATCATCCCCCGTCAGCGCCGCGCTTTTTGAACAGATTGCAGGCCGGGTCGCTAAACAGGGCGGCGTTATATTGGTCATCGACTATGGCTATGATCATCCGGGCACGGGCAGTACCTTGCAAGCCGTAAAGGCCCATATGCCGATCAGCCCGTTTGATAGCCCCGGAACCTCTGACCTGACGGCCCATGTCAATTTTCACAGCCTCGCTAATATTGCCAGAACACGGCTATTATCGGTTCATGGCCCGGCTGAACAAGGGCAATGGCTCAAAGCTATCGGCATTGATCAGCGGACACAGAAACTGGCCGAGGGCAGCCCGCCAAAAGCCGACGCTATCCGCGCCGCCCATCATCGGCTGACCCATATTGATGAAATGGGGCGGTTATTTCGGGTCATGGCTGCAACCGCAATGGATTGGCCGGAACCGGAAGGATTTGTTTACGGCGAAGCGTGACGCTGTGACGAATTAAACAGCACTGGCGAGCAGAGCAATCCCGATCAACCGATCCAGCCGGCCACTTCCAGCGCCACTTTATTGGCAGCACTGTTCAAACCCTCTCCGACGGGGCCCGCTGTTGCAGCGGAAACAGTTTCACGTGCCTCAAAACGCCGTTTTTCAACCGGTTTTCCGCCGCGAATTTTTACCGCATCATAGGTGACAGTGACGGTTAAACTTGGCCCGTCGAGGCCGAAATTGACCAGTTCGCCGGACAGATAGACGTCCGCTTGGCCTTGGGCCTGAACCGAGGTTAGCACCAACCGGTTATTTTTGGCCGCAATGGTTTCGATGAGCAACCCCTGAAAAAGCTGGGCGGGTTTATCGACCCATGTTGCATCTTTCAGATAGGCGATGTTTGTCGTGCTCGTCTGGACAGGTACCCGCAAATTATTGATCTTCTGCGGCGTCGAAGGCAAATAGACAACCAAAGCGCCATCGCGCGGTCCTGTGCGTAATGCGCCAGCATCAACCTGAGCATCAGATGTCAGCGACAAAAGAAAGGGTGGTGGCTCGGCGCCGCCAAAACTGACGCAAGCGCTGAGGAGCCCGAGGCCAGTCAATAGCCCCAAGGATTTTACTTTATGCGATATGGTCATGAATCCCTGCCGTTTCATTGAGATGCCCCTCTATTTGCCTGGTTCATAATCTGGCAGCGCTGGAGCGGATAGCAACGAGCCTGCCCCGCCCTGATCTAGCCGCTCTGTGACGGATGTCAGTGACTTCGTTAGTCCCTGCATGTCCAGAACCAGTTGATCGACTTCCGGCAATGTCTTGGTCCCCAATTGCCTAACCCCGGGGCGCGCATCATCCAATACCACGGCCAAGGCAGCCATGCTTTTTTCAGCAGCGGCCAAAGTTTTGGTAAGGTTTTTCGCCAAAGGCTCCCCATTATCGCTCAAAAGTTGATTGGCATTATCCGCCATAACAGATAGTTTTTTAGCCGTTTCGCCCGCATTGCGTATAGCAACGGTCGATTCTGCCATTAATGCATCCAGATTGGGTGCCTGCTTCGCAAGGCTACCGGTCAATTGTTCGGTATTGGCCAAAATCCCTTCGATGGATTGCTGATTTTTATCGGACAGCAGCAAGGTCAGACGGTCGGTCAAAGTGGCCAATCGCTCCACCACAAGCGGCGCGCTGTTAAGCAGTTCGCCCAAAGCGCCCGGTTTGGTTGGGATGACGGGCACACCTTCCGGTCCCAAGTCAGTAATCGGCGGCGCGCCTTTAACTGCGCCATCCAGTTGAATATTCGGCGGTGCGGTAAAACTGATGCTTTGAATGGTTGCGGTCGTGCCTTGCAATATCGGCGTTTCTTCACTGACCGAGATACGGACCCGCACGAAGTTCGGATCTTTTTTCCAAAGTTCGACGTTCAGAACCTGGCCCGAAGGAACACCTGCAAAAGTGACATTGGTTCCCTTGGCCAAACCACCGACCGACTGGGCAAAGAAAATATCATATTGCTTCTGCTCGCCGTCACCAAAGCGGACAATCCAGACCAGAAATGCCGCCAATAAGGCAAGCAAGGTCAAGGTAAAAACACCCACTAGAATATGATTGGACCGTGTCTCCATTATTTCACCTTTATGGCTAGGCGCATCGGCACCTGCAACAAATCTCTGTATTTAGACCGCATTTTCGCTTCCCCCTTCACCGCTGCCCCCTCATTTCTGCGATGCCGCCATACGGCCGCGCGGACCATTAAAATATTCCTGTATCCACGGATGGTCCATGGCAAGCAGTTCCGGAACCGTTCCCACCGCTATAACATGTTGGTCCGCAAGTACGGCCACCCGGTCGCAAATGGCATGCAGCGTGTCGAGATCGTGGGTGATGAGAAACACAGTTAGGCCCAATGTCTGCTGCAATTCGCGGGTTAAATTATCGAAAGCCGCAGCACCAATCGGATCAAGCCCAGCGGTCGGCTCGTCGAGAAATAAGAGTTCAGGATCAAGCGCCAATGCGCGGGCGATCCCGGCCCGTTTGCGCATGCCGCCGGACAGTTCGGATGGATATTTGGGGGAAGCCTCGGGCGGTAGGCCCGACAGACAGACTTTATATTTTGCAATCTCCCTCCGGAAATCACGGTCCATATCGGGGTAGAACTCACGGATCGGCACCATGACATTTTCGGCCACCGTCAATGTAGAAAATAGCGCGCCGCCCTGAAATAATACGCCCCAGCGTTTGCGAAAATCAATTGTTTCGGATTCCGCCCGGCCTAATAAAGACTCGCCAAAAACCTCTATGGAGCCTTCATCTGGCTGTTGCAGTCCGATGATCGAGCGCATCAAGACCGACTTTCCGGTTCCAGAACCGCCAACAACGCCCAGAATTTCTCCCCTGCGGACATCGAGATCGAGATGTTCATGCACGACTTGATCGCCAAAGCTGTTCCGCAGCCCTTTGACAGAGATTACCGGCTCACCAAATTCAGGTTTCCCAGTTGACGCCTTATCGTCCGCCATTAATTCCACCCGATCCAGCTAAAGAACATGGCAAAAAAGGCATCGAGAACAATGACCAGAAAAATCGCCTGAACCACCGCTGCGGTCGTTCTTTTGCCGACTTCCTCGGCATTTCCTTTAACCTGCATTCCCTGATAGCAGCCACAAATAGCGATGATCGCGCCAAATACCGGCGCTTTGACTAATCCAACATAAACATCGGTGATCGGCACTACTTCCCTGATCCGTGCGAAAAAAGTGGCTGGCGGTATATCAAGCTCTACCCAGCTGAGCAGGCCGCCGCCGATAATAGCAACAATCGACGCATAAAAGCCCAGCAAAGGCAGCATGAAAACAGCCGCAAAAAAGCGCGGCAGCACCAAGGCCTCTACCGGCGACACCCCAATCGTGCGCATGGCGTCAATTTCTTCGGTGAGCTTCATGGTTCCGATTTGTGCGGCAAAGGCAGAACCGGAGCGCCCCGCAACCATGATTGCGGTCATCAATATGCCCAGTTCCCGAAAAGTCAGCCGCCCGACCAGATTGACCGTGAATACTTCTGCGCCAAATTGCCGGAGCTGCACAGCGCCCTGCTGCGCGATGACCAAACCGATAAGAAAGCTCATCAATCCAATAATTCCAAGCGCCCTGACCCCGACCACATCAAATCTCTGGATGACCGCGTTCCAGCGGATCCGGCCTGGATGCATTATGAGCGAGCCAGTGGCCGTGATGACCGATCCGAAAAAGCCGACCAGCCCCGCCAATGTGGTGAATGCAACGATCGTCGATTCTCCCACTTCGTTCAGGATACGAATGACGGGATTGGGTGGCTCAAGGCGGACGTCTGCTGGCTGATCGGCTGTGCTCACCGCCGCGATCAGGCGCTCTGCCTGATTATCGGCACCGACAATTTCAGCGCCGGTATCGCGGGCTGTACGATGGATCAGCCATGCGCCCACCGTATCGATATATCCGACGCCAGACAGGTCGAGTTTTTTAACCTCTGCATCATAATCGCGCAGCCGTTCGGGCAGATCAGCGATGACCGCAATACATAAATCACCGGAGAAACGAAGTGTCATCACTCCGTCTTCAGTTATTTCTTCAACAAAATCGCCGGGCATTGTCATCGCAGCTATTGGTGACGCAAAATCGCAAAAAGCTCAAGCCATTATAACAAGTCATTTATTTGGCGCATTTTTATCTCAACTGCTAATAGAGCCAAATATTGGAAATGGGGCGCGATGACAAAGCTGGCAATTTACGACATGGACCGGACAATCACGATACGGGGGACCTACACACCCTTCCTGTTTCACATGGTTTTTGCGCGCGCGCCTTGGCGGCTTGCCCTGCTGCCGCTCTTGCCTTTCGGGTTTATCGGCTATGGCCTGAAGCTGATCAGTCGCAAGAGTTTGAAAACCTATAACCAGCGTCTATTATTGGGCAGCAAGCCAAGCCTCGCCAAGCTGCAACCCCATATCGAACGCTATGCTGATATAGTGATGCAAACGAACAGCTATGCCAAAGCTATTGCGCAGATTGAGACCGACCGGGCAGAAGGCCGGAGGATCATTTTGGCGACCGCATCTTATGAACTATATGTTGAGGCCATCGCACGGCGTCTCGGCATTGCTGACATGATCGCAACCCGGCTGGAGATTGACGACAAGGGCCGGGTATTACCGAAAATTATTGGCGAAAATTGCTACGACGAAGCCAAGCTCGACCGGATCAAGACCTTCCTCGACGAGCAGGGGCTAGAGCGCGAACAACTCCATATTCGTGCCTATTCCGACCATGTCAGCGACGCACCGATGCTGGAATTTGCCGATGAAGTGATTGCGACGACACCCAGCTTGCCGCTACGCCACCTCGCAAAAAAGCGCGGCTGGAAGATTGTTGACTGGGCCTAAACCGCCTCCAGCGCCTGTTCAAAATCAGCGATCAAGTCATCTGGATCTTCGACGCCAATCGAAATCCGCACCAGATTGTCGGTAATACCAAGCGCCGCTCTGCGCTCTTCCGGCACCGACAAATGGGTCATCGCCGCTGGCAGACTGGCCAAGGTTTCGGTTCCCCCCAAACTAACGGCCAGTTTGGCGATTTTCAAGGAATCGAGAAACCTGAATGCTTCGGCTTCCCCGCCCTTGATGAATAACGAGAAGGTCGAACCCGCACCGCTGCAATGACGGTCGTAAATATCTTGCTGCGACGCATCGGAAATAAAGCCAAGATAGCCCAAGCCATCAACCTTTAGGTGATCCCGCAAGAAAGCGCAGACTTTCTCTGCATTTTCACCGGCGCGCGTCATACGCAATTCCAGCGTTTCGAGACTGCGCATCAGCATCCATGAGGTATTCGGATCACAGATAGTGCCAATCGTGTTCCGGATCGCACGGATCGGGTCCATATACGCTTTGGAGCCCAGAACACCGCCAGCGACCAGATCACTATGCCCGCCGACATATTTGGTGAGGCTGTAAATGACAATATCTGCGCCATGTTTCAACGGCTGCTGCCACAAGGGGCCGAGGAACGTATTGTCGATTGCGATGGGAGGAGCAGCTTTATCACCAAAAACCTGCCGACGCGCATCGGCTACGCCCTCAATATCAACCAGCGCGTTGGTCGGATTGGCTGGGCTTTCAAGATAGATAATCGCAACCTTACCGCCATTTTCAGCCGCTTGCACCTTGGCTTTTTCCAGCAATGCCGCGACCTGAGTCGGACTATCGCCCGCCGGAAAATCAAGAAAGGTCACGCCAAAGCGGCCTAAAACCTTGTTAATCAGCGTTTCCGTAGCGGCGTAAAGCGGGCCGCTATGCACCACGACATCGCCCTGATTGACATTGGCGAGCAGCACCGTTGTAATGGCCGACATGCCGCTGGAAAATACCAGTGCGTCTTCCGCTTCGTCCCAGATGCTCAAACGGTCTTCGAGAATTTCCTGATTGGGGCCATTGAAACGCGAATAGACAAGGCCTTCCGAACCGCCGGGACGCTTGCCGGTAATGCCTTCAAAATGGCGCTTGCCAGCAGCCGCATTTTCAAAGGCAAAGGTGGAGGTCAGAAAAATCGGCGGTTTGAGCGCGCCTTCCGACAAGACCGGATCATAGCCATGGCCCATCATCAAAGTGGCAGGCTTGAGCTTGCGTCCACCAATTTTCTCAATCGATGCTTTGGGCATACGGCGCGGGGTTACCGGAACGCCGGTATCTTTTGGGCCATTATCATTTTTATCAGCGTCATTTTGATCGGACATTTTCTCTCTCTCCACCATAGACTATCTGAATAAAGACATGCCGCAAAACTTAATTGATTACAAATGAAACCATCCAGATGCAGGCAATGATGATCGGGATGCCTGCGAGATCGAGCCACAGTCCGGATTTGAGCATTTTCGGCAGTTCAATGTGATTGGTTGACCAAGCAATCGCATTCGGCCCCGTACCGGAAGGCAGCATGAAACCCCAACTGGCTGCCATCGCCGCTGGCATCGCAAGTAGCACCGGATCGACACCGGTCGCAAGGATCAGGCTGGCAACCACCGGCATGACCCCGCTGGCCGTCGCAACATTGGATGCAAATTCCGTGACGAGAATGACCAGCGCAACGAGAGCAATAGCGATAACGATAACAGACACATTTTTCAGCGGCGCAAGCGCCAGCCCTAGCCAGTCAGCAAGGCCGGATTCAATGATACCTGCGGCCAGCGCCAGACCACCGCCAAACATCATGATCACGCCCCATGGCGCGCGGTCCGCTTCATCCCAATTGAGCAATTTCCGGCCCGTGCCATCGGGCAGCATGAATAATAGCAAGCCGCCTAATATCGCGATGCTGCCATCATGCACGGCGCCAGCAGGCAGCACTGCCTTGATCTGCGGCAGAAACAGCCAGCCCAGCACGACGACCGCCACCACTGGCACAACGCGTTTTTCCGGCATGCTCCAAGGGCCGGGGGAGCCGATTGCTGCCTTTGCGCTGATGCCGTCGAAACTATGTTTGCCGACCTTCTGAACTGTGATCAGGATCGCTGCACAGACCGGCAAACCAATGATAACTATCGGCAGGCCAAATATGAACCAACTCAGAAAATCGATATCCATGCCCAATGTCTTGTTGATCAGGCCAGCGGCAATCGCGTTGGTCGGGCTACCGACCAAAGTGCCTAGTCCGCCAATTGACGCCGCAAAGGCCACGCCCATGATCAGCGCTCCGGCAAAACCCTCTGTCTCGCCATCCTTGATCCCGCCTGCTACCAACACAGCCACCGCAATTGGTATCATGATCAAGGTCGATGATGTGTTAGAAATCAACATGCTCAGCAAGGCCGTAGCAATCATGAAGGCCATTAAAATACCCCACGCGCTTTTTCCCGCCATGCTGACAATCGCGAGCGCCAGCCGCCGGTGCAGGCCAACCCGCTCAATCGCCAGCGCCATAAACGCGCCGCCGAGGATCAGAAACAGGATCGGCGAATAATATTGGCTGGCGGTCTCTTTCACGTCCATCACGTCCATTACCGGTAGCGCAAGAAATGGCAGCAAGGCGGTCGCGGTTAGCGGCACCGCCTGCGTCATCCACCATGTCGCCATCAGGATCGTGAGCGCGGCTACATACCATGCCGCTGGGCTCATCGCCGCCGGAGCGGGAAGCAGCAGCATCGCGACAAATACCGCCAAGCCACCAAAAAGTCCTACCCGCTGCGCATTCATATACTATTCCCCTGATGCCCCTGTCTGCGTGCCCCTATCTGAGCAAGGGTAAAGCTACGCCTGTAAGCCGATAAGCGATATCTGCCGACCATAGCCCGCTTCCCCGCGATGGCAACTGCGGCGGTAGCTATAATAGCGGCCCTCTCGCGCATAGGTGTCGAGGCCAAGTTTATCGATTTTCGTAACGCCCGCCTTGGCCAACCGGTCCGCCACATAGGATTCAATGTCGAACTGAAAATGATCCGGCTGACCAGCTTCAAAAAAACGCGCGTTATCGGAATCATCCTCAACGAAACGCCGTTGGAAGCCCGCATCCACTTCATAGCTATCCTGCGCGATGCAAGGGCCGATGGCGCAGGCGATATTGTCCCGCGACGCGCCCAGTTTTTCCATCGCTATGATCGTGTTGTCGGTAATGCCGCCAATGGCGCCCTTCCATCCGGCATGGGCCGCACCGATAATCTGTGCCGATGCATCGAAAAACAGCACAGGCACGCAATCAGCCGTCAATATGCCGAGGAGCAGGCCGGGCTGATCCGTCACCATCGCGTCGACATGCGGGCGCGCGTCAAGGGCGAAGGGTTTCGTGACGGTTGCGACATCGGCGCTATGCACCTGATGCAGCGTGACCAGTTCGCTATCCGGCAGAACTGCCGCTTTCGCTCTCTGGCGATTTTCGAGAATGGCATCGCGGTCATCATCGCTGCCAAGACCGACGTTGAGCCCGGCGTAAATGCCGGTTGAAAGTCCGCCTGCTCGCCCAAGAAAGCCATGGGCAGCGCCATCCAACAGCGACGATGTGGTCACATCTACCGCCGAATGGCTTTGATCAGGCAAGGCTCTTGCTCACCTGCTCGGACACATCTTTCGACAGACCGGGGGTGGCCGCAATTTTCTCCAGCGCCAGCCGCATCAGTTCCGACCGGCCGCGTTCAAACCGGCGCCAGCGGCCCAGTGACGGGATGAAGCGCGCGGCAGTTTGCGGGTTCTGCCCATCGAGCGCGATCACCATATCGGCCACCATCTGATAGCCTTTGCCCGACGGGTCATGGAAACGGACCGGATTGCTCGTAAACCCGGCGTAAAGCGCACGGACGCGATTGGGGTTGGACAAAGTGAAATCGGGATGTTTCGCAAGGCTTTCGACGCGTTTCACCGTATCGCTACGCTGGGACATCGCCTGCAATGTAAACCATTTGTCGAGCACCAAAGCATTATCCTTGAACCGTTTGAAGAAATCTTCAAATGCCCATGTCCGCTGTTTGTCATCCATATGCGATAATACGCCCAATGCGCCTTGCATCGCGGTCATATTATTGGCTTCGCGAAATTGGTCAAAGGCCATCTCCGCCGCGTCCTCAACTTGCGAGGCAGCGATATAGCCGAGCGTCACATTGCGCAATTTGCGGTCCGCCCGCGCTTCGGCGTCTAGCGAAAATTCGCCCGGCACGCATTGCTTGTAAAGCCGGCGGAATTTACGTTCAAACTGCACACCAATTTTGCCGCGCAATTTTTCGCGGGCATCATGGATTGCCTGCGGATCGACTTCCACCATCTGGTCGGCCAGAAATGCTTCGCTGGGGAGCAGGATCAATTCGGCCAGAAATGCCCGATCGATATTTTCATCCGCTAACACCGCGCCAATGGCATGCAAAATAATGTCGCGATCGGTTGGCGTGCCCGTCACTTGCGCGACTAGATAGCTGGTCATTAGCTGCTGCATCGCTTCGAACCGCGCAAACGGATCATCGTCATGTGATGACAGAAAAGCCAACTCTTCCGCCGTACGGCTACTTTCGAGAATGATCGGCGCAGAAAATCCGCGATTGATCGAGAGGATCGGATGCACATTCTGTCCCTCAAAGGTAAAGCTCTGCTCCACCTGATCGAGCGTGATTAACTGCTCACCTTCATGCTTGCCGGTCTCGGGATCGAGCAGAGCGATTTTGAGCGGGATGACCATTTCCGATGGCTCCTGCTTGGCTCCGCTAGCCGCCAGACTCTGTTTCAGTTCCAAGGTCGCCGTCGCTGTTTGGGAATCATGGCTGAGCTTGGCCGAGACGCGCGGCGTGCCCGGCGTCCGGTACCAGCCGCGAAATTGCTTGAGGTCAATATCGCCGCCCTCTTCCATCGCGACGACAAAATCTTCGCAGGTCGCCGCTTCCCCGTCATGGCGGTCAAAATAAAGGTCGGTGCCTTTGCGAAACCGTTCCGCACCAAGCAAAGTCGCCATCATGCGAATAACCTCTGCGCCCTTATTATAGACGGTGGCGGTATAGAAGTTGGAAATTTCCTGATAGTTTTCCGGGCGGATCGGATGCGCCAGCGGTCCGGCATCTTCGGGGAATTGCGCCGCGCGCAGGATGCGTACATCTTCAATCCGCTTGAGCGCGGTCGATCCCATGTCCGCCGAAAAACTCTGGTCGCGGTAAACGGTAAAACCTTCTTTCAGGCTGAGCTGAAACCAGTCACGGCATGTGACCCGGTTACCCGACCAATTGTGGAAATACTCATGCGCCACAACGCCTTCAATGCCGTCGAAATCAGCGTCGGTCGCGACTTCGGGGTCGGCCAAAATATAGCGCGAGTTGAAGACGTTAAGCCCCTTATTCTCCATCGCACCCATGTTGAAATCACTCACCGCGACAATATTGAACAATCCCAGATCATATTCGCGGCCATAGACATCTTCATCCCAGCGCATGGAATCTTTCAGTGCCTGCATCGCATGACCGGTACGCGGCAAATCGCCATCGCGGACCCAGATATTAAGCTCTACCGGCTTGCCCGAGCGGGTGGTGAAGCTGTCGGTATTGGCCACGAGATCACCCGCAACCAGCGCGAATAAATAGCTCGGCTTGGGCCACGGGTCATTCCAGTGCGCCCAGTGGCGCCCGTTTTCGCCTTCGCCTTCTCCCACCTTGTCACCATTGCACAACAGGATCGGGAAAGCCGTCTTGTCGCCCTCCATCCGCACCGAATAGCGGCTCAATATATCGGGCCGATCTGGGAAAAATGTGATCCGGCGAAATCCCTCTGCCTCGCATTGTGTGCACAACAACCCCTGCGAAGCGTAAAGTCCCATCAGCTGTGTGTTGGTGGACGGGTCCAGCTCGACAGTGATTTCGACTTCATGTGCCGCATCGGTCAGCGGCAATTGCAGATTGCCGTCTACCATCTTCCAATCAGTCCACGGCGCTCCATCCACTTTAACCGCCGCCGGAATAAGACCGTCACCATCGAGTAATAGTGGTTCTTTATTTGTTGCCGATTTGGAACGGCGCACATCCAGCGTCGAACGCACCACAGTGTGATCCAGACCAAGCTGAAAATCGAGCGCGATGGTCGGAATAAACCAGGCAGGTGGTCGATAATCTTCGCGGCGGATAATGGCGGGATGGGTCGCAGGCATGGCTGCGTCGGTCTTTTGAATATCTAGCATAGTCCCAGCCATAAGAGCCATTTGCACACCGCGCAATTGCGTTTATGACGTCTCCATAGAAATAGGAGGACAAGTGATGGTTCGAATTTTCGCGATAGTGATGGCTGCACTAATGTTGTTCAGCCTGCCAGTCGAGAGCAGCTTTGCGCAGGAGGCCGTCACCGCGCCAGCCTTTGACGTCGAACAGGCCAGCCGCGCCTATATCGACACATTGCAGGGTGGAGAACTGGAAAAGTCCAATAGCTATTTTGAAGGCGGTTATTGGCTGACCCTATGGGGAGCAGTCGTCGCGTTTCTGGTTGATTTTTTCATACTGAAATCGCGCCTGTCATCGGGCTTTCGCGCATGGGCGGAACGGAAAGTTAAACGCCCATGGGCCGTCACATGGCTGACCGCCATACCCTATTTGATTGCCAGTTTTCTGCTGACCTTGCCGTGGACCATCTACACGGGCTTTTTCCGCGAGAAACAATATGACTTGCTGAGTCAGGGTTTCGGGGAATGGGCCGGTGAACAAGCCATCGGACTGCTCATAACCCTGTTGATCTTTCCCTTGTTGTTTATGGCCATATTCGCCGTCATCCGCCGGGCACCGAAAACATGGTGGATTTGGGGAACCGGTGTGGTTTCGATATTTCTTTTCATCGGCCTGCTATTGGGGCCCGTGTTCATCTCGCCTCTGTTCAACGAGTATAAGGACATGGAGCCCGGCCCGCTGCGTGACCGCATTGTCGCCATGGCCGCCGAGCATGATGTCCCGACCGAGAATATCTATGTCTTCAACCAGTCGAAACAACATAAACGGATATCCGCCAATGTTTCCGGCGTCGGCCCTACTATCCGCATATCGCTCAATGACAATCTGCTGGAACGCACGGACCCAGAAGAGGTCGCTGCGGTCATGGGCCATGAGCTTGGCCATTATGTGCTGGGCCATATATGGTGGACGATCTTCATCATTAGCCTCATCATGGCAGTCGGTCTTTTCCTGATAGCGCGCATCGCGCCGCGATTAATCGCGCGCTATGGCGGACAATGGGGCGTAAGGGATATGTCCGATCCCGCCGCTTTGCCGTTATTCGGCCTGTTGCTGACAGTTTATTTCTTTGCCGCGACGCCAGCACTTAATACATTGATCCGCGTCAATGAAAGCGATGCCGATCGCTTCGGCCTGGAAGCCGCCAAAGAACCGGACGGCTTTGCCAAAGTTGCCATGCGGCTTTCGGAATATCGCAAGATTGAACCGGGACCGATTGAGGAAATGCTGTTCTTCGATCACCCATCGGGTGCCACCCGCGTAGGAATGGCGATGGACTGGAAGGCGAAAAACAAAAAAAATCCGGTGATCATCCAGCCCGGCACGCTGAAGGAAGAATAACACTTATGGGTAACATGCTGATCTTTGGTCTGGGCTATACAGCGAAACATCTGGCTGACAGGCTGCGCGCTGAAGGCTGGCAGGTAACCGGTACAAGGCGGGAGGCCGTAGAGGGCGCTATCGCCTTTGACGACCCAGCGGCGGTGCTGGCGGCAATTGGCGAGGCAACCCATATCCTGTCCTCCGTCCCGCCTGCCCGCGACGATAGCGATCCGGTGCTTGACCATTATGGCGCGGCAATCAAAGCGGCATCGCTCCAATGGACGGGCTATCTCTCGTCGACCGGTGTCTACGGCGATGTGGGCGGCGCATGGGTCGATGAAAGCGCGCCCATTGGTTCCGGCCGACGCAAAGCACGTAGCGACGCCGATCTTGGCTGGCAGAGCTTGCGCGGCGATGTGCACGTGCTGCGCCTACCCGGTATTTATGGTCCGGGCCGAAATCCCATCACCCGCGTCCGTGAGGGCAAGGCCAAGCGTATCGATTTGCCCGGACAGGTATTCAGCCGCATCCATGTCGATGATATAGTGGCCGCCGTGATAGCCTCTTTTGAGGGGCCAGCGGGCGTCTATAATATCGCCGACGACCTGCCCGCGCCGCAGCATGAAGTACTCGCCCATGCCGCGCGTTTAATCGGTGTCGAGCCGCCGCCTCTATTGTCGCTCGAAGAAGCCGACCTGTCGCCATCTGCCTTGGGCTTTTATGAAGAAAACCGGCGGGTCGCCAATGGTAAAGCAAAGCGGCTCTTGGGTTGGCAGCCACAATATCCTGATTATAAATCCGGAATGGCGGCAATTTTAGCCGGGATTTTAAACGGGGACAGTTGACAGTCCGCCGCTTCCATCGCAAGCGGCCAGCCATGAGTATCATCGCCACTATCATGAACACCGCCACGGGCGCGCCCATCCAGAAAATGACTTTTGGCCGGATGCCCAAGCCCTATTCATCCTTCAATCTCGAAACCGGCGAATTGGTTACGGCCGAGCGTATCGACATCGGCAAACCCGCCCATGGCCGGTTCGTTGCACCCGTAAGTATCTGGGTGACGCCCAAGACCAAGGCTTAACCGATGAGCGTCGCTTTCCGCAGAGAAGGGGATGACGAGCATCTCGAACCCAAGTTCGAGCTTCCCATTCCGGTCGGTCCCAATCTGGTGACGGCGCGCGGGCTACAACTGATCAAAGACCGTGTGGCTGCGCTGCAAATAGATGTCGCTGCGGAAACCGACGAAACCGCCCTGAAAATCGTCAAGCGTGACCTGCGCTATTGGAATACGCGCCAATCAACGGCGGAGCTTGCGCCGGTTCCGTCCGGCGAAACGGTAGAATTTGGCACCAAGGTGACTTTCACGCTCAAAGGGACTGAAAAGTCTCTATCCATTGTGGGAGATGATGAAGCTGATCCGGCCAAAGCACTTGTCTCATTTTCCGCACCGATCAGTCGGGCGCTCATAGGATCAGAGCCCGGAGATTTTGCTTCTTTTGCCGGTCAGGAAGACGCGATTGAAATTCTGTCCATCGCAGTGGTCACAGGGTCCTAGTAAGCGGCCCAGCGATAACCGGCCCCATCACTCTTCTTGAACGCTGTCCATCAAATCCATGAAATCCCGCGCCGAGTTTCGGTCCGCCTCATCTTCAAAAGCGCTGTCCAAATCCAGACTGGTGCCGAGCATATACATTACCGCCCACAGAGCGAACCGGCGCCCGCTATCTGTTTCCAACCCAAAGTCCACGCGCATGCGTTCGATACCGGCGCTCATCGCTTCTGGGTGAACCGACGACAGATCGGCGGTGCCGAAATATCGCTGTAACTGATCATCAAAATCCATGCCGCCTGCTTATTCGCTCCTCAAAGCAGAGGCAAGTAAGCTATGATAATGGCGCCGCCGTCATTGCTATTAAATCTATCAAATGCCCGCTTTTGCGCCCTAAGTCTGCCATCCAAGATTGTTGGTGACGTGCCTAAAACCGGTCATTCGTTCAATCAACGATCCCGCGACCGCTGGTCGCCCGGTTCCTGCCGTTCGGCGGTTTGGCCGTGAAGCCTACGTCAACTTCCACGCGTTATAATCCCGTGCGGTTGCTTAAACATTGCCCGATTGCTCTAAGGACTGTAGGACTTGCCACGCTTTTCGGAAATTAATAGATGCCTAAGCCCCATCGCTCAATCAAGGAATAATAAACTCAAATGCCGCCATTTTCACAACCAACTTTTCAAGAACGTACTCAAATGGCAGCCAAAGCCAAGCAAGCTGCACTAAAAAAACTGAAGGCAAAGCCTCCCCTCAGCCCTGAAGTCATTGCCGAACGCAAGGCAGCCCAGCTTGCACGGGAGCAAAAACAAGCCATCGCACGCGAAGAGAAACGCGCGGCATTCGAGCAATTAAAGGCAGAGCGGAAAGCCGCGAAAGAGCAAGCAAAGCCGAAGCTCGCACTTGGACTTACAGAAACCGAGAAAAAGGCCGCCCGCGACGCGCGCTACGCAGAGCGTAAAAAACGCAGGAAATAATGCGCACGCGATAGACCGGAGAAGAAAGCGAGAAGCGCTCGAAGCAATGGTGTGAAAGAACGGCTAAGCTTTATTCCGAGCGGATCAATCCCGCTTCTCTCATCAGCGTCTCCAGCTTTATCCCGTTAAAACCAAAGGCCTTTTTATAGGCTTCATATTCCGCGAGATGTTTGGGAGACGGCTTGCTGTTCTTTATGGCTGTAATAAGCGTGTTCTTTTGTGTGTGCTCCGTAGAAACGAAATCGATGACATCAACCTGATAACCCTGTGATTTGAGCAGCATCACACGGCTGTTGTCGGTGATCAGGTCTGCCTGTTTTTGCAGGAACAGGCCGTGCGAGATGAATTTTCGGCTCGCGGTCTCGCTCTTCTGCAGGTCCACCAAAACCTCATGTTGGCAGCAAGGGGCGCAGACGATCAATTTGGATTTCGACCTGATTCCATAGAATAATGCGTCATCCGTCGCCGTGTCGCACGCATGCAAAGCGATGATCGCATCATAATAGCCCTGAACAAAATCCTCGGCCTTCATGTTGTGAAACGCCAGGTTTTCAAAGCCGGATGCTTGCGCCGCTTCATTGCATAAATCGACCATCTCCGAGCGCGTATCAACACCGTCAATTTTGGGGTTGAGTCCCGCTTGGGTCAGTTGATCATACATCGCAAAGGTCAGATAACCCTTGCCTGATCCGATGTCCAAAACCTTGACCCGTTTCTGTTTTACAGCCTGTGTCCGTTCAATCCGCTCAATGAAAATCTCGACAAAGCGGCAGATT
The DNA here is from genome assembly GCF_036963805.1 of Parasphingorhabdus sp. GTDB lineage: Bacteria > Pseudomonadota > Alphaproteobacteria > Sphingomonadales > Sphingomonadaceae > Parasphingorhabdus. The sequence goes on along the minus strand of NZ_JBALUN010000004.1, from coordinate 190,249 downwards.
TGACGATATTTCGCATATTTATTGGGCTTAACATCTCCGGCATCGTTCGAAACGCCCAAGGCCTTCAGAAACAAGCTATCGCTTTTGATCCTGTAGTTCTTGTCGCGATTATGGGGTTTTGCGTCTGTCATGGGCTACGCCATAATTAAATCTGCCAGAATTGATAGTTTTTTGGTGACCATTAGGCTTGCAAGACGATGTTCACAGGTGGACAGTAGCTATTATCTGTCGTCTCTTCGAAAGCGGTCAGTCCGCTGTTGGTGCAGAAAAAACGCCGGTCGATATCGGATCGAGCGTATGACGGCTTTCCACTCACTTGTTGTCGTTCAAACTGATTGGATGGAAAATAAAAGCGGCTGGTCTGGAAATGCCCCAGATGGGGACATTCACTGCAGCCCGATTTTATGTCTGCTTCGCACCCAATTTCGGATGAAGAGGCATTCATGCAACAAGCCCAGATACGGACAGGTCGCTATCGGAGTATGAGATGCCTTGCTGAATTCGATGGTTTCGACCATCCTTTGTCAATGAGCAAATCTAAATCGACACGCGAGGAAAAAGAGCACCAGCAGCTTATGCGGCTGGCAATGTCGGCGAGGGATTTTCGCCATGCCTTGAGTGCTGCAACCTTTTTGACCGAAGAGTGCGATTGGATTAAGCGTTATAGCAATGCGGAGAGACGTAAGTTTCATTGCTACGAAACAACAATGGTCGTCGCATATGGTCGACCTTTTGCCCAGTCGCGCGGTCAGGTTGCACCACTCTTTAACTGGAATATGTTACCCGAGCTTGAACTTGAACCTGAGGAGAGGCGGCTTCACGAGCAGCTGCTCACATACCGAAACAAGTTGCACGCGCACTCAGATAGCAACTTCACCAATATGGGTTTGGAAATCTGGCGAACCCCTCTTCCGGATGGTAAATTTCATGACTTCTTGGCAGTGCGCGGTGGTGAATCGTTAAACTTCGAGGAGAACGAGGTCGATCAAATACATCGGATGTTGTGGAAGATCCGGTACCACGTTGATACTGCCCTGCAGGCTCACCCCGCATCGCGCGACGGCCTTCCTGTCATCACAATTGGGTGAACGACTGAACACCGAAATCAGCACTTAAGAACTCTAAAAGTGCGGCGCACGGATTTCTGCCTTGGCCCCAATATCTCTGCAATGAGTTTTAGTTGAGTAACAGCCTCGAAAGCTAGGATCGCCAAAAGAAGATAGTGTGCAAACGGCCCAGCTGCAGTCATCATAAGTCGTTTGACCAAACGACCGCTTACCACCCAATTGTCCCCCTCCAAAATAATCAAAGCTAGCGTCCACTTTCTGGATACAGCGGACATCCCGGTCGCGATATCAATCTATTTTGCGTTTGCGCGCCCAAAGTGCCACCAGCAATCCCGCCATCGCCAATATTGCGCCAGCGGCTGATAATGCTGTCCACACATAGCCCTCAAACAGGGTTGATAATATCATCGCGACGACCGGTACCAGCACGCTCGAATAGGCTGCTTTTCCGGCCCCGATTTCCCGCAGCAGCGTAAAATAGAGCGGAAAGGTAATCACCGAACCGACAATCGCAAGATAGACAATCCCGCCCAAATAGGCAGCGCGCATTTCAATAACCGGCGGTCCGACCGTGATCCATGATACCAGAATATTGATCGCAGCACCCCAAAACATCGCCCATGCCAGCAAAGTGAGGATCGGATAGCTTTTCAAGCGGGGCAAAGCCTGCATCACATTGGCAACCGAGGCTGATAAAATCCCTCCGACGGCCAGGGTCACGCCCAATAGGACGTCGGTAATGGTTGCCGGTGAGCTTTTATATTCATGCCAGAAGAGCAGCGCGATCCCCACCGCAGCAATGGCGGAACCCGCCAGAAAAGCTCTGTTGAGCCGTTGACCCAGAAAGATCCGGCCCAATATCGCGTTAGGCACCATCAGCAGCGCAAACAGCACCGCAACCAGACCGGATGTGATAAATCGTTCAGCATTATAAACAAAATTAAAGTTAAACGAGAATTGGACAATGCCGATGAGGATCGCCCAAAACTGTCCCTTGCGCCCCAATCGTACCGGCAGGCGTTTGATACCGACCAGCACGAACATGGCCGCCGATGCTATGATGAACCGGTAACTCACCGACCAGCTGGGCGGCACGTCGGAAATCTGGTCCTTGATCACCAGCCAGGTCGAGCCCCAGATCAGGGAGACCAAGAGGAACGGGAATAATATACGCGGCGTCAACAGGCTTGGCTCACCGCCCTCCTGCGCGTTCATAACGCTGCGATAGCCTCTGCCAGTGGGCGGATATCTTCGGCGCTTTGGTTCCAGCTGGTCACCAGCCGGGCCTGTCCCTCGCCCCAGTCGTAGAAATCAAAACCGGCACCGCGCAGCGTTTCGGCTTCGGTTGCCGTGATCTTGATAAAAACCTCATTGGCCTCAACGGGGTAGAGCAGCCGTTTGGCGGCGGCTTGCGCTAACATCTGAGCGCCGTGATTGGCGGCCCTCGCATTTTGTAGCCATAGGTCGCCGTCAAGCATGGCCAATATCTGCACGGCGAGATAGCGGCCCTTTGACTGCAGATGGCCAGCACGCTTGCGGCGATAATGAGTTTCGCGGGCAAGGTCTTTATCAAAAAACACCAAAGCCTCCGCGCCCATGCCGCCATTTTTGACGAAGCCAAAGCTCAACACATCGACGCCCGCTTTCCATGTCACATCGGCCGGATGACAGCCGAGCATCGCCACCGCATTCGCAAAGCGCGCGCCATCCATGTGCAACCCTAAACGGCGCTGTGTGCAAACTTCCGAGACCGCCGCTACCTCGTCTGGCGTATAGACCAGGCCATATTCCGAGGCGTTGGTAATCGACACCGCCGCCGGCTGCACCTGATGCACGTCATCCCGGATCGCGGCGCAAAGCCGATCAACCGTCTCCGCGGCAACTTTGGCACCTTCGCCTTGCACCAGCATCAGCTTCGCCCCGCCCGTGTAAAAACCGGGCGCCCCCGCCTCATCCTGCTCGATATGCGCTTCTTCATGACAAATCACGCCCTGATGCGGCTGGCACAATGCCGCCAAAGCCAGCGAATTGGCCGCCGTTCCGGTGGCCACCCACATTGCCTCGACATCCGTTCCGAATAAATCGGAAAAAGCGCCGTTTAATTGCGCGCTCAGGGCATCGCCATCATAAGCGGTGTCTTGGCCATTGGCCGCGGCCAAAGCCGCCATCACCTTGGGATGCACAGACGCTGCATTATCAGAGAAAAATCGCATGAAACAGACATGCTGCGAAGCAGCCGCTGCGTCAAGATTGGCGTGACCGGGGCCTGTGATTTTATTGCTACGGCCACCCTATAAAAATATCAGCCAGCTAGAGACGGTTTATTCAGCCGTATCACGGTGCCATCGTGTTGAGGTTCGAGTATATCCTTAACCCCCAACATTTTCGCCTGAATCTGTGCAAATAATTTTTCAATTTGTATAATGGCTTTGTTCGTCAGCAATAAATGCGGTTGGCCCTGATCGATCGGACCTTCTTCTTGGTAAAGATAACCGTCTGCCATGAGAAGATCGATATAACGCAAAGCCACTTTTTCGGGGATGCTGGCGTTCGCGGAGATTTCTGCAAGCTGAATTTTTCGGCCGGATTGTCTCGCCTGATAAAGTTCCAGCAAAACGTCCCAGATACTGCCTGTAAAATAGCCATCAGGAAAAGAACCGATTCTAGCCCGCCGCAGATCAATTGAAAGCTGCCCCATATCGATATTTTCAATCACCTGTGTATTGCGCTGATTCTCCAATCGTTCGAGTCGCTGCCGTATTTCTTCCAATATCAACGTGTGATCGCGCTCTTGAATCATTATTTTACTCCACTCAACTACTAACTGAGGCTCACCATGACTACGTTGTCAACCTACTGGGGGGCCGGTTCTAATAGAGACTATTTCAAATGTTATTGTCACGCAAACAGTGGACAACTTGTATAAATTTCGAATTTGGCGCATTATACAGTTCAAGGAGAGGAAAGGCGGGTAACAGGACATTATGGGGGCCGAAAATCAGGATTTGCATATAGGAGACGTTTTCCGGCAAATCGCTACGCTTTCAAGCATACCGGATATATTGTCAGAAGTTCGCTTAGCCGCTAACAAACTGGGCGCGAATCGGACAAATTATCACCTAACCCCAAAATTACGATCGCAAACGGATAGCAATGTTGTGCTGGCGTCATCCGGTTTTCCTCGAGAATGGCAAAAACTATACGAAGATGTGGATTTTCGTAAGCATGATCCGATCCCGGATATTATTATGCAGCATGGCGAACCCATGTTTTGGCAGCAAGCCTTGGCATCACGGCGATTAAACGAGAATGAGAAAAGATTTGTCAAACAGATGGAAGCTCATGGCTTGCATCAAGGAATTGGGATCCCCTTATTTGGTCCAAAGGGACGCAATGCATATTCGTCATTCACTTTCGATCCGACTGAACTCATATTCGATGATCAAATCATAGCGACGGTCGCAGGGCTCGCTGGCGCTGCTCATGTTAAGATAAGCAATATCATAGAAAAAAAGCACGCACGTAAAGTGCGATTATCAGAACGGGAGGCGCAGGTAATCCAGCTGATCGCCCACGGACACTCTAATAAGACAATTGCCTCTGACCTGGAGATCAGCCGCTCCACCGCCGACACTTATGTCCGGAGAGTTTTCGCAAAACTGGAAGTCAGCGACAGAACAGGCGCATCAATGAAGGCCTTGGAACTGGGGATTCTGCGACTATAATCGCGGAAAATTCGGGATTTATGAAAGTTCTACTGACCCACTAACGCTGTTTTGCGATTTTGATTTTATCCGCTTTGGCACGTTTCTTAATCGATTCCTCGCTGCGGGTCAGCGCCTTGGATATCGCTTTCAAACCCATACCCTTTTTTGCAAAGCCATGCAGCTTCTGGACCTCTTCGCTGTCCCAAGGTTGCTTATGGCGTTCAAAACGCTCTTTCATTACAAGTCCATTCCGATAGCACGCAGCGCATCCGGCGCTTTTTTCTTCACCGGGAAATAGCCCCTGTTTGCGAGCGGCCAGATCGCCGCATCATAGTCGCGCATCACCCAGCGGACATTGTTGCCGTTAATTTCCTTACCAATAGCGTCTTTGAGCGGGCCCACCGGCAACCAAGGCGACAACAAGCGTTCCAGTTTTTCGTTAGCCAAAACAGCGCTCAGTTTTTCACCCTTCTTCCACCGCACGGCTTTGCAACCGAAATGTTCAGCGGCACGGGTCATGGCATCTGCCACTGCGCCATCAGAAAATGCGCGAACCTTGTTCGAGACACCTTTCGGGCTTTTTGTATCCGGCCCGCTCACACCAATGATCAGCGACGGCTTTTGAGCCAATGTAAGGCTCTCGGGATGGCAATCCTCTTCATGGACCAATAGCGCAAATGCCGCAGCAGCTGGCGGTGTTGGCGGCACTTTCAGCGGTCGGAACTTGTAATTTTTCTCTTCCTCCAATGGCATTGTTTCCGCAGCCAATCCTATTGCCGTGAAACGGCCATCGGTAAATTGTACGATATTCTCTTTGGTCGCGAGAAAGGATTTACCTTTGCTGTGTAATCCGCCCACCGAACGCCATGACAGGGTATTGGACGCTGCGTCACCATCAATAAGATGTTGAAGAAAAAAGTCCGCGCCCAATTCCCACGGCAGTTTCAGCGTGAAAATCCAGATACTGGCAAACCACATCCGGGCATGATTGTGCAAATAGCCGGTTTCCACCAATTCCTTGGACCAATGGTCAAACGCATCGATGCCTGTGCGCCCTTCGGTCGCCTGTTCATAAGTTTTGCGCAGACCACCCTGCGCTTTAAGCTGCCTGAATTTTGCGTCCCGTGCGGTCACATAATCTGCCCAGGCTTCCGGCCGCTGTTCCAGCCAGCCCTTGAAATAGCTCCGCCACAATATTTCTCCGATAAACTTGTCCGCGCCCATCGCGCCATGCGCTTTTATCGCGGCCTCAATAAGCTCCCGTTCGGGCAGCAATCTATGCCGGACATAGGGTGAGAGTTTCGAGACATTGTCGCGCCACTTATCCTGCTCTACATCCGCATCCGGACCATAGTCGAAATTACGTTTGTGGGCATAGTTATGCCCCATATTGGCGGAGAAGTCAGCGAGCCGCGACAATGCGGCGGCTCTGGTGGGTTGGAAATGTGTCATAGCGGCCCTATCGCAGCAATGCAGAGACTTGCCAACTATACAGTTCGGCCGTGTGGACGAAATAATGCTGATCAGGCCTGCCAGCAACCCGCCATATGATCATCAACCATCCCGATCGCTTGCATATAGGCATAGATAATCGTGCTCCCGACGAAACTCATTCCTCGCTTTTTGAGATCCTTGGAGATCGTGTCACTAATTGGGGATGTCGCCAGCATTTCGGACATATGCTTGGACCGATTGACTATCGGTTTGCCATCCACATGGTGCCAAAGCCAACTATCAAAGCTGCCAAATTCCTTTTGCATATCCAGAAAGACCAAAGCATTTTTGCGGACGGAATAGATTTTCAGCCTGTTTCTGATAATCCCTGCATCCTCTCTCAGCGCTTCCAATTCTGGATCAGTCATGACCGATACACGCCTGATATCAAAACCGTGAAAGGCGCGGCGATAGCCTTCCCGCTTCCGCAATACGGTTTCCCAGCTCAGCCCGGCTTGCGCGCCTTCTAATATCAGGTTTTCGAATAGCTTTTGATCATCATGTTCCGGAATGCCCCATTCCTCGTCATGATAGACGCCATAAAATTCCTTGCCCGCCTGTCCGCCAAAACAGCGATGCTTTCCGTCTGTGCCGATTATTGTCATACGTGTAGCTTATGGTCGACTTCCCTATTTGGGAAGAGACAATGACTGACTTATTCAGCGGGTTGGATCTCGGCGCCCGCCTTGTCTGTCTCTGGCCACCAGCCGATCTTAACCTTTACCCAGTTAATCGCACGCGGAATGGGCGCGTTGCGGTCCATCCATTCGGCATATTCCTTATAGGCGGGGTCGCTAAGCAAATGCTTTTCTTCGGTTTTTGCGCGCCAATAATAGACGCCGCTGACCAAAGCCATGATCACCGTATTACGGACCATATCGGTAAGGCTTCCAGAGGTCACCAGAAACGGCAGGGTCGCAAGCCACCAATAGGTGTTTTTAGCAACATATGCGGGATGCTTGGTAAAACGATAGGGGCCGTGCGTCAGGATACCGCGATGGGTCAGATTGGAAAAGCGTATTCCGAATGCAACCGTGGCCCAGGCGTAGATCGCTGTCAAAAGGACCAAACCCGCGCCCCAGATCGCCAATATAGTTTGATGCCCTTCAAACCAATAGGCCCAGTCCGCAGTGTTCACATTATAATTGAGCGGCCCGTTCATGAGAATGAACGGCGGATAGCATATTAAAGCCGCAAGCCAACCGGCGAGATAGGGATTGGCGGTACGGATATGCGCGTCCAGCGGCTTCATCGTCAACAAATAGCCAACGGTTGCGAACTGCACGTCCACCACGAACATCGCGATGATCAACCAGTGGGCTATCGCAACCGGATTATTGATCACCTGCGAAATATCTAGACGAATAATGTCGCCAAAGCCGCCCGGTACGATTGAAATCATAAAGGCGAGGAAAAATCCCTTTACGGCCCATGCACGCAGGTGATGGAAAATTTGTTCCCGGGCATATTCACCGCCAAATTTCTTGCTACCGGCACCCATGACAAATTGTCCGAAATGCCACGCGCCATCACGCGGTTCGACAAAATACCGATCCATCCACATCACGTAGGGGATCGACAGGCCGAGCAAATAGGGAGCAGCAATCTCCATCATTTCCATGGAAAACTGATATTGCCCGGTCCAGTACCAACGGCCGATGCAATAAATAAAAGCGATTATGGCCCATGTCGCCCAAAGCCCAGCTAGCTTGACCACGCTAATATCAAAGGTCTGTTTAATTGGTTTGCGGCTTTTCCAGTCGATTCCGGTGGATGACCGCAAATGCACCTTGTCATACAGCAACGACCACAGCACCATCGGCACAGCGCAAGACAGACAAGCAACCAGCGCAGAATAAGGTCCATCCATGCCATATTGCCGGGCAATCATGATCCAGCATATAAGCCCGATCAAGCCGGCGATACCTACACCGCTGGACACCGCAGATGGCGGGCGCGGGTCATGAGCTTCTGATTTACGTGCGAACATGGCTTAGCGCTTTAACCAGAAATGGTAAGCAACCAGTGAACATTGGTTTTTAAGCTCGAATAATCTATCAATTTTCATGCTTATCGGCTATGTTTTTCGCTCATCGTGATCGTTGTATTGCCGGATCACATTTCGTTATAGCCTTGGGGAACCAAATGAGAAATCTGACACTTTTGACCACTTTATCGGTTGCTCTTATTGCCTGCAGTAATGGCGATAATGCTCAAGCGTCGAGGACCGGCGAAGAAGCGCCGACCACCAATATTTCTCCTGTCGACCGCGTCGCATTTAAGAAAAACGAAATCGCGACTTTTGATGAACCTTGGGCAATGACCTTCCTTCCCGATGGCCGGATGCTCATCACCGAGAAAAAAGGCAATTTGCTAATCGTCAGCCAACTTGGCCAAAAAATCGAAGTCAGCAATATACCAGAAGTTGATTATGGCGGACAGGGCGGCTTTGGCGATGTGGTTTTGGCTCCCGATTTTGCGACCAGCAACAAAGTCTATCTGAGCTGGGTTGAAGCAGGGGATGATGACACACGCGGCGCTGTTGTGGGCATCGCTTCTCTGGATGTGACCGCTGACAAACCCGCATTACAAAAATTGAAAATCATCTGGAAACAAAACCCGAAAGTACCCGGTAGAGGTCATTTTTCTCACCGAATGGCTTTTTCACCGGATGGACAATATCTGTTCATCGCGTCTGGCGAGCGTCAGAAATTTGATCCCGCACAGGATATGACCGGAAATCTGGGCAAAATTGTCCGTCTCAATCCGGACGGCACAGTGCCACAGGATAATCCTTTCGTGGGCCAAGAAGATGCCTTGCCGGAAATCTGGTCACTGGGGCATCGTAACATCCTCGGTATCGCTTTTGATAGCGAAGGCAGGCTTTGGAACCAGGAGATGGGGCCAAAGGATGGCGACGAGCTAAATCTGGTACAGCGGGCCGCAAACTATGGCTATCCCATTGTGTCCGAAGGCAATCATTATGACGGCAAGAAGATACCGAACCATAGCACTAGGCCCAAATTTGCAGCGCCCATTCTGGCATGGGTTCCGACCATCGCACCATCGGGTCTGATTTTCTATTCCGGTGATATGTTTCCCGATTGGAAAGGCAATGCATTTATCGGGGGTCTCGCCAGTGAGGCGATTATCCGGATTACTTTCGACGGCGATAAAGTCGAAGAAGCCGAGCGTTTTGCTATGGATTCCCGAATCCGTGAAATTGAGCAAGGACCAGACGGCGCTCTATGGGTATTGGAAGACGGAAAAAACGCCAAATTGCTAAAATTAACGCCCGCCAGATAAGCAAGTCCAGCTTGCGCGATTAGCATCGGCCATCATATCCAAGATGCCGCTAGGATGCGGCTGTCGTGGTACCTGAAAGATCGCTCAAAAACTGACGGACCCGCTTGGCATTGGCACCTAGGTCGTGAGTTCCCACCCGCGATACAGAGCGCATATCGATGATACTGGCGGAACCGTTTTCTGCAGCACGGGCACGGATTACAACGTCATCCTTGAACCGGAACAGGGAAATAGTAGCTGTTGCCTCCAGATGGCCGGATGCCGGATCGACATTGACGACGTCCCATCCGCGATCTTCGGCCAGACGCTTCGCTTTTTCGATCACGACAGCAACGGGTTGGTCAATACGGACCGAACGAATATCGGGATAAGCATCCTGATGAAGCGTCGCCCAACGCTGGCGCGGGTTCAGACCGCGCAATTCGCCGTCATCGGCACCGGGAATATTATCCCAATTATCGGCGCGCAAGGTTAAAGCGGAAAATTGCGGCGGATCGGCCAGATCGGTTGTAATATCATGGATGGCTGGAAGCGACGCAATGGTCATTGCATAGCTCGCGAGATAGCCAACAAAAGCAAGGGAAATAATCGCACCGAGGCCGAGCAACGGCCAACGGGTCTTACGATTTTTGCGGCGGTCCCATAAAACCCCGATGACCGCGATAATCAGGGCAATAAGAGCCACTAGACCGGTCCAAGGCAAAGCTGCCAGTCCAGATTTCCAGCCCCACAGGCCGATACCAGATCCGAATGCAGCGCCGAAAAACGCAATTACAGCAGCAACGGCCAAGACAAGTGTCACCCAACCTTTAGGGTCTCTACGCAATGTCGCCAGTTTACCGGTAACCGGCTTTGTACTTTCCGTGGTTGGCTGATCATTTTGTTGCTGGTTTCGGTCCATGTTCACGCGCATTACTCCCCTTGGATCGCTATCTTTTAGACGCGCCAACGCCATAGTGCAATCAACACCCCGCATAGCGGATTTTACCCCTCACACTGAGTCGCTCGACAGCACAGTACAATGACGTTAAATGCGCGGCTCTCGAATTTCCTTCACTGAATTGGATAGCTGCCTTGACGACCATCATGCCTCTGGCCGAAATTGACCCTGCGCTGGTCGAGGATCTTCTCGATATCGCTTTTGGTAAGCAACGTATTGAGCGAACGGCGTATAAGGTTCGTGAAGGCATGGACATGCTGGAAGGGCTGAGCCTTGCGGCGGTGAATCTGGCTGAAAATGAACTGCTGGGATCCTTGCAATGCTGGCCAGTGGCGCTCACTGATAAGGCTGGCAAGATGCACCCGATGATCATGGTCGGGCCTGTCGCTGTCTATCCCGATTTTCAGGGGGAAGGCATTGGTCAGGCGCTGATGAAGGGTCTAATGAAGGAACTGAGCAACGATGCGGATCTGCCGTTGGTGTTGATCGGTGATCCCGCATATTATGACCGTTTCTTCGGTTTCTCATCAGAGCGAACCGGTGGTTGGAAAATGCCCGGACCTTGGGACCCCGACCGGTTGCTCGTCCGCGCACCTAAAAATGCCGTGCTTCCTGAAAAAGGCAAGCTGGGGCCGTGGGTCAAAACAACCGCGACTTAAGCCTATCGGCGGTTAGAGATGCTTTACAGGCCATGCTATTCGCAATAGGCAATCACCATGCCCTATACTCCTCCACCCGAACTAGCCTCGCTGTCCCTTTCCGAAATCGCGGAACTGGTGGAAGCGCAGAAATTGCCGCCAGTGGAGCAATGGCAACCGGAAGAAACCGGCGATAGCGAAATGCGCATTAATGCCGATGGTAGCTGGCTTCATCAGGGCGACCCGATCAACCGGCCCGCGATGGTCCGCGCCTTTTCGACCCTGTTGCGCCGCGAAGAAGATGGCAGCTTTGCGCTAGTCACGCCCTATCAAAAACTCAGCATCATCGTCGAAGATGCGCCCTTTGTCGCAGTCCAGATGGAAAACGAGGGGCAAGGCGAGGACCGCAAAATGGCATTCCGGCTCAATACCGATCATCTGGTTGTTGCCGATATCGATCACCCCCTGCGCTTCCCCGCGTCTGAAAAAGCGCCCCAACCCTATTTAAAAGTGCGCGGCGGGCTGGAAGCTGTGTTGGCGCGTCCGGTATATTATGAGCTGGCCGAATATGCGCTATCCGATGACCTTGAACCCTTTGGCCTGTGGAGCAATGGCGCCTTTTTTGCGATTGACCGGCCGGCATGACCAACAGCCGGGACCTGAGGACAAAGTTGTCGCAAGCGCTGCGCGAGGGTCACGCCAATGATCTCGACCATAGTCTGGCTGATGAGCGTCATTTTATCACAGACTTAGACAGCTTGCGCGATGCCGCGGTGCTGATCGCCATTACCGACCGTCCCGAACCCGGCGTGATATTGGTCCAGCGCCCTGATTATATGCGCAACCATCCCGGACAGGTTGCCTTTCCCGGCGGCAAGATTGACCCCGAGGATAAGGATGCCATTCACGCGGCCCTGCGCGAAGCACATGAGGAAGTCCGGCTTGATCCGGCGCAGGTCGATATTATCGGACCCACCGACCGCTATCATTCGGGCAGCGGATTTAATATTCAGCCGATAGTGGGCGTTATCCCGCCGGACCTGCCGCTCGTCCCCTGCCCCGAAGAAGTGGATGACTGGTTTGAGGCGCCGCTGCATTTTATTCTGGACCCCAAAAACCAGACCACTCATACTGGCGAATGGCGCGGCGTGCAGCGTCAATATTATCAGATTAACTGGGAAAACCGCCGGATTTGGGGAATTACTGCGGGAATTTTGGTCAATCTGTCCAAGCGGCTGGATTGGCTCTGATGAAGCTTCCCGACGCACCATGGCATCAACGGCCATCGCTGAAAAAACTGGTCGACGCACTCGGCGGACAAAAAGGCATGATCCGCTTTGTTGGCGGTGCGGTGCGGGACAGTTTATTAGGCGTAGCGGTAAAGGATATCGACCTTGCGACCATCCTGAAACCCGATGATGTGATGGCGCGTCTGAAAGAGGCCGGATTTAAGGTCGTTCCAACCGGGATTGATCATGGCACGGTCACTGCGGTTACCAAAGATGGTCCGGTGGAAATAACGACCCTGCGCCGCGATGTCTCCACCGATGGACGGCGCGCGACCGTGGCCTATAGCGATGACTGGCGCGAGGATGCAGCGCGGCGGGATTTTACGATCAACGCCCTGTCTGCCGATCCCGTCACATTGGAAATATATGATTATTTCGATGGATTGACGGATTTAGAAGCCCGCCATATCCGCTTCATCGGGTCCGCCGAGCAGCGGATTGCCGAAGACCATTTGCGGATCATGCGCTATTTCCGCTTTCTCGCGCGCTTTTCCGAGGAAAAGGTCGATGATGCCGCCTATGCCGCCTGCACCCAAGCCGCCGCTAGTCTGGATTCCCTATCGCGTGAACGTATCGCCGATGAATTGATGAAACTGCTCGCCACCGATGATCCTCTATTTGCCGTCAGCAAGATGTTGGACGCCGGAATTTTCTCCCATATTCTGACAGAAACAGACAGCCGCGCCGCAGCGTTGTTGGGTCAACTGGTCCGGCGTGAGCAAGCCCATGATATAAAGCCCCTTGCGATCAGAAGGCTTGTCGCCTTGCTGCCCAAAGATACGGACAAAGCAGTCGAGATCGTCACCGGCCTCAAATTCTCAAAGAAAATACGCCGCGCGGTAGCGGATCGATTGGCAGCGCGGGAGCCAACAGCGGTGGAAATACCGGCCCTCGCCTATCATCACGGACCGGAGGCCGCGCACGACATCGCACTATTATTTGCGGCGAATGATGATCTGCAAGCTAGCTTGTCCAAACTGCTGAATTGGGAAAAGCCTGTATTTCCGATCAAAGGCGGTGATTTAATTGCCATGGGATTGGAGGCGGGGCCGATTGTAGCGAAGACCTTAGCGAAAGTGGAGCAGGCGTGGATTGAAGAGGGGTTTCCCGATGATCCGCGGATTAAAGAACTGGCGAAGAGGATCGCGCTACGCACTTGATGCAGAGCAATAAAATTCTAATAATCCTCGCTCAACTATCGCCCCTGATCTCGCTCAACATTCCGTATTACCTGATTGTCTGTCAGCCAAGGCTTCCGTGTCTCAGCGTTTGGAAACATCTTTAGGTGCCCGTTGATTGCACTTTTTAAGATAGCCGATGCGAACTGAATCGCAAAAATATAGTATATTTTTTCAAGCCGAGTTTCAACGCCTGCCCCTCTAGTAGTTCCCTCAAACATTCTGTAAAATGCTACCGGCCCCGTATGGGTATACTGAGAAAACCAACGATACATCATTCGAAAATCGTCCTTATCTGTATTCATTCTCTCCAACACTTCATCTTGATTGAACGGTGTTTTTTGACCTTTTAGCAAGACTTTCTGTCTCTTCTCAGGAAGCGTTTTTAAATAGGGGTTTCTAAAAAATTTGCTCTTCAGGTCTTCTAAGACCTTGTCATTTTCTGACAGAAATTCGTTTGGGTGAAATATCTTTTTCCGAGAGCCATGATCAAACAACTGCATAAGTATAAGTCGTCCATCACTAACAGGTAGTGCCACATCATCCTCGCACAACCAAAAATACCAGAGATATGCTTCACTCAAATTTCGTGAAATGGATGCAGCTGATCCAAAATCCCAATGCTCCTTAGGCTTCGGGTTCGGTAGTAGCTTTTCAAAGCTCTTGGATATTACAACAATTCGAGTAAATAATACCGATGCCCAAAACATCTGATTCGTAACTGATGGGATGCCGCCTGACCCCCTTGAAACTGAAACAGATCGCTTTGATAAATTCCGAAATGTTGAGCGTTCCGACAAATATAGTTTTGTAATCTGTGAGTTTGAATAGTCCTCAAACGGCGAATGCAAATCTGAATCGAGTGGAGGATTATCCATAGATACCCGTCACCTCAATCAAACTTACCCGTCTTAGGGAAACCTGTCGGTGGCAAACGTCCCGCCGCGCCGCGGGCTACGCGCCACATAGTCAGGTCATTTTCGGTCCGCGTCCGGCCGGTGTCGCCGCCCATCGCCCAGCTTAGGCCTTCTTCAAGCTTGAACACCGTCGCGTCGGACAGGCCGCCGTCTTTATAGCGTTGCAGCATCACGCCCTGCCCCTTTGCCATTTCCGGCATTTCGGACAATGCGAACACCACCAGTTTGCGGTTATCGCCAATGGCGGCGACATGGTCTGCACCTTCCGAGACGGGGCGGACGACCAGCAGTTTTGCGTCGCCTTTCAGGTTCACCACCTGGCGGCCCTTTTTCGTTTCTGCGACGACATCGGAGATATTGGTTATGAAACCACGGCCCCATGTGGAGGCGATCAGCAATTTGCCTTTCATGTTGGCGACCATCAACGCCATTGGTTCCGCGCCGCCTTCCAGATCGACCATCGACCCGACCGGCTCACCAAAGCCGCGCGCACCGGGCAGCTTGTCCGCGCCTAATGTATAGAACCGGCCATTGTCACAGCACATCAACAGCTTGTCCGTGGTCTGCGCATGAAACGCATATTTGGGGCCGTCGCCTTCTTTGAACTTGAAACTGTCCGGCTGCGTCAAATCGGCATGACCCTTCATCGCCTTGATCCAGCCACGTTGCGACATGATCACCGTGACCGGCTCTTTCTCGATAAAGGCTTCGAGTGAAATTTCGCGCGCAGGTGCGGCCTCGATCAACAATGTGCGGCGTTTACCCAGCGGCGTATCCTCGGCGTAAAGTTTGCGCATCGCAGCAAGGTCTTTTTTGAGCTTTGTTCTTTGCCGCGCAGGACTTTCGATCAGCTTTTCAAGGCCATCACGTTCTTCCAACAGCTTGTCCCGCTCGGTCCGCAGCTCCATTTCTTCAAGCTTGCGCAAGGACCGCAACCGCATGTTCAGGATCGCTTCGGCCTGACGGTCGGTGAGCTTAAACTCGTCCATCAACATCGGCTTTGGTTCATCATTATTGCGGATAATCTCGATAACGCGGTCGAGGTTAAGATAGGCAATAATATAGCCTTCGAGCAGCTCCAGCCGCCCGTCAATCTTGTCCATACGGTGCTGCGCACGGCGCACCAGCACATCAATCTGATGGACAATCCAATGTTGCAGCACTTCGGTAATACCCATGACCTTGGGCGTGCGGTCCTTGTCGAGGACATTCATATTCAACGAGAAACGGTTTTCCAGATCGCTCATCCGGAACAAGGCATTCATCAAGTCTTCGGGGTCCACCGCACGGCTTTTCGGTTCCAGCACAATGCGAATCTGTTCGTCGCTCTCGTCGCGAATATCGGCCAGAATCGGCAGCTTCTTGTCGGCAATAATCTGGGCAATTTGCTCGATCAACTTGCCCTTTTGGACCTGATAGGGAATTTCGGTGACAACAATCTGCCACGCGCCGCGCCCTTCGGCATCTTCCTTTTCCCACTTTGCCCGCACGCGCATCGCGCCGCGCCCGCTTTCATAGGCTGCATCGATCACCGATTTCGGATCAACGAGCGTCCCGCCCGTGGCCAAATCCGGCCCCTTGATAATCTCCATGATTTCCGCATGTTCGGCAGATGGTTTGTCGATCAGCAAACTTGCCGCGTCGATAATCTCGTGGACATTATGCGACGGGATACTGGTCGCCATACCCACCGCAATGCCGCTGGCGCCATTGGCGAGCAGATTGGGGAACAGGCCAGGCATGACCTCTGGCTCTTCGTCTTCGCCGTTATAGGTCGGCTTAAAATCAACCGTCCCTTCGTCGAGGCCCTGCATCAGCTCAATCGCTGTGCGGGTCAGGCGCGCTTCGGTATAACGATAGGCCGCGGCATTATCGCCGTCGATATTGCCAAAATTACCCTGCCCATCGACCAGTGGGTAGCGCAGCGAGAAGGTCTGCGCGAGGCGGACCATCGCATCATAGACTGACTGGTCGCCATGCGGATGATATTTACCAATGACATCACCGACAACACGGGCGCATTTTTTATACCCTTGTGATGGGTCCAGCTTCAGCAGCCGCATCGCCCATAAGAGCCGGCGGTGCACCGGTTTCAGACCATCACGCAGATCGGGCAGCGACCGGGCGGTAATCGTCGACATCGCGTAAATCAGATAACGCTCGGACAGCGCCGCATCAAACGGCGCATCAACTATGGCATCAAATTCATCTTCGGGAGCCGCGTCCGGCACATCGGTTACATCACTCATGACTGATGCGATAGCAGGGTCAATTCCGCTTGTGGAGAGGGATTATCGGTTGAGCCAATCTTTCGGCAAATTATACGCCTCTGCGCCCACTATATCGGTTCGTCGTTCAAAATAAACGCCTTACCGTTGACTGCGTTATAGTATCTCATTAGTCCTACCGGTCCCAACATCGAGAGGAGGAACTGCAATGCGCAAGACTTTATTCACGAGCATCGCGATTTTAAGCCTAGCCGCGTGCAGCGGTGGAGATAAAAACGCCGCTGAATATGACATGGCAGAAGCAGGGATGATGGAGTCTGCAGCAGATGTCTCCACTCAGGCGAAAATGGCCCCGTTGATATCACCGGATGAGAATGCAGAGGGCGGGAACGAAATTCCCGTTAGCCAACCCCAGATCGCCTATAGCTATGATTATGGCTTCCGCCTGCCCGCCGCCGAAATTCCCAAGGCGCAGCAACAGCATATAAGCTTATGCAATAAAATGCCCGCCAATGGCTGCCGCGTGCTTAATATGTCCAACAGCGGCGGTGAAGGGGATTATGCTACCGGCAATTTACATCTGGAAGTGACCGCCCCCAAAGCCCGCGCTTTTGGCGAAAAATTGGCTGAGGCCGTTGATCAAAGCGGCGGAAACCAGATCTCGTCCTCTATTCAGGGCGAAGACCTTTCCAAGAAGATTGTCGACACCGAAGCACGTCTGCGCAGTAGGGTCTTATTATCCCAACGGCTCACCGAATTGCTGCGCACGCGAAAAGGCACGGTGGCTGAACTCGTCGAAGCCGAACGCGCAGTGACCAACGTAAACGAAGAAATTGATCAGGCGCGTAGCTGGCTGAAAGAAATGCGCGGGCGTGTTTCCTATAGCACCGTCATGGTCAATTATCAGTCGGGCGCACCCGGCTCCGGCGGCTTCAGCCGTCCGATCCGCGAGGCTTTTGGCGGCATTGCATCGACTTTAGGATATTCGGTGGGCGCCGCGATCACGTTGATCGCGGTCACGCTGCCGTGGATATTGCTGCTCGGCCTCGCGGTTTATCTGCGGCGCAGGTTCAAGGGCGCAGACCGCAGTTTTTGGGGCCAGAACATCGAACCGGTAACGACAACAGAGGATTGATTGCACCACCATGTGCTTTCGCTTATAGGGGGCACACGTTGCCCCGATTGGTCCGAGTCTGTCTGATTCGTGCGATCGGGGCTTGGTTTTTGATGCTTCTCTGTGTGAGTAGGAACCCGATATGACCCGTCGTCGCAAAATCTACGAAGGCAAAGCGAAAATCCTTTACGAAGGACCAGAGCCAGGCACGATCATTCAATATTTCAAAGATGATGCGACCGCTTTTAATGCGGAGAAAAAAGGCACGATCAACGGCAAGGGCGTGATCAACAACCGCATAAGCGAGCATATTTTTACGTTGCTTGGCCATATCGGCATTCCCAGCCACTTTATCCGCCGCCTCAATATGCGCGAACAATTGGTCAAGCAGGTTGAGATTGTTCCGATTGAAGTCATCGTGCGCAATGTTGCCGCCGGTTCGTTGAGCAAACGTCTGGGCATCGAAGAAGGCACACCGTTGCCGCACACATTGCTGGAATATTGCTATAAAGACGATGCTTTGGGTGACCCGCTGGTCGCCGAAGAACATATTGCCTGCTTTGGCTGGGCCACACAGGAAGAAATGCAGGACATTTCTGCAATGGCCATCCGCATCAATGACTTCATGGCGGGTATGTTCGCCGGCATTGGTATCAAACTGGTTGATTTCAAACTGGAATTTGGCCGTCTTTTTGACGGTGAATTCTCCCGCATCATTTTGGCGGATGAAATAAGCCCCGACGGTTGCCGTTTGTGGGACATTGAAACCAACGAAAAGCTCGATAAAGACCGTTTTCGTCGCGATTTGGGCGGGGAAACCGAAGCCTATCAAGAGGTTGCACGGCGTCTCGGCCTGTTCCCCGAAGGCGGCCTAAGCGAAGTGCTTGACTTGGATAGTGAACGGAAAAAGCGCGGAAAATAACCATAGTTATTTGAGCTATCGTTAGGTGATGGCTGCCATATCGCCCTCAGGGGCGGGGAAATCACCTGCATTACTGCTATGGTTTACGCGAATTTAACCATTAGGCTGATAGCACCGCCCTCATGTGGAACTCATGTGAGGAATTTGTCCGATGCGCCTTTTGATCTTGTTAGCCAGTACAACTATGCTTGCCGCATGCGGCGGCGCAGGCCCCCAATCTGCAGGCAGCGCTGCGCCATCTGGATCGGGCGGAACCAATGGCAGCGGAGGAACCCATACATTTGTTAATCCGACAGAACCCAAAACCTATAAGGCGGTTGGCGCGTCGCATAGCTATAAATACTCAGTTGAGGATTCGGGAGATATCCTTCGGGACACCGGCGGAAATCCAGTATTGGACGGCGCGGGGGACACTATCCCGACACAGCGATCGTTAAGACAAACAGGGCAAGGCAATCAACTTTATCAAGGTGACGCCACGACTGTTAGAAACACAAATTTGACCATTGCCTATAATCCTCGTGATGCCATTTTTGACGTTAGCTTTAGTAATGCATTGGCTGGAACATCTGCAGCAAGCCGCTTTCAAGACCCTCTCCATCGCACCGATTTCGGCGGACAAGTCGAACCGCAAATTGGCACGCCGAATTTGGGATCGGGCCCGTGGAATATTGCCGGAATAAATTATCTGGAGTCTGGTACAGCGGCGAATGTTACTTTTTCTCAACCCGTTGTTTCGGCTCCCACAGAGTTTGTTTTCGATTTGATCGATAGAAGTAAGGTGGGCAGTTATAACTCGACGACCTTCTTCTATCAAACTCCTGGTACTGATACGCAATTTGTCACTTTTGCGGGCTATTTACGCAATCAAGCTAGCGTTTCTTATGCGGGAACCACTGCTTTAACAACACAGACAAATACCCTTGAACGCGGTGCGTTTGCTTATGGCGAACTTACTGTCAATGATAAGGTGCCGACCTCTGGTACAGGCTCTTTTACAGGCACAATGCTAGCATCAATGGTGTTTAACGATCAGCCAGATGTAAATGGCAATTTTGACACTTATTTTCAATGGATTGCAGGGCAGGCAACGACAAATGTTAATTTTGGCACCAATACTTTTGCACTTGCTCTTGACGGAACGGTTGGCGCGCCTTTCCTAGATGGCACCAGCGGTCAGCACAGCGTTTTGGAAGGGGCTCGTTTTCAAGCCAATGGCGCTGGCGACATAAATCTTGTCATGGCCGGTGGCTTCTTCGGTCAGTTTAACGAGGCGTGGTTTACCAATCCATTGGGCGGCAGGCTCGACCTGAACATCTCCGGCTCTAGTATAGATGGCGCATTTTATGGCCCCAAAGGCCAAGAGATTGGCGGCAGTTATCGTATCGTTGGTGGAACGCCGGATGAACGGATTGATATTTTGGGAACCTTTGTCGGCAAAGGAAACTAGGAACCCGTCATGAATATGTCGGCCAATGCAAAAAAAGCTCTGCTTATCAGTGGAGGGCTTGCAGCATCGCTTTGCTCTGTTCCAGCAGCAGCCGAGGCCTCAGCAGACGATGCGGCGGCAGAAACGGCTTTCGCGGCAGCTTCGCCCGAATGTGACGCCGCTGGCACATGCCGCTTTCAAGTCACACCAGCACAATTGCTGGCAAAGGCCGAAGCATTTGTTCATGCTAAGCAATATGACCGCGCTCTGCCGCTCGTCGAACTTCTGGGACAAGTGCCAGACCTTCACGTGCAGCAGCAATTTTTGGTAGGCTATATTGCCGTTGAAACCGGCAACCTAAAAAAAGCGATCAAGACATTTCGGTCCCTTCTCGACGAGAATCCCGGGCAAACCCGGGTCCGCCTGGAACTCGCGCGCACCTATTTGATGAGCGGACAAGAAGCGAGCGCCGATTATCATTTTCGTTTGGCACAAAATGATGAAGATCTACCAGAGGAAATTTCCCGAACAATTCGGAACACACGTAGTATCTTGCGGGATCAGCGCGTTTGGCGATTCAGCTTCGATTTTGGTTTCTCGCCCGATACCAATATTAACGGTGCGACAAACGCAGAGTCAATTGATGTCAATTTTGGCGCTATTTTTCCTATACTTGGCGAAGCGATCGGTGAATTGGAATTGGATGACAATGCGCGACAAAAATCCGGCATTGGACAAATTGCCGGTTTTTCCGGCGGATTACGGCTAAAAGCCAGCGATAAATTGGCTTTGCTCTTCGACGCAGACAGCAAGATTATAAATTATAACGGGACTGCTGCTGACGATATTGTCGGACAGGTAGCTGCCGGTCCTGAACTTCGTATCGCCCGCTATGCCAGTGTGTCGCTTCAGGCTGTCGGCCTGCAACGCTGGTATGCCGGCCAATTGGCGACCCGTGAATATGGCGCCCGCATTGGTTTTCAAACTGCGCTTAGCCGAGGCCAAAGAGTCGGTATTGAACTTGACGGTCGCCGCACGCAATCAAGATTAAGTGACAGCTATAGTGGTTGGCAATTGGGCGCGAACGCAACTTACGAACATCTGATCGGTAAGTCACTAATCGCATCTGCCAGCATCTTCACAAGGCGTGATTTGCTCAATTCCGACGGCTATTCCAGCCTCAACTATGGTGTGAATGTGGGAATTGGCGGCGAAATGCCTTTCGGATTGAACGCCGGTATTTCCGCAAGCATCAGCCGCTCGACCTTTGACGAAGCACTAATATTTTATTCTTCCGAGAAACGTCAGGACTGGCGAAGTTTTGCCCGGGCCTATATCGGCAGTCGCCAAGTCAAAGTGCTCGGATTCTCCCCTTCGATTGATTATAATTATTCCCGCGTCGACAGCAATTATGACCTTTACCAAATGAACAGGCACCGCGTGAATTTCAAATTCGCTAAGTTTTTCTGAAGATTATCCGCTTTCGGCCTTGTTCTGACACGAGACAATACAACCACCTCTTGCTCCTTTTGCCGACAACGCTATAGGAAATAGCGCATAACGTCGGCTAATCGAAAAGCGAGATTCATGAAGATCAGAATTTTTGTCACACTGAAAAACGGTGTCCTCGACCCTCAAGGGAAAGCGATTCATCACGCGTTGGAAAACCTTGATTTCAAGGGTGTGAATGACGTGCGCGCTGGCAAACTCATCGAGCTTGATGTCGATAGCGGCACAACTGATGATGAGATTCAAAAAATGTGCGAAAAATTGCTGGCTAATACAGTGATCGAGAATTTCGAAATTCAAAAGCTGACCGACCAAGCGAAAGAAGAAGCCTGAATATGAACTCCGCTGTTCTAGTCTTTCCCGGCTCTAACTGCGATCGCGATATGGCGGTGGCTTTAGAAACAGTGACCGGAAAAAAGCCGCATATGGTTTGGCATGGCGATAGTGATTTGCCAGATGGTCTGGATATAATCGCAATACCGGGCGGTTTTTCCTATGGCGATTATCTCCGTTCTGGTGCGATGGCAGCCCGATCGCACATTATCGATGCCGTGGTGAAGGCCGCCGATAAGGGGGTTAAAATCCTCGGCGTGTGCAATGGTTTTCAGATATTGACCGAAATCGGATTGTTGCCGGGCGTGTTAATGCGTAACGAAAATATAGAATTTATATGCAAGGATGCTTCCCTTACCGTCAGCGAAAACCATTCTACTTTCACCGCCCGCTATAATGAGGACGAGGCGATCACCATTCCTGTTGCCCATCACGACGGCAATTATTTTGCCGATGACGCAACCTTGAACCGGTTAGAAAATGATGATCGCGTAGCCTTTCGATATGCCTCAGCGATTAACGGGTCAGCGCGAAATATTGCGGGTATTTTAAACGATAAAGGCAATGTGCTTGGCATGATGCCGCACCCTGAACGGGCCATCGATGCGAAACATGGTGGTTCGGATGGATTGAGGCTATTTGAAAGCCTTATAAGTTAATCGGGGTTTTCTGATTAAAGCTGGTTTTTAAGTGGCGGCCATTTTGTCGCGACGTAAAGCGCATCAACACAGCTATCCAATTCTGCAAAGGCCGATGATGCAAGCCCGGGATCTCTATTATTGAGGCGCAGTACCGGCAATGCCGGGCCTGCTAAAGCGGGGCGTAGCACCGTCTGTAATAACCCAATTCTCAGATGGAAAAATGCCTTGCGCTGGATAATATTCTCGATCTGGTTGCAGATCTTGATGATGAGCAGTAGCCGTTCAATCACCAATTCATTATATCGCGGGTGAGGGCCCCGGTGCAGTGGCTGTCCGGTTTTATACGCAACTTGCTCGTCAGAGGGCAATAGGACGCCGTTTTTTTCAAAATTGTCAAAATCGAAACCGCCGCAAATCATCTGGTCGAGTGGCCCGCGAATATTTGGAATGCTTGCCGCTTGCATGGGTATCAGATGGTGGCGCTGGTAATGCGGATGATAATCTTTCCCGTTTTTACGGTTCACCATTGAAAAGCGCGTCATCTCATCCTCCGATATGACGGCAACTAGTCCATCCTGTCATCCGGTCGGTATGCGATTATACGGGTGCATTAATGTTTTTGAACAATGGTTTCGAACAATTTATCCTCAATATTACGGCTATAATTTTTTGGGTAAGGTTTTGGACAAAAAAAAGGGCCAGTCCGAAGACCAGCCCTTTTCATTAAATCGAGATTGAAAGTTATTAGTTTCCTGAACCAGGACCATACATAACTTCAACACGCCGGTTTTGTGGCTCACGAACGCCGTCTGCGGTTTCAACGCGAGGACGCGATTCACCGAAGGCTTCACTCGAGATCGCTCCGCCGCCGATGCCGCGTGATTCGAGATATGTACGAACCGAAGCGTTACGACGTTGGGACAGACCAACGTTATAGCTAGCTGAACCAGATTTATCAGCGTGACCCGCCAACATAACCTGAGCCGAACCACAATCACCATATGCTGTAACCGCATTGTCCAGAACTGTAGCAGCTTCTGGTGTGATCGCTGACTGATTCCAGTCAAAGAACACAATATATGGCCCAGGCGCACACACCTGCGAAGGTGGTGGTGGTGGTGGTGGTGGTGGTGGCGGTGGTGGTGGAGGCGGTGGCGGTGGAGGTGCCGCTGGTTCGCCGCCAAAGTTGTAGATCAAGCTACCCAAGATAGAATGCGTGCGCAACTTGGTGCTCACATCATTACCGGATTGGTCAACAAGGTTGATTTTTTCAGCATTGAAAAAACGATATTTCAAGCCAACATCCCAGCTGTCGCTCAGTGGCGCGCGGATACCCGCAATAGCCTGCCAAGCAAAACCTGTGTCCGAATCATCAAGATATTTACCAGCGAAAATATTGGTAATCTCTGTACGAGCCACACCAACACCGCCGCCAAGGAAACCTTGAATGCCATCATCATCACCAAAGTCGACCATACCGTTAATCATGAAGCTCAACGAATTGACTTCACCATTAATATCCGTGGAGCCGGTAAAGTTACCGGAACCATCGGCGTTGCTAGGAATGCCTGGTGCGCCGATTTGAAGCGAGTCAGCAGATGCTGATTTATAAGCAACTTCTGATTCTAGACGAAATCCGCCGAAATCATAACCGACAATACCATCAACATCATAACCATAATCATGATCAACCGATGATGCATTGTTATTTACACCGATATCCGATTCAACATCTTCAACCAGCATCGCGCCGCCTTCAACGCCAACATACCACTGGCCGTCACGGGCCAGAGCAGGTGTAGCAAGAGCCGTGGAGGCAAGAGCCAATCCTATTACAAGCTTCCGCATTTATATTCCCCTTCTCATTTAGGTTCTGAATTCACGCCGCTTTGTAACCGTTCACTATAAACAGTGCAAGCGGGCAAATGCCAGAACTGTTGCGAAAATGTCGCCATTTTCGTGCTTTAGCTGACAAAAACACCTTCGAGGGGGTCCAAATGACGTATATTACTAATGAAAACATAATGAAACTAGTTGATATGCGGTAAAATTCTTGCAGTTCTTAGAGCATCAAGAATCGAATCAATCGCGGATCGCGCTTCTGAATCGATTATAGTTCCACCCGCTGGCCCATTTACCTGCACGATAAATTGCCAGCTTGCGTCATGATATATGGCCATACCCTGATTGTTGGACATAATGATCTTCATGGATTCCTGCGGTTTAATATAGTGCCAACCACCATTTGACCAACCGGCTATCTCGTCAGACTTGCCGCTCCATTCTGCGGTAGCAACAGGACCTATCAGCCAATAATCCCCTTCAGCCGGGCTTAAGGAAGCCGGGTCATCGCTCACGTCCAAAACCACTGAATCGATTAGGAAATCAAGTAATAATAGAGCCTCATTATGAAATAACTCCTTATGAGCTTGTCCAACAGCTAATAAAGGCAATGAAAAACGCGGGGTTTGATATTCAGACATATTTTTTCCTCTGGATTTACATCAAGACATTCAATTGGTCGCCATCATATTTCGATCAATATGGGCAACGGGTCGGAAATATTATGCTGCCCGATCTGCCGGATTTCACAGGACAAACTAGAGATACCGTCGGCGCGATAAGCTTGCAGCTCAGCCGCTGAGAATATCATCACTGCAATATCAGATTCGGCCAAATTCTGGCTATTGACGGATATTCTGTATCTTTCGCTTTCTTCTGCCAACGGCGTTTCTACATTATCCGCCCATATCAAACCGGCGCGAGACCGGCGGGTCCAGCTAATCCGGAGGTCACCAGCCGGATTAAAAGCATATCGGGGGTGGACCGGTGACCAAGGTTTTAGCGCTCGCCCCGGTACATCTATGGAACGGGAAACCGGCATATCATCCCCCCTGCCCATTGCCGCGACGGCGAGAGGTTGAAAGGGGATGTAATAGCTCGAATCAATCTCGGTCAGATCACCTGTCTTTAATAAGATGAAATCTTCGCCCGCACCATGGCAGCCCATTTCCACCTCGGTACCGCCCAGACCGCGCAGCAGATAAGAAATGAGATAGCGATTATCGCCAATCGGTTGGGCTGACCCGAATTGGATTACTTCCCGACCGATTGCGGCAAGATTATTACCGGCAAATAGCTGCGCCTGATCTGCATCGTTTAATATCAGCTTGTCGCCGTGCATCTGGATTAACAGCTTGTTTTTCCGATCAATAATATACGGCCTGCTATCCCCCAATGCTTCGGGCGCTGAACCGATAGTTGATGGTGCGGATATCTGTCCGACAAGCTCTTGGCTCACACCGTCGCTGCCGGTTACGAATAGCTGCGCATTACGCCAACCCTGACCACCAGCCGCAGCGGCATAGACTTTGGCGCTGCTGGAGACCGCCATGGGGGCATCTAAGGCAAAGGGAAGATCGACCAGAGACAAACGGGTCATGCCAGCCAGCGCATCCTGCTCTTTTACGGGTCGCCCTCCATCGCTAGGGATTTCTGCTTTCGGCAAACCGTCACCCGCTTTGGACAAGGTCAGCGCGATTATTCCATCATTCCATTCCCAGCTGCGAACGAGCCAAATATCGCCACTCTTGTCCCACCGGATAAAACTACCCGGCTTTACCGGTTCGGCCATGCGCATGATATGCAACTGCGCGGTGCTGCGTTCCTGATAGATCGACCATAGCTTCGCCTGAGCAATATTTTTGGCTTGGGTTGCCGCCATCGCCGCCGGAAAATCCTGATGGAGGATGGCTCTGCTCTTCCCCGGCCGAAATGCATTTTGCATGCCCGACTGATAGTCTCTATCCGGATCATAATAGCGCAGCGAATATTGCCGCGGAACCTTGGTTTCCGGCAGGATATGGGCTTCAGGTCGTTCGACCGGCTTGCCATTCCGGTCCGATATAATCTGATCGCCAAGAAACATTACCACCGCATCCTGGGAAAATTGCCGCCAGCTTACCCCGATCCGATCCGGTGAGGATGTGAAGCTTAGCGCGAAACTGTCGCTAATTGCCTGTAAGGCTTCCCGCCGGTCTTGCCCGCTGGCGGAAAAGCCGTGCAACTGCTCGTCAATATTGACCGCAACCGCATCACCGGAAATATCATTGATAATCGCGCCAAGACTGACGCTACCGTCATCCGCAATGGTTTCAAAGGTCAACGATGGAATCCGGTTGCCGTAATCCGACAAGTCCATATCTTCGAATATAGCTAGTGCGAGCCCACGATAGGCGGGCGTTCCCCCATCCGCCTCTGCGCTGGCCAGTAATCCGTCGACGCTTTGGTCTTCATGGCCCTGATAGAAACGGAAGCCGGTTTGGGTTTTGAAATCACCCGCACTGCCGCGCAAGATTTTTCCGTCAGCCCATATCCGGCCAATCGCCTTTACGTTTCTGCTCGACAATGCAACGGCCAAACTAACCGAATAGCTATAGGTCGTGGTTTTAGGCCGCCCTTTCCCGCCGCCGCTGGACGTTTTACTTTCCTGTAAATCGGTCGCCCAGATTACCGTGCCCGCGACCCGCATTTTGCCATAGATGCGCGGTATCTGGGAGCCATAGCTGGATGTCTGCACCGCCAGTTCCTGCAATCTCGGGCCTTCCTGTCCCTTTGGTTTAAACAGGATATTCTGGTCAATTTGCTGTCCGATAAACGCACCGATAGCGCCGCCAAGCGGTCCGCCCAATGCGGTCCCGACAGCCGTTAAAACCAAGGTCGCCATCTAGCCCTCCAAAATTCTAAAGATATTTTCAATCGGCCAAGGCGCCCCACCGGGGGTAAAAACCACGTGGCCGAACCCTGCATGGGCGTGGACAAAACCGCCCTCAGTCTTGACCATCAGATGCCATTGTATCGGGCTGGGCCGCACGAGCACGATATCGCCGTCGCAAAGCGGTTCATCGTGCGGCAGTGCTGCAAAGCCCGCCAGCGTCATGACCTCTGCAATTTGTTCAACCGACCCGCCGCGGATCGAATAGCCGGTAGGAACAGCACAGGCCACATCCGCCGCGCCGAGGCACTGTGCCACTAAGCCAATACAATCCAGCCCATATTCTGCGTCACGTCCATGCAGCCGGAAATCGGTACCACATATCGTCATCGACAGTCTTGACGCTGCCCTTGAAGGCGGTGCAAGCGGCCAATTTCCGTCAATCAAGGACAGAAGCTGATACGCGGTCGGGATGTTTTGTGTGGAATGTGAATTCTTATCGTTGGCACTTGATATGCCGATGCCAGTCAGACGCGGCTATAATATGTCGCTTTGCCGCTGCCGTGCTGGACAAGATGGTTAGCTGATACCAGCATCTGTAAATGCTTTTTCACCGTGTTACGGTTTGCGCCTGTCATATCCACAACCTGGCTGTTGGTGATCCGCCCATGCGCTTTTGCCAGTTCGAGAATTTGCACAGAGAGTTCGGGCAATCGCTGGGTCATCAACCGTTCGCGTTTGATCTTCGCCTCAAGCCGCGATTTCTGCTGCCGGAGTGACTGGAGGAAATAGATGATCCACGGCTCCCACGCGGGCGCTTCGCTGCGGATTGTCCCCTGCGTCCGGCGTAGCCCCAGATAATAGCCTTCCTTGCTCGCCTCGATCACACTTTCGAGCGAGGAATAAGGCACATAGGCATAGCCGCTGCGTAGCAGGAGCAAGGTGGTCAGCACCCGCGACAAGCGGCCATTGCCATCCTGAAACGGATGGATTTCGAGAAAAACGACAATGAAGATTGCGGTGACTAGGAGCGGGTGAAGCTGCTTCTGATCGAGCGTCTCGTTGACCCACTCCATTAACTCCACCATCAATTGCGGAGTGTCGAACGGCGTTGCCGTTTCGAACACGACGCCGATTTCCTTGCCCTCACCGTCAAAGGCGCTGACATGATTGGTATTGGTTTTATAGCTGCCGCGATGCCGCGCATCCTTGCTGCTGTGTGCCAGCAAGTCGCGGTGCAGTTGCTTGATATGGTTCTCGGTCGGCGCAATCTCATCGAACGATGCGAAGATGGTTTCCATCACCTCGGCATATCCCGCCACTTCCTGCTCATCGCGGGTGGCAAAATGCTGGATTTCAATGTTGGAAAGCAACCGCTCAACATCGCTGTCCGACAGCTTGTTGCCTTCAATGCGGGTCGATGAGCCGATGCTTTCAATCGTCGCCACGCGCCGCAGCGCCGACAGGCGATCAGGCGCAAGCGTTCCCAAGGCGCGCCAAGCGCCTTTGAACTCGTCGATCTCTGCAATCAGCGAGAGCATTTGCGGCGTGATCGTCAGCGAGGATATATTGATAGGCATATCCATATCGATACCCATAAATATCCATAAGTGCAAATATATCCGTAAACCGGCCCATAAATATCCAAATCTTTTCGCTCATCGGCGCGGCAGCTATAAGCTGACGCGCCGATTGAAGCCGGATGCTAACGCAGCCGGCCTTGGCCCGTCCCACATGGACGGGCCGCGAAAAGTTGCGCTGTGGGCGATAGAATGATGGTCAGAACATCTCGATCTGGTCGCGCATCGGATTCCAGAATCCGATGTCGAGCGGCTTCTGCGCGCGGCGGGGCTGCATTGGCTGCTCGGCAAGCCAGCCAAGCCGTTCGCCCATGCTGACCGGCGCAACCCCGTCGATCATCATCTGATCGGGGTCGCGCGGGGTCATTTTTGGAAGGTCTTTGCGTTTCATGGCTCTGGCTCCGCTCAATATTCATCGGACAGCATGATGGTCAGGACGCGCCGTGTAATGGCGGGATTAGCAGCGTTCTCGCTGGCAAACTCCAAGTTGCGGTCATAATAATCGAGTTTCCAGAACACCCGTTCGCGCTCGTCCTCGCGCAAACGCGGGCGCTCGGTCGTCCAGCGACCATCGCCAAGCTGATAGATTGACCCGAAATCGCGTTCGCCGTGAGGGTCATTGTCTTCGGTGAAAGCGTCAAAGGTTTCGATGAGTTCACGCACCTGTGATTGGTCGGCCTCGGGCAGCGACCGGAAACCAGCGGTGGCGACGGCGGTGCAAGCAACTCCCATTGCGCGACGCGCAAGGTCGTTCAATCGGGCAATCCGCGCCGTCTGCTCCCGCGCTCTGGCACTATTCTCAAGGGCGGCGCTCATCGGACCGCCCCCCTGCGGGTTTCACAAATCAAAACTAACGCTCCGAAGTCCTCGCGCTCACCTAGCCGATCTGCAATCTTGCGCACACAGGTCAGCGGCAAGCCGTTCTCATTGGCAATGCCGCGCAAATAATCGTCCCGCGTTTCCGCTCCGCACTCGCGATACATCAATTGCAAATCACACATTTTCTTCCTCCTCTTTGGGCTGAAAGCCGCAAACGCCTTGCGACATGCGGCTCTGCCTTCCGGCGAGGATGGGAGGGGGAGGGAAAGCTGAATCGTTGCCCTTGGCGCGGGCCAGCGGGCGAAGCCCGCCACACGGGGGTAACTATTCTGCTTTGGGAAACGAGAGGGCGAAGCCCTTGGCGTTCCCACACAATAAAGGAAACGGTGCCGATCAGGCTCCCACAACCGCAAAGCGGCACAAACAACGGCACCCTTGCACGGCGCGACGCCAACCGGACGCCCTGCGCGCGGACCTGTGGGCCAGCGGGCGTCCGGTCAGTCGAGAGGCGAGAGTGCCAGCGGGTCAGCTCAAAAAAGCCGCACCCTCAAGGAGCGCAGCGAGAAAGAGTGCGACCTTAAAAAATCCCGCTCATTATCCCACGCTCCTGATCGTTACCCGTAGGGCAAAGACTACAGGCTTGGTGCGCGCAGCGCATAGAGCAGGTTGCCGTCAGGCAGCGCCAACACAACTCGACTAAATTGCTAAATCATAATCTCAGCATCGTCTTGTCGGCAACCACATGGTGCGAGCTAAATAAACCGGGCCAGTAATTACACATCATAGCTTTACACTGGGAAGAGCCTTTGCTGCAATGCTTCAACTTGAATAGAAATCGTTCATTGTTACTGTCAGTCAGATTCGTATTTTGCTGCGAAACACCGACAACTAGCCAAAAAAATTGCCATATTTTTTCCCCACAGACCCAAAAACCTTGCAACGGCGGCTTCGGTCTCGGATAGGTGAGATCATAAGGGGAATATGTGGCTTACGATCCAATTCAAATTGCTGAGGAATTTTTCGAGTCTGTGCGCCGTGTGCGGGCGCTTGGTGCTGGAACTCCCGAAACTGCTTACTATCCTGCGCTTCACGCTTTGTTTGAACGTGTCGGCGGCTCACTTTCGCCCAAGGTTCTGGGATTGTCGCAACTTGCGAACACCGGCGCTGGCAGCCCGGACTTCGGATTATTTGCGGCTAGCCAGATTCAAAAAGGTGAACCTCGCGCCGGACAGATGCCTGAGCGGGGTGTAGTCGAAGTAAAGGCAGTCGCAGATGAAAGTCTGTTTACCTCAACACCTAAACAACTCAGTAAATATTACGACGCCTACGGGCTCGTCTTCGTGACCAATCTGCGTGCGTTTCAGCTTGTCGGTCCGGGACTGGACGGATCGGCCACGCGGTTGGAAGCGTTCACGCTAGCTGAAACTACTGCTGAATTTTGGTCGCTAGTCGAAACCCCCGCAGCATCAGCTAAAACGGCAGGCCTTGCATTTATCGAATATCTTCGACGAGCATTTACGCAGAACGTGGCGTTGGTGCAGCCAAAAGACGTGGCGTGGTTCCTTGCCTCCTATGCGCGCGACGCTCTGGCACGGGTCGATGCGGCGGGCGATCTGCCTGCTCTCAAGACTGTGCGTTCAGCCCTTGAAGATGCGCTGGGCATTACCTTCGATGAAGAAAAAGGCGATCATTTCTTCCGCTCCACCCTCGTCCAAACGCTATTTTATGGTCTTTTTTCGGCTTGGGTAATTTGGGCGCGCACCACCCCGCGCAATCCGCCGCGTTTTGATTGGCGTTCGGCGGGCTGGAGTCTGCATGTACCCTTCATTCAGACTTTGTTCCAGCAACTGACTTCGCCGCAACATATCAAGCAACTCGATCTGGTGGAGGTGCTCGACTGGACCGGAAACACGCTCAACCGGATCGACGCGGCGGAATTTTTGGAGCGTTTCGATCAAGGCGAAGCAGTTCAATATTTCTACGAGCCGTTCCTTGAAGCCTTCGATCCTAAGCTGCGCAAGCAGTTCGGCGTGTGGTATACCCCTGCTGAAATTGTTGATTACATGGTCGCGCGGGTGGATCGGGCGTTGAAAGACGAGCTAGGAATTGCCGACGGCCTCGCCGATGAGCGTGTCTATGTGCTCGATCCGTGCTGCGGCACGGGCGGCTTTGTTAATTCCGTGCTTCGCCGCATCCGTACCAATCTGGCAAGCCACGGGCTGGGAGATGCACTGGCCGACCGGCTGCGCGATGCGGCGCAAAATCGCGTATTTGGGTTTGAGATTATGCCAGCACCGTTCGTTGTCGCACATATGCAGGCGGGAATGACGCTGGCGGGAATGGATGCACCGCTTGCCGAGGATGCGCGGCCAGCAATTTACCTCACCAATGCGCTGACGGGATGGGAACCCCACACCAACAAGCCGCTGCCCTTCCCCGAGTTGGAGGCCGAGCGTGCTTCTGCCGATGCGATAAAGCAATCCAGCCCAATCCTGGTGATTCTAGGCAATCCGCCTTATGACGGTTTTGCGGGAATATCCGATAATGCTGAAGAACGCGCATTAAGCAGCGCTTACCGCACGGTCGAAAAGGTCGCCGCGCCACAGGGGCAAGGCCTAAACGAACTGTATGTCCGCTTTTTCCGAATGGCCGAACGCCGCATTGCCGAAAAGACCGGCGAAGGCGTGATTTCATTCATATCCAACTACAGCTGGCTGGACAGTCTTAGTTGTCCCGGTATGCGCGAACGCTATCTGGAGGTGTTCGATAGCATCGCCATCGATTGCCTCAACGGTGACAAATACAAGACCGGCAAGACAACACCTGAAGGGCTGCCCGATCCATCGATCTTTTCGACGCCCGCCAACAAGGCGGGCATTCAAGTGGGCACTGCGATTGCAACGATGGTGCGCAAAAAAGATCACAAACCAGCCGAAAGTGTTGGCTTCCGGCATCTTTGGGGAGCGGCAAAGCGAGAGACTCTGGCAGCGTCGGCGGATGCTGACGCGGTAGCGCTTTACGAAAGTGTAATCCCATCTTTGCCGATGCGTTTGCAGTTCATGCCCGCTAATGTCAGCGCGGACTATTTCGAATGGCCGCGCTTGACGGAACTGCTGCCGGTCAGCTTTGCGGGAGTAAAAACCAGCCGCGACGAATTCCTTGTCGATATTGACCGCGACGCGCTTGAAAAGCGTATAGCGCGATATTTCGATGCAAAAGTCAGTGATGCCGATCTGGCGAAGGCATATCCGCCACTGATGAACGCGTCTACGCGTTATGATCCCGCTAGCACCCGAAAGGCACTTTTGAACCGAAAGCACGCGCTTGGCGACATTGTCAGATATGCCTATCGACCGTTCGATGTGCGCTGGACCTATTGGGACCCTGAGACGAAACTGATCGACGAAAAGCGTCCGGAATTTTTTGGAAACACTGGCTTTGACAATCGCTTCCTAACGGCGGGCGAGCGCAATCGGATGGGCGTTTTTTACAAGCCGCAATCGGTTAGCGTGCTTGGCGATCATCATCTTGTGGAAAGCAACGTAGCCATTTTTCCGTCAACCGTGCGACAGGACAGTCAAAATCTCGAACCGAACGTTGCCAAATCGCTCAAAACTGAGCTTGCAAACCGAGGTCTTTCAAGCGGTCAGCTATTCGACCACATTCTAGCAACACTGAACGCGCCAACATACGAAGTTGGCTACATTGACGCGCTGAGAATTGATTGGCCGCGTATTCCGTTTCCCGGTGACCATGAGGCATTCACCTCGTCTGCCGAATTGGGTGCTGCACTTTCGGATTTGCTCAATGCTGAAATCGACGTTGATGGAGTCACCCGTGGATCGCTGTTTACGGGTCTTTCAGCGGTTGCGACACCTCGCGGCAAGTCATTCGAGGTGACTGCCGGGTGGGGCTACAGCCAGCGTCGCGATAACGGAACTCGGCTTATCATGCCCGGTGGTGGTAAAACCACTGCGCGCGCGTGGACAGATGCCGAACATAATGCCTTATCGCAAATAGCAGCGCGGCATGATCTCGACCACGAAACGCTATTCGGTCTCATCGGCGAGCAGGCCGTGGACGTCCAAATCAACGACGATGCCAAATGGGAGGGAGTGCCTGCCAAGGTTTGGGATTATACGCTTGGCGGATATCAGGTGCTCAAGAAGTGGCTTTCCTACCGCGAATCCGACGTTCTCGGTCGCGCGCTGACCGGTGACGAAGCGCTGCACTTCGCCAAAACCGCACGCCGTATCACCGAAATCCTGTGCATGGGTCCAGCCCTCGACGCCGCCCACGCGCTAGCGCGCGACTGCGCCGTGCCATGGGTGGACGGAAAGCCTACCGAAGCCAAAACCGATTAACTGAAAGCCTGTTCATGCCGATTTTTACCACAAGTAACGTCCCCATCCTCTCGCTGATAGAGGATATAGATATGGGCAAGATCGGTTTGCCAGAGTTGCAGCGCCCGTTCGTGTGGCCAAACAAGAATGTGCGCGATCTGTTTGACTCGCTTTATCGCGGCTATCCGGCAGGATTTCTCTTGTTCTGGAAAACCGGGAGCGAAGGTGGTCTAAAGAACATCGGCACAGACGCAAAACAGTCGGTTCCCGAGCTTGCAATTGTGGACGGGCAGCAGCGGCTGACTTCGCTCTATGCGGTAATAAAAGGCGCAGAAGTGTTGCGCGCCAACTTTAAAAAGGAACGCATTCAAATTGCGTTCAATCCGCTTTCTGGCCGTTTTGATGTGGCCGACGCTGCGATAAAAAAGGATCGGGCATTCATCCCGGACATCTCAGTTCTTTGGGCGGCGGATTTTAAGGCAAGCGCTTTCCGCAAAGCATTCATCAAGCAACTCAAAGAAATCCGGGAACTGAGCGAGGAGGATGAGGAGGAGATCGAAGGTGCAATTGATGAGTTGCTCAATCTGCCGAAATACAACTTCGTAGCGCTAACGCTCGCGTCCTCGGTGGATGAAGAGACGATTGCCGAGGTATTCGTGCGCATCAATGGCAAAGGTAAAGCGCTCAAACAGGCTGATTTTATCATGACGTTGATGTCGGTCTTTTGGGAAGAAGGGCGGATCGAGCTGGAAGATTTTGCCTTGAAAGCAGCGATGCCGAGTGATGGACAGTCTTCACCTTTCAACCACTTCCTCAAGCCAGCGCCGGACCAGATGTTGCGCGCCACGGTTGGTCTCGCTTTGAAGCGGGCGCGATTGGAAAACGTCTATGGCGCGTTGCGTGGCCGCGATGCGTCAAAGGGTGGCGATAATCCTGAAAAGCGCGATGCACAGTTTGCACTGATGCGCGAAGCGCAAAAAGCTGTGCTCAACCTCGCGAACTGGCACCATTTTCTCGATACGTTAAAGCTGGCAGGTTATCGCGGGCAGAAAATGATCAGCTCGGAAACAGCGATCATATACTGTTACGTCCTTTATCTTATCGGTATCCGCGATTACGGCATTGATCGCACCTTAATACGGCAGGTAATTGCCGAATTCTATTTCATGGCGTCAATGACTGGACGCTACACAAATTCGCCTGAAACGCGGTTCGAGGCAGACCTTTCGAAGGTTCGCGATCTAGCTAATGGCGCAGCTTTTGTTGCCCGCTTGCGTGAGATTTGCGCGACCACATTGACAGGAGACTATTGGGACATAGAGCTGCCAAGCCAGCTTGCCACTTCCGCCGCGCGCAGTCCGTCGTTGTTCGCGTATCAGGCTGCATTGATAAAGCTGGATGCACCGGCGCTCTTCAGTCCGATGAAACTGGCGGCTATGGTCGACCCAGCTATCAAGGGTTCAAAGGCAGCACTGGAACAGCATCACCTTTTCCCGCGCGGGTTTCTGGAAGATCAGGGTGTCAAAGACCTCAAAGTCATCAACCAGATTGCGAACTTTGCGCCGGTTGAATGGCCTGCAAATATCAAGATCGGCAAACAGGCTCCGGCAAACTATGTGCCTGCGCTTGATGCTGCCATGTCGGCTGCTGAGAGAGAACGGGTATACAAGCTACACGCGCTCCCGCCGCTCTGGTGGGACATGGCCTATGAAGAATTCCTTGTCTCACGCCGGTTACGCATGGCACAAGTTGTGAAAGAAGCTTGGGAAACCTTGATCGGCGATACCAAAACCGAACCTGAAGCCCCTCCGAGTGTAGCCGAACTGATCGCTGGAGGTGAAACGGGTGCCACGGAATTCAAATCGACCCTGCGCACTAATCTCCATACCGGCCAACATGACGAGAAAATGCACCTGTCCGCTCTGAAGACCATTGCCGGTTTTCTCAATGCGCAAGGTGGAACCCTGCTGGTTGGCGTTTCTGATGATGGCGAGGTGCTTGGCTTATCTGCCGATGGGTTTGCCAATGAAGACAAGATGGGTTTGCATCTGGTCAATCTCGTCAAAGACCGCATTGGGGACGTTTTCCTTCCCTATGTTCACCAACATTTTGAGGATCAAGATGGCGAACGAGTTCTCACTATTCGGTGTGAAAAGGGACCAAAGGCTGCCTTTGTCAAGGATGGAGGTCAGCAACGCTTTTTTGTTCGTGGCGGGAATGCTACCACCGAACTTTCGGGCAATAGCGTGATGGACTTTGTTAAACAGAGGTTCGGCTAGGTTACCTGACGCATCAAATTCTGCGAGTTTGAAAGTTTATGACAACTACATAGCATCTACCCCCGTAGTAGGGGCTAGCGAAACCGCGACGCGGCTTTGGCAGCAGGGGTTGGTCTTCACCATATTATTCACAGTTATTGTGTGCGGTAAAAATAGGAACTATCATCGAGAATAAAATCTGGCACAAGTAGTCAGATGGATATTGATGCAATCATTGCGGCGAACGCTCCGCCTGTTACTCCTGCGGGGGCTATTGAGAACGCACCAAGATTAGCTTCCTTTTTCCGGAAGTTTGATCCGGTGAGTGTCGCATCGA
Source organism: Parasphingorhabdus sp. (assembly GCF_036963805.1). Classification (GTDB taxonomy): domain Bacteria; phylum Pseudomonadota; class Alphaproteobacteria; order Sphingomonadales; family Sphingomonadaceae; genus Parasphingorhabdus. The sequence continues at coordinate 153,486 of NZ_JBALUN010000004.1, read as the reverse complement.
TTTTGGCTGGATTGCAGACTTTCCGGGAATATCAGGCAAACTATCGACTGGAATGGGCAACGCGGCTCGCGCTCGCATTGGGCACGGGTGCTGCAATACCCAATTCGCCACAACTCAGGACGCTTCTGAACGTCTTGCTAGAGAAAAGTCGCGTGAATCGGCTCGAAGATCCTCTTGAAGACGTGATGGTTTCAGCCGTGCCCACGTCGCGCGGCGAATTTCTGATGCTTACTGGGCTTTGGGAGAAAGCTGCTCATCATACGGAATCGGTCGTGCGCGCGTTCGAACACCTACCCGATGATGATCAAAAAGAAGCGGCTATTGAGGGTGCTTATGCGCTGCTGTTGATTTCGGATGTGGTCTGTCAACGATCTAATCTCGGGCCAAATGCAATGGGCGTCAGTAACCCTCGAAAGACTATGCCTCTAACTGGCGCGGGGTTGCTGTCGAACGCGAAGGCGCGGGTTGAATTTGGCTGGAACGAATTGGCGGAACTTGGCATTTCGAAAGATTGGCTGACGCCGTTTATATTACAAAAATCAGAATTTGCGACTTTGCTGGAAAAGGCGTTGGGTGATTCTGCGCTTGAATTTAAACCTCTCGTCGAGACACAGACCGGCATTGCCATTGTTGGACCAACTAACCTTTCAACCGCAGTGCGCGGTTATCTGATCAACACCGCAATAGCTGGGGGGCAAGGCAACGCACTCCGTCGGAAATTGTTGCTAGCGCATTCCGAAATCATAGAAACCGGCAGCTTTATTCGAATAACTGGACCACTTAGCGGCTTTGGAACGAGCGGGTTTTGCCGGGAGCACATCAAGCAATTGTGTCCAGGAAGGTATGTTCACATTCTTCAAGCGATCGATCACTTTGGCGAATGGCCGCAGAACGCGTTTTGTGCGGATAGCGAAGTTGGCAACAACCTTTTCGGCAATGCTTTAGCCGAAACGATTTTGAAAGCGCAGACTGAGATCGAGAGCAAAGCCGACTTCGTAGACGGAGTCACTTTCGTGTTCTTAAGTGGTTGGGGATCGGGACATTCGTTTAGCTGGCCTCGCAGCGGCACATTTGCGCGTTGGCGGGTAATCTTCATGGAACCCGAAGATGCAATGTTTCTCGGTGTCTGCGAAGACGGGAAAATCGAAGACATCTGGCGAATGGACAAGCAGCATGAACTTGTTACTAGCCAAGGGTTTCATTTTCAAAACGCCAACGGCCTGCTCAATCTTTTTGAATGGTGGCGCAACACGAACTACATGTTCGTGCCCGAACATGTCTTGGACGCCCAACCGCCAACAACAATTTATTTCGATTCCAACTTGCTGCTCGAAGCGCGCCGAGAGGCAGTCGAAGCGCTGGGAAGGCGTTGCTTGCCAACCCCCAAAGGCGATCCGCTGCTCGTGATGCGACTGGACCCCAAAAGCCATTTTTCGGGGCGGCAACCTGTCTATGCGTCGATGGCGGCGGCAAAGTCCGGTGTGCTGATGGCTGCGGTGGAAAGCGAACGCGGCATTGTCTGGGTTCAGCTAATGACTGGTCGCGACGACCCTAACTCATTCGATGCACACGAAACATGGTCTGCGCTGCTTGCGTGGGCCGGACGTTTGCTCAATCCTTTTCTGGGTCACTACGACTTACAGCTGCATAAACCTATTCTGATCAGGTTTGTCGTCGGCTTCCAAAAAGATCGCGACCTTCAGGACATGACCGATACTGAAATCTTGGAGACGGTGAGCGTCGGTTGGGACCATGTAAGTGGTTGCATCGGGCTATTTGCAGAACCTGCATGGCATGTGGCTTTGCAGCGCAAAGAAAATATCGCTGAAGCGGTGCTAATAGCAAACTTCTTATCGGGTGTTGCCAGCGCGACTGGAACGGCGATTCCACCTGTTGATCTGATTGATTTCGCCGTTCGCGGAATAGGAAGCCCATTTGCGCGATGGCGACATTCTTTTCTCGCGCAGCGCCCGATTGATATGCTCAAGGCCCTTGGATTGGTGCCGCGTTTTCGGGCGATCCCTAAGTCTGCTGGGGCATTGATCAAGACGGGGCTGGGTTGGCGAAGTCGGCAAAGGTCGGATGGCTATCTGATCGAAGGCAAGGCCGGCTGCCGCGCGTTTCTTGATGACCAACACAATTGGCTGCTCCGTTCGCTTTTGACCGAGGTGGCGAAATTTGACCGTCAAAGCCTCGTCAGCACGTGTCTGAACGCTATCCAAGCGGCTCAAGGAGAAGGAAGGGGCTGGCAGGAAAGCGCTTTGGCGTTGCAATCTATCCACGGTCGGCAAGAAGATTTTGACGTAAGCTTCAATCAAGGCGGTATGGCCAATGCCGTCATTCGTGCGGCAACAATGTTGGTGGAACTTGCAGTAGCAGAATCTCCGATTTCGGGGGGACGGTCGGTAGGCTATTTCGATTTCGACGAACTCCAAGCCCATGCGGCACTGCTTTTCAAGAACGCCGACACGATCCCAGCGCTAGAAGGTGGGTGGCTCAAGGCCGAGATCAGAATCGCGCCAACTGGTGACGTGCTGCTTGACCGGTCGTTCGAGGAGGAAAGCCTACAAAAAACAGCCGAGACACGGCATCAATCCGAACGTGACGCCAAATCTGAATCGCACGTCGATACCGAAGAAGGCACTGAGGGAATTACTGATCCGGGTGATGCACTAACTTCAGCCATTGTCGCGGAATTCGGAGTCGAAGACGATTTATATGTCGGATTTGCTAACGCACTCGCGTTAATAGCCGAAACTGTCGATGCCAGTGTTTTTTCGATGCGGCGATCAGAGCTTCGAATGGCGGTAAACGGACAGGACGAACAGTTGCGAGACCTCGCGCCCTTGATTGATCGTTACACACTTCGCTGCCGCGCTGGATGGACTACGACTCACGTCGGGGCAATTCCCCGAGACTACGACCTCGCTAAATTTGACCGTCGCTATTCGCTCATTGGCCGCCCGATTGTCGCTTTAGATGATGATGATGACCCACTATTGATGATAGCGCCCGGCGTGGTTGAGCGAAGCGTGTTCCACAACTTGGGTGGAGCCTTAACAGGCGGCCTCCAGAATGAATTTTGGTCCAGCCGGGAGATGCAGAAATTCGCCAGCAAGCGTGGAGACGAAACCGGACTCGCTTTCAACGATGAATTGGCCCGCGAATTGATTTCAATGGGTCTGGAAGCTCACGCCTCTGCCAAGCTAACGTGGTGTCTGAATCACAAGGGGACAGATGATGTCAAACGGCTCGGGGATGTTGATGTTCTGGTTCTTTCACCCGATCAAACCAGAGTATGGGTGATAGAAGCGAAGGACTTGAAAATGTGCAGGACGTTGGGTGAGACAGCACGCCGTCTGTCAGAATACCAAGGGAAGCCCAAGTCGAATGGCAAGCCAGATAATTTGATGAAGCATCTAACTCGCGTCGATTATATTCGAAAGCACGCTGTAGACCTCCAGAAGCGATTTAACCTTGGGAAGACGCCATCAATTTCGGGCATGGTCGTTGTGGGATCACCACAGCCAATGGAATCAATAGCAATTCCGGGCGGGAAGGACGCAATTACAGTTCGAAAAGACGGTTTGGTGGCTGTGCCTTGGAATGAAGGGTATTGAGCGCCAATAGATTGCCGGGAGTCGCGTCCATATCCACTTTTAATTCGCCAACGGCGAAGCGGATGCGGACGCAGAAGAGCGCAGAGTTGGGGGTGAATCGAGGCTCGTTTCCCCTTAATCCCTATCCTGCTTGGCCTATATCCCGATCAAGTTCGCCAGCGGCGCATCGGAAATAGGCTGAAATGCTTGTATGGCAGATCGCATTCAAACTCGATGCGCCACACGTCTGCCAAGCAAGCTAAACCCATTCGCACGAACAAGGATGCCAGCGGCATGTCGGCGACCGGCTATAAGAGAAACAAAATATCGCTAAGGGACCCTGACGGAGTTATCCGATAGGGGATAGGAATTTACCCCCGTGGCGTTCGCGTCCGGCGAACGGGTTTAGCCGCGAGCCGCGCCTTTGCCCCCGCCGACGCTCTGGCCGTGTTGTCACTTTCAGCCAGATCGGTCATCATTGGTTCCCATCCGCTCATGCCCTGCAAAACGCGGTCGGCATGTTTGATAGTGTTAACATGCCCATAATGCTGCTCGATCATTTTGACGGAAGTGCCCATCTGCTCAGCGAGGATATAAACATCGACACCTTCGCTAAGCCGGAAGGTGGCATAGGTGTGCCGGAAGCAATAGGTTGAACGCGGTGTGCCATTCGGTCCGATTTTGAGTTCCGCGTGGGTCAGCAGTTTTTCAACGGCATCTTCAAAAAGATATTTGGCAGGCTTGCCGCTGATAATTGTGAATACAGGATCATCAGGTTGCGTAGCTTTCGAGATCGCGCGAATGCGATTAAGATAATCGCCCACGCTTTTGGGGGCTACCAGCTTGCGCGATTTGGCTTTACCTTGGACGAACAGAACAATGATTTCTTTCCCGTCGCGATCCTTGGCAGGCATGATGTCGCGCCAGCGAAGGTTCTTGGCCTCGGGCGGACGCATCCCCGTGTTGCACATGATAAGCATGAAATTGTAGCACATCGTGCGCGACCATGTGCCGGGGGCATTTGTAGCCTTTTTAATCCAAGCGCGCCCCGCAGTATGCAGCTTGCGATATTCCTCCAGCGTGAATTCATCACGGCGCATGGTTTTGAGTTTGGGCTTGCTCTCGAAACGCTGGTTTGCTGGAACATAGCGTTTGCGGATGGCAAAGTTCATGGCCGCATTGAATGCGCCCATTTCAAAGCTGATAGTGGAATCGCTGATCCGTGCGCGATGCCGTCCCTTGCCATTCTCGCGCCGCCAAGTTGGATAAGCCGCCCAGCGATCTTGGCCCACTAAATGAATCTGTGTGCTGCCCACATAACGGTCTAGCGCACCCAGCAGCACATTTTTTAGATTTTTGACGCGTGCTTGGGAAATCTCGCCCGTGTCAGCGCGGCGCTGCTGCACGGCAATAAATTCCTCCGCCACTTGCCGAAAGGGCCGGTTGAATACCGGCACGTCATGCTTGAGGCGAAAACGCACATCGGCGTCGTGATCGAAAGCGCGGTCGCGCGCGGCATCCCGCTCGGGCGTCCCCAATGCAATGGTCTTGTAGCGGTCGTCTTTCGGCAGCTTTATCCGGCAGTAGAAATTGCGATGCGCAACATCGCCACGCCGGAAGATAATAAGTCCGGGTTTGAGTTCTTCCTTATCGGTGATAAACGCCATCGCATCCTCCACTGTGCAGAATCCGTGCAGATTGGCGGCGTAAGTCATTGATTTGCCGTATCTGTGTAGGCTCTGTGTGGATGTTTATATATGTTTTTGTTGTTTAATCATAGAACTTTAGTTAAATACTCTCATCCTGAACTCGTTTCAGGATCCAATCAGACGAGCGGACAATCTATAGAGATCCTGAAACAAGTTCAGGATGACGAGGTTCTTCGAATATAGACGGCGGGTGGTTCATCATGACAAGAGGGTGGTTGCGCCACCAATTTGATCCGCAACCCATGATATTTTCGACCTGCGATAAAACCTCCAAAACGGACCATTTTCACTAAAAACATCCATTATGGACAATGTAACATCTTGTAAATTTTATCACCTCGACTCACCATGGCCCTCGTAGCGAATACCGGGATTAGCCATTGTCGCGCGAAGTAGGCATTTGAATAGGGGGATATTTTGCCTGCTGCTATCCGTCGTCACGCCTTTGTGCGTGGCCACCCCGGTCCCAATCGTTATAGACTTGCGTTTCGAGCTCTGGATGCTGGCCGTTGTCCAGCATCCAGAGTGGAGATAGTGTAGTAAAGCGCCGCCCCGCTCCCTCTTTCGTCATCCTGAACCCGTTTACCTTCGGTGGCCTAACGGCTCAGGATCTATTTCACCAGCCGCGCAGGTTGCGCTTTTTGCACGATGGATCCTGAAACAAGTTCAGGATGAGAGTATCTAACTAAAGTTCTATGAATAAACAACAAAAACATATATAAACATCCACACAGAGCCTACACAGATACGGCAAATCAATGACTTAGCCCGCCGATCTGCACGGATTCTGCACAGTGGAGCATGGCGATGGCGTTTATCACCGATAAGGAAGAACTCAAACCCGGACTTATAATCTTCCGGCGAGGCGATGTGACGCATCGCAATTTTTACTGCCGGATTAAGCTGCCGAAGGACGACCGCTATAAGACCATATCATTGGGGACGCCCGACCGGGATGCCGCGCGCGACCGTGCTTTCGATCACGACGCCGATGTGCGATTTCGGCTCAAGCATGACGTGCCGGTGTTCAACCGGCCCTTCCGCCAAGTCGCGGAAGAATTTCTTGCCGTGCAGCAGCGCCGCGCTGATACAGGCGAGATTTCCCAAGCGCGGGTCAAAAATCTCAAAAATGTGCTGCTTGGTGCGCTAGACCATTATGTCGGTAGCACACAGATTCATTTGGTGGGTCAAGATCGCTGGGCAGCGTATCCGACTTGGCGGCGCGAGAACGGCACGGGACGCCATCGCGCCCAGATCAGCGATTCCACTATCAGCTTTGAAATGGGCGCTTTCAACGCGGCCATGAACTTTGCCATCCGCAAACGCTATGTTCCAGCAAACCAGCGTTTCGAGAGTAAACCCAAACTCAAAACCATGCGCCGTGATGAATTCACGCTGGAGGAATATCGCAAGCTGCATACTGCGGGACGCGCTTGGATCAAAAAGGCCACGACCGCGCCCGGAACGTGGGCGCGCACGATGTGCTACAATTTCATGCTTATCATGTGCAACACGGGGATGCGCCCGCCCGAGGCCAAGAATTTGCGCTGGCGCGACATCATGCCTGCCAAGGATCGCGACGGGAAAGAAATCATTGTTCTGTTCGTCCAAGGCAAAGCCAAATCGCGCAAGCTGGTAGCCCCCAAAAGCGTGGGCGATTATCTTGATCGCATTCGCGCGATCTCGAAAGCTACTCTTCCCGATGATCCGGTATTCACAATCATCAGCGGCAAGCCTGCCAAATATCTCTTCGAAGATGCCGTCGAAAAACTACTGACCCACGCGGAACTCAAAATCGGGCCAAACGGGACACCGCGTTCAACTTATTGTTTCCGGCACACCTATGCCACCTTCCGGCTTAGTGAAGGTGTCGATGTTTATATCCTCGCCGAGCAGATGGGCACTTCAGTCAAAATGATCGAGCAGCATTATGGCCATGTGAATACCATCAAACATGCCGACCGCGTGTTACAGGGAATGAGCGGATGGGAACCGATGATGACCGATCTTGCTGACAGTGACAGCACGGCCAAAGCTTCGGCGGGTGCAAAGGCGCGGCTCGCGACAAAGCCCGTTCGCCGAACGCGAACGCCACGGGGGTAATCATTCGCCTCTTATGAGTTTTCATAAAACCAGCGTCGGGCTGCGATGTGCAGCGCGGACTTAATTATCGCCGTTCGCCGCCATGCCGCTGGCATTCTTGGTCGAGCGAAGCGGTGTGGCTTGCTTGGCAGACCTGTGGCGCATCAAGTTTGAATGCGCCCTGCTATGTAAGCCTTTTTGGCTATATCTCGATGCGCCGCTGGCGCACTTGATCGGGATATAAGCCAAGCAGAGTTGGGAAACAGGGGAGACGAGCCTCGATTCACCCCCAATTTTGCGCTCTTCTTCGTTCCGTTTCGCTTCGCCGCTGGCGAGTTGAAAGCGGATAATGTAGCTTCATGGAATTATTTCTGTATTCAGTTTGGATAGCTAGCCTATTTTGACAAGAGCAATTTAAAAGAAAATATCGGATGCACATTGAAATCATAGAAATCGCAAATTTTCGAAAGCTGAAGTCTGTACGAATTGGCATATCTAATGAGACGACAGTTTTCGTCGGGGCGAACAACAGTGGCAAGACTTCTGCGATGCTGGCTCTGAGATATTTTCTTGTAGAGCAAGAACGGGTACGGTTCTCTCTCAACGACTTCACTCTTTCGCACTGGCCGGTAATTGATGAAATGGGGGCGTCTTGGGAACAGGCAAAAAATGAGAATGAACCGCTTCCCGCGTCTAACTGGGAGTCTTTGCTTCCGTTTCTCGATGTCTGGCTCAATGCTGAAAAGAGCGAAGCACATTTAGTTCAAAAACTGATCCCAACGCTTGACTGGGATGGTGGAAAACTTGGAGTACGGCTGCAACTTGAGCCAAAGGATGCTATTAACCTTCAGAAGAATTATCTTGCCGCACGCGATGATGCGCGGCAGATTGATGAGGTTGACCAAAAAGTTGAAGATACCCAAGCAAAACCAAAGAGACTGCTCCTTTGGCCTCGTTCGCTTACTGATTTTCTTCAACGTCGGTTTAGTGCGTATTTCACCGTAAAATCCTACATTCTCGACCCGGCCAAACTAAAAAAACCCGATCACGGCGAAGCGAAACCGCAGTACTTATCGGAAGACTCGCCGTTTATCGACGGGGAGCCATTCAAAGGGCTTATTAGGATAGATGAGATTGGCGCACAGCGTGGCTTCGGGCATTCTGATGGTTCGCGTGATTTTGATGATGGAAATTCTTTGGTTGGTTCATCTTCCACTAGACGAATGTCCGATCAACTCAGGCGTTATTGGAACAAACACCTCGATCCATTTGAGAACCCTGACCCTAAGGACATTGCCGCGCTGAGAGCCATTGAGCAGGCACAGCAGGCTTTTGATGAGCGACTAGGTGACGGGTTCTCTGCGGCGATACAAGAGGTCGAAGGGATGGGATATCCCGGTGTAACTGATCCAAAATTAAAAGTTTCATCCCGGCTAAAGCCAGTCGATGGTCTAAATCATGATGCGGCTGTGCAGTATGTTGTTGCAACCGAAGATGGACAAAATCAGTTTGAACTGAATTTACCGGAAGACTCTAACGGCCTTGGATACCAGAACCTAATATCTATGATTTTTCGGCTCATGAGTTTCAGGGATGCTTGGATGCGCGTCGGAAAAGCTGGTATCCAATCAAGCAGTGCATCTGAAACGCTCATTCCGCCGCTTCATCTTGTGTTGATCGAAGAGCCGGAAGCCCATCTACACACCCAAGTACAACAGGTTTTTATTCGTCAGGCGTATAAGGTTCTGCGTAAGCATAAAATGCTTGAGCTACCGACTGATCTGAAAACCCAACTTATTGTAAGTACTCATTCAAGTCATATTGCGCATGAGTGCGAGTTCGATCATCTTAGGTATTTTCGCCGGCTACCCGCAGCAGAAAAAATCATTCCACTTTCTTGCGTTATAGATTTGGGTTCTGTCTTTGGAAAAGACGTTGAGACTAAGCGTTTTGTCACCCGGTACATCAAAGTGACCCATTGCGATCTGTTTTTTGCGGATGCCGCCGTTCTTGTTGAGGGGCCAGCAGAGCGCATATTGGTGCCGTTCTTTGTTCGAAATCACCCCGATCTGACTTCATTGCATGAGTGCTACATTACTTGGTTGGAAATTGGCGGAAGTCATGCTCACAGGCTTCAACCGTTAATCGAGCAACTTGGTTTAACCACCCTCCTCATTTCTGATCTCGACGCTAAGGGCGCGGATGGAAAGAAGGCGGTCCCGCAAAGGGCGGCGGGCCTTAAATCACGTAATCCGACACTAAAATCATGGTGTCCAGAAGAGGATGACTTGGATACTCTGATTGACCTAGCGCCGGAGAAGAAAGGCAAATGGTACGAACGTCAGCGCTTTGCAGTACGTGCAGCTTACCAATGCCCGGTCGAGATCGAATTCAAAGGTAATAAATCTGAGGCCTTATGTAACACTTTAGAAGACGCGTTAGTTATGGAAAATCACGAACTGTTCGCAAAAACTACAGGCAAAGGCTTGTGGAAAAAATTTAGGTCGGCCGTTGAAGAATCCGAAAATCTCGACAGCTTGAGCAAAACTGTTCTCAAAGCGCTTGAAAATGGAGGAAAGGCTGAGTTTGCGCTTAGTTTGCTAGAACTTGAAAATCCTAAAGAATTAAAGCCTCCATTCTATATTCTGGATGGTTTGAAATGGCTGTCGCAACAATTAAAGGAACGACAAAAGGACTTGGGTATTTCGATTTCTGCTGCCGATGACAAAACGGCAAAACAACCGGCCTCATGACAAGCGAAGTAACAGTAGATTCCAACGTCACGATGGACGATCCGGTTGATGCTGAGATCGCTGGATACCTAAATCCCGATAGCCCGAAGAGCTTCTTCCTTTTCGCCGGTGCTGGCTCGGGCAAAACACGCTCGCTAATTAGCGCATTGAACTACGTTCGTGAAAATTATGGACGAGAACTTGCGCTAGATGGCCATCGCGTCGCTGTGATAACTTATACCAATGCGGCATGTGATGAAATCAACCGAAGGATAGACTTCCACCCGCTTTTCTACGTCTCTACAATTCACAGTTTCGCTTGGGAATTGATAAAGGGATTTCACCATGACATCCGCGAGTGGCTTCGAGAGAACCTAAGTCTCGATATCCAAAAACTTCGCGACGAGGAGGCCAAAGGGCGCGCTGGTACTAAGGCTTCAATAACACGACAAGCTAAGATCGAGTCTAAATCCAAGAGGTTGGAGCGGCTCGATTCCATTCGTTCCTTTGCATACAGCCCAAATGGTGAAAACTCCGAACCGAATTCACTCAACCACTCAGAAGTCATATCGATCTGCTCGGCTTTCATTTCAGAGAAGCCCACCATGTGCTGGATTTTAGTTGGGCGCTTCCCTTTCCTCTTGATTGATGAAAGCCAAGATACCAATCGTCATCTCATTGATTCTCTCTTCATCGTTGCTCGCGAGCATTCAAACCGATTTGCACTAGGGCTCGTTGGAGATACTATGCAGCGGATATACGCCGATGGGAAGGAACGTATCGAAGATGAACTCCCTGATACATGGGGAAAACCGTCAAAAAAGCTAAACCACCGTTGCCCTAAACGGGTTGTGCGGCTCATAAACAAGATACGCGAAACCGTTGACACTCACACGCAAGAGCCAAGAACTGATGCTATTGATGGTCAGGTTAGACTTTTCATCAGGACCGCGAACACCGAAGACCGCATGGGTGTGGAAAATAGCATTCGCACTCGAATGGCGGAGGTGACGAACGATACCAATTGGAAAAACAGCGAAACCTGCAAAATGCTCACGCTTGAACATCATATGTCTGCTAAGCGACTAGGGTTTGAGAATGTGTTCAGCCCCCTTTACGGTATTGATAACTGGCGCACAGGTTTACTGGACGGCAGCCTTCCTCCAATGCGTTTTTTCATACAGTCGGTATTACCGCTGGTGGAAGCCCAGCGAGTAGACGACAAATTTTCTGTCGCGCGTATACTACGGAAGGCCTCACCGCTTCTGACCGCAAACGCGCTCAAAGAAGAATCCGATCCTGGTACATTATTGAAAAAAGCTCAAACGGGTGTAGAGGCTCTGATGGAGCAATGGCATGATGGCGAGCCTACTTGCGGTGCTGTTCTAAGCTGCGTGGCAGAACATAAACTTTTTGATTTGCCCGATTCTCTCATCCCAGTAGTCGCGGTCATGAAGGCTGAGAGGGCATCCGAAGAAGATGAAAAGCAAGACCCGGTCCCTGAACGGGTAGCCGCGTTGCTTTCTCTAATGCAGGCTCCATTTGCTGAAATTGACATTTACCGAAAGTATGTAACCGGTTTGGCGTCATTCGATACTCATCAAGGGGTGAAAGGATTGGAGTTCCAGCGCGTTATGGTTATCATGGATGACAACGAGGCTCGCGGTTTCATGTTTGGATATGGGAAGCTATTGGGTGACAAAGAATTGTCGGCCACTGACCTCAAAAATATTGAAGAAGGTAAAGATAGCTCTATCGACCGTACCCGGCGACTACTCTATGTGACGTGCAGCCGGGCCGAGCAAAGCCTAGCACTAGTGGCATATTCCGAAAACCCCGAAGCTGTGAAGACTAGTATGATCGAAAACGGTTGGTTTGCAGAGGATGAGATCGAATTGGGAGTCTGAAGAACTTCAACGAAGCCCGCCTTACTAATTTTATCTTCATCCTTAGTAGATTACAAAAGTGTCAAACTAAGACCAAATCGGGATCTAGTGTGCGTTCTATAATTGCAACGTCATCTGCATTGAGGCCGTACAGCGCATATACGGCATTGTTTATCTTTGCTTCCAAATCACCGATTTTCTCTGGCTTCCCCGGCTTAGCTTTTGCGGCAATCATTGCTTTAGTCAGCTTAGCCAACTGGACTTCAACGGCGGCATCTGGCTTTTCGGGCAACGGGAACGGATTGACGTAGTTAGTTTTTACGCGCCGTGCATCCCCCTGAAGTGTATCCCCAGTCATTTTCAAAAACCACCAGAACAAATTTGAATTCAATATTGCCGAGAAATACTCATAGCTTTCAGAGGTACTATCCCCTTTGACAAAGCTATAAAGCGTTGTGGAATGGTATATTCCACCATCGTTCAACGCTACGTTGGGATGTTTGGAACAAATCTCCATTGATGTTAACTTTGGCTGGTCAAACCTATTCAGATTCTGAACCCGAAGATATGCAAACGGTTCGTCAGCCTGTGCAGCTTTGCCGTTCTCTCTCGCCTCAAACGCCTTTTCATAATGTTTTACAAATGTGTGAGTAAGCGGATACTCAACTTCAAGATCTTTCATCGAGACCAGTTTTGCGGCGGCAGCTTTGACATCTAACAGGTAAGGGAAAAACACCAACCGATCCGTAGTCAGCGTTTCATAGCGATGGACATCGCCACCCATCAAAAATGGTCGGAAAAATTGCTTTTCAACCTTGAATTCTTTGGATTCAATCGGTGGTTTTACATTCTTATTTGTTGGATTTACAATCAAAGTATAGCTGTTCTCATTTTCGGCTATCTTGCGAGAGACGTACAAAATATCGCGGCTAGTTTGTAGTCCTACGAACACATCCAGTTTATCTTCTAGCCTTTCCGATTCTTTATAAATAGTCTCGAAGACCTTAAAACCTTCAGGGTTATCGAAAAATATCCACTGGTTACTCCCATATAACTTCGATGCACTTGCAATTTCTGACAGATTTACGGTGACCAAATTCACATCATTGTCGAGACTGATCTCAATGTCTGATCCTAAAGGGTAGCGCCGAAATTGAAAAGTTTGGCTAGGCGTCGTATTAAAGAGCGCGATGCAGGTATAGGTTAGAACGCTATCAAAAATCTGATTGGCACCAAAATGCGTTAGGCTCTTCAGCGCTCGGGTATTCATCAAATATTCGCGCAAGGCCTCGCCATTGGCTGAATTGAAGAGCTTGTGCGGAAAAATGAAGATATTGTTGTGACCAACTGGATTGGCCAACCACCCGGAAAGCTCAAAGAACAAATTTGCCAAATCGTATGAGCCTCTCGCCGTGCTAAAGCGTGATTCATAAATTTTCTTTTGCAGAGGTTGGGTATCCTCAATTTCTTGCACGCGCATGTAAGGCGGATTAGCAATAATGATGTCAAAACCAAGAAATGCTCCCTTGTCATCAAGCACTTCGGGAAACTCAAATCGCCATTCTAACGCAGATAGGAAGGTTTTGTTTTGAATAACGTCTGTTTTTTGTTCTTCCTTTGCAGCGATTTGTGCCCGGATGCCGTCAATTTTGTCAGCCTGATTGGATAACTGCTCTTCGCCCATAACAAACAAATCTGCCTGAGCCTCATCTGCCTTCAACTGAGCAATTTCTGCATCAATCTTTTTGGTTAAATTGCCCAACGCCTCGTTCTCGAAACGTTTTTTAGCCTTCGAAATCCTATCGTTAAGTTGCCGTTTGACGGCTTTATCCTTGCTAGCTTTGTAGTCTGCAACGAGTTGACGATACTCTGTAACCGTTAAGCCAGCCTTATTGAATGCAAGTGACAAATTCTGATCAAGCTCAAAGCGAGAGAGCAACGAGTTACCAACCTTTATATTTATATCAATATTCGGAAGGGTCTCTAGATCTACCCCATTGCCATCGCGATAATATGCATTCTTTAGCAGCTCAATCCAAAGTCGAAGCTGGCAGATGCGTACAGAATTGGGGTTGATATCAACGCCAAAAAGGCAATTCTCGATTACCTTTTGCTTTTCATGAAAAATTGTTTCTTGAACAGATTGAAGTGCTTTTGGAACCGCGCCATTTACCACTTGGTAGTTAAAAACTTCATCGGTGTCGGATTTGAGGATGATTAGCTCATCATTATCGACAGAAACTTCATAATCCGTTATTCGTTTGCCCTCAATATCTGCCAGTATTCGTAAACGCGATTTTAAAGCGATGATCTCATTAAGGCATGAAACAAGAAAATGTCCCGATCCGACCGCAGGATCGCAAATTCTCAGATCGTCAATAATTTTATTGTAACTGAGTATGTTCTCTTTCGAACGATCCATTTGATTGTTGAGATCGTCGATCTCATTAAGCGTCCATTGCGGATACGTTTTTGCAAATGCTTCCAATACTGTTTTTTCGATGACCTGTCGGCTCATGTGCATTGTCACATAACCTGGGGTAAATATGGCGCCTTCTTTGTATCCGTTGATCTTTTCAAAAATTAGACCAAGGACCGATGCGTTAATTATCGTTTTGCTTTCTTCCTGAACGTCGCTGCCTCCGACAGCCCCAAAATCGTATGAATCGAGGAAATCAAAAACATAGCCTAGGGTTGGCAATGGCGTTACCAGCTTCTTTTGCTTGCTGTCTTTTAAAACCGTTTTGCCATGCGGTGATAGCTGATGGTTTGCATTCAGCGAACCGACGCCTAGAATCTTTTCAAGTTCAGTTTTCTCAAAAAGCGAACTATTTAGATACGGAACTTTAGCAAATTTAATCTGAATATGCTCAGGCCGATCTTCTTGGGGTATTGCCAACACCATAAAGAATAAGTCTGAAAGCTCATCAAAATCAGGAACCGATTGCAAATTGAGAAATTTGTAGGTGTTATCACCACCGTGAAACTTGACTATCTGCGCTTCTAGTAATTTGAGGAAAAGTAGCCTGTTTATCCATGTTAAGCAAAGTTCCAAGCCGACGCCAAATGCCCGTTTATCAGTGTTTACGCCATAACCCTCAATCAGTTTAGCGCTGGTGAAATCATCCTCATAAATTAGTTTTGCGATGGTGTTTTCAATAAGGGAACCACTGCTCCGCTTGCTCTCAGGCAATCGGTCGATGATGCGAGTTCCGCTTTCTTTTTTCTCTTCCAAACCAATGATGTAGAGCAGTTCATCATAAAATGCTTTGTTCAAGCTGTTGCTGTCGTTGGCCAACGCCGACATCAGTAAATGTTGCGGCCCAAGAATTTTAAAAAGCTGCAATAGCTGTTTTTCGAGCGCCCCTGATTCTAATTCCGCCTTGGCTGCCTTCAAATTGAAATATGTGGCTTCAATCTCGCTATCCAGCAGCGCGATGCGAGGTTTTGCAATCTGATTGTAGAAGAAGTCAGTTGTTGAATCTGATTTCAGTCCGTTCGCCCAAGCAGTATAATCAGATTGAAAAGATGCATTTTTGAAAAATGCTCTCTCAAAGAACTTCGCCTGAAATATGAAAAATTCTACTTCAGAACAAATTACTAAGTGTTTTATATCGGTATTACCCTTTGATCGCTCGCGCATATAATAGAGAACAAGCTCATGCATTGATTTACGATTGCAATCTGCTTTCGAAATGAACTCTGCTGTGTTGCTGCTGCGTTTGTGTTCGAATAATACGCCAGCAGGAGATGTTTTGCCGCCAGTCCGGATTACAAAATCAACCTGTTCCATTTGTTCGATCAGGTGCTCTTTTCCATAGAGCTTTCCGAGAAACGTCATGAGATGGGTTTTCAGATTCTCCTCGGATTCTTCGTGATTAATTACATCAAGATATTGCGCGAAACCGGATTTGAACTGGTCGAACACGACGCGCGATGGCTTGTGAGCCTTCAATGAGGGAGTCAGAGATTTGGCGATTGATTTTAGAACCAACTTCATTGAGTTTCAGTTACCCCCTACATTGTGATTATCAACGGCCGCTCATAACCATTTTTTTGATCCAACGACACGCCCAAATGATTGGATTCGCAGTCGTTAGTGTTTCAGGATTGCCACAGAAAGCCTGCAAGGTAAATCAAGGTGTTCCATTGCGATTAGGCTCATCTGGTCCACTTGTTAACAATCACGAGGATTTGAAGTGATTGGGCACTGCCTGACGGCGACCCGCTCTATCCGCTTACGCGAACCAAGCCTGTAGTCTTGGCCCTTCGGGTGACGATCAGGAGCGTGGGATAATGAGCGGGATTTTCTAAGGTCGCACTCTTTCCCGCTGCGCTCCTTGGGGGTGCGGTGTTTGTGTTCTGACCCGCAGGCACTCTTGCCTCTCGACTGGCCGGACGCCCGCTGGCCCACAGGTCCGCGCGCAGGGCGTCCGGCTGGCGTCGCGCCGTGCAAGGGTGCCGTGTTTGTGCCGCGTTGCGGCTGATAGAGTCTGATCGGCTCCGTTTTCTTATTTAATGGGAATGCCAAGGGCTTCGCCCTCTCATTTCCCAAAGCAGAATAGTCGCCCCCGTGTGGCGGGCTACGCCCGCTGGCCCGCGCCAAGGCAACGATTCAACTTTCCCTCCCCCTCCCATCCTCGCCGGAAGGCAGAGCCGCATGTCGCAGTCAGTGCGGCTTTCAGCCCAAAGAGGAGGAAGAAAATGTGTGATTTACAATTAATGTATCGCGAGTGCGGAGCGGAAACGCGGGACGATTATTTGCGCGGTGTTGCGAACGAGAACGGCTTGCCGCTGGCCTGTGTGCGCAAAATTGCTGACCAGCTTGGCGAGCGCGAGGATTTCGGGGCGTTGGTCTTGATTTGCGAAACTCGCAGGGGGTTGGTCCGATGAGCAATGTCATTGAGAATAGGGCCGGAGCGCGGGAACAAACGGCGCGGATTGCCCGATTGAACGATCTTGCACGGCGAGCAATGGGCATTGCTTGCACCGCCGTTGCCACCGTTGGTTTTCGGTCGCTGCCCGAAGATGACCAGTCACAGGTGCGCGAATTGATCGAAACCTATGACGCTTTCACCGAGGACAATGACCCGCACGGCGAGCGCGATTTCGGGACGATCTATCAGCTTGGCGATGGAAGCTGGACGACCGAGCGCCCGCGTAGCCAAGACGAGGAACGCGAGCGAGTGTTCTGGAAACTCGATTATTACGACCGCGATATGCAGTTCGCCAGCGAGGATGCGGCCAATCCCGCCATCACGCGGCGCGTTCTGACCATCATGCTGTCCGATGAATATTGAGTGGAGGCAGAGCCATGAAGCGCAAAGACCTTCCCACCTTGAGCCCGCCCGACCCCGACCAGATTATGATTGACGGCGTTGCGCCAGTCAGCATGGGCGAACGGCTTTGCTGGCTGGCCGAGCAGCCGATGCATCCTCGCCGCACGCAGAAGCCGCTCGACATCGGATTCTGGAATCCGATGCGCAACCAGATTGAGATGTTTGATTGAAATGCGCGCGGCCCGACTTGATGGTCGGGCCGTAGGCCGGTCATTCGACCGGCCAGAAATCGGCACGTCAGCTTGTGGCTGTCGTGCCGATAGCGCGCATTGCGCAGGCATTGCGGATATTTTTGGATAAAAATATGGATGTGTGGGGAATTTCGGCTCACGTGAGTTATCGGTTCAAGGACTGTTCCGACCGACAACCTTTGGTTAGTTTTTGCGACGGACGGCTTTCTTGCAGAGCTTGGGCTGTTGCGGACATTCCTGCCAATTCTGGCAAATGTCCGCTATGTGGATTCTGTATGTCGCATAATATGATAAAAAATGGAGCTTAGTCGAAGTCGATGGGAAGAGCGAAGGAATGGCAACTCCAGCAGTGGGAGCGAGGCTACGAGGAGGCCGAGGGGCAAATCTGCGCCGATTGCGTGGTCGATCCATTTCTCAAACAGTGGGTCACCGACGGGGCCGAAAGCGATTGCTGCACGTTCTGCGGCAATGAGTCTGATGAGCCTATCGCTGCCAGTTTTGACGAGTTCATTGGCGTTATTGTCACTGGCATTGGTTTCGACTGGAACCACCCTGACTCAGAAGGTATCTCTTACATTACCGCCGAAGGAGGCTATCAGGCAGACATCACAGACACTTGGGATGTGTTGGGTGATTATGATATCAGCGAGGACACCGATATTCTCCAAGCCATCGTCGATTCTATCGGGAACGACGGTTGGGTGGCACGCGACTTTTATGTCGGCGATAAGAGCCAGCGACTAGAATGGGGTTGGGACTGGTTCAAGCATGTTGTAAAGCACCAGACGCGCTTCGTGTTCCTCGCTCCGCATGACGACGGTATGAGCGAAATCCCACCGTCCAAAATGCTGGCAGCGATCGGCGAAACCATCAACGACGAGTTGGCTGATCTCAAACTCGTCCGCACTATTCCTGCGGGCACCGACCTCTTCCGCATTCGCATCGGTGCCGCTCCCTACCAGACTGGGAATGATATCGGCTCTCCACCGGCAGAACACGCGCTTCAGGCCAACCGGATGAGTCCAGCAGGCATTGCCATGTTCTATGGCGCTTTCGACATAGATACTTCTAGGGCCGAAACCGTAGATCCCCAGCTACATGCAGGTCAGGTTCTATCTATCGGGACATTCCAGCCATTGCGGGATCTGCGTATGCTTGACCTTGCCGACTTACCAGATATTCCGAGCCTGTTCGACGAGAGCGGCCACTCCGGCATCCATCCGCTTCGCTTCCTACATGCATTCGCGCAGGATATTGTTCAGCCAATCCAGCGCGATGGCCGCGAGCATATCGATTATGTACCAACCCAAATCGCCACCGAATATTTCCGTCGCGTATTCCTTGATTCAAACGGCGAGCAGATCGATGGCATAATTTATGACAGCTCTCGAGAGCATGGTGGAAGGGCCTTCGTGCTATTCTGCGAGAACGAGCAGTGTTTCGCGAACGGAGATGGTCCAACGTTCATGGAGCAGCTGGTCAATTTAACGGCTGTCGCTCACGAGCAGGCTTAGTTCCATCACGCAATAGTTGAACGACTGACAGTCGGCGGTCTATCGTCGGACATTCATCAGCACGTCCGCCTACTGTCAGCCTGATTGTCGGCTTGGCAGACGCAAACCGCAACACGGTGAAAAAGCATTTGCAGATGCTGGTATCGGATAACCACCTTGTCCAGCACGGCAGCGGGAAAGCGACATATTATAGCCGTGTCTGACTGGCATCGACATATCAAGTGCCAACGATAAGAATTCACATTCCACACAAAACATCCCAACCGCGTATCAGCTTCTGTCCTTGATTGACGGAAATTGGCCGCTTGCACCGCCTTCATGCGCGCAAGCAAAAAACTGGCGTTTCACGCCTACGGTTTCCATAAATGGAGCCTCCGTTTTTTGGCTTGCGCGCAGGCGGCGCGCGGCCATGCCATGTCCGTCAGGACATTTCGCCTGACACTCAATCAGGAGAAAACCAGTGCAGAATATCGTAGAATTTCACATCATCGGACGCCTCGGCAAGATCGACGCCGCCGAGAAAGTCACGCACATCTCGGTTGCCGTCAATTACAACCGCCGTGAAGGCGAAACATGGAAGTCCGATCCGCAGTGGCATCGCGTCACCCTGTTCGGCAAATTGCGCGACCGGCTCGCCAAAACCACAATCGGTGATCTTGTCCGCATCACCGGGCGCATCGGCCAGTCGAGCTACAAGGTCGAAGGCCAGACTCGCTATTCGGTTGACCTGATCGCGGACGGTTTCGCGATCCTCGCCAAAGCCAAGGGCAAGCCTGCGGACGATGAAGCTGGCGAATGACTATCCAGCGGGGCGGCTTTGCCGCCCCGCACTGGTTGTACTTTAGTCGTCGTTTCAAAGTTGCAACTGACCGCAAGTGGGAAGGGTTTCAAACTGTCCGTTACGACCTTAGATTTAATTTTATAGGCAAGACTTGGAAACAAAAGTTATAATGAGATCTTAGCTATGCTTGGTCACCGCACCGGGGGACGAATCGTCAGTTTGCGGCCGTTGTGAAATGATGGCTAACTGGGGCAATCATTATCCAAAACTGGAAAGTGTTCGCCGCGTGCCAAAGCCTCCCAGCTTGTCTTTAGAAGCATCTGCAAACCGGAAAGATTATTGAGGAATAGCACCTCTTTTTCGGTATCTTCGACATCGCCTATTATTAGAAGCTCTGGTGCGGTAAGCTGCATTGTACCAAGCATGCCGTCGGCACCTAATACTATAGCCGGTCGGCCTCCAGTTTCCCTAATTTTGCGGACTCCTTGCTTCAGCCAGTCCCAATCATGGATACTCGGCGCAACTGCATTCAGATCGTGTGCTAATGCTGGCTGAAAGGTGTCGAGCAGCCGAAAAACGAGAAGCGCACCCTGATCGTCGCAATCCGTATTCGTCCTAATTTGTTCAGCCAAGAGTTGCTGCTCGTGGTTGAGTTGACCATCGGCAGTCGCTTCAGCGACTAGCGACATTGCCCAGTCTCGAAAACCTGCAAGGGCCGGTGCGAGTTTAGTGCGCAATTCTTCAAATTGATTTCCTATCGCTTTCCTGAGTGGTGTTGAAAAAGCAACACCGCCGCGCATCCCAAGATTGAAAGCCTCAATAAACTTAGCCTGCTTTCGAAATACCTCCGTCGTAAGCCATTGAATCAATTTTTCGGTTTCTGCAGACGGTTGTTGTATAGTTTGAAACGAAAAGTGTATTTTATCTAACGGCTGGATGCTTTGGGTTGAAGCCACAACCAGCAAAAGCTCTTCGAGCATGTGGGCAGTAGAATACGCGTTCCACAAAAAAGCTGGTTCGAGCATGGGGAGTACAGGAGCCGCATCCGCATTATTGATGATCTCGCGAAGCCCCCCGTCCATCCCAAGTGCGGAACCCAAGGCAAAAGCGTCTGAGAGGCGAATTTCGCCATCGCGAAGAAACTGAATACCGCGAAAGGATTGAAGCAGAAATAACCCCAGAATGGGGTGAGTCCAATCCATTCTCCCTCCACCCAATAGGGATTGGCGGTTCTCACGTACAGCAGGGTTAGTAAGATATGCACGAGCATGATCTCCAAGCATGCCCCAAAATTCGAAAGTCACTGGTTCAGCCCGGCAAAAATATGTCTCTTTAGCTGTGTCCCAATCGAAAAAGCCCTCCATCGTGACAGGTGCAACTTCTTCAAGAATAGGACGGATACTACTAGCGAGTGCGATTGCAGACGATGGAGCGGTTCTACAGCCATCCGCCAAAGCCTCTTGGAGTGGCTTGGTCAAATGTCCTTGATCGGGGTCAATCATGCCAGTGCCAATTGCTGTCTCGAAAAAGGCCGCCGTATCGACCCCACCAATTGTAATGTGAAACGTTTGACCACTCTTGTCGAAGCGATCTCGCCACAACATGGCGAATCCATGCGCCCCGACGCGATCACCCGAACGCGCGAGTAAGCTCATGACGACGAATAGGCGTGGATCGGGATCACCATCTGCATCAACCGCAGGCCCCTCAAGTGTGAGCTGAAATGTCTGCAAGCTATCTTGAGGAAAGGCTGTAACACCGGTAATTGACCACGATCCTGGTATCCGTGGCGTCAGCACCACATTATCGTTTTCTAAAGCGACCTCAAGGCAAAGCAATTTTTTGCGTGACCAGCAACATGCTGACATCGCGCTGTGGTCTAAAAGGGTCGACCATTCCGATGATATCAAAACAAAATTGAGTTCGTAATTTGCGAGAAAAGGAAGGTAGTTTTTAATTTCATGTTCATAGCCAAGAAGCTCAGTAATGGCTTCTCGTGCAGTCTGCGCGGACTTCTTTAGCTCAATAAGGTAAACTGCATTGGTCGATGGGGAGATGCATATGAAATCTGGGCGAAGACCCTCTCCTTTGCTCATCGAAATATTATCGTCGCTGGTGAGCACTATAAGGTCGTCAATGTCAGCGAGCGCATCCCGTGCCGCGACAATCATAGCCAAACGAGCAACACGATCTATTGCGAACAATGGAAGTACATCAGGTGCAGGTGTAGCTAGGCGCTCTATTCGTTTCTTGCCCCGTATCGCGTCACCAAAGCTGCCTCCTTGAAGCAGTTGTTCGATTAGACTCTGCATTTCCGCTTCGCTTTTAAAGGTCATGCCCGATATTCTCCTTGGGATTTCAGATTGTACTAAATCGCCCCCATGTATGATCGGCAAGCAACAAAATAAACGAATTTAGAAAGAAAGTTAGCCTCGTTACTATATTGCTTTGACAGTAGTCATTCTACGATCTTCTAATTTTAGTCACGTAGCGCCGTCTGGTCGGATAGCAGGTTTCTGCAATCGACTGCATGCTTACTAATATCGAATTTTGGCACTGATCCTGCCTGTCAACTCACAAAGGATTAAACATCCCAGCAAACTCTTTGTCGGCATAATTGAGCGAGTGTATCAACCGTGGATAGGATCCGTCACTAAGTTATTTAGATCAAATCCTAGGGCTGAGCAATAATTGATCAAGTGAGAGTTGGTTTCCAACAATCCCCATACTTCTTCTTGTGTCGGTTTGCCTTCCCACCAGAAGCGGCTGTTAGCCAACGACATTCGATTAGTAGGCAATGCAAAAACACCATTAATTTGGTAGATTTCCGAAATGCGGTCACGAACAAACAAAATTTGGTTGCCACCATATTTAGGCGGTGTAATATCGATTAGCGTCCCATCAGCATCCTCCCAAACACTATGGAAATCGCCCATTATGCCGGATGGAAACTGCCAGAGTGCCCAGCCATGAACGCGCTTGCCATTTTTGCTCAAAGCATGGTGTTTTGCCGAAACGTGACACCAATCTGGTTCGTAGCCTTCGTCCTTATATTCCAAGAATATGGATGGGTCGGTCAAATCGAAGATGCCGGTGAACGCGATAACGTCAGGCGCTAACTCCGACGTTGGTAACTGTCCTTCAAGTTGCGTCATTAATTGTAGTTCCTGCACATTCAGTCCTTCGATATTAGGTATGGCTCAGAGAATTGGCAAGCTATTGACCGCAAGCCAGTCAAAACTTGACCTTTGAGTGAATAACTTCCGATGCCGCTCTTGTGTTGCTTGCTCTAATCGGAGACAATATCGCTCTATCTGCGATTTCCAAGGTGCGTATTGTAGTTGTTTTCAATCACTCACTATCGAACAGCCCCGCAAATTCCTTGTCTGCGTAATAGCGCAATTTCCTGACGATCAGCGGACTCTCGCCAACTCGCATCAGCAGCAGCGTATCAGGAGCAAGCTGCATGATCTCGTTCGCATCCATGAGATTGCGGGTGGCGAGGTGCTGGGTTTTGCTTAAGGATCGTTCAGGGTCTTTGAGCATCACATCCTTTTGGCTTTGTCCGCCGGTTTCATAGGTAATTGTTTCGCGCCCCATCGTCATTGATAGCATTTCGGCAGTGTCAAAATCATTGACCCCAAACGCTTGCAGGACACCGGCATTGGACAGGAATGTCCCCGCGCGGGTTCCGTAAAGGCTGCGCAGTTGGTGTATGTCCTGCAAAATTGGCCAGAGTTGCAGCCCGTAACCGGCCATCAGACCCATAGCGCGCTCAATAGGCTGTAGCCGACCAAGCGCGGCAAATTCATCGAGAAGAAACAAAACAGGGCGTTCCGGCTTGGCGGACGACCGCGCCATTTCGCCTATGGCTTGCGCCACCAGCAAGCGTAGCCAGCGCGAATAGGTATCGAGCCTGTCAGGCGGTAGGATCAAGAACACCGCCGCCACGTTTTCCTTGAGATCGGCAAAGGCAAAGTCAGACCCACCCACCACAGCGGCGATGCGCGGACTATCAAGAAAATGCGTGTGCCGCTGCGCGCCCGACAACACGCCTGCCGCTTCGCGGTGCGACTTGCTCAAATACCGATTAGCGGCGCGCGCGATCAAACCGCCCGCGCGGTCGCTCGCCTGCATGACGGTGAGCAACGCGGTGAAGTCATCAGGTGCCAGCGTCAGATAATCCCGAACGCTGGTCAAATTTCGGTGGGCGGCATCATCATGGCAGACGACGTAAAGGATAATACCCGAGATCAGCGCCTTGGCCTCTTCGTTCCAATGCGCCTCGGTTTCGGCTTCATCGAACACCAGCGCATCGGCAAGTGTCATCGCATCTTCCGCCAAATCGAGGCTGGCAGCGTCAAGCCGGTCGAGCGGATTATACCGCGCCGTTTCCTCTCCAGAGATACCAAACGGATCAAGACAATGCACCGGCCCGAACGCTTCACGGGCGCGCACGGTCACACGGGCATTCTCACCCTTGGGATCAATACAGACCACCGACCGATTGGCGGTGAGCAGATTGGGAATGATCGTGCCAACGCCTTTGCCCGAGCGCGTCGGTGCGATGGTGATAAGATGGGCGGGGCCATCATAACGGAGCAACCGGCCCGATGTGTCGCGGCCAATTAGGAGGTCGCCGTTGTTCTTCGCCAGCGCGTTCACATCGCTACGCGATCCGAACTTTGCCGACCCCAGCGTATCATCCGGGCGGGTAAATCTGACCTTGAGATAAATGCCGCCGATCCAGAGCGCGATGCCGCCAATCAGGATGAGCCAAAATGCAGTTTGTGTTTTCGGCAGCCACCAAGCGATAAGAAGCGCCCCAGCGAACAGCAGCAATGCGCATCCGTGGAGACGGCTACTCACCGATCAATCCTCACCACTTGGGGAGGCAGATAATTTCTTGTCTTCCGCAGTTTCGTCTTCGCTATCGAACGCCCGCTTGCCCCGACGCTTCCACAGGGCCATTGTATTTTTGCTATCTTCGTTTCCGGCTTGCGCGGCAAGTTCGAGCATCGCGCCGTAAAGGGTGGCACGGTCATCATCGGTTATTTCGACCAAGCCTGATTTCTGGACGAGGCCGCCCAGTTCAATCAAATGCCTTGTTCGTTCCCGTCGCTGCACCGCCCACTCCCTCGTGTCATATCGCCGCTGACCTGATTCAACTCGCCGTCTCGCCGAGAGGTTTCTTTTAAGTGCCTGATTGGTTGCCACCAGCTTTCGGGCGACCCTTGCGCCCGCGTTTTCCGAGAAAGGTCGCACCATCGGCGCGCCAGCTCTCCTTTACGGAATCGAGCTTGGCTTCCTGCACCCCTTGGCGAAGCATTCCAGCGATGACTTCAAGATCAAGTGCATCGGCACCAGTGGCCACCACCAACGCGCCAAGCTGTTCGACTTTGCGCGCCTTGAGCTTCTTCGCCTTGTCGGCGAGCGCTTTTAGTTCAGCATCATAGTCCCGGACTTTACGCATTGCGTCTCTCCGTTTATTGCCGTTTAGACTCGCAATATATGCGAAAATCGTCTTTCAGACAATCGCTACATAAAATTCACGAACCAAGTCACACAATAATTGCGTAAGTAATTTTGAGTGCGCGCTTATACGTTGTTGCCAACGTCGCTTAAAAGTGAGAGATTGCTTTGCGTAATGGCAATCTACCATTTCTCTGCAAAAGTCGTGAGCCGCGCCAACGGATCAAGCGCGGTTGCCTCGGCTGCCTACCGCGCCGCTGAACGCCTTACCGACGACCGGCTTGGGCGCGATCATGACTTCACCAACAAGGCCGGTGTCGTCCACTCCGAGATCATGTTGCCCGAGGGTGCGCCGGAGCGACTCGGCGACCGCGAGACGCTTTGGAATGCCGTCGAGGCAGGCGAGGTTCGCAAGGACGCGCAGCTTGCGCGCGATGTCGAGTTTGCCATTCCACGAGAGATGAACGAGGAGGACGGCACCCAATTGGCACGCGACTTTGTTCAGCGAGAATTTGTCACGCGCGGCATGATTGCTGACCTCAATGTCCATTGGGACAAGGCGGCAGATGGCAGCCCCAAACCTCATGCCCATGTGATGCTGTCGATGCGCGAAGTCGGCCCGGATGGCTTTGGTCAAAAAGAGCGCGACTGGAACAGCAAAGAGCTTTTGCAGACGTGGCGCGAGAGTTGGGCTGATCATGTGAACACCCGCATGGCCGAGCTGGGTCTTGATGCGCGGGTCGATCACCGGACATTGGAGGCGCAGGGCATTCCGCTTGAACCGCAGCACAAGATTGGTGCGGCAGGATCACGGCGCGCCATGCACGGCGAGGACGCCGAGCGCGCCGACGATCATATGCGGATCGCGCGGGAGAATGGCGACAAGATCATTGTCGATCCTGCCATCGCTTTGAATGCGATCACGCATAGCCAAGCCACATTCACAAAGCGCGATCTAGCCCAGTTCGCATTCCGGCATAGCGACGGCAAGGATCAGTTCGATGCGGTCATGGCATCGGTGCGCGGTTCGCCCGAGCTAGTTGCTTTGGGCAAGGACGGGCAGGATCAGGAGCGGTTTACCAGCGCCGATATGATTGCGGTGGAGGAGCGGCTTGGATTGTCGGCATCGATGCTGGTAACGAGCGAGCGGCACGATGTTGCGGATCATAATCGCCATGCTGCGCTTGAGAGTGCAGCCGAGCGCGGCATGATCTTGTCAGGCGAGCAGCGCGATGCGTTCGATCACGTCACTAGCGAGCGCGGTCTTTCCTCGGTCGTTGGATATGCCGGGAGCGGCAAGTCGGCAATGCTTGGCGTTGCGCGGGATGCTTGGGAACGTGAAGGCTATAATGTGCGCGGCGCTTCGCTGTCTGGCATTGCCGCTGAAAACCTTGAAGCCGGTTCGAGCATTTCGTCACGGACCATCGCAAGTCTGGAATATCAGTGGAAGCATGGCCGCGAGCAATTGAGCGAGCGTGATGTGCTGGTCATCGACGAAGCGGGTCTTACCGGAACCCGCCAGATGGAGCGCGTATTATCATCGGCACGAGATGCGGGCGCGAAGGTGGTGCTGGTTGGCGATCCCGAGCAGTTGCAGGCGATTGAGGCGGGTGCTGCGTTCCGTTCGCTCACTGAAGCGCACGGCGCGGTTGAAATAACCGAGATTAGGCGCCAGCGCGATGACTGGCAGCGCGGTGCTACCCGCGCGCTTGCCACCGGACGGACTGGCGAGGCCATTCATGCTTATGGTGAGAAAGGCATGGTTCATAGCGCCGAGACACGCGAGGATGCGCGCGCAGAGCTTGTTGAGGGCTGGAATGATGCGCGCACCAGCGACCCAAGCAAAAGCCGGATCATCCTCACCCATACCAATGCCGAGGTGCGGGACCTCAATATCGCGGCCCGCGATAAGCTGCGCGATCATGGTGAGCTAGGCTCAGATGTTGGTGTCGAAACCGAACGCGGCAACCGCGACTTTGCGAGCGGCGACCGGATGATGTTCCTGCGCAATGAGCGCGGCATGGGGGTAAAGAACGGGACGCTTGGCACGGTCGAGCAGGTCTCGCCCGGACATATGGCCGTCCGCACCGATGACGGGCGCAACGTGGCGTTCGACCTCAAAGATTATGCCCATATCGATCATGGCTATGCGGCGACGTTCCACAAATCACAGGGCGTGACGGTCGATCAGGCGCATATATTGGCAACGCAAGGAATGGACCGGCATTCGGCCTATGTTGGCCTGACGCGGCACCGTGACGAGGTGCAGCTTCATTATGGCCGCGATGATTTTGCCGATCAGAGCAAACTTGTACGCACCCTGTCGCGCGAGCGAGCGAAGGATATGGCAAGCGACTATCCGCTTTCCGATGCCGCCGCGCGCGGCTTTGCCGAGCGCCGCGAGTTCCGGTTTGGCGAAATGGCCCGCGATATGGTCGTCAAGGCGCGTGATTTGATCGCCGATCCTGATCGGATTGAAGCGTTGCGGGGCCGTCTCGACAAGGCGCTGGGGCGTGAGCCGTCAATAGCGCCGGAAGCTAAGCGCGGCGCGGACAAAGAACTGGAGAAAGGTCGCGACACCAATTCTGCCGCGTCCCGCCTTCACGCCCGCATGGCCGAACTTGGCAAACAGGTGCGTAAGGATGATGAGCGAGATCGTGACCGCACGAAAGATCGGGATCGAGGAGGGCCAGGACGATGAGCGAGACGCAGGACGATCCACTGTTGGGGCTGTTGACCGATATTGCTGAAGGTGTGGCGGCGCTGTCCACGCGGGTTGATGCGATGGAGGCCAATGCAGCAGCGCATCAGGTCCAAGTAAATGAGGCGCTTGCCACCATCGCCGAGATTGCCACTCGGACTTATTATGCCAGCAAGCCGACCAGTGCTTTGCCCGATGACATTATCAATACGGGCGTGATGGACGCTATTATCGAGCGGTGGCCGCAAGGCGCGGTCATCGGCATGTCGAGCCATGACCGCCAGATAATGAGTGAACTTGACCGCCATCCCGGCGACACAATAGACAAGCTCATCGCGCGCTCACAGGATAATGCAGATCAGAGTAACGCCAATCGCCTTCGAATGGCTGCGTTTCTCAGCTTGCTCAATCAGGAGAGGGAGCGAAGGCTCAAAGCCAAGGAGCAAGGTGTTGAACGCGAAGGGAAAGGACGAGGGCGCTAGAGGCGCTCAAACAATGAGCCGGAATTTGCTATTCTGAAGTCATAGCAGACATTCAGCTAACGCCCCAATATTGGTCGTTTCGTGGTTGATTGACTTTTCCCGAAAGCGGACGAAACGGTGCGCTTACCGCAGGCAGTAAGACAAAACGCGCAAAGGTAAAATAATCTTAAAATATTGTTGTTAGGATAAAATTCTTGCTGACATGGTGTGATCAGGGGAGTTTGTAGTTAGTGATTGAGTCTTTGGGGTCTTTGCTGAAAATTTGTTGGAATGGTGTCACGTTGACCGGCTATGCTGTGCGCGTTGCTTGGTCCTATTTGCTCTATGATGATTGTAAGTTGTGTTTGGAGAATTCGGTATGACCCTTTTGCAGCATTTTAAAGCCGCCATTCTTGGAGCAGCAGTTTTACTATTGTCCAGTTGCGGGGATGATGCGTTTCCTGACTATCACTACAAGATGACGGTTCACATTGGTGACGCGCAATTCTCCAGTGTGCGTGCGCTCAAGCAGGAGCAGGTGTCGTCTATAGCGGA
This sequence comes from Parasphingorhabdus sp., assembly GCF_036963805.1. Classification (GTDB taxonomy): domain Bacteria; phylum Pseudomonadota; class Alphaproteobacteria; order Sphingomonadales; family Sphingomonadaceae; genus Parasphingorhabdus. The sequence goes on along the minus strand of NZ_JBALUN010000004.1, from coordinate 124,464 downwards.
TTCATCCGGTCAGACGGTAAAGCGATTGCTTGAAGGACAGGCAGTTATTATCGAGTTTGAAGATGGCGAGACTGTTTATGCGCTGCTGGGTAAACCGGATGAGCCAGAATATGCGCAAAAAGTGGCTGGCTATGCGTTGCTGCCTTTGGTGCCGCAGTTCAAACGCGATCCCAAAACAGATGATCTGGCGGTCGAGCGGGGAACCGAATCTCTCGACCGGATGGCAGATGCGCAGCAGGCCATGGTGAAAATTGAAGGGCCACAGGATTTGCCGCGTACCCGGCCGAACCCATTCGGCTTTCGTGACGATCAGCCCACCACATTGAATAGCTGGCCGATGTTTGTAACCTTTCGCGATCCGGATGATCCCAAGACTGTGCGCGAGGTATCGCCCGGTAGCATCGGTGTGGACCGCATCACCATCGAGATTACTGATGAGGATGTGACGGAAGGGATTAAGGAGAAGTTGACTTGGATAACAAGAATGCGGGGCGATTTGTTGAATAGTGCCAGCGTAACGCGTCCCAATGCAGCGCTTGCAGGGCAAATTGGAACGGGTGATTTTTTTATTGGAAATAGCGAATGAATCGAGATCTCTTTTTATCCATTTTGGCAATGGATTCTTACAATCGCGGCTATGGTCAAAGAATAAGTGTTCAGTTGCCTGATACTGGCTTACTTGGAACAGCTCAAATCGGACCACTGTCTATCATTAGGCCGGACAGCGATGAGGTAAGAGCTGGTTTTTTTGCTGCTTCTTACGACTGGAACGCCGAAACAATCATCAGCTATCGCGGGACCGATGGAAACACCGTTACCGATGCGCTGAATGGCTATGGCATTGCGCTCGGTTATGCAGGGCAGCCACAGGGTGATCTTGCGACACAATTCTATCTTTCGGTCACAGGGCAGCATGTTCATGCCTTAACCGCACCGGAAAACGTTGTTGTTGTCGGACATAGTCTGGGCGGCGGCCTTGCCGGATTAGTGAGCGCCAACGACAATGTCCTAACCACGAGCGCGGCGGCATAATCACGCGGAGCTGTTAAGTAATAATCACCGGTCCTGTGTCCGCTATCGCCACCTGTCGATCTGGAAGCAGACCTTCAGCAAACCACCCAGAAGCGGTCATTCTCGTCGTATCGAACTTCGATCAAAAGCGGACATGATAAACTATGTCTCAACGGCCAAAACTCTTCGTCGGATAGTTATCAGCAAAACGAATAGACCGCAGGCAATGCCGACCGCTGCTGGAAACAATACCGTGGTCCACGAATAGTTTTCTAAAGCCAAGACAACAAACATGTTCCGCAATGCTCCAATGCCGAAGAACGTTGCATTTTCTTCATGTGGAATTTCATAAGCTTTGCGGATCGACGGGCCAAATCCCAACAAATCCACGAGCGTTAGAACTATAACAGCTGAAAGCGCAGTTTCGGTAAAAAACCAAAGCGGTAGCGCGCTAAAAGCGAGGACTAGAAATACCCAATCCATCCTTACTATGCTCAGATCGCGAGATTTGATCCAAGCGAGTACCGCAACGTAAAGTGTGATGATGCCGGACACTCCTATCACCCATGCTCCAACGCCGCCGCCGTCAAGTAGCTGGGCAATGAAAACTACAACAGTACCGATGCCCCATATAGACCATGAAAATACGTGAGGACGAGTTTCATCGCGTAAGATCGAGCCTATATAGGGGTAGAATGCAGCAAAGGTTAGGATCAGCGCAACCGCGCCAAAAGCCTCCTTGGAAAGCAATGTCCCTATCATTCCAAAATCATGCATTATACGAAACGGGCCGCACCATGTGAACGGCAATAGTTCCCAAATCGTGGTGAGTTTCCTTTTCAAAACAATACCCAAGCCGTTCGTATAAGGCGATATTTTCTACCATCAGCTTATTCGTGTAGAGCCGAGTGGACCGGAGAGATAACGCTCTGGCTAGCTGCTCAGCATGCCTCATCAATAATGTGCCAAAGCCTCTGCCTTGGTGATCCGGATCAATTGCAACATTGACGATCATCATTTCATCGTCCTGCTGGACCGTTTCGATAAGGCCGACCAGAATGTTATCCTCGTAAAGCAAATCGAACCGGTTTTCCTGCACGGACACATTATAGTCCACGGTCATAGGTCGCGGTTTACGAGGCGTAACAGGAACCCACTTGGCGTATGCTCGCACGCTGAGATCACGAATCTGGTCGACTTGATCAGAACTGGCAACGCGAATGACTAAGGAGTTCCCCATAACACTCAGTCTAGCTGTTTCGGTGTAAACCGTCTATTGCGCGAATGATGCAAGAGCTGATTTAACACTTCGCACCCGCGTTGCTGCAAAGCGGTCACTCTAATTACGTTCAGTTTTGTGGTTCTGTTTTTGATTCGGTCGTTTGCGCGAACATAGTCTTCATCGCAGCACGATAGACATTTCCAAGGTCGGCGGCATGTGTCCCGCCCGGAATATCGATGAAACTTGTGTCCCACGGAAAATCATCTCGGGCGGCAACAGTGTCTCGCCATTCAAGCGCGGTTCCCCGAAGGTAATCACGATCACGCGAACCTGATGCCACAATAAGGTGGCCGCTTCGCTTCTTCTCAGGTGGTGCGCGATCCATGCCGAACAGTAGTTTAGTATCTGGCTCACGGCCTGGGTTACTGGCGACATGGCCCCAAAAGAGGCCCGGCTTCAACCATGCTGCTTGTAAGACCGCACTGCCTCCACGGCTTTGACCAACGATGATGCGCCTTGTGGAATCGGCTCTGAACTTGTCATCAATGCGCGGAAGCAACTCGTTTTCCAGCATTGACAGAAACTGGGGTGCGCCTCCCGGCGTACCGTCATCCATGACAGTTCGAAAGTCTATGTGCCTCATATTTACTCCGGGTTCGAAACCACCATAGGCGATGCCAACAAGGATCGCTTCGGGAATTTGATCGTCGTAATGCATGAACAGATGGAGCGGTGCGAGCATCGGGAAAGTTGAGTCACCGTCAAGCAAATAAACAACCGGATAGCGTTGATCAGGATTATCATCGTAACCTTCAGGGAGCCGAACATAAATATGGTAGTTTCGCCCGACTTCTTTCGAAAATAACGAAAAATAGTCACCCTTGAGGGCGGGAAGATGCTCTATCGAACCAACGTTCCTGTCTGGGGCTTGGGAGATTGCCGGTGCGGCAATTGCGAGCAGCCAGAGCGACGCAAGCTGACAAATTTTCAGAGGCAGGCAGTAAGTCATACCGTCAGTTTACTTGAACACATCTCACAAGACTAGCCCTTGCATAGACCACCTAAGGTGGCTGTTCAGAGTCCAGCCTCGCTTGTCCGAATGCTTACATAATTTACCTGCTGAATATACAGAAAGAATCTGGCAAGGTAGATTCGATGTTTGCAGATAATATTTCAAGTAGGACGCACATGATATTTTCAATCCGCGCTGAAGAGACCGACGCCGACCGCGAGTTTATCGAAGGTCTAAATCCTCGGCTAACGGAAGTTATTGAATCTCCTGCTCACAGCAAAGGGGACGTTGAGCTATTCCAAGACGGTTATACTGCTACGTCTTGGAATAGCGATATAGGAAAAAATGCGACTTTTATAGCTATCAAAGAATGTGGCGAGAGAATTGGTTATGTGAATGTCCGAGAAGGCATGGACGAGATCGCTGGCAAGAAGTGCGGCTACATTGCGCTCTTGGCAGTAAAGCCAGAAGCGGAAGGACAGGGTGTGGCGCATTCTCTTGTGAATGAGGCTGAGCAATGGGCTAAGAAAATGGGTTATGCACGTCTTGCATTGGATGTTTTTGCTAGCAACGACCGAGGATTGCGGTTTTACGAAAAGGCGGGCTTTCGATACGAAACGATCCGCGTGATCAAACGAATTTGATCAATAATGATGTCTGTAAGTTCCACACCTCAACCGCTTAATTGCGATTGGGTGCAACTTAAGCAAGTAACCAAGCAAGCACTTCGTCCATCTGCGTTGCTGTTTGGGCAAAAGCATGACCGGCATCATAGACTCGGGTTTGCAAATTGCAGCCACGTCTCCACTCCAAATCAGCCAAACTCGCTGCGATAGCGGACTGGTGCGGGGCCATCCCTGCGTCCATCATCTCTGTACCATGGTCCAGCCATAGCCGCCGCCCTGCGGGGTTACCGAGCTGAGCGAAGTATGTCGACCAGAGTGATGGCAATTTCGGGTAGTCGATCATACGCTCGTCATATATCGGCCAGTTCGGCGACATACACGCTGCACGACCGAAAGTCTGCTGAGCTTCTACGAAGATTGCCCCCGCCATTACGCCAGCCATGCTCGCACCAAATATCGCGGTATCGAGACGATCTGCGGACGTTCGATAGTGCGCGTCGACAAACGGCTTCAATTGATTAGTAAGGAACTGGATGAACTGCCCTGAAACCAGCGATGTTTTGCCGACACGGTTGATCTCGCGTTCGATAATGGCACGTACATCGCCATTGGCTCGATCATAGATTGTCTGCGGCATGTATTGCAGGAAGCGGTCCTCATCCAAATTGTCGATGGCAACGATCAGAGTAGGCTCAATGCTACCCACTTCCATGAGCCGTGCGATGCGGCGATCCGCTGCGAAATTGGCTCCGTCGCTATCATCTGCGAAAGCATACTGTCCGTCGAGCATGTAGATGGTACGGCAGGAGCGCTCGGTTTCTGAATAGCCGGGGGGAAGCCAAACTCGAATACGTGGTTCGGTTAAATTATCGGCGGCAAATTTGGGTAGCGTTTCAATTTGACCTCGCGGCGCTCCGCCAATAGCAAATGCCGGAGCTGCGGTTGCCACAGCAACCAGCGACAAAAATATTCGGCGATCAATCAACATTATTTGAACCTCGCAAGCAACATTTACGATAACAGAAAAGGCCGGAACTGCCAGTTCAAATCTAATCAGGACGAAAGCGGTTGGTTAGTATTGTAAGGTTGGAGTATCCAGTTCGCCGCAATGTTACCTCAAAACCGCACCGTCAGCAAACCACCTCACTTGTTGCCATTCGCAGATGCTTAACTGATCGTGATTGGCTTAAAGCAATCGGTCCGCTGTTGGCACTACAAGCAACGAAATGATGGACAAAAGCCACTCTCGCTGGCAGACGCAATTACATGTTCAAGCGGCAAGAAACTACACAGAACCCTAATTTATTCTACACAGTTCCTGCACAGGTAAATTATGTCGATATTTATCATGCAAAATCAACATAATACAGAACTACCGTCCTTAGTTCAGGATGACAAGGTTCTTTGAATATAGACGGGGGTTCTTTGAATGATAACGGAGTTCTTTGAATAAACTGACCCTATCTCAACTCAAAGCCCCCGCAACCCCGCGCTCTCAATCACCTGCGTGGCGATATAGTCCGCCGCCATATCGGCCAGTTCGCGGCCCAGGTGCCAGTCGAGTATTTGCATACCGTGAATTGTCGGCGGATTGACCAATATATCCTGTTCGCCCAGCATTTCCTTTGACGCCATCCGGCTGGCCACCACCATGGAACGAGACATAATCTCTACAATCGAGGGGAATTCGGCGGCCCGTTTGCGGCGCAGCAGCACGTCTTTCAACAGCGTCCAGCGCCCTCTGATATCGTCATATTGCACATTGGTGCGCCAAACCTCGTCGGGATCGCCGAGCGACACGACAATATTGGGGCCGGTTTTCAGGCCGTGCATCACTTTGACCGGCACATTATCGAGCACGCCGCCATCGACCAAGATATTGCCCTCGCCATCAATAAAGGGCGGCAAAATGGTCGGCAGTGAGCCCGACGCGCGGACGCATTCCCACAGCGGGCCGCGCCGGTGGATATGCAGTCCGTTGGTCGATAAATTGGTAGAAACTCCAAAGAATGCAATGGGTTGGTCGGCTATGTCGCGCGTGCCATAGCGCTGGCGCAGCTCTGCATCGAACACGGTCGGGTCGAGCAGCGAGTAGAGAGGCAGGGTCAACCGGCGCATCGCTTTGGCTTTGATGAACATCGCCTCCATTTGGTCCAATGTCTCATCCACCGACATGCCCCGCGCAATCGCGCCGCCCATCGCCGCACCCGCACTAGCGCCGCCGATGAAGTCGATCGGAACATGGGCGTCGCGCAATGCCTTCACGACACCGAGATGCGCGCAACCGAGCGCGCCGCCGCCCGCAAGCACTAACCCCACAGCGCGGCCGGTCAGGAAACGCGCGACCTTGGCAAAGTCGGCATCATCGTCCAGCGCAACATGATGGTGCAGCTTCGGTTGTCTGGGATCAATCCACTCCCCCGACTTGCTGATCGTCTGGGACGCCTTGTCACGGATCAGCAGCAATGTCCGCTGCGGTTCCGCGATCCATCCCATCGCCTTTTGCTCCATCGGGTTCAGCGCCGGTTCGCCGCGATCGGGACGGCCAACCATGACCAGCGCATCGGCGTTGCGGCAGACCTGCTCTCCCCATTCGTCCGACCCGCTGCCATCGATCAGGACATAGGCGCCCTTGGCTTCCTGCTCCGCCAGCCATGACTGATAGCTGCTCGCATCGGCCGCGTCGCAAGTCCCTTGATCCAAAGCGATAACGGGCGTGCCGGCTTTCACAACCGCCTCAAAGGCAGTGGCGAGACGCGCAAGCAAGCCATCGGGCAAGCGGCTGGTTCCAGCGGGGATAAGGGCAATGACGCGCGGCATGCTGGTCGAAATCGCACCGGCGCGGCTGGTGGCGACCACCAAACGCTCGGACACCAGCTTCAGCATCGCCTGCGTCAATTCGGGATGGTTACGGGCAATCTCGTCAAACGCAGAGCGGGAGACTTTCAGGACCATGGAATCGCGGGTTGCAATGACATCGGCGGTGCGCTTGCCACCTGCAAAGAACGCGAGTTCCCCCACGGCTTCACCGGCTTCGATATGGGCGACGATATGCTTCTTGTTGACCACAACGCGAAACCGGCCCGATTCCACGAAATAGAGCGCATCGGCGTCATGCCCCTGCGCGACCAGTATCTCTCCGCCCGACACAGCTTGCAGGGTGGATGCGGCCTCCAGCGCATCAATCGCCGTCGCCGACACGCCGTCAAACAGCGCGTGACGGGCCAGATTGGGGCCAGATACCGGTGGTTTGCTCATCCCATCTCCAAACAGGTGCGACCCCGTTTCGCCTGTTATCTGTGGTTATGGGTTGATAATCAATGCTTTTCGGCCTTTTCATATCCCCCGCACTCGAACGGTTTTCAACCTAGATCGCCCCGATCATCATAGGCATTCGGGATAGATTGGCAAAAGCATTTGCCAAAAACAGCATGGCTGCTAATCCTGTTCCAATTGTAATCAGATTACATGCTCCAATGCGGGTGATGTTTCAGCGCCCAAAAGCGCGAACAGGGAGAATTTGAGTGAGCACAGCGCCAGTTTCAGGTCTAGAAGCAGCCATTGAGCCAGTGACCAACATATCGGAATTCATCTGGGTCGGAACGTGGAACGGGGTCGAAATTCTGCCGCTCCCTCCGATGGTTGTGGCGCTCCTCGGCGCTGGCGTTTACTTCATGATCGGTCTGCGCGGCTATCCGTTACTCCGACTATTCCCAGCGCTGGCCGGTTTGTTCAAGAAATCCAAAAGCCAAGGGGCCGGTGAAATATCTCCCTTCGCTGCTCTATCCACCGCTCTATCGGGACAAGTGGGCACCGGTAATCTGGCCGGTGTTGCGACTGCCATAACATTGGGCGGGCCCGGTGCGATTTTCTGGATGTGGGTGACTGCTTTGTTCGGCATGGCTCTGGCGTTTGCCGAGGGATCTTTGGCCGTACGTTTCCGCGAACAGGCGCAAGATGGCACGTATCGTGGCGGACCGATGACCTATATTACCGTCGGACTGGGCCCGAAATGGAAATGGTTAGCGATACTATTCTGCCTTGGCACCCTGTTCTCAGCGCTTGTCACCGGAAACGGTATTCAGGCTAATAGTCTGGGCGATAGTGCCAGCGAACTCTTTGGCGTGGAAGAATGGGTCGGCGGCGCGGTCGCTGCGGTCGCGGTATTTGCGGTCATTATCGGCGGCATAAAATCCATCGGCAAAGTAGCAGAAACCATCGTTCCGTGGATGGCAGCTGCCTATCTCGCCATGGCGCTTGCCGCTTTGGCGATCAACCTGCCCTATCTACCCGAAACCTTTGGCCGGATATTCTCCGGTGCATTTAACGCGCAATCCGCCACTGGCGGTTTTCTGGGCGCGGCGATCATTATCGCCATTCGCGCCGGTGTCGCACGCGGTCTATTCTCCAACGAAGCCGGACAGGGTTCAACCCCAATTGCCCACGCGGTCGCACAGACCAATGATCCAGCCGCACAGGGCCGGTTTGCGATGATGGGCACATTTATCGATACGGTTGTGATCTGCACGATGACCGCTTTGGTTATGCTGACCGTCGCCGGTGATTTCACCTTCACCGATGCCAATGGCGTAAAGCAGGTCGTGGAACATGCGTGGCAATCCGATCTAGGTGGCTTTGCCATGACATCCGGTGCCTATGCGGCAGCCTTCCCGTTCCAGCTTCTCGGTATTCCGATCGGTACGCTTATCGTATCAGTTGCGTTGATCCTGTTCGTTTTCACGACCTTGCTGACATGGAGCTATTATGGCGAACGGGCGATAACCTATCTTTACGACCTGTTGCCGGGTTCCAGCCTGAGGGGCGAAAAAATCCTGCATGTCATATGGCGCGTCCTGTGGTGCATAGTGATCTTCTTCGGTTCGTTTGCACCGCTGGAACTGGTATGGCGTCTGGGCGATATTTCCAACGCTGTTATGACGCTGCCCAATATCATTGCCTTGCTCGCACTATCCACCGTGGTATTTGCGCTTGCGAAAGGTAACCGCACCGCCGGTACCGATCATGGCCGGGAAACACCTAAGGAGTTGCAAGAGGGCGTCACCGGTTCAGCAGGGCATTAAACGGAGCGAACATTGATGATCAGACGTCAGAACGAGGGCCAAGCAAAGGCCTCCGCCTGTCCGTTTTTCAGTCCATGGGCGCAAATATCATTTGCTCCGGTTCACCAAAACGATGCAAAGCGGAAGCGTGGCCAATCGGTCGTCTGCTGAGGTAAAACAAACATGCTCAAACGCCTTTATGACTGGATGCTTGAAAAAGCAGGCCATCGCCACGCGACCAGATGGCTAGCCGGATTCAGCTTTACGGAATCAAGTTTTTTCCCGATTCCACCGGATGTATTGCTCGCCCCCATGTGCTTGGCGAAGCCGGAAAAATCCTTCTATTACGCCCTTATCTGTTCGGTTTTCTCGGTACTAGGGGCGCTGCTGGGCTATGCCATTGGCTATTTCCTGTTCGAGACTATCGGTATAGCCATTCTCGATTTTTATGGGCTAGCCGACAAGTTCGATAGCTTTGCGCAAAGTTTTAATGAGCAAGGCTGGCTCGTTGTCCTTCTGGCAGGTTTCACGCCGCTACCATTCAAGGTTGTCACCATCGCCGCAGGCAGCACTGCGATGCCGCTCTATATCATGGTCATCGCAGCGATTATTTCCCGCTCCGCGCGCTTCTTTATCGTCGCGGCTTTGCTGCGCTTTTTCGGACCACCAATGAAAGAATGGATCGACAAAAATTTCGCTTTAACCACTGCCGTTGTAGGCATTTTATTTGTCGGCGGCTTTGCGGCCGTGCGCTGGTTGATCTGATGCCAAGAAATAGTTTCAGGCAGCACAGCTTTTTTTCAGTGGCATAGCGCCACATCATTTTCTAAAGCTGTACGATGAGCACCAGACAAGTTTCAAATAGCAACGATCCTGTGATCGAGCATGTCAGCCAGCTGATCGAGCCAATGCAAGGCGGCGAAAAGCCTAAGGAGCGTTGGCGTATCGGCACGGAGCACGAGAAATTCGTCTATTGCACGACCGACCATCATGCGCCCAGCTATGACGAACCCGGCGGGATTAAAGACTTGTTGCTCGCGCTACAGGAATTTGGCTGGAAACCTGTTGAAGAAGGCGGGAAAGTCATTGCCATGGCCGGTGATGATGGCACGGTGAGTTTGGAACCCGCCGGACAGCTGGAATTATCTGGTGCACCGTTAGAAAATCTCCACGAAACATGCAACGAAACCGGCCGCCATTTGCAGCAGGTCAAAGCCATCGGTGAAAAGACCGGCAAAGGCTTTCTGGGCATGGGTATGTGGCCGGACAAAACCCGCGCTGAATTGCCCGTAATGCCTAAAGGCCGCTACGGGATCATGCTCGAACATATGCCGAAAGTGGGCAATCTCGGCCTCGACATGATGCTCAGAACCTGTACGATCCAGGTCAATCTCGACTATATGAGCGAAGCGGATATGGCGCAGAAATTCCGCGTTGGGTTGGCGCTGCAACCGCTTGCGACCGCTTTGTTCGCCAATTCACCGTTCACCGAAAATAAACCGAATGGCTATGAAAGTTTCCGCAGCCATATCTGGTCCGATACGGATCCACATCGCACCGGCATGCTCCCGTTCGTCTTTGATGATGATTTTGGCTATGAACGCTATGCCGAATATATGCTGGACGTGCCGATGTATTTCGTCTTTCGTGACGGCAAATATATCAACGCCGCAGGCCTCAGTTTCCGGGACTTCCTAAAAGGTGAACTATCCGTATTGCCCGGCGAAAAGCCGACGATCTCGGACTGGAATGACCATATGTCCACCGCATTTCCCGAAGTGCGTCTGAAAAGCTTTCTCGAAATGCGCGGCGCCGATGGCGGACCGTGGAACCGGATTTGCGCACTACCCGCATTCTGGGTCGGATTATTATACGATCAAACCGCGCTGGATGCGGCATGGGACCGAGTCAAGGGCTGGAGCATGGAAGAACGCGAAGCGCTACGTAATGCGGTGCCGAAACAAGGCCTCAGCGCGCCGCTTCCAAATGGCGGCAAACTGCTTGATCTGGCTGGCGAGATTCTCGATATCGCATCCTCTGGCCTAACCGCGCGCGGCCGTCTGAACACCAGCGGCGATAATGAAAGCGGCTTTCTTGATCCGTTGCGCGATGTTGTAGCCAAGGGCAAATCACCGGCGGCACAGCTGCTTGATCGCTATCATGGCGAATGGAATGGCGACCTTTCCCGCATATATGATGAAATGAGTTTTTAAATAACCGTCTTATGTAACGGCATTTAACGGCTTCCTATTCCTGCCGACTGTCATGTTTTTGTAACGAAATTGCAACAGTTCGGTTGGGTTTCGTAGAATTCCAACCGTTCGCACCTGCACAAACTTGACCGCTGCCTGTCAGATGGTCAGGGGTTTCGGCATGGGGAATAAGGAAGTCTCCGAATCCAATTTCAACATAATTGCCGGAGATCATCCTCATGCGCCGCATATCTATATCTGCCATTTCTCGTTTCGCCCTTGCTGGAGCCTTGCTCGCAGGTGGCTTGTCACAGCCTGCTTTTGCCCAAGATGAAACAACAGCCGAAGACGATCAGGGTCTTGGGACAATCGTTGTGACGGCACAGCGGCGTGCGGAAAATGTTCAAGACGTTCCGCTTTCTGTTTCAACGCTGAGCAAAGACGCCCTCAACGCGGTTCAATCCGGCGGCAATGATATTCGCAGTTTGGCCGGACGCGTGCCTAATCTCAATATCGAAAGCTCCTTTGGCCGGACCTTCCCACGCTTTTTCATTCGCGGATTGGGCAATACCGACTTTGATCTTAACGCATCACAGCCGGTTAGCTTGATCTATGATGAGGTTGTGCTGGAAAACCCGATCTTGAAAGGATTTCCGGTATTTGATCTGGACCGCATTGAGGTATTGCGCGGCCCACAAGGCACATTATTCGGCCGTAATACGCCAGCGGGTATCGTAAAATTCGATACCGTCAAACCCGGCGAAACCGGCGGCTATGCGAAAGTCAGCGTGGCGCGCTTTGGTACCTATCAGGTAGAGGGCGCAGCCGGCGTTGCCGATGACAATGGTTTTTCCGTTCGTCTATCGGCGCTTTACCAGCACCGTGATGACTGGATCGACAATATTGACAACGGCTCCGGCAATGATCTGGGCGGATATGACGACATCGCCGCACGGTTGCAGTTGCAATATGAAGATGGACCGCTAACGGCGCGGCTGGTCGGGCAAGTGCGTACTATGGACGGTTCCGCTATCGTTTTTCGCGCGAACAGCTTTGCCGTCGGCAGCAACGATCTGGTCGGCCTGGGCGGAGTCGGTACAGAATTTGAACGCGATAAAACGCGTTCTGATGGCCGCAATTTTCAGCAGTTGAATAACTATAATCTCGGACTCACGGTTGAATATGACTTTGGTCCCGTCACCTTGACCTCGGTTACATCCTATTGGGAAGGCGATTTGCAAAGCCGCGGCGATATTGATGGCGGCTTTGGTAATCAATTTGCACCGGATCAGGGACCAGGATTCATACCCTTCTCTTCCCAGACACAGGATGATGTCCCAAGTCTCAACCAATATACCCAGGAAATACGCGTTGCCTCGAATAACGAGGATGGCCTTGGATACCAGTTTGGCGGCTTCTATTTTAACGAGCGCTTAGACATTACGATACTCGATTTCAGCAATCCGCAGGATGTGATTCCGGCAGCAATTGCTCGCCAACGGCAGGTCAGCGAAGCGTTCGGTATTTTCGGATCTGTATTCTATGCGTTCGATAACGGCCTGAAACTTCAGGGCGGCTTGCGGTATAATGATGATCAGCGCGATTTTGTTGCTGGACGGACAGTTGACACGCGGCCCGGCTTTTTGGGATTTGGCGGACCCGTTCCGTTTCTATCCACCAGCGTCGATGCAAACTTGCTGACTTGGGATTTGAGCGCGCTGTATGAAGTCAGCCCTGACATCAATGTTTTTGCACGCGCTGCACGCGGTTACCGCGCGCCAGCGATTCAGGGACGGTTGGCCTTTGGTCGCACGCTCTCGACCGCTACTGATGAGCGGACCATGTCTTATGAAGCCGGCATCAAATCAACATTCCTAAATGGCCGTGCCCGGTTCAACCTGACCGGCTATTATTATAATACCGAAGACTTGCAACTCACAGCTGTTGGTGGCGGTTCGAACTTCACGACGCTTCTGAACGCCAATGATGTGGAAGGCTATGGTTTTGAAGCTGAGCTGGAAGCACGCCCGGTCGAGAACCTGACCTTTACAGTTGGTGTTGGCTATAATCATAATGAGATAAAGGATGATGATCTAGCCGTCGCAGGTTGCGGCGCGCCTTGTACCGTTCTGGACCCTGAAGTTCCCGGCAGTCCCGGCATCTTCTCGATCGACGGCAACACTTTACCACAATCTCCACGGTGGACAGTTAACTGGACCGCGGGCTATAATATCCCACTGGGCAGCGGTGAAATTTATGCGTTCACCGACTGGTATTATCGTTCAAAAATCAATTTCTTCCTTTATGATTCAGTTGAATTCAGCGACGATAAGCTGCTCGAAGGCGGGTTGCGTGTCGGTTACCGTACCGGAAATGGCCGCTTTGATATTGCCGGGTTTGTGCGGAACATAACCGGAGACAAATCAGCCGTCGGCGGAATTGATTTTAACAATTTGACTGCCTTTGTGAATCAACCCCGTATTTACGGTTTGGAAATTGGTACGAAATTCTAGATCAGTTTTTTGGCTCGTCATCCCAGAATTGTAAGGGATGACGAGCTGTTCGCTTAAGTTGCAATCCATATTATTGACATTTTCGGACAGCCGCTAAAATTGAAACGTCGTTTGATCGGGATTGGCGATTTCTTCTGCCTCTATGTCTTCCACTCCCTCCAGATTCGCGAGCGTTAAACCCAATAGCCGCACTCCATTTTCAACCGGCATGATGCTGGCGAGCAATTCGCGGCCAATATCGGAAAATTCCGCCTTGCCTTCAACATTGCGTTCCAGTGATTTGGATCGGGTAATCTGCCGGAAGTCGGCATATTTGGCCTTGAGCGTAACCGTCCGGCCGCGCGAACCGGATTTCTCGATACTGTTCCAGACGATATCGATGATCGTCTCCATCGCCTGCTCCAGATCGGTATCACTAACCAAATCAGCCCCATAAGTGCGTTCGCCACCAACAGATTTGCGGATGCGATTGGGTTTAACTTCACGGTGATCCACGCCGCGAGAGGCGCGGAAGAGATAACCTGCCGATTTACCGAAATGCTGGCGAAGAAACTCCTGCGACTGCGCCCGCAAATCAGCGCCGGTATGGATATCCAGCTTCGCCATCCGCTCCCCGGTCTTAGGTCCAACCCCAAAGAAACGCCGCACTGGGAGCTGCGCGACAAAATCGGCGCCCTGATGCGGTTTAATCACACAAATCCCATCAGGCTTATTCTGATCAGACGCGATTTTGGAGATAAACTTGTTATAGCTCACCCCGGCGCTGGCGGTCAGTCCCGTCTGTTTCTTGATCTCTTCGCGAATCATTTCGGCTATCCGCGTCGCATTGCCGATACCCATCTTGTCTTGCGTCACGTCAATATAAGCTTCGTCAAGCGACAGCGGCTCCACCAGATCGCTATGGGTATGAAATATCGCACGGATTTGCTGCGACACTTCCCGGTAAACATCAAAGCGATGCTTTACGAAAATCAGATCGGGGCAGCGCCGTTTTGCCGTGACCGATGGCATGGCCGAGCGCACTCCAAATTCTCGTGCTTCATAACTTGCCGCGGCGACAACGCCGCGCGCGGCCGAACCACCCACCGCCACTGGTTTACCGCGCAGCTCCGGGTGATCGCGCTGTTCAACACTCGCAAAAAACGCATCCATATCGATATGAATAATTTTACGGATGCCAAGCTGCTCGGGCATTAATAGTCTTCGGTATCTCGGCGATATAGTTCCAATGTTTCCGGCGACACGGCCATACGTACCATGTCTGGGAAACTCGCCCGCGCACCGCAGCTGACATAGTCCATCATCGGGCTATCGTCATCGCCCAGTAACTTCCCGCCCTTATAGATTTCGATCCGTCCATCATAATAGCGCAAGACCGGGAAGTTTCGGGTGCCATCATTTTTGACTTCTGATAGGCCGTACCAGCCGGTTGCCCGGTCAAAGTGCAAACCCTTCACGCTGATACTACACAGATGCGCATTAGCCCCAACTGCATCGCCTCGCG
Source organism: Parasphingorhabdus sp. (assembly GCF_036963805.1). Taxonomy (GTDB): domain Bacteria; phylum Pseudomonadota; class Alphaproteobacteria; order Sphingomonadales; family Sphingomonadaceae; genus Parasphingorhabdus. Next base: position 109,324 of record NZ_JBALUN010000004.1, on the reverse strand, counting down.
CTTCGATACTGCCGTCCGCGCTGCGCTTGATCAGCACACTGGACCGCGATGCGGCGACTAGCATCGGGACTAGTTGGGTATAGCTTTGCGACTGGATAATATCCGCGGTCAGCGGCAAAACCTCTTCGACAAACAGAGCTTCCTCACCGCTTTTAAGCCAAGCTGGTTCCCCTAACATTCCGATCAACTTACCCACTCGCCGGTCATAAGCCTGATACAAGCAATCCGCGGGATATTCCTGCGCAGCACAAGCATTGCGCTGTTTCAGCCAGGTTTTCTGACTGGCCAATACGTCAGTACCCTGTTTTCGAGCCGCTTTATAAAGCACGCCCATTTGCCGGTCGGATTGTCGTATGCTGCTATTATAAGGTCCGCAAATCTCTTTCTCGATTTTCGTCCCGGCTTTGGCGCAGTCAAAAGAAGGGACGTCATCTGCCTTGGCCCCCAACGCAGACGCCATCAGCACCGCCCATGTTTCGGGCAGTACCATGACTTTTTTATCGCCGCCGGACAAGAATACCGCGCCCATATTGCTGGCATCCTTAAAATCGATCAGCTGGCGCGGACTGATCACCGTCTGGTTTAATATCGCTCCGGTCATGTCGGCATCATAAAAACCAAAGCTGCTAATATCGGCAAAAGCCAGCTTCGCGCCGCGTGCACTAATCCCGTTGCGGGTCAGAGGACAGCCATCACTCACGGTGATCCCGCAGTCGAATTTAAATCCGGTCAAATCGGCGCCATCGATATTCAGGCCCTCGACATCGCCGTCCCACCCGCCATCGAGTTTTCCGCTGGTCCAGTCTGTGCCAATGGCATCTACCCGGGCAAACACACTGCTGCGGATCAGGATGTCCGACATCTTAGCGTCTGACATGTTGGCGGCTTCAACATTAGATTTGATGAAACCCAGACCCGGCGCCGTCATTCCGCTCCAGTTCGACTGGCTAAGATCGCTCTCCACAAAACAGATATTAGACAGTTTAACGCCAGTAAAATTCCAGGCAGAAAAATTGCCGCCTTCTATTAAGATAGTTCTATCGCCAGCCGCTTGCGAATAGCCAGCCAGTTGCTCGGGCGAAGTTATTTTGCTGCCGTCATAGGTCCGCATGGGCTCTCCCGCACGTTCGCCATCAACACTGCCATAGATATTGCCATAGGCATATTGGCAGCCCGGTACCGGCGGCGTACGCAGTTGCGCGGAGGCGGGCGCTGCAGCAAAAAGCAGCGTCAACATGCCATGATAAAACCATGATATCTTCATTTTAATCACGATGCCGCAAAACTCCTTTTCTGTTTCAATAGCATTTTAGCCTATAGCCACGAAGAATATTCCTTGCCATAGCCCGTCGGTGAACAACAAGTCCCTCCCCTTTTCAATTGGTCGTATTGAGCTGATCGTCATGATGGCCAGCCTGATGTCGCTCAATGCGCTAGCAATCGACATCATGCTGCCGGCACTGGGTCTGATTTCCGAAGATTTTGGGCTGACGGGTGAGAATGACCGACAATGGATCATCACATCCTATATTTACGGCATGGCAATTGGATCCATCATTTACGGCTCGTTAGCGGACCGTTATGGCCGGAGACCAGTGCTGTTGACGACGATCACCATTTATGTCGGTTTTGCAATATTCTGTGCGCTTAATCAGGATTACAACCTTCTGTTGCTGGCACGATTCATTCAGGGTCTGGCTGCATCGGCCATGGGCGTGCTGGCTAGCAGCATCATCCGTGACCGCTATGACGGTGATGCCATGGCGCGCACAATGTCCACAATCATGATGGTCTTCATGGCGGTTCCAGTCATGGCGCCAATGATCGGACAACTCGTATTGATCTTTGCGCCATGGCAGACGATTTTCATAGTGCTGTCGGGTTTCGGATTGCTTGTCCTGACCTGGATATTCATCCGCCTTCCGGAAACATTGAATCCAGATGACAAAACATTGATAAACATATCATCGGTGACTAGCGCTTGGGCTGGTGTGATCCTGCATCGCAACGCTGTCGGCCACGTCCTTGCCAGTGGCCTTATGATGGCGCCTCTTTTTGCCTTTATTGCTTCCGCACAACAAATATTCTTTAATACTTTTGACGCCGCAGATATTTTCGTTTTCATTTTCGCTATCAATTCCGTCGCCATGGCATTCTGCAATTTCATCAACTCCCGCATCGTCATGCGATTTGGAGCGCGGCGAGTGTCGCAATCGGCCCTGATTTTCTTCATCATCGTGGCACTTGTCCATCTGGCTATAACGTTGGCGGGTTGGATCACTATGCCAATATTCGTTGTCCTGCTAGCCGTATCCATGGGCATGGTCGGTTTTACCGGCGCGAATTTCAGTTCGATCGCCATGCAGCCGTTCGGCAAAAATGCTGGTGTTGCCTCCTCGTTCCAGAATTTCATGAGAACCCTTATATCGGGTGCTATTGGTGGGACTGTTGGCCTGCAATTTGATGGATCTACCCTGCCACTGGTCACGGGGTTTTTCTTTTGCGGCAGCGCAGCATTTCTGTTCATTCTATGGGCAGAAAAAGGTGTGTTATTTCGGCGTATTCAGACAGGGGTAACCGAAGAGCAACTATTGCCCAGAGGATAGTTATCTTTGAAATGAGCGGAGCAAGGCCAGATGAAATCGTATCACATCGCGAAAACAACCCTTTTGATTGGCAGTATGTTGCTCGCGGCCCCAGCATTGGCCTCTGACTCAATAAAAGGCAATTGGGTTACACAAGACGGCGATGCGATTATCAAAATCGATCAGTGTGGCGACACGGTCTGCGGACGGATACACAAATATCTGGTCACACCGCCCAATGGTGTGAACCAGAAAGACACCAAAAACCCCGACAAAAATCTACGCAACCGCAAATTGCTCGGCACTGCGATTTTAACCGGTTTCAAACCGGATGGAGATATTTGGCGGGGGAAAGTTTACGATCCCAAGAGCGGAAAAATCTACCGCTCCGAAGTCAATCTGGTTTCACAATCAAAGCTCAAAATGAAAGGCTGCATCGGCCCGTTCTGTCAGGGTCAAAATTGGACCCGAGCAAAATAGTTTACCATCATCGCGCGATAATCGTTCCGTCGCCGCGACCCACTCACTAAACAAGGCAGCGGCTTCTTCAAAAGCTAGCTTTTGAGATTATTCCTCCGCCAATATCCAGTCCACGGCCGCATCCGCATGAATCTCCGTGCTGTCATAAATCGGTAGAATATTCGCTTTGGTGTCAATGATCAGGTTCAGTTCGGTACACCCCAGCACGACCGCCTCAACATTGTTTTTGTCAATATTGGTGATGAAGGTTTTCATCGTCCGTTCAGAATCGCGTGTCACTTTACTGAACATCAATTCTTCGTAGATAATCCGCTCAATCTCGTCGACCCGGTCTTCATCCGGCGGAGTCAGCGTAATACCCTTTGAAACCAGCCGCTTGCGATAGAAGCCTTCCGTCATAACATTGCGAGTACCGAGCAGCGTCGCGGTCTTGATCCCGTCTGCGACCATCTTATCACCCACAGTATCAGCGATATGCAGAATCGGCACACCAATTTCGGGTGCAACCTGATCATATACTTTATGCATTGCGTTCGAGCAGATGAGGATCGCCGTCGCACCGGATTGTTCCAGCCGCTTGGCAGAACGGGTCATCAGGCCTGCCGCCGCGTCCCAGTCATGATGCGATTGCAGCCGCGCATATTCGCAGAAGTTGACGCTTTCCATCAACAGATGTGCGCTATTATACCCGCCCAGCTTGCGCTGCACTTCACTGTTTATCCGGCGGTAATAAGATTCCGTAGAGACCCACGACATCCCGCCAATAAGACCTATTTTGCGCATCGTTAGAAAATCCCTGAATATTATCGAATCAGGCGGCTATAGCGCCTTTACGATATCCTCACACATTTTCTTGGCGTCCGACAAGAGCATCATCGTCTGGTCCATGTAAAAAACTTCATTGTCGACGCCGGCATAGCCGACACCGCCCATAGAGCGTTTTACAAAGAAGATGGTCTTGGCTTTTTCAACATCGAATACCGGCATCCCGTAAATTGGCGAACCTTTGTCGGTTTTCGCGGCAGGGTTCACAACATCATTGGCGCCGATGATAAAAGCGACATCAGCCTGCGCAAATTCGCTGTTAATATCCTCAAGTTCAAACACTTCGTCATAAGGTACATTGGCTTCAGCCAGCAGCACATTCATATGACCGGGCATCCGACCTGCGACAGGGTGGATCGCATATTTGACGTTCACGCCCTCTTCTTTCAGCATATCGCCCATTTCGCGCAAAGCATGCTGGGCCTGAGCCACCGCCATGCCATAGCCTGGAATGATGATGATATTTTCCGCCTGTTTCATCATATAGGCAGCATCTTCGGCCGAACCGCGTTTCCATGGACGATCGATTTTTTCGCCGCCATCGGAAGACCCGCTGCTATCTGCGCCAAAACCGCCAGCAATCACGCTGATGAAGCTGCGATTCATCGCTTTGCACATGATGTAGGACAAGATTGCACCGGAAGAACCCACAAGTGCACCCGTAATAATCATCGCGGTATTACCAAGGGTAAAGCCCATAGCCGCCGCAGCCCAGCCGGAATAGCTGTTCAACATAGATACAACCACTGGCATATCCGCACCGCCGATGGGGATGATCAGGAGGAAGCCGATTACAAAGGCTAGCCCCACAATGATCCAGAAAATTGTTGCCGTTTCAACCGTCGGCAAAATCGCGAAATAAGCGGTAAGGCCTATGATAGCAGACAGCACGCCCAGATTGAGGACATGGCGGCCCGGCAGCATGATCGGAGCACCCGACATATTGCCGTTCAGTTTCAGAAATGCGATGACCGAGCCAGAGAAAGTAATCGCACCAATGGCAACGCCTAGGCCCAGCTCAATGCGGCTGACGACCAATATCTCGTTATTGGCATCCAAAATTCCGAAAGCGGCCGGGTTTAGATAGGCTGCAATACCAACAAGCACCGCCGCCATACCGACAAGGCTGTGGAAAGCCGCCACAAGTTGCGGCATATCGGTCATCGCGATCCGGCGAGCAGTGAAGAAACCAATCGCGCCGCCAATGGCGATGGCGCCAGCAATTTCCGGCAGACTAGCGATACTATGGGTCCATAAAGTCGTGACCACGGCAATGAGCATGCCGACCATGCCATAGCGGTTACCGGAACGGCTGGTTTCCGGAGATGATAATCCCCGAAGTGCTAAAATGAACAATATGCCAGACGCCAGATAAGCCACGGCAACCCATGGATTTACCGGTTCACCCGATGATGCCATTGCTGGCGTCGCAAAAAATAGCGCCGCTGCGCCCGCCAATAGTGCGCGCATTATTTGCGCTCCTTTTTCTTATACATCGCGAGCATACGCTCGGTCACGGCAAAGCCGCCAAATATGTTTACGCTGGCAAGAACGACGCCGACCAGACCCAGCCATTTAGCGGTTTGACCACCATCGGCTTGCGATCCTGCGGCCGCTGCAATGAGTGCACCCACGATAATCACCGAGGAAATGGCATTGGTCACCGCCATCAATGGCGTATGCAGAGCCGGTGTCACCGACCAGACCACATAATAGCCCACAAAACAGGCCATTACGAAGATTGATAATATTGATATAAAGTCCATTTTAAACGCCCCCTAGTTCGCCAGAAGGCGCTCATTGACAACTTTACCATCTTTGGTCAGTCGTATGCCAATCGTCACTTCATCGTCATCAGGAAGCACTGGCCGTTTGGCCTCTTCATCCCAATAAGCGCTGAGAAAATTATATAGATTGCGGGAGAATAACGCAGAAGTATCTGCTGCCATTTTTGATGGCATATTATTGGCCCCGACAATTTTCACGCCGTGTATTTCAACCACTTTACCTGCAACAGCGCCTTCGACGTTGCCGCCTTGTTCAGCTGCAAGGTCAACTATCACGCTACCCGTACGCATAGTGGCAATCTGGGCATCGCTGATCAATCGCGGAGCCGGACGCCCCGGAATCAACGCGGTGGTAATCACAATATCCTGCTTGGCAATATGTTTGGACACCAGTTCAGCTTGCGCCTTTTGATATTCCTCGCTCATTTCGGTGGCATAACCGCCGGTGCCTTCGCCTTCGATACCGGCGACATCTTCCACAAATATCGGTTTTGCGCCGAGCGATTGAATCTGTTCTTTAGTAGCAGCCCGTACATCGGTGGCGGAAACCTGCGCGCCTAGCCGCCGTGCAGTGGCAATGGCTTGCAATCCAGCGACCCCAACCCCCATGATAAAGCAGCGCGCTGCAGAAACTGTGCCTGCAGCTGTCATCATCATCGGAAAAGCGCGCCCATAATGGGATGCTGCTTCCAGAACGGCTTTATAGCCGGATAGATTGGATTGGGATGACAATATATCCATTGATTGCGCGCGGGTGATTCGCGGCATGAATTCCATCGCCAGCGCATCAATGCCAAGCTTGGCATATTCATCAACGCGAGCCCGTTCACCAAAGGGGTTGAGGCTGGCAACCAGCCACGCTCCCTTTTTCATACCCTTTAGCGATTTCGGATCCGGTCCCTGCACACCCAACACGATATCGGCATCTTTCAGAATGGCAGCCCGGGTACCAATACTAGCACCTTCTGCCTGATAGTCTGCATCCGCAACCGACGCCGATATACCAGCGCCTTTTTCAACCGCGATGGAGGCACCCAGCGCCTTGAACTTCTTTACCGTTTCCGGAGAAGCACTGACCCGCCGCTCACCATCAGTGAGTTCCTTTAATACCGCTATTTTCAAGAAACATTCCAATCAGGTAACAAGAAGAGTGATGACCAATATCGCTACCAGAGCGGCAATGATGCTGCCAACCTTCAACCAAGAAAGAAAGCGGCCATAAGTCTCTTCCGCAAATTTCATATTATTATTATCAGAAGTCATGATTCCTCCAAATATTCTACCAAAGCTTGACGGGGCTCTAAACAACAATGTCTGAAGGCTCAAGACTAGTAAATTAATTAGAGTGATAGGAAAAATCGCCATGTCTTAATCTGGTCTTTACTCCTGCTTGTTACAGAATTGGTTCATTCTGGCACATATGGGATTAAAATGGCGCAAAACGGCACCAAATTACTGATGTTAATCGACGATGAGCCAGCACAATGTCGGTTGGTCGCCGCCCTTGCATCACGCGCCGGTTATCGGACGATCTTTGCACGAGACGCAGAAACAGCAATCGCTACGCTGGGCACACAGGATGGGATGATGCTGGATGCCATCATATTGGACCATTGGATCCCCGGCTCCGAATCTACCGAGCTGATTGCCGAGCTTAAATCCCGCCGTCCGGCTCTGCCGATTTTGATGCTCACAGCCGTGGGTTCCATCACAGAAGCCGTTGACGCCGTACGTGCCGGTGCGATTGATTATCTCATCAAACCTGTAGCGCCCGAACGCATGCTGCAAGCACTAACCTCAGCGGTGGAACATTCCAAAGAAGCCGGAGAATTACAGCCGCTTAGCGAAAAAATCTCTGCCCCACTCGAATTTGAAGAAATTGTTGGAGCCGCTCCCGCCTTTCGCGCAGCCCTTGCCATCGCAGCAAAAGCTGCGCGCGCGCGGGTGCCCATTCTGATCGAAGGTGAAGGCGGCGTCGGCAAGGAAGTCATTGCCGACGCCATTCACGCAGCCAGCCCGCGCGGCAAATTGCCAATGCTCAAAGTCAATTGTGGTGCCATTACCGGAAACTTGCTGGATTCCATTCTTTTCGGCCATGAAAAAGGCGCCTTCACAGGGGCTTTTGATCGCAAGATCGGCCTGTTGCAGCAAGCTGAGGGCGGCACGATTTTCCTCGACGAAGTCGACCGTATTCCGCCCGAAACCCAGGTGCGCTTGCTACGTTTCCTGAAGACATCCGAAATCCAGCCGCTGGGCAGTCCCAATAGTTACCAGATTGATGTTCGCATAATTTGCGCAACAAACCGCTCATTGGGTCAGGAAGTTAAAAAAGAGCGGTTCCGCGAAGACCTCTATTACAGCATGAATGTGGTTCAACTTACTATCCCGCCGCTACGGGACCGTACCGGCGACATTCCGGCACTAGCCCGGCATTTCCTGTCACGACTGGCGCTGCAACCGGGGCTTCGCAGCCTTGGCATTACCGACGAAGCGCTTATGCTGCTGCGCAGCTATCAATGGCCGGGCAATGTCCGCCAATTGCAAAGCGTATTATTCCGCGCCGCAGTAATGTGCGACCGTGATGCGCTGACCTGTAATGAATTTCCCCAAATAGCGTCTTTTGTAGCAGAATCGGGCGATGCCCATCCGCATTTGTTGAGTAGTCCGGAAGGCATCGGCATTACCCTCTATTCTCAGGATGGCAACTTGCGTCCGCTGGAAGAAATTGAGGCCGATGTAATACGCCTTGCCATCGGGCATTATCGTGGCCGGATGACCGAAGTCGCACGTCGCCTTGGAATTGGGCGCTCGACCCTCTACCGCAAATTGGCGGATCTCGGAATCGACAACGCCGCTTAATTAGGTAGCTCGTTTAAATCCCCATCATCTTCCCAGTTGATGTTTAACGCTGCACTCCCTAAGTCTATCAAATATGAGAAACATCCGATCCATCGTTCCGATTAGTGCTGCTTTATCCGCAGCCTTGATTCTATCCTCTTGTGGTAAACAGGAAGCCGTCGGCGACGTGCCATCCAGTGAGGAATTAGCCAAACAGGCCGATGCCGCCAGCAAAGCGATTCGAGAAGAAAATGCTGCTGCGAACGCGGATGGGGATGCTCCCGTCGTTATGGATAGCGCGCAGATGACCAGCTATACAAACGCGCTGCGCGGATTTTCGATCATGGTTCCGAAAAGCTGGGCCGTCGATGAAAAAACCAGCGATGATAATGGTCGGCATTTTAACGACACCGGATCTGATGCGATGCTCCGCGCTGTCTGGATACAAAATCGCAATGATGGTGATCTGACCGCAACGATCAAAGAGCTGGAAGATGCCGGAGACGGAATGACCGGCGCCTATGTAAACAAAAATGAATATCGCGCATCCGGCACGATGGGCGATGGCAGCAAAACTGCCCAGCGTATCTTACGCAAACCCGACGGCACCATGATCAGCGCGAAAATAACTTATTTAGCGGACGATGCAAAAACGATGGATCCGTTGGCGGCCCAGATATTGGATAGCCTTACACTACAATAGGTCTCAGGCCAATAAATGTAGTGATCAAATAGTCCGAAATCTATACTCTAGTTTCTGACTTAACGATTCAGCTTTGCGTCTAGGAAACCCGGAACCGGCCCATTCCAACCGTCATCGGTTTCTTCAACCAACTTCGGCTTGGAAGGCTGTTTCTCTGGCTTCATAACCTTTTCGGCAGATTTTGGAGGACGCCTATTTGTGTCGGTAGCTTTGCTCGTGTCGGCAACCGGCTCTTGGGATTGCTGATTCTTAGGCTTGTCGGCCTTCGGCTCCGCTGGTGTCTTCTTCACAAATGGCTTTTTACCGCCCTGTTTTTTCTCAGGCTTAACGCTGCTGCTTTCACGTACCGGAAGCTTCATCCCGGTCAGCTTTTCAATGCTATCGACATGCTCTTCATCACGCTTGGTGACAAATGTGATCGCAATACCGGTCGCCCCTGCCCGTCCGGTTCGACCGATCCGGTGAATATAATCGTCTGGGTGCCAAGGAATATCATAATTCACAACATGGCTAACGCCTTTGATATCCAGCCCGCGCGCGGCAACGTCGGACGCGCATAAAATATTAATCTCACCCGACTTGAAACGATCCAGCTCGGCAAGCCGCGATCCTTGATCCATATCGCCGTGAATTTGCCCTGCATCAAAACCATCTTTGCGCAAGCTTTCGCATAAATCGCGGACTTCGGTTTTACGGTTGCAAAAGATAATCGCCGTATCAACGCCGTCATTGTCCAATATACCGTAGAGCAACGAACGCTTAGCCTTTGGTGCGACATGGATGATCGATTGATCGATTGATGTATTCGCGGTTGCCGGTCGTGATGCTTCGATATATTTTGGATTGTTCAGAAACTGATCGGACAATTTTTTAATCGGGGGCGGCATAGTGGCGGAAAATAACATCGTCTGCCGGGTGGACGGCAGCTTAGAACAAATTTGCTCAATATCGGGAATGAAACCCATATCCAGCATCCGGTCCGCTTCATCGATGACAAGCAATTCACAGCCTGACATCAATATCCGGCCACGCTCAAACAGATCCATCAACCGGCCTGGTGTAGCGATCAGGACATCGACACCTTTTTCCAATGCCTTAATCTGATCTCCCATCGACACGCCGCCGATAAGCAGTGCCATGGTAAGATTATGATTTTTGCCATATTTCTCAAAATTCTCTGCGACCTGTGCGGCCAATTCCCGGGTCGGCTCCAGAATCAGCGACCGCGGCATCCGGGCACGCGAGCGGCCATGTGCTAAAATATCGATCATCGGCAGCACGAAGCTAGCGGTTTTACCCGTACCCGTCTGCGCAATCCCGATAATATCTTTCATCATTAAAACTGACGGAATAGCCTGCGCCTGAATGGGCGTTGGTTCATCATAGCCGGCATCAGCTACCGCTTTTAACAATTCAACAGAGAGGCCTAGGTCGGCAAATTTCATAGTTTTTCCGGATAATTACGGTGCATTGGCGCACAATCAACGAGCCTGTAAAAGCTGTTGCGAGGGATGGTGCTAAACGACGCTTTTGTCAAGTTATCTAGCGCTATCAGGTGAGCGCGGCACAAGCATTATTCCGGCAATAGTTGACGAAACCGATCAATTTCACATTTGGAACCCGTTCGTGAATGCAGAACATCGCGGTCCGTGCAGATTCGGCCGTCACGGGATTTTTCCATGTAAAAGCCGGAATAAAAACTGCGTGCCTGGCATTTTTTTTCTAGCCGGGCCCGAATCTCCTTACGGTCCTTTGTCACCAGATCGAGATAACGGTCACCAAATCGCTGCACCCCAAGGATATTGTCCATGGGCAAACATTTACCAATTTTCTTTTCTTTATAGGTTGTAGGTTCGGAATGTCCCGCGATGTCGGCCATCGGAGAAGTCATGCTCGGTCGCCTCCGCGGCACCCGGATGATAATGCGCTTTTGAATGCGGACTTGGGCAAATTTTTGTTCGGTTGGACTTATGAATATCCCGCCTGAAAATAGTTCAGGTGTGTCTGTCGGAATATCGGGGGCAGGCCGGCCGTCGGCTACCGGCAGTGCCAGTAGCAATGCTGCAGAGAGTGAAAGAATCACCAAATACCCCTAGTTACCATCTTCATACCTATAACAACGCCGATTGAACCATTGATGAACTATCTTTTCCACTGACATATTGGCGTTTAGGTATAAGCCATACTATATGCTGAAAAAATTTCGCAACAACATGGAAATTAAATGCCGGAAATACCGCCTTGGTTGAATAGCATGGCCGAAATTGTCGGGCAAAAGGGCTTTACTCGCGATGCCGACGAAATGCAGCCGTGGTTAACCGACTGGCGGGGCCGTTATACGGGGCAATCCGTCGCTTTAATCTCACCCGCCTCCACCGAAGAGGTTGCTGCAATCGTCAAAATTGCAAATGCCCATTCAGTGCCGCTAGTCCCGCAAGGCGGCAATAGCGGCATGGTTGGCGGGGCGACGCCGGATACTGGGGGGCAATCTATATTAGTCTCGCTCCGGCGGATGAATGCTATCCGCAGCATAGATGCCGATGAACAATTGGCTGTTTGCGATGCCGGTGTTATTCTGCAGACCTTCCACGAAGCGCTAGATCAACATGGGCAACGTTTTCCGCTAACGCTGGGCGGAAAGGGATCGGCAACGATCGGGGGACTGGTGTCCACCAATGCCGGCGGCACACAGGTTTTACGTCATGGCACGATGCGGTCCTTAGTCGCCGGCGTGGAAGCAGTATTGCCCGACGGAAGCATTTATAACGGCCTATCGGCGCTGAAAAAAGACAATCGCGGTTATGACCTGAAACACCTGCTCATCGGCGGGGAAGGGACGCTTGGTATCGTCACAGCTGCAACCCTAAAAACAGTGCCGGCTTTAATTGACCGCTGCGTCGCTTGGGCCGGGGTCGATACTCCGCAAGCCGCTTATTCATTGTTTAAATTTCTCGATGCCCGCGAAAGCCAGTCGCTAGAGGGCTTCGAAATTATACCCAAATCTTGCCTGGACGCGGTGCTCAAACATATACCGGGCACACGGCCTCCACTGGAACTGCCTGCCTCATGGAATATTCTTATCGAGATTGTCCGGGATAAATCCGCGGCACCCGATCCGCGCGAATTGGGCGAAACGCTGCTCGCCGAGGCGCTGGAGAATGGCCTGATCAGCGATGCCGCCATCGCAGCCAACGAAGCACAGGCAGAGGCTTTCTGGAAAATACGTGATGCGATATCCGATGCGGAACGCGCCAGCGGTCCGGCACTGCAGCATGACATTAGCGTACCTGTCGCAAAAATGGCGGATTTCATCTCTAAGGCAGAGGTGCAGATTGAAAAATCATTCCCCGGCACCAAAGTTGCCGCTTTCGGTCATATGGGTGACGGCAACGTTCACCTTCACGTTAAGGCGCCAGCAGATGTGAACCCAAAGTCTGGCGGATTACAATGGATGGTGCAAAGCTCCGCTACCATCTCACCAATGGTATATGATCTGGTTGTCGCTATGGGTGGCTCGATTTCTGCGGAACACGGAATTGGCCAGAATAAACGCGATGAACTGCTGCGTTTGTCCGATGACGCTCGCATCATGACCCTTAGAGCTATTAAAAGCGCTATCGACCCGAAAAACATAATGAATCCGGGAAAGCTAGTTCCTCTTGCGTCGGACACTCCAGCCTCTTAAAGCCATTACAATATATTATCCTATCCATAAAGTTATACTGTCGGAGATTTCCCTATGGCCAGTGCGCCTCAAGCCCAAGCTCTTCCCATGTTCTATCAGGATCTTGTTCCGCTCAATTCGAAAGAGCATGCCGACTGGAAAATCAAAGGTCTGGATGACGCCTCATTCATGCAAAAACAGCATGCGATTCCAGTAACCGTCGAAGAATTTCCCAATGCGGCCCGCAATTATCCGATTGTTTTTTCGGTGGGTGAAAACAGCGTACCGCTGATATTGATGGGGCTAAATGAAGGCGTTAATACGTTTATGGGCGAAGACGGCAGATTTAATCAACCTGCCTATGTTCCCGCCTATGTGCGCCGCTATCCGTTCATGCTCGCGAAGCTGCGCCCCGATGCCGATGAATTGTCGCTCTGCTTTGATCCTACAAACGGTGCGATTGGCGACTTTAAAGAAGGCGATCCACTATTTGAAAATGGCGAGCCATCTGAAAAAACCAAGAGCATTTTGGAATTTTGTGAGCACTTTGAACAAGCTGGTCAACGCACCGGACAATTTGTCGAAGAACTCAAGAAATTGGACCTTTTGATGGATGGGGAAGTTTCCATTCAACAGACAGGTGTTGAAAAGCCATTTATTTATCGCGGATTTCAGATGATCAATGAAGAAAAACTGCGGGATCTGCGCGGCGATGAATTGCGTAAAATCAACCAAAATGGTATGCTACCGCTAATTTATGCTCATCTTTTCTCGCTTCAGATCATGCGCGAAGTTTTCGCGAAACAGGTTGAAGCAGGAAAAGTACCACAGGTTACAGAAGCACCCACAGCATAGAGACGATCAACGGTGATGGAGAATGTAATGGTTCAGAAAAGCACATATAGCAAAACGGCAATTTGGCTTCACTGGATCATCGCTCTCCTCATCATAGCCAATATTGGACTAGCCGAACTGACCGAGGACATGGCGCGGGAAGCGCGTGGGCCCTATATGGATTTCCACAAAGCCTTTGGCATCACTATCCTGTTTTTGTCGTTAGGTCGGCTCATTTGGCGACTGGGACATAAACCGCCAGCTCTGCCAGCCACTATGCCCGGGTGGCAGATCATGGCATCAAAAGTCAGCCATTTTGTCTTTTATGCACTGATGATCGGCCTTCCTATTGGCGGCTGGCTGTGGATGTCGACTTACCCTGCCCCTGTTAGCTATTTCGGATTGTTCGAAATCCCTCTATTTCCGGTCGAGGGCAATAAACCATTGGGGGAATTCCTCCATGAAGGCCATGAACTGGGCGGAAAAGCGATGCTCGTTCTGGTCATTCTCCATTTAGCTGCAGTGGCAAAACACCAGTTTATAGACAAAGATAATTTGATCCGCCGGATGTGGCCCATTTAAACGCCTGCGCGCACTGATTACCGTCAGTTTTTACTACGAATTACAAAAACAACACACTAATTTCGTTTTTTGGACTTGCAACTCGCACCCCAAAGGACCACATTATGAGTCGTACGGGTCCACGTCCCCCGATTTGGATCTGTACAGGCATTCTTTGAATGCCACCTCCCTGAACCTTGGCCACCTCGCCTTCTTGGCGGGGTGGTTTTTTTTAAACCCATCCATGCTAGCGCTTATTCGGCGGCTAGTAGAAACTGGCTGTTTATTTGATCAACCATCCGTATTGCAAGATTTGCTATATGATCGGCCATGGCAGGTAAGCGGTCACTGGGCTCTCGTAAATCCGTATCCAGATAGTAGCTGCGATCCACCTCCAGTTGTAAAGCGTGAACATCTTTCTCAACCTCGCTGTGCCGCTCCAATATATATCCACCTGCATAAGGGTGATTGAGCCGAGCCGCTATGCCGGATTGTTCGAAAAAAGACATGGCAAGCTCTGAATAACGCGATCCCGCACTGCGACCGAAACGGTCACCAATCACAATATCCACATTGCCGCGTTGTTGATCCAATGGCGGCATGCTGTGCAGATCCAGCAAAATCGCACAGCCAAATTTCAAGCGCATCCGCTCCAAAACCGCGGCAATGGTGCAATGATAGGGCTCATGGCAACTATCGAGACGGCTTCTTATATCCTCCCACTGCCATTTTTGGCGCCATAGCTTACCAATGCCATATAAACGACTCGGAACAACGCCTAGACCACCGCGTACTTTGAGACTGGGTGCGGGCAGTTGAGATAACGATAGGCCATTCACCATATCAACGTCGATTTCCGATCGATTGCGGTTCAAATCGACCCACGCCCTAGGTCGATGAGCCACGATTGCAGAAAAACCTTTGTCAATTGCCGTGCTGGCCAGACGGTCGGCATAGCGATCTTCCAAACGCAATAAATGTGCGGCGGGCACAGCCAGATTGCTCATTATTTCCTCAGGATAGACGCGTCCGGCATGGGGAACGCTGATAAGCAGTGGAAATTTCAAATCATCAATATTATGGGACAGAAACGGCCCCTCATGGGACTGGGCGGGCGCTACATTTTCAACAATTTTATCAGCCATGATACCCCGTTCATTACATGTCTCAATAGGTTATAAAAGCGACTTGCTGAACCAAAATATTAACAGATTTGCGCCAATAGTTAAATTTAGGCATAAACACTGCAGACTTAATATAGGGAATAGCCCACCAGATGATCAGAATTCTCCTTGCGGAAGATGAAAAGTCGATGCGCGAGCATCTTACGCGTGCGTTGCAAAAATCTAACTATGAGGTTGTCGCAGTTGATCGCGGCACCGCTGCGCTTCCCTTTCTTGAATCAGAAAAATTTGACCTGCTGCTAACCGATATTGTCATGCCCGAAATGGACGGAATTGAGCTTGCACAGCATTGTGCCAAGATATCTCCCGATACCCAAGTGATGTTTATTACCGGATTTTCAGGCGTAACCTTGCGGGCGGGAGAATCGGTTCCCAAAGCAAAAATCCTGTCCAAACCATTTCATCTGAAGGATCTGGTACTGGAAGTGCAACGGTTATTTGAACCGGATAGTATCGGCGAATTGAATTAAGTCTTGCACCCTGTCTAGCGGCTAGCTAGACGGCCTGCAGCGTGGGCGTATAGCTCAGTGGTAGAGCACTTCGTTGACATCGAAGGGGTCGGGAGTTCAACTCTCTCTACGCCCACCATTTTTCCGAACTTTTATTTTTGCCTAAGCGGCAAGCGCGATATGCGCGGCCATATCCCGGCTGGGCGCACGGCCATACCACGCTGTATAGGCGCGGGTTAGGGCACTGAGTTCACTATATCCCAATTTGGTCGCAATTTCCGATAGTGATCGCGACCCTTCCAGAAAATATAATTGGCAGGTGTCGCGGCGAACTTGCTCCAATATCCGCCGAAAAGACGTCCCCTCGGATACGAATTTCCGGCGTAACGTCCGCTCTGCCATACCAAAAGTTTCTGCTGTCGCATCAATACCCAATCCCGACTTATCCAACAGAGGGAGCAGGTAATAATAGCAACGGTTGACCAACGAACTACGTCCCCCCTCCGCAAATTGGAACCGGTTCAACTGATCCTCCATCGCGCCTACCACAACAGGGTTTCGGAATGGGTTGGGGAGATCAACAACATGCCGATGCAAATCGAGATATGTTTCCGTCTGATTAAAAAACCAAGTCTCTTGTGGCCAGTGATTCTCCGCGGTCTCAGGGTCGTCACCGTCCCAATGCTGCCGACGCGCGAAATAAACAGCTTTAACCGGCGTCAGGTCCTCACCGGTAACAGCGGTGCCGATATGCGATAAAGTGGCAAATATTATGGAAAGGAGGTGCTGACTAACCGGAGAAGCAGAATCCCATAGCAAACGGCAAGCTGACTCAGATTGCTCCCATCTGAACATAGGCCGGTTGATACCAAAATCCATCGCTGTAGCCGCAGCCTTTAAAACATCTCCGACAGTGTCTCCAAACATCGCGCCATAGCCGATGTCCGAAAAACCGGATGGAACAATTCCATAACCAATGTCTCTATAGATGTTCTCTCGTCCAAGCTCTTGCGCCGTCGCCTGACAAAGGACCGTTATCGCCTCACTGTCAAATATAGCTTGTGGATCACGCAGTTGCCGTTCTGTAAGGTTAAGTGCGGAAAGAAGCACTGGCTTTCGCGCACCCAGTTCCTGACAGGCCCGAAAAGTCTGAAATAAAAATTGTGACGAAACACCGGTTGTTTGAAATATATTCTGCCCCATTTCGATAATTAGGGGTACAGAATTTCGAAACTCAATCAACTTTCGACGAGGGGGAAAAATTGGCGACGAACAGGTCGCTTAATGTTCCATCAGATCATTTCATTATCAGAATTCGAATGGTTATTTCTCGTCCGGCATTAATAAAAAGCATCAATAGCGGATGACGCTTGCACCCCATGTGAAGCCGCCGCCCATTGCTTCAAGCACCAGCAGATCGCCAGGTTTCACGCGTCCGTCCCGTACCGCTGTGTCTAGCGCCAAAGGCACCGAAGCCGCCGATGTATTTGCATGCTGATCAACTGTCTTTATGACTTTATCTGGTGATAGCTTCAGCTTTCTTGCCGTTGCATCCAATATTCGGGCATTTGCCTGATGCGGCACAACCCAATCCACATCCTCGATATTTTCACCTGAGGCATCCAGTGCTTCTTTCAAAACCGATGAAAGATTAACCACTGCGTGGCGAAAAACCTCCCGGCCCCTCATACGCAGCTTGCCAACAGTTCCCGTCGTACCCGCTCCGCCATCGACATATAGCAGCTGGTTATGCGCTCCATCGGCATGTAGTCGGGTGGCAAGCACCCCTTTGGTGGATTCTTCGCCCGATAATATAACAGCGCCCGCACCGTCGCCAAACAACACACAGGTCCCACGATCTTCCCAGTCCAATATACGGCTAAAAGTCTCCGCACCAATCACAATGGCATTTTGGGCGCTACCGGCGCGAATCATACTTTCCGCCACTGATAAAGCGTAAAGAAAGCCGGAACATACGGCTGCAACATCAAAAGCCACGCACCCATTACAGCCCAAATTATCCTGCACGATTGTCGCTGTAGCAGGAAAGGTTTGATCTGGCGTCGCGGTTGCCAGTACGATCAGGTCAATGTCTTTGGCCGACATTCCCGATGCTTCCAGCGCATTTCGCGCGGCTTCGGTTGCGAGACTAGAAGTGGTTTCGTCATCTTGCGCGATATGACGAAATTTTATGCCTGTGCGCTCAACGATCCATTCGTCCGTCGTATCAACTTTTTTTGCGAGCTCTGCGTTCGACACTTTCGTCCGCGGCAGTGCAGAACCGGTTCCTTTTATGACCGCACGGCGAGCAACCACAATACTCATTTAGCTGCGCCCTCAAGCGGCGCCAAACTGCTTATCTTCTCTAAATCTTCGCTTATGCGTTCCAAGATACTATCCTCTACCAACCGGGCGGCAACTTCGACTGCATTGGCTACGCCTTTTTCATCGGCACTTCCATGGCTTTTTACCACAACACCGTTCAGACCCAGAAATACCGCGCCGTTATGATTGTTCGGATCAAGATGCTCTTTGAGCAATTCGGTCGCGGGCCGGGAGATGAGAAATCCAATTTTGGACCGCAGAGAACTTAAAAAACTGCGCCGCAACAAATCCGTTACGAAACGCGCCGTTCCCTCAAGAGCTTTCAATGCGATATTGCCCGAAAACCCATCCGTAACAATCACATCGACATCACCGGTAGATATTTTGTCGGCTTCGGTAAAACCCTGAAAATTCATCGCCAACCCGTCGGCATTTCTAAGCGCATCTGCGGCGGCTTGTAATGTGCCCGTGCCTTTACCGTCTTCAGTACCAATATTTAGCAACTTAACTGTAGGTTTTTCAAAGCCGTGCATGATCCGGCTATAGGCGGCGCCCATGACCGAAAATTGGACAAGATTGCGGCTATCACATTCTGCATTAGCGCCAAGATCCAACATGACGACATCGCTGTCTTTCATCGTCGGTAACAAAGCTGCCAGCGCTGGCCGATCAATACCGGGCAAAGTGCGTAACGCGAGTTTTGATATTGCCATTAGAGCACCGGTATTGCCCGCACTCACGGCCGCGCTCACTTCGCCGGATTTAACAGCAGCAACCGCCAAACCCATTGATGTTTTCTTGGAACCACGCAGCGCTTGGCTGGGCTTGGCATCGCTAGAGACGATCTCATCAGTGTGCAAAATCTCGGAAGCAGCGCTCAGATTCGGGTGGCTTTTCAGGGCCTCCTTGATCTGCGTTTCATCGCCGACGAAAAGAAACTGAAAGCCTTCATGCCGGTGACGGGCGAGAGCCGCGCCAGCGACCATAACCCGCGGGCCGACGTCGCCGCCCATCGCGTCAATTGCGATTCGCGGCCTCATCCCCACCGGTTATTCCCCTTGATTAGCTGTGTAATAGTCGTGAAGTTAGTCGATCGAAGCCGAAAAGACTAGAGATCAACAGCCATTACTTCACGGCCATTATAATGACCGCAAGATCCACACATATGGTGGGGGCGCTTCAATTCACCGCAATTGGAACATTCCTGATAAGCTTCGACTTTCAAAGCATCATGAGAACGGCGCATTCCGCGCTTGGACGGCGTAGTTTTTCTTTTAGGGACAGCCATTGCTAAACCTGTTCGTTAGATTTCAAATTTAATATATGTGCACAATAGACCAATTGCGAAATTTGGGCAAGCCAACCTCTATATAAGATAGAGAATCGGTCGACCCATGCAATCAGCCAACTGCACGCGAAGAGGCGCGTATAACGTTTTTCCTGTTCGTTGCAAGCATTCTGCTTCTATAGAGGTGTGATAAATATATATACATCAGGAGAAACCATGATTTTACCGATTACACTGACCCTTGCTGGCGCTGCTGCGCTGATCAATATTTGGCTTATGATCCGTGTCGGGCAAGTGCGCTCATCCGAGAAAGTAAGCGTTGGTGATGGCGGGAATGAAAAGGTTATCCGCCGGATGCGCGCGCATTCAAATTTCGGAGAAAGCGTGCCCATCGTTCTAATCTTGATCGCGGCGATAGAACTCGCTAGCGGTTCCCCAACATGGCTCTGGATTGTCGGCGGCGCATTCATGCTTGGTAGGCTCGCTCACGGTATTGGCATGGATGGCGGAAAGCTTGGCAAAGGCCGGATGATCGGGACTATGCTGTCCTTGCTCGTAATCCTCGGCTTGGGTGCCTATGCTATTGCCATCCCTTATTTCAGTATGGCGGATGCCAGCAATGCACCGGTACCAATTCTCGCCGGATAACATCCCACAATTGCCGATATCAAACGGGAATAAGGATTTGGTCCGTTTAGGACGCGAAAAGGTGCAGCCATGAAAAAGACGTTGTCATGGCCGCACTCATTTCGAGGTTTGTCCGGCATCTTGCGGCGATAGCCAGCGTAGGCGCACCGTGCCAGCGGGGGCATTTGACCCAGCAGCACTAATTGTAGTTCCGCTTGCATTGAATAGCTTTTCTCGGGCAATTTCGACATCTTCTGGCGATCCATAAGCACCTAATGGCAGCTCCAGGCGGGCCGCAGCCCAACCAATCAGGGGGAGCTGTTCAATAGATTTTTCAGCAATTTCTCCGTTTGCAACCTCCAGTGACGGTAAATCCACCGCGGGGGGTTTTATCTGGATGATCCAGCCTTTCGCCTGATCGGCGATACGCTTTTCCAGTGCATAATAGGTATCAAGCGTAGCGCCCTGCAAAGGCTTTGCAGAAACAACCGCTCTGCGCTTGGTTGTATCAATTGTCACATCATCCGGAGAGACGCCTGCCACCAACGCTAGGCTTTCGCGCAGTTTGACTACCCGAATTTCAGCTTCCTGTACCTGTTCCTGCACGCGCGCTGCAGCCAATTCTGCGCTGGCCGCATCACTGCCTGTATCCACCCGATATTGTTCGATCGCGACGGAAAACGGACGATTAAAAGCGCGGCTCAAAACGCGGGCACTTTGCTGCTCAACATCACCGATTATTTTTGGTGTGAACACGGAAGCACTAATCAAAATCGGATCCGCATCAAAATCGATCTCGATCTGTGATACCCGGGCCCGATTCCCAAATTGATCTTTGATATACCCGTTGGCCTGGCGTGAGACATTTGCTTCCCAAGCAATTTGCTGCAACGAATAGCCGAGCGGAATGGCAAGACCAATAAACACGAGAACCATTATAGCAATTTGTACTTGTGACTGTCGCTCTGAAAGACTGGAGCGAAAGCCATAGAGCCGCGCCATTCCAGCGGCGGTCAAAGCAATGGTCATAAGGTTAGTGAAAAACAGCAATAATGATCCGCCAAAGACTGACATATTCATTGTTGCAAGACCAAAGCCAACGACAGCCAGCGGCGGCATTAACGCCGTTGCGATGGCTACTCCAACAATCGTGCCCATGCGTCCCCGGATCATTGCATAGCCGCCAGCCAAAGCAGAAAATAGAGCCACAACCAGATCGAATAAATTGGGCCGGGTCCGGGCGGCAATTTCTGTCGTCACGGTCTGCAACGGCGAAAGTGCTACCACTAATGCGGAAAACAGCACTGCCACCAAAGTCCCCAGAACCAAAGCCTTCGCGCTCTCTTTAAGCCAAACCGAATCACCAATGGCCAACGCGAAACCCGCGCCCATAATCGGGCCCATAAGAGGCGAAAGCAGCATTGCGCCGATTACCACGGCAGGCGATGATAGCAGCAGCCCCAATATCGCGATACCTGCCGACATACAGGTCATGAAAGCATAACGCGGACTAAAGTCGCTATCTTCCTTCACTTTCTGGATAACCGCTTGCTGGTCCACGCCGGAACGCACCACGACACGCCACCAGCGTTGGAATAACAGGATGCTGCCCGCTACAGGTTGAAACGGGCCAGCTTCCTTTTCAGGCTTTGGTATCGGAGCATTTGTCTCCGCTTGCGAGTTATCGGTCATAGCCTCCTTTAGCCGCTGAAACACTGTAACGACAATATGGAAACAGTGATGTGACAATTAGGTCCGATCAAATTCCAAAGATAAAACATGCCTTTTATCATAAAACCGTATGATGTATATATATCACCTAGCCGTAAACCAAAGCAGGAGCAACGCCATGGCGCGTCCCGAGACCGATATTGATGCTGGCCGCGAAAAACTGATCCAAATCGCAGAAACCCTTATCCGTGAGCGTGGTGCGATAAGTTTCACAATTACCGACCTGGCAGTCGAGGCCGGAATGTCGCAATCCAATGTCTATCGCTTCTTTGAAAATAAGGATGCACTTGCCGAAGCTATGGCCGGCCGCTGGTTCGCGGAATTAATCACAATTATCGAAAATCTGGTACAGGAAAATATGCCCGCTAGGCAAAAACTATACGAGTTTTTTGCCCGCCGACTAATTATCAAACGGGCACGTTTTAACGAAGATCCCGATCTGTTCCGTTCTTACATGGAATTGGGGCACCAACATTTTGAAGTCGTTCGCGGCTATGTTGATCTAACGGATCATTATATGGCCATCATCCTCGCCGAAGCTATGGAAGAGGGCTATTTTCAGGGGTTAGAACTCGACCACATCGTGTCTCTAGTGAATACGATGGTTCAACCCTTTTGCAACCCAAGCCTGATGATGGATATGATGCATCTGGCTGATGAAAAGCGCTTGCAGGAAGTTATCGACACGATCCTGACCGGCTTAAAAGCCCGCGAGAAAGTGCCCCCAATGAAAGCCGCCTTGCACATCGCGAGCTAGGACGAAAAAATCACGGCCTCTGAACGAGATATTTCGCGCAGACGGGACACGGGTATTTCCCATGCCCCGACTATGCCCAATTAATTCAGTCGTTTAACTGGCAAGATTGCGCAGTACGTAGTGCAAAATACCGCCATTGAGGAAATATTCCATCTCGTTGGCCGTATCGATCCGGCAGACCGTGTTGAACGTCGCCGTTGTCCCATCGGCGCGGGTCATCTCTACTTCGAGTTCCTGAAGCGGTTTCAATGTCGCAACGCCCTTGATGGTGAAGCTTTCGCTGCCATCGAGGCTAAGTGTCTCGCGGTCCGTACCTTCTGCAAATTGCAGCGGCAATACGCCCATGCCGACCAGATTGCTGCGGTGAATACGTTCGTAGCTTTCCACGATCACAGCGCGCACGCCCAATAGGTTCGTGCCTTTCGCTGCCCAGTCGCGCGAAGAGCCGGTGCCATATTGTTCGCCGCCGATGACGACCAGGTCATTGCCGTCGGCTTTGTGGCGCATGGCTGCGTCATATATTGGCATGATCTCGCCGTTATATTTTGTTAGGCCGCCTTCTTGGCCGTCTGCCATTTCGTTCTTGATGCGGATATTGGCGAAAGTGCCGCGCATCATAACTTCGTGGTTTCCGCGGCGGCTGCCGTAGCTGTTGAAATCCTGCTTGGCCACCTGATGGTCGCGGAGATATTCACCGGCGGGTGAGTCCTCTTTAATCGCACCGGCTGGCGAAATATGGTCGGTGGTGATGCTGTCGCCCAGCACAGCCAAAGTCTTCGCATCGATGATATCGCCCACCGGAACGGGTGTCATGGTCATGCCGTCAAAGTAGGGCGGATTGGCCACATAAGTGCTGCCAGCGCGCCACTGATAGGTATCGCCGCCGGTCACGTCGATATCCTGCCACGCGGCATCGCCCTTATACACATCGGCATAGCGGCTCATGAACATTTCGCGGTTGACCGCGCCGCCCATGACTTCGTTCACTTCGTCATTGGTGGGCCAGATATCCTTCAAATAGACGTCCTGACCGTCCTTGCCCTGCCCGATTGGCGTTTCATACATATCTTCGCGGACCGTGCCTTTCAGCGCATAGGCCACAACCAGCGGAGGCGACGCAAGATAATTGGCGCGCACATCCTGCGACACGCGGCCTTCAAAGTTGCGGTTGCCCGAAAGCACGGACGCCGCGACCAGATTATTGTCATTAATCGCCTTGGAAATGGGCGCCGGCAAAGGCCCGCTATTCCCGATGCAGGTGGTGCAGCCATAGCCGACCAGATTAAAGCCCAGATAATTGAGATCCTCGCTCAATCCCGCTTTGTCGAGATAATCGGTCACAACCTGTGACCCCGGTGCGAGCGAGCTTTTCACCCAAGGTTTCCGCTGCAAACCAAATGCCCGCGCTTTGCGCGCAACCAGACCGGCGGCAATCAGCACGCTGGGGTTGGAAGTGTTGGTGCAGCTGGTAATCGCGGCAATGGTCACATCGCCGTGGCCCAGATCATAGTCCGACCCATCAACCGCAACCCGCTTGTTGGGTTCGCTGCTGCCGAATACTTCGGTAATATCGCGGTTAAAGCTTTCATCCAGATCGGCCATAGACACGCGTTGCTGCGGCAATTTTGGTCCGGAAAGCGATGGCACAACGCTGGTCATGTCGAGCGACAGCGTTTTCGTGTAAATCGCCTCTGGTGCGTCGTCATGACGCCAGAAACCCTGTTCCTTGGCATATGCTTCCGTCAGCGCAATGTCGGCTTCGCTGCGGCCTGTCAGGCGCAGATAGTCGAGCGTTTTGTCATCAATCGGGAAATAGCCGCAAGTCGCGCCATATTCCGGCGCCATATTGGCGATGGTCGCGCGATCCGCCAGCGACAATGCCGCCACGCCCGGACCGTAAAATTCAACAAAGCGGCCCACAACGCCCACTTCGCGCAGCATCTGCACACAGGTCAGCACCAGATCGGTCGCCGTAATACCTTCGGCCAGTTCGCCGGTCAGTTTAAAGCCGACCACTTCGGGGATCAACATCGATACCGGCTGGCCGAGCATCGCCGCTTCCGCTTCAATGCCGCCCACGCCCCAGCCGAGCACGCCCAGACCGTTAATCATCGTCGTGTGGCTGTCGGTGCCGACACATGTATCGGGATAGGCGACTTCGACGCCGTCGGCATCTTTCGAAGACCAGACTGCGCGCGCGATATTTTCCAAGTTCACCTGATGGCAAATGCCGGTTCCGGGAGGAACAACCGAGAAATTGTCAAACGCCTTCGATCCCCATTTCAGAAATTCATAGCGTTCCATGTTCCGCTGATATTCCAGCGCGACATTATGTTCAAAAGCCTGCGGCGTACCGAATTCGTCCACCATGACCGAGTGATCGATAACCAGATGCACCGGCACCTGCGGGTTAATTTTCTGTGCGTCGCCGCCCAAAGCCTTGATCCCGTCGCGCATCGCGGCCAGATCGACCACGGCAGGCACGCCGGTAAAATCCTGCATCAGCACGCGGGCGGGACGATATTGAATCTCCGCCGGGCTTTTTGCTTCCTTCTGCCAATCGACCACCGCCTGTGCGTCCTTGGCATCCACCGTGAAACCGCCATCTTCAAAACGCAGCATATTTTCGAGCAAGACTTTCAGCGTATAAGGCAGCTTGTCAATATTCCCGAGCTTTTCCGCCGCTTTCGCGAGGCTGTAATAAGCATAATCGCTGCCATTAACCGAAAGGGTCGAGCGCGTGCCGAGTGAATCTTGTCCGGTGGTGGTCATAGGAGGTGGTTCCTTCGTCAAAAAATATTTTTTGCCGGTTTGGGAAAGCCGCCAACAAGGCGCAAACCAGCGAATGAATCGATGTTCGGGAGCGCTTTAGACCAAGCTTGTCAAGGGTGCAATGGGGCGAGATGTTTACCGGCCTCGCCATGCGTGCCTCCTCATCCTGAACCACGCAACGCCATCCCAAAATACCCGACCGCCATCCTCAATTATCCGGCCGCTATCCTGAACTAACCAACCATCACCCCGAACCGTCCGACCGTCACCGTGAACCATCCGACCGTCATCCTGAACTGTCCGACTGTCATCCTGAACTGTCCGGCCGTCATCCTGAACTTGTTTCAGGATCCATCCAGACGCGCGCACAACCTATAGAGATCCTGAAACAAGTTCAGGATGACGAAGAATAGAAACCGACAAAATGTTTCTAATAGTACTAAGGAAGCTTATTCACTTGTTTCGAAAGCCAAACCGCATGATCCATTAGAAATTTTCGACGTGAAAAAGTGATATCAGATTTCAATTTTTTGATGTGTTCTCGATGACAATCACGATACCGACTACCACTCTCGCAAAAACATTTAATATGTCCTTTCTGCCCCTCTAGAAAGACCACAAGTCCACTATTGATCTTTAATGAAAAGCCTAACAACTCAAGTTTATTCTTAATATCAATAGGAGCTTCAATTTTTAGTAAATCACCCATGGCCTGTAATTGACCATAGATTCCGTGTTCAAGTTCACCATATATCCATTCACCCTTACGTTCAAAAATACTCTGAGACAAAAACCAGTCTGCTATCGGCCCATTAATAACGGCTTCAAAAGAAAGGTTGTCATTAGCCGCCAACCAAACCGGCCAAGAGGACAGACATGCAAAACCTTCCGGCATGCAATGGTGATGAGCATCACGAATTACACGTCCAGAAGTTTCAAATACTCGCGGGTATTTCCATGGGAATGAACTGGAAACCTTAATCGTTGTGTCAAAAGCATCAAAAACACCAGCTGAATCAGAAAGCTCAAACACACCCTCAATCAACACAGAGTCATCATCGAAATCGATAATTTCCAATGTTTTTCGCTTACTAACAACTTCATTAATTTCTTTCCACAGCTTACTCTCAAACAATTTAAGATTGTGTACCCCACGGTTTAGTGGGCGAAGGATTAGCTTTAGCGAGCGCTTCCGCGCGCGCTGTGGATTCAGCTATACCGATACCGAGCAAGGTTGATGATTTAGTGGCGCTCTCAAATCTCGCGCTCTTAGAAGTTTCGGACGAATTTACGACCGGATCAAAAAAGCTATGTTTGTAAACTTTTTTCCAACATTTTCTGGCTTCATCATTATCCATATCGGCATCGTTATGAAGGCCATCCAGATGTTCAATCGCCTTAACCGCACGATCTTTAAGACGCTTAATTCTTACAACATCCTTCTCTCGGGAGATTTGGATTCCATTTGCGAATACCGGAAGGTTTTCATTTATCAAAGAAATGGACTTTAACGTCCCATACAAAGCCTCATCATCACGATCAGCACAAGCTTTAAAACACTGGACCGTGATCGCGGTTAGAAGCAATCCACTAGGATAATGGGTATTTGATGAACCCTGCCACGTTTTCGAATAGAATTTAATCAATTTGACCACACGTCGCAACTGATAGGGGCCCTCAATTTCGGGACTAAGCGTGCTGACACGATCGTTAAACCACTTGTTTATTGCGTTAGGATCAGATGGCTCCCAGTCATCATTCAAAGCAACTTCATATGACGACGTATTGTCAGCATTTGTTATTTTCCGAAATACGGGAAAATCACATTGGTACCCATCCGCATAGACTATACGTATGCACTTACCTTTGTCTTCTGGTTCATTCTTCATATTCGAGGCCTTGGCCGCGAGTGCGTCTTTCACCCAACCACGAGTGGTTTTTGGAGTTTTAGACTCTTCGGAATCGAACGATACTCCCAAATCAATATCATACCGAGAGTCATCTTGTTCCGGCGTTTGAACCATGGTCTGCATGGCATAACTACCTTGATTAATACTTTGAACTATTGATGGCTTTCCATTTTCGGCCAATCCATCTTCAACTCGTTTCAAATTTCTGTCACGTTTACTTTTAATATCGTCCAACTCTGACTGACTTAAAGAAACATGGTCTTTAAGAAACTGCTTGATCATTTTTGATGTATCGTACATTTTTCATCTCCGCCCTGCTATCTCCAAGAAATAGTTAAAAAATAAAAATTTTCAAGCACCACTGAAAGATTCTTATGTATTTTTACTTACCTCTAAAGATGCTCATCAATATAGTTGTATGGCCATTTATGTTAATTTTCTTAACATACTTATATTTTTTGGGAGTGCCCGACAATGCTCTACAGGGATTCAGGGTTATTTCAGGATGCTCATTGCTGCTGTTTGTCTTACTTTTAGCTATCGGGGGATCATCGGCGCCATGGGCGCCATGGCGATTTATTTGGAAAATTGTACCAATTTTAAACAAGGTAGTTGTGCCTGATTTAAACGGTAATTGGGTGGGAACAACTAGCTCCAACTGGCCGAGAATTAAAGTTTTGAATGAATTTGCCGAGTCAAAAGAAAAAATGAAACTGGATGAAATTGAGGAAACTCAACTTCAAATTGATGAAGTTGAGATGAAAATAAAGCAGAGCCTTTTTAAAATTACGTTTGAAAGTAATTTGAAACGAACAGGCTCCTCCTCACATCCCATATCGATTAATTTGAATAAAAATCATCAGACAGATAATTTTCAACTAGTATATGTTTACAATCAAACGACACCCTTGCCGCTAAAAACAGATGAAAGTGATCATGCTGGCGCCGCTATTTTGACATTCAATACGGATGTACCGAATAAGCTAGATGGCCCCTACTGGACCAAACGTTCTTGGCAACAAGGATTAAATACAGCAGGAATGATAAATATCGAGAGGAAAAAGTAAGCTCTTTCCTACACCCCCTACCCTTTGATAATTCTGTCCGAATCGGGGACCAGAGATTTAACAACAAAGGGCAATTCTCATGTCAGACAATCACACCCCCAACCTCCCTGCCCCCGTTTCGGGCGGCAACAGCCTCCATCCCTATCGCGTCCGCTATGATGGCTGGACGGCGGAGCGCAAGAACGCGTTTATTGACGCGCTGACCCGCACGGGCTGTGTGCGCGATGCGTGCCGCGTGGTGGGGATCAGCTCGACCAGCGCCTATCGCTATCGCCGCCGCGATGACGGCTTTTGCGAACGCTGGGAACTCGCGCTGCGCCGGTCACAGGTCACGCTGGGCGAAGTCGCGTGGAAGCGCGCGGTAGAGGGGGAGGAGGAGGATGTCTGGTATCATGGCAAAATTGTCGGCAAACGCAAAAAATACGCCAATGACATGCTGCGGCTGCTCATCAACCGCGATGATAATGGCGCGGGCCGCGATGAAGCGGGGCGTTTTGCTGCAAAAATGGTGGCCGACCAAGTGGCCGCGGAAGAGGCGGGGCGGGTCGCAAAATTAGGGTCGCTTGCCAGACCGCTGGACGATCCGGGACCGGGTGAGCCGCCGGATACACTGGACGACAAGCTCCAAAAGCTTCACGTGCGGATAGTCCAGGGCGGCTCACGCAGCTTTAATATTCGCACAAATCAGGGCATAACCGACGAAATTATCGATGCGGTGCAGCGCTTTGTCGCGGGTGGACGGGTGATGCTGCCCGCAAAGTTTCAATGGAAGGACGACGAAGAGCTTGCACAGGCCAAGGCGGAATTTCTGGCCGAGCATCCCGAAGGCGCTCCGCCAGAGCGCCAATGAGCGGGCGCAGCGGAGCTATAGCGGGGCGAGCTGTTTGTGCAATTTGGCGAGCGCGGCCTTTTTAATCTGACACACCCGCGACGCCCCGATGTCGAGCGTCTGGCCGATCTCGTCCAGATTCATTTCCTCGATAAAATAAAGCTGCAATATCATCGCCTCCCGCGCGGGCAGGCTGTCTATTGCGCCGGTGAGCTGTTCGAGCATCTGACGGCGCTCCACGGCGGTATCGGCCTGTTCGCTTTGGTCGGCAAACCAGATATTCTGGTCGGAATAAGCCTCGTCGATGGATTGCAGGTCGACCGCTTGGGCTTGGTCCATCGCGGCGCGAAAGCTGTGCAGGTCCATGTCCATCGCGGCGGCCAGTGCGGTTTCATCGGGCGCAGTGCCGAGCTGTTGCGACAGCGTTTTTTTCGCCGCGCGCAACCGCTTTTGAAAGCCCATTGCCGAGCGGCTGACCGAACTGGCTTTGCGCAGCTCATCAATCATCGCGCCGCGCACGCGCAGCTTGGCATAGTTGGTAAAGCCCAGTCCGCGATCCTGATAGCTTTGCGCGGCCTCGACCAGCGCGACCATGCCGATTTGCAGCAGATCCTCCACCTCGATCGCGCTCGAAAGCCGCGCATGGACGTGCCACGCCAGCTTGCGGACCAGCGGCAGGTGGCTCTCCACCAGATGCTCCTGATTCACCGCCGCCGGGCTGGCGCAATAGGTCAGCTCGGCAAGATTGGGGTCATGATAGGTCATGCAAGGTCCTTTTTATGGTTCGCGGTTTCGGGGGTGACGGGTTGTGGAATCTGATCGGGAGCGGGGCGTTTCGCAGACCGGCCGCCAACCACCGCAACAACTTCAACCGCCTTGTCATCGGGCAATTCCTCAAACGACAGCACCGGCGCTTCGGGGAAGCGGGGCTTCAGTAATTTCAGCAACGTCCGGCGCGCCGTGGGGGAGGTGACAATCGCAAAGCGCCGCGCCTGCGCCATGATCGGGCGCGCGGCTTCCTCCACCGCAGTGACAATTTTCTGGGCCAGCCCCGGCTCAACCGGATGCGATGCGCCGCCGCTGCTTTCAATCGCCTGCGCGAGCAGGCTTTCCAGCTCCGCATCCAGCGTAATCACCGGCAGCGGCATGTTAATCGGTACGAGCGACTGGATGATGAGCGACCCGATCCGCTTGCGCACGCCGTCCACAATATTATCGAGCGAAGGCGTATCACGCGCCGCATCCTCGGCCGCCGCCTGCACCATCGCTTCGCTTAACCGGCGGAAGTCTTTCAGCGGCACGCCCTCATTCAGCAGCGCGCGGCAAACGGTTGTGATCTGGAACAGGCCGAGCGGCTTTGGCGTCAATCCGTCGACCAGATGCGGAGCGGTTTCTTTGAGATTATCGAGCAAGCCCTGCGCCTCATCCATGCCGAATAATTGCGCGGCCTGTAACCGGACCAGATGATTGAAATGCGTTGCGATGACCGTGGAGGCATCGACCACCGTATAGCCAGCCACCACTGCCTCGCTGCGCTTGGCCGGTGAAATCCAAAGGGCATCCAGACCAAAGGTCGGGTCTTTACAGCCCAGCCCATCGACATCCCCGTCAATATCCCCGCTATCCAGCGCCAGCAAATCATCCGGCCAAGCCTGATCCTCGCCCAGCGTCACGCCGCTAATTCTGATCTGATAGGCATTGGGGGCCAGCGCCATATTATCTTTCAGCCGGACGAGCGGAATGACAAAACCCAGCTCGCGCGACAATTGCCGTCTGATCCCCGTCAGCCGCTGCATCAGCGGCGCGCCCTTGCGGTCATCGACAAGCGGCACCAGCGCATAGCCAATTTCTATGCTCAGCACCGCGCCGTCGGTCACGTCATTCCACGCAATATAGTTTTTCTGTTCCGGCGTTTGTGATGGCGGCGCGGGGGCATTTTCTTGAGCCGCGCGGCGCAACATACGCCACGAGAAAAATCCCGCCAGCGCCGCGATTGGCAAGATGATGATATGCGGCATGCCCGGCAATAATCCCATGACAGTCAGAATCGCAGTGACCGGTATCCATGCTTTGGGATTGCCAAATTGGCTGCCAATCTGTCCGGGTAGGTCCAAGGGCGATGCCACGCGGGTGACGATGGCAGCGGCGGCGATCGACAGCAGCAAGGCGGGAACCTGTGCCACCAGCGCATCGCCAACGGCGAGCAATATATAAGTTTGCGCCGCGTCACCAACCGCCATGTCATGGCTGACAATGCCCAATATGATGCCGCCAATAATATTGATGACCAATATGAGCACGCCCGCGACCGCGTCGCCCTTCACAAATTTGGAGGCCCCGTCCATTGACCCGTAAAAATCCGCTTCGGTCGCGACTTCCCGGCGGCGCTCTTTGGCCTCTTCGGGCGATAATAATCCGGCGTTTAAATCCGCATCAATCGCCATTTGCTTGCCGGGCATCGCATCGAGCGTAAAACGCGCCGTCACTTCCGATACGCGCCCCGCGCCTTTTGTAATGACCACCAGATTGATAATCATCAGAATGGCGAACACAAATATGCCAACAACATAATCGCCGCCAATCAGGAAATTCCCGAATGCCTCGATCACTTGGCCAGCAGCATGGGACCCGTTATGCCCCTCGACCAACACTACGCGGGTCGAAGCCACGTTGAGGGCCAGACGCAAAAGCGTCGCGAATAATAGCACCGTTGGGAAGCTGGAAAAATCGAGAGGCTTTTCGGCATTGAGCGCAACCATTAAAACAGCCAGCGCAATAGTGATATTCGCAATAAACCCGATATCCAGCAATGTTACCGGCACCGGCAATATCATGAATATCACCAGCAGCAGGGTCGCCATAGGCAATATACCGGCCTTGGCGGTATCACCCCATTGCGCGCGGCGGGAGGACAGAAACATTAGCACGCGGCTATTTCCCGATGACGATGAATGAATTGGCTTTGCGGCATAAAAAATCCCGAATGAGTTTCAGGATAGGATGAGCAAAGCCCGTGCCAACCAGTCTAAAATAATTTGGGACTGCCCGAAATTCTCCGAAAAACCGCTAGATATTCTCTATTTTTTATAGATAGTAGATTTAGTCGAACCCAAGGCATGCGACAAATTAATGGCGCGTAGCTGGTTTAAATCCGTCAATTTATTGACCCGGAACCGCGCGCCCTCAATGCGTTTGGCAATAACAAGCAACTGGTTCCGAAGTGCAGTACTCTCATGCCAGACACCCGCCTTGGTCATCTCGGCAATGATCGGTTGAAGGGCCGACGCAGCCACGACAATACGGTCGGGATCATGTCCGTCCAAGGCGCTAACCAAATCCTCTATGCCTTGTTCCAAACGGCTAACCAAATCGGAAGTCACGGATGTTGGCTGCCTGACCGGTCAAAATCGATCATTTTTTCCGCGATCAGTGCCGAATTGATGGGATATTCACCCTCGGCGATAGCCCGGCGGATCGCAGTGACATGGTCCCTATCAACCGGCATGGGCTGTTGCATCATATCGGCAATGGCACCGGCCACGGGGCCATCCATAGTTTTGAATTGTGGGGCGCCGCGTGACAGGTCCGGCTGACTTGTTTTGCGTAACGCCCCAATATTATCAATATATCCGCTATCGATTGACCGGCCATGGGCCGCGTTTATCTTGTCTATCATCATGACTTCCTTTGTTCGGCATGTTCGCCGCAAAATAGGGTTTGGAATATGGCTTAGAATACGGATATCGGGTCACTGGATTTAGCGAAGTTAACGAAATTTATGTGGATGGTAGGGATACCCGCCCCTCTCCGATAATCTCGGCCATGATCGGCGGCGACTTTCGGTTTGCACGAACGGGGATGATATCGCCCAGACCGCCGTTGCGATCCGCCTCCATTTGCCGAGAGACCAGGAAACCGTCTTTCCGCACAATCAGTAAAACGGGCTGCCCGCGCTTTATCACAACCTGTGATTTTGCAGAGCTAGAGCCGCTAGCAGCCTGTTTCACCAACGCAATGGAAATCCGCCAGTTCAAAGGCTCGCAGCGAATGACGGCCATCCCCTCATCCCGCTTTTCGATCTCAGGCAATTGGGGGCATTTTTTTAACCGCAGCCGCCCATCAATCGCCTGCCGCGCGCCGCCAACCTCGCCTTGCGATTTTCCCAGAAATTGCGCCAATTGTTCTTCAAGCGCCGGTAGCGATTCCACGCTCTGCGCCTGCGCGGGGCAAGCGGCCAACCAGCAAAACGCCGCACCAGAGGCATATATATATTTCCAGATTTTCATATTCACTCCTCAATTTATGTCCTGTCTTTTCGCAGCAAGTCTTGTGCCATTGGCCGAAACAACGGAACGGGAATGATCGGTAATCGCAACGATCAGACGCTGTGCGCCTTCATCCTCCGCATCATATTGGCGGCCAAATATTATCGCCGCTTCCTCCACGCCCCTGTGGGTTAAGGCACGCGCAAAGGCGGCCATGCGCGCAGCGGATAATTCCCAATGGTCAAGACGCGCCGATCCGTTCGCTTTGCCTCTGATCGACAGATTTATCCGCCCCGCACGCTTCGCTGATGCCGCCGCGACCAGCTTGGCCTGTTCCTGTCCAGCAGGTGTCAACATGGCCTCTCGCGGTTCGAATAACGCGGAGACGGGCCAGTCATAATTTCTAGCGTCTTGCTCCGTTGGCGGTATAGCCTCCTGATTGTTCGCCGATTGTCTGTCCTCTGGCGGCTCCGGATGGGCGAAGGACAATATCACAAAGCCCAGCATCAACAGGCTGAGGTCCGCTAAAGCCAATGCCCAGCGATTGGTGCGTAGCACCTGCATCATGGCTTTTCGCCCCGCCGCGCCAGCGCCAATAGCTTGTCCGTCAAAATTCTCTGCCACTTCAGCTCTTCTGACGAAAGCCGCAATAAACGGGCGGCTATCGGCGCGGCGACAAGATTGGACAATATCAATCCATAGAGCGTTGTGAGCAGCGCCAACGCCATCGCCCCGCCCATATTTTGCGGATCATCAAGATCGGAAAATAGCCGGATCAGCCCGATAATCGTGCCGACCATGCCAATGGCTGGCGCAATATCAGCGACGGCCATCCAGAAACGAATGGCGCTGTTATGGCGCATCTCCCGGTCATCGAGATCGGCACTCGCCCACCTGGAAAATTTTCCTATATCCCTTTCGCAGGCCAGATAAGCCGCGGCGCGTGACACATAGCCGCTATCGCACTGGACCTGATCAATGCATTGCAGCCCTTTTACATCCAACATGGATTCCACGCGGCTGAGCGCCTGCCGCGCCAATTGGGCGTCGCGCACGGGATCAGCGCGGAGCAAAATTTTCCATGCCGAAAAGCTGCGCAGCAAACCGGCATAGCCTTCCTGTAAACCGACGACAGCGATAGCAGACAGCCAAACCATCGCGAGAACCAGCGGATCAAAAAGCTCAACCATCTGCCGCACATTGTGCTGCGAATTTCTGGATCGCTGTAGCGCCAAAAATATGGCGCGCGATGCCATAAAATTGGCGCGCTATTTTGACGCTCGGCATCACTATTGGTGGAAATTTGGCTGAATTACAGGACATTTTGATTTTGGCACACCCTTTGCTGAGTATCGAAGAGAGATACAGGGAACAGACTCTCTGTCCTTCAAAACGGTTGGCACAGAAGCATTTTTAACCTTGCAAAAACGGAGCATCGGTTCGGGCTATGGACAAGATTTTCGGCATATATGGTGATGCGTTGGCGCTGCGTGCACAGCGGATGAATATGCTGGCATCCAATATCGCCAATGCCGCGACGCCCCATTACAAGGCGCGCGATCTCGATTTTGATAAGGCCATTGCTGCCATAGCGGACGGAGGATCACCAAGTGACAGCGCCCGGCAGCACATCGGCTTTCGCGTCCCGCTCCAACCCGCGATGGATGGCAATACGGTAGAGCTTTCCACCGAACAGACATTATTCGCGGAAAATGCGGTGCAATATCGCACGACATTATCTTTTCTCGATGACCATATTGGCACCATGCGCCGCGCGATCAGGGGCGAATAATGGCGGATTCCATGAATATTTTCGATGTTGCCGGACGGGCCATGGCGGCCCAGCTGACGCGGCTCAATACCACGGCATCTAATCTGGCGAATGCCAGATCGGTGGCAAGCAGCGAAACCGAAGCTTTTCGCGCGCTCAAGCCGGTGTTTCGGACGTATTCGGACAGTCCAGATATGGCCACCGTCGATGTCGAGCGGATCGTCCAATCCGATACCCAGCCGAAAAAACGGCATGATCCGACCAATCCCATGGCCGATGACGATGGCTATGTCTGGGAAGCCGGTGTCGATGAACCGACCGAGATGATCGAAATGATCGAAACTGCCCGCCAATATCAAAATGTCGTGCAGGTCCTTCAAACCGCGAAATCACTAATTCTTGAAACCGTGAGGATGGGTAAATAATGACCATGATAACTGACACACTATCAGCCACTGCAACGACTACGGCGGCGAATGCGGCGAGTAATAATCTCGATCAAACCGCGTTTCTGCGCCTGATGACCGCGCAGCTTAAAATGCAGGACCCGTTCAAGCCATTGGATAGCAACGATATGGTCGCGCAAATGGCACAATTTTCGACGGTTGCCGGTATCGCGGAAATGAACGTATCGCTTAAGGAATTGGCTGATTCCAATCAGATCGGCGATGTGTCCAGCTGGCTGGGGCGCAATGTCTTGTTACCCGGCGACAGAGCAGTGCCAAATGCCGCGGGCCAATATGCCGGAGAGTTTACTCTTGATGCTCCCTCGACTGGACTTTCAATCGATTTTCTCAACGATAGCGGCGAGATTGTGCAAGCTATTGAACTGGGCCCGCAGGAAGCGGGAACCATCGCGTATGACTGGGATGCCTTCGACGGCGACGGCAAACCGCTTGATTTGGGCATGCTCAGAATCAGGGTCAATGGCGGTGTCGTTTCGGGCCTGTCATCCTGGACCAGAGTGGACGCCGTGCAATCCCCCACAGATCCCGTCAACGCCCGTCTTTTGACCGAGCGCGGCGCGTTCGCAGTCTCTGATGCCCTTCGTCTCAGCTAAATAATAATCCGCAATGCCCTCAATCCCTTCAACTCAAGGAGAATTTCATTGTCTTTCTATACATCCCTGTCGGGCCTTAAAGGCGCGCAAACCGAACTTTCAACCATTTCCAACAATATCGCCAATGCGGGGTCCATCGGCTTCAAGCGCAGCCGTGCGATATTCGGCGACCTGTTTGCCGCTTCACCGACCCAATCGACCAAAACAATCGCTGGGCAAGGCGTCCGGTTAAATGGCATCACCCAGCAATTTCTGGGCGGCACGCTGGAACAGACCGGCAAGACATTGGACCTTGCCATAGCGGGCGACGGATTTTTCGTGGTTCGCGGACAACCGCCGCGCGAAGAACTTAGCTTCACCCGCAACGGTGCATTTAACATCAACGTCAACCGCGAAGTGATCGATACGCTGGGCAGCAAAGTGCAGCTGCTTCCGGTCGATGCCGCCGGCATGGTAACCTCCACCGCCATTGCCGACATGATCGATTTCACACTACCCGAATTTGATCCGTTAGACCCCACCGCCGTGTTGGCCAATGTATCCATCAACAATTTTGGTCTTGTCACCGCAACTTTTGCTAACGGCAACACGCAAAATGTTGGATCGATTGCGATGTCGTCCTTCACCAATGTAGAGGGCCTGCGCCCCATTGGTGATGCCCATTGGCAAGCGACCGGCGATAGCGGCAATCCGCAGATTAACGCTGCCGCCACTGGCTCGCTCGGTCAAGTCCGGTCGGGCATGGTGGAGCGGTCTAATGTCGACCTTACCGAAGAACTGGTCTCTTTGATCGGGGCGCAGCGTAATTTTCAGGCCAATGCGCAGGCGATTGAAACGGCCAATACGCTGACCCAAACGATCATCAACCTGCAGGTCTGATCCCATTAGAAAGGCCTGAATGATGGATAAAATGATCCATAGCAGCCTGTCGGCCATGCAGGGCATCATGGCGCGGCAGACCGCCATTGCGAATAATATGGCCAATGCTGCAACCACCGGCTTTCGAGCGGAAATTGTCAACGCCAAGGCAAAACATCTGGACAGCGAACAACTCGACAGCCGCGCCCTTGCCGTCGAGCGAGTAATGTCCGCCGATATGACCGCTGCGTCAGTTATTGCAACCGGACGGTCGTTAGACATTGCGCTCAATGGCGATGCGATGCTGACCGTCCAAGGACCAGACGGAGAACCCGCCTATACTAGACGCGGCGATCTGCAACTGAGCGACAGCGGCTTGGTCACAACCGGTGCGGGCGATCCCGTTCTGGGCGAAGGCGGGCCACTTATCATCCCTCCTGCTGACCAGATTAGCATTGCGAAAGACGGCGGCGTCTGGATCATCCCACGAGGCGCAGCCGCCGATGAGATACAGCAAATTGACCGGCTAGCCCTTGTGTCTTTCACTGGCAGCGATGTGGTCAAAGGCAATGACAATCTGTTTCGGGTGCGCGCTGGCGGCGCTTTGCCAGCCGATGCCGATGCACGGCTGACCACCGGATCTCTGGAAGGGTCCAACGTCAATATGACCGCATCGCTGGTCGATATGATCGAGGCCAGCCGCGCGTGGGAAACACAGGTCAAATTGCTGACCACGGCCAAGGATCTCGACAGCAGCGGGGCCAGCCTGATGCAATTACCCAATAGTTAGAAAGGAATAGATAATGAGTAATGGAGCCCTGCAAGTCGCACGCACCGGACTGGATGCACAAAATACAAAAATGCGTGTCATTGCCAATAATCTGGCCAATGTGAACACCACCGGATTTAAACGCCAACGCGCCAGTTTTGAAACATTGGTCTATCAACATAATATTACTCCGGGTGCGCCTTCCGATGCACAGAATCAATATGCCATTGGCTTGTCCCTCGGCACCGGCGTTGCCTTACAGGGCACCGCACAGATCGAGACGCAGGGCCCGCTTCAAACCACTGGCAACGCGCTGGACATAGCCATTGAAGGGGCGGGCTATTTTCAGGTGGAAATGCCCGATGGCCAGATCGGCTATACCAGAGCAGGGAATTTCAGCCGGACGTCGGAAGGCAATATTGTCACCGCTGGCGGCCTGCCCCTGATCCCCGAAATCCAGATACCCGAAGGCGCAAGCGGCATAACAATTGGCAGCGATGGTACTGTTTCCGCGGCCCTACCCGGTGAAACCGAAATCGCGATTTTGGGACAGATAGAAACAGCATCTTTCGTCAATCCGGCCGGTCTTAAACCGCTGGGCGACAATTTGCTGGTCGAAAGCGGAGCCAGCGGAGCCCCCCAAGTGGGCGCGGCAGGTCAAGACGGGCGCGGCAGCTTGCGGGCTGAGGCACTGGAACAATCCAACGTCAATATTGTCGAGGAACTGGTCGACATGATCGAGACCCAGCGCGCCTATGAGGTGAATAGCAAAATGATCTCTGCCACGGACGAGATGCTGCAATTTGTGAACCAGCAATTGTGACCGGACGGGTGGTGAAATTTGTTCCCGTTTTGCTCTATGGCTGCGCCTTGTCCGGCTGTCTCGGCGGGGGCCATGATGATGGACCTCGTCCAGGATTTGAGCCTGTTCTGGCACCAGAAATGGCCGTCCTACAACACAGCAATGGCGCAATATATCAGGCGGCAAACGGCTATGCGGCACTTACCAGCGGCGCACGTGCGTCGATGGTGGGTGATCTCATCACGATCCAGCTCGTCGAGCAAACCGCCGCGACCAAACGCAATAGTGCCTCGACCAGTAAAAGCGGAAATTTTGGCCTGAACCCGCCGACATCCGGCCCGCTGTCGTTTTTTGATAACAGCGACATAAATATGGGCGGCAATCAGTCGTTCTCTGGATCAGGACAAGCAGCACAAACCAACAGTCTGTTCGGTGAAATCAGTGTCACGATTGCGGAAGTCTATCCCAATGGCACCATGAAAGTGAAAGGCGAGAAATTGCTCAAACTGAACCGCGGGGAGGAATATATCCAGATGACCGGCATCATCAGAGCGGCGGATATCAGCAGTGATAACCGCATCTTATCGTCGCGGGTAGCCGACGCAAAGATCAGCTATTCCGGAACAGGTGAAATCGCGCAGGCCAGCAAACAGGGATGGTTGCAGAAATTTTTCTCCACCATCTCGCCGTTCTGAGCGACTGATGACGATGAAAACCAGCATAATATCTTCGGTCCTCAAAACCCTCTTTGTGATGGGCATGGGCGCGGCATTGCTATGGCCTGCGCCGGTTGAGGCCACACGCATCAAGGATATCGGAACGTTTCAAGGACTGCGAACCAACCAGCTTACAGGCTATGGCGTAGTTGTTGGTTTGGCAGGGACCGGCGATGATAATCTGGCCTATGCCACGCAAGGGATTAAGGGAACGGTTTCACGATTTGGCCTGACCTTGCCGCCGGGCGTCAATCCGTCTCTCAAAAATGCGGCAGCCGTTATCGTCACCGCAGAACTACCGCCCTTTGCCAAACCGGGGCAACGGCTCGATATTACGGTATCCGCCCTAGGCAAAGCAAAATCCCTGCGCGGCGGAACCCT
Source organism: Parasphingorhabdus sp. (assembly GCF_036963805.1). Taxonomy (GTDB): domain Bacteria; phylum Pseudomonadota; class Alphaproteobacteria; order Sphingomonadales; family Sphingomonadaceae; genus Parasphingorhabdus. The sequence goes on along the minus strand of NZ_JBALUN010000004.1, from coordinate 69,486 downwards.
GGTAATGATGCCATTACGCGGCGCGGATGGCCAGATTTATGCCATGGCACAGGGCAATATGGCCGTCGGCGGTCTGGGCGCTGATGCAGCAGATGGTTCGCAAACCTTGGTCAATATTCCCAGCGCCGGACGCATCCCGGGCGGCGCGACGGTGGAACGCAGTGTAGAGACCGGCTTTGCTGGAACGCCCCATCTTATATTTAATCTTGCAGAGCCCGATCTCACGACCGCCTTACGAGTGGCTGATGCCATTAACAGCAAGACCGGAACCGGAATTGCCGAAGCCATTGATGCTATATCCATTCAAATTCGCAGCGATACGGGCGCATCCAGCCGCATCATGCAAATGGGGTTGATCGAGAATATCGAAGTCACGCCTGCAAAAGCTGCCGCGCGGGTCATCGTCAATGCCCGCACAGGCACCGTTGTCATTAACGACATGGTTCGCATCACACCGGCGGCGGTGAGCCACGGCAAGCTGACGGTTAAAATCGAGGAAGACCCGAGGGTGGTCCAGCCTGCACCGTTCGGACGCGGCGAAACCGCTGTGGAACCCGCCAGCACCATCACGATCGAAGAGCGAGAATCCCCCATGTTCCATATCAAGCGCGGCGCTTCGCTCGCGGAAATCGTCGAAACGATTAACGCCATCGGTGCAACACCGGGCGATCTGGTCGCCATATTGGAAGCCCTGAAACAGGCAGGAGCGATGAAAGCGGAGTTATTGATCCAATGATATCCCCCCTTCCAGCCCAAGCTGGCCCTTCACCCACTATTTCAACGAACCAGCAAAAACTGGAACAGGCCGCTCAGGCTTTCGAGGCTATTTTTATGCGTAATATGATCGCCGCCATGCGGAAGCCTAGTCTGGGCGAAGACCTGATGGGCAACAGCGGCACGCAGCAATTTCGCGATATGATGGACGATCATATCGCCGACGAAATGGCGGTCCATGAAGGGCTGGGTATTGCCGACCTGTTGGTCGCAGCATGGAAGGATAAATTATGACTGATCTTTATTCCATTGGCCTGTCGGGTATCCGATCCTATCAGCGCGCTCTGGCAACGGTTTCCACGAATATCGGCAATGCTGAAAATCCCAATTATGTACGCCGTGATCTGCGCCTTAGCGAGCTTAACGCCACAGGTGCGGTAAACCCCTATTTCACCTATCAGATGAATTTTTCCGGTGTCGAGGTTGATGGCGTGGCGCGGGCCACTGATCCGTTTCTGGAGGCGAATGTCCGGTTAACCGGTGCTTCTCTTTACGGCGCAGAAACCCGCGCGCGCTGGATGGCCAATTTGGAAACCACCCTTGCCGACACCGAACATGGTGTGGGTGCCCGGCTAACCACCTTATTTGCAATGGGCGAGGAACTGGCGGGGGCACCCTATAGCGATATATTACGCAATCAGTTTCTCAACGATATGGAGTCCGCTGTCACCGCCATCAACCGGACCGCCAATGACCTGAACAATCTTTCCGGCCAGCTTATCAGAGCGGCGGAACAAGAGGTCGCGGCCTTTAACGAGGCTTTGAACAATCTCGCAAAAACCAATCTCGGCCTGCGTATCGCGGCCGATGGCTCCCCCCAACAGGCCGTCTTGCTGGATCAGCGCGATACCGCGCTTGCCGTGCTCAGCGAGCGTATGGATGTTAAGATCAGCTTTGCAGACAAGGGCGTTGCCAATATCAGCTTTGATGGTCAGGTTTTGGTCGATATCGGGCAGGTCAATCCTCTATCGGTCAATGTCGGCGCTAATGACAGTATCGGATATAGTGCGAACAGCATCAACCTGACGGCCCCGTCTCGCGGATCGCTTGCTGCCTTGGTATCTAGCGCCGCTACGGTGATTGACCGGCGAAGCGAACTGGATAATCTCGCCACCCAATTTGCGGCCGATATAAACGGCTGGCAAGCGGCAGGGGAAACCGATGGCGCTGCAGCCGGGCCGCCTCTGCTCGATGCAACGGGCGGTGCTGCAGCGCTGGTCATGCTGACGCATGATGCTGCCGACCTTGCATTGGCCACGCCAGCCGGTGCTCCCAATGGTAATATCCTGAATTTCTCGGCGCTCAGGGGCGCGAGCGGCGTCGAACAGGCATGGACAAATATCATCGGCGCCCAAGCGATTATAACCGCTTCCGCGCAGAGTGAGAAAGCCGCAGCAACCACCCAGTACCAAGCCGCACGGGAGGCACGGGACAATCTGTCCTCCGTAGATCTCGACAAGGAAGCCGCCGACCTGCTGCGTTTTCAAGAAGCCTATAATGCCGCCGCCCGCGTCATTCAGGTCGCCCGCGAAACCATGCAGGCCATCCTCGCCATATTTTAAAAGATAAGGGAAAACCCGATGCAATCTGTCAACCGTACCCGCCCGCGCCCTGAAATCATGTTGCAGAGCCAGCTCGCGCAAAATATCGCGGATCGCCAACAGCAAATCGCCACCCGCCGCCGGATAGACAGGGCATCGGAAGATCCTGCCGCATGGTCGCAAATTTCAAATATTGCGAAAGTTCAGGCCGATATGGGCGCGTGGTTGCGCAATATTGATCGCGGCCTTGCCATCGCGGCACAGGCCGACGGCGCAATGGCTGAAATTAACACGCAACTGGCGCGAACGACCGAACTGCTCGTGCAGGCGAGCAATGACACATTGGCGCTCGTCGACCGCGAAACCATAGCCCAGGAAATTGAAAATATTGCCGGAACAATTGCAGACATTCTTGATCAGGATAACGGATTTGGACGTCCCTTATTCCGTGTCGGGCTGCCATTGAAAATGCCGGTTGATGATAATATCACCGTCATCACAGCGCCGTCACGGGACGGGTTTAACGGCCTGGCCCCGCTGCTTGCCGATATCGTAAATATGATCCGGACGGGCGATGCCAATCAACGCAGCGCCCTGCTCGATCCCTTGCAACTGCAAAGCAATATAGCGGCCAATATATTGGGCAATCACGGAATAGAGACTGACAGGCTGCTACAAGGTGCCGCGCGTCTGGAAGACCGTCAAATTGATGTCAGTGAATATCGCGCGTCGCTGGAAGAAACCGACCTCACACAGGCAATCACGGAAACACAAAAGTTGCTCATCAGTCTTGAGGCAGCACAGGCGGCCTATGCCCGGATCGAGCAGACATCGTTTTTTGATCTACTTCGCTAAAATTCGGGCCTGACAGGTCGTTTTACCAAGAGGGGCGGACCGCTGCATAGCGACTATTCCGGCCGTGGATTCAGGACGGGAAATAACAATGTTTGCAGCGATTGGTATCGTCATTCTCTTAATCATGGTGTTCGGCATCTTCACACTGTCGGGCGGAGACTTGATAGCTGTATTGCACGCTCTTCCCGTGGAAATGGGCATTATCGGCGGCGCTGCCGTTGGCGGTCTCATCATCGGGAATAATATCTCGGGGATCAAGGCGTTGCTCGGCAGCGTGGCAAAGGTTTTCAAGGGACCAAAATATAACAAGGCCGACTTTCTGGATTGCATCTTTCTGCTGTCCAAATTGATGAAAATATGGCGAACCGATGGGCCGCTGGTGCTAGAGCCTCATATTGAAGACCCGCAGGCGTCGTTGATCTTCGCTGAATATCCGAAACTGCTGGCAGACGACACGCTGATATCGCTGATCTGCGACACGCTCAGGCTTGTGGTGGTCTCATCCGGTACGCTCGACCCGCATGCGGTTGAGGAGGTGATGGATAACAGCCTCAAAACCCACCATGACGAAGCGATTGCGCCCGCCGATAATCTTCAAAACCTAGCCGATGCGCTGCCCGCGCTCGGCATTGTCGCGGCGGTATTGGGTGTGGTCAAAACCATGGGCGCGATAGATCAGCCGCCCGAAATATTGGGGGCTATGATAGGGTCGGCGCTGGTCGGCACGTTTCTGGGCGTACTGCTCGCTTATGGATTTGTCGGCCCGATGGCCGGCCGCGCGCGACAAGTTATAGAGGCGGACGGCGCCATCTATCATATCGTCAAACAGATTATCATTGCCTCCCTCCATGGTCACCCGCAGCCCTTAGTGATCGAAGCCGCGCGGTCCGGTTTAATCCGGGTCAACCAACCGGCCTTTGCCGATGTTTTTGACGGCATCCGCGGGAACTAAATATGGCGCGTGGTAGAAATAATCCAAACCCTAGACCGATTATCGTCAAGAAAATAGTCGCGGGCAAGGCGGCGGTTCATCATGGCGGCGCATGGAAAGTTGCCTATGCGGATTTTGTCACCGCGATGATGGCATTTTTCCTGCTCATGTGGCTGCTCAGTTCAACCGATGAACAAGAGCGCAAGGCACTGGCGGAATATTTCACGCCGACTTTGGTAGAAATGCGGGATAGCAATGCCGGCGCAGATAGTTTTTTCGGCGGAGATTCCCTCACGTCCGACAAAGACTATCGCAGCCGCGCCGCCCAAACGGGAGAACGGTCAATAGCCATTCCGAGAGATAGTAGCAGTTCCAATGAAACAGGAACAATCGCGTCGAAACAGGCGGACCGCAAACAATTTGAAGCAATCAAACGGCGGGTAGAAGAACGGCTTAACCAAGATGAAGAGCTCAGAAAACTCCACAAAAATATCCGCTTTACCGAAACACGGGAAGGTTTGCGGATCGAGCTTATCGATGAAGCCGATTTTTCGATGTTTGCGCTGGCAACCGACGAATTACTGCCCAAGGCGCGGCTATTGCTGAGCGAAGTAGCTCAGGCGATACAACCCGCCCCTAACCCGCTCATGGTGCGGGGACATACCGATGCCCTGCCCTTTTCGGCGGGACGGACGATGAATAACTGGATGCTTTCCACAGCACGAGCAGAGGCGACGCGCAAAACCCTGCAACAAAATGGCATCAGCCCGCTGTCATTTTTTCGGATAGAAGGTGTGGCCGACCGTGAGCCCTATACCCCGGATGATATTTACGATCCCCGCAACCGCAGGATTTCCATTACCTTGGGATGGCAAACTCCGGCTACACCAAGTTGAGGATTATCGAAGCCCGCAGTCCACCTTCCGCACGATTTTTCAGCACCACATCACCGCCATGGTCACGGACAATCGCGCGGGCCAGTGTCAGTCCCAACCCCGATCCGCCCGTTTCACGATTGCGCGAAATTTCGGCGCGCGCAAAGGGTTCGAACATGGCTGCTATGGTGTCGGCCGGAATACCGGGGCCTTGATCGTCGATATGAATGAACAGTTTATCACCGTCTTTATCCACAGAAACCGCCGCTTGTTTTCCATATTTGACGGCATTGCCGATCAAGTTGCGCAAAGCCCGCCGGATTAGCGTGGCGCGGATGTTGGCTGTAATCCGGCCACTGCGGGTGAAGGAAACCTCCTCCCCCATGTCGGTATATTCGTCAGCTACCGTTTCGATGAGCGCACTGATATCGGTCTGTTCGGCCATTCCTTGGGATCGTCCCAACCGGGCCAGCGACAATATATCATCCAGCGTCCGGTCCATATCATCTATTCCGGCGATCATCCGTTCGCGCTCGATATCATCCTCGACACTTTCCACCCGCACGCGCAGCGCGGCCAGCGGTGTGCGCAGATCATGTCCTATTGCGCCCAACATCACATCTTTTTGGTCCAGCATTGCGCCGACGCGGCTATTCATATCATTAAAGGCCGCGATTAATTGGCGGGTATCGGGAGGGCCGCTTTCTTCTATCGGGTCGTTGTTACCCGGACTGAAATTCCGCGCGCCTTTGGTCAACGCCTTTAACGGCCGCGAAATATAGCGTCCAAGCCAGATAAGCGGGATCAGCAATATCAGATAGATGACCAAAGTCTGGAAGATCAGCGTTCTAACAAACAGGGGGTTTCTGTCCCGAATGGCGGATGCAATGCTCAACCATTGTCCGTCAGAAATTTGCGCGGACATGATGATATATCCATCAACTTTATCCGAAAGGTCACGATAGCCAACGGCGTGCACCCGTTCGCGTCCACGACCGAGACCAATCACACTATTCACCATTGTGGTTGGCAAAAAATCTACGCGCGCGACTTCCACTGCCCGCAAATCAACGCCCATATTTTCAAAGGCGACAGCAGCACGGCCTTCCACCGTCGGCAATCGCACTTGCCCCGTTTCAATCATGCTTTGGGCTGAAATATTGGGACGGCTTTTGCGCATGCGCGGATTGCCATCCGGCGGGAAGCGACGCTCTCGAAAGCCCCGATCATTTATCCGTTCGACTTCTCCGGTAATCCGGCCCACCGCCGACACAGCCGCTTCTGCTATTTTCTGGTTTTGCGCACCGCGATATAGCAATACGACGTTGATCGTTTGGGCAATGAGCAAAGTAAACGCGACCAGTGCCAGAAGCTGACCGATTAAGCTGTTAGGAAGAAAGCGCTTCATAAGGTTTTGACGGCTCCAGCCAAAACATAGCCGCCGCCCCAAACGGTTTTGATAATTTCGGGATTTTTAGCATCAACCTCTATTTTGCGGCGTAAACGGCTGATTTGATTGTCGACAGCGCGGTCAAAAGCATGGGCTTCGCGGCCTTGGGTAATATCGAGCAATTGGTCACGGTTAAGCACCTGACCCGCACGCGATAACAGCGCCAGCAACATCTGATATTCGCCGCTCGAAAGCGGAACGGCTACGCCTTCCTGATCAATCAAACTGCGCTGGTCGGTTTTCAGCGTCCAGCCAGAAAACTGGTAAATAGAACCGCTTCCGGGACGGATGCCATTGCCGTTGCCATTTTGCGCGCGCCGCAACACGACTTTGATTCTCGCGACCAATTCTCTGGGGCTAAACGGCTTGGTGACATAATCATCCGCGCCCAGTTCCAGACCGACAATACGATCCAGCTCCTCACCCTTTGCGCTGATGAAAATTACCGGCGTTTCGGTTTTCTCGCGCACATGGCGGCAGAAGCTAAGGCCATCTTCGCCGGGCATCATGATATCGAGCAATATAATGTCAAAATTAAAGGCGTTCATCACTGAACGCGCTTGGCTGGCGTCGCTGGCTTGCTGGACCCGAAAGCCCTGTTTTACGAGATACTCAGCCAGTGGCTCGCGCAAGGTGGCTTCATCATCAACCAAAAGTATATGTGTCTGTCCTGACATGCAGCTTACCTAGCACAGCTTTGCCCAAAAGAGAGCGTTTCGAAAACGAACGGACCACCGGGCTTAAGGGAGGGATATTTCCCCGGTGATCCGTTCGCTAAAAAAGAGTGGCTCAGGGTTTAACCGCCTCTTTTATTCCGTTCGCCGCGGTGGGCTTCATGTGCAGCCTTCCGTTCTTCGGCGGTTACTGTTCCGTCGCCATTGGCGTCGGCTTTATCAAAACGCGCAGTTGCGGCGGCGGTGAATTCAGCTTTGCTGATCATTTTGTCGCCGTTGGTATCGGCCTTCATCATCATCATACCGCCATCATGGCCTCTTCCGCCGCGTTTACCGCGACCTTCATGGCCACCTTTGCCGCCGCGCTTACCATGCATCTTTTGCATTTCATCCTGGCTCAGGCTGCCATTGCCGTCCGCATCGGCGCGAGCAAAGCGTTCCGCTTTACGGTCCGCGCGGTGAGCATCCATTTCTGCTTGAGAAACTTCGCCGTCGCCATTGGCATCCATTGCCGCAAAACGCTCTGCTTTACGGGCGTCACGATCGGCTTGCGAAAGCTGTCCGTCTTTATTGACGTCCATTTTCGTCCAATGCTGTTCCAGCGCAGCCGTCATTTCTGCACGGGTAATCTGATTGTCGTTATTGGCATCAGCCTGCATCATGCCTTTTCCGCCGCCGGGCGCTGCAATAGCAATACCACCTGCGAGCAAAAGAGCCGCTGTGCTAGAAATCAAAATTGTCTTTTTCATATTATTCATCCTTATCCACTCATTGTAGGAGACGATCCTGAATGGCCGTCATGAATATTGTTCTAAGGGTGATATGTCCCGCAAGTTTGTCAGAACAGGATAAAATTGTCGCAAATTGTATCAGATGCAGCAAACCGTTCATTTTGCTGACAGTTTGCGAAACGCGATAGCATCTGGCTCAGCTCCTTTTGCTTCCGCCCAAAACTCCCTAAGCATGTCCGGCAGCGCGATCGGATCAAACGGCTTAGCAATGACCCCGCATGCACCGGTGGCGAGATAGGATTCCCGTTCGTGCGTCTGGGCCCTTGCGCTCATAAAAATGGCAGGGATGTTTTCGCTTTCGGGCAGTTCGCGGAGACAACGCAATGTTTCAAGGCCATCCATTCCAGGCATCATGACATCCAGCACGATAAGTTCCGGACCAAATCCGGCCACTGCTTCCAGTGCTTCAGGCCCGGAAGAGCAATGATGGACTGTGAAGTCGCCGAAATCCTCCATCGCCATGATCGCCAATTCGGAGATAATCGCATCATCCTCAACATAGAGGATTCTGTTCAGGCCATCTTGCATAATATTTTTTCCTGTTGCTCCGGCCCGGCGCAGATCGGCAGGGTGATGATAAAGGTAGCTCCTTCGCCTTCCTCACTTTCAAAATCGATGGTGCCATCAAAGGCTTCAATGATCGATTTGGTGATGTTGAGGCCCAGCCCGGAACCGCCCTTGGCCCGGGTTGCAGAACCATCTGCTTGGGCAAAGCGCTGGAATATCTTTTTACGGAAAGCTTCGGGTACGCCCGGTCCCTCGTCGGTGACCGAAATGACAACGCTATCAGCGCCGCAAGTCGCAAGATCAATTTTCACCGATCCATCGACCGGAGAAAATTTCGCCGCGTTCGACAGGAGATTGACCAATGCCTGGTTGAAACGCGAAGGATCCACCCTGCAGTAATGTTCCTTTGGGCCCACGTGTAAATCAAAGTGGATATTATGGATTTCAGCAAGACTTTGATGGCGTTCAACCACCTCTTCGGTAAGCTTGCCAATATCACAAACCTCTGCATGGAAATCCATTTTTCCGGCAGCGATTTTTTCCAGATCAAGAATGTCGTTCACCAGCTGGCTCAGACGCTCGCATCCCTGCAGGGAAATATTGACCAGATGTTCCGATTTTTCATCGACATTTCCAGCGATCCTGCGTTGCAAGATACCCAGCGAAGCCCGGATTGATGTGAGTGGCGTGCGCAGTTCGTGGTTTACAGTCGAAACAAATTCATTCTGCATCACCGCGACCTGTTTCCGTTCGGTGATGTCCCTGACGATCCCGGTAAACACATAAGAACCCCCGCTTAGGTCGACTCGGCTGACCGATAGTTCCATTGGAAAAAATGTGCCATCTTTGCGCCGTGCTTTTAGTTCGCGCGTCTTTCCGATGATGTGCTTCTCATTAGTTTCTCTATAGGTAGAAAGAAATCCATCATGCGCATCGGCGATTTCCTGCGGCATCAGCAGCTTGACGTTCTTGCTGATCACTTCATCCGCAGTATAGCCAAAAAGCGTTTCCGACGCCCTGTTATAGGACAAGACATTACCATAGGGGTCTATGGAAATAATGGCATCGACAACATTGTCGATAATGGCACTGAACAGTGCATCATGTTCAATACGGCTGTCGATAAGTTGCTGAAACGCTATGGCCAGTTTGCCGACTTCGTCCTTTTGCTCGATCGGCAATATTAATTCAGTGCCGCCGCGCATAGCCGCGTCGATTGTTCTGGTCATATTGCTGAGGGGCATCGTCATCTTGGTTGTCCAATAGACTGTGACTCCTATAACGAGGATCACAAGTATGCCCGACAGCAATAGGCCCTCGAACAACGTCTTGCGCACCGAAGCAGCTAAGTCCTTTTGCGGGACACGAATGGTAATAACATTGTGGGAATCGTCCAGACCTCGCTTGATAGGTAAACGAACCGAATATGCTAACGCCTCGGAATTGGTGGACACCCACTCCTCTTTGATTGAATCGTCAGGCCGAGAAAGAAATTTTGGAAAGCTATAATTTTCAGCATCGTGAAAATAGAATTTCGAAACAGAACCATCTGCGAAACGACGCATATAGTCGCCTGCTTCATTGGCGATCACAACGTCCCGTCCGACGTTGAGTTGTTCAAAATATCCTTTCAGGATTTTCCCATAGTCAGCGTTGATTATGATCATGCCATATAATGAATCGTGCATATCAAACACTGGCACAACAACGCGAATTGTTGGAAGAAGATGGCCTTGGACTTGGCCGAATTCCCGATTATAATTTACTTCGGAGAAGTAGGCCTCATCGCGTTTCAAAGTGCGAGCACGCTGAAAATAATGCTCTTGGTCTTTTTGCTGTAGCGACGCCAAAGGTACGCGCTCGATACCTTCCTCGGTGCGGTTAACGCGAACCAACTCGCGTCCGCCATCCGCAACGCCAATATAACGGATCTGGGTGTAGTTCGGACGCTCTTCCATGATCGATGAAAAAATTGTCTCTAGCCGTGAGTTCCATTGCTTAGCAGTCGATCCCTCCAAAGGATCAATACCGCTATTTTTTTTGCTTCGGATAATTCCTTCGATAGGCGGTGTTCTGGAAATGACGAATGCATCATTTTCCAGTTCGTCATAAGCACCCTTGACCTGCTGTGCCATCAGACGCGTTTCATGGGCAACATTGCCTTCAGTGAAATCACGAACGGTAGTTTCCATGCGCACCGTGGCTGAGATCACCATGATAAAGGCGGTGAATAATGAGACGCCGCATGCAAGAAGCAGCATCTTGTTCCGTAACGAAGGTTCAGCAAGCTGGCGGAACCATAACTTCAAGGGATTTGATACTAACATTACAGTTAGTAACGGATCATTCAAAAATTCTTAATAAGGCGTTGAATATTATTCAGGCGAAAGCGGCCAGCGTTCAGGAAGCCTAAACGGGCACGCGAATAGGAGGCTAATATTATATTTCTATCTCGCCAGAACTTATGATAATTTGAAAGAATAGGCCCATGCCCCTTAACAACATGCCGCTTGCCAATATGCTGAAAATTCTCGCAACCGGGCTAGTCGGCTGTTTCTGGTGTTTCGCCGCGCGTGCAGAAAATACGGATCAAAATAATAGGCCTGAGCGGATCAATATCCTGATAACCTATGGTGATGATGAATGTCCGGTAGCAGAGGCGGATGAAATTGTTGTCTGTGCGCAAAAGCCGGAATCCGAACGCTATCGCATTCCCGAAGAGCTTCGCGAAACGGAAAATGAGAAAACGGGCGAACAGAGCTGGACTTCGGTTGTCGCATCGCATGAAGATGCGGCGAGAGCGGGACGTCCGAATAGCTGTTCGGTCAATGGCAGCTTCGGGTTTAGTGGATGTCAGGCAGATATTATGCGCCGATGGTTTGATGAAAGACGCAATGACGGGAAGTAAACCCGGATATTATCAATCGTAATAATCCACGAAATATTTTTACCAATATATTCCCAACAGAGCTGCAAACTGTCAGCAAAATGAACAGCTTGCTGCAAAAGCACGAGAAACATGTACTTGAAACTACAAAGTTTCTGCAATATTCAAAAGCCACATGGCCTTTTAATCTGCCTGTTATTTCTTAAGAAGAGCGGTGGAGCGGGTGAAGGGAATCGAACCCTCGTCGTAAGCTTGGAAGGCTTCTGCTCTACCATTGAGCTACACCCGCCTGTTTCCAAGCGCCGCTATTGCCATTGCTATCGCGGCGCGTCAATCAGGAAACGGTGGTTGCAGCTATTGTTTTGGCCGTTTTTCTTTCTGCCGCCTGATCAGTGAACCAAGCCGCCACCGCTGACTTCTCCGCTTCACTCATATGGAGGCCCAGCTTAGAGCGGCGCCACAGCACATCTTCGGCGGTTGTTGCAAATTCATGGGTGATCAGCCAGCGCAGCTCTATCTCGTAAAGACCGGCACCGAAATAGCGGCCCAAAGTAGCCTTATCGGGCACATCGGCCAATATTGTCGCCACACTCGTGCCATAGGCCCGCACCAACCGAACCATCACTGGCTGGTCCACAAATGCCCAGTTTTGCTTATATTGCGCAACCAACGCATCGAAACCATCAGGCGGAAAATCACCGCCGGGAAGCGGGGCATCTTTGGTCCAGTCGTCCGTTTCGACGTGCAAAGCGGTTTTTAATGTCTTCATCGCCTGACGCGCCAGCACACGATAGGTGGTAATCTTGCCGCCAAAGACCGACAATACTGGCGCTCCGCCATCGTCATTATAGTCGAACACATAGTCACGCGTTACGGTCGATGCAGATTGACTATGGTCGTCAAATAGCGGCCGCACACCGGAATAGGTCCATTGGATATCTTCGCGGGTCACGGGATCGGTAAAATATTCGCTCGCCGCTGCGCACAGATAGTCGATTTCGCCATCGCTAATTTTCGCAGGACCTTCCTCATAGCTCCAAGGCTGGTCGGTCGTGCCGATCAAGGTGTGCGTGCCTTCATAGGGAATGGCGAAGACGATCCGGCCATCCTTATTCTGGAAAATATAGCTATGATCGCCCTCAAATTTACGGGCAATGACAATATGGCTGCCTTTGACGAGGCGCAGTTTCGCGGCGTGGCTGCTATGATCATAAAGCGCGGTCACGGGGTCAACCCACGGGCCAGCGGCGTTAATCAGGACTTTAGCCTGTTCCGTCGCTTCCCCGTCCTGACCTTGCAATTGCAAAGTCCAATGGTCGGCGCTGCGATCTATCCCGCCACATTCTGTCTGCACACGAATATCCGCGCCGCGTTCTTTGGCATCGCGCGCCGTCAACGACACCAGCCGCGCATCCTCTACCCAGCAATCCGAATAGGCGAATCCCTTTCTCAACCGCTTTTGCAGGGGCGCACCGCGTACATCCTTCAGCAGGTTGAGGCTTTTTGTCCCCGGCAATATCGATCGCGCACCAAGATGATCGTATAAAAATAGACCAAGGCGAAGGAACCAAGCAGGACGCATACCCTCATCGACCGGCAGGACAAAGCGCATTGGCCAAATGATATGGGGTGCATTGCGCAACAGCACTTCGCGTTCCTTGAGCGCTTTACGCACCAGACTAAATTCATAATGTTCTAGATAGCGTAAACCGCCATGGACCAGCTTGGTACTGGCCGACGACGTATGCGCCGCCAGATCATCCCGTTCGACCAGCAGGACTTTCAATCCCCTGCCTACAGCATCGCGCGCTATGCCGACGCCGTTGATACCGCCGCCAATAATTGCCAGATCATACATAGACAGCGTCATAAAGCTTCTGGCGGGATGTTCAATGTTGCAGTGCAATATAAATGCAATTCACGGCTGCACGCGGCGGATAATATTATGTTTCCAATAAAAAAGGCCGGGATCGCTCCCGGCCTTTTATTAACTTATTGTCGAACAGAAAGCAGCTATTAAGCGCCTTCAATCTCGCTCAGGTCGATTTTCAGGCCAGGGCCCATGGTCGAGCTAAGACCGACTTTCCGGACATATTTGCCTTTCGCGCCAGCTGGTTTAGCCCGTACAACGGCATTTACCAGAGCATCGAAATTCTTGCGAAGATCAGCTTCTTTGAAGCTTACCTTGCCAAGACCGTTATGAATGATACCCGCTTTTTCAACGCGATATTCAATCTGTCCGCCTTTGGCATCCTTGACCGCTTGCCCAACATTAGGGGTAACCGTGCCGAGTTTCGGGTTAGGCATCAGGCCTTTAGGACCAAGTACCTTACCGAGACGGCCAACAAGGCCCATCATGTCAGGAGTTGCGATGATGCGATCATAGTTGAGGTCGCCATTTTGCATGGATTCCATCAGATCTTCTGCACCAACGACATCTGCGCCTGCTGCTTTTGCTTCGTCAGCTTTTGCATCTTTGGCAAACACAGCAACGCGGGTTTCTTTACCCGTGCCCGCTGGAAGAGAAACCACGCCGCGAACCATTTGGTCTGCATGGCGAGGATCAACACCAAGATTGATCACAACGTCGAGCGTTTCATCAAATTTCGAAGAAGAAGCGAGTTTTTTCAGCGTGTTGATGGCTTCATCAATGCTGTAAAGTTTTTCGCGATCAACGGCTTCTGATGCAATTTTTGAGCGTTTGGTAAGTTTAGCCATGTCTTATCCCTCCACCACGTCGATACCCATCGAACGGGCGCTGCCCGCGATGATTTTAATGGCTTGCTCAGGCGTATTCGCGTTGAGATCGGCCATTTTCAGCTCTGCAATTTCTTTCAGCTGCGATGTTTTAATCGTGCCGCCAGAAACTTTGCCAGGCTCACTCGAACCTTTTTTCAGCTTCGCTATTTTTTTGATGAAATAGCTGGCTGGTGGTGATTTGGTGATAAAGGTAAAGCTGCGATCCGCATAAACCGTAATCTTGGTCGGGATCGGCGCGCCTTTTTCCAACTTGTCTGTAGCCGCGTTAAACGCCTTACAGAATTCCATGATGTTTACGCCGCGTTGACCCAGTGCAGGTCCGATTGGCGGGGATGGGTTTGCAATACCGGCAGGTACTTGCAAATTGATATAGCCATCAATTTTTTTAGCCATTTGGCTGTCCTTTCATTCTATCTCCGCCAGCAAAATGCAAAGCGGATCAAATTAAGCGGTCAAACAGATGGTCCGAAAACCATCCTCCCGCATTGGTGATCCGGTGGCTCAAAGCCATCGGGGTTTATCCGGTAGCCAACCGTTTGAGACTGGCTACCAAATTCTGTCTTCGTCATCCTGAACTTGTTTCAGGATCTGGTCGCGAGCCGTCTAGACTCGCCGAGATGCTGAGACACGTTCAGCATGACGATATATTTCTTACTTCGCGACTTCTACCTGCTCAAAATCAAGCTCGACAGGAGTGGCGCGGCCAAAGATCGATACGGATACTTTGACGCGGTTTTTCTCGAAATCCAATTCTTCGACAATGCCGTTGAAACTTGCGAACGGGCCATCCAGAACCTTGATCTGGTCGCCAATTTCGTAATTGACCGTAATCCGTTGTTTCGGAGCGTTGGCGGCTTCCTCTTTGGTGTTGAGGATACGCGCTGCTTCGGCTTCGCTAATCGGCTGCGGCTTGGTGGTGCCCAGAAAGCCGGTTACTTTCGGCTGGTCTTTCACAAGGTGATAGACATCATCGTTCATCGTCAGCTTCGCGAGTACATAGCCGGGAAAGAATTTCCGCTCCGATTGCACTTTTTTGCCGCGCCGCACTTCGGTGATAGTTTCGGTCGGGACTTCAATTTCCTCAACCAACTGGGTCAGGCCCAGACGCTTGGCATCCGCCTCAATGGCTTCTTTGACCTTATGCTCAAAGCCTGAATAAGCGTGAATAATATACCAGCGTGCCATGTAAATAACCTGTTCTAAATTGCGTTTCGAGAGCTTCTAGCCACCTTTGGCGAGACCGAGAAGCCATCCAACGACACCGTTAAACAGCGAATCAACACCCAGAAAAAACAGCGCCAAAATCGTGGTCATAATCAACACCATAATCGCGGTGCGGACTGTATCGGGCCATGTCGGCCAGACAACCTTACTGTTTTCGGCGCGGACTTGCCGCATAAATTCGCCGGGATTGACTTTCGCCATGGTTCGATTCCTAAAATTATTTCCCTAAGCCCGGCATAAACTCCGGGGGTCAGTCTGTTGACTGGGATCGGATATATGCACGATTTAGGAAAGAACCAGCCCTTTAACCCCTGATTCCTGATTCCGCAAGAAAAGAGTGGGATTTTACTGGTCCGAAGGGGCTGGAACATCAACGGTTAGACCGCGAGTCGAAACCCTGCCGAGCGTTTAAGCCGTCAACACCGTACCCGGATGCATGTCATCAGCATAAACCATAAAAGGTTCCAATATAGCCTCATCTGCCGCAGCTATCTGCTGTTCGATAGTAGGGCCACTAATGGCGATGACGTTACCGCACGGCTTTATTAGTGGCGTTCAATCAAATCCCATTTATTCCCGAAAGGATCACGAAAGACGACCACTTTGCCATAGCTTTCGACTCGGGGTGCATCCATAATATCAACACCGGCACGTTCCATCAGCGCGATATCGCCATCAAAATCATAGGTTTCGAGAAACAGGAATACCCGATTGCCAGCTTGCTCGCCAATCACCTCTTCCTGTGCCTCGTTCGTCGCCTTGGCGAGCAATAGACGGGTTTCCGTGCTGCCGGGCGGGGCCACCAATACCCAGCGCTTATCTTCCGAAATCTCGGTATCTTCGATAAGGTCAAAGCCCATCAGTCCGACATAAAATTCTATCGCCTGATCATAATCGGGTACGATAAGAGAAATAGCGGAGATAAATTGGGGCATTTTCTAAATCGCCATTTTTAAAAGGAAAAAATGGCAGGAGTGCACGGACTCGAACCGTGGGCCCTCGGTTTTGGAGACCGATGCTCTACCAACTGAGCTACACTCCTGCACAGGCTAATCAACGAGATTGATTAAGCCAATGCGCGCGCATTAGCGTTATGTGCGGCCAAGGGCAAGCGCCATTGTTCTCCATGCCTCCAACATTTCCGCCTTTGCCTTCCCAACCACCAACTTAGTTAATTTTTCCCGAATCTCTGTTTACCCAGCGAAACAAGGGGTGGTTTACTTGGCTATGAGAAAAGCAGTCCATCGATGCACACCCAAGCATTGATACGCGGCCCTCACCACGAAGGAATATCCTATGACATATTTCACTGATCAAGATACGATAAACCCAACCACCAGAACCATGCCTAAAATCGCACCTTATGCCTTTGCAGCAGAGGAAGATCGCTGTGCCTTGCGGCATAAAGTGGCGATACCTGCAAAGCTCCGCTTTTCCGGTTCGACCAGCTTTTCGGTGGAGATTGCGAATATATCGCTGGCAGGATTCGCCTGTGACGCGCTGCTACAGGCGCATCCCGGGACGAGATGTTGGCTCACCCTGCCCGGCCTTGCGCCGTTGGAGGCCGAAGTTATTCATCTCAACAATATGGGTCTCGGCTGTGCGTTCCAATCGATGTTAAACCCCGCTGTGTTGGACCGTTTTATTGCGAACTTCCCGGCCCGCGCACCCATTCCCGCCTAACCGTTTCCCCGGCGCGCCTGCAATGCTATATCAAGGCTCCTATTTGGTCCGGAGAATGATATGACTGATGCCTCCCCCACAGAAAAAGGCACCAAAAATGCAAGCGCAAAACCCCCGCCGCTGAAAGTCCTGCGTATTTTCCGTAAAGAAGATGCGCAGGATTTTGGCGAGGCCGGACATATGTCCTATGATGATGATGCGCCGGTTATTTTGAATGGCCTGACCAAGATGGATGAAGCAGGCATGGCCGATGGCTATAAAGGCACCTGCCTGTTCAGCGGCTTTGGCTTTTCGCTCCACCACTTCTGGTTCAAGCCCGGATATCCGCTACCCCTGCACAGCCATGACAGCGATTGCCTCTATTATATCGTCGCTGGCGATATCCGCATGGGCACAGAGCATATGGGATCGGGTGACGGATTTTTCCTGCCAGCCGATACGCCCTATACTTATTATATTGGCGAAAAAGGCGTCGAGATTCTGGAGTTTCGAACGGCGGAAGATTTCAACATCGAGTTTAAAGGCACAACCGAAACCTATTGGGAACAAATGCTGGAAAAATTACGGAACGAACGACCCAAATGGCGGGAAGCGCTCCCGCCCAGTCGCAATTATCGTAACGCTTAGCTATACTGAAGCCTGTAATCACGGCGCAAACATAGCGTCCAACTCAGCAGCCGCTGATCAATCAAGTGCCATGCTTTGAATCCCAAATGCTAAAGGAATCACACTATCCTTTATGCGAAGACTCTTCGTCGACCTGCGTGTCAGGAGCAAGTGCCGCCTCAGGATGCGGTTCGTTGCGAGTCCATATCCACGAACCGCTTATCAACGCCGCAGCGACCGGAATTAAATTCCACGGAAGCTTCAGGAATATCAGCGCAATTGCTATGCTCACCGCAAAGGCTGCGAGCGCCGCCCGCTTGCCGCGCTTGGTAATCGCCCGGCGGTCGCGCCAATTGCGGATATGCGACCCGAAAACATGGTGGTCGAGCAACCACGCCTCCAGCCGCGGGCTGCTGCGCGCAAAACAGAAAGCGGCCAATATGACAAAGGGTACAGTTGGCAACAGCGGCAGGACAACGCCTATGCTGCCCAAAGCCAGTGCTATAAAACCGCCTAAAAGATATAGATGCCGTGTCATGGACAGGCGATATTATATAAGCGGCCTCGCAGAGCAATGTAATTCAACCGAGCCTGTTGTTGGAGCGGTTGATATATAGGCCGCGCAAAGCATAGCGGACGTTCCCGAGCACCCCGATATTGGCATTTGCTTGTTTCGTTATTGAATATTATTTTCGGTCGGCTTGAGCTTGATATCGGCAAAGGCTGGTGATATATTCAATCTAACAAGAGGTAGAGTATCAATAGCTTATATCTATTACATCAAAGGGTAAATAATGCCGACTTTACGCCAGTTCCAATATCTAGTCGCCGTCGCTGATCACCGGCATTTTGGCCGCGCAGCGCAGGATGCGGGAGCGTCCCAGCCGACCTTGAGTCACCAGCTGCGCGCGCTGGAAACGCGGCTTGGTGTGACACTGGTCGAGCGGCGGACCCATGGTGCAGAGCTCTCACCGATAGGCCGCGAGATAGCCGAAAGGGCCAGACAGGTTCTCGTGCAAGTCAAGGATATCCGCGATTTGGCCGAGCGCGCCAGCGATAGCCTCGCCGGGACATTGCGATTCGGTGTGTCCCCGACACTCGGCCCCTATCTGATGCCGCCTGTCATTGCCGCCCTGCACCGCGCCCAACCCGATCTGCGCTTCTATATGCGCGAAGGCATTCCCGACCTCCAAGCCATGGAGCTGGTCAAAGGCGCGATTGACATGCTGCTCGGCCCGCTGCCGATTGAAGGCGAGAATCTAACCATCGAACCGCTATTTCGCGAACCGCTTATGCTGGTAGCGCCTCCAGATCATCCGTTAGCTACCAAGAAGATCGTCTCTAAATCCGATCTGCGTAACGCGCAGGTTCTCAGCCTTGATCGCAGGCATCATTTGCACCGCGATGTTGCGGAACAATGCCGCTTACACGGGATGCATCTCCTGCAGGATTATGAGGGCACGAGCCTCGACAGTGTCCGCCAAATGGTCGCCTCTGGTCTGGGTCTGGGCATATTGCCTGCGCTCTATGTCCGCTCCGAACTGACGCATGGCGGCGATATTGCCTTGCTGGAAGTGGAGGGATGGAAAGCATCACGTAGCATCGGCATTGCATGGCGAACCGGCGCGGGCTTTGCCGATGAATATATGGCCGTGGCGCGGCGGATTGCCGATGAAGCCAATGTGCTGCTTGCAACAGCGGTTGATCAGGCGCGTTAATGACTATCGAAATTGACTTGTTGATGAGGGCCTATGCCTCGGGCATTTTTCCTATGGCGGATGCACGCGACGATCCTGAAACTTTTTGGGTGGAACCCGAAAAACGGGCGGTTCTGCCGCTTGACGGATTTCGCATGTCGCGCTCTTTGCGCAAGACCATTCGGTCCGACCGCTTTCACGTGACAGCAGATACCGCATTTTCAGACGTCATCGCGATCTGCGCGGAAGCCGCCGATGACCGACGCGAAACATGGATAAATGCCGACATTGAAGAGGCATTTTGCCTCCTCCACGAACAGGGTCGTGCCCATAGTGTCGAATGTTGGCTCGTCGATGAACAAGGACAAAAATCATTGGTCGGCGGGCTGTACGGCTTAGCTATTGGCGGGGCTTTTTGCGGAGAGAGCATGTTTTCCCGTGCTAGCGATGCGTCCAAAGTGGCCCTTGCCTGGTTAGTCGCCCGGCTCATTGTCGGGCGTTTCAAATTACTCGACTGCCAATTCATGACCGATCACCTAGCGTCGCTAGGCGCGGTCGAAATTAGTCAGGCCGAATATCTGGAACAACTGCGGGCGGCGCAGAATCATTCCCCGCGGGCATTTTCCGAAATTAAACCACCAATCGGGTCCGAAGATTCCGGTGCGCGCGGCGTCCGCGGGACTGGCCGCACTGCAACGGGTTCAGCGGGCCGTGCAGGCGCTGATGTTGCGTCATCCGCACCGGCTGCACCACCGTCATTTACGGCGCTCGACCCGCTATTGGCAGGATTCGATGACGAAGCACGCGGCGCAGTCGGATTAACCGAATCCTCTGGCGGATCTTCTTCACCAGGGAAGCTCATCGCGCAGCTTTTAACCCAGACATCATAAATCGGATGTTCGACGACATTAAGCGAGGGGGATTCACGGAATAGCCAGCCGGAAAAGACTTTATTCCATTTATCTTCACCTTGCCGCGTTGCCGGTCGATCATTGACCAGAAGCTGCACGAAAGCGCCCTGCTCAGGTCTCAGTTCCCATGGCGCCGTGCGTTCGCAAGCACGTAAACGGACAATTGCGCGGCCGATGCGTATCGATTGTCCCGGCTTTAGTTCCAGATCACGGGTCAAACCGTTGCGCTTGTTCAAAAAGCCCAGTGTCGCCACCCGTTCGGCCATAGGCGTGCCGATCTGCTCACCAACCGAGTGTATCGATCCTTCGTCATTAGTAGCTTTTATTTCAGCCTTTTCTGCTGCTTGTCCGGTATTTTCTTCATCAACATCATCGCCAAACAGGCCGCAGCCAGACAGACATAATGCGCCAAGAAAAACTGGCAGCAACCGTATCATATTTGCCTGAAAGAAACCGTGCACCGCCATCATTCGGCTTCGGCCGGATTCCATGGTTCATAATCGCCGGTTGCGCGCGCCCTTACGCCGCCCGCTTCCAACGCACCGGCTGGACGATAGGCTGCGGCAGTGCCGGTCAGATTTCCGGTGGGTTCTTTTTCCCAAATTCGGGGCTGGGGCAAATGACTTTCCGGAATTTCATCATAGCTTTTGTGCAGCCAGCCATGCCATTCGGGCGGCACAAGACTGGCATCATTTGGACCTGCGTAGATCACCCAGCGCCGATCACCATTTTTTGGAATATTTTTGCTCTGATAATATTTATTACCGAAAATATCCTCGCCAACGGATGCGCCATTACGTGCGCTATACAAAGAGGTGCCAATGGTTGCGCCATCCCACCAAGTAAAAATTTTGCCTAATATTCCCATGTTTGTCCGCTTAGCGTCACGAGTGGGGGGTTCGCAATTAAAAAATGCGGCGAAAACATAGCGGCTGATCCTTGCTCGTTTTTATTGCTGCCATTTCACTACGTCGCCGGGTCCGATTGCCAGTTCTGCGGCCCGTCCGCCAGCCAGTTCGAGCACCGCCGCAACCGGTTCGCCAGATTCGACCGGATCAAGCGAATAAGGGGTCGTATTGGCAGCGATCGATTCGATAGTACCATCGCTGCGGACGAAAATAATATCGAGAGGGATTACCGTATTTTTCATCCAGAAACTTGCCATCCGTTCGCGCTCAAAAGGAAATATCATCCCTTTATCCGGTGCCATTTCCTTACGGAACATCAGACCCTGCGATTGTTCCTCTCTGGTAACAGCCAGTTCGACCGTGAATTTATGCGTTTTTCCATCCACAGAAATAGTTAGCGGGGCGACGCGTAAACCGGCTTCAGAAAGGCCGGCATCTTGCTGTGCTTGTGCCTGTGCAGGTTTATTTTCAGTATCGCTGGCCTGTGCATTACAACCGGTCATGCCAACACAAGAAAGCAGCATTACGGGCATCACAGCCTGTTTGAATATACTTGTCATGAATGAAGTTCCGTTGTTGTTACGCTTGCGGGTTGCTGACTTGTACCGCCATATGACCGCGCTCGCCAGCGTCAATCCGTGCGAGCAAATATTGGCCCGGCATAATTTCCCCAAGGCCCGCATTGCGCAGCGTTTCCATATGGACAAAAATATCACCTTCAATGCCCTCGACGACCAAAAAACCATAGCCCTTAGCCCGGTTAAACCATTTTACCTCAGCCTCAACAAAAGCAGCGTCATCATCCACTACGTGGATAGATTTACGCTTTACTTCGGGGGCTTGCGGGTGAACCCGCTGATCGCAATCGGACATATCCAAATCAATAATTTTGGTTGCCTGCAACCCTTTGGCAGCATCGACATATTCACAAGTGACCCGCGCCATTTCAGGGAGATCCCGGCGGCCCAAAGGTTCCAAAATCGTCCAGTGGACCAATATATCCTGACCCGGTTTCGATAGGTGCCGATCATGACCATCGATCGGATTATCGTCCGCGTCAGGAATGATGAATCCGAAACCGCGATGGGAGTCGAACCATTTGACATAGCCGGCTGTTTGCAAAATTCGTGCTGCTGGAATTTTTCCGTCATCTACAGAATCGCCCGCACGACCATCAACGGAAGGATCAACGCCCAAACGCTCTCTATCCGAACCATCATCAGTTCTCGCGGGTTCCGCATATAAGCTTGCCACAACAAATCTCCGAACGCATCATCCGAATCATCATGTAAAACACCCATAAGACTCGGTAAGACGAATGTAGCATATTTATTGTAAACTGGCGATTCTTGTTATCGTCGGGATATTTTTTACTATCCGAAACGACTTTTTAGCTGTCCGCCTCGATTTCTTCTCCAGGTTTTGCAAAAACAAAACGGGAAGCAATATCGAAATCATGACCGGCTCTTAAAAAGGCCTGAAGCTGTTTTCGGGTTTTATCCTGATCGGCTTGTTCCTGCGCAAAAGGGCCAATAGATTTCTTGCGCGCATGGGTCCGTGCGGCCTTCCATTTATTTGCATCACTCAGGTCCAGCGCCTGCGTGTCATCGCCTTCTTCAATCCCCGCCTGATAGAGCGCCTGACTGACCCGTCTCTTACCATAGCCCCGGTTAATCAGCGCCGACGCCCGGTTTTTGGCAAATAATGCATCATCGATATAACCAAGCTCGACAAAACGCTCAACCATAGTATTGACCATTGCTTCTTCGGATGATGGCGGATCGCCGGACCAATCGCGTTCCCGTAATTTACGGAAAAGATAGGATTTTAATTTGTGCCGCGTGGTCGCATATCGACTAACATAGCGGAGTGCGATTTCTTGCAAACCTTTCTGATCCAACGCTTTACCGCTATTTTTCAACGTTTCGACCCTCATTAAGAAGCGCTGCCCTTTTTGTGCCACAGTAGAGCCGAAATTTAAACGCCACTTACGACCATTAAGGTTTGATTAGGGTTATGACAGCTGAATCTTTCTCGATATTCGGCTGAATTTGTGGAAAAAGACGATTTGTAAGAAGGCTGGACCTTCTAGGAAATGGATTTTGTATGACTGAGCTGACACCAACCCCAACCGCTGACGAACTACCCCGTCGATTCGCCGACTTTGAAACTGTAGGCGAAGCGCTGGATTATGCTGCGCAGGGCCAAAGAGGCTTTAATTTCTACGACGCGCGCGCATCATTGGCGCGCGTTTACCCGTTTAAAGAACTGCAGGTCGACGCGATGGCTGCCGCGCGCCGCCTAATCGGTTTCGGTGTAAAGCCGGGTGATCGCGTTGCTCTTATTGCCGATACGGAACCGCAATTTTGCGCCTTATTCTTTGGCGCAATCTATGCCGGGGCCTGGCCGGTGCCTCTACCGCTACCGACATCTTTTGGCGGAAAAGACAGCTATATTGATCAAATTGGCGTCCAGCTTGATAGCTGTGACCCGGCGATATTGCTTTACCCCGATGAAATTGAGGAACTCGCTTCTGCTGCTGGGCAGTCACGGAAAATCCCCGTCTTCGGTTGGGATAAATTTGCCGAACGCGATGTTCTGGATTGTGAATTGCCGAAAGCAAACAGCAGCGATATTGCCTATTTGCAATATTCTAGTGGTTCGACACGCTTCCCCCACGGTGTCGCTGTGTCGCACAAAGCTCTGCTTCATAATGTCGGATCACATTCCTATGGCATGAACGTCAATGAAGAAGACCGCTGTGTATCCTGGCTACCTTTTTACCATGATATGGGCCTTGTTGGGTGCTTCATTTCGATGGTCTGTAATCAGGTTTCCACCGACTATCTGAAAACATCCGATTTTGCCCGCCGTCCCCTGTCCTGGCTGGACCTGATTTCCCGCAATCCGGGAACATCATGCAGCTTTTCCCCGACATTTGGCTATGAGATTTGCGCACGACGCATCGGTAGCCAATCTAACGTGGCGGAACGGTTCGATCTGTCACGCTGGCGGCTGGCCGGCAATGGTGCCGACATGATCCGGCCCGATGTCATGCAACGCTTTACCGATGCCTTCGCGCCCGCCAAATTCAACGCAAAGGCCTTTTTGCCAAGCTATGGTCTCGCCGAGGCGACTTTGGCCGTAACCATCATGCCGCCGGGCGAAGGTATGGAAGTCGAACTGGTTGAGGAAACCGAACTGGCCGGTGAAAAGCAAGCCGACGGTAGCCGTCCCAAACGCTATCGCGCGATTGTCAATTGCGGCAAACCGGTTCGGGATACTCTGCTGGAAATCCGCGAAGAAAATGGCAGTCTCCTACCCGATAAGGCCGTTGGCAAAGTATGGATGAACAGCCCTTCGATCATGGAATGCTATTATCGGGATCAAGAGGCGACCGATGCCTGTCTGGTCAATGGCTGGCTTGATACCGGTGACATGGGATATTTGTCAGACGGTTATTTATATATTGTTGGCCGCGCCAAGGATATGATCATCATCAATGGCAAAAACCATTGGCCTCAGGACATTGAATGGGCAGTTGAACAATTGCCCGGATTCAAGGCTGGCGATATTGCCGCCTTTGCGATCACCACACCGGGCGGCGATGAAACGCCAGCCGTGCTGGTCCAGTGCCGAACCTCCGACGAAAGCGAAAGATCACGGCTGCGCGACGAGATTCGCGAGAAAGTGCGGGCGATCACCGGCATGAACTGTGTGATTGAACTCGTGCCGCCCCGCACATTGCCGCGTACCAGTTCCGGCAAATTAAGCCGGGCCAAAGCGCGCAACCTTTATCTTTCGGGAGACATCCGACCTTACGCCATTGCCGCATGACATAACGGCCGAACATCAATGCTTCTGAGCGTTAATATGAGTTAACCATAAAGCGAAAAAAATAAGCAGACGCTTACTATTCGATAAGACTTTCCGCGTAAGGGAAATGCGTGGAAGAAAAATTATCATCATCGTCCGGGTTACCGCAGGAAATTCCGTTGAGCGTACTGCTCGGGTTAACCGATCCCGAGGGAGTCGCTTGGGGCCGTATCCGCGTGCTCCAGTTTGAGGGGATGCACCAGCACGGCTTGTTCAAGATGATCGGCTCTATTCTAAGTGCCATATTGGTCGTTCAGTCTGCCATCGGCCAAGTCAACGGGTGGCTGTTAAGTGGCTGGGCTCTAGCGATTTCCGGCCTATATATTTTTTCCTACATTAAAGCCCGCAAAAACGCGATTTGGGAACGGAAAAGCATTTCCCGACGCGAGAATATCAATGTCCTGTTATTCTCGGCAGCTGGCGGCCTTTTATGGTCGATAGCGATGATAACATTTGGCCCAACGACGGACATGGCCTCCATGATCAGTATATGGGCGCTAGTTCTATGCTTAATGGTGGGATCAGCAATGTTGTTGTCTGCTGTGCCGCTGGCCAGTATCGTTTTTATTGGCCTATGCGGTATTTCGTCGGCTTATAGCTGGTATTCACTCAATGAATATAAATTGGCGCTGGCGGCCGGCGCTATAGCGATATTGCTAATCGCATCGTGCCTGATGAACGGACGCTCGTTCATAAATCGGAAAATCGCAGAAGCAAATTTGAATGAGAAGAAAGAGGTCGTCAGCCTTCTCTTACGCGAATTTGAAGATACTGGTGCCGACTGGTTGTGGCAGACGGATACGTCGCGCCGCTTGTCTCATGTTTCGCCGCGTTTTGCCCATGCGGTGGGGCGGGCGCCGGAAGATATTGAAGGCAAGCCATTCCTACAACTCGTCGCGGGCCAATCCTGGGATTCGGGGAAATTCTCGCCTGCCCTGCATGAATTGGCAGAAAAACTGAAGCGCCGGGATAGTTTCAGCAATATGCTGGTTCCGGTATTGATTAACGATGTCACCCGCTGGTGGGAAATATCCGCGTCGCCAAAGCTGGACGAAAATGGCATTTTTCATGGGTTTCGCGGTGTCGGGTCCGATGTGACCGAACAGCGCGAATCTGCCGATAAAATCTCGCATATGGCGCGTTTTGATACGTTGACAGGTTTGCCCAACCGATTGCAACTGACCGAAGCACTTGGCAAAGCCCAGAATTATTCCGACAAGTGGAATGGCCGCTGCGGGTTTATGATGATTGATCTCGACCGCTTCAAGGCGGTCAACGATACATTGGGACATCCGGTCGGCGACCGCTTGCTCGCGCGCGTGTCCGAACGTTTGCGCTCTATCATGACCGATAATGAGCTGTGCGGTCGCTTGGGCGGTGATGAATTTGCCATCGTCATCAAGGATGCCAGTGATTCGCAATATATGGACATGTTGGGCGACAAGATTATCAACACTATTTCACGGCCTTATGAGGTTGATCAGCATACACTGTATATCGGCGCCAGTGTCGGCACCGCCATCGGTCCTCGCGACGGCCGCACTGTCGAAATGCTGATGCGCAGCGCCGATCTTGCACTCTACCGTTCAAAAGACCAAGGCGGCGGCGCACATAATCAATATGAACCGAAACTCCATGTCCATGCCGAAGAACGCCGGGTCATGGAAATTGCCCTGCGCAAGGCGTTGGGAAATGACGAATTTACGCTTAACTACCAACCCGTCGTAAGTGCTGATACCGGCGGTGTCATGGGTTTCGAAGCGCTGCTGCGCTGGACCAATCCGGATTTTGGGGTCGTTTCGCCAGCAAAATTTATTCCTCTGGCCGAGGATGCGCGGCTCATTGTGCCGATCGGCGAATGGGTATTGCGCACCGCCTGTAAGGAAGCCATGAAATGGCCTTCGACTATCAAGGTTGCTGTCAACGTCTCGGCTGATCAGCTAACCGATCCCAATTTCCTAGATATGGTCGTATCCGCGCTACAGGTCAGCAATCTGCCCGCACAACGTCTCGAAATTGAAGTGACCGAGAGCATCTTCATGCGCGAAGGTACTGGCGCAACCCAAGTACTCGACCAGATTATCGGACTGGGCATCAACCTGTCGCTTGATGATTTCGGCACCGGCTATTCTTCGCTCGGCTATTTACGCAAGACGCGCTTTTCTACCATCAAAGTGGATCGCAGCTTTGTGCAAGGGGCAGCGAAAAATGTGCCAGAAAGTCTGGCGATTATCCGCGCCGTGGTGGCCATGGCCGATAGTCTGGGCATGTCAACCACCGCCGAAGGTGCAGAGACCGAAGAAGAAGTCAAAATGATCCAGAAACTGGGTTGCAGCAAAATTCAGGGCTATTATTTCGGTCGCCCCATGGCTGCGCACGATGCGCTGGACCTGTTTAAGAATTTTAATGCTGACGCTGCCGTGATCGAGGGACGGGCAGCTTAGTCTGTAATATAGCCATCTACAATGTAGCGGCCTATAGTTTGGACAGTTTTTTTTCTATCCCGCGCCAAATCCGGGCATAAGCTATTGCTGCAGGACTGCGGGGGGCAAATGCGCCAACCGGCGTTTTAATGTGGGTCATCCGCTCCACATCACTGGACATTGGTATGACGGGCCAATCCGGGTTTTTAGCAAGCATCTCGTTATGGATCTTTCGGCGTCGGTCGACCATATTATAGACCGGCAAAAGCGGCGCATGTTTTTGGCCCCGGGAATCTAGAAACATCTGCACTTCCGTCAACGCACGTTCCGATAATGGTGAGGGAATGACCGGCACAATGACGAGATCGGCATTGCGCAAAATCTGTTCACTGGTTTCTGTCAGTCCCGGCGGGCAATCAAGAATGATGCGATCATAGTCTTTGTTCAACTGCCGCAGGATCTTGCCGATATGCTTTTTCTTGTTCAACTCGAAAAAAAACCGGTCAATGCCGCGCAGCGACACGTCAGCCGCTAATAAATCAATATTCTCTATTTCTGTCGGCTTAATCAGCTTGGATGGCTTTACATCCCCGGCGATCATCGCCCGGGCCCGGTCTTTTTCACGCCGGTCGCCATTGAGAATGAATGACGACGCCCCTTGCGGATCAATATCCCAGACCAAAGTTCGCCGCGACGATCTGACCGCGCTATTCCAGGCAAGATTGACTGCAGTACAGCTTTTACCCACGCCGCCCTTCATACTATATATTGCGATTACGGCCATATTAGTAATCCTATATGATCAATGGACAGGATCGCCAAAAGGATAGTCAAAAACGGCAGGGCGTTCAGATAATCTCCTGTACCCGTTCTTGTGGCCGGCACAGGCGAACGCCTTTTTCGGTCTCAACCAGCGGGCGTTCAATCAGCGTCGGTTCGGAAGCCATAGCATCCAATATCTGATCGGCAGTAACACTATCATCTGTCAGCCCCAACTCTTCGGCGGGCGAGCCACGGACTCTTAAGCCCTCCTGGGGTGTGATGCCAGCATCACGGTAAAGCTGTTCCAGCTTGGCACGGCTAGGCGGGGTTTTAAGATATTCCACAACCGTCACCTCGATGTCTGGCGTTTCCTCCAGCAAAGCCAGAGTCTTGCGGGAAGTGCCACATTTAGGATTGTGCCAGATCGTTGCTTTCATGTCCGTCTCCGAAATTGGGGGGAATATTTGGAATATCACGATCCATAAACACGATCTCATAACATGTTTCAAAGAAAATTTATGAATAGCGGAGAATCCCTTTGCCTATGATAACTATAATTAGTGATCAATTTGATATTGATAATTATTTGCATTTATACACAAATAAGATTACCGCTACCGGCAAACCAATTACTCAGCCGACTGACTGCCACATTCGGTTTTTAACGGTGGCGGAAACCTTATCATGCTGGTGCGGTCGATAACCCCGACCCCACCCCGTCGACTGTTCCAGCATGAACCAGACGCTATTAAGCGCATTTGGTTTTACTAACGGAGGCAACCTTAAACCTTGGTAGTTAGCTGAAGCCCGACTGCACCGATCAATATCATCGCTATGAACAGGAATTGCAGCAACGCGAGCCGCTCGTCGAAAAAAAATGCGCCAATCACCGTGATCGCAACAATTCCGGCACCTGACCAAATCGCATATACAATGCCGACGGGTAACATTTTGAGCGCGGGTGCAAGTACCCAAAAGCAAGCCGAATAAAAAATAATCGACAATATTCCCCAATGCCATTTGGCAAAGCCGTCCGACATTTTCAGCAAGGTGGTTGCCAATATCTCCAAAACTATGGCAGCTGCCAAATAGCTCCAAGCGCCCATTACATTGTTCCCTAATTTAGTGAGCCGATCATTTCTGGCCTATTATTTGGGCGTTAGAGCAGGGACAGCTCTGGCTGCATCCTCATAGTCAATGCCGGGCGGCGGGGCCGCGCTCAACACGTCGTCCCCGCGTGCAAGCCGCGCCGCGCGCTGGATGGCCTCCCTAATGCGCGGATAAGTTCCGCAGCGGCAGATATTGGTAATCGCCGCGTCAATTTCGTCATTGGACGGGCTAGAATTTTTCTTCAGCAGCACGGCCGCCGCCATGATCATGCCCGACTGGCAAAATCCGCATTGGGGAACATTTTCCGCCGCCCATGCTTGTTGCACAGGGTGGCTACGGTCACGCGACAGTGCCTCTATCGTGGTGATAAACCGGCCTTCCATTTCACCGATAGTGACCAGACAACTGCGAATAGCTTCTCCGTCAACTTCGACCATGCAAGCTCCGCAATCACCAGTGCCGCAGCCATATTTGGTGCCGGTCAGGTTTGATGCGTCGCGCAACGCCCATAACAGCGGGGTTTCCGGATCCATCCGATAGTGCACCGGGCGGTTATTGACAGTAAATTTGGTCATTTTATCGTAGCCATCAGCAATTCCGTTGGTGGTCAGCTTTGTCCATCACCTAACGGCCTTTTTCTATTCCCGCCAG
The DNA here is from genome assembly GCF_036963805.1 of Parasphingorhabdus sp. GTDB lineage: Bacteria > Pseudomonadota > Alphaproteobacteria > Sphingomonadales > Sphingomonadaceae > Parasphingorhabdus. The sequence goes on along the minus strand of NZ_JBALUN010000004.1, from coordinate 39,590 downwards.
CTTTTGTCTTCCCGGTCGATCAAACGCACCATCGCATCAAATTCGGGAATGCCCTGAATGGCAGGATCAATCGACGTCTGCGACAAATTTGCCAAATGCTTTTTGATCACCTCTTCATCAATCATCACCGGCTTGCCCATGGCCAGCGTCTGCATCTGGATTTCACAGGCGCGTTGCAACACCCAGTGGTTGAGGAACGCTTCCTCCAAGGTCCGGCCCATCACCACCGGGCCATGATTTTCCAGCAGCATCATACGTTTCTTGCCCAGGCTGGCTAAGAACCGGGGGCCTTCTTCGGCATGTACCGTGACGCCTTCAAATTTATGATAAGCAAGCCGCGGTACAACTGCCGCCGCGTAGAAATTTATCGGTCGCAATCCGCCCTCTAGCGATGCCACCGCCATAGTCGCTGTTGTATGGGTATGAATGATCGCATGCACATCCGGCAGCTCACGATGGAACAGGCTATGCTGCGTAAAGCCGGCTTTGTTCACGGGAAAGGTCGAGCCATCCAGCGTATTACCTTCAATATCGATTTTCACCAAATTCGAGGCGGTCACTTCGCTAAAATGCAGACCATAGGGGTTAATTAGAAAGGCATCATCCTCACCTGGTATTTTCAATGTGATATGATTGAAAATCATTTCATCCCAGCCAAGATATGCAAATATCCGATAGCAGGCAGCAAGCCGTTGCCGCACCTTCCATTCCTCTGCACTACAGCTCGATTGGACATTGATCGCAGTTGCCATTCCATCTCTCCTGATTCGGTTCAATTGCACTTTGAAACCGATATGCCACAAGCCAGAATGATAATCAAAAGGCTTTCATCCCGTGAATCCGGCGCTTATTAAGGCTCGCATAAGGGTAAAAAAGCCCCATAGTTGAGTCGGAAATGCTTGAAATCGGTGCATTAGCCTGTTAGGCGCGCTTCAACTGCAGCTGAACGAATCATCTGCAAACCCTTTTTTATGGCTTAATGATATTTCGGCCGGTTATGAATTTACCCGGTCCAAGGCGGTTTTTCCGCTGAATATAGATATAGAATTTTGAACGGAGTTACTCAGTCTTATGCAAATCATGGTTCGCGACAATAATGTTGATCAAGCCCTTCGGGCGCTCAAAAAGAAATTGCAGCGTGAAGGCGTTTATCGCGAAATGAAATTGCGCCGGCATTACGAAAAGCCTTCTGAAAAGCGTGCTCGTGAAAAAGCTGCTGCTGTTCGCCGCGCCCGCAAGATGGAGCGTAAGCGCATGGAACGCGACGGAACGATTTAAGTCCGCCTGCTTTCCGGTTCTGGTCCCCTTTGGGATCAATACAGGCTTTCACTGAATAGGTAGTCCGATATGTCCGTAACCTCTGTTCCCATCCGGCCAATCAAAAAAGGATCTCTGACCAAATTATGGGTCGGACTTGCTTTGATATTGGCCGTAGCGGCTGCGCTGGCTTTTGCCGGTACGCATGATGCAGTAACCACGGGCGCTTCGAACGAGGATTTTCTAGCGGTCAATGCCTCGGCAGATGGCGTTGAAACAAAAGCCTCCGGACTTCAGATTAAAGTGCTGAAGCCGGGTGAAGGCCCGTCACCAACCGCCACGGATACAGCTCTGGTCAAATATGTTGGCCAAACCCGTGACGGCAATGTGTTTGACGAAAACGAACAAACACCAATGCCGGTCGGCGGCGTTGTCCCCGGTTTTTCCGAAGCCCTGCAGTTGATGCAAAAAGGCGGCGAATACCGGATTTGGATACCTTCTGAACTGGGCTATGGCGAACAATCTCCCAGCCCTGAGCTGCCTGCCAATTCGATATTGATTTTTGATGTCACCCTGCTCGACTTTATCTCCGAGGAGCAGATGCAGGCGCTGCAACAACAAATGCAGCAACAAGGCGGCATACCCGGCGGACCACCTGCCGGCGCTCCGGGTCAATAATCTCCACTCGGTAAAAACATGCGTTGCATCAACTATGCCGCAGCTTTGCCAATCTCAATATTAGAGCCGTTCGGCTTGCGCCACTGCTTCTGAAGCCCTGAGTGCGGATAATATCCGCATCAGGTGGTGGACGTTATGTACTTCCAGATCAACCTCATAGGTGTGAAAAGGCGCATCGCGATTGGTCATGCGCAGACGTAAGATATTGGCATTGTGAAAACCAAAAATCCCCGCCATTTCCGCCAAAGTACCCGGCTTGTTGTGAACCACCACCATTAGACGCGCCGCCGCGCCATCGGTTTCTGTGCCCCAGCTGAGGTCTACCCAGTCAGCGTCAATACCATCGGCCAGTTTCAAGCAGTCAATGGCATGCACTTCGACATTCGCCCCGCTGCGGCGTAGTCCGACGATGCGGTCGCCGGGAACCGGATGGCAACAGTCGGCAAGGTCAAAGGCGACACCAGGTGTCAGGCCCTTGATCGAGACTGCGCGGTCCTGTTCCGGCCATTGGCGGTCATCATCATTATCGTGGACGCTGCCGGGCATCAGCGCTTCCATCAGTTCGCGGTCACTGAGCGCCCGCGTACCAATGGCGATCATCAACGCGTCATCATCTTCCATATCAAGACGTTTTAACGCGGCCTTCATGGCTTTTTTTCCGATCTTGCCGGGCAAACGCTCTACAATCTCGTCAAAAAGCTTCGTACCGATCTCGACAATCTCGTCGCGCTCCTTGTGGCGCACGAAGCGGCGGATCGCAGCGCGGGCCTTGCCCGATATGACAAAGGACAGCCAACCCGACTGGGGTTCCTGCCCATCTGATTTCAATATCTCTACAACATCGCCATTGTTGAGCTGTGTACGGAGCGGAACATGGCGACCATTAACCTTGGCCCCGACGGCCTGATTTCCCAGATCGGTATGCACTGCATAGGCAAAGTCGATCGTTGTTGATCCCCTCGGCATTTGTAACAAAGTGCCCTTGGGCGTGAACGCAAATATCCGGTCCTGATACATGGCGAGCCGCGTATTTTCGAGCAATTCTTCGGCATCTTCAGCATGTTCGAGAATTTCGATAAGATCACGGATCCACCCTGCCTGTCCATCCGGACCGCCGCCTTGTTTATAGGCCCAGTGGGCAGCCAGACCATGCTCATTGTCGCGGTGCATGCGTTCGGACCGAATCTGCACCTCCACCCGCATATTATTGCCGTGCATGATCGTACTGTGGAGAGATTGATAGCCGTTGCGTTTGGGCGTCGAGATATAATCTTTGAACCGGCCCGGCACCATTTTCCACTTTTGATGCAATATGCCCAGCGCGCGATAACATTCCGCGCTATTATCGGTGATCACCCGAAACGCCATAATGTCAGTCAGCTGCTCAAAACTGACATGGCGCTCCTGCATTTTGCGCCAGATCGAATAGGGATGTTTTTCCCGTCCGCTAACCTCTGCGGCCAGCCCGCCGGATGCCAGTGCCTTTTCCAGAGACCGGGCGATTTTGTCCACCTGCCCCTCATCACCGGCCTTGATCGCCTCTAATCGCCGGTTGATTGTTTCATAAGCTTCCGGCTCCAGATGCTTGAAGGCCAATAGCTGCATCTCGCGCATATATTCATACATGCCGATTCGCTCGGCCAGCGGCGCATAAATATCCATCGTCTCATGGGCGATGCGTTGACGCTTTTCTTCGCTTTTGATGAAGTGCAGCGTTCGCATATTATGCAAACGGTCGGCCAATTTAACCAAAAGCACCCGGATATCATCCGACATAGCGAGGAGAAATTTGCGTAGATTCTCCGCCGCACGCTCATTATCGGTCTGCGCTTCGATCTTGGACAGCTTGGTCACGCCATCGACCAGCCGGGCGACATCGGCCCCGAACAGCTTTTCAATCTCTTCAATGGTGGTCAGCGTGTCTTCTACCGTATCATGCAGCAGGGCCGTCACAATGGTCTGCTGATCCAGCTTCAGGTCGGTCATGAGCCCTGCGACCTCGATCGGATGGCTAAAATAAGGATCCCCGCTAGCGCGCTTCTGACTTCCGTGCCTCTGCACAGAAAACACATAAGCACGGTTGATCAGATCCTCATCCGCCTCCGGATCATAGCTGCGCACCCGCTCCACAAGTTCATATTGCCTTAACACCGACCCAAACTGTCTGGCTTTCCGTGCAGGAGCAACAAAAAAATAGCGTTGAAGCCAATGCCTTCGAGGGTGGAAAGCAAGACTCCAACGCCTGAGTGTGACCGGCCGGGCCATTTGCGTGGCCGTACGGGGATAGAAAGGCCGGTCTTAATAATAATTTATCGGCACATCTTCATCCGTTGCACTTGGCCAGTGCATCATCATCCATCGCTTCGCCTTTGTAAGAAAACGAAGCGATCGGACCAACTTCGCGAGATAATTTGGCGCATATTGTTTTGACGGATGAACCACTTTTACCGCCTTTGCATTCAGTTCCAGCGCAGTGCATCACCGTGCCTTTGATAATATGTTTGGATGGCTCTACCGGTTGTTGTAATTTAACCGAATAGGCGACGGGTACGCTTCGCGCATTAGCACCGCTGGCGGTAAAAATAACTGCGGTCGTAAAAATGGCAACGAATAGCAGGAATATGTTGCGCAATGGACTTTCGGAGATAATCATCTTCTTTTCCTTTCGGGTCAATCTGACCTTTGTTTGCGCCGACGTCCCGGGGAGGAAGAATCGGCTTGCAATTTAGGTTGCAAAACGGTACTTAATTTAATGGGTTTTAAGTTGCAACCTAAAACTTATATTTTTTTTTGGGATTGCTCAAAACTGGTCTAGGTAAAGTGAATGGATAAATTGACGGAAAACCTTGCAGAACTCGGATCGGGCTGTTCCTTGCCCATTTCTTTGGAAGTAATCGGAGAACGCTGGTGCTTCATGATCTTGCGCGGCTCCTTTAATGGCGTCCGCCATTTTGAGGATTTTCTTTCGGAAATCGGAATTGCGCGCAATATATTGGCAAACCGCCTGACCAGACTTGTGGAAGCCGGCATCATGTCCCGCCGTCCCTGTGACCATGACAAGCGCAAAGTCGAATATCGCCTGACCGATAAGGGTACAGATTTGTTGCCCGTCATCGTCGCCATTCGCCAATGGGGCGAAAAATGGGAAACGGGTGTGCCGTCAAATCCGGTATTGGCAGATGCCAGAGATCGTCAACCGATCAGCCGAATCGCACTACGCGCGCATGATGACAGAATATTGGGCCTTGCCGACCTGTGCTGGATTGATGAAACGGAACTGCGGAACCATGAAACTACGGCTGGCGAAGGCTGTTCTGACCGCGGCGATATGGTGGTCCGCAATCTAAAGGAAATTGGAGAATCTTCAGCGGCCTGAAGCGAAAATCTCCACTTATTCGTTTACATAAATGCTGTTTATCGGCTGTGTCATGACTTTGCGGACAATCGGTTCGAAAAATTCTAGCGGTGCCGTGTCATAATCTACGTCAAACGCCGTCTGATCATATTTTTCACAAAATTCGGCACAATCTTCAAAATGTTCATGCCCGCGATATTGCTCCCGCAGGTCGCGATCTTGGCCGAGATAGTGGAAAAAATAATAACCTTGGAAAATCCCGTGCTGCTCAGTGATCCAGCGCAATTTCTCGCTCACAAAGGGTTTTAGAATCGCAGCGGCAACATCTGGATGATTAAACGTACATAATGTGTCGCCAATATCATGCAATAAAGCCATGACGACATAATCATCGGGACGTCCGTCGCGATGGGCACGGGTTGCCGTCTGCAGGCTATGTTGGAGCCGATCTACAGGAAAACCGCCATAATCCCCATCCAACAAACGCAAATGATCAAGCACCCGGTCGGCGACCTTAGAGGCGAACGGCATATAATGCCCGCCGATAATGTTCCAATCCTCTTGGGTGCCCTCTTCCATAGACGAAAATTTTGCTCGTATTTCGGTGGGCCCGCCCATATCACTCTCCTCGTTCGCACTTATTAGATGTGCGTCTCTCTGGACCGAACAATATGCGATTCTTTCCCAAACGGCAACGGCAGGCTATAGACAAGGTTATGGCTGTCATGGATATTCGCCCACAACCTTTTTTTGGTAATAAAAACCGCGCATTCTGGAACCTGCAATCCGCGGGTTGGGCGGGTGCATTGGCCCTGCGCGGCATTTCCGGCATCGCCAATGGACAACCGCTCAGCTTTCTTTTGCCGATCATCATCTCGACAATTACCGGCTATTCGATTTCCCTGCTTTTGTCAGTTTTCTATAAAAATATTATCCACCAGAAGCCGATTGTTACCTGGGTCACGACCACTATTGTCCTGTCCGCAGCGACCGCGATATTTGCATTTATCGACGCATGGGTTTTTATCATCCAAAATCCGACGATCGAGAGCGGGTTTGCCAGCCTTTTTGTCGGCTATGTCTTCGTAGATTTCACGATGCTCGGCGCATGGTCGGCGCTCTATTATGCTATTAATTTTTTCCTGCGGGTGCAGGAACAAAATGATCAGCTATTACGGCTCGAAACTCAGGCAACCCGTGCGCAGCTCGCGATGCTGCGTTACCAGCTCAATCCGCATTTCCTGTTCAACACCCTGAACAGTATTTCCACCTTGGTGCTGCTGAAGCAGACAGAGCCAGCCAATGCCATGTTATCGCGCCTGTCGTCGTTCCTGCGCCATACCTTGGTCAACGAAGTGCATAGCAGGGTAACATTGGCGCAAGAGGTTGAAACGCTACATCTGTATCTCGATATCGAAAAAATGCGCTTCGAAGAACGATTGCGGCCAAGCTTTGATATTGATCCGGCGGTCCGCGACGCTTTGTTGCCGTCGCTGTTGCTGCAACCATTGGTCGAAAACGCGATTAAATATGCGGTAACGCCGATGGAAGAGGGCGCCGATATTGCCGTGTCCGCCCGATTGGAAAATGATAAGGTCAAGATTGTCGTGTCAGATACCGGACCCGGAAAAAATGGTCCGATCCCGAAAAATACTTATTCTACCGGTGTTGGTTTGGGAAATATTCAGGAGCGATTAAACCAAGCTTATGGAGAAGCGCATGAGTTTGAGATTAAGTCATCAGCAGGAGGCGGTTTTTCTGTGGTCATCGCATTGCCATTTGAAACACGCGAACAGATAGAGAAAGAAGCGGCGCAAGATAGCGCATCAGAAGACCAAATCAGGAATGAAGCCATATTTGGGGAGCATGCATCCGATAAAAGCCATAGGGGTCTCGTCACCGCCCCGTCTGTGGTATCATCGCACCAAGAGGATATGAATCCATGACGATAAAAACGATATTAGTCGACGACGAAAAACTCGCCATTCAGGGCCTTCAGATACGTCTCGAAAAATTCGAAGATATCGAAATTATCGATACCTGCAGCAACGGCCGCGAAGCGATTCGCAAAATCAAGACGCTGAAGCCCGATCTGGTGTTTCTCGACATCCAGATGCCAGGTTTTGACGGTTTTTCCGTCGTTCAGGGTATAATGGAAATTGAGCCCCCATTGTTTATTTTCGTGACCGCCTATGCCGACCACGCCGTCCGGGCTTTTGAAGCCGAAGCTATTGATTATCTGGTGAAGCCAGTAGAAATCGACCGATTAGCCGACGCTATTGAACGCGTACGCAACCGCCTCACTGAAAAACGCGGGGCAGAAGAAATTGAAAAACTCAAACATGTGCTCAGCGAAGTCGCGCCCGCCGCGATGGCTGATCTGGAAAATGCCGAAGAGCCGGCCGCTGCAAGCCGCTATGAAAAGCTGATCAACGTTAAGGATCGCGGCCAGATTTTCCGGGTCGATGTGGATACGATAGAGCGGATCGACGCGGCCGGCGATTATATGTGCATCTATACCGCCGATAATAGCCTGATCCTGCGCGAAACGATGAAAGATCTCGAAAAACGCTTGGATCCCCGCAATTTTCAGCGGGTACACCGGTCGACCATCGTAAACTTGGGACAGGTCCGCGAAGTCAAACCCCATACCAATGGAGAATGTTTTCTGGTGCTTGGGTCAGGCGCACAAGTGAAGGTGAGCCGCAGTTACCGTGATGTTGTTGCCCGCTTTGTCCATTAATCGCGGCATATATTAATCACGGCGGTTTTTGAAAAAATCTCGGAGCAACAATGCGGATTCGGCTTCGTCGAACCCCGCATAGACCTCTGGCGCATGGTGGCAGGTGGCGGCGGTGAAGAAATTCACGCCGCTGTCCACCGCGCCGCCTTTGGGGTCTGCTGCCCCATAATAGAGCCTTTTGATTCGCGCATGGGCAATGGCACCGGCGCACATGGTGCACGGTTCCAGCGTCACCCACAAATCGCAATCTTCCAGCCGGTCTGTGTTTAACGCCGTGCACGCTTCGCGAATCGCGACAATTTCAGCATGGGCGCTGGGATCATTGCCGGTACGTGTTTGATTATAACCACGACCAATAATCTCTCCGCCCCGAACGACAATGGCTCCCACGGGCACTTCGCCCGCTTCTGCCGCCTGCCGGGCCAGTTGCAATGCCTGTGGCATATAGGAATGGAAGGGGTTATGGGCCATAGAACAAGGGATTAGCGCGAAGCGGCAATCATGACCAGATCAACCGGCAAGCCACGCCATTTATATTCGCGGATATGCTTTTTGGGATAAAAGGACGCGTAAAACTTGGCGCGGCGCTTGACGGACAGACGATTTGCGGTTAGTTGCGCTGTCTTTCCTACGGGAATCACTCATTAATAAGAAATTGGACAGAAAAGATGTCGCGGATTTGCGAACTGACAGGAAAGACTCGGCTGGTAGGCAATAACGTATCGCACGCCAAAAACCGTACCAAGAAAACCTTTTTGCCGAACCTGCAAAACGTGACCCTGTTGTCCGATGCTCTCGGCAAAGGTGTGAAATTGCGCGTTTCCACACATGGTTTGCGTTCGGTCGAACATGTCGGCGGGCTGGATAACTGGCTGCTGAAAACATCCGACGAAAAATTGAGCCTGCGTGTACGCCGCCTCAAAAAAGAAATCTCCAAAAAGCAGGTTGCTGCTTAAAATACCGCAAACACGGTAATTTTAATTTGGAATGGACGAAAAGCCGGGGCTTGCCTCGGCTTTTGCTTTTGGGGCTGCCGTCACTTTTGGGACCATTGTATTCGGTAACAAGCTATTTGGTTTATCTGCCGTGACCTTCTTGCGTTTCTGCCGCCCCGGCAGCAATCGGAACTTCATAAATATTGTTTCTTGAAACACGTTAAAATTATCGTCTGAAGCCATCCAGATGATGATATCATCACCTTCCACGGTGACCGTTAGAGCCTCCATATTATCGACCTTCATCGGCGGCTTGAACGAGGCTATCCGCTGGGATGTCCACACATCACCCACCGCAATTTCTGAAAGATCACCGATTGAGACGATTGCAGAAAAACCCTCAAGCGGCGTGAATCGGCGATGCAGCAGCAATGCCCTGCCATCGGGCAATAAAGTCGCATCGGTAATCTCATATCCCTTTGGCGGGCGATATCCGGACAGCCGGGGCTGCGCATCCGCTTCCGTTGGATCACCATCAAATATCAATAACTGATTGCCGCCCTTTTCAAATGCAGCAGATTCTGAGAACACCAGAAAATGATCGGATTCATCATCCTTCCCTGGCAAACGCAACAGCGCCTCAGCACCTCCGTTCATTGGCCATTTCTGCATAGCCGCCACCTTGTGGTCTGCCTCTTTGCGCGCAAAGGAGGTGCCATAGCGCCATATGCTATGCTGATGCTCAAACCCCACCCAATATTGGCCTGTCTCGGGATCATGGGTGAGCGATTCTGAATCCCAGTTTTTCTTGGCATATTTATTCTCGGCCAGCGGCCCATCCGGCAAAGGCGCGATGAAAGGCCGCTTGGCGAGCCCCTTTTTCTGATCAAGCGTGAAACCGATCAGAACGCCCGCGTCGCTTAACATGAGAAACCGGTCATCCGGCAAGGCTAGCATGGATGAAACCCCGCCAAAGTCAGCATTTTTGCTGGTCAGTTTCCATCCTTGCAAAAATTCAAGGCGACCCGTTTTCGTTCGCGCCGGATCTTCGGAGTTAAAACTGATCGCCTCCCACCGGATATATTGGCTGTCGTTCTTCGCGGGCACCGGGCCGTGCAAATAGGTTACCGGAACCAGGAAGAAAAATAGTGAGAGACTGGCCAATATTCTGATCATATCCCGCGACATAACCGATAAATATGGGCAAATATATTCTATTCTAGACAGCTTCTATGCAGTTGCGCTAGAAAAAATCCGATCACTCCCGAAAGGCTCCTTATGAAGAAGATTTATCCCGATGCCGCGTCGGCACTGGAAGGCATATTATTTGATGGCATGCACCTATGTGTGGGTGGATTCGGCCTGTGCGGTATTCCCGAACGGTTGATTGATGCCTTGCAGGAAGCAGGTGTCAAAGATCTTACCATAGCCTCGAACAATGCCGGTATAGACAATGAAGGGCTCGGTAAGCTGCTTCGGTCCCGGCAAGTGAAAAAAATGATCTCTTCCTATGTTGGAGAAAATAAGGAATTTGAACGGCAATATCTGGCTGGTGAGTTGGAAGTCGAATTTTGTCCGCAAGGCACTTTGGCAGAGCGGTGCCGCGCTGGTGGGGCCGGCATTCCGGGATTCTACACCAAAACCGGTGTCGGCACACAAGTAGCCGAGGGCAAAGAAGTCAAGGAATTCAACGGCGAAGATTATATCCTCGAACGGGGGATATTTGCAGATATATGCCTGATCAAAGGATGGAAAGCCGATAAGGCGGGCAATCTAATTTTCCGTAAGACCGCGCGCAATTTTAACGCTCCGATGGCAACAGCAGGAAAAATCTGCATCGCCGAAGTGGAAGAAATCGTCGAGGTCGGGGAATTAGAACCCGATGCGATCCACTTGCCGAGCATCTATGTGAAGCGGCTCATCTGCGGCTCACCATATGACAAAAAAATCGAATCCCGAATGACGCGGGAACGGGAGAATGCAGCATGAGTTGGGATCGCAATCAAATGGCTGCACGCGCAGCGAAAGAACTAAAAGACGGCTATTATGTTAATTTGGGAATCGGAATCCCAACATTAGTCGCCAATAATATTCCCGAAGGTGTTGAGGTGACGTTGCAATCGGAAAACGGTATGCTTGGCATAGGCCCGTTTCCCTATGAAGAAGATATTGACGCCGACCTAATCAATGCTGGCAAGCAAACGATAAGCGAGCTGCCATCTACCAGCTATTTCGGCAGCGCGGATAGCTTTGCCATGATCCGCGGTGGGCATATCGACCTGACCGTTCTGGGGGCCATGGAAGTGGCTGAAAATGGTGATATTGCCAACTGGATGATTCCCGGAAAAATGATCAAGGGCATGGGCGGTGCCATGGATCTGGTTGCAGGCGTCAAGAAGATCATCGTCGTGATGGATCATTGCGCCAAGGACGGCAGCGCCAAATTTATTCCGGAATGCACATTGCCGCTAACGGGTAAGAATGTTGTCGATATGATCATAACCGATCTCTGTGTGTTCCGCCGTTCAGATCATAACAGTCCATTCCAGCTCATAGAATTGGCGCCCGGCGTAACAGCAGATGAAGTAGCGGAAAAAACTACTGCCTCCTATATTTAAAGCGACGTAATGAACATTAGTCCTGATCGTATAAAAGCTTCTTAGATATAAGAATATTGTCAAACAACGGCAAAATCGGCATTCGCCGATCCCGTATTCAATATAATAATCGAAAATCACTTGATTTATGGTGATATGAAGCACATCAGATTTTTATATCCATAATGGATGTAATTTCTACTTTTTCAAACACGACATGATGTTTGAAAAAATTTAGTCGGGGGACCAGATGGCAGAAATCGATAATGATATGGACGAAACACTAATTGCTTTGACGTCACAAATTGTGGTGGCACATGTTAACAATAATAACGTGGCTGTTTCAGACCTGCCGTTGCTTATTAACAGCATTCACAGCGCTTTGGCGGAACTGGTCGGCAAATCCGCTTCAACCGTCACGCAACAAGAGCCCGCTGTTTCTATCAAAGATTCGATCAAGCCGGACCATCTTGTCTGTCTGGAAGATGGCAAAAAATTCAAGATGCTGAAACGCCATTTGATGACCCGCTATAATATGACGCCAGAGGAATATCGCGCAAAATGGGGGTTGCCGGCAGATTATCCAATGGTTTCCTCAAACTATTCCAAGGTTCGCAGTGGATTGGCTACCAAAATAGGATTAGGCCGTAAATAAAACGGCAGTCACCCTCTCATTTGCGGGTAACAAGATCAGCACAATGTCGTGATGGCCGCCCGCCTTTCTAGGGGGCGGCCTAAAGCTTTACCTATAGCTTGCCTATATTGCCGCCGGTTAACAGCTTGTTACACGGGGTTAGGGGTCATTGCTCGTCTCTTCGTGGATAAGAAAGCAATCTAGAACAAGCCGTCCTTGATGATATTATTCTTGTTGGCAGGGAACGGAAAAATCAGCATTCGACCAGATTAACCGCCAGTCCTCCCTGCGATGTTTCTTTATAACGCTCGCTCATATCCAAGCCGGTTTTGCGCATTGTTTCAATCACTTCATCCAGGCTGACGCGGTGGGTACCATCCCCCATGATCGCCAGCCGTGCGGCCTCTATCGCTTTTACCGCGCCCACCGCATTACGCTCTATACAGGGCACTTGGACCAGCCCCGCGACCGGATCGCAGGTCAGGCCAAGATTATGTTCCATCCCTATTTCGGCTGCATTCTCAACTTGCAAAGGCGTCCCGCCCCAAGCTGCCGTCAGACCGGCCGCTGCCATCGAACAAGCGACACCCACTTCCCCCTGACAACCGACTTCTGCACCGGAAATAGAAGCATTTTCCTTGAACAATGACCCAATGGCAGCGGCTGTTAGCAGGAATATCTCGACCCCGGCATCGTCGGCTTTGGGCGAGAATCTCTCATAAAAGCGCAGCACAGAAGGGACAATTCCGGCAGCGCCGTTGGTCGGTGCAGTGACCACTTTGCCGCCTGCCGCATTTTCCTCATTCACTGCGAGCGCCCAAAGGTTCACCCAATCCAAAACGGTCAGCGGATCGGACAACGCCCGTTCCTGCCGCTCCATCAACCGGGCGTGGATCAGCGGCGCGCGGCGTTTCACGCCCAATCCGCCGGGTAATATTCCGCCCGATTTGATACCGCGATCAATACAGGCCGACATCGCGTCGGCAATCTGGCGGATACCAGCACCAATTTCTGCATCGGTTTTTGCTGCGCGTTCATTATTGCGCATAATATCCGCGATAGACAGGCCCTTGGTCGCCGCTATTTCGAGCAGATCGTTACCGGAACAAAAGGGATGGGGAACATCCCACAGGCCGCTTTCCGGATCATTGGCACCAATTTGGTCCTCATCCAATACCGCGCCGCCGCCCACCGAATAATAGACGCGGGTTGCCAGCTCATCATCGCCGTTAAAGGCGGTGAAGCGCATGGCATTAGAGTGAAAGTCGAGCCGTTTACGTTGGTCGAAAATGAGATCAGTCGCCTCATCAAAACTGATATCCTGCAACCCGTTGAGACCGATACGAGAATTATGTCTGATCTGCTCCACCAACATATCGGCGGCATCTGGTTCGATATTTTCGGGTCGCTCGCCAGATAAACCCAGCAATATTGCACGATCAGACGCGTGGCCTTTGCCAGTGAGCGCAAGCGAGCCAAATAATTTGGTCTCCATGCGGGTCACCCGCTGCAAAAGACCTTGATCGGCGAGGCGCTCCACAAACGTTGCGGCCGCAAGCATCGGTCCCATTGTGTGGGAACTGGATGGTCCGACGCCAATTTTAAACAATTCAAACGTGCTGGCGACCATATGATCTGTTCTCCTGAACCACCTTTACGCTCGGCATTCTTAATGCCACCTGCGCTTTTCTCTGCATGGCATAGTCGACCTGGTTTGGAAATATGCTGTGTAACAGCCCTAAATGCGGGGCACAAAAAAGGGCCGGAAGTTTCCTTCCAGCCCCTCTTGATTGTTTCAGCGTGAGCCGAGCGTTTAGATTTAGAAACCCATTCCGCCCATGCCGCCGCCCATGCCGCCCATGTCGGGCATGCCGCCACCAGCTTTATCGTCTGATGGTGTTTCAGCAACAGCAGCTTCGGTGGTGATCAACAGACCAGCAACCGATGAGGCGTCCTGCAAAGCTGCGCGAACAACTTTAGTAGGATCGATCACACCAGCTTTAACAAGGTCTTCATAAACATCGGTCGATGCGTTGAAGCCGAATTCCTTGCTCTTCTGGTCAAGCATTTTGCCAGCAACAACCGCGCCGTCAAAACCAGCATTTTCAGCAATCTGACGAACTGGAGCCTGCAGCGCTTTACGAACAATGTCGATGCCGCGGGTCTGGTCGTCGTTGATGCCTTCAAGGCCTTTGAGAGCCGAAGTAGCATAAAGAAGCGCAGCACCGCCGCCTGGGACAATGCCTTCTTCAACAGCAGCACGGGTTGCGTGCAGCGCGTCGTCGACACGGTCTTTCTTTTCTTTCACTTCCACTTCAGATGCGCCGCCAACTTTGATCACAGCAACACCGCCAGCGAGTTTCGCCAGACGTTCTTGCAGTTTTTCTTTGTCGTAGTCGGAAGTCGTGTTTTCGATCTGCGCACGGATCGCTTCAACACGCGCCTTAATGTCTTTCGACTTGCCAGCACCGTCAACAATGATGGTGTTGTCTTTGTCGATCGTGACATTTTTCGCTTCACCGAGCATGTTCAGCGTAACGCTTTCCAGCTTGATGCCGAGATCTTCGGAGATCATTTCACCTTTGGTAAGGATCGCGATATCTTCCAGCATTGCTTTACGGCGATCACCGAAACCAGGTGCTTTCACCGCTGCAATTTTCAGGCCGCCGCGTAGTTTGTTCACTACGAGAGTAGCTAGCGCTTCGCCTTCAATATCTTCAGCAATGATCAAAAGCGGACGTCCGGCTTGCACAACAGCTTCCAAAATTGGGAGCATAGGCTGCAAGTTGGTCAGCTTTTTCTCATGGATCAGAATGTAAGGATTTTCGAGGTCCGCAATCATCTTATCCGGGTTGGTGATAAAGTAAGGAGACAGGTAACCGCGGTCAAACTGCATGCCTTCAACAACGTCGAGTTCAAAGTCGAGACCTTTGGCTTCTTCAACCGTGATAACGCCTTCTTTGCCGACTTTTTCCATCGCTTCTGCGATTTTCTGACCGACTTCTACATCGCCATTGGCAGAAATAATGCCAACTTGTGCGATTTCTTCGCTGCCCTTGACGTCTTTCGAACGCTTCTTGAGGTCTGCAACCACAGCTAGGACCGCCTGGTCGATACCGCGTTTCAGATCCATTGGGTTCATGCCGGCAGACACGGACTTCATGCCTTCCTTAACAATCGCCTGCGCCAATACAGTCGCCGTGGTGGTGCCGTCGCCAGCAACATCATTGGTTTTTGATGCAACTTCACGGAGCATCTGTGCGCCCATATTTTCGAACTTGTCTTTCAGTTCGATTTCTTTGGCAACCGATACACCGTCTTTGGTGATGCGCGGTGCGCCGAAAGATTTGTCGAGAACCACATTGCGCCCTTTAGGACCCAAGGTGACTTTTACGGCGTCGGCCAGCGTGTTTACACCTTTAAGGATGCGTTCGCGGGCGTCGCGGCCAAATTTTACGTCTTTAGCAGCCATGTTGTTTTCCTCTGCTTAAATGATTGAAATTATAATGGAGAAAAGCGCTTATTTCTCGACGATGCCGAGAATATCGCTTTCCTTCATGATGATCAGCTCTTCACCTTCAACGGTGACTTCTGTGCCCGACCATTTGCCGAACAAAATGCGGTCGCCTTTTTTAACGTCAAGAGCAACTACCTTGCCATTGTCGTCTTTCAGGCCTTTACCAGCAGCGACAACTTCGCCTTCGGATGGCTTTTCTTGCGCGCTATCTGGAATGATAATCCCGCCAGCGGTCTTTGAGTCAGCCTCAACCCGGCGAACCAGTACACGGTCATGTAATGGACGAAATTTCATATGTTTCCCTTTCTTGTCCAAACTTAGATACCTGCGGCCCTGCTCCTTTAGCGCGAGCCATCAAGAATATTTCGATGGAGAATTAGCACTCTATCGAGTCGAGTGCCAACAGGGGTCATATGGGCTATATTTATTACGGATCAAGGTTTCGGACAAAAAAAATCTGAATCTTTTTTACTGCCTATACCTACTGGAAAAAAGCCATTTCTGAATCTTGCTCCGCATTTTTTCAATTGGTCTGAAAATAAATGTAACCGGGCGAGCGAGCGGTTCGAAACTCCTTATGAACCTTCCAGACAGGTTCACCTCCATTAAAATTACCCAAAGAGGAAAACCGAATGTCTAACTCCATAATCAAAGCCACGGCCGCTGCTGCGGCCCTTGCCGCCGCTGCCACAATTGCCATGTCCCCTTCCACCGCTGCCGCAACCGGTGCGAAAGAAAAATGTTTCGGCATCGCATTGACCGGAAAAAATGATTGCGCCGCTGGCCCCGGTACCAGCTGTGCCGGAACATCAACTGCCGATTATCAGGGCAGCGCCTGGAAATATACCGCCAAAGGGGCGTGTGTTAAAGCCGGTGGTTCGCTGACTGCAAAAACAGGCAATGTGAAGCCGGTCCCACAAAAAGGCTAAGAACTAGTGTGCCGTCCTCACCCTGAAAAAGCGAGCAGACGGCATTCTATTCCTTTCACTAACAAAATCGTTTAAGTTTTGCGGATGTTGCCCCTTCTCACGCCTCAAATTTTGATCTGCTCATTATGAAAGCACCCATGCCTCACTCCCTCCCTCCATCAGGCGGCATAGGTCTGAAGTCGGTTCATTATAGTGATATATTGTCCGATGAAGCTGGATCAAACAAACCCGGATGGGTAGAGGTGCATCCGCAGAATTACTTCGGTGATGGTGGTCCGCTACATCGTTGGCTGACCGCCATCGCCGGGGTTTATCCTTTAAGCTTTCACAGCGTAGGCCTGTCCCTCGGCTCGGCGGAAGGCTTGAATATCGATGATCTAGAACAAATAGCCGCATTATGCGAACGCTATGAACCAGCCATGGTTTCTGACCATCTGAGCTGGAGCGGCAATGCCCATGACCGCTATCCCGATCTTCTCCCCATTCCCTATACAGTCGAAGCGCTTGATCATTTCTCGGAACAAATTGCGAAAGTGCAGGACCGGTTGAAACGGCCCATCCTGATCGAAAACCCGTCACGCTATCTTAGCTATCGCGATGACGAGATGAGCGAGACCGAATTCATCTCGGCTCTGTGCAAGCAATCAGGCTGCGGTCTATTATTCGACATTAACAACGTCGAGGTGACCGCCACGAATGTCGGGCTGGATATGGAAGCCTATATTGACGCGATTGACCCCGATATTGTCGGAGAAATACATCTCGCCGGTCATGCCCGCGAAGAACATGACAGCGGCCCTTTGTTGATCGACGACCATGGCTCCATCGTGAGTGACGTGACTTGGCGGCTTTATGACCGGTTCATCAAACGGGCTGGTGCCAAACCGACATTGATCGAATGGGATACAGATATTCCTGCCTATGATGTGCTGATGGCCGAAGTTGCCAAAGTCGAAGCGGTGCTGAACGGAACGCAAAATGCCCTCGCTAGCTGACAGCCAATTGCGCTTCATTGCCTGTCTGCAAAAAGGTCCGGCGCATTTCCCGGATGATCTATTTGAACAAGGTTCGGACCGTGCGCTTCTGGGTCTGAAGGCCCATGCCAATACCATTTCCCATGCGCGGCTAGTCGCGCTGGAAAATTCCTATCCCAAATTACATGCGCATATCGGGCACGAACCATTTCATGCGATTTCGCGGGACTATATCGATCAGGCCCATATCCTGACCTGCGATATGAATAATATCGCTGCTGATTTTGCCGATTTTCTGGTGAGCCAAGGCGTCGGGGCAAGTGAAGTCGATCTGGCGCGGATCGAATGGGCATGGATTAAAAGCTATCATAGCGCAGAGGCGCAACCCCTTGCGCTGGGCGATATTGCGACTTTGGACGAAGCAAGCCTGCTCGGCCTCGAAATAGGCGCCCATCCGGCCATGCGGCTTATTAATCTAACCGGCCCGCTATCACCGGAGCTGGCAGAATTGGGCCAAGATACCCCGGAGGCCTTGCTGGTCGCACGGCCAGACGCCGATATTTTATTCCACCCGTTGACGCAGGTCGAACATGATATTGCGGAAAAAATCGCATATATCGCGACCATGGGTAACCTTTTGGCCAGTGCCATCGAACTGGGTGGAGAAGACGCTGCAATGGAACGGCTCATAAAGCTGATACAGACAGGCGTGATGACGAAATCAAACGGGGGCAAGTGCCATGGCGAAACTGATAAAAAAGGCGACTAGACTTGTTAGCGGGAAATTTCCCGAAGCCATAGCCTTGCTCTTTGCCCGCGTCGCGTTGGCCGGAATATTCTGGCGCTCCGCCCGCACCAAGGTGGAGGATGGCAGCTTATTGACTATGAAAGACCTGACTGTTGATCTGTTCCGCGATGAATATGGTATGCCTTTTCCCGAAATTACCGGATTAATCGCAACCTATGCCGAACATTTTTTCCCGATCTTGTTGATATTAGGCCTCGCAACCCGCTTTGGCGCAGCGGGGCTATTGGTCATGACGCTGGTTATCCAGTTTTTCGTTTATCCTGACGCATGGTGGTCGGTCCACATCATCTGGGTCGCCCTTGCTCTGGTCCTGATCACCCGTGGCGGCGGCTTGTTTTCCATCGACAAGCTGCTTGGCGGGAAATTGGGTTAAGTGAGATGATCGGGGAGAATAGCCATGATCGCCAATGAAGAGACATTGCGTCATTTAATGGTCAAGGCGCAAGGCGGTGACAAGCTCTGCTACGCCAGCCTGTTGACCGAGTGCGAGAAATGGTTGCGACGTTATTATGCGCGCAAGATTAACCCCTCAGAGGTCGATGATCTGGTGCAGGAAACCCTGATCTCGCTCCATAAAAAGCGGGCGAGCTATGATCCGGCCAGAGCTTTTCTGCCATGGCTTGCCGCGATTGGCCGTTATCGCTGGATAGACGGTCTGCGCAAAATTTATCGTCACGAACATGGCGAACTGCACGAAGAAATGGTCGCGGACCCCCAAGATGAGGATGTGACCACAAAGGTGAGTCTGGAACGCTTGCTGGGCATGATCCCCGGCCGACAAGCCAATGTCATCGCCATGGTAAAAATCAAAGGCTTGAGCATTGCCGAAGCGGCTGCCCAAACAGGCCAGTCGGAATCGCTGGTCAAAGTCAATATTCATCGGGGGCTCAAGAAAATGAGCGCCCTAATCGAGAGCGAATGAAATGAGTAAAGCAGCAAATAGCTTGATCGATGATCTGGTCGAAGACATGGCGCCGGTGCGCACGTTAAAGCCTTCTATTGGGGTTGGTATTGCAGCAATCCTGACACTGGTTTGCATATCTGCCATTGCTTTATTTCAGGATATACGCAGCGATCTTTCCATGGGCATAGCGCATGCAATGTTCTTCCTGCGCTGCGGCGTTCTGTTGATGCTGGGCGTCGCGACGGCTTTTGCCGCCGCCAATATGGCGCGGCCCGGTGTCGGCAATCTCAACCGCGGATGGATTTGGGCGCTGGTTACGGCCTCCCTGTTTCCGATAACAGCAGCAATTATGAGCGTGATCAACACGCCGCCGGTAGAAGCCTTTCGTCCCACAGAGGGTCTGCACTGTCTGGCGACCAGCGTCCTGTCAGCGACCCTTATTGGCGGCGGCCTGACCCTATGGCTGCGGCAAGGGGCACCGACTTCTCCGGAACGTGCGGGATGGCTTGTCGGCATCGCATCCGGCGCTTTGGGGGGAGCAGCTTACAATTTATTCTGCCCGTTTAACGACATTTATTATATCGGAACATGGTATTCTCTGTCGGTATTGGCGAGCGCCATCGCCGGACGTATCATCGTACCGCATCTTATCCGCTGGTAATTTCCTAAACGGATAACCATATCGGTCGGGGCGTTCAGCTACGATTAGCGCGCCGTTTATGGAGAATGATGAAAATGCAATTTGCGCGTGGAGCATGGAAATTTCTGGTAGCGATTAAAGACGGTCTGGTGCTGATCGCCATGCTGCTGTTTTTTGCCGCGCTATATGCTGCTTTATCCGCTCGTCCCAATGTCGCCGCGATTCATGACGGCGCATTGCTGCTCGACCTTAACGGTGTGATTGTCGAACAGCCAGCGACACAGGATATTACCGCGCTGCTCACCAGTAGTGAGGATACGCCCCGCGAATATAGGCTGCGCGATCTTGTCCGCGCCATTGACGCATCCGCTGAGGATGATCGTGTCAAGGCAGTGGTACTGGATTTGAGCGCATTTATGGGCGGCGGGCAAACAAGTCTCACCACCGTTGGCGATGCGCTCGATCGGGTCAAAAAATCCGGCAAACCTATTTATGCCTTTGCCAATTTCTATAGCGATGACAGCTATCAACTGGCAGCGCACGCCAATGAAATCTGGATGGACCCGATGGGCGGCATAGTCTTTGCCGGACCGGGCGGCAGTAGGCTTTACTATAAGAACCTGATCGAACAGCTTGGCATTACCGCCCATATTTACCGCGTCGGCACCTATAAAAGTGCCGTCGAACCCTATATGCGCGCTGACCAGTCGCCCGCAGCCAGAGAAGCGTCACAAGCGCTTTATGCAGTACTGTGGGACAACTGGCTTTCCGAAGCCCAAAAGGCACGGCCGCAGGCGGTGATTGAACCCTATGCGAATGATCCTGCCGCGTTGGTAAAAGCAGCAGGCGGCGATTATGCCAAGATCGCGACCGAACAGAAGCTTGTCGATAAAATTGGTGATCGGGTCGCCTTTGGCCGCTATATTGCTAGCAAGGTCGGTGAAGACACACGGCCATCGCCGGATAGTTTCAAAGCCATTGAATATGATGATTTTGTTGCTGCCCATCCGGCGGATAAATCCGGAAAAGCCATCGGCGTGATTACCGTCGCGGGCGAAATTGTTAGCGGCAAAGCTGGTCCCGGCATCGCGGCCAGTGGCCGCATCGCTGAAGAAATCTACAAAGCGCTGGAAGAAGATGACATCAAGGCATTGGTCGTACGGGTCGATTCTCCCGGCGGATCAGCCTTTGCGAGCGAAGAAATCCGGCTTGCGCTAGCGGATGTTAAAAAGGCCGGTATTCCGATTGTCATTTCTATGGGCGATGTTGCGGCCAGTGGCGGCTATTGGGTTGCCGCAGCGGGCGATCATATTATGGCAGAGCCCGATACGATAACCGGTTCTATCGGTGTATTTGCTGTCTTGCCAAGCTTTGAAAAGGCGCTGAGCAAATGGGGCGTCACCACAGATGGCGTACAAACAACACCGCTGTCCGGTGAGCCCGATTTTGTTGGCGGATTTAGCGAAGATCTCGGCACCGTCCTGCAATCGGGCGTGGAACATAGCTACCGGAATTTTCTATCTCTGGTCGGCAAGTCCCGTAGCAAAACCAATGCAGAGGTCGACACTATTGGTCAGGGCCGTGTCTGGGATGGCGGAACCGCGCGGCAATTGGGTCTGGTTGACGGATTTGGCGGCATGAACGAAGCCTTGGCAGAGGCGGCTAAGCGCGCGGGTCTGAAAAAAGGCGACTATCATGCGAAATATCTGGAAGCGGAAGCGGCCTTCAACTGGCTTCCCATAGGCGGGCTGCCATTTGCGAAAGCCGAACAAGCGCCGGTTACCGGCATGGTCGGTTGGGTCGCACGACAGCAAAAGGCCGTTTTTGCCGACGCGCTTAATACAGCACGCGGATTGATGGCACGCGAAGATGTGCAGGCTCTTTGTCTGGAATGCGGCGTCGAAGGCCGTTCGATAAAAACCGGAACGCCGGATATTTTCGACCTGTTGAGAAGCTATTCGCTGTCCTCTGCGCCGCGGTAACTGGGCAACGACAGGCCCTTTACAATCGCCAAGGCGCGTAAAGCAAAGCCAGCGGTAAAAGCGATAGAAGCAGCGACGATTCCAGTCATGCCGGTTTGGGAAAGGCCAACGAAAGTAAAGGCGGCGAGAGCGCCGGCGGTCACATAAAGTTCTGGCCGAATAATGATCGATGGTTCACCGGCGATCAGATCGCGGATCACGCCGCCAACGCTGGCCGTGATAACCCCCATGATCGCAGCGGGGACGGGTTCTATGCCCAATTGCAAAGCTTTGGCCGCGCCAAAAACCGAATAGGCGGCGAGGCCAATGGCATCAAACCAATCCACCGCGCCTTCTTTCCACCACCGCACCGGCGTGACCCAGACCAACAGCGCTATGCCCAGACATAAAACCGGTACACGGCTGTCCTGCACCCAAAATACGGGGGCGCCGATCAACAAATCCCGAACCGTACCGCCGCCGACACCTGTCACAAGCGCGAAAAATGCAAAGGTGACCAAAGTCTGGCCATTGCGCGCAGCCATGAGTGCGCCTGAAATTGCAAAGACACCGATACCGAACAGGTCCAAAAAGCCTAGGGCGTTATAGAGCATCGCGCTATTCATAGGACCAAACGAACCACAAATGCCCGTGAATAGATCAGCGATTTTTTAAGCGGAACGATAAATTGGGACATATACGCGTCTCCTGAATTTGACATCCCGGGCTTATAGTAAAGCCTTACATATGGATCGGCTTGCCCTGTACCGCCATTGCCGCTTCCTTAATCGCTTCGCTGTGCGTTGGGTGGGGGTGACAAGTATACGCAATATCCTCACTGGTCGCACCAAATTCCATGGCTTGGGTAATTTGGGACACTAATGTTCCGGCCAATGACGAGATGATATGCGCTCCCAGCACGCGGTCGCTATCGGCCTCCGCGATCACTTTCACATAGCCCTCTGTATCGCGATTTGTCTTTGCGCGGCTATTGGCCAAGAACGGGAATTTCCCGACCTTATAAGCGACACCGCTTTCCTTGACCTCTTCCTCGGTCTTACCAATGCTAGCGATTTCGGGGTAGGTATAAACGACGCCGGGGATCAGGTCATGGTTCACAATACCTTGCTGACCAGCGATAAATTCCGCCACTGCGATACCTTCATCCTCAGCCTTATGCGCCAGCATGGGGCCGGGGGTGACATCACCAATCGCGTACACACCTTTAACCGGTGTCTGGAAATCATGGCCGACTTCGATCTGCCCACGATCATTGGTCTTCACGCCGGAATTTTCGAGCGCCAAGCCGTCAATATTGGGCCGACGGCCAATGGCTACCAGAACCGCATCCGCCTCTATGGTTTCAGCATCGCCGCCCTTGGCCGGTTCAACCGTCAATGTGGCTTTCTTGCCCTTGACCGTCACACCCGTCACTTTGGTGCCGGTTTTAATGTCAAAGCCCTGTTTCTTGAAGATGCGCGCGCTATCTTTGCGGATATCGCCGTCCATGCCGGGCAAAATCTGGTCGAGATATTCCACGACCGTGACTTTCGCACCAAGGCGCAGCCATACGCTGCCGAGTTCCAGCCCGATGACACCGCCGCCAATGACAACCAGATGGTTCGGCACTTTCGGGAATTCCAGCGCGCCGGTGCTGTCGACAACGATATGCTTGCTATTGTCTATCTCTACACCCGGTAGCGGCGTGACCGAAGAGCCGGTAGCGATGACGATATTTTTCGCAGTGACGGTCTTGTCACCAATTTTGACTGTATTCGCGCTTTCAAATGCGCCGCGGCCTTTAATCCAATCGACCTTGTTTTTCTTGAACAGCCCTTCAATCCCGCCGGTCAATTCTCCAACCGCTTTGGATTTCTCCGCAAGCATCTGGTTCAGGTCAAGCTTGGTTCCGGTCAGTTTGATGCCGAATTTCTCTAAACCGCCGCTATGCGCTTCATGAAATAATTCCGACGCGTGCAGCATCGCCTTCGAAGGGATGCACCCGACATTCAGGCAAGTGCCGCCCAATGTCTCGCGGCTTTCCACGCAAGCAGTTTTCAAACCCAGCTGTGCCGCACGGATCGCAGCCACATAACCACCAGGGCCGGAGCCGATTATCAGAACATCATAGTCGAAATTATCGGTCATTATCTTTTCTCTCATCGTCATCCTGAACTTGTTTCAGGATCTCCCGAGATGCTGAAACAAGTTCAGCATGACGAGACGTTGGGGGTATCTTACAAATCAATCAAAAGCCGGGTCGGATCTTCAATCGCTTCTTTGATCCGCACCAGGAAGGTCACTGCTTCGCGGCCATCAATCAACCGGTGGTCATAGCTAAGCGCAAGATACATCATCGGCCGCGCCTGTATGGAACCATCCGGCATCACCACGGGACGTTGTTCAATCCGGTGAAGACCGAGAACAGCCGACTGCGGCGGGTTGATAATCGGGGTGGACATAAGCGATCCAAATACGCCGCCGTTCGAAATCGTGAACGTGCCGCCTTTCATATCCGCCATGGTCAACGTACCATCCGTCGCGCGCTTGCCAAAATCACCAATGGTATTTTCTACATCGGCAAAGCTCATCGTTTCAGCATTGCGGATCACCGGTACGACGAGCCCGTTGGGCGCGCTCACCGCAACCGAAATATCGACATAGTCATGATAGACAATTTCATCACCGTCAATTTGTGCATTGACCGATGGCACATCTTTCAGCGCCATACAGGCAGCCTTGGCGAAAAAGCCCATAAAGCCGAGCTTCACGCCATGCTTCTTGGCGAATAAATCTTTATATTTGCTGCGCGTTTCCATCACCGCCGTCATATCGACATCGTTGAAAGTGGTCAGCAAAGCCGCAGTATCCTGCGCTTCTTTCAAACGCTTCGCGACTGTCTGACGCAGGCGCGTCATGCGCACCCGCTCTTCATTGCGGCTGCCCGCTGTTGATGCGACTGCAGGCTGAATTTCCGCGCTGGAAGTCTGGCCTTTTTCAGTCGATGGTGCGGCAGCGCCGGTTTTCACATATTGTTCGACATCATCTTTGGTCAAGCGGCCATCTTTGCCGGAGCCTTTGATCTTGCTAGGGTCCACGCCATGTTCCAGCACCAGGCGGCGGACCGCTGGTGACAGGGTGATGGAGGAGGCTGTATCGTCGCCTGCAACAGGTTCTGATTGCGTGGCCGCCGGTGCGGGAGCCGCTTTCGCAGCAGTTGATGCCGATGCGCCGCTACCGGCTTCAATCTGTGTAATGATCGCACCCACTTCGACCGTATCGCCCACAGCGACCAGATGGGCGCCCATAATTCCTGCTACCGGTGCAGGTACTTCCAGCGCCACTTTGTCGGTTTCCAGACTGGCTATGGGTTCATCGGCTGCAACCGTGTCACCGGGCTGTTTGAGCCATTCACCCACAGTTGCTTCGGTAATCGATTCGCCCAATGCGGGGACTTTTACATCTGTTGCCATAGTCTTACGCTCACTTTCATCGGCGGATCGTTCCGCACCAAATCAATTTTTTATCGGATGGCCCAAAGCTTCGGCAACCAGCTGCTCTTGCTGCTGTTTGTGCCGTGATGCCAATCCGGTTGCAGGCGACGCCGACGCATCACGTCCCGCATAAACAGGATCAACAGGTCCAACGCCCGCCTCTTTCAGACATTCTTCCAGATACGCGCGGACAAAATGCCAGCTGCCATTATTGCGGGGCTCTTCTTGTGCCCAGACCAGCGTTTCCAGATTTTTCATCCGTTTCAGGCGCACAACCAATGGTTCCGACGGGAAGGGATAAAGCTGTTCAATTCGGACAATCGATGTGTTCTTGTCTTTTGCTGCATCGCGCGCGTCGATCAGGTCATAAGCAACCTTACCCGAACAAAGCACCAGCCGTTTCACATCTTTGTCAGCGGGCGGATTGGTATCCGACTTGATCCGCATGAAATGATGTTCGCCCTGAAACTCATCGGCGCTCGACACAGCCGATTTATGACGCAGCAATGATTTTGGCGTCATGATGACAAGGGGTTTACGGAAACTGCGCAACATCTGACGGCGCAAAATATGGAAATAATTCGCCGGTGTCGTGATATTCGCAACCTGGATATTATCCTGCGCACAAAGTTGCAGAAAACGTTCCAGCCGCGCCGAACTATGCTCCGGACCCTGACCTTCATAACCATGAGGAAGCAGCATCACGAGACCATTGGCACGCAGCCATTTGGCCTCGCCCGATGCAATAAACTGGTCAATGATAATCTGCGCGCCATTGGCGAAATCGCCAAATTGCCCTTCCCATAGCACCAGCGTCTTCGGATCGGCAGCAGCATAGCCATATTCAAAGCCGAGCACGCCATATTCGCTGAGCGGGCTATCAAGCACCTCAAACCGGCCATGTGGGACAGTGCTCAACGGCACATATTTTGCTTCCGTATTCTGATCGACCCAGACCGCATGACGCTGGGAAAAGGTTCCGCGCCCACTGTCCTGACCGGACAGGCGCACGTTGTACCCTTCAGAAACCAGTGATCCATAAGCCAGCGCTTCACCGGTCGCCCAGTCGAAATTTTCACCGGTTTCAAACATTTTTGCCTTGGCATCGAGAACGCGGCCCAAGGTTTTATGTATTTTCAGTCCGTCCGGAACCTTGGTTAGCGTACGGCCAAGACTATCGAATAATTTTGTATCAATCGCCGTTTCGACATTGCGCCGCGCCGTTTCCGGATCAGCAGGAATGTGAAGCCCCTGCCAGCGACCGCCGAACCAGTCGGCTTTGTCAGCTTTATAATTGGCAGCAGCCTGAAATTCGGTTTCCAAATGCGCTGCGAAATTGTCACGGGTCGCCCTGCCCCAATCCGCATCAATCACGCCTTCTTCAACTAGCCGCGTTTCATAAAGCTTGCTGACTTTGGGATGGTTTTTGATCGCCGCATACATGATGGGTTGGGTGAAACTTGGTTCGTCGCCTTCATTATGGCCAAAGCGGCGATAGCACCACATGTCGATAACGATATCACGGCCAAAACGCTGACGAAATTCAATCGCTATCTTACAAGCGAAAGTCACTGCTTCAGGATCATCCCCATTAACGTGGAAAATCGGCGCTTGCACACCTTTGGCCACGTCGGATGGATAAGGCGAAGAACGCGCAAATTGCGGACTGGTGGTAAAACCAATCTGGTTGTTGATCACAAAATGGATACAGCCGCCGGTATTATAACCGCGAATGCCAGAGAAGCCGAGACATTCCCAAACGATTCCCTGTCCTGCAAACGCGGCATCGCCGTGGATAAGCACAGGCAAGACCTGATCATGGTTTTCAAGATCATCGCGCGCCACTTGCTGGGCGCGAACCTTGCCAAGAACGACGGGGTCGACCGCTTCCAAATGCGATGGATTGGGCACTAAGCTCATATGAACATTTATGCCGTCAAATTCACGGTCAGAGGAGGTGCCCAAATGATATTTCACATCGCCGGAACCGCCAACATCTTCGGGGTTCGCCGATCCACCATGAAATTCGTGGAAGATAACTTTATAAGGCTTGGCCATCACATTGGCCAAAATATTCAAACGGCCGCGATGGGCCATGCCATAGACAATGTCACGCACACCGGCCTGACCGCCATATTTAATGATATTTTCAAGCGCGGGCAGCATCGATTCACCGCCATCAAGGCCGAATCGTTTGGTGCCGACATATTTCTTGCCGAGGAAATTTTCATATTCCTCGCCCTCGATCACCTTGTTGAGGATCGCCTTCTTGCCTTCTGGCGTGAAGAGGATTTCGGCGTCCTTGCCCTCCATCCGGTCCTGCAGAAAACGCCGTTCCTCGATATCGGCAATATGCATATATTCCAGACCCACGGGGCCGCAATAATTGGCGCGCAGCACGGCTTCGATTTCACGAATAGACGCGGTATCAAATCCTAGAACGCCGCCCAGAAAAATGGGCTTATTCATCTCCTCGGCGGTGAATCCATGAAATTCGGGAGTCAGATCGGCCGGTTGTTCCAGCTTGGACAATCCCAATGGATCAAGATTGGCACCCAGATGGCCGCGCACCCGATAGGTGCGGATTAGCATCATCGCGCGAATGGATTTTTCTGCCGCGACGCCCACTTCAGCATCAGACATCGACTTGCCGGATTTTTCCGCCGCCGCCTTGATCTCGACGCCCATTTGCGTGGGGTCAAGAGCGCTGTTCAGCTCATCGACGTCATCAATCGGCCAATGCTTCTTTTTCCAGCTCGGGCCTTGCTCTGGTTCAGAGCCGATACCAAATTCCTGACCTTCTAGTCCCATGATTTTTTCCTTGGGGAGGGTGTTGGCCCCCTGCTCGCGCAGAAGGCCAAATAATCTAGACCAATTCTTTCAACATCGCATCCAATGTCGTGCCGAGTTCGGACGGACTTGGAGAAACGCGAATACCAGCGGCTTCCATCGCTGCGATCTTGTCTTCTGCGCCGCCTTGGCCGCCAGAAACAATCGCGCCAGCATGGCCCATGCGGCGTCCCGGAGGAGCCGTGAGACCAGCGATAAAGCCAACCATTGGCTTGCTACGTCCGCGTTTGGCTTCGTCGGCAATGAACTGCGCCGCTTCTTCTTCTGCGCTACCGCCGATTTCACCGATCATGATAATCGACTTGGTTTCATCATCGGCAAGGAAGAGTTCGAGTATGTCGATAAAGTTGGTGCCGTTAACCGGATCACCGCCAATGCCAACCGCTGTGGTCTGGCCAAGGCCAACCGCTGTGGTCTGGTGCACGGCTTCATAAGTCAGCGTACCGGAGCGTGAGACAACGCCGACCGAACCCTTTTGGAAAATGCTGCCGGGCATGATGCCGATTTTGCATTCATCGGGGGTCAAAACACCGGGGCAGTTTGGACCGATTAGGCGGGACTTGCTGCCTTGCAGGGCGCGCTTCACGCGAACCATGTCGAGCACCGGAACGCCTTCGGTAATCGCGATGATCAGTTCAATCTCGGCATCAATGGCTTCGAGGATTGAATCCGCTGCGAACGGAGGCGGGACATACACAACAGAAGCAGTCGCGCCGGTTGCATGCTTAGCTTCTTCTACCGTATTATAGTTGGGCAAGCCGATATGGGTCGTACCGCCTTTGCCAGGAGTCACACCGGCGACCATTTGCGTGCCATATGCGATTGCCTGTTCGGTGTGGAACGTGCCGGTATTACCGGTCATGCCCTGGGTGATAACTTTGGTATTTTTGTCGATTAATATGCTCATTCTATTTCCTCAATTTAGGATATTTTATCTGGTAATTCATTAAGTCCGTTTCGAAAAACACCCACACTTGTTATTGCTAGTGGGACCCATAGCATAGCAGCTGGTATTAAGCCCAGAAGCGCAGGACCCGGACCGTCTTTGACGATTTCCAGTGATAAGAAAAAAACAGCGAAGGTAAGCACTGGCATTGCAAAAATCAGTATGACAGCCGCTACTCCCGCTTTTGGCACTTCATTTCCTGAAAATTGATAAGCAAGACGGGTAACGACAAACATTATCCATAACACCGCCACTATCCCACAGCCTGCGAGCATCAATCCGGACAGCCCGATAAGTATAAAGCTGATGTCCACGTTTAGGCCAGCGAGCTATCCAACGCCTTACACGCTGCCAATAATTCTTTCACTGCATCAACCGATACATCGAAATTGCCCTGCGCTTCTTCGCTCAGTTCGATCTCGATGATCTTCTCGACACCGTCTTTGCCGATGATGCACGGCACGCCAACGTAAAGATTATCAACACCATATTGGCCGGTGAGATGCGCAGCGGCTGGAAGCACGCGGCGCTTATCTTTTAAATAGCTTTCCGCCATCATGATCGCGCTGGTTGCTGGCGCATAATAAGCCGAGCCATTGCCGAGCAGCTGAACAATTTCGCCGCCGCCAGAACGGGTGCGCTGAACAATTGCGTCGATATTTTCCTGTGTGGTCCAGCCCATTTTGATGAGATCAGGGATCGGGATACCAGCAACCGTAGAGTAAGCTGGAACCGGAACCATCGTATCGCCGTGGCCACCCAGAACGAAGGCGGTGACATCTTCAACCGACACTTTAAATTCGTCAGCAAGGAAGTGGCGGAAGCGGGCGCTATCCAAAACGCCAGCCATGCCGACGACCTTGTTATGCGGCAGACCGGAAAATTCACGCAATGCCCAAACCATCGCATCAAGCGGGTTGGTGATGCAGATAACAAAAGCATCCGGTGCATTGGCTTTAATGCCCTCGCCCACAGCCTTCATAACTTTCAGGTTGATGCCGAGCAGATCGTCGCGGCTCATGCCGGGCTTGCGCGGAATGCCGGCCGTTACGATAACAACGTCAGCACCGGCAATATCAGCATAATCGCTGGTGCCTTTCAGATTGGAATCAAAACCGTCGACGGGAGCCGCCTGAGAAAGGTCGAGCGCCTTACCAGAGGGCATGCCTTCGGCAATATCAAACAGGACGACATCGCCCATTTCCTTGGAAGCGGCGAGGTGGGCGAGCGTGCCGCCAATCATGCCTGCGCCGATCAGCGCAATTTTATTACGGGCCATTGGGAAAAATCTCCTGAAATCAGATTCGTAGAAAAACGTGCCTGTTGGATTAGGCCTATCCAAACGCAATTTCAACCGCATAAAGCACCATTTTACAGGCTTTTTATGCAAATGGTTTGCAATAGCATTAGCGGGATGGGCAGAAGGATGGAAACATCATGGTTTAAGGGTGAAACCCGCCATATTGAGCGAATTTAACTAAAGCTATCGTTCGCCTCCATTTCTTCCATATGGCGCGCACAGTCTTTAGAAATACTGAACGGATGCAAAGCGCTTTCCTACAGAAGGAACGCTATGGTAAAAACCCGCTCATAAAATATGCGATAAACCACAACCCGTTCTTTCTCAGCCCTGCATATCACCACGATATATTTTCACGCCAAAATAGCGCGACCGAAAATGTCACAATAATCCGCAAAAGCAAGTGTGATTTGTGTGAACTTTGGGTTGTCTGTCGCCTCACAACAAACCCCACTCTCCGTTCATGCTGAACGTGGCGAGAGGACAGGAGAAAGAGCTAAAGACCCTGTGATTTGTGTGAACTTTAGATCAAGCGCCTTCCGTCTCGCCATGGCCGAGCCCCAGATAATCATCGGACTGCATTTCCAAGAGACGCGATGCGGTGCGTTCAAATTCAAAGCTGCCATCGCCCTCTGGATAGAGCGCGTCGGGATCAGCGTCAGCACTTGCCAGCAGCTTGACCCGATATTCGTAGAGCGCATCGATCAGTGTCACAAAACGCGCGGCTTCGTTGCGGTTCTCCTTGGAGAGGATCGGAATGCCGACAATGATCACACTATGAAAATGCCGCGCGATAGCCAGATAATCCGCCGCGCCGCGCGCTTCTGCACAAAGCCGTTTAAACGAAAATACCGCTACGCCTTTTAACGCCTTTGGCACATGTATCGACCGCGCGCCTTGCACTGGCAGTTCTTCGGACGGCACATGGGCGCGATCTTCTGGCGGATAATCGGTCAGACGGAAAAACGCTTCGCTCAGCGCCTTGGTTGCGGCCTCTCCATTCGGAGAATGCCATAGTTCCACACCCCCCAGTCGTTCCCGGCGATAATCGGTAGGGCCGTTAAGCGAAATAACATCTAGGCGGCTTTGCAGCAGGTCAATGAAAGGCAAAAAATGTTCGCGGTTAAGGCCGTCTTTATACAGATCAACCGGCGGACGATTCGACGTTGCGATCAAGGTAACACCCGCTTCGACCAACCCGGTAAACAGCCGAGACATAATCATGGCATCGGCGCTATTATTGACGACCATCTCGTCAAAGGCGAGAAAGCGGGCTTCACTGGCTAGCGCTTCGACCACTGGAAGGATCGGATCGCCTTGCTCCTTCTTGCGCTCTTCATTCAACCGTGCATGCACATCCAGCATAAACTCATGAAAATGCGCGCGTTTCTTGCGATTAATTTGGAGCGTTTCATAGAATAAATCCATCAACATGGATTTGCCGCGGCCAACCCCGCCCCACATATAAATGCCGCGGGGCGCGTTCGGTTTCTTGGAAAACATCCGCCATAAGACGCTGCCCTTTGGCGGAACAGCTTCAAGGTCCGTCTGCAATTGGGCCAGACGTTGCGCACAAGCTTCCTGATCAGCGTCAGGCCTTAACTCACCATTTGCAATCAACGCCTGATAGCGCGCATAAAAATCTGTCATTTCTGTCCTGATTTTTGCGGTGGAGGCTTTTTAACAATCGCCGAATAAGAAGCCATATTTTCCTGATCACCCTGCACCGCCAGACCGCGCAGGAACAAGAAGCGTCCCGTTTCGCGCACCACCTCCACCTGCGCTTCGAGCGGCTCGTAAAGCCGCGCCGCGCCGACAAAATGGGTCTGCAATTCCATCGTAACGGCAAAACCGGCAGGTCCGAGTTCCAATACTCGCATTGCTGCAAATAACGAACAGTCGATAAATCCCAGCATGGTTCCACCATGGACAGCATCGGTCAAATTGCGATGTCGCCGCTCGGGAAACATCCGGATCCGGGCGATATTATCAGCAATGCCATCACCGCCGCGACGAATGATCATGGCCCCCAAGAAGCTATTATAGCAATCCGGGTCGCTCAATTTCCATTGATACCAACCCGGATGGTCCGGGTCCGGTTCATTGATAGAAAAAACAGATTCGGTATCGGCCATATGCTTATTGCCTAACTGTCAGCATCGGCGAGAAATCAAACCTCTCGGGCTGCGGTCATCTTCTTGATCTCCGCAATCGCTTTTGCTGGCGACAGGCCCTTGGGACAGGCATTGGCACAATTCATGATCGTGTGGCAACGATAGAGACGAAACGGATCTTCCAGTTCGTCGAGCCGCTCACCGGTCATTTCATCACGGCTATCCGCAAGCCAGCGATAGGCTTGCAACAGGATAGCAGGGCCAAGGAATTTGTCAGAATTCCACCAATAGCTTGGGCAGCTGGTCTGGCAACAGGCGCATAATATGCACTCGTA
The DNA here is from genome assembly GCF_036963805.1 of Parasphingorhabdus sp. Classification (GTDB taxonomy): domain Bacteria; phylum Pseudomonadota; class Alphaproteobacteria; order Sphingomonadales; family Sphingomonadaceae; genus Parasphingorhabdus. Next base: position 6,619 of record NZ_JBALUN010000004.1, on the reverse strand, counting down.
AAGTCCATCAAGCTTGGAACGGTCTTCCGGAGACTGCAGCCGCTCTTTGCCCGATGGGGTCGGAGTGACCGTTTTCAACCAAGGCTGGATCGATGCATATTGTGCATAGAAATGGGTAAAATCAGGAACAAGATCCTTGATCACTTCCATATGCGGCAATGGCGTAATTTTTACTTCCTTGCTGCAATCTTCAATCGCGGTTGTGCAGGCAAGGCCGTTTTTACCGTCAATATTCATCGCGCAGGACCCGCAAATACCTTCACGGCAAGAACGGCGGAAGGTCAGCGTAGAATCCTGATCGCTTTTCATTTTGATGAGCGCATCAAGAACCATCGGCCCACAATCGTCTGTATCGATTTTAAATGTGTCATAGCGCGGATTCTCACCGCTGTCCGGGTCATATCGATAAACTTTAAACGCACGCGTCGTTCCGGTGCTCAGCGCTTCATGCACTTCACCCGTCTTGCGGATTTTACTGTTTTTCGGGAGCGTAAAAGTTGCCATCAATATTCTCTTGCTGTGACGAAAAAATAGGAGTCGCGTTGATTATCAATCATGTGGGGCCGTTCATAGCCAGTTTCTCATCAAACTCAATGCCTGAAATAAGCAGTCTAGCGACGTTCAAGCCTATTAAAACTGGCAGGACAAGTGACGCAAGCAATTTTACAGGGCCGCTCTTCCGATATGATTTGTACGATTTGCCTCTTTTTCGATTCTAAAATGCCCTATTTCCCTGCTAACGCTGCTAGCTCACTAATAATTAAACAAACCCTCTCATTCCAAATCACTACAGGATGAAATATATGCAGACCAAGAACAGTGTGACTCTTTTGCTGCATGGTGGAAATAGCACGCTGATATGGGGTATGACCAATGCGGAACGGAACCGCCGGTTGGTGGAGAAATTGCCGGACGGAGCGAATGGCACCCTATGGGTCAACCTCGCCTATGTCTTCGATCCGCAATGGATGCGCCATGTTCAGGATAATCCGGGAACAGTGCTCACAATAGGCGGCGTACCTGTGCTCGCTAGTCTTCACGCCAAAGAAGATACAGAGGCACTTGCAGAACTGCGTATTCCAGCTGGTGCCCACGCGATGGAATATCAAGACAAGCCTCGCATCTACAATCGCTCATTGCGCAAGTTGGAGACGCCGTTTGTCCGCGAACTCACCCCGACAACGGTGAAAGACATTGAGCGGCAAAGCTATTTCGGCGCCTATAAGGGTGTAACCGACATTCTAACCAAATATCTTTGGCCGGAACTTGCATTGGTTCTAACCCGCTTTGCAGCACGTATTGGCATGACCCCGAATATGGTCACTAGCATCGGGGCGATCGGTTGTATTTCGGCGATATTCCTGTTCTATTATGGCTATTTCTGGACCGGAATGGCCGCTGGCTTTGTTTTCATGGTCCTTGATACGGTTGATGGGAAGCTCGCCCGCTGCACCATCACGTCCTCTTTTTGGGGCAATATTTTCGACCATGGCCTCGATCTGGTTCACCCACCGTTCTGGTGGGTGGCTTGGGCCTTTGGCCTTGGCACCGCAGGCTTGGCTCTGCCCGAAGATCAATTGCGGTTGGTTATGATCGTCATTTTGGGCGGCTATGTCTTGCAGCGCATTATCGAGGGAATTTTCATGCGCGCTTTCGGCCAGCATATCCATGTCTGGCGCCCGATGGATTCCTGGTTCCGCCTGATTACGGCAAGGCGCAATCCCAATATGGTATTGTTATTTGTGTCGATGATATTTGGTCGGCCAGATATCGGGTTGATCGCGGTGGCTTGGTGGACCTTAATCTCGCTCGCCGTTCATATGGTCCAGATTCTTCAAGCCGTTTTGGTCAGAATACGTGGCGGTCAAATTGTCTCATGGCTGGAACAGGAACAAGGATAGACAGATGATCAACGATACCATCACCAAATTCGGCTATCCTGCTACATTGATAAGGGAATATGATCATTGGGTCGTCTTGCTCCGCCCCGCCCAAGTAACATTGGGTTCCCTCATCGTTGCGGCAAAATCCGAAGCGCAAGATTTTGGTGACCTTTCCCCTGACCATTTCTCTGAACTCAAGACAGTAACCGCTGATGTTTCCTCAGCGCTGGAAGGCTTGGTTTCGCATGAGAAGCTCAATTGGCTGATGTTGATGATGGTTGACCCGCATGTCCATTTCCATCTCATTCCCCGCTATGAGGGAACACGCGAATGGATGGGACAGATTTTTGCGGATGGATCATGGCCGGGCCCGCCAGCTCTTGGCGAGGCCATCAAACTATCGGATGATCAAATTTCCGCCATGGGCACATGGTTAAAGTCGGGCTTTCCAACTTAATCCGCTTTGGCCAGCCACTGATCGGTAAGAGCTGTGGCACTTTCCACATCATTCAGAAAATCGACCTCGGCCCAGTCATGACCCTCGATCGACACCGTGCCGACCTTCTTGCTAGGGGCGAGCGCATCAATAATCTTGAGATACCAGTTTTCAACGCCTGCTGGCGTGCGCATGAATTCGCGCACCTTCTCCCGGAATAGCACCCCGCCTTCGCCGCGAAACGCTAGGAATCCGATAGATTCCGCGTTGCTCTGCTCTGCCGTTAAAGTCTTGCCAATCGCAATTAAACGCTCACCGCTAAGCGAGACTTTCATATCGTCGCTATCATAATGATCTTTGATATCGACCGTGACTGTAATCGGCCAAGCACCGCCTTTTTGCGCCGTTTCGATAATTTCCGGCGAGATTAGCGTATCGCCGTTCAGGATCATGAAATCGCCGTCCATCACATCGCGGACAATCCAGCAGCTGCCCAGATTATCGGCAACCTTATAGAATGGATTGAAATGTACGGTAATATTAGCGCCAGCCTGCTTCAGCTGTTCCAGCTCGGCTTCCACCATATCCGTCATAAAACCGGTCACAATATGAAACTCGCTCACCCCGCCAGCAGCTAGCATTTCAATCTGCCACGCGATCAGGCTTTTACCCGAAAAATCGATCAAACATTTAGGGCGTTCTGCCGTCAGCGGTAAAAGCCGGGAGCCTTGACCGGCGCTCAATATTATTACTTTATCGATCATGTTGGCAATTGGCCTTTATCGGGATAGGAAACTTTTGTGGGGAGACACTTAGAACGATGGCCCAGAAAGCTCAATCCTGTTACCGCCGGTCGCAGCGGCATTATCGGATGCAATATTAATCATGGCTGAGGAGGCTAGCATCGCATCTGAAGACGCCAAAGCGACGAAAACCGGCATAGGGCGGATCGTTGCCAACACCGGCTGGTTATTGGGCGGCAAGGGTTTCGGCGGGCTTTTGAGCCTCTTCTATCTTGCCATATTGACCAGAACTCTGGGCGTTTCAGGATTTGGCCAATTCGCGCTGATTACCGGAACCGCGCAAGCTGTTGCGCTCATCGTTACCTTTCAGACGTGGCAAGTCGTCATTCGGTTCGGCTCGCGCTATCTCACAGGCTCTGAAAACCGGCATAGCTTTGGCCGCCTCGTCGGGCTTTGCACGTTGCTCGACATTGCAGGGTCACTGGCAGGCTGCATATTGGCCTTTTTTGCGATCCGCTGGCTTGCGCCCTTTTTTGGCTGGGATCAGGAATTGGCGCATAATGCTTTGCTCTTTGCACTGGTCATGCTGCTATCGATCAAATCCACGCCGACCGGCATATTACGTGTCGAAAACCGCTTTGATCTTGCCGCCTATGCCGAGGCTGTTATTCCGATCGTCCGGCTCATCGGAACGCTGATTGTTTGGCTCACAGAGCCCAGCTTGATCAATTTCCTTATCGTCTGGGCGCTTTCCGAAGTCATCCATGCCATCGGCTATTGGCTGTTTGCCGCGTGGCAGGCCCGTGACATTTTGTCGCTGCGCAACCTGCCCCGCGCGAAACAGGCGGTGCGTGAAAACGTAGGCATTGGCGAGTTTTTGCTCATCACCAATCTGGGGTCGACCTTTGCCGGAATGTCGCAGAATTTTGCGCTGCTTATTGTCGGCTATTTTGTCGGGCCGACAGCGGCCGGTCTGTACCGGCTGGCGAGCCAATTGAGCGTGGCGATGACCAAAATATCCACCTTATTATCCCGCGCGATATTTGCGGAAGTCAATCTGGTCCGCGCCCATCAAGGGGCAGAGGCGATGCGGGTCTTGTTCCGCAAGGCCAGCCGCATGTTGTTCATCACCGGCGGCACTGTGATCCTGATCGTGCTGGTGATCGGGAAGCCCGCACTGTTTTATATGTCAGGGCCCGAATTCCTTCCCGCCTATCCGTTGCTCATCCTGCTCGCGACCGCGGCGTCTATCGACCTTGCGGGCGCGATATATGAGCCCACCCTCTTGTCCGGCAGCGGCGCCCGCACCGCGTTAATCCTGCAAGCCTGTATTGCGTCCTTATTCATCACGATGCTGCTCCTTGGCCTGCACTTTTTTGGAGCAACCGGCGCGGCAGGGGCGATGGTGATCGCGGCTATCGTCCGGCTAACCTTGTTCGGCATCGCCGCCCGCCGGAATTTGGCGAGAGGTTAAAAGCGCGGATCATCACCCCCGCGCGGCGAGTATCTGTTCGACCATCACAAGGTCGCTTTCCTTGTCGACGTCAATACAGGCTTCGGCCTGAGACATGCGGACGATCTTTATGGTCAGCCCGAGCCTCTTGCCGATCCGCGCCGCGATTTGGTCCACCGTTAGCATCCGCGTGACCGCAAGAAACAACAGCCACGGACCGAAAATGGTCAATATCTTCCAGCCCTTTTTCCGGTCCTGTTCGACCTCTGCCCAATAATCCAAAATCTGACGCGCTTGCGGCGAACCGAAATAGAAGAGGTTCGCCCCGCTATATTGGCCGCCCCGCAATGTGAGCCACGTCCGCTGTGACGCGGGATAGCTTTTCAGCAGCACCTGTTTTTCGACCACCGCAATGGCAATATCGGATGATCCGGCTGCGTCCAGAAACTCGCCAATCATCGCCTCGTTGAGCAAGACATTATCGGCGGTGGTTATGAGCACGGGAAAACGCGCATCATCCTCGCTCAAAACATCATTCATCGATGCGGCAATCGTGGCCGAACTTTTGTGCGTTTTCACGCGCTCATCGGATTCCAGAAACTTGGTATCGAAATGCTTCCAAAAGGGCTTAAAATCCTGCGCCAGCAAATGCAGATTGTTGATCGCTTTATGGTGTAACAAAGCCTCCGCAACATGGGCCAGCATCGCCTTGTCAGCGACGGGGATCAGCGCCTTCACCGCTATGCCGCGGCTGTCCGCCATGGCATCGCCGTCCGGACGGCTTCCCGCCAATATAATCGCGTCCGTCGACGCCGCCGCCTTATCACCACTTGTCTGATTCACGGTTACTGGTGACTTTCAAAAAAGGCGATCATATCGTCCAGTACCGGACCTTTGTAACGGAACGGTTTGGCGACGGCCATCATGATGTCGAGATGGCCCAGTTCGCTATATTCGGTATATTCCGCATCGCCGCCTGCCTCTAATATCCTGTCGCGCAATGTCTGGCTGTTGCGCGGTTTGACCTGCGTATCGGCAAGGCCCGTCGATAGCCAGAGCGGCGGCGCATCGGCGCGGACAAAATTGACGGGCTGGGTCATTTTCGGATCATGGTAGGAACCAAAGCTGTTCTTGGTCATGTCGGTATCAAAGGGATAGAAATCATAGGGACCAGCCAAGGCGGCAACGCCCCTGATCAAATCGGGGGTCTTGCCGAGCCGCCCCAACCATTGCCGGTCGAGCGCCAGCATCATGACATTATAGGCCCCGGCCGATTGGCCCGACAGGAATATCCGGTCCGGATCACCGCCCATGGTTTCAATATTATCATGCACCCACGCGACGGCTTTCGCGCTATCCTCCAGAAAACCCGGAAATTTCGTTTTGGGGTAGAGCCGGTAATCTGCCAAGACCGTCACATAGCCCCGACTGGCAAGGGCGCGTCCGGCAAAGGCATAATCATCCTTTGAGCCCGTTCGCCACCCCCCGCCATAGATAAATATCACCACTGGCAAAGGCTTTTCCGACACCTGCTTCGGCGTCCAGATGTTAAGACCAAGGCCATATTCTTCGTCATAAACCTGATTGCTGAGCAATAGTTTTGCATTGCTGTCACCGGGGATGATATTATTGACCATATCGAGCTGGCGCGGGCCGGGCTGCTGGAAAAACCAATAGGCAAAGCCAGCGACCGCAATCGCCACTATCCCGAATGTGAGGAGCCATTTCATAGCAATGTCTTAGCTAGTGGATCAGATGCTGGCAATGGCCGCTCAAACCCTCGTCATCCCGGCGAAGGCCGTGACCTTCAAGCGACAGGCGATTGGCCGTTCAAAATTCACACAAATCACAGCCCTTGCCCCTTCTGCCACGCCTGAAAATCCGCCTCCATTTCTGCATCCGCCGCGTCCAGCATCCCGCTGCTTTTCAGCAGACCGCTGCGCGATGCCCGCTCCCAGTCCATATCGCCCCAGCTATCGCTCTCGGCCGGATCGAGATCGGACACGTCAATATCCTCCGGCGCCATCGCGCTGATCCGCATATATTCGTTCCTATTGGCCCAAGCCTCCAGCAATTCCGCATCTGATCGGCGCGGGGGATTGCC
>NZ_JBALUN010000003.1:0-377583 GCF_036963805.1 Parasphingorhabdus sp. | reverse complement strand
CGCACCGTGGATAAACAGTGTTCGCAAATAGATGTTACCCCGCCTGCTTATGCCCAGAAGCTTAGGCTTGCCGCCGGTGGTTCGTTGTTTTGGAACGAGGCCAAGCCATGCGCTAAGATCACGGGCACGCGTAAAAGAACTGGCATTGCCAATCGCTGCAACCAGTGCTGTTGCTGTCAACGGTCCGATACCCGGAACAGAAGTCAGGCGCTGAGTATCCGGATCTGACCGGACACATTGAGCAAACTCACGGTCCAGAATGGCAATACGGCCATCGAGTTCTCTCCATTCATCTCGCATATCCGCTATTAGTTCGAATATTCTTTGACTGATGCCGGTAGCCGGTTCGCCCAGCATCGCATCAATCGCCAGCTCAAGCTTGCGCCTGCCTTGCGGAAATCTGAGCCCCCGCTCTAACAGAATGGCTCGCATCTGATTTATTAGCATCGTGCGTGTACCCACAAGCCGTGAACGCGAACGGTGCAGCGTCTGCATGTCGAGCTGTTCGGCGCTCTTAAGTTCAACAAAGCGCATTGTCGGGCGCGAAGCAGCTTCAGCAATAGCTTCGGCATCGCGTTCATCGTTCTTCTGAGCTTTAACATATGGCCGCACGTATTCCGGCGACATCAGTCGGATCTCGTGTCCTTGCCGGGCAATTAAACGGCCCAGATGATGAGCACCGCAACAGGCCTCCATTGCAACGATGCATGTTGAGAGTCGCTCTGTAAATTTTGGAATCGTATCGGGCCGCATGCGCTTGCGGAATATTAACTGTCCGCTGATATCGAAACCGGCGAGGCTGCAAATGTTCTTGCCTAGATCCACGCCCAAAACAGCAATGTTAGTGTTGTTCATGACAATCTCCTCATTTTGTACCTCAGCCCATAATGACAGCTTCGTTTGAGGCGGGCCATTCCATAAGCATGATCGGGGATGGGGAAGGCGAAGAATGAGATATCCTGCATCAGAAAAGCTCGAGATCATCAGGCTGGTCGAGAAAAGCCATCTGCCTGCCAAGCAGACGCTCGACAGGCTGGGCATCGCCCGGCCTACCTTCTACCGCTGGTATGATCTGTACCAGCGGTTCGGCGAAGAGGCGCTAGAAGATCGGCGTCCCGGTCCGCGCCGGGCATGGAACCGGATCCCGGAGGAGGTGCAGGACAAGATCCTGGATATGGCGCTGGAACGCTGCGAGCTATCGCCCCGCGAGCTGGCGGTGACGTTTACCGATGAACAGCGCTACTTCGTGTCGGAGGCCAGCGTTTACCGCCTGCTCAAGGCCCACGACCTGATCACCAGCCCGAACTTCATCGTGATGAAGGCCGCCAGCGAGTTCAAGGATAAAACCACTGCACCCAACCAGCTGTGGCAGACGGACTTTACCTACCTCAAGATCATTGGCTGGGGCTGGTATTATCTGTCGACGATCCTCGATGACTACAGCCGCTACATCATTGCCTGGAAGCTGTGCACGACCATGCGCGCAGAAGATGTCACCGATACGCTGGAGCTGGCTCTTGAGGCATCAGGCTGCGGGCAGGCGCATGTGCTGCACAAACCGCGCCTGCTATCGGACAACGGGCCAAGCTACGTTGCGGGTGAACTTGCGGATTATCTGGCCGACAAGAAGATGCGCCACGTTCGCGGTGCACCGTTCCATCCGCAAACCCAGGGCAAGATCGAACGCTGGCACCAGACCCTCAAAAACCGCATCCTGCTCGAAAATTATTATCTGCCCGGCGATCTCGAAGCGCAGGTCGAGGCGTTCGTCGAGCACTATAATCACCAACGTTATCACGAGAGCCTGAAAAACGTCACACCCGCCGATGCCTACTTCGGCAGGGCAGAATCTATCATCAAACAACGAGAAAGGATCAAACGAAAAACCATCGAACAAAGGCGATTGCAATACCGCAAGATCGCCGCCTAATATCAACCAACCAGATGGAACCAAATACTCGCCTATTTTAAACCGCCATATGTCTCAAATTATCTGACGACGGACAGTTTGCTCAGCACTATCCTCCAGAAAATGACTGGCTCGCAGGCGAAGTCATTTTCTGGAGGATAGTGCTTCTGCCATATTCACGCGGCAGCCACACGGCTTTTCATCATAGTTATCGCATTGTCTGGGCACCCAAATATCGCTTCAAGGTGCTGCATGGTGAGGTACGATTGCGAGTGCGCGAGATTATCCGGCAGGTTTGCAGCGAGCTGGGCGTGACCATCATCCATGGTGCTCTGTCGCGCGATCATGTCCATATGTTCGTCGAGATACCGCCCCATGTGTGGACGGCTCTCCGTTGGTGAGGGTTTGACTGGTGCGTTTGCATTGCTGGTTGGAGCGGCCATGTGTCCGACCTGTGTATGCGGCACATATTGCCGCTGGCCCTAATGCCATTCGCGCGAAGCGGGTCCCGATCAATTGCACGCACTCGAAGTGCTGGGGCGGTCTGAGTTTTCCCGTTTCGGCGGTTTTAACCGGCTTTTTGCATCAACTCCTGTCTCTCCTTTCCAACCTCTTTAGCGCGCCCTACTCAGCGCTGCTTATATCATGTCGCAACCGGATTGCGATAGTGTTCTCTGAACCGCCCCGGGATTGCCGGAGGCCATTTGGTTTAAGTTAAGCGGCCATGTCGGTTTCGTCCAGCATGGCGTAGTAGTTTTTCTCAGCTTCCACGGGCGGGATATTGCCGATGGGTTCCAGCAGCCGTTTATTGTTGAACCAGTTCACCCATTCCAGTGTGGCATATTCGACAGCTTCGAATGACCGCCATGGTCCGCGCCGGTGGATCACTTCCGCCTTGTAAAGACCATTAATCGTCTCGGCCAAAGCATTGTCATAGCTGTCGCCGACGCTGCCGACCGATGGTTCGATGCCTGCCTCGGCCAAGCGTTCAGTATAATTGATCGATACAAATTGGCTGCCACGGCCACTGTGATGGATTAGGCCGCCGCGATGCTTGGGCCGCCGATCATGTAAAGCCTGTTCCAATGCATCCAGAACAAAGCTGGCGTAAGCGGTTCTACTGACCCGCCAGCCAACGATATATCGGGCGTAAACGTCAATCACGAATGCGACATATACGAAGCCTTTCCAGGTCGCGACGTAGGTGAAGTCCGATACCCACAGCATATTGGGCGAAGGGGCATGGAACTGGCGGTTTACATGCTCGACCGGACACGGCGCTGCATGATCGCTGACCGTCGTTCGCACAGGCTTTCCGCGTATCACCCCTTGAAGGCCCATATTGCGCATCAACCGTTCGATGGTGCAGCGGGCAATGTCGAAGCCTTCGCGGTTCATCTGCCGCCAGACCTTGCGAATACCATATACCCCGAAGTTCTCGGCAAATACGCGCGCGATCTCCGGCTTCAACACCATATCACGCTTAGCGCGATCCGACAGCCGCGAGGGATCCCGGCGCTTGGCGAGATGACTGTGATAGGTCGACGGGGCAATTGGCAGAACTTTGCAAATTGGCTCGACCCCATAGTCTTCGCGGTTATCATCGATAAACGCGACCATTTGCGAAACGGGCGGTCGAGCGCTCAGGCATCGCTTGAAGCGGTGCCGCTTCTGCCTTCGCCCTGAGCAAAATATGCCGATGCCTTACGTAAAATCTCGTTGGCTTGACGAAGCTCCCGGTTCTCACGTTCCAAAGCTTTCAGCTTGTCGGCCATCTCCGTTGGAACACCGGCGCGATGGCCACTGTCGACCTCTGCACGCTTTACCCATTCATGCAACGTCGGTGGTGAACAGCCGATCTTCTGAGAAATGGACACTACCGCTGCCCAGCGCGATGGATAATCCTGTCTGTGATCCAGCACCATGCGGGTAGCACGGGTGCGAACCTCCGGTGAAAACTTGTTCGTGGTCTTGCTCATAATAGCTCCTTCTACTCAAGAGTTGGAGCCTCCGGCAATCCCGGGGCGGTTCAATCCGCTACTTCCATATCGATATTTCCGAACTGCGCCATGAAGGCGGCAAAGGCTTTCTGTTCGTCGCTGTGGATCGCACCTCAAAGCCGGGGTTCGCCCAAATCTACCGCAAGGCGACCAAGCTGGCTGCTGCTGCCGTTCTGCGGGTTCTGGTTAAGATAGTGCCCTACAAAATCCACACAATCCTCACCGGTAATGGCGTGCAATTTACCGACCGCTACCAAAGCGACGGTCGTGGCTGTTGGTCCAGGGGTGATAGGGTTTGGTGAGCCGGTGCTCGATACCATTTTGAAGAACCCTAACATGTCACGCGCCGGATTGCTTCGCTCGATCATCTCAGCGGTGGGCGGGCTGGAACGTCGTGACCACAGCTAACCCCGACAATGCGAAGAATTTCGGTAATGAGGTGCAGCCGGAACATGGGGCCCTTATTTGCGCGCCCGCGAATTCTACTATGTGGTGACCGGACTGTGGGACAGCTTTGCCGAGGATGCCGTCGTTTGGGACGCGGAGAGCGGAATCTATTTCGACCTTGACCGGATGCATGTGCTCGATCACAAAGGACCGCATTTTTCGGTTCGCGGTTCGCTTAACATTGCTCGCCCGGTCCAGGGATGGCCGGTCATTTTCCAGGCCGGGACCGCGGAAGCGGGGCGTCTGCTCGCCGCTGAAACGGCCGAGGTTGTCTTTGCAGCAGAATCGCATCTCGTTGGTGGCAAGCGCTTCTATGCCGATGTGACGGGACGGATGGCGCAGGTCGGGCGAGATCCAGATCATCTGAAAATTCTGCCCGCAGCATTCGTCGTCGTCGGCGAAACGGTCGAACAGGCCTAGGCCAAGCGCGCCCATCTCGACGGTCTGGTCCATTACCAAAGCGGCATTCAATCGCTCTGTGGCATGCTCGGGTTCGACGTGTCGGGTTTTGATCCCGATGGCCAGCTGGGCACCTCCAAAAACCTCTCGCATTTTAGTGCGTGATCTGATTCATTGTTTTGATGAGGAGGCGGTGATGAAGCATGCAGGTTTGTTTGGATTATCGGATCATTTGAAGCGGCTGTCGGCGAACGGCGATCCGCTGGAGGAACTGGGTCGGATTGTTGACTTTGAAGCGTTTCGTCCGATCCTGGACAATGCGCTTGGCTATTCGGATGACACGAAGGGCGGCCGTCCGCCCTATGATCCGGTGGCGATGTTCAAGATACTGATCCTGGCCGCGCAGAATAATGTAGCTGATGCCCGCATGGAATATCTGATCCGTGACCGGTTGAGTTGGCTGCGTTTCCTGGGCTTTGATCTTGGCGCTCCTACATCTGATGCCAATACGATCCGGATCTTTCGTGAACGGCTGACCGAGACGAAGGCCATTACACTGCTGTTTGAAGCGTTTGACAACAGGCTTCGCAGCAATGGCTATCTCGCCATGGGCGGGCAGATTGTAGACGCGGCCCTCGTTGCGGCTCCCAAGCAGCGCAACACTGGGGCCGAAAAGGACGCGATCAAGGCGGGAAAAACAGCCGACGAGGTCTGGCGTGACGAGTCCGCCAAGGCAGCACAAAGAGATACAGATGCACGCTGGACCGTGAAGTTTGCCAAGGCGCGCGTACCACTGCAGGCGGTAAGCCCCAGATCGACATTGCGATCCCCAGCTTTGGCTACAAGAACCACATTGCCATTGATCAGCGCTTTGGCTTTATCCGCAAATCGGTCGTCACGCACGGTGCGCGTCATGCCGGATCGCAGTTGCGTGAAGTGGTGACGAGGAACAACACGGCATCGGACGTCTGGGCGGATACGGCCTATCGCTCAAAGAAAATGAGGACTGGCTTGAAGCGCATGGCCGCGTGAGCCGCATCCACCGCAAGAAACCCAGAGGCAAAGCAATGCCGGACCGCACACGCAAAGCGAACAGTGTCAAATCGAAGGTCCGGGCATTCGTCGAACATGTCTTCGCGCAGCAAAAGACGCATATGGGGCTTTATATCCGCACCATCGGAATCAAGCGTGCTGAAACCAAGATCATGCTCGTTAATCTCGCCTATAACATGCAGCGCCTGATCTTCCACGAGCGACGGGCGGCCACAGGATAGGTGCGTCCAAAATCCAGGATCGGAAGCCAAAACAGGCGAATATGGATCAAATATTAGCCGGACAGGCGTGCCGGGCATCATGCCGACGTGAAACATGGCTCCAAAACGTCAAATCATTAGGTTGATGGAGGTGCCCAGCTTGTGCCAGGATCGGGGATGACCGGGAACTCACGCGTCAAGTACTTCATTACAAAAGGCACCAAGACACCGAATGCGATGGTCCAGCGCCAAAAAACCAATGAGACCGGCGAATTCATCCTCGCCGCATGCGCAACAACAGGATTGAGCGCGCCAAAAAACGAAGCCGCAAACATCAGCGTGGGCGGACTATCCCAGCATCGAGCGGTTACACGGCGCGACCGGTGATCCGAGAAACCGCCCCAAATTTTCCTTGCTCTCTCGCCAATCCGATCGTCCATTGTAAAAAACTGTTGCACATAGTGCATCGCGTTCTCTAAGGAGATTTACTTGGTGAGGTAAGCATCGCGATTCGCAGTGCGAACTCTATGGTGGCAAGTCCGGGACGTCATGTGCGCTCGCTTGTTTGTTGAAGAGATCATTTGAACAAGCTGAAGCCCGAAACAAACGCTCAGCAAATTAGGGGGGAGAAATGTCGTGAAGATAGGATTTGATCGCATACGCTTGGTATTGTTTGCAGGGGTTTGCTCGGTAGCACTTTGCTCGCCTTCGGTCTCCTTGGCGCAGGAAGCGGCACAGGATACGGCGGAAGGTCAAGCAACTGAGCCTCAGCCGAACTCGACGCAACAGCAAAAATCTGGCTCGGCGTTCGAGGAAATCGTAGTTACCGCCACCAGACGCGAGGCGCGTCTTCAGGACGTCCCGGTCGCAGTTACCGCGATTACCGGTGATAATCTGGCGGCGGCAGACGTTTCGACCGTCCGCACCCTGACACAAGTCGTTCCCGGTTTCGTCGGTAGCCGCAACATGGGCGTTTTCCAGCCGGTCATTCGCGGCGTTGGATCGACTGGCATCTCGATCGGCGACGAGCCGAACATTGCGATATATGTGGACGGTGTCTATCAGCCGGAATCGGCAGCGAATTGGGTGGACTTGGTGGAAGTCGAGCGGGTCGAGGTCTTGCGTGGCCCGCAGGGCACCACCTTCGGACGCAATGCCACCGGCGGTCTCATCAACGTCATAACGCCTGACCCGAGCTTCAATTTTCGTGGCAAGGCGTCACTGCGTGTCGGCCGGATGCGCAACGACGCTGGCGACTATGATGCCCGCTTTTACGTTACGGGGCCGATCAGCGAAAGTGCGGCCTTCGACATCGCGGGTCTCTTCCGCAAGAATGATGGCTACATCAAGGACCTCGTTCGCGGGGGGGCCTTGGGCGATCAGCGCGTGATCGATATCCGCAGCAAACTCCTGCTGAACCCGGCAGACAGTATCAAGGTCGTTCTGACGGGCGAATTCTTCGACCAGGAAAGCACAACCAATTCCCCCCAGCCGATTGACGGTAATACACTTGGACGAGAATTCCCCGGGGTCATTCTGCCCAGTGACGCGTGGGAAGCGTCGCTAACCCGCATTCCAGTACTTGACCTGCGTCGATGGACTGCTGCTCTTCACGTCTCGATCGATCTGGGAAGCGTAAATCTTGAGTCAACCAGCGGGTTCCTCAACCTTCGCTGGTACCAGGAGACCGACTCCGATGCCTCGAACACCGACATAGGAAATTTCCCGGCAACCTTCGCCACTGAATCGGGCAGCTCCGAACTCAAGTTGAGCTCAACCGACCCCGGTCCGTTTCAATGGCTCCTCGGCGGATATTTCTACCAATTCGGCGGCCACTCGGACCTTAGCCCACTTTCGACGACCACTCCGCCCAGTCCCTTGGTAGGCCCGCGCCTCCAGCCCGAACTGGCGGGTCGCTCTTTCGCCGGTTTCGGCGAGGGAACTTATGAGTTGGCGAGCGGCTTCTTCGTAACGCTCGGTGGACGCTACACGACCGAGAAGCGCAGCTTTACGCAAGTAGTGAATGGGACAACGGTTGTAAACGACGTCAGCAGAACATTCAACAAGTTCAACTACAAAGTCGGCGCTCGCTACGAGGTTGCTCCACGTACAAATGTTTATGCCAATCACAGCACGGCGTTCAAGAGCGGCGTATACAATATGGCTGCGATATTGAGTACTCCGGTTCTTCCTGAAGAAATCACTGCTTATGAAGTTGGCTTGAAATCCGATCCCTTGCCATGGCTGCGCATGAACCTGGCGGGATACTATTACGAGTATAAAAACCTGCAACTCCAAGCTCGTGCTGCGAACAGCCCCGCGTATATCCTCCAGAATGCCGCCAACGCCGAGATTTACGGCGGAGAGCTGGAAACCTTCATTTCTCCGTTCGACGGCCTCAAGCTTCGTGCTGCCGTCGCCTACATGCATGCCCGGTATCAGGATTTCACAGCGGCGCAAGGCTTCATTCCGCGACCGACTGGCGGCAACACCGTCATCACGGTCGATGCCTCGGACAAGGTGATGACTCGTGCGCCGGAGTGGTCGGGCAACCTCGGAGCGGATTATACGACTGCGTTGGGCGGAGGGACGTTCGGAGCAGGCGCGAATATTTCATGGAGTTCGCGTGTGTATTATGACTTCCTAAATAATTTCTCGCAGCCTTCCTACACGCTGACCAACGCCTCGATTTTCTGGACCCCCGACAGCGGGGCCTGGAAGGCGAGCGTATGGGTGACGAATCTGACCAACGAAAAGGTTCTGCAGACAATTCGGCCGGGGACTTTCAGTACAGATGGGTTCTACGAACAGCCGCGCAAGATCGGCGTTTCGTTCGAGGTTAGGTTCTGACACTGGCGGCCAAGTGGGAAGATTAACCGGCTGACGCGATTGAGCGACTTCGATCGTGGTAAGGTCTCGATAAAGTTGGACACTGGGCGGAATCGGAGGGGAGAGTGAGCGGGGCCGAACCGATCCACTCTTCGACTTTGGTGCATTGGTACAGCCAGCGCGTGGTCGTACGCGCAGTTGAAAACTAATGGCCTGTCAATTTCTTAGGTTCTGGGCACGCGCTTTTTGCGCAAGGCGGCCACGGTGAAATAGGCCAATCCGACCCAGATTCACCCGAACGCAAACAAGTGAAGAAGGCCGCAGAGCGGGTCCAAAGGAGCATTCTTGCGGATCAGGTCGGCGGTGCTGAACGATACTGCCAGAACCATCCCGATCCACAAGCTGCTGCCGCCTTTCCCAAAGGCGAGCGCCACCACGCCAAGCGCAGCAAGGCCGACGGAAAGTGTCTGAAGCCGCGTCAATCCTCCTTGAATCACAACCTCAAATCTGTGCCATAGGCGCTGACGGCGCGCACCCGGCTTGCCGCGCTACGATCTTCAGTGATTCCGGTTTGATGGAGACTGCTCGAGACCGGCCGCGCCAATGATCAGGTGCCGTTTACTCGCAAGGCGATAGCATGGGGGATGGTGGCGTCATCGATCGTTGGCGGCAGACTAAAAGGTTCGTGATCGACGATCTTGCGCAGAAGGTTGCGGAGAATCTTTCCAGATCGGGTCTTCGGTAACTGCTCGACCACATACACGGTCTTCAATGTCGCGACTGCGCCCAGTTCGGCGCGCACGGCCTTGATGACAAGTTCGGCAATCGCGAGTTCATCCGCTGTGCCTGCTCGCGCCGTTACGAATGCAACAGGAACCATGCCCTTGACCAAATCCTTCGCACCGACCAACGCGCATTCGGAAACATCGGCAAGGCGTGCCACAATCTCTTCCATCTGTCCGGTTGAAAGGCGGTGACCTGCGACATTGATGATGTCATCGGTCCGGCCCATGATATGAAGAAAACCGGCGCTGTCGCGATAGCCGGAATCGCCCGTTTCGTAATAGCCCGGGAAACTGGCGAAGTTTTTCCGATAGGCAGCCTCGTTGTTCCACAGCGTCCGGAAGGCACCAGGCGGCAGGGGCGTCCGAATAACGACGTTGCCGCTTTCGCCTTCGTCTACCGCGCGCCCATCGTCGTCGAGGATAGCAAATTCGTAGCCTGGCACCGCTAGCCCCGCGCTGCCCGGCTTGCGCCGCAAATCGCCCATCGCGAAACATGAGGCGATGGCAGGCCAGCCCAGTTCGGTCTGCCACCAGTGATCGATCACCGGCAGCCCGCTTTCCCGTTCAAGCCAGTCAATGGTTGCAGGATCGGCGCGTTCACCGGCAAGGAAGATAGCGCGGCAATCGCCCGTGCCGATCTCCTTCAGGAACTTTGCTTCGGGATCTTCCTTGCGGATTGCCCGGATCGCAGTGGGTGCGGTGAAAAAGGTCTTGACCTTGTTGCGTGTAATCGTCCGCCAGAAGGTGCCCGCATCGGGCGTGCCAACCGGTTTTCCCTCGAATAGAACGGAGGTTCCGCCGACCAGCAAGGGCCCATAGACGATATAACTGTGGCCCACGACCCAGCCAACGTCCGATGCAGCCCAGAAGGCGTCGCCCGAGCTTATGCCATAGATATTCGTCAGGGACCACGAAAGCGCGACAGCATGACCCCCATTGTCGCGCACGACGCCCTTGGGAATTCCGGTAGTTCCCGAGGTGTAGAGGATATAGAGCGGTTCCCACGAAGCGAGCGGCACACAGGCTGGCATTGCGTCGCTTGTGGTGCGGTCGCGCAGTTCCTGCCAGTCACTATCCCGCTCATGACCAAGGTCCGCCGCCAGGCGCTCGCGCTGCAGAAGGACGACATGTTCAACGCCGTGCAACGAAAGTTCGACCGCCTCATCGACCAATGGTTTGTAGGCAATGACCCTCGCCCCCTCGATCCCGCACGAAGCGGTAAGGATAACTTTGGGTTTCGCATCATCAATCCGCTTGGCTAGCTCCGGTGCGGCGAATCCGCCGAAAACCACCGAATGGATCGCACCCAGACGCGCGCAAGCCAGCATGGCGAAGGCCGTCTCGGGCACCATCGGCATGAAGATGACGACCCGGTCGCCCTTCGACACGCCCAGGCTGGCAAGCATCGCCGCCACCCGTCCCGTTTCCTCCAGCAGCTGTGAATAGGTGAAGCTGCGATAAGAGCCTGTCGCGGGGCTGTCGTAGTTCAGTGCAACTGCGTCGCCGCGGCCGGCCAGGACATGCCTGTCCACGCAGTTGTGGCAGGTGTTGAGAATCCCGTCAGAAAACCAGCCCTTGTCTTCGTCATAGGCCAGCCGGGGCTCGGAAAACCAGTCGATCGCCTGCGCGGCGTTCGCCCAGAAGCCTTCAGGGTCTTCGGCAGCGTGACGAAACGCATCGGCATAGGACTGATTGTGTTGTTTTTTGGTCATGGCTTTAAGCGTCCTGGGTTGCGGATTCGGAGGGTCGCGGGGCTATCGACGTGAAATGGCGATCGCGGCGATGATCATGATCGCGCCCACAAAATGATATGAAGATAGATATTCACCAAGGAGCGGTATGGCGAGTCCGACCCCGAACACCGTCGGCAAGTTCATATAGACCCCTGCGCGAACCGATCCGATCAGCACTACCGAACGGTTGAACAGGCCATAGGCGGCAAGCGAGGGAAATATCCCGACATACAGAACGGCAGCCACCACTTCGGCCGGCGGCAACGACAGGCCCTTGCTGGCCAGCATGGTGAAGTAGGGTATTGCCAGCGATGCTGCGCCGATCGCGAAAAGGACGGCGAGCAAGGTAAGGTGATGTACGGTCGGCGCCTTGCGCAGGAAGGTGGCGTAGGCCGAATAAAGGAATACAGCTGTCACGGCGAGCAAATCCCCGCGGTTGAGTGCGCTCCATTGCAGGGCGAACGGATGCCCTTTAGTCACGATCCATATGACCCCTACAAATGACAATCCAGCGCTGAGCGCAAGAAGTGGCCGCAACCGCTCCCCAAACACAACCGCTGGTATCACCATCGTCATTATCGGCATGATGGCTTGCAGCATCAGACTGTTGGTTGCAGTAGTGTACTGAAGCGCCGAATAGACGAGATAGCTGAACAGCCCCACACCAAAAAGACCGAGCAGCACGAGCCCCGGCCAGGACTCGCGCAGGGCCTGGCTGTCGGCCTTGATATATCGCCAGGCGAAAGGCAGCAAGAACAGGAAAGCAACCACCCATCTCCAGAATGCAAGCGACAGGGGAGAGATCAGGTCGCGCGCTGCCCGGCCGACAATCGGGTTCAACGCCCAGAAGAAGGACGCCAGGCAGAGCAGCAAGGTGGGCGAGTTCCAGATCGCTGGCCCCGCACCGCGCCAGCCGGCGAGATGCCTAACAAACGCGTTCAAAATCCTGCGCCTTGTTGGACAAAAGCTGCTTGCAGAACAGTTCTTTTTTGCATATGGTGCATCACGTTGCCTATAATGACTGGGCCTAATTGGTGCAAGCCAAATGAGCTTTACGGAGAGAATTATGACCGGAGACCCCCGCCTTGTCGACACAATCGAATCGAGTCAGTCGCGCGAGATTTTCTGGGATAAGGACGTGTACGATCTTGAGCTGGAGCGGATTTTTGGGCGCGCGTGGCTATTTCTGGGCCACGAGTCGCTCCTCCCCAAGCCCGGCGATTTTATCACCACCTATATGGCCGAAGACAAGGTCATCCTGTCGCATCAGCCCGATGGATCATTCCGGGCGTTCATCAATTCGTGCACCCACCGCGGCAACCAGATTTGCCATGCCGACAGCGGCAATGCCAAGGCGTTCGTCTGCAACTACCACGGCTGGGTATACGGGCAGGACGGTAGTCTCGTCGATGTCCCACTCGAATCGCGGTGCTACCACGACCAGCTCGACAAATCGCGGCTAGCCGCTAAACCCGTCCGGGTGGAGACCTACAAGGGTTTCATTTTCGGCTGCGGTGATGCGGACGCGCCAAGCTTGGAGGAATATCTGGGCGAATTCCGCTGGTACCTTGACACGATTTGG
Organism: Parasphingorhabdus sp.; assembly: GCF_036963805.1. GTDB lineage: Bacteria > Pseudomonadota > Alphaproteobacteria > Sphingomonadales > Sphingomonadaceae > Parasphingorhabdus. The sequence continues at coordinate 364,646 of NZ_JBALUN010000003.1, read as the reverse complement.
GAGGGTGCCGGAGGCGGGCTGGAATTGCTGGGACCTCCAATGAAAAGCATTTTGGCTTGCAATTGGAAAGTGCCGACTGAGAACTTCGTCGGCGATGGCTACCATGTTGGCTGGACCCATGCCGGCGCATTGGCCGGGATCGGCGGCGAACTGGCCGGTCTGGCGGGCAATCGCGCGGACATCCCGTTCGAAGATCTCGGCCTCCAGTTCACGACCCGCCACGGGCACGGTTTCGGAGTGATTGATAATGCCGCCCCTGCGATCCACGTCAAGCGAGAGGGTTGGGCAAAGTACCTTGCCGAAACGCGAGCTGAAGTGGGCCGGAAGTTTGGGCCTGAACGTGAGCGACTTTATGTCGGCCACTGGAACTGCTCGATCTTCCCGAGCTGCTCCTTCCTTTACGGTACCAATACGTTCAAGGTCTGGCATCCACGCGGCCCGCACGAGATTGAGGTATGGACCTACACGATGGTGCCACGCGACGCTGACCCAGAAACCAAGAGCACTATCCAGCGTGAAGCCACTCGAAGTTTCGGGACGGCCGGGACGCTGGAAAGTGATGATGGCGAGAACATGTCGTCGGCTACCCATGTCAACCGCGGAAACATAACCCGCGACGGTCGAATGGACTCCAGCATGGGTGCTGGCTTCGAAGGGCCGCATCCGGTTTATCCGGGGATCGTTGGATCCAGTTTCATCGGAGAAACATCCCATCGCGGTTTCTATCGTTTCTGGAAGGAAATGCTGGATGCACCCGATTGGACGGCGGTGAAGGCAAACGACAACACCTGGGATTCGGTTTTCACCAATCGCGAATATTGGACCGATAAGCTCGACGCGGTCGAGTAGTAGAGACACTTCTACACGAAACGTACCGAAAACCGGAGAATTTATGTCAGTTAAGCAGATTTCAGTAGGACCGGATGTGCAGTTCGCTATCGAGACGCATTACCGCGCCGAAGTCCGATTGTGGCAAACAGGACAATACCGCGAGTGGCTCAAGGATATGGTCGCGGAGGACATCCATTACTGGATGCCAATCTACGAACAGCGCTTTCTCCGGGACCGCCGCTCCGACCCCACTCCTGACGACGCCGCTATCTATAATGACGATTACGGCGAACTCGATCAGCGGGTCGAGCGGCTCTATACTGGTACCGTGTGGATGGAGGATCCTCCCTCCAAAATAAGGTATTTTATCGGCAACGTTGAAGCTTTCGATGCGGGCAAGGACGAATTCGACGTTTATTCAAACCTGCTCGTTTATCGGAACCGCCGCCAGCTTGAGACGACCGTGCACACGCTGGGTCGCGAGGACAGTTTGCGCCGGGTTGGCGATGGTTTCAAGGTGTTCCGGCGCAAGCTCCTGCTCGATGCCAGGGTAACGCAAGATAAGAACCTGTATTTTTTCTGTTAAGCGAGCGCCCGAGAGCGCAATAAAGGGAGATTCAATATGCAAGCCTATGCCGCGATCATTGAAAGCCAGGGCGGGAAATTTGTCCTTGATAACGTAGATATCGAAGAGCCCCGTGACAATGAAGTACTCGTAAAGATAGCTGCGGCCGGGATGTGCCACACCGATCTTACCGTCCGCGACCAATATTATCCGACGCCACTTCCCGTCGTGCTAGGCCATGAAGGTTCGGGCGTTATCGAAAAGGTCGGGCGCGGCGTCACCACAGTCAAGCCTGGCGACAAGGTGGTGTTGTCATTCAGCTATTGCGGAACCTGCCCATCGTGCCGGAAGGGCCACCAAGCCTATTGCCCAAGCCTCTTCCCACTCAATTTTATGGGTCGCAGACTCGACGGATCGACTCCAATTAGGCGCAACGGAGAAGAGATGAATGCATGCTTCTTCGGACAGTCCTCATTCGCGACCTACTCGATCGCAACCGAAAACAACTGCGTCAAGGTCGCCGACGACGCGCCGATAGAACTTCTCGGTCCGCTGGGCTGTGGAATTCAAACCGGCGCGGGCACCGTCCTCAATGCATTGCAGCCTGCCCCGGGCTCGTCGATCGCGATCTTCGGCGTCGGCTCGGTTGGTCTCAGCGCGGTGATGGCTGCAAAGGTTTCCGGTTGCCTCAAGATTATCGCAGTCGATCGCAATCCCACGCGTTTACAACTGGCCCGTGAGCTTGGTGCAACCGATATTATCGATGCCACAAACACAAATGCCCAGGAAACGATTATTGCCTTAACGGGCGGCGGCGCGGACTATGCTATAGATACCACCGCCATTCCTCAAGTTCTGCGCAGCGCGGTAGACAGTACACATACCATGGGCGAAACAGCTGTAGTCGGCGGGGCTTCGTTAGGTACCGAATTCTCGCTTGACATGAACAATATGCTTTTCGGCCGCAAATTACGCGGAGTTGTCGAAGGTTCGAGCACGCCGCAAGTCTTCATCCCGCAACTGATTGCGATGCGCGAGGCCGGCCTGTTTCCGTTCGAACGGCTCTGCACGTACTACGATTTCGACCAGATCAATCAGGCCGTCGAGGATACGGAAGTTTCCGGTAACGCAATCAAGGCCATTCTCAAGATGTAATGCCGAAAAGGGTACTCCCTGATCGGCTTATCCCCAGTTAGAACGTTACGCCAGGCGACCCGAGAGAAAAGCCGATCATTAGGCAGGCACTAGAAAGGGCGAAGGGCAGGAAATACACCTGTCGTTCGCCCTGAGTGCCTTCTGCTGAAACCCGCAGGTGTGCTAGATATTCTGAAGGCAAACGGAGCAGATCGTCCCGTTTGCTTCCTATTTCACGGCTGACGCGACGGAGACCGCCATATTGAGTAGGAAGCGCAACAGGATGGGCGAAAAACCCAAAGCAACAAAGACATGATTGCGAAAGATGGGACGCCCCAAGGGCGGCCGCCAAGTAGACCGGACGGAGCCCAGGCCATAACTGGACTTCCGGCACCTCGTCGTCTCTGGGCAGCACTTTCGATTTGGTGCGCTATATTTCTAACCATAATGGACGTATCGATCGCGAGCGTTGCGCTCCCATTTATCTCCAAGGGCCTGGAAGTAACTGCGGCAAAATCGGTGTGGGCCATAAATGCCTTTCAGATTGCCATAGTGATGGCACTTTTGCCGATGGCCAAGGCCAGTGAAATCCTCGGCTACAAAAAGGTCTATCTGGCAGGAATCGTACTTTTCATGCTTGCAGCCTCTGGAAGTATCTTAGCCACCAACCTTCCAGTTCTCGCAATATCGCGCTTCGTCCAGGGAATTGGCGCGGCTGCGGTAATGGTGGTCAGCGGGGCATTGGTTCGGACAATCTATCCCCCCGAATTCATCCCGCGTGGAATTGGCTACAATACCATAGCCGTTTCGATTGCCTCGGCCGCAGGACCGGCAGTTGGCGCACTTGTTTTGTCAATGGCAAGTTGGCATGCTGTTTTTGCCGTGGGCCTTCCGTTCGGGCTGCTTTCACTTGCGCTCGGGATTTGGGCAATTCCCTCGACGGCGTCGGCTAGACAACCTTTCGAACACTCTTCGGCGCTACTGTCCGCCGTGGGTTTTGCCGCGATCTTCCTGGCTCTTAACGACTTTGCCCAGAATACCATCTCAGGCTGGACGTTGTTTGAAGTCTGTGTCGCGGTTCCAGCCATTTTTCTCCTCGGAAAACGCACCTCCACCAGCCAAGATTCGATGGTGCCTCTAGATTTGCTGAAGCTCCGTTCGTTGCGTAAAGCCTATGCAATGTCGGCAGCAGCCTACGCCGCGATGATACTGATCACATTGTCATTTCCCTTTATTCTCCAGCAGCGGTTTCAATTCGAGCCAGACGCGATCGGCCTGCTGATGGTCCCCTTGCCGCTTGGTATCATGATCGCCGCCTTCGTCTCCGGCCGACTGGTTAATCGCTATCCATCAGTCTGGCTGTGCGGTGCGGGGCTAATTCTACTCGCAGGCGGAGCAATCTTGCTTTCGTTAATGCAGCCGGGCGTCTCAACTTTCCTGATAGCTTTGGCTGCGGCAATTTGCGGTATCGGTTTTGGAATTTTCCAGGTTCCCAACAACTATAGCATGCTGGCAACCGCGCCCCACTCGCGTTCGGGAGCTGGATCGGCAATGCTATCGTTGTCACGGTTGATCGGTCAGACGCTCGGTGCCTTGGTGGCCGCACTATTATTCCGCAAGTTCGGCGCGCAGAGTGATGCGCCAATCATGGCAGCGGCCATGATTGCGATGATGGTGGCAAGCGCAACCCTGTTGCAAAGAGGTCGGAATCGATCCGTTACGGGCGATATATAATTAAACATTTCTGAGCAGTCTGCGAGCGGTGGATCACTCCCCACTAAGCAAACGGCCGGATGGTGATCTTGCGTACGCCGAGCTTTTGACCGACGGGAAGAAAATTCTTCGCCGTCAAAAAGCCTGCCCTTCATTTCTCCAAAATTGCCTGCGCCGCCAGACGGGCAATCGGCACGCGGAATGGCGAAGCACTGACATAGTCGAGCCCAACCTACTCACAGAACGCGATCGAAGCCGGATCACCGCCGTGCTCTCCGCAGATGCCCAGCTTGATATCGGCAAGTGTCACACGCCCGCGTTGAACAGCAAGCCTCGTTCCAAAACAACGAACCACCCGGCGGCAAGCCTAAGCTTCTGGGCATAAGCAGGCGGGGTAACATCTATTTGCGAACACTGTTTATCCACGGTGCGCGAGCTGCTTTACCGTGGCTGGCGAAGAGCGAGACCCAATTGGGCTTTTGGTTGCCCGGGCTGCTTGCCCGGTCTCACCGCAACACTGTAGTTGTAGCGCTAGCCAACAACGCGTAGGCAACCTTGCGTCACCAAGAAACATATCGGAATGTGCCCGCCAAATCTGCGGCAAAAATAAAAAGGAGTTACAATCTATCGAGAGATACGCTTTTGCGAGTGGAAAGTGAGATGGCCGAACGGTTGATCGGCGGACCGGACACCTGGTCAAAAAAATGGCTTCTCGAAGCCGACAAGCTTATGAGGACCGGGCCGCGCGAATATCCATCTTGGCGACGATCAGATGATCGATATGCCGCATACGTTTACGCAGACCGTGCGATTGCTATCAAAAAATCTACTCTTGCAAAGAGGCGGGCCATACGTTTTTTGAGTAGGCGCATTTCGAGCATCTGTTCGGCAACCACTTCTTTCAGATCACGGGCTTCCTTACGAAGATCACGGACCTCATCGCTATTGGCAGCTCGCGCCGTATCGCCAGCGAGCCTGCGCTTGCCCTTCGGTTCTCGCCATGCCCCCGGCATGGCTGCGCTGCCTCAGTCCATGAAGTCCTTCGACCATTTGTAGTATACGCCCTGCGCGATACCCTCACGGCGGCATAGCTCGGCAATGCTATCTTCACCGCGCAGGCCCTCCAGCACGATCCGGATTTTCTTTTCCGCGCTATACTATTTGCGCGTTGCTCTGCGGATATCTTTCACCACCCGCTCCGCGGGGGCTTTTGAGTGTTTTGTTTTCATTTCCGTTCCTTACAGTCACCGCAATGAAACCAAAACACTCACTTATTTTATGCAGCCAGTCTGTCTATTGAATGCTGACGGGGGACACTGGTAGCCATAGATATGTCCAAGCATCGCCAAGAGTGCGGCGCGACAAACTGGATGAGACTCAGCGTCAATCTGGACTTGTACCGGTTTCGTGCCGGTCACTTGAGAGTATAACACTCATACAAGGAGACCGACGAGATGAAGAAGCATACAGAAGATTTCAAGCAAGAGGCGGTTCGCATTGCCCTGACCAGTGGGCTATCACGGCGGCGTGTTGCTGCTGATTTAGGTGGTGGATTATCGACGCTGGGCAAGTGGGTTTCTCAACATCGCCCGACGGATATGGAGTCAGCCACGCAAGCAGATTTGGCCCGCGAGAATGAACGGCTTCGCTTGGAAAACCGCGTTCTCAAGGAGGAGAGGGAGATTCTAAAAAAGGCTACCCAGTTCTTCGCGAGCCAGCGCCCGTGAGGTTCGCGTTTGTGCACAGCTGGCGTCATATATGCCCTGTGGAGACGCTGTGCCGGGTGATGCAGCTATCGACGCGCGGTTACCGGTCCTGGCGATCGCGACCGATGAGCCGTCGGGCCCGCGGTGATATGAAAGTGCTAGCACACATCCGCGAACAATATGGCCTCAGCCTTGGCAGCTATGGACGTCCTCGCATGACGATGCAGCCTAAGGAAGCGGGGCTCAATGTTGGCGAGCGGCGCGTAGGTCGGCTGATGCGGATAAACGGGATCAAGCCAATTCGCACCCGCAAGCACAAGGTCACCACCAATAGTAATCACCGGCTTGGCATTGCGCCGAACCTGCTGGATGGCAACTTTGCAGCTGACGCGCCTAACCGCAAATGGGCGCGTGATATCAGCTACGTCTGGACCGCAGAGGGATGGCTCTATCTTGCCGTGATTCTCGACCTGCACTCATGCCGCGTTGTCGGTTGGGCGGTTAGCGACAGGATGAAGAAAGACTTGGCGATCCGGGCATTAGATATGGCGGTAAACCTGCTCCAACCCGCTGAAGACTATATCTTCCACTCAGATCGTGGCAGCCCGTACTGCGCTTATGATTATTAGAAGAGGTTGCAGGCTTATGGCCTGCGACCATCGATGAGCAGCAAAGGCAACTGCTACGACTGTGATTATGTTATTGCGGCTTGATGGTCTGACCCATGCTACGATTGACCACGTGTCATTGCGTTGACGTGTCGGCCATCAAGTCGCCCTGGCAACGGGCGAGATGTGACTTTATAGGAGCCTGAGGGTTTGCCCCTTCACAGTCCTGTCCTCTCTGAACGGTGCCCGGGCAGCGTTCAGAGAGGACAGGACATGACCGATCTCGCCGCGCGCTACGAGGCTCTGTGTGCCCATTACAAGATGACGCCAACGCGGAACGACAAGGGGTGGCGCATGAGAACGGCTCGATCGAAAGCGCGCACGGACATCTCAAGGGTGCGATCCACGATGCACTGCTGATGCGCGGCAGTTCGGACTTGGAAGACCTCGGAGCCTACCGCGCGTTTGTCGACGAGATCGTCAGCCGACGGAACGCAACTCATGGCAAGGGGATCGATGTCGAGCGTCCACATCTTCAGGATCTACCCGAACGCCGCAGCACGGACTTCGAGGAGGTGATTGTCACCGTCACGAGCACCGGCGGCTTCATCCTGGGCAAGGTCTTCTACACCGTGCCCTCGCGCCTGCTCGGTCATCGGCTGCGCGTGCGCCTATTCGACGACCGGCTGGATATGTTTATTGGCGGCACTCACCTGATGACGCTGCCCAGGGGGCGGGCGAAGGCGAATGGCAAACACGACCAGGTGGTGAACTATCACCATGTCATCCATTCGCTCCGTAAAAAGCCCATGGCCCTTTTGCATCTCGTCTATCGCGACAAGCTCTTCCCGCGGGCAGAGTATCGGCGGGCATTTGAAGCGCTTGCCGCCCGATTGCCTGAACTGCAGGCATGCAAGGCCACGGTCGAGCTGCTCAGCCTTGCCCATGACCGCAATTGCGAGGCTGCGCTGGCACTGGAACTGGCCAGGATCCTCGAGGCCGGTGATCTGCCTGATCTCGCTATCCTACGCAGCAGGTTCGCGCCGGACCCGACCAGCTTGCCGACTGTCACGGTGCGGTCCGTCTCCTTGGACAGCTATGAAGCCCTCGTCGGATCGGCAGAAAAAGCGGGAGAACGTGCATGAAGACCTCCCACACCGTTGACGCGGCCCGCCTCGGCATCATGCTGAACGACCTGCGGCTGCCCACCATCAAGACCCTCTGGCCACAGTTCGCCGAGCAAGCCGACAAGGAAGGCTGGCCGGCCGCGCGTTTCCTGGCCGCCATCGCAGAGCAAGAACTTGCTGAACGCGCTCACCGCAGGGTCGCCCGTAATCTCGCAGAAGCGCACTTGCCCTCCGCCAAGACCATGGACAGCTTCGACTTCAACGCTGTTCCGATGATCTCGAAGGCGCAGGTAATGGCTATGGCCGCAGGCGATAGCTGGCTGGCCCAGGGCGCAAATGTCCTCATGTTTGGCCCACCCGGCGGCGGAAAGAGCCACCTTGCCGCCGCCATTGGCTTGGCGCTGATCGAGAACGGCTCGCGGGTCATGTTCACCAGAACCACAGATCTGGTCCAAAAACTGCAGGTTGCCCGTCGCGAATTGCAACTCGAGGCCGCCATCGCCAAGCTCGACAAATTCGATCTGCTGATCCTCGATGACCTTGCCTATGTCACCAAGGATCAGGCCGAGACCAGTGTTCTATTCGAACTCATCTCGGCGCGATACGAAAGGCGCTCCATCCTCATCACCGCCAATCAGCCGATCGGCGAATGGAATAGGGTCTTTCCAGACCCGGTCATAACCCTCGCGGCAGTCGACAGGCTTGTTCATCATGCGACCATCTTCGAGATGAATGTTGAGAGCTACAGGCGCCGATCCGCACTCGAGGCCAAACGCAAGCGAGGGAGGCCTGCCACCTACGCGACAATCAGCAGACGAAGAAATTCTTGCCCGCGACAAAAACAATGCTAACGTCACTGATGCCGCGACATAGTATCCTATCCTGATTGTCGCCAGCGTTTCACCCAGATTGTCGCGCTATACACATAGGACCACGGATCAGAAGGTTAGAGCATGAACAAGCTATCTCATAACAGGATCATTGGTATAGATGTGTCTCGCGACTGGCTGGACATTCACTGTCTGCCTGGTGATCAGCGGCTTCGGTTGCGACTGTCCTACGGCTGAAATTTTCAGCAGTGAATTTCTTTAAGAATGTTACTTTTATGTAATTAACACAGCTGCATCAATATGTTTTCAATGTTTTAACAAAACGCTTGTTCGCGGCGAAATATTCCTTTGGGTCAGCATTGCGGATCCGTTTGATTGGTGTTTCGACTGTTCCAATACTTTCGATTTCAACCCGAACGACCTCCCCTCTACTGTTTAGGTCACCTCTAGAAAGCGGGTCGCATTGAGCATCAGGATGCAGAGCGGTACCCATCGAAATTATGTCCCCTGCTTCGAGAGTTGAATGCATACTTATCCAATGGATTACTTCTGATACGGAATAGTGCAGATTTTTAGTATTATCATCGGCAATAAGATCTTCGTCGATCCAGGCCTTTACGTAAAGATTGTGAGGATCGTCAATTTCATCTTTGCTGACGATGTACGGTCCCATCGGTGCAAATCCATCTCCATTTTTATAGCGACCCGGATAAAGGAGATGTTCTTCAACTGGCGCATATGCTAAGTCGGCTTTCGGCATTGGATAACGAACGAGATATACGTCCTCCATTCGCATGGTAGCCGAAGTCACATCATTTATTACAGTGTAGCCAAAGACATGGTTCATGGCGTTCTCAATGGCAATATATCGACCGCGCTTACCGATTATTACACCGAGTTCAGGTTCGGCATGCGTGAGTCCGTATTGTGTGTGCAATTCCAAAATCGCGCCGCTACCGGCGAGCGCCGAATTGATTTTCGGAAAGTAAACCGGGAAATCCGGTCGATGAACTAGTATTTCATCTAGTACGACGTTGTTGAGGGCAATGAATAGCATTTTCGATGGATCTGGTATCGGAGGTGCCCATTTTGCTTGCGCAGCAGAAATTGTACGCAATTTTTTTTTCGACAACGCTTTTTTAACGTTCTCAATCGCGGCGTCACCTCCTTCAATTAACTCGCGAATTGAGGCCCACGGTCCTAAATCTGACAGACGGACCAGCTGATTTTGCTGAATTCCCACTGTACCAACTGTGTCGCCGTCTTCAATAATCGTTGCAAATTTCATGACTCGTTATTTCCTGAAAAGTTGAAATGGGTTGACGTTTTATCCGTTACTCGCTCGTCAATTTGTTGATCTTAGATTACCGAAATTGTGTCAAACTTGACGTGCCCCCCAACATTCATCCAGTTTGTATTAGAGTCCTACGATATTGTTGCGCAAATGCGTGTATGAAGCAAGGGGCTGCGTAGTGTAGTCCATGGCAATCGGGCGAATAACTAGGTGACAAACCCGTGAATTGTTGAATCTATGCATATCCTCTGATTTGGAAGAGGGGATTTGGTGTTGGATAGTAGCGATCAGTCGAGTGGTGCGCTTGGCGAGGCAGTGGTGTTCTCGAGTATTTTGGGGATTTGCCCGATGGACGCCAGTCGGCGAAGGTGATGTATCCGCTCGACGAGATATTGCTTTTGGCCTTGCTGGGGGTGCTGGCGGGTGCCGAGAGATTCGTCGACATTGCCCGCTTCGGCAACAAGAAGCGGGAATTTCTGCGCCGGTTCCGGCCGTTCGAGGCAGGCACGCCCTCGCACGATCATTTGGGCGACATCTTCGCAACACTCGATGCCGGGAAGTTCCCGCGCTGTTTTATGGGCTGGGTTGCCTCGCTCACCGGGACCTCTGCCGAGGTGATCGCGGTCGACGCAAAGACATCGCCGTTCGCACCAGAAGGCAGGCGGCAAAGCCGCAATCCACATGGTCTCGGCCTTTGCTGCACGCGAGCGGCTGGTGCTGGGCCAGATCAAGGTCGACGGAAAGTCGAACGAGATTACCACCATCCCCAGATTACTGGCGATGATGGATATCGAGGGCACCGTCGTGACAGTTCACCCATCGAAAGCGATTGTGGAGATAGGACCCTTCGTCGACCAATCTGGCAGTGACGACGCCGTTATATGGCGCGCGGGCAATCGCGTCGCGCAGCGCTTGTTTGGCAGTGGCCAGAACCGATTGCGATTGAGATACCTGCGCTTTCGCAACGATCGAGTCTGTTTCAACCCTTCATGCCGCGCGCATACATCGAGATTATCTTGGTATCAAAGTCGGGAAAACGGCGCTGATATTTGGCGATCAGTTTCGCATCAAAGCGTCCTTCGCGTTCGCGCGGAATATCCTATGCTTAGCCGGCGCATCGGTGATCCTGTGGGGGCCAAGGATGGCTTAGGCGATGATCGTGACTGGGCTTATGTTGGCTGGGACTGTCAGTAATTTTGTGCGGGAGGCCGTTTTGTATCATCAGATGAGGAACCTTTCACCCAAGACAACGGCTAACCGGGTTTTTTCGCTTCGGTCCATTCGCGAGACGGCCTTTTCCATTCGGCCGCTGCCTAATCGAGAACGAGGTACAGCAGCTTCATGGCGGCATCGCCACCCGGAAAGTGCCCACGCGTTCGAACGGCCCGCCTAAGCTTCGAGTTCTGCGCCTCGAAGGCGTTGCCGGATGATCCGCCGGATCGGGGCACCGAACACAAAAAACGGGCTGATGTGCTCCCAAAGCCGCCGCCAGCTGAGTGCGATCGCCGGATATTTCTGGCTCCCGGGACCTTCCTCGAAGGCGTCCAGCGCGACTCCAGCGCACAAAGCGGTTATAGATCGTCTTATGGGGTCTGAAGCGTCCCGGGTTTTCCGGAGGCGGTTTCATTTGAGTCAAGCGACCATATCGAGGTTCTCGCAGGCTGCATAGTAATTAGCTTCGGCTTCGGCGGGCGGGATATGCCCGATGGGACCGAACAGGCGGTGATTGTTAAACCAGTCGACCCATCGCAGGGTTGCCATTTCCACCGCTGAAGCGTTTGGCCATGAGCGCTGCCGCCAGATCACTTCGGCTTTGTAGAGGCCGTTGATGGTCTCGGCGAGGGCGTTGTCATACGAGTCGCCGACGGCGAAGGCGGCGCATGATGCGGGGCATCATGCCAAAGTCGAGGCGACCGAGGGCACCAGCTCGGCTTCGGACAGCCGCTGGGTGTAGCTCATGGCTAAATATTGAACGCCCCTGTCGCTATGATGGATCAGGCCATCGTCGGCACTTGGCTTGCGAGCATGGATTGCCTGCTCCAGGGCATCCAGAACGAAGCCCGCCGTGGCACTGGTGCTGACCTTCCAGCCTACGATCCGCCGGGCGAAGGCGTCGATCACGAAGGCGACGTAGACGAAGCCGGTCCAGGTATGGACATAGGTGAAGTCGACGACCCACAGCGCATTAGGCCGGGTGACCTGGAACTCGCGGTTGACCCTGTCCAGCGGGCACGGTGTCTTCGGATTACTGACGGTGGTCACGCAGGTTTTTCCGCGCCTTATTCCTGCCAAGCCCATCGCGCGCATCAGCCGCTCCACGGTGCACTTGGCGACGTCGATCCCTTCGCGGCGTAGCTGGTGCCAGACTTTGCGGGTGCCATAGAGGCCGAAGCTGGCTTCGTGGACCCGCCCGATCTGCTGCCTGAGTTCATCATCGCGCCGGGCCCGCACCGAGCGCTTGTCAGGGTCGACAAGCCTTGCAGCGTGCTCGTAGTAGGACGATGGGGCGACCCGCAGTTCGCGGCAGATCGGCTCGATACCCAGTTCCTTGCGATGGTCGTCGATAAACGACATCACCATTTGCCTTGGCGGTCGAGCTCCGCCTGCGCAAAATATGCCGATGCCTTGCGAAGAATCTCGTTGGCACGGCGAAGTTCCTTTACGTCAGCGCTCCAGCAGCTTGAGGCGCTCCCGTTCACTGGCGGCTTGCGCCGCTGGCCCCGTTCGTCGGCTCGCCTCCTCACGACACCAGCGGCGCAGCGTCTTCGCCGTACAGCCGATCTTCCCAGCGATGGAGGTCATTGCCGCCCATTCCGAACCGTAATCGGCACGATGCTCACCAACCATCCGAACCGCGCGTTCGCGGACCTCAGGCGAAAACTTGTTTCTTGCGTTGCTCATTATAGCTCCTTCTCACAGATAGGAGCCTCCAGCAAACCCGGGACGCTTCAGTCCGTAAGCAGCAGGCGCATCGCGCCAGCGTAGACCATTGCGGATCACAAAGATGATCCCGCGCAATATCCGTCGGTCATCTACCCACGGCACGCCATGCGATAACGGAGACGTGGTCCAGTGAAGCTAAAATAAGGCTCTATGCCGCCCAGATATGAATGGCGTTGCCGGGCGTTGTAGACCCCGTTGATGTACTGGAAGATGGCAGCCTTATTTTAAGGCTCATTCTGAAAGCATCTTTTGCCTTGAAGCAATTCATTAGAAAATGAAGTTTCATAGATTGGGAGTATAAAAAAAGGTTTTCATCTGCTAATATGACTTTTCATGGGACTTGCCCGTTAGAAATAGAAAATCGGAAGAAAAATAGATAAAGTCATGCCAGGCAGTAAAAAAATTGATTTTTCACCTGCAAAAGCGGTTTTTCAGGAAATAGTGTTTCCGGAAAAAGCGTTACTGGCTGGTTATAGCGCTCTGATAGATGCTCTCGACTTACTGGTTCCGCTTCCCAATAAAATATTCGCAACCGGCGCTCACCACAAAGTGATAGACAACGAAAAGTCGCGCATTATGAGCTTGCGCCACCAGCCCGAGGCCACTCTTGAGGGCCATCTGGTGTTTGCTCTTAAATATGAAGGGCTAGACCTACACGTTCTGAAAGCAGTTTTCATGGCGGTCGGCGCTAACCAGATAAAAGCGATCGTTAAAGGCACGCCAACTGGAGCATATGCTCGGCGGCTGTGGTTTCTCTATGAATGGCTAACCGGCGACGCCATTGATCTGGCGGAACCCCCGGTTACCAATTACGTTGGTGTCGTTGATCCAAAACAGCAATTTTGTGTGACAGGTGTAAAGCTGCCACGCTATAAAGTGACCAACAATCTTCCTGGCACGCCGGATTTCTGCCCGATGGTATTCCGGACGGAAAAACTGGTAAATTTTCTCGCACAAGATTTGCCAACGAAGGCGCAGGAACGGATCGCGCAGTTGCCGAAAGATGTGTTGGCCAGAACAGCGGCTTTTCTGCTCTTGAAGGATTCCAAATCCAGCTATGCCATTGAAGGTGAGCGCCCTCCCCAAAATCGTATTCAACGGTGGGGCAAAGCAATTGGCGAAGCGGGCAAGCAGGCGCTCAGCCATGATGAGTTTGAGCGACTGCAAAATATCGTCATTGATGATACGCGCTTTGTAAAGCTCGGTTATCGAAACGAAGGCGGTTTCGTCGGTGAACATGATCGCACAAGTGGTGCACCGCTTCCAGATCATATCAGCGCTCGTCATGATGACATCCCCATGCTGATGGATGGCTTGATCGAGTTTTCAAATGCGCATTCCCGGGAATTGGATGCAGTGGTTGCCGCAGCCATGCTCGCCTTTGGCTTTATCTATATCCATCCGTTTGAAGATGGCAATGGCCGCTTGCACCGCTATCTCATTCATCACGCGCTTGCTCAGCGAGGCTTTAATCCGCCTGGTATTGTGTTTCCGGTTTCGGCCGCGATACTTGAAAGAATTGATGATTATCGTATCGTGCTGGAAAATCATTCAGGAAAGGCGCTGCCGCTTATCGAGTGGCATGCGACGCCTAAAAATAATGTCGAGGTGACAAACCAGACTGCCGACCTCTATCGTTATTTCGATGCGACGGCACATGCAGAATTCATCTATGAATGTGTCGCTCAAACCATTGAAATTGACTTGCCGAAAGAGGCTGAATTTCTGGAGCGCTATGATCGTTTTAACGATGCCATCCAGGCAATCGCCGATATGCCAGGTCCAACAGCTGATTTACTCCATAAATTTCTGGCACAAAATGCCGGATCACTGTCAGCACGCGCACGGAAGATAGAATTTGCAGCGCTATCTGATCATGAAGTGGCGGTAATTGAAAAGCACTACGCCGAGATATTCGATACCTGAACAGGCCATGTTGTCATGCCGGCGAAATGCCTTGGCTTATCCGCCGGGCCACAAGTATTAAGTAATTGAAATAATGCTTAAATATTCCAGTTTCTGACCAACAGGCTGCAAGTCCATAATGACCAATAATCATCATTGTGGGCCTTTTTGTGGGCTTTTTCGATCTCCGCATTGAAATAATACATATAAATCAATGGATTAAGGCCTCAATTCGAGTCCTCTTCTGGCAACCGCATTGTTAGAACTACTGTTCGCTCCAGCACCGAAAGCTATCGACGAATCTCCCGAGGCTATTGCAAACGTTCCAATGGCGTTCGCTGAATTCCCGGATGCCCAGGCCCCATGACCCATCGCAGTGGCATATATTTCAGACGCGAAACTGCTAGAACCCAACGCCATTGAATCTTGTTTACTCGCCCTACTAAAGTAACCGATCGCCGTTGAATATTGCCCAGTCGCTTGGGCTGTTCCACCGAAAGCTGACGAGCCCTCACCAGTAGCCTCAGAAAGACGGCCTACGGCCAAAGAGTAAAGGCCTGATGCAGTTGCCAATTTTCCAAAGGCGGCGGCCTGTCCGCCTGAAGCGAGGCTTTGTGTTCCTACCGCAGTCGATTCTAACCCGGTAGCATTTGCACGCTCTCCTAGGGCGACTGTGAATATCGACTGGGCTTGCGCATTATTTCCCAATGCGACGGAACGGAGGCCTGAAGCCGAGGCGCCGAAACCAACGCCAGTGGAACCGGCGCCCAGCGCGTTAGCATTGCTACCAATCGCTGTGCCTTGAATGCCAGCACTTGCTACAAGGCCAAATGCCGCGCCAGAATCGCCAACTGCGGTCGCATGCCAGCCAACCGCAGTAGTATTGCTTGCTGAAGCAATGGCTCCAGTCCCAATTGCGGTTGCAGCATTACTTGACGCTTCCGACAATGCTCCAAGAGCGGTTGCTTGATCCCCCGTTGCTTTCGTGAGTGCGCCAAGAGCGGTTGCGTAGTCCGCTGATGCTTTCGCTTCGGCACCAACCACTGTCGCGTTGGGTCCAGTTGCTTCAGAATAAGCGCCAACAGCGGTTGCGTAGTCTGCCGTTGCTTTAGAATAAGCGCCACATTCGGTTGTAAGTGAAAGCGCCCCGCCATTTAAATTACATTCCGGCGTATTATCGGCCCAGGCCGGGCTGGCAATGGCCAGCGCGATGCTGCTGACACCGCAAGTCGCGGCAATTTTCAATATTTTATGGTGTGCGTTCATTTTGTCATCCCCAAAAGCGTACCATTCCGTGGCCAAAGGTTGCGCGCCGAATTGCGTTCCTTCGCGAAAATATGGTTTGCTAATTAGGGAAGGGGAGCGTGAGCCAAAATACCGCGTTTGCGGTAGGGAATGACGACGACGAAATTTCTATATGCCGACGCATGACTGCATTGTTACGTTTGGTGTTCGATGGGCAATTGGTGAACGGGAATGTCACTAGCAATTGTCGAGAATTCGGCATAATAAACGCCGTAAGGTCATATTGAATGCCACTTAAGGTAAAGCCCATGATCCGCGTAATAATTATTGAAGATGATCCCGTTACGGTTAACCGCTTCCAGATTGCTCTGGAACAGGCTGATGATATTGAGGTGGTTGCGGTTGCCGGTAATGTGGCCAGTGGCTTGCTTCTAATCGAAGCGGGTGGCTATGATGTATTGCTTTGTGATCTTGGGTTACCCGACGGCAGCGGTATTTCACTGATCCGTGTTTCTGCGGCTCTGCACCCCAATGCGGATATAATCGTCGTCACTATTTTTACCGATCAGGTCAAAGTATTAGATAGCATCAAGGCGGGCGCGCGCGGATATCTTCTCAAAGACGAAAATTTTGAAAATTGTATCGAAAATATTCGCAATATCCGTATGGGCGGCTCCCCGATTAGTCCGGTTATCGCTCGGCAGCTGTTGATACAATTACAGCCTAAAAGTGATACAAACAAGACATTGGTTGAACCATTGTCCGTGCGAGAAATCGAGATTCTCAACATGCTTGCGCGCGGTTTTAGCAATCCGGAAATCGCGGAATTATTGTCTGTTTCCAAATTGACAATTGGCACTCATGTCAAAAATATTTATCGTAAATTGGACGTCAATTCACGTACCGAGGCTGTGTTTGAAGGGTCCAGCCTTGGCATAATTGATGTTCATTAGCCGCTATTGGCGGTGGTTAGCTGCCATATTATTTGTAAGCATCCTTGGTGTCTTATCATTGGGGTTAAGTCGACAAAATGTTGAGGACATTCATTTCCACAATAACGGAAAATCAGACGTAATATCGCAAAGGGTGATAGATTTTTCGAAAGCGGATTATGCCTTTTCGACTTCAAAAACTATTCCCAAATCAGGGTGGGCTCCTGGCAATGTTCCCGATAAAAAATTACTGCCTCTGGCCTATGCGGCAAAAATTGATCCACCGACTTTTTGGGCAAAAATGCAATTTGACCGCCAAATATTTGATCAACAGCCCATCGCTCTATTCATCAAATCCGTCGAACAAAATTATCAAGTCTATTTGAACGGTAACCAGATCTACCGTTCGGCCACAGATAGGAGTGGCCGCACTCTTGGCTGGAATCATCCGCTTTATTTGCCTATTCCCGCTGCCTTGCTTTTGCCGCGCAAAAATGAACTAGTTATCCGTGTCGAAACGGCCCCACCGCAATTGCTTTCCATGGGTACGATTAAGGTTGGACCGGACGCTGTTGTAAAGAAACAGTATGAATGGCAAAAATTTTTCGAAATCAGCGGCCCACAAATCGTTAGCGGCTATCTGTTAGTGCTTGTTATTGGAGCGATCACCTTCTGGGCCAGACGTCCGAAAGAATATATATATGGATGGATATCTTTGGTCGGACTGGTTTGGATTTTTCGCAATTTGCATTATTTTATTCAAAACTCACCGATAGAAAGAGAGCTATTCTACACTTTAACGACTGATTCAATATTTGCCTTGTTGGCCATTGTGTTTGGTATGTCGGTATCGTATTTTCGATTGCCCAATGCCCGGTGGGTCTATTCCTTTATCTTTGGCACATGTGGCATCGCATTAGTATCGCGGCGTATCCTTACCGAAAATTTATTGAGTGAACTGCCCAGTTTTTTGCTGGTCGTTCCACTTTGTATCGTCATGCTATTTTTGCTTGCGCGGGCAAGCTTCAGATCAACAGAGGTAAATTATTGGTCCATGTTTTTTGCCATAACGGTCGCAGTATTATTTTCATTTCACGATCTGTTAATTTCGGTCAGCGCCTTTAAGGGCGCGGCAGTTGCCATCCAACCTTATGGGGGCTTATTGATCTTTGCCACGTTCGATGCGACTTTGACCAATCGTCTGCAAACCGCTCTTATCCATGTCGAAGATGTCAATCTCAGGCTTGAAGCACGGGTCTCAGAGGTTACTCAAAACCTAATCCAGAGTGAAGCTGAACGAGCGCGATTGCAGGTTACGCTTGCCGTTGAAGAAGAACGCGAACGTATGATGCGTGAAATTCACGACGGGATAGGGTCTAGCCTCATCACCGCTCTTGCAGGCGCAAAAAAGCGCATGGAGTCACCACAGACAATTGAAACGCTTTCCCGCTCGCTTACGGATTTGCGCATTGGAGTGGATTCGCTGGATCCCATAGAGGGTGACATTGTCGCTCTTTTGGCAAATTTGCGCCATCGTGTGGAACGAGAACTAAACAGCGCTGGCCTGGAAATTATATGGGACGTTCAATCCTTGCCGCCGTTAAAATGGCTCGATCCGGCGGGAGCGTTACATATTTTACGGATATTACAGGAAACCATTGGCAATATACTGACGCATGCACAGGCAACGGTTGTACAGTTCGGTTGCAGAGTGGCAACGCACAATCATGCTGCTGGCGTGATCATTCAGATCGGCGATAACGGTACAGGCTTTTTAACTAAGGGTGATTTTCAAGGTAAGGGTCTAGGAAATATGGCTGCTAGAGCGTCGGCTTTGCACGGACATTTTTCCTGCGATAGCTCCATTGGCAAGGGGACGACAAATTCGATTTGGTTGCCAATGGAAAATCCGCATATAACTGAGATCAGGGTCACGTTAGAATAAATGATGTGGTACTTTAGATATGTGTTGCCTCGCGCTACAACCGTTTAGCTACCGAACCGGTTCTAATCCAAATGCGTAAGCGCGAGAACAATGTCGCGGAGTTGATCCGTTTGTTCATATACCGGCATGCCTTCGTTAGTCGCTTGTTCTAACTCTTTGACTTCATAGGCCCAGCGTTTGAGTAATTCGGACTTCATTGTTTTGGGCAAGTCTGTTGCGATCAACTGGTCAGGAGTTTCGAATACGCCTTCCGGATCAAGCAATGCGGCGTTCAAATCCAAACCATTTTTTATGGCGTCCGATCGCAGAGTTTCAAGATAGATGCGCCGGTCTATATATGATTTAACCTCAAGTTCCGACGGGAAGACTTTTCCAAAGGCATAATATTCGCTGTCACTGACTCGCAAATAGCTTTCTCCATTATAGGCCCGCTGCTCGGTATCCGAAACAATGCCTAGAAATTGATCCTCGAATATTTCCTGATTTTCGGGCAAGCCATGCACATGGACATCGCTACCGGAATGGGCGGATAAAATTCGCACCGCACGTTTTTCATCGCCGTCATTCCATGTCCGAACCCACAGCAATAGACCGCCATGGTCCAGTTGGTCGGCTATATACTCGGCATGGTGTTGGCCGACGATTTTGGCAAGAATGGTCCCAATCGCTCCGCCACCGCCGCCCGCGAGTGCTACGGCAAGCGCGGCAGCGGCCAGCGTCCCGCCAGAAGCAATGACCGGGACGAGACCGGCAAATGCGCCGAGATAGATGAGGCTGCCAATTATTGCCCCTTCGGCGTCACCAATAGATTCGACCGGAATATAGGCAGTCGTTGGAACTGCCGAATTATCTTCCAGTTCTGCGACTTTTTTAAATTGGCCGCCAAGTTTTTCTTCCACTGCTGTTATCGGGGCGAGCAGGCTGATCTCGGATCTGTCAAAACCGTGGCTCAGCAGGTCATCTATTGCAGATTGCAGATTTTTTTCCGATTGAAAGACGCCGACAGCTTCCCGAATAGTTGGTGTTTCGATATGCGCCATGATTTGTCCTTCAATTATTAGGTGGCATGCAGAAGTCGCCGCAATGCGCTTGTTTTGCCGTCCGCAAACTCTAGCTTGCCTGGGTCAGGCGCAGATAGGGGCGCAGTTCGTCCCAACCTTCGGGAAATAATTTTTTAGCTTCGTCATTGTTGATCGACGGTGGAATAATGACCTTTCCGCCCGGCAGCCAGTCGGCTGGTGTTGCGATGTGCCGTTTATCTCCAAGTTGTAGCGCATCAATGACCCGTAACATTTCATCAAAATTCCGACCCACACTCATTGGATAGGTCATAGTCAGCCGGATTTTTTTATCCGGATCTATAATGAACACAGAGCGCACCGCAGCAGTGTCACTCTCGCTCGGATGGATCATGTCGTAAAGCTTAGCAATCTTGCAATCAGGGTCAGCGACGATCGGGAACTGCAGGTCCGTATTTTGTGTATCATTGACATCCGCAATCCATTTCAGGTGTTCGGCAACACTATCGGTGGACAGGCCTAACGGCTTGGTCTTGCGGTTTCGAAATTCCTCTACGAGCTGTGATGTCCGGCCCATTTCCGTTGTACAAACCGGCGTAAAGTCAGCCGGATGACTGAAGAAGAAAACCCAACTATCTCCAGCCCAATTATGAAAATCGATATGGCCTTGCGTTGTTTCAATTGAGAAATTTGGCGCGATATCGCCAATATGTAAAGACATAGCTATTACTCCTTGATGGGCGTGTTCGCGGTATTGAACCCGAAATCTGATACAGATAGTTAAATGGCCAACCGGTGTGACTAAATCAGGGATAATACTTAACTGTCAGATCTGCGTCGAAATTGTAGACCTGTGCGTAGGCAATATTAGGGAAAGCGTTCTCCCATAGCAGAAATGCTCAGATAGTTTTCAGCCGCTCGGCTGTGTACATAAAATAGGTTATCACATTTGATGTGATGAGACTCTGGACTTATCACATTATAATGTGATATTGATGTGCCATAAGTATTGTAAAAGGGCATATATATGAGCAAAATATTGATAGAACAGCTGATCGATCTGATCGATTCCGGTACAGAAACCCGTACCGGCCTAGCACGTGCTGCCGGTCTTCACCCGAATAGCTTGCGCGCCTTGGGCCAGCCTGACTGGAATCCGACGGCCGAAACTCTCGGCAAGTTAGAAAAATATCTTTCGCGTGGTGGCAGCGGTGTGATGGCGACAGCGGAAGAAATTATCAATGAAGCGCGTAACGGTCGCATGTATATTCTGGTGGATGACGAAGACCGCGAAAATGAAGGCGATCTTATCATTCCCGCCCAGATGGCGACGCCTGATGCTATTAACTTCATGGCCAAATATGGACGTGGGCTAATCTGTCTAGCGATGTCAAAGAACCGGGTCGAAGAACTAGGACTCGACATGATGAGCCAGAATAACCGAACGGCCCATGAGACCGCATTCACAATCTCCATTGAAGCGCGCGAAGGCGTAACCACCGGAATTTCGGCCGCGGATCGTGCGCGTACCGTGGCTGTCGCCATTGATGGCACCAAAGGTATGAGCGAGATTGTCACGCCCGGCCACGTGTTCCCGTTGCAAGCTCGAAATGGCGGTGTGCTCGTGCGTGCTGGTCATACGGAGGCTGCTGTTGATGTATCCCGCCTTGCGGGGCTTAATCCGTCCGGCGTGATTTGCGAGATCATGAAGGACGATGGTGAAATGGCTCGCTTGGACGACCTTATAGAGTTTGCCCAACATCACGGTATGAAAATCGGCACGATTCGGGACTTGATCGCTTATCGTTTGCGCAATGATCATCTCGCTGAGAAGCGTGCCGAGGCGACATTCCACAGCCGCTGGGGTGGAGAGTGGAAGGCAATTACATTTTACAATACCGCGACCGAATCGGAGCAGATTGTCGTGCAAAAGGGGCATATTGACCCTGATCGCCCGACCTTGGTGCGGATGCATGCCACTTCTATGTTCGATGATGTATTTGGCAAAGCAGGAGACCATTCCGGCATGTTGGCAGAATCGATGAAAATCATCGGTGAAATTGGGTCAGGGATTATTGTATTCATAAGCCCTCGGACAGCGGATTTCTATTCTAGGCAAGTGGGGCGCCTAAATGGCGAAAAGCCAGCGGATATGGATCAGATTCGTGATTATGGCGTAGGCGCGCAGATACTTACTGAATTGGGCGTAAGCGATATGGAATTGCTGTCGAACACCAGCCATGATCTGGTTGGTCTTGATGCATATGGTTTGTGCATCGTTGGCCAACGGGCGATACCCAGCGGTGAACTTATCACTGAATTGGAGGCCGCATAATGGCTAAATTTCTGATCGTTGAAGCCCGTTTTTATGACCATCTAAACGATATGCTGCTTGATGGCGCAAAGGCGGCCCTGGAATCTGCGGGCCATGCGTTTGAAACTCTTACTGTTCCTGGTGCCTTGGAAATACCAGGGGCAATCTCTTTAGCTATTGATAGTGCCCAGTTTGACGGATTTGTTGCTCTTGGTGTCGTACTTCGTGGCGAGACATATCATTTCGAAATTGTTTCCAACGAAAGTGCGCGGGGCATTATGGCGCTGACCCTAGATGGAGCGGCAATCGGGAACGGTATCATTACAGTTGAGAATGAAGCGCAGGCTTTGGCACGGGCCGATAAGGGCCAGAAAGACAAAGGCGGAGAGGCCGCAAAAGCAGCGGTCGCCATGTTTGAACTGGGGCAGCGCTTTACCTAAATCTTTAGCGGTTGCCGCTCTTGCGTTTCATATAGCGAGGGCGTATAGTTACATATGAAACTATACGCCCTCGCTTGTAAGGAACGTACTGATGGCTGATCTCTTTGAAAACCCGGCAGGTCTCGACGGCTTTGAATTTGTAGAATTTTGTGCGCCAGAAAAAGGCGTCCTCGAACCCGTGTTCGAGGTGATGGGCTTTACGCTGATCGCGCAACACCGGTCCAAGGATGTACATCTTTGGCGGCAGGGGCAAATTAACCTCATCATTAACTATGAGCCTAGATCGGCGGCCTGGTATTTTGCCCGTGAACATGGTCCATCAGCCTGCGGCATGGCATTTCGGGTCAAGGACGCTCGCAAGGCTTATGATCATTTGCTGGCCAAAGGTGCAGAGCCTGTCGCGGTACAAACCGGGCCCATGGAATTACATATTCCCGCGATACGCGGTATTGGCGGGGCGATTGTATATCTCGTCGACCGTTATGCCGATGAAGAACGCGGCGCAGTGTTATCGATCTATGATATCGACTTTGAATATCTTGACGGCGTGGATCGCAATCCGGTTGGAGCAGGTTTTAACATTATCGACCATCTAACCCATAATGTTTATGGCGGACGGATGGCTTATTGGGCGGATTATTACGAAAGCCTATTCAATTTTCGGGAAATCCGTTTCTTTGACATTAAAGGTGAATATACCGGCCTGACATCCAAAGCATTGACGGCTCCAGATGGCAAAATCCGCATTCCGCTCAACGAAGAGGGCGAGGGCGGCAAGGGCCAGATCGAAGAATTTCTTCGAGAATTTAACGGTGAAGGCATCCAGCATATTGCGCTCATCTGTGACGATCTGATCGCCTGCTGGGACCGGCTTAAGAAACTCGGCGTGCCATTTATGACCGCGCCGCCCAATAGCTATTATGAAATGCTGGATGGCCGTTTGCCCGGTCATGGCGAGGACGTCGCTGCCCTGCAATCGCGAGGGATATTGCTGGATGGCACAACCGAAGGCGGGGAACCGCGGCTGCTATTGCAGATTTTTGCTGAAGCACAGGTCGGGCCGGTATTTTTTGAATTTATCCAGCGCAAAGGCGATGATGGCTTTGGCGAGGGCAATTTCAAAGCACTTTTCGAAAGCATTGAGCGCGACCAAGTCGCGCGCGGGGTGCTTAATGTGGAAGAACCGGTCCTATGACACAGCTGCCATCTCCTAGAATTAACGGCATCCATCATGTTGCCTATCGCTGTAAAGATGCCAAAGAAACGGTGGAATTTTATCAGCGTGTTTTGGGCATGCCGTTCACGGTCGCATTCTCGGAAGACTATGTCCCGTCAACCGGGGCCTATGACCCTTATATGCATGTGTTTCTGGATGCCGGTGGCGGCAATATTCTGGCGTTTTTCGAACTGCCTGAACAGCCGGAAATGGGCAGAGATCAAAATACTCCGGAATGGGTTCAGCATATCGCGTTTCAGGCGCCTACGATGGATGACCTGATGGCGGCAAAGGCACGAGCCGAAGCCGAAGGGCTGGAAGTCATCGGGCCAACCAACCATGGTATTTTCAAATCTATTTATTTCTTTGACCCCAATGGCCACCGGCTCGAACTGGCTTGCAATACCGGAACAGCCGAAGAAATGGCCGAATTAGAACGGGTCGCGCCCGACATGCTGGAAGAATGGAGTCGCACCAAAAAGGCTCCGCAACATGCTGCATGGCTGCATGAAAAGGCCCGTGACGAACATTAAACCTGCATGTTGATTGTTCCTGCATTCCGGCGCACTATGCTCGTTCATTGGTCACTCTTCAGCAACAGGTGGGATATTTATGAAACTCGCAACGCTCAAAAATGATTCACGCGATGGCCGGTTGGTTGTGGTCTCTAAAGACCTCACCCGTTGCTGCGAGGCGAATAATATCGCACCCACTTTGCAAGCCGCCTTGGACAATTGGGACGTTTGCGCCCCCAAGCTCGAAGCCTTGTACAGGGATGTGGAGCATCAAGTCGTACCTTGCGAACGTTTTCATGAGCGGGAAGCCCATTCTCCTCTGCCCCGCGCCTATCAATGGGCGGACGGAAGCGCCTATATCAATCATGTCGAGCTTGTCCGCAAAGCGCGCGGCGCAGAAGTGCCGGAGAGTTTTTATAGCGACCCCCTGATGTATCAGGGGGGCTCCGATGCCTTTCTGGCGCCCCGTGATCCGATTCCCTTGGGTGATCCGAAATGGGGTTGTGACATGGAGGGCGAAGTGGCCGTTATCACTGGCGACGTGCCTGCGGGCGTGAGCGCGGAAGATGCAGCCGGCCACATCAAGCTGATCATGCTGTGCAACGACGTCAGCCTGCGCGGGCTTATCCCCGGCGAACTGGCCAAGGGATTTGGCTTTTTTCAGTCCAAGCCGCCTAGCGCATTTTCTCCCGTATGTGTGACGCCCGACGAGTTGGGCGATGCGTGGAAAGGGTCCGTCATTCATCTTCCACTGCAAATCGATTATAACCGCGAACCATTTGGCCGCGCCAATGCCGGTGTCGATGCAACATTTAATCTTGCACAGCTAGTGGCCCATGCGGCCAAAACGCGGCCCTTATCTGCGGGTACGATTATCGGTTCGGGCACTGTGTCTAATCAGGATGCTGACGGAGGGCCCGGCAAGCCGGTGTCCGAAGGCGGGCTGGGCTATAGCTGCATCGCAGAAATCCGGATGATCGAGACAATCAACGATGGCGCGCCCAAGACACCGTTTATGAGCGCTGGCGATACGGTGAAAATCCAGATGCTGGATACGGATGGCCATTCGATATTTGGGGCGATCCGGCAGGATGTCGTCGCGGTTTGATGGGGTTAGTTGTTGGGTGATTTTGGTATCCACACTGATAGCGGGCATTGGATTTAGTTGATCCGAGCTTTCGATAACGGCAAACTTATTGCCCACGATAAGCCGCGGGGGAGGTGAGATGAATTATTCGGAACGCATAAAGAAACTAAGCTTAACTGTAACGTATTGGCTGTGTTTTCCTGCTCTCGCTCTTACTACAGCATGCAATTCTTCGCTTGTCGAAGAAGCCAAGCAAGCGGAAAATGACGGCAGGATAATCAGCAATGAAGCGATGTCAGAGTTGTACCCACAATCATTTCGTCCTGGGTCGCCAAAGTATTTAGAAAGAGATTTCGAAGCAGGGGCGGATTTCATTTGCGATGAAATTAAAGCTCAATATCAGCGCGATATATGCACGGAGGGAAAAATTAATTGGAGAACATAAACTCCAATTTGACGAATTCATTGATCATTTTTCATCCGAAGCACGCTCAAACCGGCACAGCCGTTTCATATTTGATTCGCTGCATCGCAAAGCTGGCGGATACATTGGATAAAGGGACCGCCTTGATCAGCTTTTTATATACCCGGTCATAGTCGGCGACATCGCGGACCAGCAGCTTGAGCAGATAGTCCACTTTGCAGATCATATGGTAATCCAGAGGACCACTAACCCTAGCCACTTCCATATGAAGTTTACAAAGGACACATGGTCCTTTTAGGCTGTTTAGTGCGCGGAATTTATTCCAAAGTTCACACAAACCACACCCCCTTTTGCGCGTGCGGGGATTTGTTTGGGATCAATATTCAAAGCTGAGAAAGAGCGTGATTAGAATAGCATGGCGGCGGCCTTGTAGGAAAGCGCTTGGCTCACTCTACCCTAGTCGGGTAGCTTGTGCGGGCGAACCCCAAGTTGCTCATACAAGAACCGCGTGGTTGCGTTTTCCGTCCGACTTGATCGTCACGGTCTTGCCAATCAGGTCGGTGTTTTCCGGCGTGTTTTCCAGCAATCCGATGCACGGAATTCCGTTCTCATCTTGCAACCAAAGCGTCGCCGCGCCAGCGACTCCCTTCACATAGGGCAGGACATAGCTTTTGATGATGCTGTCTCCCGACATGAAATGGGCTGGTTTAGTGCCTTTGTCGGGCCCCATGTAATTGGGCGTGGCGATCAAGTCCGGTGTCCAGCCTGCTTTCACTGGCTGTGCGGCATAAATGCCAACCGATTCCTTGCTGATCGCGCCGCCATTGGCCGAGATCATGCCGGGCTTGCTGCCATCTTTGCGGAGGGTCTGAATCATGGCCACAATGGCATGGGTGCTGTAACTATTACCGGGACCACCGAAAAAGCTCAACCCGCCGGTCAATGTATAGCTCGAAAGCGAGCGGTCCGGCTGCTTCAGCGCCTCTATTGCCAGCGATACGGCAACAGGGAAACAGCTATAAATATCGATTGGACCGATATCACCGGCATTCAAATCGGCAAGGTCCAACGCTTTGCCCACGGCCCAGTCAATGGCAGGGGACCGCGACAGGTCTATCTGTTCGCTGATAAGGGGCGCACTTGAATCTGCGCCGCTATGGAGAAACACCAACCTATCTTCTGCAATGCCGAGATCGGCTGCATGACCGGCGGTGGTCAGGATCACCGCCCCGCCTAATGCGACAGCATCCTGCGCGACCATCCAGCGGCGATAGGGATCGTTTAACTGATAATTGCCGCCGCCATCTTGCAGCAATTCTTCCGCGCTCCAGTTTTTTGCAAATTGGGCATGCTCGCGAGAAGTCGAAACAGTGGAAAAAGCAGACCATAAAGCGGCCATATCTTTGGCATAGCTTGCGCGGTCCATATTCAGACGGTTGCGCCGCGCATTTTCTAGTAAGCCATAAGCTATGGGCATGGAGATAATGCCGTGGCGTATTTCATATTTGGTAAGGATTGAGAAATCCGTACGCTTGTCGATAAAGTCACGGTCCGAAGGCTGATTCCAGTCCATCTCATGGCCGGATTTACGGGCCCGTTTCACTGTGCCAATGGCTTCAGAACCGCAGACTATGGCGGATTTGATCTTCCCTTCATAAAGCTGGATGGCCAGTTCGTTAATATGTTTTTGCGGGCTTTGACCGCCGACATCACCATAGACGAGCTGCGCAGGATCGAGCCCCGATGCCTGCGCTATGGCATCGGGTAGATTGTCTGGTGATCCATATTGATGCATTACGCCGCTGTCCTGAAACAGGCGGGTGGCGAGCAGGCAATCGATCGAGGCTGCAAGTTTTCCGGCTGCACCACTATCTGTAAGCGCGGCCTTGACCGCTGCGGATGCCAGATCAACGGGGGATGGCCATTCGAGACCCAGAGATTGTCCGCTTGCTTCGCCAACGCCTATTAATACTGGTGCTTGCCGATCCAAAATAGCCATGCTTGTTAGTCCCTCTAAATTAAAAGTTCATTGATCAGTTAAAACTGATAACAGACAGGTTGATGGATGCACCTGGTAAATTGAGGAAATAGCGATGAGCGGATGGCCGGAACTGAAATGGGATGTGGAACCAACCGGGCCTTTAAAGGGCTTGAAAATTGTGGACATGTCTACGGTTGTCCTTGGTCCTTTTGCTACATTAAACTTTGCCGATATGGGGGCAGATGTCATCAAGATTGAGAATGATCAGGGCAAGTTTGCCGGCGATATGATGCGCCATGCCGGCGATAGTCCTACCGGTGATTTGGGGCCCATTTTTACCGCGCTCAATCGCAACAAGAAATCGATCACGATCAATGCGAAAGACGACGACGACAAGGCGGTCATCATGGAGCTGCTGAAACATGCTGATGTGTTTTTTCACAATGTCCGGATGGCAGGGATGGAGCGGCTGGGGCTTGACTATGAAGCGGTTAAGGCGATTAATCCGGGCATCGTATATGTTCATTGTGCGGGCTTTGGCCAAGGCGGGGACTATTCACACCGGCAGGCTTATGATGATCTGATCCAGTGTGCCTCCGGCTTTGCATCCCTGTTCGAGATGCGCGGCGATAACGGACGGCCGCTCTACGCACCATCGCTAATTGCAGATAAAACCATCGGCCTTTTTGCAGTCAATGCCACGCTTGCTGCCATGTACCATAAAGAGAAAACCGGCGAGGGCCAGTTCGTGGAAGTGCCGATGTTTGAAGCCTTTACCTGGTTTAACATGGTCGAAAATCTGTGGGGCGAGACATTTATTCCTGGCAATGGCCGTCTTGCCTATAGCCGATCGGTTAATCCTAATCGCAAGCCTTATCCGACCAAAGACGGATATATTGGCTTGGTTCCCTATAGTGACGGACAATGGGAAAAGTTTTTTGAGCTGGGCGGGAAACCGGGTGTTTTTGACGAACCCCGTTTTGCAACCTATTCCGAACGCACGAAGAATATTACAGCGCTCTACGCCCTGATCGAGGAAATTGCGGCGACCAAAACCACTGACGAATGGTTGGTACTGATGGATGAACATAATATCCCGGCCATGCGCTATAACCAGATTGCTGACGTGCTCTCTGATCCGCATTTGGAACAAGTTGGCTTCTGGACCGAGCGTGAGGGCAAGAAAGCCGGCAAATATCGTTCGATCAAACATCCGGTTTATTATTCAGCCAGTCCGGCCAATGTCTATGCCGATCCGCCGATATTGGGTGCGGATAATGACGAGATCAGAAATGCTATCGGACATCCTAAAAAGGCGGATTGAATCGCGCTAAAGCCAGTCCCAATCTAGTGTCATAAAAAACCCGGAGCAATTGCTTGCCCCGGGTTTTATTTTGTCATGTACGAACCGCGCTAACGGACCGTGCCGTTGATCAAGAAGAATAATACATTTCAAACTCAACCGGGCTTGGGGCTGTTTCCCAGCGGCTGACTTCTTCCCATTTCAGTTCGGCATAAGCTTCAATCTGATCCTTGGTAAAGACATCGCCTTTAAGCAGGAATTCATTATCGGCTTCCAACGCTTCGAGCGCTTCACGCAGCGAACCACAAACCGTTGGTACTTCTGCTAGCTCTGCTGGTGGCAGGTCATAGAGGTTTTTGTCCATCGCTTCACCGGGATGGATTTTATTCTGGATACCGTCAAGACCGGCCATCAACAGCGCTGCTGCTGACAGATACGGGTTGGCAAGCGGATCAGGGAACCGGAATTCAACCCGCTTCGCTTTATCGCCAGCACCATATGGAATACGGCAAGAAGCAGACCGGTTACGGCTGGAATAGGCCAGCAATACAGGGGCTTCAAAGCCGGGAACGAGGCGTTTATAGCTGTTCGTGGTCGGGTTGGAAAATGCGTTGACCGCTTTGGCATGTTTGATCACACCACCGATATAGTGGAGGCACATTTCCGACAGGCCAGCATATTCGTTTCCGGCGAAAAGCGGGCTGCCTTCCTTCCAGATCGACATGTGGGTGTGCATGCCCGAGCCATTATCTTCTTTAATTGGCTTCGGCATGAACGTCGCTGTTTTGCCATAAGCATGCGCAACTTGCTGCACGACATATTTATAAACCTGCACGCGGTCAGCGGTTTCAACCAATGTACCAAAGGTAATACCCAGTTCATGCTGCGCAGCGGCCACTTCATGGTGGTGCTTGTCCATGGGCAGGCCCATTTCCATCATGGTGGCGACCATTTCAGCGCGAATGTCCACGGCGCTGTCGACTGGAGCTACAGGAAAATAGCCGCCTTTTACGCCGGGACGGTGGCCCATATTGCCGATTTCATATTCACGGCCGCTGTTGGTTGGAAGCTCGATATCGTCGATTTGGAAACCGGAACGGTCATAGCCGGATCCGAATTTCACATCGTCAAACATGAAAAATTCAGGTTCTGGTCCGACATAGATTGTATCACCAATGCCGGTGGACTTCAGATAGGCTTCGGCACGTTTCGCGGTTGAGCGCGGGTCACGGCTATAAAGCGATCCATCACCGGGTTCGACAATATCGCAAACCAATATCATCATCGGTGTCGCGGAAAATGGATCCATATACATCGCGTCGAGATCAGGGCGCAGGATCATGTCGGATTCGTTAATCGCTTTCCAGCCTTCGATCGAAGAGCCGTCAAACATAAAGCCTTCTTCCAGCATGTCCTCGTCTACAACTTCGGCGCACATGGACAGGTGCTGCCATTTGCCACGTGGGTCGGTGAAGCGAACATCGATCCATTCGATCTCATGTTCCTTAACCAGTTTGATGATATCTGCAGCTGTATTGCCCATTTATATTGTCCTTGGTTTAGTTTTGGTTTGGTTGTTGGTTTAAATTTATTGAGAGGCGAAGATTAAATGGCATCGCTATCGCGTTCACCGGTCCGGATGCGCAGCGCTGATTCGACAGGAATGACGAATATTTTGCCATCGCCGATGCGGCCGGTTTGGGCGGCGGTCGAGATGGCCTCGACAACCCGTTCGGCCAGATTGTCATCGACAACGACTTCCAGCTTCACCTTGGGCAGGAAATCCACGACATATTCCGCGCCGCGATAAAGTTCGGTATGGCCCTTTTGGCGGCCAAAACCCTTGGCTTCAGTAACGGTGATGCCGGATACCCCAACTTCATGAAGCGCCTCTTTAACTTCGTCGAGTTTGAAAGGCTTGATGATCGCTTCGATCTTTTTCATTTTAATCGTCCCTGTCCCGTTTGCTTTTTCTCTGGCGCACGCATGCGGCACCAGAGTCGGGCGCACTTGCCCAGAACAATTCAATTACCATGCCAGATTGGAATAGGGAAAAGAATCGCTGATAAACTGCTAAAGGCAAATGAAGAGACTTTCAATGCCGTCCAAAAAACAGGCAATTTTGAACGACGCAGCCTAAATTTTAGGCAGCAATCTCCCGCCCCGTCTAACGTGCGACAGGGGCGGTATCTTCGGCGACATGGGCCTTGGTCCAGTTGGACCGGTCAATCACATAATGGCGTAACGCTTCAACCTGATTGGCCTTTAGCTGCGTCAAGAAGCTCACCATGCCATGTTGTTTCAGCGCCCCGCCGGTAATGACGGAGGCCCATGCTTCCGCGCTGGGCAATGTGCCCGAGACACGCAGGTCAGGGGTGAAGCCATTGCCCACCGCACTGTCGCCATGACAGACGAGGCAAAAGCGGCCGTATAACGCCTTACCCTCGGCCACCTGTTCCGGTGTGCCGGTTGGTTCTGGCGGGTTCCAGACAATTTCGTCTTTCTTTGGTAGCGCGGGCAGGGTGGTTTTGCCGCCTAGTTTCATCACCACCAGTCGCGGGATGTTGGGAATTTTGCGGGATGCTCCGCCCGCAACTCCCGCTACCAATGGAAAGGCGCCGCCTTTGCTGGTGAGGAACGCGATATATTGTTCGCCATCGATCATATAGGTGGAAGGTGCCGCGACAATACCGGACTGCATATCCATGCTCAAAAGCTCTTTGCCACTATCCGCGGCATAGGCTTTGAACAGCCCTAAGCTAGTGCCCTGAAACACAAGATTACCAGCGGTTGTCATAGTACCGCCATTCCAAGCGGCTGGATAATCAACCGACCATGCAACCTTACCGGCCTTGGGGTCAAAGGCTACCAGCTTGCCCGTGGTGGCAGCAATAGCAGCCTTATAGATATCCTTGTCATCGGGCAGCTGGCCAACCGCCCAGCCGATCCCGACATTAAAGCCCAGCCGGTCGCGTTTTTTATCAATATCAGAGGTCGGAACTTCATAGCCCTGCGGGATTTGCTGGGCCGGAATATAGACGAGCCCGGTGGCTGGATTATAGCTCATCGGATGCCAGTTATGGGCACCCAATGCGCCCGGAATCGCAACAAAGGGCTTACCGGTTTTGTAGAACCGCGCGTCCGGATTTTCGATCGGACGGCCGGTTTTCATATCGTAGCCTTCGGCCCAATTGATATTCTCGACATAGGGCTGCGCGCTCATCAGTCGGCCAT
The DNA here is from genome assembly GCF_036963805.1 of Parasphingorhabdus sp. Classification (GTDB taxonomy): domain Bacteria; phylum Pseudomonadota; class Alphaproteobacteria; order Sphingomonadales; family Sphingomonadaceae; genus Parasphingorhabdus. The sequence continues at coordinate 332,335 of NZ_JBALUN010000003.1, read as the reverse complement.
TGGTCCGGTCGATCACAAAGAAAAAGCCGTTTTTGGGCGCATGAAACAGCACTTTGCGCTTTTCTGTTAAGGTTGATACGGGGGACTTGTCCTTCGCGCTATTTTTGATGGCAACGGGCCAATCCACTTCGGCGATGATGATATGCTGGGTCGCGGTATAATCCCACGATTCCGCCGGTGTTTCCTGATAATGCCAGAGATATTTTCCGGTATCGGGATTTACAGCGACAATCGAGGACAGGAATAAATTATCCCCTTCTCCGCCGGAACGTAGTCCATGATTCCACGGATTGCCGTTGCCTACACCGAAATAGAGCTGATCCAGTTCTTCATCATAGACGATGCTGTCCCAGACCGTTCCGCCGCCGCCTGACTCTTTCCACTCGCCATCGCCCCAGGTCTTACTGGCGGCTTTTGCAAAAACCTCGTCACTGGCTGCGCCATCGGCTTTACCCTCGGGATTGGGCACAGTGTAGAACCGCCATTTTTCGTTGCCATCGGATATGTTATAAGCAGTAACATATCCGCGCACGCCAAATTCGGCTCCGCCATTGCCAATGAGCACCATATTTTTGACTACGCGCGGCGCGCCGGTAATCGTATAGGGTTTGCTATTGTCGGTGGTCTGGGTTTCCCAAAGCCGCGCACCAGTATTGGCGTCCAGCGAGATGAGCCGGCCATCTATCGTGCCAAAAAATATTCTGCCGCGGGAAATGGCGATGCCGCGATTGACCACATCGCAACAAGCATCAACGGCCTTTGCACCTGATACTTCAGGGTCATAGGACCAGATTTCTTTGCCGGTTTTTGCATCATAGGCAAAAATTTTGGACCAGGCAGTCGAGATATAAAGCCTTCCATCCACGACCACCGGAGTTGCTTCTTGTCCGCGCGCATCGGGCAGGTCTTTGAACCAGACAATGCCAAGCTCACCTACATTATTTTCGTTTATCTGATCGAGAGGACTATGGCGTTGTTCCTTGGAATCGAAGCCGATATTGCTCCATTCAGCATCCTCATTTGCGGTCGCTGTGCTGCTCTCATTCACAGTCTGGTTTTGGCACGCGGCCAGCAGACATGTTGCAAAAAATAGTCCTAAACGACGCATCTTTACTTCTCCCGAGCGGGCCAAACCTGCTTGGATTTAACCTTGATTTAACGGACTAGCTAAATTTGGGCGCTGCGGTCAAGGCTGATGCCTGTTTATGTATAGGGCGGGCAATCCAGACCAGCAGGGCTTTTGGTGAATATTTCGCATCCGGTTTCGGTAATACCGATACTATGTTCAAATTGTGCGGTCAGCGAACGATCACGGGTCACCGCGGTCCAGCCGTCTTCGAGCATTTTTACGGCATATTTGCCGATGTTAATCATCGGCTCGATCGTGAAAAACATGCCGGGGCGCAGTTCCGGGCCGGTGCCAGGGCGTCCGGCATGGACAACTTCGGGGGCATCATGGAACATCTGACCAAGACCATGGCCGCAAAAATCGCGCACGACGCTATAGCGGTTGCCTTCCGCATGGGTCTGGATCGCATGGGCGACATCGCCCATCCGGTTACCCGGTTTGGCTTGTTCGATACCGAGCATCAAACATTCATAGGTATTTTGTACCAGCTTTGCCGCCTTTACCGGTACTTTGCCGACCAGAAACATGCGGCTGGTATCGCCGTGCCAGCCATCGACGATAACTGTGACATCGATATTGACGATATCGCCTTCTTTCAGTTTTTTATCGCCCGGAATACCGTGGCAAACGACATGGTTGATCGAGGTGCAACAGCTGTGGGTGAAACCGCGATAGCCCAGTGTGGCGGGCACAGCACCTTCACGAAAAGCATGGACGCGGACCATATCGTCGAGTGCTCCGGTCGTTATACCGGGTACCACATGCGGCACGAGCGCATCGAGAATTTCAGCAGCGAGCCGTCCGGCTTTGCGCATGCCCTCGAAACCTTCCGGCCCATGAAGTTTAATCGCGCCAGTCCGGTTGTGCGGGGTGGCTTCTTCTACAGTCAAATAATCAGTCATGGGTGATATATAGCTATTGAGGGTCAGTTTGGCGATACCTGAAATTGTAACGCTGTTTGGCCTAAATTAACCAACATAAATTAAACGTGGCCGGCTAGGCAGCGACCCCGTCTGGAAGTCGATCACGCCCCGGAATGTCGCACGGCCACCGCGCGCTGATTATACCGCAGACTTTGCCAGTAATGTCCGCCCTGCGCGCTAGCTCCCCTTGATTTCAGGATGGATGATCTTTGCTGTTCCCTATCCACGGGCATTCGCTCTATAGAGTTGGTATGACTGAAAAATCACGAATCTATACCGCAGCGCTGATCATCATTGGTGACGAAATCCTTTCTGGCCGGACGCAGGACAAAAATATCGCGCAGGTCGCAAAATGGCTGAATGTGCAAGGCATCAGGCTCGGCGAGGTACGCGTGATTGCTGATGATATGGATGCCATTGCAGAGGCTGTGAATATCCTGCGCGTGCGCAATGATTATCTGTTTACTACCGGCGGGATCGGCCCGACCCATGATGATATCACGGTCGATGCCATTTCCAAGGCGCTGGGTGTGGATGTGGTAATTCACCCGACCGCGCGCGCGATACTTGAAAATTATTATGCTGATAAAGGCGGGCTTAACGAAGGCCGCTTGCGCATGGCGAGGGTACCCTATGGGGCCGAGCTAATCGAAAACCGCATGTCTGGTGCTCCTGGAATCATGATCGGCAATTTGTTCCTGATGGCTGGTGTGCCGCATATTACTGCCGGGATGCTTGATGCGCTGACCGGAACGCTGGAAGGCGGCGCGCCTTTATTGTCTGTCACGCTGGGTGCCTGGGCTCCGGAAAGCGAGATTGCCGATATATTGCGAGTTGCGGAAAAGGCGTATGAAAGCTGCGCAATTGGAAGCTATCCGTTTTTCCGTAACGGCACGGTCGGCGCCAATTTTGTCATACGATCGACCGAGCCACATGATCTCGAAACATGCCGCGTGGCGTTGAAAGCGGGATTGGAAGAAGCTGGCTATGAAGTGACCGACGGCGGAATTTAGGGTGGGCAGGATCAGCCCCGTAATTTTTACCATCCGCTCACCGTCTATCCTCACGCTTCTGCGACAATGTTGTCTCGACGCGACGTTGATCGGTCGGTCCGATCACTCTCAGGAAATTTACTGATTATATTATCTCTTCTGATGAGCCTAAAATCAGGTTCGAAAATTCAAAGGAGAGAAATATGACCAAATCTAAAGTGTCGCTGTTCGCCTTATTGGCTGCATCGATGACGCCGGTGCTGTTCGCCAGCCCCGCCCATGCAGAGCAGACCGTGATGTCCAACAAGGACTGGTGGCCACAGAATCTCGACCTTGCAGCGCTTCGCCAGCACGAAGCCCAGTCCAATCCCTATGGCGCAGACTATGACTATGCCGCCGAATTCGCCTCGCTGGACCTTGATGCTGTCAAGGAGGACATCCGCAAGGTTCTTACCACTTCGCAGGATTGGTGGCCGGCTGACTATGGTCATTACGGTCCCTTCTTCATCCGTATGGCTTGGCATAGTGCCGGCACCTACCGCGTCGGTGACGGACGCGGCGGCTCGGATGGCGGAGAACAGCGTTTTGAACCGCTCAATAGCTGGCCCGACAATATCAGCCTCGACAAGGCGCGCCGTCTGGTCTGGCCGATCAAGCAGAAATATGGCCGCAAGCTGTCCTGGGGTGACCTGATGGTGCTGGCCGGCAATGTTTCGCTCGAAGATATGGGCTTCAAGACCATCGGCTTTGCCGGCGGCCGCGTCGACGCATGGCAGCCGGACATGGTCTACTGGGGCCCGGAAGCCAAGATGCTGACCGATAATCGCCGGGACGGCAAAGGCAATCTCAAGGGTTCGCTCGCTGCGACGCAAATGGGACTGATTTACGTCAATCCGGAAGGTCCGAACGGCAATCATGATCCGCTTTCGGCCGCTGCCGATATTCGCCGTGCCTTTGGCAATATGGCAATGAACGACGAGGAAACGCTGGCGCTGATTGCTGGTGGTCACACGTTCGGCAAAGCGCATGGTGCACATAAACCTGACGAATGCCTGGCCCCGGAACCATCCGCTGCCGGAATCGAAAAACAGGGATTGGGCTGGGAAAGCAAGTGCGGCAAGGGTAACGCCGAGGATACGATTTCCAGCGGTCTGGAAGGGGCGTGGACGTCTAACCCGATTGCTTTCACGACCCAGTATTTCGACAATCTGTTCCGTTTCGATTGGGTCAAGGCGAAGAGCCCGGCCGGAGCGACACAATGGATCCCCAGTGCTCCCTCTGCCGCCAATTTGGTCCCCGATGCCCATGTCAAGGGCAAGACCCATGCGCCGATCATGTTCACTACCGATATCGCACTGAAAGAAGATCCCGGTTTCCGCGTGATCTCCCAGCGTTTCCACGACAATCCCGAGGAGTTCAAGGATGCTTTCGCGCGTGCGTGGTTCAAGCTGACTCACCGCGACCTCGGCCCGTCGGCCCGCTATGTCGGAAAGGACTCGCCGAGCCAGACTTTCACTTGGCAGGATCCGCTGCCGGCAGCGGACTATGCCATGATCGGCGATGCGGATGTGACGCAGCTCAAGTCGAAAATCCTGGCTTCCGGCCTTGCGACGCCTGAACTGGTGCGCACTGCATGGGCCTCGGCTTCGACCTTCCGTGGCACCGATATGCGCGGTGGTGGCAATGGTGCGCGGTTGCGGCTGGCTCCGCAGCGCGACTGGTCGGTCAATGACAAAGCGGAACTGACCAAAGTGCTTGGCAAGCTGGAAGCGATCCAGAAGGATTTCAACAAGAGCGCCAAGGGTGGCAAGAAGGTCTCGCTCGCCGACCTGATCATACTCGGCGGCAATGCAGCGGTCGAGCAGGCAGCGGACAAGGCCGGCCATAAGGTCACCCTGCCGTTTACACCCGGACGTGTCGATGCCACGCAAGAACAGACTGATGCGGCATCCTTCGCTTATCTCGAGCCCAAGGCCGATGGTTTTCGCAACTATTATTCCGCGAAAGCCGACCTTGATCCGGCGGCGGCGTTGGTCGACAAGGCTGACATGCTCAACCTGACCGTGCCCGAGATGACGGTGCTGGTTGGTGGTTTACGTGCGATCGGTGCGAATGCGGGGAACTCGACCAACGGGGTATTTACCTCCCGCCGCGGCCAGCTGAGCACTGACTTTTTCGTCAACCTGCTTGATATGAAGACGCAATGGTCGAAGTCAGCGACGAAAACCGGGCTTTACGAGGGCCGCAACCGTGATAGCGGAAATCTGGTATGGACCGCGACCCCGGTCGATCTGATCTTTGGATCGAATTCCGAATTGCGCGCGGTTTCCGAAGTCTATGCAGCCGACGACGCAGGCCAGATGTTCGTCAACGACTTTGCTAAAGCCTGGACCAAAGTTATGAACGCCGACCGTTTCTAAACGGCGGCTCTGCGATGAATAATGCCCACTGGTAGCGCTGCGCGCGGCCGGTGGGCATTTCGTTTATCAGGATAGGCGAAGGGACGGACTGGGTTACTGCCGACGCTTATTCCCGAACTGCACTTAATGCTGCTCCAGCGGCAAAAGGCGTAATTGCGACCAGCAACAGGGATATCGCGGCGAGAAACAATAATGCGCTGCCGCTTTGATCCTGCAGGCTCCCCGCACCGAAAATCAACAGCGGGATGGCGAGCGGCACAAGCAGCAATCCACCCAGTGCGCCTGCGCCTTTCAGTCCAGCGGTCAGAGCGGCGATCATCACCGCCAGTCCCGCAAGAGCTGGCGTTGCGATGGCGAGGCTGGCGAGCAGGGTGATGAGCGGTTGCCCCTCAAGCCCCATTAATCCGCTGGCGAGGAAAGCCGCGAAGAGTAAAGGCGGACCAAAGGCCAGCCAATGCGAAATTAATCGGGCAAAGGCGATGAGTTCGTCCGTGAGGCCGCGCACCAGCAATTGATCGTAAAGTCCATTGTCGAGATCAGGCTGCACCAGCCGGTCGAGCGGCAACAACGTCGCAAGCAAGGCGGCGATCCATAATATTCCGCCACCGGTTTGGAGCAGCAAGTCGCGATCTGGCCCCACTGCAAAGGGGAATAAGGTTGCGGCCGAAAGATAGAAAATCACCGGCAGCCAAGTCCCGCCGCTCGTATAGCTTTGCCGGACATCGCGCCAGATCAGGGTCTTGAGCGCGCCGATCATAGCGGGGCATCCAATTGTTCCACTGCCGTCAATTCCAGTGACAGGTTAAAGGCTATCGGCAGGGCAATATGGCTCGCGGCCAATATCATGCCGCCGCGGTCCAGATGGACCTGCAAAGTTCGGCCTAACAATTCCACAGAAGCTTTGTCGAGGCCGTTGGCTGGTTCGTCCAAAAGCCACAAATTGGCACCGGTTAAAAATGTTCGGGCGAGCCGCGCGCGTTGCCGCTGACCGGTAGAGAAATAACGGATCGGGACTTCGGCGAGATGTTTCATGCCTGCAGATGCCATAGCCGCATCGCAATGATCGGCGTTCTTGCCATCGAGCCTTGCCCAAAATTGCAATGCTTTTCCAAGCGGTAGGTTTTCATCCAGAGCCATCCTGTCATCGCAAAGTGCAGTCGATTCTGGTGTTTCAATCGTTCCGGAAAAAGGGTCCAGCAACCCTGCGATAAGCCGCAGCAAGCTTGATTTGCCGACGCCATTAGGGCCGGTGATCAGCCCCGCCTGTCCCGGGGTTAAGGCAAAATTCAAATTCCGGAACAGCAATTTGTCGCCGCGTACGCAGGACAATGTTTCGGCGCGCAGGCCATTGCCTTGTATATCACGCATTTCAGTTGACACCCCAGACTTCATGGGAAAGGCTTAAGCCATGAAACGACAGTAAAGCCAAGTCAGGAGTATGGAAATATGGTTGCACAATTGAATGACGCGGAACGCGAGGCGGCGTTATCCGGATTGGCGGACTGGGAATATGACCGCCGCCGCGATGCGATTAGCCGCAAGTTTAAATTTGCCGATTTTACCGAAGCCTTTGCATTCATGACCCGTGTAGCCCTGCATGCCGAGAAAGCCGATCATCATCCCGAATGGTCCAATATTTATAACAAGGTGGACATATTGCTCACAACCCATGATGCGGGCGAGAAAGGCGGATTATCGCAGCGCGATATTGATCTGGCAAAAATTATCGAAGCCTGTCTTTAGCTTTTGGGCGGTTGGTCTGCACCCGCTAAAATCTCACCTAAGCTTGATGTCAGTGCGACAGATTGTTTGCGCAACTGGCCGGGCATCCAGCGCGCCGCAAAGGCCAGCTGCTTCGCCATTTTATTGACCGGCGTGTGGACTTTATCGCCGTGAACGGCTTTCCAGGCTTCGGGTCCGATAATGGAAATCGGGCTGACCAGGACGCCAGAGGATTCGAGCATTTCCTTGCCGCTCATGTTCGATCCTTCGGCGACTTCGGAAATGATATTCGTATCAATAAAGCCGGGCATGAGAGATCGGGATTTGATACCATATTTGCGGAATTCGATATCATGCGATTCGGCCAGACCGCGGACGGCAAATTTGGTTGCGCTGTAAATGCTGAGATCAGCAACACCGTAAATACCGGCGGCTGAGGCGGTGTAGAGGACGCAGCTATCGGGCGTGGCTTTGAGCAAATCGAAACAGGCGCGGGTACCGCTAATGACACCGGTAAAGTTGATCGCGATCATCAGATCGATATCTTCATCCGTCATTTCCTGAATTGGCCCGCCGGTGCCAATGCCGGCATTGTTGAACAACACGGTCATCTGTTCGCCGGTAATGGCCCCAAATTCCTCCACAACGGATGTCCATTGCTTCCGGTCTGTCACGTCGAGATGATGTATTGAACTCGCGCCTTCAGGCAGCATGGCGGCTGTTTCTGCGAGGCCATCATCATTAATATCGGCTAGTCCGACAAACCAGCCCCGCTCGGCAAAATAACGCGCGACTTCACGGCCCAATCCCGACGCGCCGCCGGTAATGAATATTGATTTCTGTCCGCTTTGATGTGCCATTATTGTCTTCACCCGTAATTTCTATCGTCTTATTGACATTGATGTTTATTCGAGCGGTTTTTCACCATCAGGTCAAGAGCGATTGGACATATTGCCGAAAGCTAGTCAATAGTGATCGTGATGACGTCCACCCCTGCTGCCTCCGGTCCGGCCATTAGTCTCTAAAATTTCAGCCGTCATTATGGCGCAATCCCATCTTAAGAGGCAATGCCATCAAAGCGCTTGTCAGCGCAATCACGGTGGATAATATGCGAGAGGCCAATTATAAGGTCGACCGCGAAGCGGACAAGCAATCGCCCAAACAGGCGGCACGCTGGTTGGATGAACAGATTAAAAACGGGGAAGATAAGTAAGTGACAAGACAGTTTTTTATGATGTTCCGGCTGCATGTTCTAGCCGTTCTTATCCCTCTTTTCATGGCAGCTGTTCCGGCCCAGGCGCAAGTGGCCGTGACTTTCTACTCCCATGATTTCGGTAAAAGTTTTCCGCACGCCTTCTTCGTGTTGAAGGGCAAGCTGGAGACTGGTGAGACCGTCGATACCAGCTTTGGATTCACAGCGGTCAATGTTTCTCCGGGAATCTTATGGGGGTCGGTCAAGGGCAAGGTGGAGACGCCCAAGGCCAAATATATTGCCAGCAGCAATCCCCATTTCACCGTTACCGTTGCAGATAATAAATATCGCGAGCTGTTGGATGTGATCGCCAAATGGCGCAAAATGCCTCAGAAAAGCTATAGTCTCGACAAGCGCAACTGTGTTCACTTTGCCAGCGAGGTGATTGCTATTCTGGGGTATAGGTTCAATCGCCGGACGAAATTCTGGAAAAAACCGCGGTCGTTTATGGAAGAAGTGTTGGCGCTTAATCCCGGGTTGAAAAAATAGCCTGCCTCTCCCCCAAGCGTTACATCACCATCGTATTGTAATGATGCCAAATGAAAATCGCGATTGACCCGCGATGGGGTGACCAAGGCAATGCAATTTCCCTGAGCTGTTTTTCCGATGGCCGCGTGTCGTGGCCCAATATGTCGCCGACGCCGGCTTGGATCGCCAGATCACCCGCCGGCCAAATATCGGGGCGACCCAAGGCGAAGAGCAGATAGATTTCCGCCGACCAGCGGCCGATGCCTTTAACCTGCGTGAGCAGTGCAATCGCTTCTTCATCATCTTGCGGGAGGTTGCTGAGGTCTAGTTCGCCGGTTATTATCAGCTCGGCCAGACTACGTGCATAGCCCTGTTTCTGGCGCGACAGGCCGCAGGCGCGTAATGCGTCAAAATCAGTTGCTATGAGCGCTTCTGCCGGGCAACCAGCACCCAACAGGGCTTCCAGCTTATTCCAGACAGCTGCGGCAGAAGCCACGCTGACCTGTTGACCGACAATGGTGCGCAGCAAAGTCTGATAGCCTTCGGGATTAATCCGTGGTTCGGGATAGCCAGCTGCGCCAATCGCGTCTCCTAGGCGGGGTTCGACAATGCGAATTGCATCAAGGCTAGTCTTGATCATCTCTTTTGATAGGCCCATCGCGGTGCTGCCTTGCGTTATTGACCGTTTCCGGCCTTGATTCTTTTTGATCGAGCGAACATAGCGTGCCGGATTTTAAAATAACACAACCTAAGGGGTTTATATGCCAACAATTCATGTGACCAACCGATCCGGCGAAGAAAAAACAGTAACTGTCGAAAATGGCATAAACGTCATGGAAGCGATCCGCGATAATGGATTTGACGAATTATTGGCGCTTTGTGGCGGTTGCTGTTCTTGCGCAACTTGCCATGTGCATATCGATGCTGATTGGAAAGACAAGTTGCCAGCGATGACCGAAGACGAAGATGATTTGCTGGAAAGCAGTGATCACCGTGACGAATTTTCGCGCCTCAGCTGCCAGATTGAAATGAATGATGATCTTGATGGTTTGAAAGTAAAAATCGCCGAAGAAGACTAAATTCTTCGACAATTTGATATTAAAAAGGGAGCAATAATATGCTCCCTTTTTTTGGTCGTTTTGTCTGCTATTGAGCCAGTTTGACAATGGCGCGAGGGCTTTCGCCTAAGACGCCGCCCGCGCCGACATTCCATGTCATGCTCTTGTTCGTTCCATCGCTAACATAGCCATCTGCGCTGTTATTGGTCAAAACTTCACCGTCAGTTTCGATCACAAATGTTCCTTCGATAGGCGACATTTCAGGCATTTCCTTGTCGCCGATATTTTTCATTGCCATTGCGCCGAACAGTCCGCCCGGACCCGCCATAGCGGGGGTCAGGATCTCCAGCTCTCTCCCTTTACGCCGGATAATCTGCACAAACGGGAATTGCATGGTGGCGCTGGGTATGGACGGGAAAGAGAATGTCTGGTCGAATCGGCCGCTAATGGCATATTCCACCTCGAACAGATTATTTCCGACATATTTAACCTTGTTCCAGCCGTCATATTTGGAGAGCTGTTCGGCAAATTTCTTCAGACTTTCGTCATCACCGGGAACGGCACCGCCGAACATCGAACCCATCATCGCGGCTTTTTCGTCATCCTCTTTTTTGTGCCGGGCGTTGGCGTCCTCATATTCAGCACGTCGGGCAGCAATTTCCTCTTTACTGCATTCGCGGGCTTCATTGCGATAGGGAGCCTCGGTATCATCATCGGATGAAGCATAATCTTCATAATCGAGCGGGGTGACCTCTCCGGTCGCGTTATCAATCTGGTTCGAACATTTTACACTATCGGGGTCGAACTCCGCATAGCTTCGTCCGCCAAAGCCTTTGTCATCTCCAGAAAAAATCTGCATCTCGCCATTATAGAAAAATGTATATTGGCCGTCATTCTTGAGCACCATCTTGGAATCGAATTTTCCCGGTATTAGTAAACATCCAGATAGCAATAATGGTACACATAAAGCGGCCACGAATTTGAACATGTCTTTCATCGTCTAACTCTCCCGATCTCGTGTATATTCGGCATAAAGCGCGATGGCCGCTGCATTGGAGACGTTCAGGCTCTCCATCTGCGGTGCCATAGGTAAACGTGCCAGTACGTCACAATGGCTCGCGACATTTTGGCGTAGACCTTCGCCCTCAGCGCCCATCACTAGAGCCAATTTACTTTGCCCCATGAGGCTGCCCAGCGTCTCTTCGGCATCGCCGTCCATACCGATGCGCCAGTAACCGGCTTCGGCAATTTCATCGAGCGCGCGCGCTAAATTGACAACCCGTACCCATGGTATGATTTCCAGCGCGCCAGAGGCCGATTTTGCTACGGTGCCGGATTCGGGCGGTGCATGGCGGTCTTGAGTTACAATTGCGGCAGCATCAAAGGCGGCGGCGGAACGCAATATAGCGCCGACATTATGGGGGTCTGTCACTTGATCGAGTACCAATATCGGGCGGCCCTTTTCGGCAACCTTATCGAGCAGATCGCCTAGCCAAATCTCGGGCAACGGATCAACATCCAATACCATCCCCTGATGCGGGGCTTCGCGCGGGATGACCCGGCCAAGATCGGCAACGTCGCAATATACGACGGCGAGGTCCTCAGGGACATCCAGCGTCGCGATAGCTTCGCGTGTACCCGATAGTTTTTTGACGAACCGATGCGGATTGGCCAGCGCAGCTTCCACTGCATGCCGACCCCAAAATTTCAAACCGCTACCGGTTTTCTTCACTGATCTATTTTTACGTGCCATATCGCTCCTTAGCGCTTCAGGGGCGATGGCACAGCTTTTATTTGGATAATTTTAAGACCTTTTCCACAGCAAATATACGATTTTAAAGGGGCAGGCATTGACACTGGGCAAAGCTTTCGTCATTGAGCCGCATCTTGCCGACGAACGGGCAAGATAGGCAACCAAATGGACAGGTGGCCGAGTGGTTAAAGGCAGCAGACTGTAAATCTGCCCGTGTAAGCGTACATAGGTTCGAATCCTATCCTGTCCACCAGCCTCCCATGGGAGATGGATAAAGCCAGCAAGTCACTGATTTTCCTTATCTTATCCTCGCTCAGAGGCGACATAAAAGGGTTCCCAATCAGTGGGAATTGTTTTGAAATATACTAAGTGAAATCTGAAAATTGCACGGATTGCTTACCGCAGAAAATATCCTGACGAAGTCAGGTGTTACATTCTCGGTAAAGCTTCTCAAAATCTCAAAGGGCCGTCTCGGGGGCCCTCAAGTATCTCGGCTGCCAAGTCGCCTTCAATGTTTGCCGACGATATCAGCCACATGAATAGCGCAACTCTTTAAAAGAGTCCGAAACTTGATGTGTTGGTCATTATTATCATTTCGGCGGTGCCAAATCATTGTCCATTCGATTGGCGGAAATTCAATGGGTGGTTTGAAAACGGCGATGTTAGCTGAAGCTTCCAATCTCTTGGCCAGGCTGATTGGCACCAGAGCTATGCAGTGCGTTTGTATGATTGTGGAAGGCATCGCTGCATAGCAGGAAAAACGGACGATATCGTTCTGCAACAAGCTATTACCAGCCAGGAATGCCTGTTCCATCGAGATATTTTGATTAGCGTCTATTTCAAAACTGGCATGGGGATGTTGGAGATATTCCTCAATTGACAGGTCTCTCAACAATGCGCTGTCCTCTGGGTGTCCAATCCCAACCATAGGTTCGACAAACAAGGGTTCGGAGTTTATCGACTTCAAATTATTGGCGTTGACCCCGCTGCTCAACATCACGAATTTTGGCGCGATAACATATTCAATTTCCCCGCTAACGAGCTGCTCCGCAGAGTGCCCACCAGCGCTTAGAAATTGTGGTAATATATTGATCCCATCGTGCGAGACCAAATGGCTAAGCGGGCCGCCTAATAATGCCATGACATGGTCATTAGTGGCAATTTTCAGCAGAGTTTTCGGCTTGTTCAGATCACCTTCAATGGGTTCGATTATGTCCTGAAGGGCAGCAAGCGCGTGCTCAAGTGGAGATAATATGCTTTCTGCTTTTGCTGTAAGCTTCATTACGCCCTTAGACCGAACAACTAGCTCATCATCAAATTGATGTCGGAGCTGCTTCAACGCAGCGCTCAACGCCGGCTGTGAAACGCCGAGCGCTTTTGCAGCTTTGCCGACACTGCCGTGCCTTAATATTTCGCGTAAAATAGGAAGCGTATTAAGATTAAATGCCCGAAGGCTTTTTTTTCCGTCCATGGATATCTGCTCGTTGGCGCATTCTTCTTAGCCGCAGAATGACAAATCGGTTCTTGTATATAACTAAATCAAATAAAGCATATCAGTCAATAAAATTGGACCGAACAATTACTCTGTTATATTAGCGACGGAATTCGAGGTTTCTTTCGGGTCGCAATTTGACAGCCTACATCAATTCATCAGTAATTGGGAAGTCATCGTTGATTAGCGGGGTGGCGTATTGTTAACACCCCGCTGATCTTCCACCTAGAACCGTCGCGGCGCTGAATTTCCAGCATTGGGTCAGCTTTTCAAGGCAACAGCTACGCGCATTTGCGTAGAGACGGCTTTACCCATTTTCCTTAATTGTGCGGGCCAGTCTTAAATTGCGATGGAGTCCCCAATGGAAAACCATATGAAAGCGGCGATTTTTATTGAGCCCGGCAGGATCATTCTTGGTGAAAAGCCGATTCCCGACATTGGGCCCCTTGATGCGCTTATCCGGATTACAACAACTACCATTTGTGGAACCGATATCCATATATTGAAGGGTGAATATCCGGTAGAAAGAGGCCTGACAATTGGCCATGAACCTGTTGGGATCATAGAAAAACTCGGATCCGCTGTTGAGGGTTTTGCCGAAGGTCAGCGCGTCATCGCTGGCGCAATTACGCCAACCGGCACATCTTATGCCTCGATGTGCGGTTTTCATTCTCAATGTGGCGGTCATACGGGCCATGGTTGGAAAGCCATGGGCGGATGGCGGTTCGGGAACACGATTGACGGCGCTCAGGCGGAATATCTTAAGGTGCCCGACGCGATGGCCAACCTTGCCCCGGTGCCTGACGGATTGACTGACGAACAGGTGCTGATGTGCCCTGATATCCTGTCGACCGGGTTTAGTGGTGCAGAATCGGGCAAGATTAAAATTGGCGATACGGTTGCTATCTTCGCTCAGGGCCCGATTGGGCTTTGTGCAACCGCAGGTGCGAAAATGATGGGCGCTACAACCATCATCGCAGTGGAGTCGATTCCCGAGCGGATGGAAATGTCACGCAGCATGGGTGCGGATCATGTTGTCGATTTCAGTAAGGTCGATCCGGTGGATGAGATTATGCGGATTACCGACGGCCGCGGGGTTGATGTGTCGATCGAAGCTTTGGGCAAAAAACAGACATTTGAAGGCGCCTTGCGGGTATTGCGGCCCGGCGGAACATTGTCTTCGCTCGGGGTCTATTCCGAGGACCTCACAATACCTCTGGATGCCTTCTCAGCGGGTCTGGGAGACAATAAGATTGTCACCACGCTTTGCCCGGGTGGCAAAGAACGTATGCGCAGATTAATGGATGTGATCGGGGCCGGCCGTGTCGATGCCAGTGGGCTTGTAACCCATCATTTTTCGCTCGACGATATTGAAACAGCCTATGATTTGTTCGCAAATCAACGTGACGGTGTGTTGAAAATCGCAATTCAGCCTTGATGGTATTTCAGCACTGTTACTCAGTTTTTAAGAATGCGGAGGGTTATGAAGGTTCGTTCTCAATATCCGATGTCGGGATATTGTGATCGCTATCAAGCGCCATCTTATGGCACCAAAATCGTGACAAGTTGCAACCAATTGCATAGCCGCCGCTCGCTATCTAACAACTGGCTCGCGAAAAGCTTGTTGTAAAAAAGCAATATGCACATCCGGACAGTCCTCTTGCATTCGGGTATTTCAAAGACCTATCAGCCAATGAAGTGGAGTGAGCGACTTTCCGGTTGAGCGCTTCAACATAAGGAATTAGCCTTTCTGGCTATCGAAACCTTATGTTCCGATTGGCAGGAAACCGATACTGCCCCTTGATTTTACAGCCGCGTCTGCGCATGGGTTATGAAATAAATGGAATAGCAAAAGGCCTTTTATGTCCCCTGATAAGCAAGCGCGAACTGGTACCGATTCTGCGCTACGGAATTTTCTGAGAAGCGAAGCGGCGGGTGGTATATTGCTGATGGTTGCGGCAGCTTTGGCGATGATTGTTGCGAACAGCCCGCTTTATGACATGTACCATCACATCCTGCATGAGCTGCAGGGGCCGGTATTGTCGAAAAAGCTGGGACCGATGACGCCACATCTGTGGATTAACGATGGTCTGATGGCGATATTTTTCTTGCTCGTCGGGCTGGAGATTAAGCGGGAATTTGTCGATGGCCGTCTGAATACGTGGGAACGGCGTCGCTTGCCCATATTGGCAGCAGCAGCGGGCATGGCAGTGCCAGCTCTTATATATCTGGCGGTGGTTCGGGATGTTCCCTTGCTCCTCAATGGTTGGGCCATTCCGGCGGCGACGGATATTGCGTTTGCTATTGGAGTGCTGGCGCTGCTCGGGCCGCGTGCACCGACGTCGCTTAAACTGTTTCTCGTAACGGTCGCAATTGTCGATGATATGGGCGCTGTGGCGATTATCGCACTCGTTTATACGGCGGAAATTAATGGAGCGGCCTTGCTTGCGTCGGCTGTAATCCTCGGAATTATGTACACAATGAACAAGGCGGGTGTGAAATCTCTGCCCGTCTATTTAATCTTTGCTGCTCTACTCTGGTATGCAGTTTTGCTGTCTGGTGTCCATGCGACGATAGCAGGGGTGCTTGCAGCACTGGCAATTCCGATTGTGGTGACGCCGGGCGCGCCAGATGCGACAGATTCGCCTTTGCACCGGCTGGAACACGGCATCGCGCCATGGAGTGCCTTTTTCATCGTACCGGTTTTTGGCTTCGCCAATGCTGGCGTTTCGCTGGAAGGCATCGGGATGGAGCAGATTTTTGCGCCATTGCCGATCGGCATTGCGGCAGGTCTTTTCTTTGGCAAACAGATCGGCATTTTTGCAGCAGTTTGGATAGCCGTAAAGACAGGATTTGCGGGCCGGCTAGGCGGTGCCAGTTGGTTGCAAGTCTACGGCGTCGCCATGCTTTGCGGTATCGGCTTTACCATGAGCCTGTTCATCGGTGCGCTCGCTTTTCCCGGAAACCAGCTTTTGATTGAGGAAGCGAAAATTGGTGTGTTGGGCGGATCATTCCTGTCCGCCATAGCCGGATATTGTATCCTGCGCTTTGCCCCGCAGGACAAGCATCTTAAATCGCTCGACGAGGAAGAGGCGCAGCAGCTGAAGGCGGTTCTTTGAAGGCAGTTGCTGCCCTTATTTTGGCGCTATCAACTCTTCCAGGCTGTGTTGAGCGGCCGGCACCTATCTCGGTCGCGGCCGATAACTCTGCGGAGATATCGCAAATGGATGCCATTGCTGAGGACTATGTGAAGCTGACACTCGCTATGGGTGAAAAAGAAGCGGGTTATGTCGATGCCTATTATGGTGATCCGGCATGGGCCGAAGCGGCCAAAACCGATCCGCGTTCCCTAGTGGAATTGGGCAATGATATAATTCGCCTGATGGAGCGTATTGATGTGCTTCCCATTAGTGACGACCCCATGGTTGAAGCCCGAAAACGCTTTCTGTTGGCGCAGCTCGAAGCCGCCCAGACGCGCCATGCTATGATCTCGGGTGAGACATTGCCTTTTGTCACAGAGGCTAAGGGGCTATTTGGTGTCACGCCGGTGTTTAAGCCGCTGAGTGATTATGACGCTGCGCTTGCGAAAATCACGGCGCTGGTTCCCGGTGAGGGGCCGTTGCATGAGCGCGTAGAGGCCTATCAAGAGCGTTTCACCATCGCGACCGACCGCCTGAAACCCGTTTTTGATGCGGCCATTGCGGAATGCAAAAACCGGACGGCGAAGCATATCACGCTGCCGACCGGTGAAAATTTCCAGATGGAATTTGTCACCGGAAAAAGCTGGAGCGGATATAATTATTATCAGGGCGGTTTTCAGAGCCTGATCCAGATCAACACAGATCTGCCCATTCGCATCAGCCGCGCTGTCGATCTGGGCTGTCACGAAGGCTATCCGGGCCATCATGTCTTTAATATGCTGCTCGAACAACGGCTGACGCGCGAGCGTGGCTGGCCGGAATTTTCCATCTATCCGCTCTATTCGCCGCAATCCCTGATTGCCGAAGGATCTGCGAATTATGGCATTGATCTGGCTTTCCCGGGAGAAGAGCGGCTGATATTTGAACGGGATGTTCTCTATCCATTGGCTGGTCTCGATCCGGCCAAAGCAGCAGATTATTTCGAATTACAGCAGGCCCTCGGCGAGCTCGAAGGCGCCCGCTTTACGATAGCGCAGGCCTATCTCGACAAGAATATTTCATCTGAAGAGGCACTGACGCTGATCCAGAAATATCAACTCGTCAGTCGCGAACGGGCCGGGCAATCCCTATCCTTTAACGACCAATATCGCAGCTATGTGATCAACTATGGCCTGGGTCAGGACATGGTGAAGAGCTGGGTCGAGGCGCAGGGCGATGCACCAGTGTGGCGCTGGAAAGCGATGGAGAAGCTGCTCAGTGAGCCGATGTTACCGCGGGATTTGATGCAGGGCGCCGGTCAATAATAAGTTCGATCTCAATAAAATAAATTATATAACAAAGGCTTATGGATAATTTGATCATAGGATTTTGAGCATAAACGAATTGCTATTGCGCATTTGAAAAATCGGCGTAATGGCGAAAAGTCACGGCTGAAATATAGATTTTATCATTGCCGCAGACATCGTGCTTGGATGTTTTTTCGGGGATATTGTCTTATGGCCTTCAATCTTTTCGGACGTGTGAAATCTCTCGATGCCATTTTGGCCACAGCGGAGAAAAAATCACTCACCCGGTCACTTGGTGCAGTTCAATTAACGCTGTTGGGCGTTGGCGCTGTCATCGGCACCGGTATTTTCGTGTTGACGGCAGAAGCGGCGCAAAAGGCCGGTCCGGCTATGATGTGGAGCTTTGTGATCGCGGGTCTGGTTTGCGCAGTCGCGGCGCTTTGCTATTCCGAACTGGCTTCAATGGTGCCGGTCTCCGGGTCCGCTTATACATATACCTATGCCGTGATGGGAGAACTGCTCGCCTGGATGGTCGGTTGGGCGTTGATTCTGGAATATGCGGTGGCGGCTAGCGCTGTTTCAGTAGGCTGGTCGGGCTATTTTATCGGATTGCTCGCAAATGCGGGAATATATTTGCCCACCGCGCTGACCATCGGCAGCTATGCGCCCGGTGGTTTCATCAACCTGCCAGCCTTGTTGATAGCGTTGCTGGTTACGGTCCTACTCATGGTTGGCACGAGCGAAAGCGCACGCGTCAATGCCGTGCTGGTCTCGATCAAAGTTACGGCGTTGACTGTTTTCATCGTCCTCACCATACCCATGATGCAAGGACAGAATTTCGAACCCTTCCTGCCTAATGGCTGGTTTGGAGAAAGTAGCGGTTTCGGTGCCGTCGGAGCGGCTGCATCGATTTTCTTTGCCTATGTTGGCTTCGACGCGGTTTCGACAGCAGCCGAGGAAACGAAAAATCCGCAGCGCAATGTACCAATCGGCCTGATCGGCAGTCTTGCCATTTGTACGGTATTTTATCTGCTTGTCGCCGCCGGTGCCATTGGTACCGTGGGTGCGCAGCCGCTGATCGACGTGGCTGGTAATGTGCTGGCCCCCGGCAGTTCTGAATTTGCAGCCCAGTGCCAAACTTTGCTGGCGGCAGGACATGAACCCCTCGTCTGCAGCCATGAAGCGCTGGCATTTGTCCTGCGCTCTATTGGTCATCCGGCATTTGGCAACGCCATTGGATTGGCTGCGTTTCTGGCATTGCCGTCCGTCATTCTCATCATGCTGTTCGGGCAAACGCGGATATTTTTCGTGATGGCGCGTGACGGATTGCTCCCGGAGAAGCTCGCGGCGATTCACCCCAAATGGAAAACACCGCATATCGTGACCATGATTACGGGTGTCGCCGTCTCGTTCTTTGCCGCCTTTCTGCCGGTTGGGAAGCTTGCGGACATTTCGAACAGTGGTACGCTCTTTGCTTTTTTCATGGTCGCGATTGCTGTGCTTATTCTGCGCCGGACCCAGCCGGACAGGCATCGTCCGTTTCGTACACCATTGGTTTGGATAGTGGCTCCGCTCGCAATATTGGGCTGTGTCGGGCTATATTATAATCTGCCGCTGGAAGCGAAGCTGGTCCTCCCGGTCTGGGGCGGGATCGGCCTGTTGCTATATTTCGCTTATGGGTATCGAAAGAGCCATGTTGCACGCGGATTGGTCGAAGTTCATGAAACCGATTCGGATGCCCCACCGCAGCCAATACCGCCATTACCTGAAGCATAATCTGTTTCGATTCTCGGCAAATTTACGCTTCCTGTTAACTTATCGCTAACCAATTTCGTTCACTCCGGTTTCTGAAACTTGAACTGGCGCTGTCGAGTGCCGTGTTTTTGAACAGGGATCGGATTTATGACTGAAGCGAAAGCACCCTCTAATAACCCCGTAGATGTAGCCATTATAGGCGCAGGACCAGCAGGGCTTACCGCCGCTTATCTACTCAGCAAAAAAGGGTACACCGTCAAGGTGATCGAAAAAGACCCGACCTATGTCGGCGGGATCAGCCGGACGGTGGAGCATGAAGGCTTTCGTTTCGACATTGGCGGGCACCGGTTTTTTTCAAAATCCAAGGAAGTCGTCGATCTGTGGAATGAGATCCTCCCCGATGATTTTATTCAGCGTCCGCGGATGAGCCGCATCTTTTATGAAGGTAAATTTTACAGCTATCCACTGCGGGCTTTTGAAGCTTTGTGGAATTTGGGCGTCTGGCGTTCCACGCTGTGTATGCTCAGCTATGGCAAGGCGAAGGTCTTCCCTAATAAAAATGTGAAGAGTTTCGAAGACTGGACCGTCAATCAATTCGGTTACAAGCTCTATTCAATTTTCTTTAAAACCTATACCGAGAAAGTCTGGGGCATGCCCTGCGACGAAATGTCCGCCGATTGGGCCGCACAGCGGATCAAGGGCCTCAGCCTTTGGGGCGCGGTTGTCGATGGTTTAAAACGCTCATTGGGCCTGAACAAGAAGCCCAATGATGGTATGGAAACCAAGACTTTGCTTGAAACTTTCCGCTATCCCCGCCTCGGCCCCGGCATGATGTGGGATGCGGCGCGCGATTTTGTGCAGTCTAAGGGCAACGAAGTGCTCATGGGCCACAGCTTGAAACAGCTCGCGCAGGATGCCGATGGCAACTGGCGCGTGTCGGCTTCGACCGAAGATGGCGAGACCATTATCAATGCGAAACATGTGATTAGCTCTGCGCCGATGCGCGAACTGGCCACCCGTATTCACCCGCTGCCAAAGTCTCTTCCGGAAGCGCAGGATCTTAACTATCGCGACTTCTTGACGGTGGCGCTGAAGGTAAAATCTGACGATCTTTTCCCCGATAACTGGATCTATATTCATGACGACCGCGTTCAGGTTGGCCGCGTGCAGAATTTCCGCAGCTGGTCGCCGGAAATGGTTCCGGATGAGTCCATTGCTTGTGTCGGGCTTGAATATTTTTGTTTTGAAAATGATGGCCTGTGGTCGTCTTCTGATGAAGACCTAGTTGAACTCGCCAAGAAAGAAATGGCGATCCTTGGCCTGTGTAAACCAGAAGATGTCATCGGCGGTGCGGTTGTGCGTCAGGAAAAAGCCTATCCGGTTTATGATGATAGCTATGAAGCGAATGTCGCTGTCATGCGCGACGATCTCGAAGCGCGTTTCCCGACCCTGCACATGGTTGGCCGAAACGGCATGCATCGCTATAATAACCAGGATCACGCGATGATGACAGCAATGTTGACGGTTGAAAATATCGAAGCCGGAACCCGCAAATGGAATGTGTGGAACGTCAACGAAGATGCCGAATATCATGAAGCTGGTAATGAAGGCGCAGAGACCGTGATTTCTGAAGACCGGGCGGCTGCATTGGACAGCATGCGCGATGTTCCCACTCGGATTGAAGGTGACGTACCAGAAGTTAAACCTTCCAAGGCGGCGTAAGCAAGGTGGAACGCAGCGGTCAGGATAGACGGTCTGCCGTCGGGGTCTGGGTAGGAAATCTGCCTAGGCCACTGGCTTTTCTGAACCGTTTTTCCATCACCCGCTATTTACTGGCGAGTATTGTTAGCCTCGCCTTTGATGTCGCCTTGTTCATGGTTCTGGTCGCATTTGCTTTTGATCCTGGATGGGCCTCTGCGGCGGGCTATACCGCTGGAATAATTGTTCACTGGCTGATTTCATCAAGCTTCGTCTTTCCTGGAAAAGCTAAAACCGGCTCCGCGCTGCAATTGCAACGGCTTGGCTTTATCGGCACGGCTGTGCTTGGTCTTGGAATAACTGTTAGCATTGTGAGCTGGCTGACCGATCTCGGAACACTGCCTGTCATCGCTAAGGGTGCAGCAGTTTTTGTGAGTTTCTTTGCGGTCTATCTGACCCGTAAATTTGGAGTATTCCGGTGACTGCAATTACAATGGAAGCTCCCCGAGGCAGACTGTCAGCAGAACTCATAAAGTTTCTCAACTGGGCATTGATCTGGCTGGGTCTTGCAAATATTCCTTTCATTGCTATGTGGTTCGTGGGCGCTCCGCCGCGCTATTTTGAAATTGCGGTAGCGGGCCTTGTTGGCTTGGTCGTCAAGCGCATGCCGCGTGTCATTCAGTGGGCGGCCTTTACCGCCGTCATGGCTTATTCCATTCTGTCATTTGTAGCCGGTCTGTTCAATCTGGGAATGAGTTCGCTCCTTTACTCCATGCAGTTTTTTGCAGAAATTAAGCCATCGAATTCGACAGAATATATTGCGGCCGCCGGTGTAATATTGGCGATATTAATCGCCAGCTGGTTCCTGCTTAAGCGGGACACAAATTTTGCGAAGCCATATTATATTCTGCTGGGCGGCGCCTTGATATTCGGGCTCGCCGGAACCGATTATGCCATGGGTCAAAGTATGCGCGGCCACTATTTCCGTGAGGCGCCGGCAGGTGCCGATTTTGAATCAGCCACACAAAAATCCGGTTTTGCCACACGGGCTGACGGCAAGCGTCATCTGGTATTGATCATCGTTGAATCTCTGGGTGTGCCCCATCACAATAAAGCCATGTCAGACAAATTATTCGCCTATTATAATAATAGCGCGATTCAGGCCCGCTATGATGTGAGTAAAGGAACGAGCCTCTATTATAACAGCACGACGTCCGGCGAATTTCGAGAGATGTGCGGGCAATGGGGCGATTATTACGAACTGCTTGAGCCAGCCGATGCAGCAAAATTAAACTGTCTGCCAGCGATGCTGGCCACAAAAGGTTATGCCACTCATGCTATGCACAGCTTTAAGGGGGAGTTCTTCAAGCGTGCCGAATGGTATCCGAATATCGGCTTCCAAAAACGCGAATTTTGGGCAGAGCTTCATGCAAAAGGTGCGGAATGGTGCGGCGGTGTGTTTGCCGGCGCTTGTGACCGGCAGATCCCCGCAATGCTCGCGGAGAACCTGAAGCAGGCGAAAAAGCCTACGTTTCTGTATTGGTTGACGGTCAATACCCATTTGCCTGTGCCGACAGGCCTTAATCTAGATGTCGATGATTGTTCAAAAGTCTCACTGCAACTGGCGAAAGAATTTCCGATGATTTGCCGCCAATTTGCGATATTTGATGATATTGACAAAGCCTTGGTGAATGAAATTACCGCCAGTGATTTTCCTGAATCGGACATATTGATCGTCGGTGACCATATGCCGCCCTATTATGACCGGCATAACCGCTCGCAATTTGATCCGGAACGGGTGCCATGGCTTTATCTAAAGGCTAAAGGAAAGTCAGAAACCGGGATATGACCGTGACCGAGCGTTTGCGTGACAATCTTCCAATATTGCTAATCTGGCTCGCCGTGTGTGCGGTACTGATTTTCGTATCCTTCGACCAGATTGTTTCCGGCAGTGGCTGGGGACCGGATGATCAATTGCGGCAGGTACAATTGCGCGATTGGCTAGGCGGTCAAAGCTGGTTTGATACGACCCAATACCGTATTGCCGAACCGGATAGCCAACCGATGCATTGGCCGCGGCTGATTGAGTTGCCATTGGCGTTTGTTGTGGTGATGTTTCGGCCGCTCATCGGCCCCGCTGCTGCTGAAATTGCAGCCATGGTGATCGTTCCTCTGGTGGGTCTTGGTATCTCCATGTGGCTGGTTGCGAAAATCACCGAGGAGCTTTTTGATCGGAACGTTGCGCTGCTGTCTGCCGCTTTGACTGCGACTGCCGTTCCCGTTGTCGCTCAACTCCGCCCCATGCTGATCGATCATCATGGGTGGCAAATTGTGCTGGCACTGGTTGTTTTGTGGACCATGTTCTGGCCGGATAAGCGCAAGGCGGGCGTCCTCATGGGCTCTGCGTTGGCGCTGTGGCTCGCGATCTCGCTCGAAGGTCTTCCCCTGTCGGTCGCTTTTATTGCATTATTAGCTTGGCGCTGGATCATTTCGTTGGACGAAGGTGTCCGACTGTTCTGGACTCTCACCGGATTTCTCGGCGGCAGCACATTGCTCTACCTAGGTAACCATGGCCAGTTCGATGTGGCGCTTAACTATTGTGATGCGATATCGCCTGCCCATTTAATGGCATGTGCCGCTGGCGCGATTGTCATTTTGCCCGCAATAAAATTTGCGCCCGGTTCATGGTTGGTGCGCTTGATTGCTTTAGTTGTCGCTGGAATAGCTGCTCTGAGCGTATTTTATGTCAGCGCGCCGCAATGTATTGGTAGCGCCTTTGGACAGTTAGACCCGTTGGTGCGGGACTATTGGCTGGTTAACGTGCGCGAGGGATTGCCGATCTGGGATCAGCCGGTGAGAGAGGCTGTCTCTCTATTTGGAGGTTCGATCGTCGTTGGTCTTGGCTGTCTGGTGTTTATCAAATGGCGACGACCCGATGCGGCTGACAATGATAAGCTGTTTCTATTAGCTTATGCTTTGATTTGGGCATTTATCATGTCCTTGTTGGTGCTGCGCGCTTCAGCCGTTGCAGCAGCTTATGCGCTGCCGTTCTTAGGTTGGGGAGTCCATCACGCTTTTATGGGCGCTCGCCAGATAAAGCGCCCGGTCAGCCGGATATTGGCGACGGCGGCGGTGGTTTTTTTGATCTTGCCCGGCCCGCTATTTCTGGGTCTGGTCGCCGGCATTAGCGGTGATGAAGATGGCGATGACGCAGCTATGTTGACCTTGGAAGGCAAGCCGGCATGTGATTCGACGGAATCACTGGAGCGCCTCAATGCGTTGCCGCGGTCCAACATTATCGCACCTTTTGATTATGGTCCCGAGATTTTGGTGCTGACGCCGCATAATATATTAGCGACCAGTCATCACCGCAATGATACCGCTATGGCCGATCAAATCCGCATTTTTACATCCGCACCCGACATAGCCCGCGATCTTATCGAAGCGCGGAATATCCGCTATGTTGTGGCCTGTCCGGATACATCAGAGCTCAACTTATATGGTAATAGGCATCCTGATGGTCTGTGGGCAAAACTATCCAAAAAGGAAAAGTTCGTATGGTTAAAATCTGTCCATTTACGGGACAGTGGCTTAATTGTCTGGCGGGTCGTCCCAAAAGATTTGCGTAACGGCGTGTAAAATATAATAACGGCGCGCGCATTGTCGGAATGTGGGTTTCGGAGAAGGAAATGGCAGGAATAACCGGTTTGGGCGGTATCTTTCATATGGTAGAGGACCCGGCCGCAACGCGGAAATGGTACAAGGAATATCTGGGCTTGGACGGCGAATATGGTCCGATGCTCAGCTGGTCTGACGAAAAGGGGCATAATCCCTATAGTCTCATCAGTCATTTTCCTTTGGACAGCGACTATCTGGCGCCAAGCACGGCGAAATTCATGATTAATTTGCGCGTTGATGATCTGGACGCCTATGTCGAACAGCTTAGGGAAAAAGGGCTGGAAATTCTTGGTCAAGTGGATGAAGGCTATGGAAAATTTGCCTGGACCCTCGATTGTGATGGGATCAAGCTGGAATTCTGGCAACAGATAGAAGTGCCAGAAGCAGGCAGTTAAAACAAATCGCTATCAGGCGGGGATGAATTTTAGAGCAAGTCCGTTGATACAGTGACGTTTGCCGGTTGGTCTTGGACCGTCGTTGAAAATATGCCCCAGATGACCACCACAGCGGCTGCAATGTACTTCGGTGCGCTGATAACCGATTTTATAATCCGTCGATGTTCCCACGCGTCCCTTTATCGGCGCCCAGAAACTCGGCCAGCCGGTGCCGCTATCAAATTTCATTTTGGAGGAATAAAGCCCTAAATTGCAACCGGCACAGGCAAATATGCCTGAACGCTTTTCTTTGTCCAACGGGCTGGAATAGGCGCGTTCAGTGCCTTCCTCACGCAAGATACGATAGCGCGCGGGGCCAAGACGTTTTTTCCATTCTTCGTCTGTGCGTGTAATCTTGAATTTCTGCCCGGACGGGCTGCCAGCCTTGGCAATGGCGCCACCGCCGAAAATGCCGCTTAGGCTGGCGACGCCATAGGCGCCCACACCGATCAATCCGGTTGTCATCATCTTGCGTCTGTTAAGAATTGCCATGCCGTGCCTTCCCGTGTCGTTCACACTTAGTTCGGTGCGACTTACCAGATGGTTACACTTTGGGGCCTGAACGCAAACTGATCAATATTTGGAAAGCGTTACTTGCATCTTTCTGAAACCATGCACGAAACAGGCGTGGACGCGCTTCGTTTCGCCCGTCACATTGACCTGCATACGCCGTTTTGCCATTTCTTCGAGCAGGATGCGGATCTGTAATTCGGCTAGACGCGCCCCGACACAGCGGTGAATGCCATAGCCAAAGGCCAGATGACGGCGGGCATTTTCACGGTCGATAATCAACTTGTCAGCATCAGGAAAAACAGTCTCGTCACGGTTCGCGGAGATATACCACAAGATGATCTTGTCGCCCTTCTTGATTGCATGACCGAACAGGTCCGTATCTTGGGTTGCCGTGCGGCGCATGTGGGCAAGGGGTGTCTGCCAGCGGATTATTTCCTGCACGGCATTGGGAATCAGTTCCTCATTTTCTTGAAGTTTTTTGCGCTGATCTGGAAATTGATCCAGACCATAAGCAAGGCCCGACATGGTATTACGCGTGGTGTCGTTGCCGCCGACGATCAGCAGCACCAGATTGCCCATAAATTCCATCGGATCCATGTCCTTCATGGCTTCGCTGTGGATCATCATCGATATCAGGTCGGGCGTGGGTTCTGCATTTACGCGTTCGTTCCAGAGGTTCTGGAAATAGGCTCCCATTTCGTATAAAATTTTCTGGCGCTGTTGATCCAGTTCCGGTGCATTCGATAATTCCACATCACCGGCCCAATCCGACCAATAGGTCAGCATCCATCGATCTTCCCAAGGGAAACCAAACAATATGGCAAGCATGCCGGTGGTCAGCTCGATTGAAACCTTATCGACCCAGTCAAATTCCCTGTCCCATGGCAGACTGTCCAGCACTTCGGCGGTCCGGTGCCGGATTTCCTTCTCCATTCGCTTCATTTCTGTCGGCGTGAAAGCAGGGGCGACTGTGCGGCGTTGGCCCGTATGTTTGGGCCGGTCCATGGCGATGAACATCGGTAATTGAAAATCCGAATCCATGCGGTTGTCGGCAATGGTAATGCCGCCATATTCTACATCGGACGAATAGATTTCAGGCAGCGCCTCGACATGCTGAATCGTTTTATGATCGCATATATTCCAATACGGCCCGTAAGTCGATTTTTCGACTTTATTGATCGGTGCATTGGCCCGCATCTCGGCAAATGGCGCTCGCCATAAGTCTTTGCTGTACAGAGCGGCACGGCTGACATCCCGTGGATTAGCATCGGCATCGGCATGCGGGGGATTGTCTTTATACCAAGCCTCCAGCGCATCTGCTGCTGCGGGGGACGTGGTGAGGGTCGACGCGTTTATTACCGGGTTAGTGGCCATGATTCTCTCCTGCCGTTGCACTTTTGTACAATCGGTTGCGTTCCAAAAACCCGTTTAGTCTGCCTTTATTGACAGTAATGTCAATGATATTTCGTTGAGCCGCTAGAGTCTCATGATATTGAGATGCCGAAATTCAGCCGCGCATCCGGGCAAACAGATTTTTTTTACGGGCGCTATTGCCCGTTTTCATGACATTGCGGCGAAACAGCATCACGCTGAAGCGGATGATTATCAACGTGAACATTGCTTGCCAGATCAGCGCTAGTCCATGTTGCCAGATATTGTCCATCTGCGCGGCTCGGGCAATCATCGCAAAGGGCGAACTGAACGGAAACAGCACAGCGAACCATTCAATGGGTTCACCTAATTTGGTCACGGTATAGGCGGCGAGGAAGAAGACCAAAAGCTGCCCCATGGTGACGGGCATCGAAAGCGTCTGGACTTCGCGCACTGTGGTCGCCATCGCGCCAATGCCCAGAAATAACGAACCCAAGAGCAAATAGGCCATGGAGAAATAGAGCACCAATAGAATGCAGAATAGCGGCCAGCCAACGGCCGGCGCCGCAAGGTTGGGGATACCGGCATTAATGACTGTAACGCCGATAAATCCTAATGTCGTCCAGACGGTAATGCCGACCAAGGCCATGCCCAGCATCGCAAAAAGCTTGCCCAGAAAGATGGCGTCCATCGGGATGGCTGCTGCGAGTATTTCGATAATCTTGTTGGTCTTTTCTTCCACCAGATTGGACAATACCATGCCTGCCAAGATCATAGTGAGCAGGATCAATATGATCTGGCCGCCTTGCGCCGTTGCAATTTGGGTGCGTTTCTTGGAGCTGCCGGTTGTACCGACAAAGTCGGCCTTTACCGTGATCGGATTTGAACCGGACAAGGCTGTTTCGGATAAAAGCGCAATTTTGCCGCTCCACCTTTTGACATCCGGTGCTGACCCTGTGAGCACGGGAGCTTCCAGTGACCCTGAAACAATGGCCGTCAGGGGTTTGGAAGCTTTATTGAGCTTCGCCTTTATTTCGGGATCTGTCGGATGGACGTTGGGCAATAGCAGCAGTTCTGGGAAAGCCCCATTGCCCAGATTTTTTGACAATGTGGTCCGTGCCTCAACCAGTTTTGCTGACTGGCTCGCTTCTAATGCGACCCCGATAACCGGCCGGTCAATATCGTCTCGAACCTGTTGACCCAAACCGCCGGCGGCAACGCCGATGATCAGCGGGAAAAGAGGTCCCAATAAAAAGAAGAAGAAGGATTTGGAAAATATGATGGCGCTAAAATCGCGGCGGGCGATGACAAAAGCGGCTCTGATGGTCTCGATCATGCGGATTCTCCCTGCAATCCGGCCTCAGTGGCATTATCTTCTTCCATTTTCTTTGCAGCCGCTTCACCGGCAATATGGACGAAAGCGTCATGTAGCCCGGGGCGTTCAATGGACAGGGACTCAATACCGGCATCACCCTCTATCAGGGCGCGGAGCAATGGCTCGACCCCGCTTTCCGGCAATGTGAAGTGCCAGTTATGCCCGAGCGGCAGGCAATCGGCCGGAATGGCGGCGCGCCAAGGTCCGTCCAGATTGCGGGTTTCCAGATGCACTTGCGGGCGCAGCCGGTCGCGAGCGGCGGACACTTTTCCGGTAAAAGGAATTTTGCCATTGGCAATAATTGCAATATCTTCGCACAGTCGTTCAGCATGGGCGATGACATGGGTGGAGAAAATAACCGTCACACCCTTGTCCGCCTGTCCACGGATAAGCCGTTCCAACTTGCCTTGGTTCAGCGCATCAAGGCCGGAAAACGGCTCGTCCAATATGATGAGATCAGGATCGTGTACAATCGTTCCCAACAATTGCACGGTTTGCGCCATGCCTTTGGACAATTGCCGTATTTGTTTGTCTACCGCGTCACCCAGTCCATGATCTATCATCATCTGGCGGCCGCGTTTTCGTCCTTCGGCTAGAGGCAGTCCCCGCAATGCGCCCATGAAAGCGATCGCATCATAGGCTTTCATGGACTGATAGAGACCGCGTTCTTCCGGAAGATAACCGACCTGATGCGCTTTGCTGATAGGATCGGCAGAACCGAGCAGGAAACGCTCGCCCTCATCTGGATCGATTATTCCGAGCAGCATCCGTAATGTCGTGGTTTTGCCTGCGCCATTTGGGCCCAATATGCCGAAAATACTGCCTTTTTTAATCGTTAGATCAATCCCGTCGACAGCGGTTTCACCATCGAATCTTTTAACGATCTGGCGGGCTTCGATAGCATTGGCGGGGATAGGCTTGAGTGCGCTGGAAGTCATTTACGGCTTTCCTATTGGGACGCTGTGATTGATAGTGGCCTCTTATGGCGGATGACAAGTTAAGATTAACCAAAAATTTGGAGAATATGGCGCGGGAGCAAGGGTTCGCTGCCTTTGGCATTGCGCCTGCCGTTTTGGCACCCGTTACGGCGCAGCGATTGCAGGACTGGCTTGCGGGTGGTCAGCATGGTGACATGATCTGGATGGAGGGCCGCGCAGACGAACGCGCAAGCCCGCAAAATCTATGGCCAGACGTCCGTTCTGTGATCATGCTGGGGATGAGCTATGCGCCCGCGCATGATCCGTTTTCGCTCGAAAAAGTTCCTGATCATGGCCGGATATCCGTTTATGCGCAGGGCAAGGATTATCATGATGTCGTCAAACGTGCGCTCAAACATACGGCGCGTTGGCTGGTGGAAAATTCCGATTGTGAGGTAAAGGTTTTTGTCGACACCGCACCTGTGATGGAAAAACCGCTGGCCGAAGCAGCTGGTCTCGGCTGGCAAGGCAAGCATACCAATTTGGTGAGCCGCGACCATGGCAGTTGGCTGTTTCTGGGGGCTATTTACACGACCCTTGATCTGGAGCCATCGATGGGCGGTAAAGACCGCTGTGGCAGTTGTTCTGCTTGTCAGGATATTTGCCCGACCAACGCCTTTATCGAACCCTATCGGCTCGATGCGCAGGCCTGTATTTCCTATCTGACGATTGAAAATAAGGGGCCGATACCGACAAAATATCGCAAGGCGATGGGCAATCACATCTATGGCTGTGATGACTGTCTTGCGGTATGCCCGTGGAATAAATTTGCCGACCAAGCGGCGGCAAACAAGGCTTTCTTACCCCGGGCAGAATTGGCTGCGCCAGCTTTGGCGGATTTGCTCGCGATGGATGATGCTGGTTTCCGGACGATATTTTCCGGATCTCCGATCAAACGGTCAGGCCGCAACCGGATAGTGCGCAACAGTTTGATTGCCGCAGGTAATAGCGCAGATGCCACTTTGGTTCCGGCGGTTACGGCATTGTTGGATGATGAGAATGTAGTCGTGCGTGGCGCGGCCGTCTGGGCTTTATTGCAGCTTGATCGCAACCAATTCGATCACGAGAAAGAAGTGCGCCTGTCAAAGGAGCCTGATCCCGACGTGCTACTGGAATGGCGATCAACCGAAACTAGCGTTGCCGCAGCGCATTGACGCAAGATACCCGATCAACTTCTGCGCCATCACTGCGGCGGGTATCAATATGGGTAACATGGCCTTCGCCGCCGCTTTTCTGCGGGTAGAGATAGGCATCCAATATACAGGCGCCGCTGGAAAATTGTAGCTTTCGTGCAGGAGGTTCGGCAACATCCGCCTGAGGATTTCCGAATAATCGCTTCAACTGGTCAGCTGTTTTGCCCATAACGAGTTCTAGGCCATGGATATTATTGAGCGGTGACGCGTTAGTAGCGGGCAGCGCCGGGGATTTTACGGCGCCGGTCGATACACAGGCTGCAAGAGACGACAGGGCGGATAATATGATAAGCTTGCGGATCATGTCAGTTGCTTTCTTCTGGGCCAGCATCCCGTTTCTTGTGAATGAGATGGGTAGCCATAGCGGCTCCCAAAACCGGTGCAAGAAAATTGACAAATGGGACGGCGAGCAACAGCGCAGTGGTCAGACCGAGGCCAAAACGGGTTAATTTGCTCAGCCGCCAGTTTTCATCGATCCGCGCGGGATCATCAACATGACGTGCAGCCACCATATCCTGTAAATCGCGTCCGATCAGTATGGCGTTGACCGCGAAAAAGGCAAGGGGCGCGCCAATGCCTGTAACGAGCAGCAAGATATATAGGGGCGCCGCAAGCAGATTATAGCCGATGGCGCGGCCCACCGAAGCCAGCCCCATTTTCACCCCCAGAATATAGCCCGGCGGCTTAGCCAGTTCCGCACGCCCGGGATAATGGCGCGCCTCGACTGCATCGACAATATCGTCGGAGAATATATTGAGCACGAATATCGCGATGACGCGGAACAGAAAAATGGCCGTCAATATCGTTATAATGGCAGCGGTTGCTGCGGCTGCGAACCCACCACCTCCCCAATCGGCTACAGAAAACAACCAGACCAGCAGGAAATAAGCGCCCACCCCGAATACCGCCAATAATAGCAGGCTAATCAGGAAGGTTTTCAGAAGCAGCCACAATATGCGCCGGTCCGATAGCTGGGTAATGGATAATAGAAATGCGCTGATCATTACTAACCCATGTCACGGAAACGCGGTTCGGGTCAATTCTGCTTGAACCGACCGCACCTAACCCGTAACGAACGGCGCTATCCGCTCCCAATATTAAGGACCTTTTATGACTACCGAAGCCCGTTATGATATTGTTGCCGTTGGTAATGCGATTGTTGATGTGATCGCACAGGCAGACGACGCGTTTCTGGAAGAGGAGCAGCTGAATAAAGGGGCGATGACGCTGATCGATGCGGAACGCGCTAAACAGCTCTATCGTGATATGGGCGTTGCCCGGGAAATTAGTGGTGGTTCAGGAGCCAACACTTTGGCCGGTGCGTCTACTTTGGGCCGTCAATGCGCGCTGATCGCGCAGGTTGCTGATGACCAACTGGGTGAAGTGTTTACCCACGACATTCGGGCCACGGGAATCGATTTCGATGTGCCGCCACTCGGTAAAGAGCCGCCAACCGCACGCTGCCTGATTTTGGTGACGCCAGACGCGCAGCGTACGATGAATACATTTTTGGGAGCGTCCCAGTTTCTTCCGCCTGCAGCTGTGGATGTTGACCTGATCGCCAGTGGTGCAATTTTATATCTGGAAGGTTATTTGTGGGATGCCGAAGAGCCGAAAGCGGCCATGGCATTGGCAATTGATATAGCCCGTCAGAATGAGCGCAAAGTTGCTTTCACCCTGTCAGACGGCTTTTGCATTGAGCGTCACCGCGATGATTTTACCCGATTGATCAAAGACGGAATGATCGACATACTTTTTGCCAATGAAGCAGAAATTAAATCTCTGTGTGAAACCGAAGATTTTGATGCGGCTGTCGCTCAAACCGCAGCACAAGTCGAAACGCTGGTGGTGACACGCAGCGAACAAGGCGCAATCGCGGTTCAGGGCGGCAAGACATATGCTGTGGCTGCAGAGCCGGTTGAAAAAATTGTCGATACCACTGGCGCGGGTGATTTATTCGCGGCCGGTTTCCTCAGCGGATATATTGAAGAGCGGTCTATGGAAGATTGCTTGACCATTGGCGCTGTCGCCGCCGCCGAAGTGATTTCGCATTATGGCGCACGTCCAGAGGCGGATTTGAGGGAATTGGTCAAGCAGCGTTTGGGCTAAGAAACGTGCTCAGAGTGAGGGCCTTGCAGGGCGGTGTTCTCAACTCTTCATCTTGAATAATTTACGGTCTTCCGGTCCGAAGCCCCATTTCCAGATGATCCAGGCATAGCTGCCCAATATCATCGGGATACCGACAATCAGCTCGGCCCATTCCGGTAAATAGGTCGCGAGATAACCGACGGCCGTGGCGACCACTACCGCTATGATTAGCGACCAGCGCCAACCATTTACAGGCGCCTCGAGCAGTTTCGATAGAAAGACCGCTTTGACGACTGAGGCATAAGCCAGCGCGACCATCAGGGCGGCTGCGACTGCGGCCGCCTGAAATAGCGGTGGCCATCCCAATCGGATGCAGATCTGGATGAAAGCGACACTTAAGGCGGCTTGCAGAATCAGCATTGATAGCGAGATGAGTAGGTTCCGGTGCCGGGCAATATAGACCAATGCCGCTTCACTCACCACGGCCGTCGCTGCAACGGCCTCTGCCGCCAATAGAAACGCCAGTGCACCAGTACCACCAACAAATCCGGGACCAACCAAGCCCATGACGGCTTCGCCCGGTATCGCCAAAGCCAGCGCGATGCCGACTTGCGCTGCAATTATCCAGAAACCGACCTGACTAACTTGGTTGGCAATGGCTTTCATATTGCCCGCTTCCAAATTGCGGGTAATGACTGGACCCAGAATCGGATCAAAACTGGTTTTGAGTTTCTGCGGCAGGCTGGCGACCTGCTGCGCAATATAATAAATGCCAACAATGGCAGGGGAAGCAAACAGGCCGAGAATGGCAAGATCCAGTCGCCGCGATCCCCACTCTGCGGCGTCGGCTGCTGCCAATGGCATATTGTGGCGGGCTAGCTTGGCAATGGCGAGCGGTTTGGGCCGCCAGCCCCAAGGGAAACCATAGCTTTTGAACAATGGCCAGAGCGATGCGACGGATGCCGCCAGCATGGAGACGACATAGGATAATATTAATCCATCCCGCAGTGAGTAATAGGAGAAGAGAAAGGCTGCGATGCTGATTGTCCAAGGTTCGATAATGGAACGCGCGCGCACGGTAGAGGCAATATCATAGCGATAGGCGAGCGCCGCCAGCGCAATATCGGCGCCCGCTATTGCAAAAATCACGAGCGGCAAAAACCGGTCGAAACCGTTGATGTCGCTGTTTGGAAACATGATTTGTGGGATGAATATTAATAATAAGGCAGCCAGCATCGATGCAAACATACTGACGAGTAGGCCATCCCACACGACATGGACATGCGGTCGGTCGGTGCCGCTGAGTTGTTCGGCAAGTCCACGTTTTAGACCTAGTGTTGCGAGCTGTGCTGCAAATTCGACGATCAGTATCGCATATGCAAAGCGGCCCAGAGCATCGGCGCCGTAAATGCGCCCTGCAATGAATAAAAAGGGCAGGCGCGCCGCCAGTCGTAGTAAAAATCCAAAAATATTGGTCCGGCCGCCTTTGGCAAGCGCGGCAATATCCTCTTGGCCGTCTTCTTGATCCGCAGGTCGGGACGCCTCGCCCATCGCAGATCCCTTGTCGGGAAATTGTCCTGCTGAGGCACCTGAAGATTCCGGGCTAGTCAAAAATATTCTCTCCGGCTGGTAAGGCGATTTATAAATAGGGGTATATAATCCAACGTCGGGCTTTACCGCACTCAATCCGGCTTGTCATCTTTTGTGCTAGCGGTGCTCTGACACCAGCGGGCGTCCCATAAGTTGTCCGACAATGGTCCGGGAATCGCTTTCCCCGGCAAGCAGCGCGCAAACCGCGTCAACAATGGGCATGTCAATGGCCCGCGCTTTTGCATCACGCTGCAGCACTGGTGCGGTAAAGGCACCTTCGGCTACAGTCGTGCGGTCCGATAAAAGTATATCCGCTGATTTGCCTTCGCCGAGCCCTTTTCCCAGCGAAAAATTGCGCGAACTGGTTGATGAACAGGTTAATACAAGATCACCCAACCCGCAAAGCCCGGACAAAGTTTCTGCGCGAGCGCCGCGCGCTGCTCCATAGCGAAGCATTTCGGCAAAGCCGCGGCTGATAATCGAAGCGCGGGCATTTTGGCCAAGGCCAGCCCCCTCAACCACACCGCAACCAATGGCGAGAACATTTTTAACCGCACCGCCAATTTCCGCACCGGCAATATCGTCTGAAAAATAGGGCCGGAATGAGGGTTTGGAGATGAGCGGATTAAGCCGCTCCCATAGCGCCCGACTGTCACAGGCCAAGGTCAAGGCGGTGGGAAGCCCTTGTGCCACTTCATGCGCAAATGTCGGGCCGGAGAGGACAGCCAAGGGGCTATCGGGACGCAACTCGTTAATAACTTCGCTCATCAGCTTCTGGCTGTCTTCTTCAATGCCTTTGCTGCATAAGATGATTGCTGCGTCGTTATCGGGCAATGCTTTTAAACTCGCTCGTAAGTGCTGGGCAGGTGTGACGATCAGCAAGGCTTCACATGCTGTCAGCTCGCCCATATCCGTGGTGGCACGAATATTTTTCCGCAGCGGATGGCCGGGTAAAAAAGCCTGATTTTCATGGCTGTCATTAATTTGCGAAACAACCTCCGGCTCGCGCGCCCAAAGCAGCAGTTCGTCCTGCCCTTCTGATAATATCTGGGCCAGTGCAGTACCCCAGGCACCCGCGCCAACAACACCAATTTTTGCTTTTGTCATATTCATGCCTTCACTCCTGCCCCGCGGGCTTTTTCAGCATTTGGATCGAGAGGCCAGCGCGGCCGCGCAACAAAATCAAGGGGATCGGTTAGGCCTGATGCAAAGCGTTCGGCACCAGCCCATGCAATCATCGCTGCATTGTCCGTACATAGCCACAAAGGCGGCGCGGTAAATTGCATGTCATATTCGCTGGCAAGCTGTTCGAGCATAGACCGAATCGCGCTGTTCGCTGCGACGCCGCCGGCAACCACCAGATAGGGTGCGGTGCCATGATCGCGAATCGCTTTTTCCAAACGGTCTTTCAGGCAATCGACGGTTGCTTGCTGAAAGGCGGCGGCAATATCTTCCGGCTTATACGTACCGCTCTGATGGGCCCGAACGACCGCGCTTTTCAGGCCAGCGAAAGAAAAATGCGGTTCTTTCGAACCTTTAAGCGGGCGAGGGAGGGGAACCGCATCAGCATCACCGCTTTTTGCCAGTTCTTCTACCTTTGGCCCGCCGGGATAGCCCAGACCCAATATTTTTGCGGTTTTGTCAAAAGCTTCGCCAGCGGCATCATCAATGGTTGTCGCTAATCTACGATATTGTCCAACGCCCTCGACCAGCAATATCTGACAATGACCGCCAGAGACCAGCAATAGTAAATAGGGATAAGTCAGATCGGGATTGGCAAGACGGGGGGAAAGTGCATGGCCTTCCAGATGATTGACCGCCACCAGCGGCTTTCCCGCAGCCATGGCAAGTGCTTTGCCTGTCACTAATCCGACCATCACGCCGCCGATCAGGCCGGGTCCAGCAGTGGCGGCAATCGCATCCACTTGGTCGAGTGTTAATTCAGCTTCGGCCAGAGCGGCTTCGACAAGCGGGGTCAATATCTCAGCGTGGGCACGGGCCGCGATTTCGGGTACGACACCGCCAAATGGCGCGTGGGCCGCTTCCTGACCCGCAAGCTTATGGGCCAAAATCTTCCGGTTTGACGTGACCAATGCCGCTGCCGTTTCATCGCAGCTTGATTCTATTCCCAAAATTATACTCATAATTCTTTCACTTAAGCCATGGTGGGATTAGGACAAGGGTCATGACACGAAATGCTGATAGTAAACAGGAAATCCTTGCCGGAATAGATCGGCCGTTGCGGATCGGTACACGTCAATCGCCGCTTGCGATGGCGCAGGCTGAAATGGCAGCCAAGGCGATATTATCTGCCCATGGCTGGCGACCGGAACAGGTCGAACTGGTGCCGATGATCGCAAGTGGCGACAAAATTCAAGATCGCGCGCTGGCCGATGTCGGCGGCAAAGCGCTTTGGACCAAGGAACTCGACCGGGCCTTGCATGACGGTGATATTGATTGCGCTGTGCATAGCATGAAAGATGTGGAAACATTGCGGCCCGATGGTTTTACCATCGCCGCAATGTTAGAGCGCGCCGATGTTCACGACCGGCTCATTGGTGCAGATAGTTTGGATGCATTGCCGCAGGGCGCGATCGTGGGCAGTGCCTCGCCGCGCCGCAAAGCGCAATTATTGCGCCAGCGCAGCGATCTCGACATCCGTCTTATTCGCGGGAATGTCCAGACGCGGCTGAAAAGGATTGCCGAAGGCGAATTTGCCGCGACCTTATTGGCCGCTGCCGGGCTTGAGCGGCTCGACATGGGTGATATTGGACGAGAGATTCCCGACAACATCATGCTCCCCGCCCCCGCACAAGGCGCTATTGGTATCGAGACTTTGTCTGCGGCCCATGATGTCCGCAGCTTGTTGAAAGCTATATCCCATACCCAAACTTACCGGGCGGTCGTGGCGGAGAGATTATTCCTCAAAGAACTGACGGCGGATTGCCACAGTCCGGTAGCCGCATTGGCGACGATTGACGGCGTCATAATCCATTTGCGCGCGGAGATATTGTTGCCGGACGGCAGCGAACATGTCGCGGGATATTCGGATTTTGATAGCGGTGATGTTACTGCTCCGGGACGGCTGGCCGCGACTTTATTGGGTAAGGCAGGCGCAGAGTTGCAAGCCATCTTTGGGCGATGACGCTCTCTGTTCTGATTTTACGGCCGATCACGGGTGGGCAGGAAACTGCACGGCGCGCAAAAGATCATGGGCTGCATCCTATTGTCGATCCATTATTTGTGATTGAACCTATGGCTTGGACAGCGCCGCCAGCTTCGGACTTTGATGCTTTGATGCTCACCAGTGCCAATGCTGTCCAATATGCCGGTTCCGTCCTAGGTCAATATCAGCATTTGCCCGTGCTGGCCGTTGGTGAAGCGACCGCGCAGGCTGCTCGGAATGCCGGACTTGACGTTATAATGTCTGGCAATGGCGGAGCAGAGGAACTGCTGCGTTCAGTTGCGACAGACCGATATCCGAATATTTTGCGTTTGATGGGTAAGGATCACATTAAACTGGTGCAAACGGAGCACAGCATCAAGCAGTGCTGCGTTTATCAATCCCGCGCTTTACCGTTGGGAGAAATGGCGCAGGCCGCGTTACAGCAGGGCCATGTGGTAGTGCTTCATTCCGCCAGAGCCGGGAAAACTGTGATGGAGGAGATGGAACGGTTGGGGCTTGACCGATCTATCAATCATATCGCGGCCCTGTCTCCCAAAATCGCGAAAGCAGCTGGAACCGGTTGGAAAAGCGTGCAGGCGGCGGAGCAGCCCACGGACGATGCTTTACTGTCTTTGGCAGGGCGACTATGTCTGTCATAGAGACATGGGTAAGCGCGCAGATCCTGCACGACCTATTTAAGGAAGTTGAATGAGCCGGGACTATGAAAAAATCGCATCTTCGGATGCTAAAAGCAATTTGACCCGGAATATACTGGTCCTGATGATCGTCGCTTTTATCGGTGGCGCGATTCTGACGGGTTGGCTGTTGTCGCGCTATAATTTGTTTGGCAGCGACGAAGAAACCGCTGTCGCAGTGGCAAGCGAAAATTCTGCATCAGTTGATCCGGCAACGGCTTTGGCGAAAAGAATCGATGCCGACGGCAGGGTGCTTCCTCCAGCAACAGTCAAAGCGCCATTAGCGGATGGGAGTGTCATAACTTCGGTTAAGGAACGCGCCTTGGCAGCGCGGGTTGCTGGTCTGGAGGACCGGTTGTCGCGAATCGACGTTCAGGCGCAAGCTGCATCTGGCAATGCGGCACGAGCGGAAGGCTTGTTGATTGCATTTGCCGCCCGCCGCGCGCTCGATCGTGGATCACCGCTCGGTTATATTGAAGCGCAGCTTCGCTTGCGTTTCGGCGATGCACAGCCAAAGGCTGTGACGACTATTGTTAATGCATCGAGAGAGCCCGTGACACATGAAGAATTGTCGGCGGGATTGGACGATATCGGCCCTGCACTGACGAGTGGATCAAGCGGTGAAGGTTTCTGGTCAGATTTTAAGCGTGAATTATCTGAACTTTTCGTCATCCGCCGGGATGGAACGCCTTCTCCTGCGCCGCAACAACGCCTCGATCGTGCCAAACGCTATGTTGAAAATGGCAATGTCGATGCCGCTATTGCAGAGATCGACAAGTTGCCAGGCATTGACGGCGGCGATGAGTTGGTAGCGAAATGGATGGAAAAGGCACGGCGTTATAATGAAGCAAGGCGGGCTTTGGACGTGATTGAAACGGCGGCCATATTGGAGCCTCAACAATTGCGTGCAGCAGATGGAGCGCGTGTTGATCAACCGTCACCGCTCGCTCCGGTAACGCCGATACCGGCGCCTTAAACCTTCAGTTTTTTGACAAGAACAGATCGGCAAGTTCCTGAGGGACACGGACGGGCCTGCCGCTTTGCTGATCGATAATCGCCCAATTGGTTTTGGCGG
Source organism: Parasphingorhabdus sp. (assembly GCF_036963805.1). GTDB lineage: Bacteria > Pseudomonadota > Alphaproteobacteria > Sphingomonadales > Sphingomonadaceae > Parasphingorhabdus. The sequence goes on along the minus strand of NZ_JBALUN010000003.1, from coordinate 293,092 downwards.
AGACCTTTAATTTGCCATCTGGGCCGGTGAAGCTGACATTGCGCCAGAAACGCGCCCCTTTAGGCGGATCGGATATCCATGTCCGGCCCGTCACAGTCTCGCCAGCGATGACATTGCCGCGATAGTCAATCTCATGCCGGCTGACGACCCAGGTATAGCGTTCCACATATTCCGGTGGGGCAATGGCGTTCCAATGCGCTGTAGCCATTTCCTGAATCCAGCGCACCCAGACGGCGTTATTGACATGACCTAGCTCGTCAATATCGTCCGGCTGCGCTAATATTTCGAGGAAAAAGTCGCTCATTTTTTGGAATCTGTCACACCCATTTGCCAAAGGATGAAGGCAAATTCTTCTGCAGTTTCTTCAATCCGGTTCCAGCGGCCTGATTTTCCGCCATGGCCAGCACCCATATTGGTTTTCAGCAATAGGATATTATCATCCGTTTTGGTCGCGCGCAGCTTGGCAGCCCATTTTGCGGGTTCCCAATAGGTTACACGGGGATCATTTAATCCGCCGGTAATCAGCATTGGCGGATAATCGTGCGCACTGACCCGATCATAAGGCGAATAGCTGTGGATATATTCAAAGGCCGTTTTATCGGTAATCGGATTGCCCCATTCCGGCCACTCACCGGGGGTGAGCGGCAGGCTTTCATCCTGCATCGTATTGAGCACATCGACAAAGGGCACATGGGCGACAATCGCGCCCCACAGGTTAGGATCGCTATTGACGATTGCGCCCATCAACTCACCGCCAGCCGAACCGCCCGAAGCGCTGATCCGTCCCTCGGCAGTATAGCCTTTGTCGGCCAGTCCCTTGGCGACATCGACAAAATCGTTGAACGTATTGGTCCGCTGCATCAGTTTGCCCTGCAGATACCAGTTGCGACCCAGATCATCGCCGCCGCGAATATGGGCAATGGCATAGACAAAACCGCGGTCAACGAGCGATAGCCGCGTCGTCGAAAAGCTTGGCGGGACCGCATAGCCATAAGCACCATAGGAATAAAGGTGCAGCGGCGCAGAGCCGTCCATCTTGGTGCCATTTTTGTAAACCAGTGATACCGGCACCATGGTGCCGTCGCGCGCCTTGATGGTCAGGCGTTCTGTTACATATTGGCTGGCGTTATAGCCGGACGGAATTTCCTGCACCTTCAGGGTTTCAAGTTTTTTGTCGGCGAGATGATAATCAAAAACCGTATCGGGTGTGACCATCGATTCATAGCCAAGCCGCAACTTGCTCACAGCATATTCCGGATTATCGTCTAACCCAGCGCTATAACTGGCTTCGGGAAAAGCAATCCGTTCCACTTTGGCTGGCTCAGCATAGGAGCGGATTTCGACTTGATCGAGGCCATTCTCGCGGCCCTCGGTGACATAAAAATCCTTGAAAGGCGTCATATCGGTGAGGTAGAAATCATCCGATCCAGCAATTAATGTTGTCCATTTGGCAGGCTTATCCAAAGTCGCCGTCGCCAACCGGAAATTCACGTGATTGTCATTGGTCAGGATATAGAGTTTTCCGTCATGCTCCTCGACCGAATATTCACGGCCCTTTTTGCGGGGAGAAATCAGCAACTGTTCCGCTGTCGGGTTGTCCGTGGGAACCAGCCGTACTTCACTGGTTTCATTGTCGCCGGTCGCTATGACAATATATTTTTCCGAGTTGGTAAGACCAATGCCAACCGTAAAACCGTCCTGTTCTTCCTTATATAGTTCGATATCATCTTCCGGATCACTACCGATGACATGCATGCGGGCATTGTCGGTCCGCCAATTGGCGTTGGCCAAGCCGTAAAGCAGTTTTGTCGAATCTGCCGACCAGACCAGACTGGAAAGGGTGCCGGGAATAATATCCGGCAACAGTTTTCCTGTTTCGAGATTTTTGATCCGCACATCAAACCGTTCCCCGCCGGTATCATCAACGGAAAACGCCATTAATTTTCCATCGGGAGAGACGGACATGGCGCCTAACCGGAAATATTCTTTGTCCTTGGCCAGCTCATTTTCATCGAGCATCAGCTGGTCAGCACCACCGGCGGCGGGCTTTCGGTAATGCTGCTTATACTGCATACCTTCTTCAAATTTGGCCCAATAAATCCAGTCACCGTCTTTTTGCGGGACCGAGCTTTCATCTTCTTTGATCCGTGCCTTCATTTCGGTGAACAAAGCCTTGGTCAGCGCCTTTTGGCCTTCCATATTCTGTTCAAACCACTGATTCTCTGCTTTCAGATAGTCGAGCACATCCTTGTCATCCACCGTGGGATAGCTTTGGTCTTTGAGCCAGTGATAGGGGTCATTGATGATATGGCCATGGCGTTCGTAACTATGAGGCCGCTGTTCGGCAACCGGAGGTTTTTCAAGTTTTTTTGTCATGGTCTCTTCTGTTGTTCCAGATTCTGCGAAAGCGGGAGATGCGGCCAGACTCGCGGCCAATAAAAGCAGTGAAAATAGCTGTTTCATAACGCCTCTTATCAGTGAAAGCGGTGGCGGAAATCGTCTGAAACACCTATGTGTTTGCTAACAAGCTAATTCAAGGAGTTTCGCAGCCAATGTTGATGTCCACCTATGAAGCAAGGCTTGTCGCCCTGCGCGAGCAAATGGCGAAAGATGGTCTCGACGGATTTGTCGTGCCAATATGTGACGAGCATATGAGCGAATATGTCGGCGATTATGCCCAGCGTCTGACGTGGTTGACCGGTTTTGGTGGATCAGCAGGCTCGGCAATTGTGTTGAAAGACAAGGCCGCCATGTTCGTTGATGGGCGCTATACCATTCAGGTTCGCGATCAGGTTGATGGTAATCTATATGAATATGTGGGCACCAGCGATCAAACGATGATCGACTGGCTGGGCGCGAACGCCCCTGAAGGCTCGTCTATCGGCTATGACGCATGGCTGCATACGCAGGATTGGGCGAAATCAGCAGAAGCGACGCTGGCGAAGAAGAAGGCTAAATTGGTCGCTGTAAAGGCCAACCCCATTGATGCCGTTTGGGAAGACCAGCCACAACCATCGCTGGCCAAGCTCGATGTGCAGCCAGATGAATTTTCCGGCAAAAGCGCAACTGACAAGCGGGCGGATATTGCTGCGTGGCTGAAAGACGAAGGACTGGACGCAACGGTTATCGCTGCGCTCGATTCTGTCGCATGGGCGTTTAATATTCGCGGGAAAGATATATCCAACACGCCGGTTCCGCGCGGCTATGCAATTGTTAAAGCGGATGGCAGTGCGGAATTGTTCGTTGCGCCGGAAAAACTAACCGATGATGTGCGCGTACATTTGGGCAATGCGGTGGCTTTGCGGGATTATAGCGAATTTCCCGATGCGCTGACGGAATATAAGGGCCAGAAAATCGGCGTTGACCCAGAGCGATCGGTGGCGGCTATATTCGGACAGCTCGAAGGCGCCGGTGCCCAAATTGTCAAGAAACGCGACCCGACAATATTGGCCAAAGCGATCAAGAATGAAACTGAAGTCAATGGCCATAAAGCAGCACAGGCACGCGATGGCGCTGCGCTGAGCCAGTTTCTCCATTGGTTTTCACAGGAAGCGCCTAAGGGCGGTCAGGACGAATTATCCGTTGCGGCGAAGCTCGCGGAATTTCGTGGGCAATCGGACAAGCTTAAGGATTTGTCATTCCGTACTATCTCGGGCGCCGGTCCCAATGGCGCGCTATGCCACTATAGCGTGAATGAGGAAACCAATCGCAAGATTGAAAACGGCACGCTTTATCTGGTCGATAGCGGCGGACAATATCGTGATGGCACTACCGACGTGACCCGCACAATGGCGGTCGGTGAACCCACGGGGGAGATGATCAAACGTTACACGCAAGTTTTGCAAGGGCATATTGCGCTCGCACAGGCGGTTTTCCCCAAAGGGACTTCGGGCGGACAGCTCGATATATTGGCGCGGCAATATCTATGGGCCGACGGCGTTGATTATGCGCATGGGACCGGTCATGGTGTAGGTGCTTATCTGTCGGTGCATGAGGGGCCTCAGCGCATCGCACCCTTTGGCGGCTTTGCCGAGCCGCTCGTCGAGGGTATGATCTGCTCTAACGAACCGGGTTATTATAAGGATAATAGTTTTGGCATCCGCATCGAGAATCTGATCCTTGTCGAGCAGCGCGAGGTTGCCGGTGCTGAGCAAGACATGCTTGGTTTCGAAACATTGACCTTTGCGCCGCTGGACCGGCGATTGATCGACGTCGCTATGTTGTCGGATAGCCAACGCCAATGGGTCGATGATTATCATGCACAGGTGATGGCCGTTGTGGGACCGCAGATTAACGGTGACGCGCTTGATTGGCTCAAGGAGCAATGCGCGCCCTTGTAACTGACTGCCTAATATAAATGGTCCTTCACCCTGAAATTGATTCGGAATCGGGCTGCTATGTTTCAGGATGACGGACGAAAGAATGAACCTAGAAAATCAAGATCCCCGCACCGGCTTTCGCCTGATCACACCGGTCCGTGTGCGCTATTCCGAAGCGGACATGCAGGGCATTGTATTTAATGCCAATTATCTCGCCCTTGCCGATGTCGGTGTCACCGAATATTTTCGGGCGTTGGTCGGTGCTACGGGCAACGAAGATTCGCTAGGCAAGTTTAATGAGCTTTTCGGCGGCGATAATTGGGTGCGCCATGCCGATGTGGAGTTTCTTGCCCCGGCCAAGGCGGACGATCTTATCGATGTGTGTATCCGGATTAGCCGATTCGGCCGGACCAGCTATTCCGCATTGGTCCATATTGTGCGCGAGGACGAGCTTCTCAATGTGATGAGACTAACTTATGTCTGGTTTGATTCGGCGACCAAGCAGGTTGCGCCTTTGGCAAAAAGCTTTGTCGCTGCAGTGACCGAATTTGAGATGATCGAGCCAGAAAGGGCGGTCATTTCGGCTTAGCTAGGCATTAATTCGCACTATCTTCATTTAAAACCTTGGCCTGTGTTTTGCGCCGCCGTAAATTGGCGCGCAGCTGCTCGGACAGACGTGCGGCCTTTGCGGCTTCCTTGCGCTGTTTCTCGGTCGGTGATTGTGGTTTTGGCATGGGGAATATCTGCCAGTATATCATCAAAAATGCAACATCGCTTGACAAGTCCTTAATCATTTCGCCATAGGCGCGTGGCTTGGAGCAGATGGCTCCTGCGATGAAACAAGTGCTGCTGTAGCTCAGTGGTAGAGCGCGTCATTGGTAATGACGAGGCCGGGAGTTCAATTCTCCCTAGCAGCACCATTCATTCAGTTTAGTGAAAATCGGTTTCCTACGGGAACTGCGCAAAGCTTCATGCGTGGTTGGGTAGGGCGTGAGTGATACTATGCCGATAGCGGAGCATCATAATGTGCGAGCCATCATTAAGAAATACTATCTATTTTGGGTTCCCTACATCACTGCCTGTACCAAATATAAACCTTAGCACAGAAAAGATATCAGCCCTTGCGTAGGAGTGCTTCCAAGCTAACATGGTCAAATATCTCAATTCGAAGTTTGTTATTTAGGGTAGCCTAAACGGGTCTCTTTTGGAATTGATATTCGTTAAATGGGCATTTGTTCATCTACAAATGAACGGCAACAAATGACCTGAAACTCGATCCGCTTATGCTCGCTTGGTACGTAGCGATTTGAGCGGAAAGCACGACGTTGTATACTTTGTTCCAAAAGCATATTTTATGATGTTTTACTCCTTCTACACATGTAAAATTTAGCATATGGCCAGAAAATCACGGCGAACGAACGTACCTTGTTCGTGAGATTGACTATTGGCAGAGATGAAATTTAAGGGATGAAAACATGCTGGGAGATAAATACGTGACTCGGATAAACACAGCATCTTTGTCAGTCCCTTTAAGAATGCAAAATTGGAAAAGGTTTAGCCATTCCAATTTCTTCCGCAATCTCGATAAATTTTAACGACATGACTGATCAACATGATGACAAAAAACTGCTTCCCGCAACACTGGCTGCGCTGGGTATAGTATTCGGCGATATTGGTACTAGTCCGCTTTATGCATTTCGCGAAAGCTTTCTGGGCCTCGCACATCTTGATGTTTCGCGGGTTCATATTTTCGGCGTATTGTCGATGATTACCTGGTCGCTCATCATCGTAATTTCGATCAAATATTTGCTCGTTGTAATGCGGGCGGATAACGAGGGCGAAGGCGGTATTATCGCTTTGGTGTCGCTTTTGCAGGCCAAAACATCTCGCAAATCGCGGATGCACACTGTGCTGGTTGTGGCGGGGCTGTTTGGTGCAGCATTGCTCTACGGAGATGGGGCAATTACGCCGGCCATTTCAGTGCTCAGCGCGCTGGAAGGGCTAGAACTGGTCACCACTGCGTTCACTCCCTTTGTCATCCCGCTTACGATTGGAATTTTGATCGGGCTATTTTCGATCCAGCGCCTTGGAACAGCAAAAATCGGCCGAATTTTCGGCCCCGTTCTGGTTCTTTGGTTCTCGGTTTTGGCATTGCTGGGACTGCGCGGCATTTGGCTGGAACCGCAAATCCTCCAAGCGCTTAGTCCTAGCTGGGCTTTGCATTTCCTCATTTTGGAACCGGCCACGGCCTTCATGGTGCTTGGCACGGTATTCCTAGTAGTTACCGGAGGCGAAACGCTATATGCAGACATGGGGCATTTTGGTGCGCGGCCAATCAAGCTCGCGTGGTTTATACTGGTTCTCCCCGCTCTACTTCTCAACTATTTTGGGCAAGGAGCGCTGGTGCTTTACGACAGTAAGGAAATCGTCCAGCCATTTTTCCATCTCGCTCCTGGATGGGCGCTAATTCCGCTCATTATATTATCGACGATAGCCACCGTAATTGCATCACAAGCGGTAATTTCGGGCGTGTTTTCGCTCACCCGGCAGGCTATGCAATTGGGCCAGCTTCCGCGTATGAGAATTGTGCAAACAGATGGCGAGGAATTTGGTCAGATATATATTCCCTTTGTGAACTGGATGTTGCTTTTGGCAACCATCGGGTTGGTATTGCTATTTCGCTCGTCGGGTAATCTCGCCTCGGCATACGGGCTGGCCATCGCAATGGATATGGTTATCACCACATTCCTGACGCTTTATGTATTGCGCGGATGGGGTTGGAGCCGTGCGTTGCTGATCGGCCTAGCGGTCATATTCATTCCACTCGATTTCGCCTATTTCGGTGCGAATATCTTGAAGTTTTTCGATGGCGGTTGGTTCCCAGCCTTGGTCGGGATATCTATTTTTACTTTAATGCGGATTTGGGCACAGGGCCGGAAGAAATTGCGCCGCGCCGCCAAGCACGGTGAACTAAAAGCAAGCGATTTTGTCAAAAATCTGCCGACAAGTTCGATTATTCGAACGAAGGGAATTGCCATTTTTCTTACCTCGCTATCCAAGGGAATTCCTACCTCTTTGCTTCATCACATCAAGCATAACCGCACGCTGCATGACCATGTGATGCTGCTTCATGTCGAGATCAATCCGATTGCAATCATTCCTTCTGACCAACAGATAATCATTGAAACGCTCGGTTTGAATTTTTATCGTGTGACTTTCAATTACGGGTTTAATGAACGCGTCAATGTTCCCGGTAGACTGCGGCTCTGCAAGAAAATGGGGCTTGATTTCGATTTTGATCAAGCGAGCTATTATCTAGGCCGGGAAACAATTGCCTTCAAACGATCCCGCAGCTTGCTGACAGTGGTAAGCAATAGCATCTTTGCGTTTCTTAACCGCAACGCTGGCAGAGCAACTATATTCTATAAAATTCCACCAAACCGCGTGGTAGAAATGGGGTCTCAGGTCGAAATCTGAGCGGCCGAGGACACTCTATGTCGCGTCGTTGGCGATCATCGCACGCACATTCAGGGTAGTTCTGCATATCGTGTGTTTCCTTGAAAAGGATTGGCTCACAACCAGATTGTATCGACCGTCACGCGGGTTGTGTTTAAACCGCGAACATTGGGTTGTGTCCCGTGACCGCCTTCATTACGTCATGTATTTGACATCAAAACCCTGTCAAAACGAAACAGTTAGAAACTAACCAAAGCCCTCTTTCACCAAAGGGGCAAAAAATGAAATCGAAACGGCAACCAAGCTTTAAATATAGAAATTCCGCTGGCACTATCAGTTTGGTTTTGATGTTGGCCGCGCCAAGCATCGCAAATGCACAGGTTGCCGGTGAAGAAAATGCAGAAGATGGCAATGTTATCGTTGTTACCGGTTCGATTGTGGCAGCTCAAGGCGCCTCGGTTGAAGCGAAGCGGAAAGCACATAATCTGGTCGATGTTGCCGCTGCCGATTCTGTTGGGAGATTTCCCGATCAAAATAGTGCAGCTGCTTTGTCACGACTTCCCGCTGTTGCTGTCCAGCGCGATCAAGGGCAGGAACGCTATATTCAGGTTCGCGGTGCCCCGAACCGTTGGACGTCCGTTTCGATTGACGGCATTCCGATGATCGGTGTTGATGAGGGCGGAGATACTCGCGCCTATCGTTTTGACGCAGTGCCAGCGGTTCTTTTGTCTTCTCTCGTCATCAATAAGTCACTGACGCCCGATCTCACGGCTGAAGCCATTGTGGCAAATATTGATCTTCAAAGCTATTCGCCGTTCGATCAATCCGGTTTCCATGTATCCGGCGACCTCGGTTATGGTTTCATGGACCAAGGTGGCGGTGAACAGCGGCAAGGGTCGCTCCGCGTCAGTTGGTCGGATGATCGCTTCGGTGTGGTTGCGGGCGGTTCCCATTATCGCCGCAAACAGATTACCGACAACCGCGAAGTGGGGGCTTATGACGAGCAAACTAATGACACAGATGCAACGTTCGGGCCGACCGAATTTGATATTCGTCAATATGAACTTGAACGCTGGAATAATGGCTTATTTGCTGGAGTAGAGTTTCGCCCATCCGACGGCGTACGGTTGTTTGGCACAACCATTTTTACAGAATTTAGCGATAACGAGCAGCGCAATCAATATGAGCTGCGGCTCGACCGTGCCGTCAGCGGCGTTCGTAATCTTGATGATGGAGATCTTGTTGGCGTGCCGTTGCGGGGCAGCTTCAATTTTGGCGAATATCGCAATCGGAATTTCATCAATCTTATCGGCGGCGAATATGAGGACGGCGATGGCCTGAAAATATCCGGCAAATTCAACTATACCCGCACGGAAAATTCTAGCTATTTGCCGCTCGTCCAAAGCAGCACCGCGGGACTGGATTCACCTTCTATAACCTACGATCGTAGCGATCCACGTTTCCCAGTTGTGACATTATACCAAACGGTCGACGACGGCGCGGGGAATCTGTCACGGGGACCGCTTCTCGACATTTCACCCCAAACACTACTGAGCGTTCCAGGTGCGATTTTGATCGCGGCTTCTCAGGAAACAGTGTCTGATAGCTACACGGCAAAACTCGATTTCTCGAAGGAAATGGAAAATATTAGCTTTGCGGCGGGAGCGCTTTATGTCGATCGAAAAGTCAGGGGTAATAATTTTTCCTTTGCCAATGTTGCCTATGTAGGCGCCTTGGGCGGTACTGTTGGTCAAGCTTTTGACGTGAACAGCTATGTTACTGATCGACCGTGGGATACTCAGTTTCCGTTAGGCTTCACGCTCAACTATGTCGACAATGTCGCACTCCGCCGCGATATTGATACGCTATTACCGCTGCTGCAGGCAGCCGGTCAGTTTGACCCATCACAAAATGTACCGATCACCGATCGCTATGCGCAGGATGAAAAGCTGGTTTCCGGCTATGCGATGGCGACGTTCGATATCGGGAGTGCGTCGATTGTCGCTGGCGCGCGGATCGAACATTATGAACTCGATAATGCCGGAACAGTGGTCAGCGACGGAGTGGCTACTGCGCTTGCGATCAACCGCAGCGACACGGATATTTTTCCTAGTATCAACGCACGCTTTGATCTTGGAGAGAATTTTGTCGCCCGCTTAAGTGGTCAGCGCGGCGTCTCACGCCCCGCTTATGGCGCAATAAGGGTGGGGGCATCCATTAACGATACGGCTTCGCCTGGAACGATTAGCGGCGGGAATCCTGGCTTGCAGTCGGAATATACATGGGGGGTCGACGGCAGTCTGGAATATTATCTACCCGGCAATGGTATTTTGTCGGTTGCTGCTTTTTACCGCTGGGTTAACAATCCATTTTACCAGAGTGAACAGGCGGTTGGCAGTAGTGTGTTTAACTCAGGTGATATCGATCGTTCAAACTATTTGCTAACTTCGACCTTCAATGGCGAGAATGGCCGTCTCTATGGTGTCGAGTTTAACTATCAGCAGCAATTTACCTTTCTACCATCACCTTTAGATGGTTTTGGGTTTCAGGGTAATGTGACTTTCCTTGATGGTCAGTTTGATACCCAAGAGATTAATGGTGTGCAGGCAACCGATATTGCCTTTCAGGGCCTATCCGACACTATTGCTAATGCTTCGTTCTATTATGAGAAATACGGGCTTTCAGCGCGGGTCAGCTATCAATGGCGATCCGACTGGCTTGATACGTTGGGCGGAACTGGGAGCGGCGAATTTCGCAAAGGATATGAAAATCTGGATATATCCCTGCGCTATGCGATCAACGAAAATCTAACGGTTTTTGCGGATGCCGCCAATCTCACAGATGCTCTCTATATTGCTTATGAAGGCGATAGTTCTCGTCCCTCAGAGGTTGAACAAATCGGCTCTCGTTATCTCTTCGGCTTACGCTTTTCTTATTAAAGGACATATTTATGCGTAAATTATCCAAACGTAACTTATTCTTGATCTCAAGCGCGTTGTTGTTCGTCTCTGGCGCCGCCGTTGGTGGAGCAGCAGCACCAACGGCCAACACTGTTGTTGCATCCGCCACTGTCGAAGGCATAGCACGCGATACGGCGACGTCGATTGATCCGCGCCGCGTTCTCGATCTTGAAGGCGGTGTTAATTTTCGTGATCTGGGCGGATATAAAACAGCCGATGGCCGACATGTCCGCTGGCGCACGTTATTCCGTTCTGGAGACCCGTCGAAACTAACGCCCAATGATTTGGCGACACTTGATAAACTGGGCGTGCGGACTGTTTGCGACTTTAGAACCAGTGAAGAACGCAAAGAAGCGCCGTCGCGGTGGATTGAAATGTCGAGCGTGAATTACTGGACACGCGATTATGCGATGAATCCCGGCCAGATTGCAAAGATGTTCAGTGATCCGGAACTGACTCCTGCAAAAGTACGGGACTCAATGGCCGGTTTCTATAAGATTCTTCCTTTTGAGCATAAGGAATCATATAAGGCGATGTTTGGTTTTCTGGCTCGGAATGAAGTGCCGCTAGCTTTTAACTGTACTGCTGGAAAGGATCGTGCCGGATTGGGGGCGGCTCTTTTGTTGACTGCATTGGGCGTTCCTAGGGAAACAGTGCTTTACGATTATTCACTGACGGAGCGGGTAACGAAACAAGATTTTCTGAAAGAAATAGAGGAAGAAGAATCATCTCATAGTGCTTATGCATTTTTGGCAAAACTTCCTCCAGAGTTGGTTAAGCCGCTTATGGCATCCGATCCCTATTATCTCGAAACCGCATTTGCCGCGATTGAAGCACGCTATGGTTCGGTTGATCTGTTCATTGAACAGGAACTAGGTGTCACGCCCGCAATTCGGGAGAAGATGAGAAAAAACCTGTTGGTTAGTTAGGAATCGCGGGCGGTCGCTAATAATATTTTCAATGCTGATTCTGTTTGATGCTCAATTTTGTGAACTCTTGACATATTTTCCTGTCACGTTAATGCGGCATCACAAATTGCGGTTCCGATAAAGAATCGTAATTTCCGTCCGAGACAGCCGGTGAAGGTAATTTGACCTTCTTAATTTCCAGCCTAGACGGGGATCAGTTTTTTCGTGAGCCATTAAGAAATTGGCGGTTCACGGGTTTGCAGTCAGCGATATTCATCGCGGCAACGCAGCCAAAACCCCCCTTCGGATACTATAGAACTGACTTTGGTTAGTTCTTTCGCTCGTTGTTCTGGTTCGCGCCGGAATGATGTAATTGAAGAAAGCGGATTGCGTTTCAAAAATGCAATCCACGTGAAGGAGCAAAATATGGATCGTGGTCAAAAGACCGAAGCCGTTGCTGCGCTAAACGCGACTTTCAAAGAAGCCGGGGTTGTCGTGGTAACACGCAATCTGGGTCTCACCGTGGCTCAGTCTACTGAGTTGCGTGGAAAGATGCGGGAAGCCGGTGCAAGCTTCAAAGTCTCTAAAAACCGCCTTGCCAAGCTGGCTCTGGAAGGAACCGACTATGCACCATTAGCAGATTTGCTAACGGGGCCTGTCGCTCTTGCCACATCGGATGATCCGGTGGCAGCTGCGAAAATCGCAGTTGAATTTGCAAAAACCAATGATCGTCTTGAGATTATTGGCGGCGCAATGGGTGATACCCTTCTTGACGAAGCAGGCGTTAAATCGCTGGCCTCTATGCCTTCTCTCGACGAACTGCGCGGAACGATTGTTGGACTGCTTCAAGCACCAGCAACCAAAATCGCTCGTGTTCTGGTTGAGCCGGCAAGCAGCCTCGCACGTGTAGTCGGCGCTTTTGCCGCTACGGGTGAATGATTTACACGTAATTTAATTTAATTAGAAATTTGGAGTATATTTAAAATGGCTGATATTGCTAAATTGGTTGAAGAACTATCGAAACTCACCGTTATGGAAGCGGCTGAACTGTCCAAAGCACTTGAAGAAGAGTGGGGCGTTTCTGCTGCCGCTGCTGTTGCAGTTGCCGGACCGGCTGCTGCTGCAGGCGAAGCTGCTGAAGAGCAGACCGAATTTGACGTTATCCTGACCGGTGATGGCGGCAAGAAAATCCAGGTGATTAAAGAAGTTCGTGCAATTACCCAGCTTGGCTTGACCGATGCGAAAGCACTCGTGGAAAGCGCGCCTAAAGCAATTAAAGAAGGCGTCAACAAAGCTGAAGCTGAAGAAATCAAAGGCAAGATTGAAGCAGCTGGCGGTACCGTTGAACTGAAATAAGCCTTTTGGTTTATTGAAAAGATTAAAGGGTGGCTTCCGGTCTGGAAGCCACCTTTTTTCATTTGTGGCATAATTTATGTTAATTGGATCACCCATGGGCCGCTAAAGGATACTTATGATCAAGGCGCAGGATATGTTTCAAGGTGAGTTTTCATGAGTGACTTCAAAAATATCGCCGTCATCACAGGCGTTATCGACGAAGCCGATGCCTTTTTGCCCGACCATCCTTCCAAAGTCACTAACACGCCGTTGGCTCCAGTACGTCAGGTGGAACATGCCGGTAAGCAGATTGCAATCTTGTGCCCCGGTATCGGCAAAGTTCATGCGGCGGCAGCAACAATGCATTTATATAACAGCTTTGCACCAGACCTGTTTCTGATCATCGGCACAGCCGGACAGGTCAGCAACTTGGAAGGTAACTGTTTTTATCTGCATGAAGCGCTGCAGGCCGATTATGGCACGCTGGAAAATTCAAACGGCCATCATGGTTTTACCCATTATAATGCAGGGACATGGCCAATGGGCCCTTCTAATTGGATGCCCTTTCAATCGCATCCTATTCCTGAATCATTGAACTTGCCCAAAGCTCGTATCGCAACGGCTGATATGTTTGTGAAATGCCCCGATCGCTCGACCTATTTGCGTGATGTGTTGAAAACTGATCTGGTAGATATGGAAACTGCCGCATTGGCCCAAATGGCAAAATTGCTCAATGTTCCATGGGCCGGGATTAAAGCGACGACCGATAATGCGAACGGAGAGAGCTCGGGAGACTTTCATACGAACCTTGAGGTGGCGGCAAAACGTGCAGCAGATGCTGCCACTGAATTTCTGACGCTCATATGAATATTTAATTGTCGAGAATTTCCTATTAGGCCTTAAATTAAAACGTCATTTACCGTCGTTAACTTTATGAAAAGGCCATTTAGCTAATGTCCGTTGACTATTTGTAACATCGGGTAAATCGAGGTACGTATGGGAGAGACTATTACTCTGCAGCGGTTGCTGGGGATGCAGAAAAAGGTGTGGAACTTCAAGATTAATGCTGATCATGAGGCCACCGAACTTGTCGCCCGCGAACAGCTTAAATCCTTCAGCCAGATATCGCGAATTGGCGCCTTAATAACTTTGCCTCTGATCATCTATGCCGTCGTCCTGCTATTCACTTTTGCGGAACCGGTATTTATAGCGGCGGGCTGTTTCTACGTGGCCGTTGCGGCATTTATGAGCGTTCGGAACTATTTTCGTCAGGCCGCTTTGGATCCCAATACGGTGGACTATAAGGTAGCTGTTAAGAGCATCCTTACCGAAAGCATTATAATTAGCCTCGGCTTTTCTTGTGCATTGGCTCTCCCGGTCGCTTTTGGTCAAATCCCTTATAGTTTGGATATTGCGATATTGGCGATAGGTAGTTTGGTTTTGGGCGGTTTCGTTTTTGGTAGTATTCCTCGCGCGCAGACCTATAATTTATTGATCACCACACTATGTTATGGGACCGCATTCATCGTTGCTAAAGGCTATGGAGGCATCAGCACAGCGATATTTCTGGTCTTTTTCGCGCTTTGTATCGACTATATTTACCGGCTGTTCTTCTTTAACTTTGTCCAGCGTCATTTGCATGCGGCCAAGCAAAAGGACGCGGCTGAAACCGTACAACTTTTGCTGCACGATTATGCAGAGCAAAGCTCTGATTGGCTGTGGGAAGTGAATGGGGATCATTTGATTGTCAACCCATCGGCGCGTTTCGCTGCGGCAGTAGGCATGGAAATACGCGATTTACGTAATTTATCGCTGATTGATTTGTTCGAAGAATCAACCGAGCGCAATCAGCTTTCTCATAGTCTGGCGTCGGGTCAGGCATTTCGGGATATCCATATTCCTATAATAATTGGCGGGAAAGAATGCTGGTGGAAACTTTCCGGTCGACGGATCAAGACAGCCGACGGGGAAAGTCGGCATATACGTGGTGTCGCCGCTGATATCACAAACGCCAAAAAGGCGGAGGCGCGGGTTGCTCATTTGGCCCATTTTGATAGCCTGACGGACCTGCCAAACCGGGCCCTGTTCAATGAATCGCTGCAACGTTCTATCAGCCGAATGAGGGGTGATCAGAAACTGGCCATGCTATATTTGGACCTTGATCATTTCAAAACGATCAACGACACATTGGGACATGGCGCAGGAGACCTGGTGCTGAAAGCTGTCGCCAATCGCTTGGAAAATAATATTGGTATTGAAAATGTTGTAGCGCGTCTGGGCGGCGATGAATTTGCTATTTTATTACGCAATGTCGGTTCGCGTGAGGAGGCCATGCAAATCGCCGCTAATATTATCGAGAAACTCTCACAACCAGTGATGGTTGAAGGACAGCCGGTTGCTACCGGTGTCAGCATCGGAATAGCGTTAGCATCCGAAAACGAGAATAGCTGCGAAGAGCTGATCAAACATGCCGATATTGCTTTGTATCACGCGAAGGAAAATGGGCGTGGCTGCGCTTCTGTTTTTGAACTGTCGATGCATGAGGCGGTTCAGGATCGACGTAATATCGAAATGGATTTGCGCGGCGCGTTGAAGCGCAACGAACTAGAGCTTTATTACCAGCCATTGGTGAATATCGAGACCAATGAGACAATCGGCTATGAAGCCCTACTTCGCTGGCACCATAGTGAAAAAGGTATGATCATGCCGGATGTGTTCATCCCAGTGGCTGAGGAGACCGGTCTGATTGTTCAGCTTGGCGAATGGGTCGTACGATCGGCTTTGTATGAGGTCGCCAATTGGCCAGAACATCTGACGGTAGCGGTGAACTTATCCCCGGCCCAGATGCGCAGTCCCAATCTTATGCCGACTATTATCAACGCGTTGGCCGCGACCGGTGTCGCGCCGCACCGGTTGGAGCTGGAAATCACGGAATCAGTGCTGATGAACGATAACCAGTCCAATGTGGAATTGCTCCACAAAATCCGTTCGCTGGGCGTGCGTATTGCGCTGGATGATTTTGGTACTGGTTATAGCTCGCTGAACTATTTGCGCAGCTTCCCGTTTGACAAGATCAAGATTGATCGCTGCTTCGTTGAGGAAGTGGATAGCCGTGAAGATAGCCGGGCGATTATTCGGGCGGTGACCGGTCTTGCGTCCAGCCTAGGCATGGTAACAACGGCTGAGGGTGTCGAACGCGACGATCAGCTTCAACAACTGAGACAAGAGGGCTGTGTTCAAGTGCAGGGCTATTTGTTCAGCCAAGCAATGCCAGCGGCGAATGTAGCGGGGCGCGTTGTGCGAAACAACGATAAAGATGTCAGGATCACCGAAATTGGTCAACAAAGTGCTGAACACCCACCTGCCAGACATTTAGCAAAGATTGAGCGGAAGAAAACCGGCTAAGTGTAGTGAGACATTTTTTGTGCCAGGCAAATTAACCGGCTAGACGATATCTAGCCGGTTAGTGGTATTTAGCTCTCAACCCAATTGCCATGAAAGCCGGGCGGGATGCGATGTGGAACATGGATGACCGCCTGCGGAGAGCCTTTAAAATCATTGGCTTTCAGAATCTGCAGTTCGGTTGTTTCGTTGTTCATATCGATAACCAGACCGATCAGCCAGCCGTCATCCTCAGCGCTGTCCGGTGATCGCGGTACAAAAACAAATTCACCAGGATGCCGACTTTCACCAAAATTGCGGATAGCAGTCGCTCCGGTTTTTAGATCATGCTTAAACAGTTCAGTTCCAGCCATGTCGAGCTGATCCGGCTTTCCGGCCAGCGCGATGCTATAGATATAGCGATAATCTCGGGTTGACTGCCGTTCGTCATAGCGCGGGAATTCCTGCGCATGATCATGCAAAATATGGCGGGCGACTTTTTGCGAAACCGGATTAACTGTCCAGCGCTCTAGTCGCGACCATGCTCCGCCCGGGCCGAATGTTGTGCGCGCATAGGTACTTTCATGCACAACAACGTCGACAATGACTTTGCCATCTTTTGTCTCGAAAGCATTGGCAGGATGATAGATATAGCAGGGTTCGACATCGCACCAGATCGTGTCTGCGCCTGATCCGTTACGCGGGCACAGGCCGACGCGGGCCTTGTGTTCCGGGTTCCAGTCATAGGGAAATGCAAAGCCGGCCAGCATGCGCTTCATCGAGAATGTGGCCGGCAGGTCAAAGACCAACACGTGGTTTTCCGTAATCTGACAATCATGGATCGACGGACCTTGCGAAACCGGAATCGGTTCTTCCCGCGTCACTTTGCCATCTTCACCGATAACCACATGCCACACCGTGTCCATAACTGGTGCATCGTAACAAATAGCGTGCAGCTCTCCAGTTTTAGGATCGCGATGGGGGTGCGCGGAAAAGGCATTATGCAGAGTCCCGTCAAATGGATTATGTGCCACTGTTTCTAACTCATTGGTCAATTCGACTGGAAAACCGCCGGCTTCGACAATGGCATAGGTACGACCACCAATTTCGGTGATATTGGTATTGGCAGTATCCGTTCTCGGTTTGCGGGTGCCGGGCTTGGGCAGTTCGCCCAATGCATCACTGACGGCATTGGACCTAATCCAGCGGTTACGATACCATTCTGCCTTGCCGTCGATGATACGGATGCCATGGGCCATGCCATCGCCGACAAACCAGTGATAGCTGGCTTCGTCAACAGCGGTGACGGGATTTGGCCCGATCCGCAGATAGCGTCCATCAAGTTGCGGGGGGATTTCTCCATCGACTGGCAATTGGGAAAGCGTAAGCTCTTCCGTCATCGGCTTGTGGATGCCGGTTAGATAGGGATGACCGCCTTCAGGCGCCTTCATTCTCTTGCGGTTGAAGTTGGCGACTGCGCCCAAAACGGTTGTGACGGCTGAGCGGATGGTATTTTCTATCATAGAGGCCACAGCTATTTCCTTCTCAATTAAACCAGATATCGGCTGCAGACAGGGCCGCTGCGAATAATAATAATAAGCCGCCAGGATGGGCCCTGCGTAGCGCAGCAAAATTTCCAATGCCCGACGCGGTGAAAATTAGAATTGCTAAATAGCCGATCATATGGCTTCCGCTCTCCAACCGGTTCAGTAAGACAGCGATACCGAGGCTGGCCCACACAAAGCTGTGCAACTGAAACATAACCCAGGTCAGGTCGCGCATAGCCGAAACTGCTAGAACTCCTTTTGTCGGTTCGGCAAAAAGCGGTTTCAATACGGCTCGCGCGCTAAGGACAAAATGGGCAGCGGCGACGATCACAGCGGTGACGGCAGTTCCAATTGCAAATATTAGCATGGACACAAACTTCCTTGGCTTATCGAATCTGCATGTTTATAGTGTTAACATGCAGATTGAAGGTAACAGTGTCAACATTAAAGAATCCCAGTCCTATCATCACGGGGATCTGCGCCTCGCCGCTATTGCGGCGGGGATGAAGCGCATTGAAGATATGGCGCACCCTGATCTTGGGCTACGCGAACTCGCCCGCGAATTGGGGGTTTCGGCGACGGCTCTCTATCGGCATTTTCCCAATAAGGGTGCCTTGCTCGATGCATTAGCGTTGGAGGCAGCTGACCGGTTGGGGGCCAATCAGGCGGAAGCCGCGCTGGCTGCAGGCGGCGGACGCGACGGCTTTGTCGAGGTGGGCGTTACTTATGTGCAGTGGGCGGTTGAAAACCCCGCGTTGGTACGGCTGATCTTCAATCGTATCGGTAAAGTGGACTTGGAAAGCGACGAGCCATCGAAAATGGGGGAGGCTTTTCGGCAATTGCGTAACGGGATATCCACATTAATGCCCGAAGACATGTCGAGTGAGCGCCGCAAGGTGGCCGCTTTGCATTCCTGGTCACTCGTACATGGTTTGGCTATGTTGATTTTAGACGGGCAGGTTGAATATGATCCGGATATGGTCCGGAAAGTAATTTTATCAAAGCATTTTGGCGGTAGTTGAATTGTTTGGTGATGTGCCAAGCGCCCCTTGACCGAAACCCGTCATCCCCCTATATGAGTGGCTCACCACAGGTTTCGAGACAGGGCGTGCAGTTGCGCAGTGCGCCAGAAGAAATGAAATCTGACCGGTTTTCAGGACGCAAAGAAGCTGCAGTTTTCGTTCCCAAATAGGGCGGCGGAGACATGCGGCTTTTGTTGTTCTGAAGCGCCTCATAATTTGATTTTCCGCCGGTTTTCCGGCGATGGCGAGAAGGCAAAAATACATGGCGACGAAAGCATCTTTGGTAAAGACATCTGCTCTGACACCGACCCGCAAAAAGCGTATTCGTAAGATCTTTGGCAACATTCATGAAGTCATCGAAATGCCGAATCTCATCGAGGTTCAGCGCGAATCATATGAGCAGTTCCTGCGCTCTGATTCGTCTATCGGATATGTTTCCGGGCTTGAAAAAACGCTGCGCAGCGTTTTTCCGATCCGCGATTTTGCCGGTACCGCCGAAATGGATTTCGTCAACTACCAGCTCGAAGATCCCAAATATAATGTCGAAGAATGCCGTCAGCGCGGCATCACCTATTCGGCGCCGATGAAGGTCACGCTTCGCCTGATCGTCTTCGAGGTTGATCCAGAAACAGAAGCGCGCTCGGTTCTCGATATTAAAGAGCAAGATGTTTATATGGGCGACATGCCTTTGATGACCAAGAACGGTACGTTCGTCATCAACGGCACAGAGCGCGTTATTGTTAGTCAGATGCATCGTTCGCCCGGTGTGCTGTTTGACCATGACCGCGGCAAAACCCATTCTTCGGGAAAATTCCTGTTCGCCGCACGCGTTATTCCTTATCGCGGTTCATGGCTCGATTTTGAATTTGACGCCAAAGACATCGTCAATGTGCGTATCGATCGTAAACGTAAGTTGCCGGTAACCGCGCTGCTGCGTTCCCTGGGTGATGCGATCATCGAAGTGAAAGAGAAGAAGCCTCCATTCTCGGTGGGTGAAATGGTCCGCGTTGCTGGCATGAAGCAACCGGCTGAGATCACAGAAGTTGAAGGCAACCGGATTACGATCAAAGAGCCCATGGGCGCGATCGAAATTCAGGGTAAGATTGAAGATGAAGGCCGGACCAAGAGTGCGGAAATCACCGGTATTTTGAAGCAGGGCTATTCCGAAGAAGATATTCTCAATGAATTTTACGGACGTATTGTTTACAAGCGTGCGAAAGACGGCTGGACAATTCCTTTCGTCGCCGAACAATGGCGTGGTCAGAAGCCGACGTTTGATATTGTCGATGCTGACAGCGGCGAAGTTATCTTTGCTACCGGTAGCAAGATTACACCACGCAGCGCCACCAAGGCGGAAAGTGATGGCATGAAAAATGTTGTCATTCCGACCGAAGAAATTTTTGGTCGCTA
Source organism: Parasphingorhabdus sp. (assembly GCF_036963805.1). Classification (GTDB taxonomy): domain Bacteria; phylum Pseudomonadota; class Alphaproteobacteria; order Sphingomonadales; family Sphingomonadaceae; genus Parasphingorhabdus. Next base: position 272,754 of record NZ_JBALUN010000003.1, on the reverse strand, counting down.
TAGTGCGTTTGATCTGATTAACGAAAAAACCGGTGAAATTTATATCGAAGCTGGTGACGAAGTAACTGTTGAGAATCTTGAGAAGCTTGACGGTGCTGGCATTGATCAGCTTGAACTGCTGGACATTGATCATGTTACAACCGGCCCATGGATCCGCAACACACTGAAAGTCGACAAAGCTGAAGACCGTGATGGCGCGCTGTCCGACATCTACCGTGTCATGCGTCCTGGTGAACCACCAACCCGCGAAACAGCGGAAGCATTGTTCGAAGGCTTGTTCTTTGATCCAGAGCGTTATGACCTCTCCGCAGTGGGCCGTGTTAAACTCAATATGCGCCTCGATATGGATGCACCGGATGATTATACCGTCCTGCGCAAGGAAGATATTCTCGCCGTTGTTAAAACCCTCGTCAATCTGAAGGACGGCAAGGGCGAAGTCGATGACATCGATAACCTTGGCAACCGTCGTGTGCGTTCGGTTGGCGAGCTTCTTGAAAATCAATATCGTGTTGGTCTTCTTCGTATGGAGCGTGCGGTTAAAGAGCGTATGTCCAGTGTCGACGTATCCACCGTGATGCCGAATGATCTGATCAACGCTAAGCCAGCTGTTGCTACAGTTCGTGAGTTCTTCGGTAGTTCGCAGCTGTCCCAGTTTATGGATCAGACGAACCCATTGTCCGAAGTCACCCATAAACGCCGCGTGTCGGCGCTTGGACCTGGTGGTTTGACCCGTGAACGTGCCGGCTTTGAAGTCCGCGACGTCCACCCAACCCATTATGGCCGTATCTGTCCAATTGAAACGCCTGAGGGGCCAAATATTGGTCTGATCAACTCATTGGCATCCTTTAGCCGGGTGAATAAATACGGCTTTATCGAAACACCTTATCGTCAGATTAAAGACGGCAAGGTTACCGATGATGTTGTCTATCTCTCCGCTATGGAAGAGCAGAAGCATACAGTGGCACAGGCCAATGCTGAGCTGACTGAAGATGGCAGCTTTGTGGAAGAGCTTGTTTCTTCTCGTGAAGCTGGCGAATTTTTGATCGCTCCACGTGAAAATATCACGTTGATGGACGTTTCGCCTAAGCAGCTTGTGTCTGTTGCGGCCTCGCTCATTCCGTTCCTGGAAAATGATGATGCTAACCGGGCCCTGATGGGATCGAACATGCAACGTCAGGCTGTGCCTTTGGTGAAAGCGGAAGCGCCGTTTGTTGGAACCGGTATGGAAGAAACCGTAGCCCGCGATAGTGGCGCTGCGATTGCAGCGCGGCGCGGCGGTATTGTCGATCAGGTCGATGCGACGCGTATCGTGATCCGTGCGCAGGGAGATGTTGAAGCTGGTAAATCCGGCGTTGACATTTATACCCTCCAGAAGTTCCAGCGCTCCAACCAGAATACCTGCATCAACCAGCGTCCGTTGGTTAAGGTTGGTGAGATGGTTCAAGAAGGTGATACAATCGCCGACGGTCCATCGACGGATATGGGCGAACTGGCTCTAGGCAAAAACAGCCTCGTCGCCTTTATGCCTTGGAATGGGTATAACTACGAGGATAGTATCCTTATTTCCGAGCGTATCGTGAAAGACGATGTCTTTACTTCGATCCATATCGAAGAATTTGAAGTCATGGCGCGTGATACGAAGCTAGGCCCTGAAGATATTACCCGTGATATTCCCAATGTCGGTGAGGAAGCGCTCCGCAACCTCGATGAAGCCGGTATCGTTTATATCGGTGCGGAAATCGAACCAGGCGATATTCTCGTCGGCAAGATTACGCCTAAGGGTGAATCTCCAATGACGCCGGAAGAAAAACTTCTTCGCGCGATTTTTGGTGAGAAAGCTTCTGATGTTCGTGACACTTCCTTGCGTCTGCCTCCTGGCGTTGCTGGTACGGTTGTTGAAGTTCGTGTGTTTAACCGCCACGGCATTGACAAGGACGAGCGTGCGCTGGCGATTGAACGCGAAGAAATTTCGCGCTTCACCAAGGATAGGGATGACGAACGCGCCATTTTGAATCGTGCGACCTTCAACAGTTTGAAAGATTTGTTGATCGGCCAAACAGCCACCTCAGCACCAAAACCGATGAAGAAGGGCGCGGAAGTCACCGAGGAAAGCCTCTCCGAATTGGAGAATGCTGACTGGTGGAAAATCGCTGTGAAGGACGACAAGGTACAGTCCGATTTTGAAGCGACCCGCGGTCAATATGACGAAGCGATCAAGGAAATTAATGATCGTTTCGCAGATCGTCGTGAAAAGCTGGAACGTGGTGACGAATTGTCTCCAGGTGTTCTGAAAATGGTCAAAGTTTTCGTCGCGGTTAAACGTAAGTTGCAGCCAGGCGATAAAATGGCTGGTCGTCACGGAAATAAAGGGGTTATCTCTCGCATTCTTCCACAAGAAGATATGCCATTCCTTGAAGACGGAACGCCTGTTGATATCGTGCTGAACCCGTTGGGTGTGCCATCACGTATGAACGTCGGACAGATTTTTGAAACCCATCTGGGCTGGGCCGCACGTGGTCTGGGCGAGCAGGTAACAAAAGCGCTGGAAGAATGGAAACTGGCTAATCCTGATCCGCAAGCGGCACCACCACCGGATGCTGTGAAAGAACGGCTCAAGATTATTTACGGCGAACAATATCATGAAGATATTGATTCACGTGATACGGCTGAAATCATTGAGATGGTCGGTCACTTGCGCAACGGTGTCCCAATGGGAACGCCGGTATTTGACGGTGCCCATGAAGCCGATGTTTCCGATATGCTGGAACTTGCCGGATTGGATCGCAGCGGACAGGTTGATCTGTTCGATGGCCGGACCGGAGACAAGTTCGATCGTAAGGTGACAGTGGGCTATATCTATATGCTCAAACTGCATCACTTGGTCGATGACAAGATCCATGCCCGTTCTATCGGACCTTATTCTCTCGTCACGCAGCAGCCTCTGGGCGGTAAAGCCCAGTTTGGTGGACAGCGCTTCGGGGAAATGGAAGTCTGGGCGCTGCAAGCATATGGTGCGGCTTATACGCTTCAAGAAATGCTGACGGTCAAATCGGATGACGTGATCGGACGGACCAAGGTTTACGAAGCAATCGTCAAAGGCGACGATACTTTCGAAGCTGGTGTGCCCGAAAGCTTTAACGTTCTGGTCAAAGAAATGCGTTCGCTTGGTCTCAATATCGAACTCTCCAGCTTCGGCGATGATGACGATGATGACGGCGTGGCGATAGCGGCGGAGTGAGGGATTAAAACTCACCCCCGCCCCTAGCATTTAGATTTTTGGGCATAAGCCCCGAAGGAAGAAAAAATGAACCAAGTAACAAATTTCGCAAATCCGATCGCAAAGCCGGAAACATTTGACCAGATTCAAATTGGTCTTGCCTCGCCAGAACGTATTCGTAGCTGGTCATTCGGTGAAATTAAGAAGCCGGAAACCATCAACTACCGGACGTTCAAGCCAGAGCGTGATGGTCTGTTTTGCGCGCGTATTTTTGGTCCGGTAAAGGATTACGAATGCTTGTGCGGCAAGTATAAGCGCATGAAATATAAAGGCATCGTCTGCGAAAAATGCGGTGTCGAAGTCACGGTGACCAAGGTCCGCCGGGAACGTATGGGTCATATCGACCTTGCTGCTCCTGTTGCGCATATCTGGTTCCTGAAATCCTTGCCGTCGCGTATTGGCTTGTTGCTTGACATGCAGCTCAAACAGCTTGAGCGTGTTCTCTATTTCGAAAGCTATGTGGTTATCGAACCCGGCTTGACGGCTCTGGAAAAATTCCAGCTGCTGACTGAAGACGAAATGCTCGAAGCGCAGGATGAATATGGCGAAGACGCATTCTCTGCCGGCATCGGCGCAGAAGCCGTCAAGATCATGCTTCAGGACCTTGATCTGAAGCAAGAACGTGACGATCTGATGGAAGATCTGCGGACGACCAAGTCTACACTGAAACCCAAGAAGATCATCAAGCGTCTGAAAGTGGTCGAAAGCTTTATCGATTCCGGCAACAAGCCAGAATGGATGATCCTCGAAATCATTCCTGTGATCCCGCCTGAGTTGCGTCCTTTGGTACCTTTGGATGGTGGCCGTTTCGCAACGTCTGATCTTAACGATCTCTATCGCCGTGTGATCAACCGGAACAACCGTTTGAAGCGCCTGATGGAACTGCGCGCACCGGACATCATCGTCCGTAACGAAAAGCGTATGCTTCAGGAATCCGTGGATGCGCTATTTGACAATGGCCGTCGCGGTCGGACCATCACCGGTGCGAACAAACGTCCGCTGAAATCTTTGTCTGACATGCTCAAGGGTAAACAGGGCCGTTTCCGTCAGAACCTTCTCGGTAAGCGCGTCGATTATTCCGGTCGTTCGGTTATTGTGACTGGTCCTGAATTGAAATTGCATCAATGTGGTCTGCCAAAGAAAATGGCCTTGGAATTGTTCAAGCCATTTATCTACGCACGCCTTGATGCCAAGGGTCTTTCAATGACGCTCAAGCAGGCCAAAAAATGGGTCGAAAAAGAGCGTAAAGAAGTTTGGGACATTTTGGAAGAAGTGATCCGCGAGCATCCCGTGATGCTGAACCGGGCACCAACGCTTCACCGTTTGGGCATTCAGGCATTTGAGCCGGTATTGATTGAAGGTAAGGCTATCCAGCTTCACCCGCTGGTCTGTTCCGCCTTTAACGCCGACTTTGACGGTGACCAAATGGCGGTCCACGTTCCATTGAGCCTTGAGGCGCAGCTGGAAGCACGTGTTTTGATGATGTCGACCAACAACATTCTCTCGCCTGCTAATGGTAAGCCTATTATCGTTCCTTCACAGGATATGGTTCTTGGCATCTATTATCTTACAATGGATCGCAAAGGCGAACCGGGTGAAGGCATGCTTTTGGCTGATATGGCCGAAGTGCATCAGGCGCTTGAAATTGGTGCAGTGACTTTGCACTCTAAAATCACCACTCGGGTTCCGCAAACCGATGAGGACGGCAAGCCCATTCTCAAACGTTTCGAAACCACACCGGGCCGTTTGTTGATCGCGGAATGTTTGCCGAAATCGCATCTGGTTCCCTTCGATATCGTGAACCGCTTGCTGACCAAGAAAGAAGTCGGCGACGTGATTGACCAAGTTTACCGTCATACGGGTCAGAAAGATACAGTCTTGTTCGCTGATGCGATCATGGGCCTTGGCTTCCGCCACGCTTGTCGGGCCGGTATCTCCTTTGGTAAGGATGATATGATCATTCCGGACTCAAAGGATGAAACGGTCGCTGAAACCCGCGCTTTGGTTGCTGACTATGAACAGCAATATCAAGATGGTCTGATCACGCAGCAAGAAAAATATAACAAAGTGATTGATGCTTGGTCCCGTTGTGGTGACACGGTTGCGAACGCGATGATGGTCGAACTGGCGGCAACCCCGCTGGATGAGCATGGCCGTGAGGCACAGATTAACGCCATTTATATGATGAGCCACTCTGGTGCTCGTGGTAGCCCAGCCCAGATGAAGCAGCTGGGCGGTATGCGCGGACTGATGGCCAAACCTTCTGGCGAGATTATTGAAACACCAATTATCTCGAACTTTAAAGAAGGTTTGACGGTTCTTGAATATTTCAACTCCACCCACGGTGCGCGTAAAGGTCTTGCCGATACCGCTCTGAAGACAGCGAACTCCGGTTATCTGACACGGCGTCTGGTTGACGTTTCTCAGGACTGTACGATTGTCGAAAATGACTGCGGCACGGAAAATGCACTGGAGATGAAAGCCATCGTACAGGGCGGTTCGGTTATCGCATCGCTTGGCGAACGTATTTTGGGCCGGACCATGGCTGAAGATATTGTCGACAGTAAAGACGATAGCGTAGTGATCAAATCTGGCACGTTGCTGGACGAAGCGGCCATCGTCGTAATTGAAGCGCTCGGCATTCAGTCCGCACGTATTCGCTCACCGCTGGTTTGCGAATCCAAAATGGGCGTTTGCGGTACTTGCTACGGCCGTGACCTTGCTCGCGGTACACCGGTGAATATCGGTGAAGCGGTTGGCGTTATCGCGGCGCAGTCAATTGGTGAGCCAGGCACGCAGCTGACGATGCGTACCTTCCATATCGGCGGCGCAGCGCAGCTGAACGAGCAATCCAATCTGGAATCAGTGGCAGAAGGTGTGGTTGAATATCGCGACATGCCGGTCATCGAAGACAAGAATGGCCGCTTCCTATCCTTGGCGCGTAGCGGTGTTATTGCCGTTATCGACAATGATGGTCGTGAACGTTCTGCCGATAAGGTGCCTTATGGAACCAGCGTGCTGATCAAAGATGGTGCTAAGGTTAAATTGGGCGATCGTCTGGCCGAATGGGATCCATTCACCATGCCAATGATTACCGAGAAGCCGGGTGTTATTAAATATCAAGACGTCATCGAAGGTAAAACGATGACCGAGCAGACCGATGAAGCGACCGGTATCGCACAGCGTGTGATTATGGAATATCGTGCATCGGGCCGCGGAACCAACAAGGAAGATCTGCGTCCTCGCATGACCTTGCTTGATGAGAATAGCGGTGAAGCTGGGCGTTACTTGCTGGCTAATGGTGCGACATTGTCGGTTACCGATGGTCAGAAAGTGCAAGCGGGTGATGTTATCGCTCGTGTGTCCCGTGAAGCTGCGAAGACGCGTGATATTACCGGTGGTCTGCCACGTGTTGCCGAGCTTTTCGAAGCACGTATTCCGAAAGACAATTCCATCATTGCGAAAATCTCTGGCCGCGTTGAATATCTGCGCGACTATAAAGCCAAGCGTAAGATTGCGATTGTTCCCGAGGAAGGCGAACCAGTAGAATATCTGGTGCCGAAGACGAAAGTCATCGACGTTCAGGAAGGCGATTTCGTGAAGAAGGGCGATAACCTTGTTTCCGGTTCGCCTGATCCGCATGATATTCTTGAAGTTATGGGCGTAGAAGCACTGGCTGAATATCTGGTAGCAGAAATTCAGGAAGTCTATCGTCTGCAGGGCGTGAAAATCAACGATAAGCATATTGAGACGATTGTTCGTCAGATGTTGCAGAAAGTTGAAATCACCAATGGCGGTGATACAACGCTTCTTCCCGGCGAGCAGCTCGATCTCGAAGAGATGCTGGAATATAATGCGAAGCTGACCAAGAAGCAGGAACCTGCTGCAGGTAAGCCAGTATTGCTTGGTATCACCAAAGCAAGCTTGCAAACGCGTAGCTTTATCTCTGCTGCCTCTTTCCAGGAAACCACCCGGGTGCTTACTCAGGCGGCTGTCGAAGGGAAGAAGGATCAGCTGATCGGTCTGAAAGAAAACGTCATTGTTGGACGTTTGATCCCTGCCGGTACGGGTGCAGGCATGAACCGTGCCCGGATTGCGGCCACCAGCCGCGACGCCGCGCTTCGTGCCCAACAGCAGAAAATGGTTGATGCGATGGTTGCAGCCCAAGATCTGAAAGCCGCAGAGACTGCAGCCGCAGCCGCTCCGGTAGCTGAAGAAGCGCCTATCGAAGAAACCTTGATGGCTGCCGATAATGCCGAAGAGCAGCACGCAGCCGAATTGGCGCAAGGTCCTGAAGCAGCAACAGGTGATTCCCACATGGCAAAAACCATGGGTGAGGGTATTGAAGCTGACGATACCGAGGCCGCTCAAGCTGCTGAAGGCGACGAAGAAGAATAGATTTTACTGTTCTTTAGATAAAACAAAAGCCCCGCTGGAGATGATCCGGCGGGGCTTTTTGTTTGTCAGAATAAAGGATCGTTACCTTTGATTTTCGACTAGAATCTTATCTCGCAAACTGACATTTTCCCTTGAACAGTAGTGCGCCATTGGCCGGTCCATTTCCCGCTTTGTGACGCTGCGACAGCCGGACATTTAATTTCGGCGTCTTGCTGGTTCCAAATTGGTCCGGCGTTTATATCACGGGTATGCTGCGATGGAAGTGGCGGCGGACTGTTACCTTCTCGCTGCGAAAATGAGGTGATCCTGTAGAGATCTGACTTGCGGCCGCCATTTTGGCTATAGCCGATCCACTTGCGATGCAAATCAAGTTGCAGCTGCACATTGCGTGATCGGTCATTGAGATAAACCGACCATTCATCGCGGCTGGTTTCTGCAAAACTAAAAACCGCCTGACCTTGGGCATTAAATTCGGCCCACTGGCGGTGGGCAGTTTTTTTGAAGCTACCCCTATCGAAAAACACTTGCTGGACATTACGGCCGTTGGTCACTGCGCGAGGCGGCGGTACGGATTTGCGACTGGCGCTTGTTATTTGGTACAGGTCGGACTTTGGTCCGTCATTCGTGCCATAGGTGACCCACTTACGGTGAATGTCAATTTGCAGTTGCACGTTGCGTGACTGGTCATGCAGATAGACTGACCATTCATCCCGGTCGGTTTCCGTAAAATTAAAGGCAGCACGCCCGTTGCCGTCATATTCTGTCCAGCGTCCATTTCCGCTCGTTCGTAAAGAGCCGCCCGAAAAATTGGCGCGTGTCACAGTATATCCGTCGACGCCTAGCTGCGTTGCGCGCTGGCGCTGCGCTTGTGCGGCGTCGGGATAGGCAAAGGATAAAAGGCCGGTTGCGGCAATGGACAAACCCAGTGCGACCGCTTTATTCAACATTATCAGGAATTCCTTTTTCGGCGCGACCCGAAGCAGGGCTATTTGCATAATATTGCGTTAAATAAAACCCACACCATTAAAATGGCCCCGCCGCAATTGATCCAACAGGGCCATATTTACATATTAAGCGATTAGTTTTGCGGCTGTCCGGGCGACTTTTGCACCCAGATAACGCGCTCCATCAAGGTCAATATCATGTGGTTTCCGGCTACCATCTCCGCCGGCTATCGTTGATGCGCCGTAAGGAGAGCCGCCAATCACTTCATCATTGTTTAATTGTCCGGAAAACCCGTAATCCAACCCAACAATCGTCATACCATGATGCAGAAGGTTGCTGAGGATAGAATATTGGGTTGTTTCCTGACCGCCATGTTGTGAAGCTGTAGAGGTGAAGGATGCACCAACTTTGCCGACCAAAGCACCCTTCGCCCACAAGCCGCCGGTGCGATCCCAGAACGAAGCCATTTGGCTCGATAAGCGTCCAAAGCGCGTAGGCGATCCGACGATGATAGCATCATATTCGGTAAGACTGTCGGGCTCAATCACAGGATGTTCTTCATTGGCGCTAAAGCCGGACGCTTTGGCTACTTCAGGCGGCGCTGTTTCAGGGACGCGGCCGATGGTGACATCTGCTCCGGCTTCCTGAGCGCCATCGGCAATGGCCTGTGCCAGACTGTCGACATGTCCATAGGATGAGTAATATAGAACCAGAATCTTTGTCATTTTCAATCTCCTGAGTGGGTGTAAATGGAGGAGCGCTCTCGGTTCAGGGAGGAAAAGAGCGCTCCTCCTTCGGGGGAATTAATTGTGCCGGTCAAAAGCTTCTACGAAGACCAACTCTGCCTGCTCCAGCGCCTCGATTTCGAGCGAAGGGACGTCGCGAATGGCCAAAGAATCGCGTACTGCAATTTCTTCGCCGTTCACCCTTAGCTTGCCTGCTGAAGCAACCAGATAGACATGGGCCCCTTCGGCAATGTCGTGCTGCAAGGTCGTGCCGGTAGTCAGCGTTGCTCCATAAAGCCGGGCATCAGACCGGATCATTAACGCACCTTTATCAATATCCTCGTCAAAACCGCTGGCGAGTATTTCCAAATCTCCCGACAGTTCACCTTTGGGGAAACTGTTTGCATCCCAGCGTGGCTCACCGCCCGGTGCACGTGGCTCTATCCAGATCTGGAACAACCGGGTTGTCTCGTCTTCCAGATTATATTCGCTGTGCGTCACGCCGGTTCCAGCACTCATCACTTGAACGTCGCCCGCTTCGGTGCGGCCTTCATTGCCCAATGAGTCGCGATGGGTGATCGCACCTTCCCGGACATAAGTGATGATTTCCATATCCCGATGGGGATGCATTGGAAAACCAGTTTTGGCAGCAATCTCATCATCATTCCATACGCGGATTGGGCCAAAACCCATGCGTGCAGGATCGTAATATTTACCAAAGGAAAAATGGTGGCGTGCCTGCAGCCAGTCATGATTGACATGGGCCAGGTCAGCAAAAGTGCGTTTCTCGATCATAGTCATTCTCCTATTTCCTGGACGGGCTTTTCTCGTGAATGAGAGAGTCTCCGGCTTGCTTGAGGATGAAATAGGATAAAAATTTTGTTTCCTAAATAGACAATATAGAAATTGATTGTTTCTAAAATATATATAATGAACTGAAAATGCATCTTCCTGATTTTGAAGCCTGGGCCATATTTGCAGCAGCCGCGCGGCTAGGCAGTTTTACCGCTGTCTCCCAAGAACTGGCTATTTCCAAACCGACAGTTTCGAAAGCGATAACCCGTCTGGAAGAGTCCCTTGGAACAGTCTTGTTTCACCGGACATCCCGAAAAATATCCCTATCAACCGTTGGGAAGGTTTTGCTTCCTTACGCACGAGCCATTGCGCTGGATGGAGAAGCGGCGATGGAAGCGGCGCGGGATACAGCCCATTTGTTGCGCGGACAGGTCCGTTTGGCAGCGCCTTTAAGCTTTGGTCTGTCGCATCTTGCTCCAGTTCTCGCTGATTTCATGTGCGCATATCCCGAAATTCTGGTCGATGTGCAGTTGAGTGATGCCCATGTGGATTTGATCGAAGAGAGTTTTGACCTTGCCATTCGTATAGCCGATCTGCCGGACAGCAGTTTGCGTGTCATTCGATTGCGCAAGATGCAGGCTCATTTTATCGCGTCGCCGGATTATCTGAAACGCCGCGGAATGCCCAAGCAGCCTGAAGAGTTGGTAGACCATGATTGTTTCATCTATTCAAATCAAGGCACGTTGGAAATCTGGCATGTGAAGGGACCGGACGGGCAGAAAATAGCCGTGAGGCCCAAATGCCGGTTTCAAAGCAATAATGGCGATATCATGTTACCCGGACTGATTGCTGGCCGCGGCATCGGCTATTTGCCTGATTTTCTATGTCAGGACGCGATAGACCGAGGTGATTTGCAGACCTTCATGCCGGGATGGGGCTTTGGAGAGATAGCGCTAAATCTCGTCATGCCACCGTCGCCGCATCGTCCGGCACGGGTTAACGCGTTGATTGATTTCTTGAAGCAGCGGTTGTCTTGACTCCGGAAAGAACAACGGTGCGAAAAGGCCTATCGTACAGGATGCGATTCCATGTATAAACTATTAGCTTCGCGCAGAGGTAAACCTGTCTGAATATGCCGCCTGAGACCCTCTTGCTTTTTCTGATCACAGACCTGACCTTCTGCTTCACGCCGGGGCCGGCAACGATGGTGACTGTCAGCCATGCATTGCCGGTAGGGCGGCAGGGCGGAATGCGCGGCGCTCTGGGGCCGATCGCTGGCATTAATGTCGGAAATTTCATTTGGTATGCGCTGACCGCCGTTGGGTTAATCGCAATGATTCAGGCTTTTCCATCTGCGTACGCAGCGCTGCGCTGGCTAGGTGTGATTTATCTCGCGTGGCTTGGGATAGCGATGTTGCGCGGCACGGATCGGAATTTGGGTGATTCAGCGGCCAAGGCCGAGAGTTTTCGGCGCGGCTTTTTGAGCGGACTGGCTGTCCATATGTCCAATCCCAAAGCGCTATTCTTCTATGCCGTCATCATTCCGCCATTTGTCGATCCCACCGGCAATTTATGGGTACAGTTCGGAACATTGGCAGGGCTGACTATATTCACGGAAACTGCTGGGCTTACCTTCTATGCGGCCTTGGCCTCGCGTGCGCGAAACTTGGGTAATGCCGACAGAGTGCAGGATGTTTTTAAATATATCGCGGCAGTGGTACTCATCTGTGTGGCGTTGGTCATGGCGTATTTAAACGTCGAAGATGCGGGTATAGATTCTGCGTTCAACGGTGTGAAAGGTTGGGTAGGGTAGATGACTGTAATGCTACGTTTTTTGCCTCTATTACTCGCTACTTTATTATCTGTACTTCCATTGCAGGTATCGGCGGAAGAGGCCGTCAATTCTCCCATTGACTCCCAATCCGTACTAGCGCTCAAAGCCTTGCAACTGCTCGATCAGCGGACGCATGCTGTCGGATATCGACTGGTATCCGCCAATGCGGGCTTTTGCGAGAATAAGGTGCCTAATTTGGGCCTCTTGCTGCACGACATCAATCAATATGGCGATAAGGCTGCTGCCCGCTTTGCCCATGGCTTTGCCAGCGCTATCGCCATAAATGCCGTCGCTCCTGAAAGCCCGGCAGCATTGGAAGAGTTGGAGGCGGGTGACGGCCTGATAGCAATTGACGGGCAGTTGGTGGAAGGTCTCGCGATAGATGAAGAGAGGCTGGCCAGCGAGAAGCCCGAATATCGCCGGATTGCAGCGATTAAATTGATGTTGGCCGACGCTGCGGCCGATGGCAGCGCACGGCTCACCATAATGCGCGGTGGGCTGCAGCAGGACAGGGTGCTCGTTCCGGTTCAGACATGCCCCAGCGAGTTTCAAGTGAGGGTGAGTGAGGATCGCGATGCTTCTGCAGATGGCAAGATCGTCTCCATTTCCTCCACGCTCGCAGAATATGTGTTGAGCGAAGACGAGCTGGCGGCCATTGCAGCCCACGAACTGGCACATAATCTGCTCAAGCATCGCGAGCGGCTCAACGCCGAAAATGTTGATCGCGGGTTTTTCGGACAATTTGGTAAAAGTGCAGGTCAGATCAAAGCGGCAGAGATTGAAGCAGACCGGCTATCGGTCTGGCTCACGGCCAATGCTGGCTATGATCCGCAAGCGGCGATCCGGTTTTGGACGCGATATGGCAAGCAATATGGCAAGGGGATATTTTCGGCGTCGACCCACTATAGATGGAAGAAACGAGTCAAATTATTCGAAGAGGAAATAGCCAAAATGCAGAAGGCGCAGGCGGATAATGAGAAATACGCGCCGCCTTTACTAAAGGAGCCAAGGGGCAAGTAGTGTTATTGTCGGCTAGTCTTCCTGATAAGCCTGTCTACAACGTTTGCGCTCTTTCTTGTTTTCGGTATCGGTCAAACATGCTTCCATTTCTCGCTTGCGTTCGGCCTGGACACGGCGTCCGAGGTCTTCTTCTCTTTCAGACCGGGATTGTGTAGTGGCGTCGACAGCGGTTTCTACCACTGTACCGGCGGCCCTAAACGGTGCGGTGACGATCTTGGATGCGACGCAGCCGCTAAGCATCATCAGGGCGCATGTTGCCAAGACAACAGATGGTCGGCGCATGGATATCTCCTCAGATGGATTGTGTGCACCTCGATCAATGAAGACCGCCTGAACGGCAATTTTTAGGATTTGACCTATGAATTTGCGAGTAACTTCTCCGCAATGGCCCGAATGTCATCGCCTATGTCAGAATGTGCCAGCGCTGTCGCGAGGTTCGCCTCGACATAACCGACTTTCGAACCGCAATCATAGCGTTTGCCGTCAAAAGTCATACCGTGAAAGGGCTGTTTTCCAATCATCTGTGCCATCGCATCGGTTAGCTGGATTTCCCCGCCAGCACCCGCTTCCTGAGTTTCTAGGATACGCATTACCTCAGGCTGCAAGATATAACGGCCGGGCAGAATTAGGTTAGAAGGGGCGGTGCCAGCTTTGGGCTTTTCGACCAAGCCTTTGACTTCAGTAATCGGACCGTCGCGATAACCTGGATCAATTACGCCATAGGAAGGCGTATCCTCAATCGGGATTTCCAGCGCACAGACAATATTGCCGCCCAGCTTGTCATAAGCATCGACCATCTGTTTCATACAGCCGGGGCTGCCGACCATGAATTCGTCGGGCAGGAAGATAGCGAAGGGTTCGTCCCCGATTATGTCCCGCGCGCACCAGATTGCATGTCCCAGACCCAGCGGTTCCTGTTGCCGGATAAACACGCTGTTTCCAGGCGTCAGGCGTGTGCCGTCCAGAACCGAACGATCTTTGCCGCGATCCCCCATCGTCCGTTCGAGCTCATAGGCGAGGTCAAAATGATCCTCGATCATGCCCTTGCCGCGTCCATTCACGAAGATCATCTGTTCGATACCGGCTTCCAGCGCTTCATCCACGGCATATTGCAGCAAAGGGCGATCAACGATTGGAAAAAGTTCCTTGGGCATTACCTTGGTCGCGGGTAAAAAACGGGTACCCATGCCAGCGACTGGGAAGACGGCTTTTTTGATCGGTTTCATGGAAATGGCCTTAATCCTTCAATTTATCTGCGAAACTGGTCCGTAGCTTCTGCAACTTTTGAGGAATTGTTGCAACGCAATATGGATTACTACGTCCTTCATCCGCCCAATATTGCTGGTGATAATCTTCTGCTACATACCAAGTGGCTGGCCCTTCTATCGTGGTTACCAGGGGTTCCGACCGGCCTACGTCAGCCCGTAGGATACCCGCAGTGGCTGCTGCGCGCTGCTCTTCATCCAAGGGAAATATAGCGGATCGATATTGGGTGCCGATGTCATTGCCCTGCCGGTTTAACTGGGTTGGGTCATGGGTCGCAAAAAAAATGTCGAGTAAGTCGTCATAGCTGACAACATCTGGATCAAAGCCGATTTTGATGGCTTCTGCGTGGCCGGTGGTGCCTGAGCAGACTTGTCGATAGGTTGGATCAGCATTGCTACCGCCAATATAGCCACTTTCGACGCTTTGCACACCAGCAATGTCGTTGAATACCGCTTCTGTGCACCAGAAACAGCCGCCTGCGAAAATTGCTTCCTGCATAGTCATCATATACTCCTTCTAGGGCTGGGGCTATTCAGTCAAGGGGGGGGCGCCTTTGTCCTTTTTTTCTCTTCATTCAGTTCGACATCTCGGCGTGCAATCAACCAGTACATAGCTGGGGTGACAATGCGGGAAAGCAAGGTTGAACTAATTAAACCTCCGATAATGATGATTGCAACCGGCGCATAAAGTGCTCCGCCAAGTATCGCCAGTGGCATTAATCCTCCAATTGCGGTCACGGACGTTAGCAATACGGGCAAGAAGCGTACTTCGCCTGCTTCTTCAATAGCTTCCCTTATCGGCATGCCGCGGTCACGCAACTGGGTTGTGAAATCCACTAACAATATCGAATTTTTAATCTCAATCCCGATAAGGGCGATAAAACCGATAATCGCCATGAAACCCAGACTATTGCCCGTTACGTATAGCGCGATAATGCCACCAAATGTACCGAGCGGGATGACACCGGCGACAACTATTGTTTCTCGGAACCTCCGGAATTCTGCGACTAAAACACCAAAAATGAGCAATAATGCTGCAGCGATAATCGGTCCGAAATTGCCAAAAGTTTCACCAATTGCTTCACTCTCCCCGCCCACTGAAAGATTATATCCATCCGGCAGCTTAATTTTACTCAACTTTTCGAGAGCCTTGTCGGTTATGGTTGCTGGCACGGCCCCGTAATCCACCTGCGCTGTTACGGAAACAGACCGCTCCAACTGATAGCGCTGGATTTGCGGCGGTACATTGGTCAGCTTTGGATTACTAACTTGTGACAGAGGTATAGGATCGCCGTTGCGGGTGGCGAGATAAATATCGTCGAGTGCCGAAATCGGGTGGGAGCCTTTGAGCGGTAATCGGACCGTGACTGGATAATTATCCCCTTCTGAATCGCGGAAATTTGCCGCCCGCTCGCCGCTAAGCGCAAGTCGGATAGCGCGGCGCGCTTCGCCAGCGGGTATATTCAACAATGCCGCCTTGCGTTCATCCAGCCCGATATCAAGATCAATTTTGTCGTTGGCAATCGGGTTTTTTACGTCCCTTGCACCTTCGGTATCGCGCAATATGTTGGCTACTTTACCCGCGAGGTCTTTTAACTCGTCCAGCTCTGAACCGGTAATACGGATCACTATGGGCGCTTCAATAGGCGCACCATTTTGGAAGAGCTCCAACTTTACCCGTGCGCCAGCGATCTGGTCAAATTGGGGTCTCAGACGCCCGACAAGTTCAGGCCCGTCCTTTGCGTCCCATTCATCCAGAACGGCAAGCACTTCTCCATAATTGGTGCGCTCCGCCCGGGGACCGATATTATAGAAAACCTGTGGATTGCCATTGCCAATATTTTCCGCCCGCACCTTGATGCTTGGCTCCCCTTCCAATATTTTGGTTACTTCCTTTACGGCTATATCGGTTTGATCGAGGCTGCTGCCTTGCTCGGTTTCTACCGAGACACGGAAATAGGGGGCGTCGGCAAAGGGAAACAAGGAAAAACCCATCGACGGTATCAGCGCAAAAGCAGACAGGCACAACACCAACGCGATGACGACAGTTTTCCACGGCGCGCCCAATGCCTTATGAAGCCATGGGCGGTAAAATGTCTGGATCTTATTATTAAGCCACTGCAGCGCGGCATTTCCTTCCGGATCTTCGTCGCGGCGAAGCATACGGCTGGCCAGAAACGGGATGAGCGTAAGTGAAATGATCAGGGATGCCGATACCGTTGCCATGATCGCAACGAAAAAGGATTGGGTATATGCACCTGCACCGCTAGGCAAAAACAGCAAGGGTGCAAAAGCAAATACCAGTACCAGCGTCGAACCGATTACCGCTGCCCGTATTTCCAGACTCGCATCAATCGCGGCCTGAAAACGGGTTTTCCCCATACGCAAATGGCGCGCAATATTTTCTGTTACGACAATAGAGTCATCTACCAAAAGGCCCAGAGAAACGATAAAACCGGCAATTGCCAACTGATTAAGATTATACCCCATGGCATAAATAACCAACAGCCCGGATGCCAAAGAAAGCGGAATGGAAATCATTACGATACCTGAAGCGCGTGGCCCTAGTGGTAGTAAGGTGAAAATGACCAGACCGATGGCTATGGAAAAATCTCGAGTCAACTCGCTCAAGCGCTTTTTAACATCGCGGCTCTGGTCAAATTGTTCCACTAGCTGAATATCCGAGGGTAGTATACTTTGTTGTTTTTGTAACTCGACATCCAACAGGGCCTTCAGCCTTGTGACATCGACGCCGTCCTTTTGCGTCGCTGTTATAAATATCGCCCGTTTGCCGTTATGCCGCGTCCGATAAATCTGTTCCGCAGCACCCCATTTGACGTCAGCCACATCGTCGATGATGAGCAGCGCTCCACCGGATGCGCGCAGCGGCAAGGCTTTTATGTCATCTAGATTGCGAAACGCACCGCCGGCCTCGACATTTAATCTGCGTCCACCACTCTGTACCGCTCCGCCGGCAAGTTCCACACCACCCCGACGCAGCGCATCTGCAACGGCACTTGGCGGAACTTTTAATTCGGACAATCGTGCTGGATCAATCTCCACACTGACTTCCGGTTGCGGCAATCCAAATATTTTCGCTTCACGGACACCGGTGTAGCGGCTCAGATTGTCTGACAGATCGTCGGCATATTTTTCCATCCTTCGCCACGAAGCATTCTCGCTGACGAGCGCCAATTGCACTACAGCTGCCTCGGTTGTGCGAACCTTTAGAAATTCGAGCCGTTGGAGATTATCGGGCAGTTGATCGCGAATGGCGGAAACTTCACGAACGACATCATCAAAATAGCCATCAACATCGCCGGACCAGTTGCTAAATTCCACATTGATGATCGTGCCTCCGTCGGTGCTAGTCGACTCAACCTCGACAACATCATCCAGTCCTTGCACGACGTCTTCAATCGGCTTTGCGACTGTCTCTTCCATGTCCTGTGCGTCGGCACCGGGTTGGACTGCGATAATATTAACAACCGGAATTGGGAAATGGGAATCAACCGCCCGCGTAATGTTCAAAAGCGAATTAATACCCAGCACTGCGAGGAGCAGAAACATCACCAAGGTTAATTGCCAGCGCTTTATGAAGAATTCTGCAAGCATCCTATTCGAAATTCTCGCACCAGATTATTACCGCGATCATTTCGCCGCACGGATCGGTTTTATACGATCACCGTCTCGCAGCTTTTCAACGCCGCGGGTGACAATAATATCGCCATCTTCCAGTCCCGCTGCAATTTCCAGGCTATCATCGGTGAGTTTACCAATCACGACATTGCGTTGCTTTACCCGTTTTTTGTCATCGACGACAAAAACCAGTCCTTCGCCTGATCGCACACCAAAGATAGCGGTCGCGGGTACTGCAATCGCGCCGTCATTGCCGCGCGCCACTTCAATATCGACTGTTCCCAGTTGTCCAGAACGCAGTTTGTCATTGGCAGGTAACAGAAAGCTTACTTCAAACGTTCCCGTTAGTTCGTCTGCACGGCCGTCTTTTTCACTCACCACAGCTTCGAACGGTTCGCTTGATATTGCAGAGACAGTGACCTTGGCGCGCATACCCACGCGAATGCGGGCTGCATCGGCATCGGTCAGTGGCACCTTGAGTACAAAGCCTTTGTCCGTTTCGCCGAGAACCATGACAGTGGTTCCTGCAGTCACAATCTGGCCGGTATCAATATTTCGGCTGAGGATAATGCCGTTGCTTGGGGCCTGAATTTGTGCGGTTCGGCTTGCAAAGCCGCTGGAGCTGACCCGTGCCTTGGCGGCACGCATCGCAGCTTCAGATTGTTCCAACCGCGATTTGGTGACCCAACCATCGGTATAAAGCGTCTGCATCCTTTCAAATTCAGCTTCAGCACGGTCGTGTTCCGCTTTTGCGGATTCTAGATCCGCAGAAACACTGCTGGCGTCAAGCGCAGCCAAAAGCATTCCGCGTTTTACTCGGTCACCCTCTTCATATCTGACGGAGGCGACTTTCCCTGACGTTGTGAACCCCAATTCCGTTTCACGGCGCAAGCGTATGGTGCCAGCGGACGTAATAGTTTCGTTTTGGCTTGCTGCATGGACAATAACCGTAGCTGCCGCAATTGGGTCACGCGCTTTTTGCGGTTGATCACTTTTGGCTTCGCCGCATCCCAGCAATAATATTGTTCCAATTAACGCCAGCGACTTTTGACTATATAATGCCATATCCGTGCAGTTGACCTCCCCCTTACCTCCCTCATAAGTCGCTAAACGGTGCTGACCAATAAAAAATGCAGATAATATAGAAAAAGGGTTGGATCATAGGATCGGCCCTTTTGCTTTTTCTATTCCTGTGGCCGATAAATTCAGCCTTCGGTGCCGATAATATCCTGGCCACCACCTCCGATAACCTTGTAAACGATGCCCGCCAATATGGCGCCGATAATCGGGGCTATCCAGAATATCCAGAGCTGCGAAAGGGCTATTCCGCCTTCGATCAGCGCAGGGCCGGTACTTCGAGCCGGATTTACTGAAGTATTGGTAACTGGAATACTGATCAAGTGGATCAGTGTTAGCCCAAGGCCAATCGCCAGTGGCGCAAAACCCGCAGGTGCGCGTCCGTCCGTTGCACCTAATATGATCATCAGGAAAAAGAAGGTCAGCAAAATCTCGATCGCAATGCCAGCACCTATGGCATATCCACCCGGGGATTTGTCACCTACACCATTGGCTGCTAGACCGTTGATCGCGAGGTCATAATCCGGATTTCCGCTTGCAATCAGGTATAAAACTACTGCTGCGGCAATTGCGCCGAGCACTTGAGCGGCAATATAGACCGGAATTTCCTTGGCCGGGAAGCGTCCGCCTGCCCACAGGCCGATAGTGACAGCGGGATTAAGATGACAGCCGCTAATATGTCCGATGGCATAAGCCATGGTAAGGACAGTTAGGCCAAAAGCGAGCGCGACGCCCAATAGGCCGATGCCTACATCGGGAAAGCCGGCGGCGATAACCGCGCTTCCGCACCCGCCAAATACAAGCCAAAATGTGCCGAGAAACTCTGCCAGTGATTTTTGAACAGCTGTCATATTCTTGTCTCCCTCAAGAAATGTAAGCAGCCTCCACTTGACTGCACTGTAATAATCTAAACCAAGTTGTTCAATTCACCAAATTTGTTGATGTAAATCTATGCAAAGCGTCCCTACTTGTGTTGGGCGGCGCGGATGAGCCGGTCATTTATAGCTGTGCCGATAGCATTAACGGGGATCGGCGCCACAGCGATGCGTGGGTGAACGCTAGCATCTGCGATATGCAGGGCAGCAAATAAATTTGTCGCAGCTTCTGCAAGGTCGCCTTGTGCTGACAGGCTTGTCTCACCGCGGATTGCGCCGAAGCCGATATGATATTCCTCTGGCCCGGCAGTTGTTGCATTCAGGCGCACGGGCTTTGACGGGGCGTAGTGGCTGGCCAATTGTCCCGGGGATTCTATCCCGCTATCTTGTTGAATAATCGGTTTCTTTCCAGCGCAATTTTGCAGGGCTTCGGCTGTGATCGGACCGGGGCGCAGAATCTGGTAATCGTCACCCCTTATAGCGATAATGGTTGATTCTATACCACTAGTGCTGGGGCCGCCGTCCAATATCATCGGCGCTTTGTCCGCTAGACTGTGTTTGACATGTTGCGCTGTTGTGGGGCTGATACCGCCGCTTTTATTTGCTGAGGGCGCGGCGAGGAAAAGCCCTGATGCTTCGAGTAGTTCTTGCATCAAAGGATGGGCCGGACAACGCAAGGCGATGGTTTCAAGGCCAGCCGTTACTGCTGGTGCAACCGGGCAGTCGGATGTTTTCGGGACGACCAGAGTTAATGGACCTGGCCAAAATTTTCTTGCGAACAGAGTGGCTAAATCTTCGAAGACACCTAATTGACGGGCGGCGGCCATATCGGGGACATGAACAATAAGAGGATTAAAGTCGGGACGCCCCTTCGTTCGATAGATGTCCGCTATCGCGCTGATATTGGTCGAATCGGCAGCCAAACCATAGACGGTTTCGGTGGGCACGGCGACGAGTCCACCCGATTGTAATCTTTCGGCAGCGGCGATTATTGCCTGCTTGCCGTAGCGTTGCCTATTATCTTCAATATGATTATTTGAGCGGGACATGATAGGGCGCTATAGCCCAGCGAGATAGCAAGCAATAGCGGATAGATTCAAGATGAGCTTTACAGCGCCCAGCAGAGAACAATATTTTATCCTGAAACATATCGCCAATATTGGCGCGCTTGCTGAGCATGAACGCTTTGCCGGTGCCAGTGAGGATATGGTGGAAGCGATTGTGAAAGGTATAGGCCAATTTGCGGCTGGAGAATTTGCTCCGATAAATCGCACCGGCGATACAGTGGGTGCCAAATGGAATGATGGCAGAGTGACGATGCCTTCGGGTTTTAAGGAAGCCTATAGCCGATTCGTCGAAGGTGGCTGGGCATCGATAGATGGTCCAGAGGAATTTGGCGGACAGGGGTTACCCTATTCATTGTCAGCTCTAATTCTGGAAACTTGCGGAGCAGCTAATTTCGCTTTCACTCTATGCCCGATGCTTAGCTTTGGCGCGGTTGAAGCAATTCATGCTCATGGCAGTGATGATCAGAAAGACACCTATTTGGCCAAGCTGATCTCCGGTGAATGGACCGGAACGATGAATCTGACCGAACCACAGGCCGGTTCCGATGTCGGTGCACTGCGTTCCACTGCCGAACCGATTACCGCAGGTAAACATGCCGGAAAATATAAGATTAAAGGCCAGAAGATATTCATTACCTTTGGCGAGCATGACCTGACCGATAACATCATCCATCTGGTATTGGCCCGCACACCGGGAGCGCCAGAGGGGACGCGCGGTATATCCTTGTTCATCGTTCCCAAATTCCATCTGGATGTTGACGGCAATCCTGCTGCGCCCAATGATGTGACCTGTGTGTCGATTGAACATAAGCTCGGCATTCACGCGTCTCCGACTTGTGTTATGGGATATGGTGAAAGTAATGAATGCATCGGCGAGATGATCGGCGGCGAATTTGGCGGCATGATAGCCATGTTCACGATGATGAATAACGCGCGCATCAATGTAGGCTCGCAAGGCGTTCAGATTGCCGAACGCGCTACACAATTGGCCATTCAATATGCGACCGACCGGATTCAGTCCGCGCGGGCTGGCAGCGGCAGCAAAGAATCCGTTGCGATTATCGAGCATCCTGATGTTCGCCGCATGATCTTGCGCAGCAAGGCGCTGACGCAAGCAGCGCGGGCATTGCTTTATTATGCCACATCGCATGTGGATGGAGCCAGTTTGGGCATAGAAGGCGCGAAATCACGCGCGGAAGTCTTGACACCACTGATCAAAGGATATGGCACGGACATTGGCAATGAAGTTGCCTCATTGGGTGTGCAAGTGCACGGCGGCATGGGCTTCATCGAAGAAACCGGAGCGGCCCAGCATTTCCGCGATGCGCGTATCGCGCCGATTTACGAAGGCACTAACGGCATTCAAGCGGCAGATCTTGTTGGCCGGAAGCTTGGTCTCGACGGTGGCGATGCGCTGATGGCGCTGATTGCCGACATTAAGGTAGAGGCGAAAGATGAAGACGGGTTGATGACGCTCGCCATAGCAGTTGAAGACATTGCAAAATGGATGGCAGGCGGCGAGGCTTCGCTAGATGACCGGCTGGCCGGCAGCTATGCGTTCATGACCATGATGGCGACCGCGACATGCGCGATGCTGATGAAAAAGCAGGAGCGCATTGCCGAGACAGAGCTTGCAGATGGCAATGATCCATTCCTGAAAGCGAAGCTGGTGACGACCCGCTATTATCTGGATCATCTCGTCCCCGAAGCTATGGGCCTGAAAGCGGCTGCAATGGCAGGTGCGGATATTCTGTATCGCCTCAACAGTGAAGAGCTGGTCGCCTGATATGGTGGATGAAGAGACCATAGCTGCGCTCCAACGGATTGCAGCTGCTCTGGAGCGTTTATCGCCTATTCCTTCAACCTCCACAGATATACATAGTGGAGCGGCTTTTCATTGGACTGGGAAAGCCATAGAGGCGATTGACGGTTTCGTCCCGATCGGGCTGGATATGCTGACCGGGATTGATAACCAGAAAGCCCAGTTGCTTGAGAATAGCAAACGCCTGGCCAATGGTTTCGCGGCCCATGATGTATTGCTTTGGGGCTCTCGCGGCATGGGTAAATCGGCCCTTGCCAAGGCGGTTGTTGGGGAATTGCAAACGACCGACATGAATATTGCGATTGTCGAGGCAAATGCCGATATGCTGGCAAACTTGCCCGATCTTTTTGCGATTCTGGGTAAATCCGATCGGGCTTTTATCGTATTTATTGATGATATCGGATTTGACGAAGACAGTGCTGCACCGCGTTTATTGCGTTCTATATTAGAAGGCGGCGCGGCGGCGCGGCCGGAAAATGTGCGGCTATATGTGACGTCGAACCGGCGGCATATTGTGCCGCGCCAAATGTCCGAGCAGCATGATCCGATCAATCCCCGCGATGTGGTTGATGACAAGCTGGCATTGTCGGACCGCTTTGGTTTACGGCTAGGCTTCCACGCGGCGTCACAGGATGACTATCTGGCTATGATCAATCGCTATGCAGATTTTTATGGGCTGGCGTTTGAAAGCGAAGATGCGCTTCTTTGGGCCAAGCAACGAAGCGGTCGGTCGGGACGCGTCGCTTGGCAATATATTGTCGAGTTAGCCGGGCGTGCCGGAAAGTCGCTAGCCTAGACTATTTGGTCGGCGCTTTTGTTTTTGGCGCCGCCTTTTTTGCTCCAGCCTTCGATACACGCCAGATTATGCCGCCAACATCATCGCTCACTAACAGTGCGCCCGTCTGGTCAAAGGCGACCATCGCAGGCCGACCGCGTGCTTTTTTGTCATCATCGACAAAACCGCTCAAGACCGTCTGCGGTTTGCCTTGCGGTTTTCCTTTGGCATTGAAATCAACATAGACGACGTCATAGCCGGATAACGGTTGCCGATTCCAAGAGCCATGCCTTGCGATAATCGCGCCGCTGTCAAAGGGCGCACCCAAAGCCTCACCGTTCGAAAATGCTAAGCCTAAAGGTGCTACATGGGCACCGAGGCCGTAATCTGGACGCCGTTCATATTGACGATGATCAAGGTTTTTCGGTTCTACGCGGGGATCGACATGCCCGCGCCAAAAATGCCATGGCCAACCGTAATGGGAGGCAAATACAACCTCGGTCAGATAATCCGGTACCATATCGCTGCCAAGCATATCACGCTCGTTGACGACGGTCCAAAGCTTGCCGGAAACCGGTTCATAGGCGAGGCCGACGGGATTGCGCATGCCATCCGAATAGATAATTTTTTCGTTGGTCGCCAATTCAACCTGCAGGACAGCGGCGCGCTCTTTCTCGGTCTCTATCCCGTTTTCACGGATATTACTGTTGGAGCCAACAGCAACGAAGAGATATTTACCATCAGGACTAGCGACCAGATTGCGGGTCCAATGGTTATTCGGTGCCTGTGCATTGAGGTTGGCGACCTTGCGCCCCTCTGCGGCGATTTTTGTGTCACCGACAGCAAAAGGATAGGCCAGAATCTCATTGGTATTGGCGACATAAAGCGTGTCTTCGATCAGCGCCATGCCAAATGGGGAGTTGAGATTTTCAAGCAGTGCGAATGTTTCATCCACCTTGCCGTCCGCATCGCTATCACGCAGTAAGCTGATCCGGTTGGCAGATGCTGTGCCAGCACCGGCCTTGCTCATCAGGTTGCGCATGATCCAGCCTTCGATACCGCTATTGGTCCGGGGGGGGCTGTTGGTTTCCGCAACCAATATGTCGCCATTGGGCAGACGCAACATAGAGCGCGGATGGTCGAGCCCTTCTGCAAAACGTTCGACGGTCAGCCCTTCTGCGGCCACGGGGCCTTCGCCGGCAGTCCAGGGACTGGCTTCCGCGATGTTAATGGTCGGAAAATTCTCTTTCCGGACATCGGTCATCGTCGGCTTCACACCGGTGGTTGCCTCTAATGGCAATCGGGCGTCATCGCCGCGGGTGAAATAATAGCCTGCACCAATGGCGATCAGGATGACTAATATGGTGACATTGCGAATATGTTTTAGCATTTAACAGTAATAGGAAACCCAGCCTATTATGACAAGCACGCGATTAGCATGGCGTTTGTCAGGCAAATTTGCAGGAACGCCGGTTCAGAGGTCAAAATACCAGATAGCAAGAGCGATTAGGCCACCTGCTGCCAATCCGGCGAGAAATCCGATGGAAGGCTGTCCCAGCATACCGCCGCCTATGGCTCCAATTAAACAACCGGCCGCGAGAAAAATGCCACCGGCGCTTTTGTTCGATCCTTTTTTGGGGGTTTGGCCTTTTGTCATATTGGTCCTTGTTCGATCATTGTTGCGATTCGGTGCAATGCCACGGCCCGATAGGCTTGACCAGAACTGTCTCTGGCACAAAGAATAAGCTTTTGTTCACCATCGCCTTTGACGGAATTTCCATTCCTGCTCTTTAACAATCTCCCTAACGAGCGTGACCGCCTAGCGTCACTTTCTAACATAGGAGCCTGTTGTGCAATTACCCGTATTTATAGACTCCACCAATTTCTTCGATGCCGAACAGCTGATCTCCAATTTTGGTGAAGAAGCTGGTCTGGAAGCTGCGAACCGGGCTGATAAAAGCCGCGCCGTGGGCAATCATATCCACTATTGTAAATGGCGGCAGGTCGAACGCCTCTGCGTCTTTCTATCGATCGACCAATCTATCGGCACGGTACATTAACCCACTGATATAAAATATATTTCTGTTCAGTCTATCGTTTCGGGTTGCAGATAATTTGCGCTGTGCCGCCCGATTTCACGCTGCAATTGGGTTTGCCGTCTATCTGGATCATGCCGGTGCCGCTGTTTGAAATCGTGGCTTCTTTTTCGACAAAGACATGACTGCTGGCCGGTCCGCGTTGAACAAGGTCCAGAGTTCCCAGTTTCAAGCCCGAACCATCCAGCATACTGGAGCCGAGCAGTTCAATCCGGCCTTTCTTGGCCTTCCCGGCAATGACGATCTGACCGCCGCCATTCATCGCGATGTTCAACGTGTCGCTATCGACATCATTTATCGTCAAAACCCCGAATCCAGACAAGCGCACCCGTGGATCGCGGCCTCCCAGCTTGTCCAAAGAAACGGTGCCTGACCCCGAATGGGTCACGCTATTGATAAGATGGCTGCTAAGCGTGACTGTCACCGGTTCCTCCTTGGAAAAACGACTATCATCTCCCGCTTTTGGTTGTACCGATATGATCAACTGGCTGCCGTTTTTACGCAGCGAGACCCGGTCCAATATCTCTCTATTGGCCGCTTCTGCACTGGCAGATACGCCGCGGTCGGTGGATATGAACACGTTGATGCTGCCGATAATGCGGACATCTTCAAAGCTGGAAATGGTAAACTTGCGCTCCGCCGCCTGTGCGGGCGCGTGGATTGCCGCAAAAATAAATAGCAATATGACATAAAGGTTTTTCATAACGGTCTTGCTTCTCCAAATTCCATCCATCCCAGCCATCGGGGTGTTTTCGGGGCATAATGCCCATCATTATCTCGTAATGCGAAGCCTTCTGCTTCAAATGTTTTCGATACAGGACGGTGGAGGTGACAACCGCCTGCAATATGTTTCCACACGGGTTCAATCCGCTCTTGCCATTTTTCCGGGCCTCTGTCGGGCGCGCGGCCATGTTCCAAAAACAGAATCTTGCCGCCCGGTTTCAAAACCCGCCGCATTTCGTTCAATACCTGCTTACCATCCTGAACCGAACAAAGAGTAAATGTTGTGAGCACCGTATCAAAACTGTCGTTGTCAAAGGGCATGGCTTCACCAATACCGTTCAATATATCCATTTCAAACCCGAGCGCTTTGGCTTCGCTGCGCGTATAGTCGAGCAATTCTGCGGAAGGATCGAGCCCCGTCAGCTTATCGACTTTTACACGGTCATAAAATTGCAGGTTGATGCCGCCGCCGCAGCCGAGCTCTAGCACTTGGCCCTGCGCTTTGGGAACAATCTTGCTGCGATCCTTCATCACTTCTGGTTGTGAGCAGGCAAATTTTATCAGTCGGGGAACGACATATTTGTTCCAAGGATTAGGCATAGGGCAGCATCCTTCCCGAAAACGGCCAAAAAACTGGTCCAAAATTCACACAAATCACAGCCTCTTTTGGGCGAGATTGCTGGGATAGCTTTCCGGCCCTCCAATCTGCCGCATATATATTTTGATCGTCTTGTCCTAACATGACCATCGCCCCTCAAATTCTTGGCATCAGGCTAGCAGAAGATAATTCAAGTAGGAAAGCGAAATCAGATGATCGTAAAGACCATCAAATTACTGGCTGCAGGTTACATTACCCGATCCAACGATTTTGGTTTTGCATCTCGCATCGCCATGAATGCGGATATCGCCTGACCCAACGATCTTGGCATCAACGGTACCGTCCGATGACAAAACCACGTCTCCGCTACCGGCAATTTTTATGGCGGCGGTCGCAGCACTTAATTCTTTGCTGCTGACATTGCCGGAACCGGCCAGTGAAATTGTTGCTTGTTTAGCGGTTCCGGCCATTTTGAGATCTCCCGAACCGGCAATTTTTGCACTGAGCGATGCGGTCGCTACTTCGGAAATGGTCATGTTGCCGGATCCCGTAACACTTAAGCTGGCTGCTTCGCTATCCATTCTCTCGACTGTCATATTGCCTGATCCCGCGAGTTTTGCGTTTTTTAGGGATGGCGCGCTGACATAGATAATCGCTGAACCGGAACTTCCACTCCAAATCTTCCCTTCATTTTCGCGCCCTATTTTTAGTTGCCCGTTGCTATTTTTGTAGCGCAATTGTTCCAAAACATCGGCATCGCCTTCTGCACGGATCGTATATTCCTGGCCGGTGGTGAAGATGATATTATCGGGCCCAGCCAGTGTCAGGCCTTCAAATTCGCCGGGATTTGTGTTTGTCGAACCAATTTCAATACCATCGGGAAAACTACTCTTTCCTACATTGTCGACGGCACTGGCAATCGACCCTTCACAGGCTGCGAGGGCGAGAAAGGGAATGATGTATAATAGCTTTTTCATAAATATCCTCCAATGTGTATTGTATAAATAATACAGTATGGAGGGCCTGTTAGCAACAGTTCAGTTGATGTTGGAATTTTCTGACATTAAGACAGGAGTGCAACGGGATCGAATATGATTGCATGATTTATGCTTATCTCTAGTTTGGGTGTGACCCCGAAATATCGAAACCGGGCAAATAGGTTCAGCACAGGATAATTACAGACTTTTTGATGCTCAAGGTTGCCAGTTACAATATTCACAAGGCTGTCGGAACCGACCGGAGACGCAATCCCGGCCGGATCATCGAAGTGCTTAACGAGATTAATGCGGACATCATCACATTACAGGAAGCAGATCGCCGCTTCGGCGCACGGGCGGCAGCAATCCCATCGCTGTTACTTGAACAATATAGCGATTATCGTGCCATACCTCTTGACGTACAAACCGATTCCATGGGCTGGCACGGTAACGCGATATTGGCGCATAAATCGGCACGAATAGTGGCCCATGACGTATTTCACATTCCTTATCTGGAACCGCGCGGTGCCGTCATGGCGCAGATAGAGGTTCATGGCCTCGATCTCACGATATTCGGCATGCATCTCGATTTATCGGGTTTGTGGCGCCGACGCCAAGCAGCCGCCATCGTGAAGCTGGCGCAGCAACATGGGCAGGACAGATCGACGATTTTAATGGGCGATCTGAATGAATGGAGCGCATCAGGTGGATGTTTGAATGATTTTGGACGGGTCTATAATCTCGTTGAATGCGGCCGTAGCTTCCACTCGCGCGGACCGATAGCCAGTCTTGACCGGATCATGCATTGCGATCAGCTAAAGGTCATAGAGGGCGGCGTCCATGACAGTGCCTCGGCGCGCAAGGCATCGGATCATCTGCCAGTTTGGGCGCAATTTTCCAAAGCATAGCGGGCGGCATACGGAGCATTACGGATAGCTAGCCGAGGCCCTGAATGCGATAGGTCCAACCCTGTCTCGCAATTTAATGCTAGCTGCAAGGAGCCCCCAAATGTCCAATCAAACGGCCAAACCCACTTTGTCGACCAAGCCTGAGAAAACAGGGCAAGAAACCGGTCATGACCTGATTGTCAGCAAGTCTATTCCGCTAACCACGCGGAGCGGGTTTGAATTCCATGTCCGGCCTGTCGCGCCTTCTGATGAAGAAGAACTTGCGGCTTTTTTCAAGCATGTGAGCAAGGATGATTTGCGCTTCCGGTTCCTATCGTCAATTTCGGAAGTGGGTAAAGAAATGTTATCTTACCTGATTAATGTCGATCATGATCATAAAGAGGATTTCCTCGCTCTCGATATTGATGATAAGACCATTATCGCCAGTGCTATGCTCGGCGCGAATGACGATAAGTCCGTCGCTGAAGTCGCGATTGTCGTGCGTAGCGACTATAAAAATCGCGGCATGAGCTGGACGATGCTTGAATATGTCGCAAAGGAAGCCAGAAAATCAGGCATCAAAAAACTGCAATCCGTTGAAAGCCGGCAAAACCATGCAGCGATCGAACTGGAACGCGAAATGGGATTTACGGCCAAAAGCTGTCCTGGTGATGCGACCTTGATGTTGCTAGAATTTGATCTGACGGCGAGCAATCCTTAGGCCCCAACGACTTAAGCGGAAAAATTTGGCTAAAATCTGGCCTCTAAAATCTAGATTGCCGGATTTTAGCCAAATACTCATGCCTCATATTTTTCCAGCATTTTGGTGAGCGGTTCCGCATCATGGGGACCAAAGTCCTTTGCGATTTCTGCAGACAATTGCTTGCTTGTTGCCGGGCCGATATATTGGCGGATCATACCCAGTGCGCGGGGTGCCGCGACAAGGATCAGGCCGTTGGTACTATCCTTCATAAGCAGCTCCATGCGCTCCGCAGCCTCGCGGCTGAAACGGTCTTCCTCCTGCTGATGCAGGTCGGTCTGTTCATAAGCACCTTTGCGCGGACTACTGCTCTGCGCGTTGCGACCAGCTCTGTCATCGCCCAATTCCGATGATTTGAACCTCGGGTTTTGATGCTCTTCGACCAGTTCCAGAGAGGGTTTAAAGGCTTCTCCGATATTGCGGAAAATCGACATGCGTGATCCATCGACTGCGACAATAAAACTGCCATTACGTACTAACATATTTTTCTCCTAAGCTGAATGTTCCGGACGATACTGGCGTAAGGCAAAGCAAGTTGCCGACCGGACTGTGATATTATCCGATTATGAGGACATCAGCTTTCCTCGCGATAGGTATTGTTACGGAACCGAGACAGGAAATCCTGAGGTAGGGAGGCGTTTGCCACAAAGATGATGGGGCTCCGCGTAAATACGTAAAGACAAATTCCGCGCGTTGATGAAGGTTTGGTCCAGAGATTTGGCCCAACCATTAAATATCAAGGGAGACTGATAATGCCACTTATGCCCGTAATCCGTCAGCATATTACTAAAATAATGGGGCTGTTTCTGGTGCTTGGTCTTGTCGCCTGCGCGACTGCCACGCCCTATCAGCCCAATCTCCATGGGCAGAAAGTCTCTGGTGGCTATTCGGACCGGCGTTTGGCCGATGACCATTATCGGGTCGAATTTGTGGGAAATATTTTTACCTCGCGCGACCGGGTAGAGGGCTATCTGCTTTACCGTGCAGCCGAGATTACGAACGAGAATGGCTATGATTGGTTCATGCTCATTGACCATCGAACCGAACGGGACCGGCGGACATATGTTGACCGGTCTCCGCGCTATGACCCTTGGTATGGGTCCGGCTATCTCTATTGGCAACCGCATTGGCGCTATTATCGCGGGAATTCCTGGACGATGTGGCACCCTCATGCCGGTCATGCGTTCTGGACCTATGATGTGGATGTCCGAACGGTTGAGAAGTTTGAAACGCAGGCTGAAATTAAACTGGGCAAGGGTAAGATGCCCGAAGATAGCCGGCGGGCATTTAATGCCCGACAGGTTCTGGTCGACCTTGGACCAACAATAGAGCTACCGAAAAATTGATATTTCCGTATGCTACCTTGTGGCAACTACGTAAAGACAGAGCGGATAGCGCGCTATATTTTGAGAGACGTTATTAAAGAAGGAGTAAAAGCGATGAATAAAGAAACAACGTTGACCAACCCCCAGCATGATCATGACTATCGTAGCCAGATCGCCGCCATTCGTCAGGACTTGGAAGGCTTGCAGGGCGATATTCGTACATTGCGGAACGAAATTGCCGAAGATGCATCGGAACGGATGAAGCAATATGCCGAACGAGCAACGGTGACGTTGAAAGAAAAAGGAGAGCTGTTGCGCGAACGCGGCGAACGTTTGCGCGAAGTCGGCGTGCAAAGAAAAGAAGCTATTGCCAGCGAAGTACAGCAACGTCCCCTTGCTAGCATCATCGCGGCAACAGGCGCCGGACTCGCAATCGGTGCTCTGGCTATGTGGGCCGGGAACGGGACTAAAATAACCGAAGAATAGCGGTCCGAGGAATGGACTTTATAGTATAGAGGAAGTGTGGTTGTCAGGGGGCGGGTAATTGTCAGCAAGGCTAGTGGAAGTTTTTGTTTCTGACGAGCATATTGCTCGGGCAGAAGCTATAATCCAGCGGCATTGCCGACGGTATTGGCAAGAGGCCGTCCCCGGTCCTAAAGAGAAATTTTCCTGTATCGTCCAGAAGCGCTATGTTGAACGGCTCTTTACTGAATTGGACCAAAATTTTGGCGGCATGCCGGACTTTTTGGCTATGGTGGTCGAGATTGAAGCCCTGTCCCCCCGTCTCGATGAAATAACAGAAAGCCGCCTACCGCTGGTTGACGGTGAAAAACCACCGACAAAAATGGAAGCTTTTTTTACCAGAGAGCGGATGAGTACGAATGAACTTTATGACGACATAGAGGATAGTCTGCGCCTTCGGCCCAATTACCTGCTGACGGTCATTCTTTCTGCTGTTATCGCAGCGCTTGGTATGCGCAGTGGCCAGACGGCGGTGGTGATCGGGGCCATGGTAATTGCGCCTTTGCTCGGCCCGACCATGGCTTTGGCTTTGGCTTCGACCACGGGTGACAAGATACTGGGAAAGCGGGCCATCACAACCTTAGGAGTAGGAATTGCAGCCGCTTTCCTGATAACGTTTCTGCTCGGAATGTTTATTTCCGTAGACCCCTCGGTGGCAGAACTGCGGAACCGCACCATCGTGCAGCCCGCTGATATTGCATTGGCGCTGGCTTCGGGCGCCGCTGGTGTATTGGCATTTACCCAAGGAGCATCGCTGGCGCTGGTCGGCGTGATGATTGCTGTTGCATTGGTACCGCCATTATCGGCAGCCGGTTTGTTCTTCGGCAGCGGACAGCCCGTCTTGGGCGCGCAGGCGCTATTTTTGCTCCTCACCAATTTGGTTTGCATCAACGTGGCCGGAATATTCACGTTTCTGGTTCAAGGGCTCCCGCCAAAGGACTGGCGTATGACCGGCGGCATCTTTGCGCTTTGGATGACTGTGTTGTTGCTGTTTATCGGACTGGTCGGCGGCTGGATCGCCTTTGGTCCGATTATGCCTCGTTAGCTCAAATCTGCGCCATCCGAGGCGGGAAATTCCGGGGGATACTCGGCCGGTGGTTCAGGCTGGAGCGGCGGGGTTTCCGTAGGTTCCGGAATATCTATCCGGTCCGGTTGTAGCGGCGGCGTTTCGGTTGGTTGCGGGACAGGAAATTCATCGGGTCGATCGGGGTTTTGTTGTGCAGACCTGTTCATCGGGGGTTCCTTCAGCATTTTAGACAATAACGTCTTCGCAGTGCTTTTGTTCCCCCGTGCCTCAATATGCTATCCGCAGATATACTGAAGTCAACGCTGTACCGGTTTTGTGACCGGTATATCGCTGGTCTCTGCTGCAAATCCGATCCGCAAGGCTTCTGCTAAGCTCCGAACGCGCAGTTTCTCCATCATATTGGCTCGATAAATCTCGACTGTGCGCGGAGAAATGCCGAGGTCATAGGCTATCGTCTTGTTGGGATATCCGGTCATTAGTCCGTCCAATACATCCCGTTCACGTCCGGTCAGACAGGCGAGCCGTACATTGGCTTCGGCCGATGCCATTTCTTTAACGTTGCTATTATCCAGCCGTTCGAAAGCCTCTTCCATTGCGGCAAGCAGCGCTTCTTTTTCATAAGGCTTTTCGAGAAAATTAATCGCTCCTGCCCGCATCGCCTGTACCGCGATTTCGACATCACCATGGCCGGTAAGGATGACGATCGGCATATCAATGCCTTGTTTCAGCATCTCTTGCTGTACTTCAAGCCCGTCCATTTCAGGCATTCGCACATCCAGCAGCACGCACCCGCGCTCAGCATTTTTGGCAAGTTTCAGAAAAGCGACACCCGATTCCACAGGCCGGACCTGAAACCCGGCATGGCGCAGCATGAAGGCGGCTGACCGGCGCACCGCATCGTCATCATCCACAACATAAACCAAATGGTCACTCGACATCTAATTTCTCCTCAGCTGCTTTTAACAGGATTATCCGAAAAATCGTTCCTCCTAGCGGATTTGGTTCTGCATTTATCGTCCCTTCATGAGCCTCGATTATAGTGCGGCAAATTGAAAGGCCAAGCCCCATACCGCTGCCTTTGGTCGTCGCAAAGGGATGAAAAAGCTGGTCCGCCATTTCCGGATCGATGCCGCTGCCTGTGTCGGAAATAGCAATTTCCACGCGCTTGTCCGGGATAGATTGAACGCTGATCTCCAGCTTTTTCTCAGCGCTGAATTCCATCGCCTCTATGGCGTTGCGCATCAGGTTGACCATCACTTGCTGGATCTGCACCCGGTCGGCGAAGACGTGATTGGTATCTGGATTAATATTGGTCGTACAGACTATGCCTTTATCATAGGCACCCACCAGCCCCAATGTCATGGCATCTTCGACTAGTTGGGCGATAGATAATATCTGCCGGTTGATCTCTCCCTTAGCGACAAATTCGCGCAGCCGCCGAACAATATTGCCCGCGCGCAAGCTTTCCGAAACGCTTTCTCGTAACGCTTCATGCAGGTGCGCCTCATTCCCTTCAACGCCCTGATCCATCATATCGCGTGCAGCGGAAAGATAATTGGCAATGGCGGTAAGAGGTTGATTAATTTCATGGGCCAGGGCTGAGGCCAAGCTGCCCACTGCGCTTAGGCGAGAGGCGTGCATGAGGTCGCCTTGCAAGGATTGCAGTTCGGCTGCGGTTCTTTGTTGCTCCGTCAAATCGACGATAAAGCCTGTGAATAGACACCGGTCACCAATTTTCGCTTCCCCGACATCAAGCTTTATCGGGAATATTGTGCCGTCTTTTTTGCAACCTTCCACCTTGCGTCCGATACCGATAATATGTTTTTCACCGGTACGAAGATAGCGTTCAAGATAACCGTCATGGGCTTCCTTATGCGGGGAAGGCATCAGTATGCTGACATTCTGACCCAATATTTCAGCCTCCCTATAACCGAATAATTTTTCGGCAGCGGTGCTGAAGGAGGTTATCAGCCCATGTTCGTCAATCACCACCATCGCATCGGGTACTGCGGCCAATATTGTTTGCAGGATCGAGCTTGATTGTTCCGCTGCCTCCAAAGCATCTTGCCATTCCGACACATCCCGGCAGGTAACTACAGCTGCATTAATCTCGCTATTTTTATCAGCCAGCGGTGCGAGGCAACAATCCATCAAGTGGTGCGTGCCGTCGACAGCGGTTATTTCAATCCGGAACGGCTTGTTCTTTTCTTGTTTCGCGCCGCTGAGAGCGGTTTTCAATGCATCCCGATAGGCATCTCGATAGGGCTGCGAAATCAGCGATATCGGCGCGCCTTCTGGCAGGTCATCGAAATGTTCCACACCTATCATCTTCAGCCCGGCTTTGTTCAGGTCGATAAGCTGGAAATTGCGGTCCACAATAGCAACGCATTCCGG
Source organism: Parasphingorhabdus sp. (assembly GCF_036963805.1). Classification (GTDB taxonomy): domain Bacteria; phylum Pseudomonadota; class Alphaproteobacteria; order Sphingomonadales; family Sphingomonadaceae; genus Parasphingorhabdus. Next base: position 237,931 of record NZ_JBALUN010000003.1, on the reverse strand, counting down.
AAGAGTCGCTAGCACTGCTTCGAGATAGTCCTGACGGTTAGCGTCCATGGTCAATTTTTGGTCATCCAGAAACGTCCTTATAAAATGCACCGGTCTAATTGCATGGAACAATACATGATTTTCCGGTCATTCCCATCTCCAAAGAAAAGCAAGAGCTACGCGGCAAATTGCTGGGGTGGGAAATACGTATAAACACGTAGGGGACACCACTGATTTTGTGGTGCGGGAAAAACTAATATTTCGGTGGGACGGGGGAATGGTCAGATCAGCTGCGCTATGAACCATAGAAAAAGGCAACCTGAGCCAGCTAAGATTATAACATAATAAGGTAATTTCTGCGCATGACACTCACGAAATCGACAAAAAAGCCCATTCTTCTTGCCACGGATATGACGGCACGCTGTGATCGCGCATTTGATCGTGCGTTGATGTTGGCCAAGCTATGGGGAACGCGTTTGATCGTGGTCCATGTGTTTGATCCCAGGCTTGCGAAAACAAAAGGATTGGTGCCGAAAGAAGTACGGGTGCAGCTGGAAGAGGAATTACCCGAAACCGATGTGGATGTGGAATTCATCATCGAAATGGGCCATGTCGGTGAGTGGGTGGTCGAGACAGCCAAGCGAGAGGGCTGCGGACTGATTGTAACGGGCGTTGCCCATTATGACGGGATTAGCGACATTTTCGTGGGATCGCCAGTTGACCATATTGTTCGTCACGCCGACGTTCCCGTGCTGATCGTGAAACGCAAGCCGATCAAACCCTATAGCAATATTTTAATCGCCACCGATTTTTCGGATTGTTCCCGGACAGCGTTGAACAGTGCAGCAGAAATGTTCCCGGATATAAACCTCCATCTCGTCCACGCCTATAACCTGCCCTATAGCGGCTGGCTGAAATCCGATCAGGTTGCAAAGGATATTGGTTCCGAGGAAGCAAAATTAATGGAACGGTTTTTGGCCCAGACAACGATCAGTAACGACACGTTCAAACGGCTGGAGACCTCCAATGAAAAGGGCGAACTGGGAGTGGTTTTGTTCAACAAGATCAAGGAAAAAAAATCCGACCTGATCGTGCTCGGAACACATGGTCGCACCGGTTTCATGCGCGCCAGCATGGGCAATAACGCGCGTGTCCTATTGGGCTGGCTCAAACAGGATGTGATGATGGTGCGCGATCCGAACTAACGCGAAATCAGCGATTAGGCCTTAGCCTTTATCGGCATATAACAGGCGTCCGGGGCCCAGTCGCTCTAGGATCAAGCCGAGATCTGTTTCGGCAAACGCAAAACAGCCCTGACTGCGGCCAAGCTTTCCATGTTGGCGAACCATCTGCTCATTAGCATACCACGCGCCGTGGATCACTATTGCACGATCATAAGCCATATCATTGCGCGACTCTAATCCCTCTAACCGGCGGGACTCGCCGTGCTTTCCGACATAGGTTGCTGCGGTCAAATAGCTGCCGCCCGAGGATGCCTCGGAACCGGGGACATTGGAAAATTGCTGCACCCAGCCGGTATGCTTTTTGTCAGATCCCTTGCCATGCGCCACCAGAAAGGAAGTAGTGCGCCCGTTCATCATATCGACGAGATGGAAGCGGGGCTTGGCGGAATGCAGCGTATAATCGGCAATTCCGATAATATCTCTGTGCGTTATAGTCGCGCTATGCGTTTCTAGCGCAGCTTTCGCTTTTGCGAGCAATTTGGGGTCAAGCAGCGATGGTGCTTTGGCGATGGCAGGCAATATCGGGAACAACAGCGAACCAACGCCACTGCCGAGACCAATTAAGCCTGTTTTCAATATGGTTCTGCGTTTCATCATAATATTATTCTACCAGAAATCCGCTATAAATGGGATTATGTAGATATACCTATTGTAGGAATGAACCGCACTCGAAACAAGGGGCAGATGAAAAAAGCCCTCCTGACTATCGCTAGCTTATTGACCATCGGAACGGCGTCTGCCCAGCCGGTGGAGCCGCCCCAATGGACCCCGGCGCAGGTGGTGCATTTGAAAGCGATGATCGATGATATGCCTGCCGAAGGGCTTTCTAATTGTAAGATTTCGAGCGATTTTGATATTATGGACGGACAGGCTGCGACCGACGCGGCAAAGGCTTTAGCCGATGCTTATCTTGAGGGATGTCTAAAAGGTCTCGACCGAGCGCAATGGCACATTAAGAGCGGGGATCATCTGATCGATAAAGACCGCTTGCTCCGACTGGCCTTGAGCCGGAATGAATTGGGCGTTTTGTTCAAAGCCTATAAGCCGCAAAACCCGCATTATCAGGCGCTGTTGTCAGCATTAGATAGTGAGAAAGACCCACAGAAGCGCGCGGTCATAAAGCTGAATATGGAACGGTGGCGCTGGATGCCGCTATATCTGGGTGACAGCTATCTTATTGTAAATGCAGCTAGTTTTGAAGTTACGCTGTGGAAGGACCATAAAAAACTCGGTGCTTGGCCGGTCATTGTCGGCAAGACAAAATCACCGACACCGATATTCAATACCAAGGTCAGCGGAGTGATTCTTAATCCTTGGTGGGAAATTCCGTCCTCAATCGTGGCAGAGGGTATCGGGTCGATGGTACGTAATCAACCCGCAACCGCGCGGCGCAAAGGCTATGTTCTTCAAAATGGCCGCTATCGCCAGCGACCGGGGCCGGGCAATGCATTGGGATTGATGAAGCTCATCATGCCGAACCCCTATTCGGTCTATCTGCATGATACGCCCAACCGCAAATTATTCGCGAACAGCGTCAGAAGCTATAGCCATGGCTGCGTAAGGGTTGGCGAGGCGGTAAATTTTGCTAAGACTTTGCTCGCTAATGATCAATCGGGCGAGGCTGTTGATGCGATTCTGGAGGCAGGTAAAACTACACCCATGATGATCAAAACCCCGATCCCGATTTATATCGCCTATTTCACCGCCGAGGGCAGCGATACGGGCGGGGTGACTTTCTATCCTGATATCTATGGGCGCGATGGCGATGCAGTCATCGAAATGGCATCAAACCAACAGTCCGAACAAGGTGTCTGCTATTCGTAATGACGGCTTAGAATAGCCTTAATGCGGAAAGCTCTCCAGCGCCCGTTCGAGAGCTTTTAGCATTTTTTCGCGATCCTGATCGGATGGTAACGCGCGAGCTTTTTGTTGCATTGTTGAGCGGAGTGCCGCGAGCCGTGAAGTCCAGTCACGCGGCGCAACCAATTGCTCAGCATCGCTGCGTGCTGGTGCTTGCAACCGGGCCTTTTTGTGGGGTTGCAATCCCCATTTCTCGCCAAGTTTTGGGATGATCGGTTCATGAGATTGCGGTGCCGCTGCCAAGTCGCTGGCAAGAGTTTCTAGTCCGTTTTTTTCGCCGTGGACGAGAAAAATGCTTCCGGTGATGGGCGTGCGATCTGCAATCCATTGGGTCAGGTCTTTCCGGTCGGCATGGTTGGAATAGCCATCCAAGATGGCGATGTCGGCATTGACGATTACATCATGGCCAGACATCCGCACCTGTTTCGTCCCACCGGTCAGGACATTACCCAAGGTTCCGGCAACTTGAAAACCGGTGAACAAAACCCGGGACTGTCGCCGCGGCAGGTTGCGCATAAGATGGTGACGGATTCTTCCGCCCTCACACATGCCCGACCCTGCGATAATAACCGCCCCGGTCATCTTGTTCAGCTGCTTGGATTCCGCGACAGACTGGATGAACCGGATATTGGGACGTTTTAGCAGCTCTGCTCCATTGTCGCGATATTTGAGCACGGCCCGCGTCACTTTTTCGGCAAGCGGTGCATCAAGAAATACATTCACCAGCGGCAATCGGCCCGCGTCAAATAAGGCAAGCATGTCTTCCAATATAACCTGCGTGCGTTCGACGGCGAAGGCTGGGATTAACAGGTTGCCGCCGGCTTTCAACGTCGTCTCTACATAGCCCGCGAGCGCTTCCCGGCGTTCGCTTATCAATGTGTCTGGTCGGTCCCTTGCGCCATAAGTTGCTTCGCAGACAATATGATCATATCCACCGAGTTCCTGGTCAGTGCAATGTATGGCCGAGCCAGAGCCGATGTCGCCGGATATCAGTAATCGCTGCCCAGCGATGTTAATCTCCACCGAAGCAGAACCCATGATATGGCGCGCATTCCAAAAGCGGAAGGTGACGCCATTGCCCAAATCCACTTGCTCACAATAGGCAGCGGTGGCGATGTTTTTCATGAGTTCCGTGACATCCGGACCGGTATAAAGCGGAGTGAACGGGGGAAGCCCCGCACGGTCTGCGCGCCGATTGCGCCGCTCCGCAGACGCGGCTTGCAGCTTGGCTGAATCGAGCAAAAGCGGTTTCAGTATATCGGCTGTAGGGGCCGTGCAGTAAGTCGGCGCCTTGCAGCCCCGGGCATAAAGGCAGGGTAGCCGCCCGCTATGATCGAGATGGGCGTGGGTCAGGATGATCGCATCAATTTTAGCGGGATCAAAAGGAAGCTTTTCGAAATTTAAATGTTCGAGCGAACGGGTGCCCTGAAACAAGCCGCAATCGAGCAGGATCGTCTTGCCTGCTCCGCTAATCTCGAAACAGCTTCCTGTGACTGTGCCAGCGGCACCGTGAAATATAATGCTTGCGCTATCGGCCAATATGCCCTCCCGAAAACTTAGCGGGATACGATCAGCGGTACCGGGCAATCCAGAAACAGGCTGCGTGTAACACCACCAAAGAGAAATTCGCGCGCCCGGCTATGGCCATAAGCCCCCATAACCAAATAGCTGGCTTTCAGGGCATCGATAGTTGATAGCAGTACCTCTTGGACAGACGGTTTTTTGGCCGACATACTGTGTATTTCAGACGTAATGCCATGACGCGACAGATATTCCGATGCGGCCAACGGGGGCAGATCGTGATCTTTATCTTCATCAACTGTGACGATATGTACCGCTGAAGCTAATTGGAGTAGGGGCACCGCCGCACGCAGCGCATTACCTGATTCAAAACTGCCGTTCCAAGCGACTATGGCGGTTCCGGTTGCATCGAATTTCTTCATATCGTCCGGCTGGACCAGTGCTGGCACCTGCGTATTGAATAGAACATCGCCCAATATGCCGACCGGCAAGACATTATTTCTGTCACCGCTGGCAGAGCTGAGAACCATGATGTCGGCGAGTGCTGAATGGCGTGCCAGACCGCGGGCCGGACTGGCATTGGCTTCTTCATAATCCCAAGGCACATCTTCGTCAGCCATGCGGCCTTCAATATAACTACGTAATTTCTCATCGGCTTCGCGGGTCAATTTCGCGACATCATAGACGACCGACATGCCGGTCACGCCGTCAAAGGCCATTTGCGGATTATAGGGATTGGCGCGGAGACAATTGAGATGCCCGCCAATGGCGCGGGTCAAATCCAGCGCTGCCTGAAGCCTTGCCTCTAAGCCGGTATCATCGTTGATATAGAGCAGCACGGATTTCATGATTTTTCTCCTGATTTTTGACGATCTTCCTTTTGAATATCATCAATGAAAAACTTTATGCCTATCATGTCCCGCTCTGTATCAGGGATGTTACGGAGCGGTCGTTTATCTTTCTGAGCCGCGTTAGCGATGCAATTTATGGTGCTTTTCCAGTATTTTTTTTACCAACTTCAGGGGTCGCAGGACTTTGCCACTGGAAAGCCGCGACCAGTTCCATCAAGGCTTCTTGTGCCGGTACATCCAGTTCGTGCGGATAGGATGCGATCAGCCGAGCATCCCAATAACCATAATCAATCGCGGTCAAGCTCACATGCCATGGTACTTGATTTTTTTGTCCGTCAAATATGCCCTGATATGCAGGTAGATCGCTGCGACCAGAGATGAAATAATCGCCTTCCGATTCAATCGACGCGCTGGAATAATGGGACATGACAGTTGGCTTAAAAATCCGATAATGATCGCGTGCGGTCAATTCCTCCAGATGGACGACAGCAATGTCGACAAAAATTGGCTGTTCTCCAAGCAACCGTTCATAACGGATCTGAAAATTGTCGCCGGAGAAATCTGTTGTCATCTCGCATAAGCGTTCGAAACCCGAAACCTCGGCGGGAAAAACAAATCCGCTTTCTTTATGAACGATGGCAGAGCCTCCCTTATAAGGAGCGAAGGGATCGAAAAGCGGTTCAGCGCCGACCAAACATTCGGCCACCGCTGGCGTGCTGGCGAAGCATAAAAGGCCCGCGCCGATCAAAAGACTACGAGAAAATTGCGTACGAAAAAGCATGTTTATGCTCCGTTATTCGTGGCAACTGATCACCCGAAAGGGTAGTTTGCTGCCATCGGTTTCTGTGATTGTCAGATATTCACCAATTTTGATTGGATGATTTTGCAGTCCGAATATTACTTCATCATCATCATCACCAACCCTATAGGAAAAGGCCCAACCTTTGCCGCCTTCTTCTGTGTCTGTGGTAATTACGACGCCGCTTTGATCCTGCTCGCCGGGCCAAAAGCGCCGGACGACTGGTCGCTTTTCGGCGTCGTGGAGCGCTTGTGGTTCGATTAATCCAGCATCGTCCAGCGGCACACGAAAGACATAAGCATGGGCTGGTGATCCATTAGGATGTTCAGCGGTTCGCGCCAGTTCAAGGCGTATTGTTTTCCAGGTCATGACCGGTATTTGGCGGGAGAACTCTTGCAGCGCGATACGCAATATTGCGTAGTTGGCGTATTTAGATCTGGTGGATCAGCATTCATACATCGACGGCATGTTTGGCGCGGCCTTCTGGTTACTATCACAGTGATCTGTCACAGTGATCTGGCTAAAAGCTGATTGAGCCCCAATCAGGTATAGTAGGCCACGCTTTGCATGCCGGTTGCAATTAATTTCCGGTCGCTGTTCCAAATGCTCATAAACTGGCTGCTGGCTCCATGATCGGCATGATGGGTTTGCGAGTCGATGAGCCACCACCCGTCCGTTGTTTCAGGATGATCCGCGATAATATTGATCTGCCAGTTCATCGAGCTGACCATCGCATTTTTGTCGAGCAAGCCCATGATCGAAGGCGGCAGGCTATCGCCCGTGCATAAAATTTCCGCAATCGGGTCCAGACCTTCACGGTCTTTCAGGCGCATCCATCGCGTCAGACGATTGGTTTTGACGTTTGTGTCTATACGCTTGCCGACAAATTCCATTTTTGATGTAAAAAACTGCTCTGGCCCGCTGCGCAGATCCTCCGTTCGCGGCAAATCTGGAAAGTCCGGCTCAGGCATTTGGTGGGTACGAATGTCGGTTTCTCGCTGGCTTGCAAAGATGAAATTGCAATGAAGGCCCAGCCCTTTGTCGCCGAATAGTTCGGATTGAACAAAGGCAGTGTTGCGTCCGCGTCGAAGCATTTTTGTTTGTGCGGTCAGCGTCCCAAATAATGGCCCGGTAAATCCAATTTGTGCCGAACGTAGTCCGGGCAGATCCACTTCTATATGACTAGCTGCATGATAGGCCATTGCTGTTGAGAGTCCGCCGAAAGCGGTTCGCCCCTGAGTCCAGCCTTGGGGCAGGGTGATCGGATTTGCATCCCCACCGGGTCCGCATTGCTTCAAAAGCGTGGCTAATATCGTGGTTTCATCCGTCTTATCGGGCATCTTATCGTTCATTAATGCAACTTATCGCGGTCACAGGTCGAAATCTACTAATAGATTGAAGCTGAGATTTACATAATTGGCAATTTGGTCTATTGGAAGCGTAGGATTATCAATCTCTTACTAGGAGATATTTCAAATGAGTTACAACAGCACCCTTACTCGCGCGGATCTATCTGATACGATGAATCGACAGGTTGGCCTGTCCCGTGCGGACAGCGCCGTGATGGTGGAATCGATCCTCGACCATATGATCAATGCCTTGATCGATGGCGAGAATGTCAAGATTTCAGGCTTTGGCACCTTTGTCTTGCGCGATAAGGGAGAGCGCACCGGCCGCAACCCGAAAACGGGTATAGAAGTGCCGATCGCGCCGCGCCGGGTGCTCACTTTTCGGGCCAGCCAGACTATGCGCGACCGTATTATCGCGGCCGGGTAATTTGAAAAGTCGAGTAGCAGTATGACAAAAGATAGCGGCGCGTTCCGAACTATTGGGGAGTTGTCCAAAGAGCTGAATATCAAGCCGCATATTTTGCGCTATTGGGAAGACCAATTTGGAATGCTCCAGCCGCTGAAGCGCGCTGGTTCGCGCCGTCATTATCGGCCTGAAGATGTCGAAATGGTTAGGACGATCAACCGCCTGCTCAATGAAGATGGCTATACGATCAAGGGTGCGCGCAAATTTCTGGCATCGCGAAATAAACAGGCGGCAGCGCCGGCGGCTCCAGAAGTTTCTGCGCCTCTAGCTGGTACCAGTAGCAATGAGAATCCCAGTAGTAAGAATGATCACGGTGTGCTGATCAGAGAGCTTAAATTGGTCCGTGATCAATTGTCGAACGCGCTCAGTCAAGCTTAGGCGAATACGCCCACATCACGTTCAATCGTTTAATACGTTAATCGCGGTATGGACCCGGTGGCGAATATCTTCGCGCTCCAGACCGGGCTCAATCTCGTCCTGCACTGCATAGGTGATCACACCGCTTTTTTGAATGAATGTATCGCGCGGAGAGACAATGCCGCTGTTGAGCGCCACTGGTACCAAAGGCAGTCCCATCAGCTTGTATATGCCGGCAAAGCCGGTTTGTAATTCTGGCCGCTCGCCATGACGAGCACGGCTTCCTTCGGCGAAAATCACAATGGGGCGACCGTCCGCGACTGCACCTTTGGCTTGCTTAATAATCTGGCGCATAGCAGCCCCGCCGCCATTGCGGTCGATACCCAGAAGTCCGTGCCGCTTGGCTATCCAGCCCCAAAGCGGAATTACCAACAGCTCTTTCTTGGCAATAACCACGGGTTTGTCAAAAAGCCGCAACAGGTCAATCGTCTCAAACATGCTTTCATGTTTAAATACATAAAGCAGTGGTTCGTTGCGAATTTCACCCTTGACCTCGACCCGGATACCCAAAATGAAACGGGCACAGAAATAATGATATCCGCTCCATACCTTTGCCATAAAATGCGTGCCGGATTCCGAAAATACCGCAACGATGAAGGACAAAATGATGATCGGTGTTGATCCTCCATAGAATATGAGAAGGAATAACATCGAGCGGATCGCGGCTAACATATTTAAACCCCTGCCAAGGCCGCTAAGCGGCGCATGAGATATTTGTTATATTCTTTGAATAACGTGCCGAGAGCAGGCGCACTGGCGACTGCATCAGGAATAATCGTTATATTTTCCGGCACGGCCCGTTCCAGCTCCAGTTGCGCGCGCCGCATATGCCAATCGGACGTGACAAGCCGCAAGGACGTGTCTTCCCGCCCAGCCGCCCAGCGCGCTGTTTCCAGTGCATTGGACCGGGTATCGACCGCTTGGAATCCCAATTCTATGCAACATTCAAACAGGCTGTCAGGGCGACCATATTCGACCGCCAGCTCGTGGGGTTTAACATCCCGATCGACGCCGGATATCAGGAGATATTTTGCCTTTTTCGCTTCCAATAGTTCCAGTGCATGACCGATCCGGTGAGGGCCACCAGTGAGGACGACGACGGAATCCGTTCGGATATTATCGGCCGCGGGGCGCGGTAAATCAATCGCAAACCAGGCAAAACCGATCATCCAAAAAAGCAGCATAAAACAGAAGAAACGCAGGATCATAAAATGTGACTACAATATTTTTTTCAGCGCGCCCATGACTGTCATTCGCGCAGTCACCATGGCAAGGATCATTCCCAATATCGGAATGGCAACGATTATCAACCAGCTATACCAGGATAGACCGAACGATTGGGTCAGTCCCGAACCCAGATCAGCAAGCTGGCTGCCGAGTAGCAGGATGATAATCGTTCCGCAGATCATTCCCAATATCCCGCCCAAAAGCGCATCCAGTGCGATTCTTCGCTGAAATAAACGGCTGATTTGCCGGTCAGTTCCGCCGAGCAGATGAATGACGCCAATGGTTTCGTTATGCGTATTGAGCGCTGCCCGGGACGCGATGATCACCGCTGCCGCTGTGGCCATCGCAAGCAAGGCCACGAGACCAAAGGCAATCCACTGGAGCGATCGGACCAGTGCTATTACCGGCGCTATTAGGCCGCTGCTAGGCTCTACACGGCTTTTATCGGAAAGCGGAGCAATGGCGGCGCGCAGCACTTTTAGTTCTTTCTCACCAGCCGGCCGCACTAGTTTCAGGTCAATAAGTGCGGGCAGGGGAATATCTTCAAACATTCCGTCCGTGGTGGACCCATTCTGCGCACCTTCTGTTTGGCCTAACCATGGCGCGATCAGGTCTTCAATCTCTTGAGCAGGCAATACCCGGACTTCTTCGACAAGCGCCATCCCGCGCAGGCGGGCCGCCACATCATTGGTTTGCTGCGCTTTAATGGTAGCGTCTGCCTCAATGATCTGAACCGTTGCGCGGCTGGACAGCTGATTTGAAACATCTCGTCCTGCTTCGGCAAAAGCCAAGCCCATTGCGGCGGCCAATACGGTTAGAAAAATCATGATCGCTATAACCCAAGGCATAGGACCAGACAGGCGTCCTTCCGGTATCAGGCGGCGATCATGGCCGGGAATGACGAACAGGTTGAGCATCAGATTATTATTGAGCTCTATCGCGGGGCAGGGGCGGGTTACGCAAGGATCCGGTGGGATCGGACAGGGTTCCTTTTTCGAGTTTCATCATTTGTGCCCCCGGAACTTTGCTGAGCAGGTGAATATCGTGGGTAGCAACGACGATAGTAGTGCCCAATGTATTCAATGCTTCAAATAATTGCAGCAGGCGAATGGCCATTTCGGGGTCGACATTGCCGGTGGGTTCATCTGCGACCAATATTTCTGGCCGGCCGATAACGGCGCGTGCAATGGCAACGCGTTGCTGCTCTCCGCCTGACAGCGTGGCCGGACGGGCATCTGCGCGATCACCAAGACCGACCCAGTCCAACATTTCGGCAACAGGCGTGGCTAGATCCTTTTCTTTTACGCCCGCGACGCGCAGCGGCAGGGCGATATTGTCAAAGGCGGATAAATGCGGGACCAGCCGGAAATCTTGAAACACCACACCGATACGCCGCCGGAAACCCGGCAACCGTTCCCGCGACATCGTCACAGCATCTTCACCAAATAGACGCACCAGCCCGCGACTGGGCCGCTGTGCGAGATAGAGGAGTTTCAGGAGTGAAGTTTTGCCTGCACCCGATGCACCGGTCAGGAAATAGAAACTGCCCGGATAGAGTGTGAAACTGAGGTCGGAAAGCGTCTCTCCGCCCGCTCCATAGCGAAGACCAACATTTTCAAATTGAACAATTTCATTCATCGTGATGTTTCATATCGCTAGATCGGGTTGGAAGGCAGTAGATTTGCTTGCTTCAATAGGACGTTACCTGCTTTGAAATCAACTGCTGCTTGTTAAGCTGCCTATGTGATCGGGACGAAAACGTGAAAATAATGGCACTTGTCTCAAAAGCATGAACCCCAGACTTGCAGTTTCATGGATTGGCGTGTTTAGAAGGACATCATGATTTTGAATTGTCCGGCCTGTAAAACACGTTATCTCGTACCCGACAGTGCGATCGGCCCAACCGGCCGTTCTGTGCGCTGTGCTTCCTGTCGCCACAGCTGGTTTCAGGATCCGGCCCCGCTGGAACCTATCGAAACGCCGCAACCGGTTGAACAACCTTCGACGGAAGTTGTGTCGGTGCCTCTTGCCAAGGCACCAGAGGCGTCCCCGGTAGCACCCACTATGGCACCCGCCTCTGTTGTTACACCGGCCTATGTTTCGGAAACCAGCAGCTTTGCGCATGAACCTCCGTTCAAGCCGCGCCGCAATCCTGCGAAATTGTGGACCATGGCAGCGGTTGCATTTGCGATTCTGGTTATCCTTATCGGGGGAGCACTTTATGCATTTGGGACGCCAAACTGGTTTCAAAGCTACCAGATGGCATCAGTGGATGACACGCCCCTATTGATTGAGTTGAGCCAGAAGCAGGATCGCCGGACATTACCCGATGGCACTGAATATTTCGCAGCCAGTGGAACGATAATCAATCCGACCGATACCGAGCAATCGGTTCCGCCCATGCTCGTCATCCTGCGTGATGCCAGTGGCCGGATCGTCTATAGCTGGAAAATGAAAGCGCCGACAAAAGCACTTACGCCGGGGGCTAAAATCAACTTCAACGAAGCGAAGCTGGATGTGCCGCGTGCTGCGAGTCAGTTAGAAGTGGGCTGGGCAGAAACCACGCGCAAATAGCGCATAGGTCCCGCATGATAGCTAGTGGAACTCGGTAACCGCGATATTCGCTTGGCCGTCCACTATGATTTGTCCTTGCGTTCTTTCCAATCGGCTATGTGATGGCAGGTACGTATCTTCGCTCCGGGCCTCAGCGCCAAAGCGTAGGATCTCTCCGCTGATGATGCGGGCAGAAACCGTCACTTGTGTTCGTGTAGCTATTTGTTGTCCCTGGTCCGCAGCGGCGGGAGCGCTAGAGATCAGGATCGCGGTGCCGAAGGCGAAGGAGAGTAGCTGATTCTTCATGGGCCAAGGAAAACCCTCCAATCTGCCATCCGACAAGGTAAATAGAAGGTTAACAGCTGCATTTTCTATCCTCTCCCTACATAAAACGGAAAGAACAGGACAAACTGTATGAGAAGGGGACAATTTTTAGCAAACTGTTAATCGAACACAGCTAAAACGTCGTATGCAACAATATCTGTTGCGGGGTTATCCTCCCTTTGCTAATGGCCTGCGCCTACCAAGGGTCAATGGCCCGGTTCTAATGACAAGTGCGGTCGTGGCGGAATTGGTAGACGCGCAGCGTTGAGGTCGCTGTGGGATTAATATCCCGTGGAAGTTCGAGTCTTCTCGACCGCACCAGACAGTCTTTAAGTGTCGGCCCAAATCGATAAATTATATGCCGCAGGACTAGCCCCACTTTCGCCGCGATCCTGTCGGATTGTAGGTGATCGAGTGTGGCGAGAGACTGGTGCGGAACAGGCAAAGCATGCGTGCAATAGCCCAAACTCTCCGCGCATAAAAAACGTCTCAATGGGCGGGTGGCGGTGATAGCGCTGATGCGAGTGCTTTTTTCTGATGAAAGGCCCAGAATAACCGTTGAAAGCGCAGGCCGACGCTCAATCCCTCAAGGTATCACCCCGGTCGCTCAGATAAGCGCCGGTTGCGGCGATGCGAGCCCGGGCCTCCTCTTCAGCAGCAAGCGTTTTTGCGGTAGTATTTTGCACGTCATCCTCAGTTACCCGCGCGGTGAGTACATCCCAGCACGTGACTGCAACCTTGTCATTGTCGATATACGGACATTCCGCGAGGCTAGGAGAAGTGCGCCATGCTTCACGTGCCCCGTCATCGGCAAGGCGGAAAATGCCTATGTGGTCGTACTGGGGGGCGAGCCGGATGAACTACCTGCTGCTGAATTGGATGACGCTGTCAACGCATGGACCGACATCATTGGGCAGCGTTCACCGACAGCCCTCGCGCTTGCTAAGCGTTCATTCAATGCTGATAGCGATAATATTCGCGGTATCAGCCAAATGGCGCTGAATGCAGTGAAGCTTTTCTATGACACAGATGAATCCAAAGAAGGCGTTAACGCTTTCACTGAAAAGCGTGCACCTGACTTCCACAAATATGTGAAATAAGCGGCAAGGGGCGAGAATATGGAGAATAAGGCACAATAGCATGATAGGCCAGAGCCTCGCCCCTGCTAATTTATCACGTGACCTCGCCGCGCTTTTGCCCGGCGGGCTAACGCTGGTTTCCTCCTGTTCGGCGGAGTCCGGCATACTCGCCGATGCAGTTGAAAATGGCGGCGAAGATATTGCTCCCTCTACTTTTAGCGGGATATTCGTACCCGGCCTGAACCGCCGGACGTACCTGGCTAATAGTCGCTCCAAAATACTCAGCTTTTTTATGACGCCAGAGCTAAAGGCCCATAGCAACCAAGTTGATTTTTTGCCGCTCTGCTATCAGGATATATTAGCTTATTATCGCGAGCATAAGCCGCAGGCCGCCCTCTTCATGTGCAGCCCACCCGATAAAAATGGCCAGTGTAGCTTTGGCACCGAAACCGCTTTTATCGCAGAGTTGTGGCGCGATATTCCGGTGCGTATTGCACATATAAACCCGCTAATGCCGTGGACAACTGGCGATGCGGGCATCCCATTTAGCGAATTGACTGCTTATGTGGAGGCCGAGCAAGAACTGTTCGGTATGCCAGCAGGCAAGGCGGACGCGACTTCTACCGCAATAGCGAACCATATCGCGCCTTACATACCCGATGGCGCAACCTTGCAAACGGGCCTTGGCAAGATACCCGATGCGGTGCTCGATGCGCTACATCATCGCAAAGACCTATATCTTCACACTGGCCTGATGGGTGATGCGGCGTTACGCCTCGTACAATCGGGGGCGATGGCGAGCGGACAAAGCGCGACCATAGGCGTGGCAATAGGTAGTGCGGACCTTTATGCCGGCTTGGGGCATGAAGCCTTTCAGTTTCGCCCAATATCCGTAACCCACGGTCTTGCGAGCTTGGGCGCAATAGATGGGCTCATCACGATAAATTCGGCGCTGGAAGTCGATCTCTATGGTCAAGTTTATGCTGAACTCACCCCAAAAGGCTTTATGTCCGGCCCTGGTGGTGCGAGCGATTTTGCACGCGGCGCACGCATGGGCGAGGGCGGCCTGCGGATCATCGCTTTTCCCGCAGGCGCGGCTAACGGAACCATCAGCCGCATCATCGCGCCGCAAGAGGCCACCGGTCCAGTGTCGCTAGGCCGTATGGATGTGGATATCATCGTCACCGAATATGGCGTGGCGGATCTGCGCGGCAAAAGCTATGAAGCGCGAGCACAGGCGCTGATCGCCATAGCGGCACCAGAACATAAAGACGTCTTGAAACAAGCATGGGCTACCCTGTCGGCTCGCTTTTAACGCATATAGGAGAGAGAAAATGGCTAATAAGAAAGTCATCATCAGTTGCGCAATTACCGGCTCTATTCACACGCCGAGCATGTCGGAATATCTGCCTGTCACAGCGCAGGAAATATCGGATAGCGCAATAGGCGCGGCAGAGGCAGGCGCGGCGATTGTTCATCTTCACGCGCGTAACCCCGAAGATGGCCGCCCCGATCAAAGCCCCGAAGCCTTTGAACCTTTCCTGCGTACCATCAAGCAACAGAGCAATGTTGTGGTAAACCTGACCACCGGTGGTTCACCTTATATGCCGGTAGAAGAACGCGTGCAGCCGGCTGCCCATTGGAAGCCAGAGGTCGCCAGCCTCAACATGGGCTCTATGAATTTTGGCCTATTCCCGATGCTAGAGCGTTATAAAGAGTTCAAGCATCAGTGGGAGCCGGACATGCTGGAGGGCAGTCATGATCTCGTTTTCCGCAACAGCTTTAAAGACATACGCTATGCGCTCGAAACATTGAATGAAACCGGCGCGCGCTATGAGTTTGAATGCTATGATACCAGCCATTTGCACAACCTGAATTACTTCTACCAAGAAGGCCTCGTCAAAGGGCCCTTGTTCATTCAGACTTGCTTTGGGTTGCTCGGCGGCATTGGCGGTCACCCGGAAGAAGTGATGCATATGAAGCGTACAGCGGATCGTCTTTTTGGCGATAATTACCGTTGGTCGGTGCTCGGCGCGGGACGTAACCAAATGCCGATAGCAGCCATGGCTGCGGCCAATGGCGGTCATGTGCGCGTGGGGCTGGAGGATAATCTCTGGCTCGACAAAGGAGCGCTTGCCAAAACAAACGCCGAGCAAGTGGTTCGTGTGCGTAAGATAATCGAAGGACTGGGCCTAGAAATCGCAAGCGCCGACGAAGCCCGCGATATCTTGGAACTTAAGGGCGCGGACGCGGTAGGATTTTAAATATGACCAACACTCTGCCAAAGACCGAGCAGTTCCGTATCGAACTTCAGGGTAACGGGCTTGTTCACCTGATATTTGATTGCCCGACCCGCAGCATGAATGTTTTTTCCAACGCCGCCATTCATGAACTCGGTGCCTTTGCGGCATGGCTGAAAGACGCGGATGTTAAAGGCGTGGTGTTGCGATCTAGCAAAGACAATGCCTTTTGCGCAGGCGCGGATTTGACTGAATTAGGCGTAGCCTATGATATGATAGTCGCGTCGCGGGCCAATGATCGCTTTGATATTGCCTACAACCATTTCTTCCCACTTAGCCACGCTATTCGTAAGCTTGAAACAGCAGGAAAGCCGGTTGCAGCAGCCATTGGCGGCATAGCGCTAGGCGGTGGGTGTGAGCTGACAATGGGCGCGCATTATCGGGTAGCCGTGGACAGTCCAAAGGTCTTTCTTGGTTTACCTGAATCCGCCGTGGGCCTGTTACCCGGCGCAGGCGGCACGCAGCGAATGCCGCGCCTAGTGGGATTGGAGATCGCTCTTGACGTGTTACTACGCGGACGCAATTTAAGCGGTCAAGACGCAAAAAAGGCTGGTCTTATCGACGAGCTGGTGAACGCTGGTGAAGAAGTGGCCGCTGCTGAACGCTGGCTCTTGTCAGATGCCGCCCACGCCGTTCAGCCATGGGACCGCGCGGATTATGTCCCCGCCCTTCATGCTGAAGCCGCACCAATACTCGCAGCTAATAGAAAAGGTGAACTTACCCGCATGCTTGGGCATGAGCCTGCACCCCTGGCGATATTAGATTGTGTCGAATTGGGCTATATGCAGCCGATGGATGGCGCTATCCGTTCGGAAATGTCAGTCTTTGCGCGGCTCATTCAACGAAGTGAAGCACGCAACATGATCCAGACGCTCTTCCTTGCCAAACAAGCCTATGATCGCGCCAAACGCAAAGACGCATTCAGTTCTGCCACCACAGCGGCAATCTCAGAGATTAGCAGCGCGATAGAATCCCAAAGCGCCGACAATAGAGCGCTTGCTGCTGCCGGATTCACCAAAACCGGGATGGGTATGCCCGCTCCCGTGCAAGATCGGGTTGCACCGGACTATTGGATAAAATGCAGCGCAGATCCACTCGCTCTCAAAGCACAACAATCGATAGACGCAATAAAGGGCGTAGCAGCAAAACATGCGGGCGGACTGTCAGAAGAAGAACAGGCCATAATAAATTACGCCGCAACTTTGGCTGGCTATCCGGTCTATCTGGAAGGTGTGATGACTGGGAAATAAGCAAGCACAAACCAAGAGCAGTTCCGTTTTAATACCGCATTATAGCAATGCTGTTATGAAGGGGTACCTAGTTGGTAAGACAGGTTCGCTGCAGGCTATATCGCGCGGCAGTCTCTCTTCACAGAGCGGCTAATTATAATCTGGGCCTAATTCGGGGTCGAGGTCACGCGGCCGCGTGAAGCGGTTTAATTTTCCGCAGTCGTCTTTAATGTCGGTCCAGTTTTCAATATCCAGACTAAGCTCGGCCAAGGCAGCGGTTGGATATTTAATCTCGACCGAGCCACGGGCTTCGGATGATCCGTCGTTGGGAACCAGATCGAAAATCAAATCCTCTAGGCCGGGATTGTGGCCGACCATCAAGATATGCTCTGCCTCAGCGCCAGCACTCCGCAAGACATCCATCAAAGTTACCGATGATGCGAGATAGATTTTGCGGTCCCATATTGGTTCAAAAGACAGGCCGCTGGCGGGCTCGACCTGTTCCAATGTTTCGATAACCCGGACGGCGGGTGAAGCGAGTATCTGATCGAAGGCAAGGCCATTGCGTTTTATAAATTTGCCAATGGTGGTCGCGGCGCGCTTGCCTTTTTCATTAAGCGGCCGGTCAAAATCGCGCGTAACCGGGTCGTCCCAGCTCGATTTGGCGTGCCGCAAAAGTGTCAGTCTCTTCATATATTGCCCGATTTATCTCGTATTTTGTCCCTCAGCGCAGCGTCATGCCCGAAAGATAAGTCAGGGGAAAGACTGGATTGCACAGTTTTGGTTTTAGCCGCCTTTATTTCTTCCAGCGCCCGTTCCAGCGGCATTCTTTCTATCGGTGTTCCTCGCGGAAAAGCGGATAGCAGGCGGGATGGAAATGCGGATGACAAGATGATAAAATGCCCATGGTCATCCGCGCGGCGAATGATGCGGCCAAAGGCTTGGGCGAGCCGGGCGCGAATGATCCGGTCATCATAGGCGCTGCCACCGCCCGCCAGTCGCCGCGCTTTATGGAGGATGTCAGGGCGTGGCCATGGAACCGACTCCATCACGACAAGACGCAGGCTCCGTCCGGGTACATCGACGCCGTCGCGTAAGGCATCGGTGCCGAGCAGGCTCGCCTTGGAATCATCGCGGAAAATATCCACCAAAGTGCCGGTATCAATCGGATCGACATGCTGGGCGTAAATCGGAAGCCCGCTTTGCGCCATCCGGTCGGCAATCCGCGCATATACGGTGCGCAGCCGCCGGATCGCGGTGAACAGTCCTAATGTCCCGCCGCCGGAGGCTTCGATCAGTTGCGCATAGGCACCGGCGAGCGCAGCCATATCACCGCGCTTCACATCGGTGACGATGATGACTTTGGCTTGCTCCGCATAATTAAACGGACTGGGCACTTCAAATTCCTGAACCGCTTGATCCAGATGGACCGCACCGCTGCGTGCCCGCGCGGTTTCCCAATCACCACCGCCTTTTAGCGTGGCCGATGTAATCATCAGCCCGTGGGCCTGTTTGGTAACAACCTCTGTCACTGGAATAGTGGGATCAAGCCAGTGGCGGCAGATGCCGATATCATATTCGCGGCCTTCGATCCGGTCGATCATCAACCAGTCGACAAAATCGGGATCAGCCGGCCCGCCAATACGGGACAGCAAAGCCAGCCATCCCGATAATGTATCGCAGCGCCAGCCAAGGCTCGACAATGCCCCTTCCATCCGCGCGCGCGCCGGAGCATCCATCCAGTCAGGGCCTTCCTCGATCAGATGCTCGATCCGCTGGCCCAGCCGGACCAAGGGCTTGAGCAACGCGTCCATGGCCTGCGCCGCATTGGCGACAGCATCGATCATCGGGCCTTCGACATCGGTCAGTTCTGTCTCCAGCCCATAGCCCGCATCCGCGCTTTGACTTTCGTCGCGGGCGAATACCATATGGCGCACTTCGCCAAGCAAGGCTTCGACGGGACCAAATGGCTCACTTTCGGCTAATCGCTGTATCCAGCCATCACTCGGTAAGGATTCGGCGGCATGGCGCGCGCTTTCAATCGCACGGCCGCCTTCATCGTCATAAGAGGCTAAGTCGGCAAGCCGCGCGGCGAGGCCCCGCCGACGGCCGCGATTTTTGCTTTCCGGCCCAATCACCCAGCGGCGTATCTCGATGGTTTCCTGACCTGAAAGCCTTGCTGCGAACATGGAATCGGCGGCATCGAACAGATGATGACCCTCGTCAAAGATCAAACGGGTTGGCGCATTTTGTTGTTCGCGCCCGCGCGCGGCATTGACCATGACAAGCGCATGATTGGCGATGACAATATCGGCCTGTTGGCTTGCACGGGTGGACTTTTCGATGAAGCATTTCCGGTAATGGGGGCAGCCTGCATAGACGCATTCCCCGCGCCGGTCGGTGAGCGCGGTCGCTCCGTTGCGGCGGAACAAAGTGGTCAGCCAGCCGGGTAAATCACCACCGACCATGTCGCCATCTTTGGAATAGGCCGCCCAACGCGCGACCAAATGCGCAAGGATCGCCGCTCGTCCGGCAAATCCGCCTTGTAAGGCGTCTTCGAGATTCAGCAGGCAGAGATAATTTTCACGGCCCTTTCGCACGACCACTTTTTTGCGGAAAGTTTCTTCATCGGGATAAATGCGCCGGGTTTCACGATCGAGTTGCCGCTGCAAGGCCTTTGTAAACGTCGAGATCCAGACAGCGCCCCCAGCCTCTGCCGACCAAAGGGATGCGGGTGCGAGATAGCCCAAGGTTTTTCCAATGCCCGTGCCTGCCTCGGCCAGCAACATATTGGGCACGCCCTTCGTCCGGCGGGGATTGAATATTTTCGAGACCGCAGCGGCGTAGCTTTTTTGGCCTGCACGTTCTTCCGATCCCTGACCGGTCAGCGTATTTAGCTGCGCCAAGGTTGCGCCTTCGTCCATGATTACAGGGCGAGGAGCTGGGCGCGGGGTTTCGTCTTCCCATTCATCGAGTTTTGAAAATAGCCAGCGTTCGGCTTCGGCGGGTTGTTTGATACGCTTGGAAACTTCTCCTGCCCAAGGCCAGCGCAGCCGGTAGAGAGCTTGTGCGCTGCTCCACGCGCCTTCGCGTTCCCGCCAGTGGCCCGCTTGCAATCCTGCCAGCAAATGACTGGCCGCTTCGCGGTAAAGCTGTGCAATGTCTGCTTCCTGTTCTGCGGGGTCAAGGCCCAATGTCTTGGCTAGACCCGCAGGGGTGGGAACCACAAATTGCGCCGGATGGATGAATGCAAATAGTTCCAGCAGATCAAGGCCGGACAGGTCAGGATAGCCCAACCGCTGACCCATGAGCGGCGCGTTGAGCAGGATATGCGGTGTTTCCGCGACGCAGCCAATCGCTTCGCCCTTGCCAATGGCGCGGGACACGCCATTGCTGTCGCAAATCCAGATGCCACTATGGCTGGCATGGAGTGCGGGAAAAGGGAGAGTCTGTTGGTTCAATCTATCAACTTGCTGCTATTGCGATCCGATAAGTGCGACGCCGGTAAAATAGCGATGCGCACCAAATAAAACAGCGTAAAGCACGAGCGCTATGACAATGCTCAACATCTCGCGGCCAATACTCGCCGTTTCAGATGGCTTTTGCCAAGCCCCTTCGTTGCGGGATACAGTAAAAATAGAGATGAGCGCCCAAAGTCCTAGGCCACCGAAAAGAACAACCGAACGGCTGTCACCATTAGCCAGCAAATGGCCCACAGCCCAAACAAGCATACCGGTAAGCATCGGATGACGAATCCACTGTTTTATCCGGGATTTTCCCTGGGCAGCACCAAATAGAAAAATCGAAAATACCATCAGCAACATGTTCAAATGTCGGCCCCACACCGGCGGGTCATAGACAAATTCATACTCCGCAGTACGCCAGCCATAGATCATCAGCGCTAGGGCGCTGACTATGAGCAACGCGACCAACCCTTGATGCGGACCCGCACCAATCTTGCCGCGAATGCTGGTTCTCAGGCCGGGAGCGACCGATTTGACCAGATGTACTATGCTCCAAAGCAATATGCCCGCGATCAATGCACCCATTTGAATCTCCTGCTTTTCTGCTGTTCTAACTTGCTATAGACGGTAATGCTATTATTGGCCCAGAACCAAGCAAAATAAACGACACCACCCATTTATTAGGACTATACCATCGTGACCGATTATCGTGAAGCCGCTCAGCAATCCAAAGCATGGCCATTTGAAGAAGCCCGCAAATTGCTCAAACGCTATCGCGGGGAACGGGGCGCGCCTGCGCCTAAGCCCAATGGGGAACCGATGCTGTTTGAAACCGGCTATGGTCCATCCGGTCTGCCGCATATAGGCACGTTTAATGAAGTTTTGCGCACCACGATGGTGCGGCAGGCTTATGAAGTGCTGACGGGTAACCCGACGCGGCTGATCGCCTTTTCCGATGATATGGACGGTTTTCGTAAAGTTCCAACCAATGTTCCGAATCAGGATATGTTGGCAGAATATCTCCACAAACCGCTGACGCAGGTGCCAGACCCGTTCGAGAAATATGACAGTTTTGCCGCCTATAATAATGCGATGCTGCGCGAATTTCTAGATCGCTTTGGTTTTGATTATGAATTTCTGTCCTCGACCGAGCAATATCAAAGTGGAGCGTTTGATCCGACACTGAAACTGGTGCTAGCGCGTTACAGCCAGATTATGGACATCATGCTGCCGACACTAGGTAAAGAACGTCAGGCGACCTATTCGCCGGTATTGCCAATCAGCCCCAAAACCGGTCACGTGTTGCAAGTGCCCGTAGAAGTTGTTGATGCCGAAACCGGAATTATCCGTTTTGAAGATGATGGCGAGATGATTGAGCATAACGCCCTGACCGGGGGCGCAAAGCTGCAATGGAAAGTCGACTGGGCGATGCGTTGGACGGCTTTGGGCGTTGATTATGAAATGTATGGTAAGGATCTGACCGATAGCGGTGTGCAGTCGGGCAAGATTGCCAAAGTGCTCGGTGCACGCAAGCCCGAAGGCTTGATCTATGAAATGTTCCTAGATGAAAAAGGCGAGAAGATTTCGAAGTCCAAGGGCAATGGCCTCAGCCTTGATGATTGGCTGCGCTATGGCTCTGAAAACAGCCTCGCATTCTATATTTACCGCGAACCGAAATCAGCAAAACAGCTGCATATGGGTGTGATCCCTAAAGCGGTGGATGAATATTTTCAGTTCCGCGCCAACTGGCATGATCAAGCGCCCGACAAGCAGCTCGGCAATGCCGTGCATCATGTTCATGGCGGCGATGTGCCGGACGATACTATTCCCGTAACCTTCGGATTGTTGCTCAATCTGGTTGGCGTCATGGGGGATGCAGACCGGGAACAAATCTGGAGCTATTTGCGCCAATATGCGCCGGATGCGACGTCGGAAAAATATCCTGATCTGGATGAGCTGATCGGCAATGCGATGGCCTATCACAAGGATTTCATTGCGCCGACATTGCATCGGCGCAAGCCGGAAGGCATTGAGGTTGCTGCGCTAGAACGGCTGGATGCCGAGCTAGGTGCGTTACCCGAAAATCCGGTTGCGGAAGATATCCAGACGATTGTCTATACGATTGGCAAAGAAGGCGGTTTTGACAATCTGCGGGACTGGTTCAAGGCGCTTTATGAAACATTGCTGGGCAGCTCTCAGGGGCCGCGTATGGGCAGTTTCATTGCGCTTTACGGCATAGACAATACGCGCAAACTGATCTCGCACGCACTCGCATGATTGATATTTTTACGACCGGCGGCACGATCGATAAGGTGTATTTCGATGCCTTGTCGGAATATCATATCGGCCCGACCCCGCTACCCAATATGTTGGCGGAGAATAACGTTTTTGTCCCGCATCGGGTTACGCAGTTGATGCGCAAGGACAGTCTGGAATTGACGGATAGCGATCGCGCGGAAATTCGTGCGGCAATTGTTGCCAGCGATGCGGATAAAGTCCTAATTACCCATGGTACTGATACTATGGTGCAAACAGCGTCTGCTCTGGCAGATATAAAGGGGAAGACAATCGTGCTAACCGGCGCGATGCAGCCAGCCACTTTGCGCAATAGCGATGCGGAATTTAATGTGGGTTTTGCGCTCGCCGCGGTCCAGACCTTGGCGCATGGTGTCTATATCGCGATGAACGGCGAAGTATTTGATTCTGCCACAGCCCGTAAGGACCGCAGCGCCCACCGGTTCATGCACGAATAGGATAAGCACCTTTTGGGCTGCATATATTCTATAGTCATTTACAGACGGACATTAACTGCGCGATATACTATCAACATGGGACTGAGGAGTTGCTGTGATGAAGAACCGAAGAAATTTCGATGAACTGGCAAGGGAACTATTGGGTAAAGCGCCTAGCGAGTTAGGCCCGGAAGAACGCAATGTTCTGGAAAGCATATCCCAACGGACGATAGTTGCCGAAGATATAGCTGGCCGGGCAGAAAAGGAGATGAGCTTTGGCGACCGATTATCGGATCGCGTTGCCGAGGTGGGCGGCTCCTGGGGTTTCATCATTGCGTTCATTCTGGTGCTGCTCAGCTGGATGATCTTGAACACCGAAATTTTGGGAAGAGTCGATAAGGCCTTTGATCCCTATCCATATATATTTCTAAATCTCATACTCTCGACCGTTGCCGCCATTCAAGCGCCGGTAATCATGATGAGTCAAAACCGGGCTTCAGACAAGGACCGGATCGCTGCTACCCATGATTATGAAGTGAATTTGCGGGCGGAAATTGATATTATCCGGCTCCATGAAAAAATGGATTTGCTGTTACTCGACAAGGTAACCAAACTTCAGGCAGATTTGGATGAGATTAAATCGGCTCTGCGGCCTGCTGATTCTTAAGCGGTCGCAGGACGTGTCACTTGTTTCATCACATCCCAATATCCGTTCGCAATCGTCATGCGGTCTTCAAGTCCCTTGACCATTAAAAGCGTGTGGGCCTCAGATAAATTATAACAGGGCACGCCCATGAACAGGTGATGCTCACTATGATAATTGACCCAATAAGGCGCGACCGTCGCGCGTTCCAGCCAGTTGGCATAGGTGGTGCGGGCATGGGTAAAAGGATCATCGCTGCCCGTGGAGGTACAGGCATGTTCAGCGATATTGCGGATGCGCAGGAACAGTTGAAATGTTGTTGCCAAAGCGACAATCCAGATGAGGAAAGGCAGGGCGCCAAAGCCGCTAAGATAGGACAGCGCCAGCAATGCGATTTGGACCAAAAGAAACTGTGCGGTGACCTTGCCGATGAATAGGGTCTGCGCATCGCTCTGACTTTGCGGATCAACCGCTTCTCCCGTCAAACCGACTTCAGGTCGGCCAGCCTTTTTATCATAGCTGGCGAGCACCTCTCCGCGGCTGGCAATGATCAGGCGCAGTGCCGAGAACATCGTCAATATTTGTCCGCCGCGCTGTTTCAAAAATGTTAGTCCGGTTAGGTCACGCAAAACCTTGCGTACCATGCTGGCTTTGCTGGTCGGGAAGGGTTGCGATAGGCGCAGGTCCGGATCTTCCGGTTGCTGGGTATAGCGGTGGTGCATCAGATGATAGGCGCGATAGGCTTGCAAATCGCTGCCGGTAAATATCCCGCTTGCCCATTGACCAAGGAAATTATTCACCTTGCGATTGGGGTGGAGCAGGCCGTGGGCGCCATCATGCATTAATATGGCGAGGCCAAGTTGCCGGCTTCCGACCAAAATTATCGCTACGATCCAAATCAGTGGATGGGCTGCCCACAGCGCAAAGGCAATAGCCGCCAATATTATGATCCAAGCATGCACGATCAGCCAAGGGCCGCGGCACTTGGATATCGTGGTCAGCTGCGCCCAGTTATCAGGCGTAAATACATCGGAGGGGCGAGCGGCTTTTACAGATGGCATAATGATTATATTAGGTCAATTTCTGCCGAAAATCTAGATATATACTCTTGTAGTTCCAATTCGCATGTTCCGTAACGGAAAATGAGGGCACTTGTCTTGATGCTGTAATATCTACTTGTCATTTAGCGGGATATGATCTCAACTCAACATGGTTTCGCTTCACCGCGACGCGCGTCAATTGCTCCTGATATCAGGGCTAATATTCATGTGCTTTTTGTTGCGAAGCATGTTTTTTCACAGGATGGATTGCATGAAGAGGACGGCAATCACGCGCCCTATCATCGAGAAATTCGTGCGGTCCTTGAAAATATGGGAATGCAGCTTTCACTAGCGGATAGTTATGAAGCGCTTTTCGACCATCCCGGATGCGATTTCGTTTTTCCGCTGCTCAACCGAGGTGGCTTTCTGAACAGTGAAATGCTGTTGCCGTTGCTGTGCAAACGGCTTGATATACCGTTTTTGGGTGCTTCGCCAATTCTGCGCGGCTTGTCGGATGACAAGCATCTGACCAAATTAGAGGCCAAGGCACGGGGCCTGCCCATGGCACCATGGACCATTTTCAGACGCGGCGCACCGGTTCTGGAGGCCGATTGTCCGATGACAGAGCGGATGGTGATAAAGCCCAATGCTTCGTCCGCAAGCTGGGGTGTCCGTGATGCGGAGGATTGGGCCAGCGTTGCGCAGGCTGTCGCGGACATTCACGACGAGGGCCACGACGCGATTGTCGAGCCATTTCTTGATGGTCATGACGTTGAAGTGCCGATGATCCTATCAGGCGGTGAGCCAACCCTGTGCCCGATGTTCATGTTTAAACAAAATGATCCATCGCAGTTGCGGACATATGCCGAAAAACGGGATTTGGCAGATCAGAGAGGAAGCTATGAAACCGTCGTGTTTGATGATCCGGAATGGATCCAACGCATTGCCCATTTGACGCGAACCATGGCAAAAGTCTTTCACCCGTTCGATTATGGCCGGTTTGAATTTCGCATCAACCCGGAAACGGGCGAATTGATTTTCCTCGAAACCAATCTCAATTGTAATTTATGGTCGCAGAAAATCTACGGCCGGGTTGCGGAGCAATTTGGCTGGACCCATGCGGAGATGATCGAAACGATTTTGACCGAAAGCATGCGCAGACAAGGTGTGATTGACGAACGCACAATGCTTGCAGCTTGATCTGATGTCCGCTGCTGCTGTGCCGGTAAAACCCCGCTTCAATGTGATTGTTCTGGCGGCGCAACGCCCCGGAACTGTCGATCCGTTGGCGGTCGTTCATAAGGCCTCTCACAAATGCCTGATCCCGATCGCAGGCAAACCGCTTATCGCCCATGTGTTAGAGACGATATCCCGGCATCCGGCAGTGGACGACATCCGTGTATCGATTGAGTGTCAGGCCTTTGCAGATATCGAAACTGTGATCGATCAGCTTGACGTTGGTATTGGCCAAATAGCGTGTGCCGCGTCCAAGGATAATCTGGCAGACAGTGTGATTGCCGCGATGATGGAAATACAGGACGGCCCTGTCATCATAACCACGGCTGACAATGCTCTGCTGACCATTGGGGCGATTGATGCGATGGTAACGATGCTGGAGGGCGACGCAGATGTTGCGCTGGCGCTCGCACCAAAGGCCGCTGTGTTACAGGCCCATCCCGATGGACAGCGGCGTTTTTATAAATTTTCTGATGACCAATATTCCAATTGTAATCTTTATGGCCTGTCCGGCCGCGATGCTCTGGCCGCTGCCGAGATTTTTCGGGGCGGCGGACAATTTGCCAAAAAGGTCGGCCGAATTATCGAAAGCTTTGGTTTGCTCAACCTCCTTCTGTTGCGTTCCGGCTGGGTGAGCCTGCCGGGAGCAATGGCGCGAATATCCAAGCGCATCGGGCTGACCATCAAGCCGGTTATTCTTGCCGAAGGGCGCAATGCGATAGATGTGGATAATGAACGGTCATACGGAATCGTTGCGGGTTTGCTGGACTAAATCTCAGCAGCTATTTTTTCCTTATGCCTGCTGTAGTTCTTCGACCAATCTCTGCATAAAATCCGCGCCGCGGGAAAATTGTTCGCGGCTGATATATTCATCCGGCTGATGGGCTTGCTCAATCGAACCGGGACCGCAAATCACGGTTGCAAAACCGGCTTGCTGAAATTGGCCTGCTTCGGCGGCGTATGACACGACTCCGGCTGGTCCATTATCGCCGGTAAGTTTGCGGACAAATGATGCGGCCTCGTCCGCGCCGGATTGGGCCAGCGGCGGTGCGTTGGACATCTGTTCCACTACTACCCCTGTTTTGGGAAAGGCTAGTTTGAGCTGGGCATCAATAGCGGCCGCCTTTTCCTTGAAGGGTTTTAAAATTTCGTCCGGGTCCACATCGGGCGGGCAGCGCAGGTCAAAAATAAATTTTGCATGCCGTGCCAATATATTGGGGGCTGTACCACCTTCCATCTTTCCGATGGTAAGCGTTGCATGCGGCGGAATGAACGGGGATTGCGGATCGGCCTTTTCCCAGAGTTCGCGCGCCAGTTCGGCAAGGTCATGCATTAATTCGATTGCGATCATATTGGCCGAAATGCCAAGATGGGTGAGGCTGCTATGGGCTTCATGGCCGAATATCTCGACCTGATGGACGCAAATACCTTTATGTCCGGTGACGACTTTCATCATCGTTGGTTCGCCAATAATTGCCAGTGCCGGTGCGGGCAGCTTTGCGGCGATTTCCTCTATCATGGCCGGGGCACCAAGGCAGCCGATTTCCTCGTCATAGCTAATCGCGAGATGGACAGGCCGCTTGCCATTTTTTAGCATCGGAACCGCTGCCAAGGCGAGGGCGATAAATCCCTTCATGTCACAAGTGCCCCGCCCGTGAAGCCGGCCGTCGCGTTCCGTTACCAAGAATGGATCGCTGATCCAGTCCTGCCCATCAACCGGCACGACGTCACTATGGCCCGAAAGGATGATTCCACCTTCGACATTGGGACCGACGGTCGCATAGAGGTTCGCTTTGGATCCATCCGCACTGCTGACGCGGGTGGCCTCAATCCCATATTTTGAAAGATAATCCTCGACCCAAGTGATGAGCTGCAGATTACTATTTCGGGATGTGGTGTCAAAGGCGATCAGCGAATCGAGGATCGAAAAGGCCGGTTCAAGCAATAAATTTGTCATGAAGTTAACATAAACGTAGGATGAACAAAAAGAAATGATCTTAAAAAACCATATTTATCAATAGCTTTACTGTATGATACAACAAGGCATTTGGTTAGTTATATGATTCTGGGTAAAGCTCGTAGGATGGTTAACCAAATATTTAGGAAGATATTTGTAAACTGCTTTTGATATCAAAGGCTCTAGAACGAATATGAAGAGTAGTAATTTAGTTAAACAAGAGTTGAGCCTGCTTGCCAATTTGGCAGCGCGCCTGTTGGCGACGCCTGTCGCGACAATCACAGTCTATGATAAAAACAGTGATGATGCGGCTGATAATGGTGATAATATTGCACATATGGCGGTGTCATGTGACAAGCTTTGGGCTACAAACCATCCGGATATCGATATTAAGCAATTGGGCAGTCCGCGCAATGCAATGACACAGCAACTCGAACTGTATGTCTCCATACCGATGCGCAATGGTGATGGCGGTACTGTCGGTATGGTCGCTTGTGCCGGTGATGAAACCAGAGACCTGAACGATCAGGAACTGGGCATATTAAAACATATTACGGCACTGGCCGCTGCCGTCGTCCACAGCTGAGATTGTTAATTGATCTGGTTAAATCAATTGGCGTATTTTTAACTGATCTAACGTATCAGAATTTCGAGATCACCCAGTTTAAGGCGTAATGTCCGAAGATTGCAACGCAGCCTTGCCGCGTGCAGTAATCATCGTGTCGAGAAAGCGCGGACCAGAGGATTTGCTGGTCAGGAACGCTTCATATAAGATCATTCCATTGTCGCTTAATGTTTGAACAATGTTGACAAAATGCGCGGAATCACTCTCCCCATGCCGTGTCTGAAGGACAGCGGGGGTCATCGTCGCTGGCGACGGCCACGACTGGTTAAGCGATCCCAGAACATAACGTTCCGTTTCGGATAAGGTCGCTTCGGAGGAGTAAGCAAACGTCATTTTTTATCGCAGACCAGATCAAATTAAGTATGCCCCACTCGCTTTGATTTCGTTAACCTTTATTAAACTAAAAAGTTAAGAAAGTGTTAACAACCGGTTTTCACCTCTTCCCTTTTTTAGTCCGTTTTGAGCCATTGAAAATTACAAAAAGCCAGTTCCAAGCTGGTTCAGAACGGAATATTCCCTTACTGCTTTTTGGTATCGCTACGTTAGCGAAGACAGATGTTCTGCCCTTAACGCCGGACGAGTTGAATCGCCCAATAGTTAATATGGGTAATATGCCCACCGAGATTTTACCATGAATGTCGGGTGCGGCCCGACCTGGGATTCCCGATGTTATATTGAAATTCGATTCCGCCCCTATAATCGAGCACGCAAACAACGTGCTGCGACTATAAAGGCGATCATGTTATCAATATTGGTCTGTAAGACGATTGTTAGCTTTGCGTTGCAATCCAGTCGTCGATTTTCTTCTCTAATACCGTCATCGGCAATGCACCGGTGTTGAGCACTTGATCATGAAATTCGCGCGGATCGAATTTATCACCTAAAGTTTCCTGCGCTTTTTTCTTGAGCCGTTGGATGGTCAATGCACCAATTTTATAAGCCAAGGCCTGAGACGGGATCGCAATATAGCGTTCTACTTCGGCTGTGGCATCGGTTTCCCCCATGCTGCTATTGTCGAGCATATATTGGATCGACTGTTCGCGGGTCCAGCCTTTGCTGTGCAGGCCTGTATCGACCACGAGGCGCATGGCGCGGAGCATTTCGTCATCAAGATGGCCGAACCGCTGATAAGGATCATCATATAGCTTCATCGGGTAACCCAGTTTTTCGGCATAGAGCGCCCAGCCTTCCACAAAAGCGGTGTTACCGCCAAAGCGCATAAAATTAGGCAGGTCTTCATTTTCCTGTGCCAGTGAAATCTGGAAATGGTGACCTGGTGCCCCTTCATGCAGATAAAGCGTGGTCATGCCGGATGTGTTGCGCGACGGCAGGTCGTAAGCGTTGAAATAGAACACACCGGGGCGGGAGCCATCGGGTGTTCCGCTCTGATAAGAGCCGCCGGCCTGAAATTTCTCAATCGATTCATCATAGGGGCGGATTTCGAGCGGGGATTTAGGCAGCACTTTGAATTGTGTGGCGAGAAGCTTGTCTACTTTTTTGCCAAGTTCGTAATAGCCTTTGGTCAGCGCCTCACGGGACTCTGGATGAAATTTTGAATCGGTGCGCAAATAGGTGAAAAATTCGGACAAGCTGCCTTTAAATCCGACTTCCTTCTTGATCGCTTCCATCTCGGTTTTGATCCGCGTGACTTCGCTGAGACCGAGATTATGAACATAATCGGCCTCTAGGGGTAGGGTCGTAGTGTTCTCAATGAGATGCTTATACAAGACATCGCCGCCCTTCATATAGGACAGGCCTACGCCTTCGCGGGCAGCCGGCAGATATTCGTTTTTCAGGAAATCATGCATGGTTTGGTAGGACGCGAAAATCTTTTTCGTTGTGGTTTCATATTCTGCGGTCAGACGGCTTTTGTCCGCATCGCTAAAATCTTCCGGGAAAGCCTGCGTCGGTGCCATGAATGGGCTCTTCTCAAGGCCCAGGCCGATTTGTGTGGCGAGCTGTTCAATCACATTGCCAATGGTCAATTTGGTCTCGACAACGCCGCTGTCCATGCCTTGCCGGAAACGGCCAACCGAGCGATTAATCAACGTGATAAATTCGGCATGGCGTTTCAAATTATCTTCGTAATTTTTAACGGTCTTGAAAGGCGCGGCACCTTTGCCCGATGCAAAGGTAGGGTAGAATGTGTGGAAACCACTAAAATGGTTGAGCGGGCGGACAATAGTTAGATCCATAATTTCTTTGGACATGCCCTGAATTGCCTGTTTTTTGTCACGCAGGAACACATCATAGGCAATTTTGTCGGTAACGCCGAGTTTGTTGCGGTCGATGGTCATCAACGCGGCCAGTTCTTTTTCTTCGGCAGCCCGTTCGGCGGCGAAATATTCATCGCTGATATAGTCGCCAAAACGGTCGGCATAACGCTCGTCGCCCCGGAAAAGCGCGCCAATAGGGTTGCGTTGCAAGCTATCTTCATCGCTTTGCGCGAATAGTTGCTTCATCCGCTCGCCTTCGGTCATTGTCGGTTTGGCAGCTTCATCTTGCGCCGCAGCGGTACTGCTCGCCGACAGGCTATTGGCATTGGCAACAGAGGCGGTAGCGAACAGACTGGCACTGGCCAGCAGGACGAGAGTTTTATTTGTCATGATAATCCCCAAATAGGTGAAGCTGTTGTGTATGGCTAACACGGACTGGTTTCACCTGCAACGACCGGCAATGTCGTTGGTCGAAGAAAATTGATTGTTGGTCAGTGAAATTTATGCATCAGCCGTCTGATTGATGCCAGCGTCCCTTCCACCGGTTGAGGCGGAACCATTTGGTAATGATATATTTTGTGCCGGTGACGACCGGCGTTCCGGCGTGTAAGGTGTTGAGATTGGGGCGGCCATCTAGTCCCATATTATTCCATATGAGCAGCATGCCCTTGCGCGGTTCGACCTGATAGTCGAGCTGCGGAAAAGCGGTCGCACCGCCTTTTTCAGGTTCATTCAGATAGGCCATCACCGTCCAGCTACGTTGACCGCCGTTATTTGCCTCTACTCTGGTCCAGTAATCTTCTGTTTCGTGAAAAAAATCATGGTGGTCTTTAAACTCTTGGCCGACAGCATAGCGCTGACCCTGAAGGATTTCGCTATGGGAGTTTTCCAGTCCCATCAGGTCGCAAATGGATTGTTCGATCCGCTGGATATCTTTGTCATGCGCGCTGACATTGCAGCTATAGCTGGTTCTATATCCTTCCTGCTCGGTGCCCTTGTAAAGGCTCGACGGGACGGATTCCTTTTCGATCATGTCGATCAACAGATTGCAATCCTTATCGGTCAGAAAGTTCTGACAAACAAATAACTGCGCGTGCGGGCTTTCCAGCCATTGGACATGGGGATGGGCATTTAGCTTGTCGGTAACGGACCGGGTAATTTCGGCCAGCCGTTTCGGGCTATTGTTGCGTGTTGCTTTGGTTTTGGTGACAGACGTGCTCATGTCGGACCTCAGTCAATTGCCCATAATTGTAAACGCTGCCGCGCCATATCTTAATCTTCCCCATTAGGTATTTTATCCGGTGTGCGCCCGGCGGCGGGCTGATTCAAGGATAATATAGAACAAGGCCCGCAATCATCGCTGATTACGGGCCTTGGTCGACGAAAAACGACTTTCGCGGTTGTTGGGCTTAATAAAAGAAGTCGTAGATCACATCAACCACGCGGCCGTTGTAAGTGTCAATCAAGAGGACATCATCATAATAACGGACCCAGCGATAGCCTCCATCAGCGGGCGGCAAGCGATAGCGCCAAGGATCACTTATCCAATATTGCGATCCATAAAAGGCAGACCCCAAATAGATTCCGATATTCCAGCGCCGGTAATTATGGCTCCGATAGGGCGAATAATAGCGGCCGGGGCGGTAGTAATTGCGGTGGGATTGGCGATATTGTTGCCAGTTATAGCGGCGATCATTGCGCCAGCCGCGATTCCACTGTTTGCTATCGCGACGAGCCTCGCGATAACGGCGGTCAACCCGGCCGTCACGATTGCTGTCTACCCTGCGGTCTACGCGATCATTATTATTGCGGTCGTACCGGCGATCAATCTGCCCGTCGCGGTTGCGATCATAGCGGCGGTCAACGCGGCCATCCTGATTACGGTCTCCCCGGGCGTTGGAATGGCGGTCTGCGCGGCGCTCGGTTCGCTCAGCTACATCTCGGCGGGCCTGCCGGTTGGAACGACCAACATCAGCGCGGCTGCGGCTATCCGAAGTATCTCGGCTCACATTATTATTTTGTTGGCGAGCGGCTGAGCGCTGTTGTTGCGGTTGCCGTGTTTCAGCGCGATTGCTGCGCGTCTGCACATCGGCTGTGCCTCTATTATTCCGGTTATCGGAACGCGCTGCGCGTCGTGCATCGCGATTGTCCGACCCGCGATTGGCACGGCGCTCCGAACGGCCGTCACGTTGCAGAGCAACATTGCCTGTAATGTCAGCAGCCATAGCTCCACCGGCTTTGTTTATATTAGGTGCAATATCTGCGGCCCATACCGCTGCTGGCGTCAGCATGGTGGCTGCCATCAGCCCGGTTACAAAAAATAGTCGCATAAGCTTACTCCTCAATAGCGACTCTATCTGCCGCATCTGTGGAACAAGTCATAGCTTGTTAACCCTGTCGCATAGCTGAACTATGTTGTAATGTTCAGGAAAGGATTGGGTTATATGAACGAAGTACGGGTAATTATCACACGAAACTAGGCTTCTTCATCCTTGTCTAGCCATTCTTCCAGCCATTTAATCGTATATTCGCCAGACTGAAAACCTTTATCATAAACCAGCTTTTGATGCAGCGGGATGGTGGTTTCCACCCCTTCAATGACAAATTCATCAAGCGCGCGGGCTAACCGCATCATGCACCCGTCTCGGGTTCGACCATAAACGATCAGCTTGGCGATCATACTGTCATAATAAGGCGGTATCGAATATCCGGCATAAAGCCCACTATCAACCCGAACATGCATACCGCCTGGAGGGTGGTAGCTGACGACTTTCCCCGGAGAGGGCGCGAATGTCTTGGGATGTTCTGCGTTGATCCGGCATTCAATTGCGTGCCCTTTAAACTCCAGATCTTCCTGTTTGACGGAAAGATCCCGGCCATCGGCAATACGAATTTGTTCGCGGACCAAATCAAAGCCTGTGATCATTTCCGTCACCGGATGTTCCACCTGCAAGCGGGTATTCATTTCTATAAAGTAAAATTCATCATTCTCGTATAGAAACTCGATTGTGCCTGCGCCCCGATAGCTCATGCCCTTCATCGCATCGACGCAGACTTTACCCATGCGTTCGCGCTGTTCCGAACTGATGACGGGTGAGGGCGCTTCTTCGAGCACTTTCTGATGGCGCCGCTGTAAGGAACAATCGCGTTCGCCCAAGTGAATCGCGTTTCCGCGTCCATCGCCAAAGACCTGAAATTCTATATGGCGTGGATCGCCGAGATATTTTTCAATATAGACTGTTGCATCACCGAACGCTGCTTTGGCCTCGGTACGTGCCTGACTCATCTGGGTTTCGAGTTCGCCTTCATTATTGACGACTTTCATCCCTCGGCCGCCGCCGCCGGATGCCGCTTTGATAATTACCGGATAGCCGACTTCGGCTGCGATCTTCTTCGCAAGAACGGGATCTTCGACTGCACCGTCCGAACCGGGTACCAATGGAATGCCCAGATCACCGGCCGTCTTCTTGGCCGCGACCTTGTCGCCCATGATCTTAATATGCTCCGGTTTCGGACCGATCCATTTAATTCCATGCGCTTCTACAACTTCAGCAAAATGGGCATTTTCCGACAGGAAACCATAGCCCGGATGGATGGCATCGGCATTGCTGATTTCTGCGGCGGAAATAATCGCCGGTATGCTGAGGTAGCTGTCGACCGCGGGCGGAGGTCCGATGCAAATTGCTTCATGGGCCAGCCGCACGTGCATCGCGTCTTCGTCTGCCGTACTATGTACGGCAACGGTTTCGATGCCCAATTCGCGAGCAGCGCGCAATATACGCAGCGCTATTTCGCCTCGGTTCGCGATCAGGATTTTTTTGATGGTCATACGCTAAACCCCGTTTACGCGATCACAACCAGCGGTTGATCATATTCAATCGGCTGGCCATTTTCGACCAATATGGCCTTCACGGTGCCAGCAGTTTCTGAGACAATCGGGTTCATCACTTTCATAGCTTCAACGATCAAAATCGTATCGCCGACTGCAACCTTATCACCAACGCTGATAAAATTGGCTGAATCCGGTTCAGCTGCAAGATAGGCGGTGCCAACCATCGGTGATTTCTGCGCGCCTGCATAATCATCTGCTGGGGCAGCAACTGGTTCAGCAGCTAAAGCTGCCGGTGCGGTAACAGGGGCCGGTGCAGCCAATGTATGAACGGGGGCAAATGTGCCGCCACCGCCGCGTGCTACGCGAATTTTGCGGTCGCCATCTTCGACTTCAATTTCTGTCAAGCCCGCATCATCCAATATTCCGGCTAGTTCCCGAATAATATCAATATCGACATTCATATTGCCATCTGCGTCTTTTTTTGCGGACATACCCGTTTCCTATACTGAAATTAAAATTGCGAAATGGCGTCGAGCGCCAATTGATAACCCAAAGCACCAAAGCCGCAAATAGTCCCTTTTGCAACAGGTGCAATCAGACTTTTATGCCGAAATTCCTCGCGCGCTGCCGGATTGGACAAATGTACCTCAATGACGGGGACCGTTATTGCCTTGATCGCGTCATATAGTGCGATGGATGTGTGGGTGAACGCACCGGCATTCAGGATCACTCCTAAAGCGCCATCTGCTGAGGCTTCATGCAGCCAATCGATCAAATGGCCCTCATGATTACTTTGGCGAATATCGATATCCAGATCCAGCTTATGCGCCTGATCCTCCAGTCGTCCGGCAATATCGTCCAGCGTGTCAGAACCATAAATTTCCGGCTCCCGCATTCCGAGCAGGTTGAGGTTCGGGCCGTTTAGGACAAAGACGGTCTTTTTTGCGCTGTTTTCCTCTGCCAATATTATATCCCTCATTATTGAGCTTTTGGTTGCGACACTGCTTACCTCTTTATATGGCCTCTTTATAGGGCTCGATTCCGAAAAGCGAGATCAAACACATGGAAACATTGGAAATGGCGGAAATTTCAATTCAGCTAAATGGCGATAGCAAGCGGATCATGGGCGGTATGTCCGTTGCAGATCTGGTACGGTCGCTTGATTTGGAGCCTAAGAAGGTTGCAGTGGAACGAAATCGCGAGATCGTAACGCGCTCGACCTTGGCTGATGTCACTGTGGAAGATGGTGACGTGCTGGAGATTGTTCATTTTGTTGGTGGCGGTGATCATGCAGACCTAGTCCCAGAGGATGATAGCTGGAGCGTGGCTGGTCGTAATTTTAAATCGCGTCTGATTGTCGGAACCGGGAAATATAAGGATTTTGAAGAAAATGCCGCTGCGGTTGAAGCGGCAGGTGCGGAGATTGTTACCGTGGCGGTTCGGCGTGTGAATGTTATGGATCGCAACCAACCCATGCTGACAGACTATATTGATCCCAAGAAAATTACCTATCTGCCTAATACGGCCGGTTGTTTTAACGCCGATGATGCGATCCGCACGTTGCGGTTGGCCCGCGAAGCAGGCGGATGGGATCTGGTGAAGCTGGAAGTGCTCGGTGAGGCCAAGACTCTATACCCTAATATGCGAGAGACTTTAGCCGCAACCGAGGTGCTGGCCAAGGAAGGCTTCAAGCCGATGGTCTATTGCGTCGACGATCCGATCGCAGCGAAACAGCTGGAAGATGCCGGCGCTGTCGCGATCATGCCGCTGGGCGCGCCAATCGGGTCAGGGCTGGGTATCCAGAACCGGGTTACGATCCGGTTGATCGTTGAGGGGGCAAATGTTCCGGTACTGGTTGATGCCGGTGTCGGGACTGCGAGTGACGCAGCCGTCGCGATGGAACTGGGTTGTGACGGCGTTCTGATGAATACGGCGATTGCCGAGGCAAAGCAGCCCGTGCGGATGGCCCGTGCAATGAGGCTGGCTGTGGAAGCTGGACGGGAAGCATATCTGTCTGGCCGGATGGGTCGGCGCATGTATGCAGACCCATCGAGTCCTCTCGCTGGGCTGATTTAGCTCCATGATACACCATGATTCGGTGTCATCTGTAACTAACTGAATAGTAACAATAGTTACGTAATTTTACTTTGGTCGACAAGCTATTGTTGTTGGTCGAAGCTTAGAGCTGCCTGTCGACTAAAATCGCTGTTTATCGAACTTGGGATGCTCGCTGCGTTGCCTTGCCGTATCTAAAAATACGAGGCGGGAGCAACAGCATAAGCCTTAAGGCTTTTCCCCGGGCCAGTCGAAATCCAACTGCTCCCGCACTCATAACCCCTCCTTGCATTGCGCAGGGATAATAAAGGCAAGTCCGGCCCCCAATTTTCCGGTTTGCCCCATAAACAGAGTGAGGAGTGAACATATGAAAAATTCAATTTGGAGCAACGCTATTGTTGCCGCCGCCTTAGCCGTTACCGCAACCGGTTTTGCAGCCAGCGCTAGTGCACAGAACCGTATCTCAAAGTCAGTTGAAATCAGCTATGCAGACCTTGATTTGACGAGTGCCACTGGACAGGCGACTTTGGATGGCCGGATCAAAGGCGCCGTGCGTCAGGTTTGCGGTAGCTATAATTCCAAAGATATTCGGGACACGGCCGATCATCGGGGCTGCGTCGAAGAAGCGCGATTATCCGCAAAGCGCGCAAAAGTATCGCTGATGGCCAAAGTCAAAGCGGGTGAAGCTTCCCAAAGCGCTATGGTTATCGGTCGCAACTAAAATCATTCCAAGAGCCGCGAACCCCAAATAAGCGGCCCATATTTGGCCAAACCTCCTTGTGACCCCGGTGCCCTTACACCGGGGTTTATTTTTGTCTGACTTCGATAATAGGCCGATAATATTATTGAGCAGGGTCGGCGGGGAGACTAACGCCCGGCCAGTTTTTTGGCTTCTGCCAAGTGGGTGCGACCAATACGGATTTCTGTCCCGCATTTTAGGCAAGCCATCCAGATCCCGCCGCCATCGTGACGGAGGCTACCAATCCAATCGCGACGTACGAGATGGGAGCGGTGCAGACGGATAAATTGCTCCGGATTGAGCCTGCCCTCCAGTCCGGTAATGGTCTGATGCAGCAAATAGCTGGTACCGCTTGCATCATTCCCAGCATCTCCGGCCACATGCAGCCGCATATAATCCCGCTCTGCCTCAATCCGGTTAATCTCGGATGCAGCAATCCGACGTAATTCTGATCTATAAGGAACCCAAAATTCTTCTGCCCAAGGGGAGTCTTCTGCAGGTGCTATTTGTTGCTCGGAATAGCGTTCTCTTACGCGAGCGACAGCAATAGATAGCCGCTCTGTTTCCACTGGCTTGAGTAGATAGTCGATTGCCGCAACACCAAAGGCCTCGACCGCAAATTTATCGAATGCGGTGACAAAAATAATCGCTGGTGCCTTTTGGAATCTGGAGAGCTTTTTGGCGACTTCCAAACCGTCCATTCCCGGCATTGCGATGTCTAGTAGCAACAGATCAGGTTCCAATTGTTCGGTGAGACGGATCGCAGCTTCGCCGTCGCTCGCGGTGCCCACCAAATTAATATGCTCTTGCCGGGCGCATAAAAGCTGCAAGCGCTCAATCGCCAGAGGCTCATCATCGACGATGAGCGTCTTGAGCTGGGCTGAAATGGGCCTCATATCGTCAACCATATTCACTCATATCGTCAACCATATTCAAATGTCCGCTAACAGGGGTATGGTCAATTCCGCAACAAATCCACCGGTTTCTGGATGATATGTCTTTAACGTAGCTTGCGCGCCAAATCTAGTCTCTAGCCGGTCGCGTACATTGGCGAGGCCAATGCCGTTATTTAGATCGCTGGATTTAGCCGCCCGCCGTGCTTCGCCGTCATCCGCTACAATCAGTTTGAGATAATCTCCGTCCGTTGAGGCGGTGATACTGATCGTTACCGGACGTTTCGAGTTGGCCACGCCATGTTTAATGGCATTTTCAACCAATGGCTGAAGGATAAGGCCGGGTACCAGCACGCCCATCAAATCGTCGGGAATATGAGTTTCTGTTCTCAGGCGTTTGGGGAACCGCACGGCTTCGATATCGAGATAGAGGTTCTGCAAATGTACTTCTTCGCTAAGCGGCACATCTTCTAACGGATCTCCTGACAGGCTGGTGCGGTAGAATTTCGACAGGTTGAGGATCATCTTCTCCGCTTCTTCCGGCTGGCTGCGCATCACCAAGGTGCTCAGGCTATTGAGCGTGTTGAACAGGAAGTGCGGATTGACCTGATAACGCAAGCTGCGCAGTTCAGCATCCTGGGCCGCTTGGGCAAAGCGTGCGGCCTTGCGCTCGACTGCACGCACTTCGGCAGCATAGCTTAGCGTCAGGTAGAGCGATGCCCAGCTGATAATGAAGAAAAAGCGCGAAATGCTATCTTCTACGATGACTTTAAGAACATAATTATCCTGCGCCATATATTTGCGCATTTCCTCAAGGTTCTTTTCGTCGATGAGGCTTTCGGGATTATAGATGTTAAAAACATAATAGTTGAACGCGGCTATCGCGATGGCGCACGGAATTGCACCGGTAAAGGCTGTTATAAT
Source organism: Parasphingorhabdus sp. (assembly GCF_036963805.1). Classification (GTDB taxonomy): domain Bacteria; phylum Pseudomonadota; class Alphaproteobacteria; order Sphingomonadales; family Sphingomonadaceae; genus Parasphingorhabdus. Next base: position 198,377 of record NZ_JBALUN010000003.1, on the reverse strand, counting down.
TCGGGTCGAGAGCGCTTTGTTTTCAAATTGGCGGAGCAGCAAATATAATAGGTAGGTTAATCCAATGCCGAGGATCGTCACAATGACGCGCCGAACCGCCATTTCGCCTTGTGCAGGCCAGTCACCGACGGCTGCGCGCAGTGTGATGATGATCACGAAAAATAACCAGAATCCCAAAATCGACAGGATAGCAACCTGTTGACCCACGGATGGTTTGTGATTTCCTATATCAAATTTTCTCATCAAGTGCCTAATTTCCAATTCAATGCAGCTTAGGATGAAATGCTATCTATTGTCTCTATCGGAATCGTGCCCCGTCGAAACATGATTACAGTTGGTCGAAACTATTGTTCGTCCACACCTAATTTACTCACGATTTTAAGATCATAAGCCATCTTGCCCGGTCATTTCTGCCTGCTTAACTAAATGCTAACCATGTTTTGGTTCAATGGGGCTCAAGAATGAAGGACCGTTGTTCCAGAATAGGGGTAAAAATGGCCAAAGAAATGCAAGCAATACCAGGCGCAATGACGCTGGCAGAAATGAAAGAATTTGCGAGCTTTGGTTCGGCAGCGCAGCGCTATATTCGCCGTTCGCTCGATGTAGGTCTTGATCGCGTAGATGCGATAGAAACCTGGTCCCGTGATGCTGTTGAAGAAGCCGGTATCAAGGTTCAGATGAAACTCTATAGACGCTTACCGGAAATACGAAAAGCCATTCCAGATGACTGTGCGATTGGTTCTATCGAAGCGTTTATGCCGTCGCTGATTTCGCTATCTGCCTATGATTTGGGGCAGGGACGCATTAGCAGTTTTCCTGCCTATCGCTTCCTTTATGAGCGTTTGCTGGGTCCTGACGCGCGGCCATGGTTGCCGGGCAGCTTCTGTGCTGCTGCATCATTGCCGCACCTCCATCCGAAGACGCGTAAAGGTCTGCTGCAATCCATTAGCGAAGCCGCCGCAACAGCACCGGGCTGGTCCACGCGTGAACCGAGCTTCTTTCCGGAATGGGTCGATAAGGTGGATATGCGTAAGGCTGCGAACTAGCTCACGTCTGATATATTCAAGCCCTATCAGGAACCGCGGCTTCAAATTCGCTTTCGGCCACGTCGATCAGATGCCGATCATCTTCATTCCATGGATGGAATCCCGGTAGGAAAAACTTGATCCACGGCAGGATGATTTTCCGGGCGACTCCAGGTGTGAAAAACAGGAAGCCGAGCAGTTTTGCCTTAGTGCGAAAGCCGACAAAGCCGTCCTGCTCTAACAGGTCGAGCGTGTCCGTATAGCGATTGGCCCAGAAATTCCAGGTGATAATCAACATCAGCAGTGATTTGATTTTCCATCGCTGCCAACGTGACCAGTCCCGGGTCGCATAGAGCCAAGTGTCATAGGAAACGCCCTTATGTTCTATCTCTTCCATCGCATGCCAGCGCCAAAGATCGGCGGTTTCCTTGTCGGCATTTGCAAAATGTCGGGGATTGGCAATAAATTGCTGGGCCATGATCGCCGTAAAATGTTCGAGTATCATTGTCGCGCCGAGATTGGCGATAGCAGGGCGACCTTTAGTCATATCGAGTGATTCTTCAACACGCTTTTCAATCTGGCTGGTGTCATAGCCAGCTTCTGCCAAGCGGCGGTTAAGCGCAACATGCTCGCGAGTGTGCATGATTTCCTGTTTCACAAATGCCCGGATTTCTTTTTGCAATTTTTCCGGTGTGACGTCACGAAACGCTTTCACGCTTTCTATAAAAAACGCCTCACCGCGAGGGAAGGTAAGCGAAAGAGCATTATAAAAGGCCGTCGCAACCGGATCACCATTCAGCCACCATCGACCCGGTTGATAACCGGCATTCCGTCCAAAGCGGCGATCCCGCGGCGTAATGCTATGATCTTCCGGTGTAGGCCTATCAATCGTTTCCGGTTGGCCTTGCACGCTGCTATGCATGTTCATAAAGGTTCGCTTTTAGACAAAATATTGTTTACTTATACACTAGGCAATAGGGTTACTTACATAAATGTCAATATCTAAACGACGTCTCTCTCCGGTAGAAAGCCGCGGTATGGCAATGGTCGCTGCGCGTGATTTATTGATTGAATCAGGGCCACAGGCCGTGACGCTAAAGGCCGTTGCATCACGGATCGGGCGCACACACGCGAATCTTCTCCACCATTTCGGTTCTGCGTCGGGGCTGCAAAAATCTTTGGCGGAATTTCTGACGAACCAGGTCTGCGGATCCATTGCTGAAGCGGTGGTAAAATCTCGTACAGGTGAAGGCACCGTACGCGCTATTGTTGACCTGACATTTGATGCTTTTGACAAGCAAGGTGCAGGGGCGTTGTCGTCATGGATGCTGCTGACAGGAAATGAGGACGCACTTGATCCCATCGTTGATGCGATCCATGCTTTGGTCGATGAAGTGGGCGAGGGCGGCCATGAAGACCGGGAGATGCATGAAGACACGTTAACGCTGGTGCTAATGGCATTGGGCGATGCGTTAATCGGCGAACGGCTTGCGGACTCTTTAGGCCTGTCACGCCATAGTGCACGGGACATGGCGGAACGGCATTTGGAACATGCGCTGGAACGGTCGAAAGCAAAAACTGAAAGTTAAGTAACAGATAAGACGGGAAAATATCTCATCCGGTTTGGATCAAATTGCGAGTCAATTTACGGTCATTTACATATAGGCTTCCCACAGCTCTCATAAGAGATGCTCTATTTGAAAGAGTATGGAACTGCTATGGAACATCGCCCCAATGCCTTCGGAAATGAACGGATATTACATCCGGATGACCCTGCTCGTCACCTTGTGGGCGACAGCGCCGCAATAGAGGAAGTGCGCAGCTTGATCCGCTATGCCGCCTCTACTTCAATACCGGTCATGATCACTGGACCATCCGGCTGCGGCAAAGAAGTGGTGGCGAAGGCGCTGCACCGTTGCTCCTCGCGGGCAGAAGAGAAATTCATTGGTGTGAATTGTGGAGCAATCCCGCGAGATTTGCTGGAATCGGAATTATTCGGGCATGAAAAAGGCAGCTTCACCGGCGCCGTCTCCCAGCGCAAGGGGCAGTTCGAAGATGCAAGCCAAGGGACGCTATTTCTGGACGAAATCGGGGATATGCCCTTTGACATGCAGGTCAAATTGCTCCGCGTATTGGAAGAAAAGCAGATAGAACGCATTGGCGGTTCGCAATCCATTGCGATTGATACGCGGATCATTTCCGCCACGCACCAAAATCTTGATCAAGCTATTGTTGAAAAACGGTTTCGGGAAGATCTCTTTTATCGCCTGTCGGTCTTCCCGATTGATATACCTGCTCTTAAGGAACGGCTCGAAGATATTGCGCCGCTCATTCGCCACTTTATCAAGCAAATTGGCGGCGAAGAGGTGTATTTTACAGCAGAAGCGATGGACGATCTGGAAAATTATGACTGGCCCGGAAATGCCCGTGAACTGCGCAATATTATCGAGCGGGCCGTTCTTCTGTTTCCAGGAATAATGATTTCGGCGAGTCAGGTTTCATCGTTGTTCCGCCGGCGTGCTTCCACTGCGCCATCCTATCAAATGCATGCCGTTCCATCGCGTTTCCCGGGTTCCGCCGAGGCGCGCCCATTCAAAGATGACGCAGATGATCGCGGTACATTGGGGGGCGGGTTTGATCTTAAGAAACATCTCATGCAAGAGGAACGCAAATATCTGTTGTCCGCTTTGCGAATGGCCGAAGGAGTGGTCGCTGAAGCGGCGCATTTGGTTAGCTTGCGCCGGACAACCTTTGTTGAAAAAATGCGGCGTCACAAGATCGAACGCAAAATGGCACTGACAGATCCGCGTTCTTCCCTAGTCCGAGGCGAATAGTTGATCATCACTAGCAAAAGCCTTGAATTCCAAGGCATTTCCGCTGGGATCAAGAAAGAACATTGTTGCTTGCTCACCGGGTTCTCCGCGAAATCTTATGGTCGGTGCAATCAGGAAGTTTATACCATGGTCTTTCATTCGCTCCGCCAAATCTTCCCATTGGGTTAGGGTCAGAACTACACCAAAATGGGGGACAGGAACATCTTCCCCATCAACCGGATTAGTTATCGATCGAGGTTGGGCGTCCTTGTCCAAATGGGTTACGATCTGATGCCCGTATAGATTAAAGTCTATCCAGTGGCTGCTACTCCGGCCTTCCTCACATTGCAGTAAGCCACCGTAAAACTGCCGGGCTTCTACTAAGTCATTGACCGTAAAGGCGAGATGAAATGGGCGGCGTTCAATGTTCAAGATTCTGGCCCTTCTTATCGGGGGCGGCCAGTGCAAAACAATGATCGATATCCAGCGCTGTTTCTTCGGATTCATCGTCTTGCAGGCCAGCCATTTCTATACGAGTCTGAGTGAGGATAATATCGCTCTCATTGCCGCTCATTCCTTCGCGTAGCATCTTTTCACGGGCGCGGCTGTCGAGGACAAAGGCTAAAGTCTTTAAATCTTGCGCCATTTTGGATAGTTTTTCGCGCTCATAAACCTCTTCATAGGCAAGCTGTAACATGGCTGCGCATTGATTCAGCGTTGGTTTGGGTTTTGGAGGTATCTGCGCATCGAGCAGCGGCAAACATTTCGCCATTTCAGCGTCCACCACGGCATCGGGTTCCGCAACATCTATAACCTTGGCTTGTTGATCGGCGACCGCTGCCAATATCGCGTCGCGGACTTGTTCCCGTGTTTTTCCAGTATCGGCCATAATTTTCTCGCCAACCTGGCCAGCATAGGCCCGGCCACGTTCGGTAAGCAGGGGATAGTTTAACGCACTTTCAATCCCGCGTTCCTGCTCGGACGCGATTATTGCAAAAGCGGCGACGCAAGACAGATCCCGCTTGTGAATATCGGTTAATGCCGTTATTTCGTCCCTTGGAAGACTGGAAACGGGCTGGGATAAAGCGAGCATCAAGATCAGTAATATTTTCATAATTCCACTATAGCGGCGCTTTGTCATTGGCGGCAAACCACATTTGCTAAATAATGTTTGAACCTGCTTCAGGAACACGGCAAAAGCCGCAGGTGAAAATTCTCAAAAACCTGTTCGATAAATATCCATTTTGGCTGTCGCTATTGGCTGGAGCGCTATCGGCGACCGGTTTCGCGCCGCTTGGCTTTTGGCCGATTAGCTTGCTGGCGCTGGCCTTGTGGATCACCATTGTTGATAGGCTCGAAAGCCGCAAGGCCGCTTTTTTTGTTGGCTGGTTATTCGGTCTGGGGCATTTTGTCGTAGGGTTGAACTGGATTGCAAAAGCCTTCACCTTTCAAGCGGCGATGCCCGGATGGTTGGGCTATATCGCAGTGATTCTGCTATCGCTTTACCTAGCCGTCTTTCCTGCATTGGCGGCACTCGGCGCTTGGTCGACGGGAAGACGTCGGCCGATAGCTTATATCCTCGCATTTGCAGCCTTTTGGATTATCACCGAATGGATGCGCAGTTGGGTGTTTAGTGGATTTATCTGGAATCCGTTAGGCGTTATCGCAGTTGATTCGCCTTTTGCAATGAGTGCGCGGTCGATCGGGACATATGGCTTGTCCGGTATCGTGATAGCTGTCGCCGGACTCGTCGCTTCGGCTGCAGGTGGATTGCTAGCCACACAATGGGGTATCGTCCTTCGCAGGGTTTTCGCCCTGATATTGATCGGTGGTGGAACCGTTTTGTTGGCTATGGTTGGTAGCGGAGAGGATATTTCTCCATCTGCCGCTCAACATACTATCACTGTGGTACAGCCAAATATTGGTCAACAGGACAAGTGGCAGGCCGGTTATGAGGAACAGAATCTCGCCAAATTAGCGCGATTGACGCGGCGCAAAGATGATGAACCGCGAATATTGTTCTGGCCGGAGGCCGCCATTCCTGACTATCTCGAAACCGGTTATCCACTGCGCTATTATTATGGACGCTCGCCGGATATGGTACGCGGGCAACTGGCCAGTCTTATGAAACCCGGTGATGTGTTGGTCCTCGGCGCGCTGAAGCTTGAATTTGACGAAGTTGCTGCTCCTGATGAAAGGCGTGCGATTGGGGCTCGAAACAGCGTCTTTGCAATGGGATCGGACCATGAAATTTTAGGTCGTTACGATAAAAGCCATTTGGTACCTTACGGCGAATATCTTCCCATGCGGCCGTTATTGTCCGCAATCGGTCTGTCGCGGCTGGCACCGGGAGATTTTGATTTTTGGCCGGGCCCAGGACCGCAATCACTGGACTTGGGTTCCTTTGGCAAAATGGGTTTACAGGTTTGTTACGAGATTATCTTTTCCGGTCAGATCGTGAATGCCGAAGACCGCCCGAACTTCATCTTTAATCCGTCAAATGATGCTTGGTTTGGATCATCGGGTCCGCCGCAGCATCTTGCGCAGGCACAATTGCGCGCTTTGGAAGAAGGATTGCCGATCATCCGTTCCACGCCAACCGGAATTTCTGCGGTGATCAGCAGCAAAGGTAGGGTGCTCAAATCCATTCCGATGGGGCAGGCGGGTCGGATAGATAGTAAATTACCTCTACCGGAAAGCCCGACTTTATTCGCGCGATATGGTAATATCCTGTCACTTGGCTTTGCGCTGCTTTTGCTAATTTGCGCCATTGCCATCCGTGCGCGTGGTCGCTAAAGAACGCATATAAACCTTTCTTTATATCTACGCGCCGCATTCCCCGGTGGCAAATACTAGGAAATATCATGCGTTCAGAATTTATTTTCACCTCCGAATCTGTTTCAGAAGGCCATCCGGACAAAGTTTCCGACCAGATTTCCGATGCGATTGTTGATCTGTTTTTGTCGAAGGATGCAGAAGCGCGCGTCGCTTGTGAAACATTGACCACGACCGACCGCGTCATATTGGCCGGTGAAGTACGCGGTAGCGGCATGATTGATACTGACGGAAATTGGGCCGATGGAGCGCTAGCGGAAATCGAAGAGGCGGTGCGCCAAACAGTTAAGAAAATTGGCTATGAGCAAGAAGGCTTTCATTGGGAAACGCTGCAATTTGAAAACTTCCTCCACCCACAATCCGCCCATATTGCGCAGGGTGTAGATGAAAGCGGAAATAAAGATGAAGGCGCTGGTGATCAGGGAATCATGTTTGGTTATGCAAGCGATGAAACACCCGATTTGATGCCGGCGACCTTACAATATTCGCACCAGATATTGAAACAAATGGCCGCTGACCGACATAGTGGAGCAGCGCCTTTTCTAGAGCCGGATAGCAAAAGCCAAGTGACGCTGCGCTATGTAAATGAAATGCCGGTAGAAGCAACGGCTTTGGTTGTGTCTACCCAACACGCGCCCGGCTATTTTAAAGATAGCGATAATCCTGCCCTTTATGAAGAATTGCGGGCCTATGTCATGAGCGTGTTCCATTCGGTTCTGCCGGACGGTTTCATCACGGATAACACAGTGATTCACGTTAACCCAACCGGCCGTTTTGAAATTGGCGGGCCAGATGGTGATGCAGGCCTCACTGGTCGTAAAATTATCGTAGATACTTACGGCGGCGCGAGCCCGCATGGCGGCGGTGCTTTTTCTGGCAAAGACCCCACTAAAGTCGATCGTTCCGCTGCTTATATTACCCGCTATCTCGCGAAAAATATTGTTGCAGCTGGCCTTGCAAAGCGCTGCACAATCCAGCTTTCCTATGCGATTGGTGTTGCAGAACCTCTGTCGATCAATGTCGATTTGCATGGCACCGGAACGGTGAGCGAAGAAAAGCTGGAAGAGATATTGCCGACATTAGTGCGTTTGACACCAAAAGGCATTCGGACGCATCTCGGCCTCAATAAGCCCATTTATAGTTCGACCGCCGCTTATGGGCATTTCGGCCGTAAAGCCGATGGCGATTTCTTCTCTTGGGAAAAGACAGATTTGGTTGAGGCGTTAAAAGCTGCTTTTTGAATCTCATAATGGGTGCTAACCGCCCTCGGATGACCAGCACAGAGAATCACGATCCGTCCACAATCCGTCAGCTTTATGGCCGTAGGCAAGGCCATGCGCTGCGTGACGGGCAAGTGGAGCTGGTGGAAAAGCTGTTGCCGCAGATTAGTGTGCCCACTGACGGCCCGGTAACGTCAAAAATATTATTTGGCGATGATCGGCCAATGCATTTCGAAATTGGCTTTGGTGCGGGCGAACATATGGCAGCGCGAGCAGATATGCTCCCAAACCATGGGTTTATCGGGTGCGAACCTTATCTCAATGGTGTTGTTGGCGCGTTGCAGCATATCAGAGCGGGCATACTGCCCAATATCCGGCTCCATATGGGCAATGCGCTGGATGTGCTAGAGCGGATACCGGATGGCAGCTTGAGTTTCGTATATCTGCTGCACCCCGATCCATGGCCGAAGGCGCGGCATGCAAAACGGCGGTTCATGAATCACGGCCCGATCGATTTAATCGCAGCCAAGCTAAAACCTGGCGGGGAATTTCGTTTCGGTACCGATCATCCGGTCTATTTGGAATGGGCGATGATGATCATGAATGGACGCAGCGAATTTAACTGGCTGTGCGAGGGGCCAAAAAACTGGATGATCCGTCCAGGTGGATGGCCTGAGACGCGTTATGAGGCCAAGGCACGCCGGCAGGGGCATGAAGTCTGGTATTTTCGATATCAACGCAAATGACCCATTTGAGCGACGAAAAAATCAATGGATTTTTACGATAATTTTGCTTCGAATAACCCTGTAAACAGCCAATTAACCGTAAATTTATTGGCTGGCATGAGTAGTTTATTAACCCTCCGAATCTATTAACTCCTTAACCAAAAAATGGTCGCACAGCTTTTGGATTTTATAGGAGGCTTCAAATAGTAATGGGCGACGTGCCATCCAGTGAAAATGCCGTTAGTACCGATGCAACCATTGCGGGCAGTGCAACTCCGGCCGACCTACTTATACAGTCCCGTAACCGGCACTTTGCCAGTGCGGCGTTCGAGCAACGCTATTGGGTTGGTGGTGATCCCTACGCAACGGCTTTCTTCAACGCTTTGTCGGTCACCTTTCCTAAAGGTGAAACCTTTTTTATGAAGGTTCTCAGGCAATATCGTAATGAGTGTCCGGAAAAACTGAAACGTGAAATTTCCGGTTTCGTCCAGCAAGAGGCCGTGCACAGCAGAGAACATCTGTTTTTTAATAAGCAACTGGAACAATCCGATTTCGATCTTTCCAGGCTCGAGCAAGTGCTATCTGACGTGATCGACGATATCGGCACCAGACCGTTGATCAATCAGCTTGTAGCCACAACCTGTCTTGAACATCTGACCGCAGTAATGGCTGCGGAATTTATTGCCAATCCAATCCATTTTCAGAAAGCGGATAAAGAACAACGCAAAATGTGGCTTTGGCATGCGTCTGAGGAGGTCGAGCATAAGGGCGTTGCCTATGACACATGGCTGCATGCGACTAAAGATTGGAGCAGGTCAAAACGTTGGTTTACCAAATCCTTATTCATGATTCGGATTTCGCTCGGTTTCGCCAAAAACCGCAGCAAGGGTATTTTCGACCTGTTACGGCAAGACGGCATTTCCGGACCTCGCGCGTGGTTGGGTTTCGCTCATTATGCCTTAGTTAGCCCGGCACCGTTCCGACGTACCTTTTGGACTTGGGGCCAGTTTTTTCTTCCTGGATTCCATCCATGGAATAAAGATGATCGTCACCTGATTCAGTTAGCCGAAAGCGAATATGAAGCAGCGATTATGGATCATCCCGAAGAGAAGGAAGAAATTGCCACTTTGGGCGAGCGTCCCAAACGGAAACGCTTACCCAAAGTGGCTTAGGCCGCGAGTGGTGGCATGGCTTCGCTATCCATGTCGCTTTCCAACTTGAGCTGAAATTCAATGGCTCCGACTGTTTTTCTTCTGCCTTTGCTAAAGCGCGGTACGATCCGGCCTGTCCGGCTAAAGCCCAATTTCGTAAGCACATTTCCAGAGGCGGGATTGTCGATAAAGTGACTGGCGAAGATTTTCCTGTGACCTAATGCCTTCGCTGTTTCCAGCACAGCGCGGCCTGCTTCTGTTGCATAGCCCAAACCCCAATGGTTCCGGCTGATCCAATAGCCTAATTCGCCAATGCCGTTGGACGTAAGGTCGATTCCGCACGTCCCCACCAGACAGGGCGAGCCTGCTGTCCGGCGGTAAATTAACCAGCGCGGATTTGTGGGGTTCTGGGGAAGCGAAAGAAAATCATCCGCGTCATCGCGACTATATGGCCATGGAGCGGTCGCCAGATTACGAACAATCGCTTCGTCATTGATCGCATCGTGCAGTGCACCCGCATCTTCGGGCCAACCAGGTCTCAACAATAATCTTGGTGTTCTTGCAAACATTGGGACTCTCCGTTCTTTGGCCAAAAAACCATTTTTCAGCCGCCCCTGCTTTGTCTCATTGGCCCTTACAACGGAGCCATTACAACGCAGTGACATTTACGACAGGGAGAGACAAAAAAAGGGAGAGGGGTGACCCTCTCCCTGAAATCTGGTGATTCATCTGAATCATCCGGGTCATCCCTTAAAGGATAACCCGATATTGGTTATCCGACTATTCGGCTGCTTCCGCCATCATATCTACAGACACATATTTGCGGCCGAGCTTGCCTTTGTGGAATTCCACTTTGCCATCAATAAGCGCAAATAGGGTATGGTCTTTGCCAATACCTACATTGCGACCCGGATGGGTTTTTGTTCCGCGCTGGCGAATAATGATATTGCCGGCCACGACAGCTTCGCTGCCGAATTTCTTCACGCCAAGACGACGTCCCGCCGAATCACGGCCGTTACGCGAGGAACCGCCTGCTTTCTTATGTGCCATGGTTTAGTCCTCTTTCTTAGCAGCCGGTTTTTTCGCGGCTGGTTTTTTTGCTGGAGCTTTTTTGGCTGCAGCTGGTTTTGCCTCTGTTTCGGCAGCGGCCTTTTTCGGCGCTGGCTTCTCAGCAGCTTTCTTGGCCGGAGCTGCTTTTGCTTCAGCAGCGGGCTTGTCTTCAACAGGCTTAGCGGCTTCTGTCTTAGGAGCAGCTTTTTTAGGTGCCTTCACATCGCCAATCGCGCTGATCTTCAACACAGTGTGCTGCTGGCGATGACCGTTTTTACGGCGATAATTATGCCGGCGGCGTTTTTTGAAGATGATTACCTTCTCGCCTTTTTCCTGCGCAACAATTTCCGCAGCCACGATAAGACCTTTGAGGTCTTTCACTTCGCCGCCGTCGCCCGCAAGCAATACATCATCAAGGGTTATCGAATCACCAGCTTCACCAGCTAATTTTTCGACTGCGATTATATCTCCTGCGGCAACACGATATTGTTTACCGCCGGTGCGCACTATTGCGAACATGGCATTTTTCCGTTTCAATCTTGTGGTTCCAGCGCGCAAGCAGGGAAACGCGAGTCTCTCGGCTCACGCTGGAAAGAGTGGGCAGCTACTAGATGAGCATGGCTGTGTCAACCGGCATAGGCCAATTTTTAGGCAAGATTTTGTGCACGCCGCCTCTATGCATCGCCTGACTATTGTTCCAGTGCAAAGACCATTGCCGCGACAATCACGGCAGCCTAAAGATGTTTTTATGAAATTATATATGTCCTTAGCGCCCATAATCGGCCTGTCTTTATCCGCTTGTGGGATGCAAGCGCGCGATTTTCCTTCGCTTTCGAAGCGGCCTTATGAAGATGGCTCACCAATAGAGGAGCCCGTGGCCCCGCCTTCAGCCGAAATGGATACCCTTCCGGCAACACTTAAAAATGCTGTGGAGAGCGCCGTTCGGCAGAGTGAAACCGCCCATCAAATTTTTATGAAAAATCTGCCTAACGTCAAACAGAGTGTGTCGGCAGCAAGCGGTGCAGTCCCTTCAAGCGAATCATGGGTGGTTGCTCAAATGCTCCTGTCGTCGCTGGAAACAGACCGGAGCCCGTCGGTATCGGCGCTGGCGGATATCGATTCGCTATATATGAAGCGACTCGATCAAGAATTTACCGGTGAAGAACAGGGCGCGGCGAAGCTTATCGCCAGAAGTCGTGAAAGAATCGAAGCCCGGGTCACCTCCCAGCAGCAGGAGATTGACGGACTGAAATCACGGCTCCGTTAAATTACCCCTATTTTAGGGCTGCCTCAATAGCGGCTTTATGGGCTTTTGCATTTTCGACATAATGGGCAACTCCTAATCGCATTCCCGCAATTGCCGGTTCAGTGAGGTCACGCATATATTTGGCTGGTGATCCCGCCCAAAGCTGGCCGCTTGGGATGCGCTTGTTCGGCGTCAACATAGCGCCGGCGGCCAACATGGCGTCACCTTCGATGACACAGCCATCCATGACGATGGTGCTTAGGCCCACAAATGCCCGGTCTTCCAATGTCGCGCCGTGCAGCATGACCATATGGCCTACCAAAACATCATCGCCAATAATCGTCGGATTGCCATCGGGAGTGGCTGGCGAGGGGCTGTCACAGTGGATGGTTGTGCCGTCCTGAATATTGCTGCGCGCACCGATTCTGATGAAATTAACATCTGCGCGAATCACGCAGTTATACCAAATGCTGGTGTCCGGACCGATTTCGACATCGCCGATTATCTTGCAACCGGGGGCAATAAACGCCGAATCGTGGATTTTTGGTGTTTTGCCATTAAACGGCAGGATGAGCGGATCGGTCATTTGTCGGATTTCCAGTCTTTTGCTTCAATTTGATAAACTATGGTTGGGTTTAGCTCTTCCCCGTAATTGGGGTCGCGAAAGTCCAGCTCTGGCCTGTGGGTCATGCCCAAACGCTTCATCAGGCCCCAGGAAGGTTCATTGCCCGCGACCGTCAGTGCCACTACAAATGGCGCCTTATGGTGCGCAAACGCCGCATCCATCGCCGCTGTAGCGGCTTCCTTTGCGTAGCCTTCGCCCCAGACATCTTCGCGCAACCGCCAGCCTATCTCAAAGGCGCCGATTAATTTGGGTTGCGGTGCGTTTACTCGCTTTAATCCGCAGAACCCCAAAAGAGCACCATCGGACTTGCGCTCGACAATCCAGAAGGTATGCCCAAAATCACGGTCATAGCCCTTGATTCGTTCAACTGCGGCGAGGAATTTCTCCTTGCTTTGAATTCCGCCGAGCCAGCGCATGACTTTGGGTGTGTTGAGATGCTCCATGAACGGTTCGATATCATCGTCCCGCCAATTGCGAAGCCGCAGCCGCTCGGTTTCCAGAATCGTATCAGCCATGAAGTAGCCGCGCTGCATCGGCAGCGAAATAGGTTAATATGCCGGAACAGCCCGCGCGCTTAAAGGCGATTAGCTTTTCCATCATCAGCGCATCGTGATCGCCGACACCAGCCGCTGCACCAGCCTTCACAAGGGCATATTCGCCGGATACCTGATAGGCAAAAACCGGGATATTAAATTCTGTCTTGGCGCGATAAATAATATCGAGATAGGCGAGGCCGGGTTTGACCATCACGCTGTCTGCGCCTTCTGCAATGTCGAGCGCGATTTCTCGCATCGCTTCATCACTATTGGCTGGGTCCATCTGATAGCTTTTCTTGTCTCCTTTAAGCGCGCCGGTAGAACCGACCGCATCCCGAAACGGTCCGTAAAAGGCGCTCGCATATTTGGCGGAATAAGCCATGATCTGGACGTTATGATGATGCGCCAGTTCCAGCGTATCTCGAATCGCGCCGACCCGGCCATCCATCATGTCGGAAGGCGCAATAATATCCGCGCCTGCATTGGCTTGATTCAATGCTTGTTTGGTTAGCATCTCGAGCGTGCGGTCGTTCTCGACATAGCCTTTGGCGTCGATTAGTCCGTCTTGTCCATGCGTTGTATAAGGGTCAAGCGCGACATCGGTGAGCACGCCAATATCATCACCCAGCGCATCTTTTATCGCCTTGGTCGCGCGACACATTAAATTGTCGATGTTCAGCGATTCTGCGCCGTCGTCGCTGCGCTTTTCAGGCGGGGTATTCGGGAATAGCGCGATGCAGGCTATGTCTAAGTCGCGGGCTTCTTTTGCGCGCTCTACGATCAGGTCAACAGACCAGCGTGATACACCCGGCAGTGATGCAATCGGTTCTTCAACGTTGGAACCCTCCGATACAAACAGTGGCCAGATCAGATCGGCAGGGGTTAAAATATTTTCGCGAACCATCGCTCGGCTCCATCGAGAAGCGCGGGTTCGACGGAGACGGGTGCGGGGAAATGTAGGATTTTGGGTCATGGCGGTGCAATATAGAGGCGCGACATCATAGGGCAATTGAAATAGCGCTATATCGCCTCCAATCATTCCAATGCCAGCCGACGGCATCAAATGACGCATGAACCTGATTAGGCGCTCATCAGAGGGTGATCGATGCAATTGGTCTTGGCGGGAACGAAAGGCGGCGGGTTAGCTAATCGACGTTTTGGACAGTCGGTTGATTTCCCGTTCTTGCTTGGGTGCTGATGCAGCGCTTTTTAATACGCCCAAGGCAGCGCCCGGCGTAACTTGTTTCAGCCTTTGCAATTCACCTTTGAATCGCCGCAATTCGTTTCCAGCCAGTTCTGCCCGTTCGACAAATTTCACCGAACTGGGATTTATGGTGCGCCCATTGCGATATAATTCATAGTGAAGATGCGGTCCGGTCGATAATCCGGTCGAACCGATATAGCCGATAATTTGCCCTTTGCGTACGCGCCGACCGCTGCTCACCGCAATTCGGCTCATATGTCCGTAACCAGAGGCGAGTCCGCTGCTATGCTGGATTTTGACAAAATTCCCATAGCCGCCTTTCCGGCCAGCATAGGCAATCGTACCGTCGGTAACCGCGTAAATCGGGGCGCCATAGCCGCCGCCGAAATCAATGCCGCTATGCATACGTTTATAACGCAGGATGGGGTGGCGACGCATACCATAGCTGGAAGTCTGGCGACCATTTGTTGGCCGTACCAAATCTCCGCGTGATTGTCCTACGCCAGAGGCTTCAAACCAGTTGGTGCGTCCGCCGCTGGTCCATTTCAGCATTTGCGTCTTTGATTTTCCGTCGCGCTCTATCCCGGCATAAAGCAAGTCTCCGACTTCAATCTCTCCGGTTTCTGCTCTGCGATAACCAAGTATGATGTCAAATTCGTCGGTGGAACGAATGTCACGAGACACGGACATTTTTTGGCCGATGACCTGCAGATATTTTTGTACCGCTTCGGTCGGGGCGCCAGCAGCGCGTGCGGAGCGATAAAGGCTAGAACCCACCACACCTCTGATACGCAGAGGTGTATCATCTACCAATATCGGTTTGCGATTGAGTTTTAACCGATCACCATCACGCAGAATTTCTAGGTTTAAATCAAACCGCGCCCGGAAAGCCAGTTGATCAAGCGGCCTAGGTTGATTTTTAGCAGGGCGGCGGCCCAAGAGGACATCGATTTTGGTGCCGGGTTTGATATCCCCTAATGTTACCGCGCTGGCGACTATATCTGTTACGTCGCTTGCTTCCTGATTCGCTACACCGGCCCGTTGTAGCACCCGGCGTAGGCTGTCGCCGCGACCTAGGGTCGCAACAAGTTCAATAGACGGCCGTTCCGGGCTCTGTGCCAGTGGACGGACGGCATCAGTGGCCGCCATACGAATGCCCGTATCTGATCCGAAAGCCAGTGGGGCAATGGTTTGTGATCGCGCCTGATCGGCGCGTGATCCGGTCAATGCGGCAGCTTGGTGCCCTTGGATCGGGCCGAAGTCGGGTAAGCAGGAAATTGCTGTGCCGCATAGCAATGCTAATGTCGCGAGGCCGCGAAACCAGGTGAAGCTGCCAATGTCTCGGCCGAGGTCGGGCACCCAGTCAATTTCATTAAAACGGTCTCGCCAATCGGCTAGCATATTGTTGGCGCTATCGGGCATGTCAAAGGTCGACGCGGCAGGGCTGTTCGCGATTACTGCGGCCCCGTTTCCTTGATCGGAAAGCATGTCGATACTCTTGAACAAATACACCCCTTGGCGATGCTATCTTTTTCTACTTAAAAGACGACACTCCATCGCAATATTGTTTCTTTCTCTGTGGAGGAATAGGGTTAATGTCAAATTAAGATCGGGGTCTAAGACCATGCTGTGCGGTAAAACGTGTAAAATCGCGGATATCCGGTCCCCCGATCATAAAAAATGGCAATTTCGCAAGGAATTTACTTGCCAGCCCGACGCAGATGCGGTGTGATCAGACAAATGTCCGACTTCTCCCAGTCTCCCGTTATCGCCGTTCTCGGTCCGACCAATACCGGTAAAACCCATTTGGCGGTCGAGCGTATGTGCGCGCATTCCAGTGGTATGATCGGTTTTCCGCTGCGGTTGCTGGCGCGGGAGGTTTATGATCGGGTGGTTGCACTAAAGGGCGCTAATCGTGTCGCTCTGGTCACCGGCGAGGAAAAGATCATCCCGCGAGATGCACGCTGGTTCTTGTGCACTGCGGAAGCGATGCCGATAGATCGGGATTTCAGTTTTGTCGCGATTGATGAAGCTCAGCTGGGTATAAATCCTGAGCGCGGCCATATTTTTACAGACCGGATGCTAAATATACGCGGGCGTGATGAAACGATGATATTGGGGTCCGACAGTTTGCGCCCATTGATCGAGCAGTTGATCCCGAATGCCGAAATTATCTCACGGCCACGC
This sequence comes from Parasphingorhabdus sp., assembly GCF_036963805.1. GTDB lineage: Bacteria > Pseudomonadota > Alphaproteobacteria > Sphingomonadales > Sphingomonadaceae > Parasphingorhabdus. The sequence goes on along the minus strand of NZ_JBALUN010000003.1, from coordinate 181,760 downwards.
TTTTCGACGTTGAGCTATGCCGGGCCGCGCAAGTTATCACGATTGCCGCGTCGGTCAGCGATTGTCGCATTCTCGCTGGAAGATGTTTACGCCATAGCCGAAATGCTCCGCCGACAACATGGCGGCGCTGCCATTGTCATGGGTTCGCTGTCGCCACATACCCGCAATGCACAGGTTAAAATGTATCAGGATGGTGAGGTGGACTATCTTGTCGCGACCGATGCGATCGGTATGGGATTGAATCTGGATGTTTCCCATGTTGCCTTTGCATCACTGAAGAAATTTGATGGTCGCCGCCGTCGCCGCCTGACACTTGCAGAAATCGGTCAAATTGCTGGCCGGGCCGGACGTCATCAGAAAGATGGCAGCTTTGGGGTGTTGTCTGGGTTGGCTTCTTCGGATGAGCTTGAGCCTGAAGAAATCGAGCGGCTGGAGGATCATAGTTTTCCGCGACTGGAATGGCTATATTGGCGCAATGCCGAACCGGATTTGGCTAGTGTCACCAGCCTGATTCAATCGCTGGAGGATAAACCGAAGGACAGGCTCCTACAGGCAGCACCCGAAGCCGTTGATTTGGCGGTGCTCAAACGATTGGCGCAAGATTCCAATATTAATAGGCTTGCAACAGGCCGTGATCAGGTGCGTTCGCTTTGGGAGGCGGCCTGCATACCGGATTTCCGTAAAGTCGGAGCAGATCATCAAGCCCGTTTTGTGGCGTCGCTCTGGCCCTATCTGGCTCAGGGCAATGGCTATATTCCCCATGCCAGAATGGCTCAAGAAATCGCGCGCCTGGAAAATGTTCAAGGGGATATATCCACCCTTGCTGCCCGTATATCTGCGGCGCGTAGCTGGAGCTATATAGCGCAAAAGTCGCGCTGGGTAGAGCAGCCAGCCGTGATGATTGAACGCACCCGTTTGCTGGAGCGCCGTTTAAGTGATGCAATGCACAACCAACTGACGCAAAGATTTGTAGATAAACGGACCCGCGTGTTGATGCGCGGATTATTGAAAGATGCTTTGCCGCAAGATGTTGGATTAGAGGCGGATGGAGCGCTATTGGTCGACGGACTTGAAATTGGGACGCTGAAGGGCTTCCAATTTGTCGTGCCTTCGGATAGCCGGAGAGAAGACCGCAAGATGCTGCTCGCTGCAGCGGAAAGATATTTGGGACCAATTATGACTGACAAAGCTGACGCGCTAGCAAAAGCTCCTGATAGTGAATTGACACTGGCTGCCGATCAGGCTGGCCAGCCGGTAATTTATTGGCAGGAAGAAAAGCTTGCTGTGCTCACCAAAGGCAAAAACCTTCTCCACCCGGAAATTAAATTTGATCGTGCGCTGAAGGATATTTCACCCGAAAATAGCAAAAAGGCAGAAGCACGAGTCAAACAATGGGTTGAAACGATGAAGGCGAAGCACCTTGAAGGGCTCGTCAAAATTGATTTGCTTGCCAATGATGCAAATACGCCCGCTTCGGTTCGCGCTCTGTTTGCCCAAATCGTCGAAGCCGGTGGTATCATCATGCGGCGCCAGATTGATCAAGCGGTCCGCGCACTCGATAATGATATGCGCGGTGTGGCGAGGCGCGGCGGGTTAGTTTTCGGAGCTCTTGATATTTTTCACCATGCATTGATGAAGCCGGGTGCCGTGCTGTGGCGCAACGCTTTGTTCGCCGCTCTGGACGAACAGTCGATGATCGCGCTCCCCGGCGATAATGCGGTGCATCTCAAAGATTGGGAATTTGCTGCTCCAGACCATGCGAGCCGACTGGGCTTTCGCAAAATTGGCGATGAATATGTCCGTGTTGATATGGCGGAACGTTTGGTCAAACAGGCGCACGAGGCCCGTCAGGCCGGACCGGTTTTTGGGATTGATCCAGCGCTTGCCACGTCGCTAGGTTTATCAACGGAAGTGCATGAAGCGCTGCTTGATATGGCCGGGTTTGTGAAAACAGATGACAAGCCGCAAGCCGTTAAACCCCCTAAAGCCGATGAGGCTGCGGTTGTTACGACGGCTACACCGGTATCTGATACGCCTACCGTATCTGCCGAGACTGCGGTGCCAGCACCATCCGCTTTGGAAGTCACTGCTCCACCAGAAGTAAATTCAATATACTGGCGTTGGAAAGGCATGGGCAAGACGCGTTCAGAAAAGCCTAACAAAAATTATAACAAGAAACCAAATGCCAAGCGACCCAACAAGACCAACTCGGTGCCGCGCAAGGCAGAGCCGGTTCTCGCAACGGCTGGCGGCGCCTTTGCCGAATTGGCCGCTTTGAAAGAAGCCATGAAAAAATAAGGAAACGAACAAACGGTATGCTGCTTTGAAGAGTAAAAAGATTGCTGCATCGGATTCAGACCCATTAGCGCTCAGAATTGACAAGCTGATTTGGTATCTGGGTTTTGCGGGCAATCGGACAATGGCAAAGAAATTAGCCAATAGCGGCCATATGCGCCTCAACGGAAGGCGGGTTGAACGTGCACATATGATGGTTCGGCAAGGTGATATTTTAACGATTCCGCAAGGGCGCGAAGTGCATGTCATTCGAATATCGGCGCTGCCTTTGCGACGCGGCAACCTACCGGATGCGCAAACTTGTTACCAAAGGTTACGCACTGGTCTTTAAATTAGGAGCCTAAACCAACTGTTGACGTTCCCAATTTTGCGCAATAGCAGGGCTTTGACGACTGCAACGATGGCAGTCCTTAAGATGGAGTAGACGACCCAATGACTTATGTTGTTACCGACGCATGTATCAAATGCAAATATATGGACTGCGTTGAAGTCTGCCCCGTTGATTGTTTCTATGAAGGCGACAATATGCTCGTCATCAATCCAAGTGAATGTATCGATTGCGGCGTGTGCGAACCGGAATGTCCTGCGGAAGCGATTCTACCAGATACAGAAGATGGTCTGGAAAAATGGCTGGAAATAAACACGAAATATTCCGAAAGCTGGCCCAATATCACGGTTAGTCGTGAGCCGCCGGCAGATGCCGACGAATTCAAAGGTGTTGAAGGCAAGTTTGAAGCCCATTTCTCTGAGAAACCCGGTCAAGGCGATTAAGCCTCGCTTGATCTGACCAAAAGCCTCTCTATATTATCTCTGCAACCAATGGTTTGCGGGCTAATAAGTTGTGCACTGCAACCATAAATTGCTTTTTTGTGACGAATCTGTTAATACTGTTGTTGGTTAGCGACTGAGCGCGGGGGTGTTCGGTCGTTATATATATGAACAAAAGGGTATTTTTCTCGGTGCTTTGAAAATTTTGACCGAGAATACCCTATTTTTCCATCGAGAAAGAAAGGCTATTTATGGCTGCGAATACGCTGTCCTTTGATGTAGGCGATTATGTCGTTTACCCTAAACATGGTGTGGGCCGTGTTATTGAACTGCAAAATGAAGAAATTGCAGGCATGCAACTGGAACTCTATGTTTTGCGCTTCGAAAAAGAACGCATGACATTGCGTGTCCCGATGAACAAGGCAGAAGGCGTGGGTATGCGCAAACTGTCTTCTGACAAGACGCTGAAAGAGGCGCTTGAGACATTGAAAGACAAACCGAAGGTCAAACGCTCCATGTGGTCGCGTCGTGCGCAGGAATATGAAGCGAAAATCAACTCCGGTGACCTCGTCTCGATTGCTGAAGTGACCCGCGATCTGTTCCGTGCTGATGATCAGCCAGAACAAAGCTATTCTGAGCGTCAGATTTTTGAAGCGGCATCTAGTCGTCTGGCCCGAGAATTGGCGGCGATGGAAGAAACCGACGAACCAGCAGCGCTAACGAAAATCCTGGAGATACTCAATATTGCAGCACCGCAATATTATGAGGTTAAAGAAGACTGATCCTAAAGATCGGATTTTCGATCCTGATACACAAAGGGCTGCCTCAGTAATGGGGCGGCCCTTTTTTTGTGGGTTAAAGCACGTCAGCCCTTCTTTGATGTCGTTGATTTCGGTTTTAGGTCCAATGATAGATATGTTTACATATAGCTTTGGCCGACAAACGTGATCCTATGGTTAATTACCTTTAAGACTCAATTTCTTTTTGCTATAACCATCATCAAGTTATTCGTTAAAACCTGAACGATTTGGGGAATTATCATCACCGTCAAACTAGATACATGGTTAGCGATATTTGCAGTTGGGATGTTGCTGGCTTCGGGTTCTTCTTACAGAGAGCGCGCGCTTTTGCCATTTGGGGGCGATGATGACACCGGACTGCTGGGTCGGGAAATTAGCGAATCGGGTTTGACTAATATAGTTTCACTTTTGGAACCAACCCCATCGCGGTTCATCCCAACGTTAATTAGCAGAGGAAACGGTACGGTTGGCTCGCGCAGGCGTAATATTTCTTCGCAAACTTCCGGAGGACCACTGACCTCTGTTGCTAACGGCAGTTCGATCGACGGGGCTAACTCGGAAGATAGTGCAATAATAGGCGCGCGCGCGGGGGCGAGCGAACAGCCTAGTTTCGCTAATGGCCTTTTGGGCGACGGCGTCGGCGGTGGATTGGGAGAAGCTGGGCCAGGCGGCGGTGTAGGTCCAGGTTTTGGAAGTCTTGGCGGTGCGCCGATTACTACGGTTGGGCTGCTCGACCCGAATGATACGACACCGACTACACCCGGGACTGATAATCCTGGCACAGTCACACCTCCCCTAAGCTCTGCAGTTCCGGAACCTAGCGTCTGGTTGTTATTTCTCTTTGGCTTATTCGCTAGTAGCGCGGCTCTTCGTCGCCAGAAGCGTCACACGGTTGCCTTCAACCAATAAGGGACCGCTGCGACTGATGGCGTCAAGCCCGACTACGGATTGATTCAAGGTTCGTGGGCCAAGAACGATTTCCAGCCCTTTCATTTCCCGATTTCCAACCGTGAGCTTGTCTATCTTGATCCGTGATAGCCGCACACGGCCATTCAGGGTTTCCATATTGCTATAAGTGCCTGCGTGCGGGAACAGGCCGATCCTCTCGGCATCGGCCGGAGCGACAATGGTTCGCGTCGCACCTGTGTCTATGGCCATATCTACAGGCTTTCCGTTGACTAGGGCGGTTACGTGAAAAAGACCATCTTGCGCCCGGTCAATTGAAACGGCTGTTGGGGCCGCCGCGTCGTGTCGAATATTCTCATCGCTTGCTAGATAAGTCGAATCAGTTTCGCTGAGGGTGTCAGGAACAACATTGCCGCCGATTTGCACCACTCCAAACAGTGAAACAATAGAAACAGTCATGAGGGCACCACGGTCGAGCATGCCTAGTCTTATGGAAACAAGGCCTAAAAAATAGGTTAGAGTTAATGGTTACCGATTTCTTTCTCTAGCCGTTTTTGTCTTCTCTTCAGCAACCAGCTAAATAAAAGACTCAAAAAACCGAGCAGCAACATGTCGTAAAGTAGTACCCGCGTGGCCCAATTGCTGCTTGATTCATTGGCGAAAATCACGCTGGCTCTCTCGGCTACTGGTATATTCGCACCAGCATACATCGACGCCACCTCGTCAGGCAAGGTGCCATGTCGCAAAATTCCTTTTGCGGAGATTGCCGTATTTGATCTGGCAAGCTTCGCTGGCACTTCAAGAAAAACAGTCACCTTAGCGGCTTTGTTCTGATTCTTTTCCTTAGCGATTGGCATGAAATAATAAGTCCGCTGCCAAAAAAGAAAGCCTTGCCGGTAGCGTGCCGTCTGCCCGATGGCGGTCACGCCACGAAGTTCTACCGGTCCTTCGGGCCCGCGCTCTGCTTCAGCAGCGCTTAATTCGCGCGTCTTCTGGTCTTCCGAGGGGAGCAACACCAGATATATCATCGTGACAAATGCTGAAAAAATAATCGCCAAACCTAACCAGCCAGTTATTTTTTTTGCTAGCGTCGTCAGGAGCAGGTTGTTGCGAAGATCTTCCGCTGCGCGATCTTCAATTTCGTCATCTGATCGGTCACGTCGGACCAGAGTCCGACCAATCCGCCAAACGAGAGCTAGCAACGCCACAAAAATCAGGATTGACGCCAGATTGAAATACAGGCCGAAAGTAGCAAACTGCCATTCACCTAGCCGGTTGATCAGCCCGGTGTACGACCACCCGCCGACGGCTGCGAGGATAAACACAACTAATCCAAGAGCCAAGGCCAAATATGGTATAGGCAGCGTGTCCCTGCCCGAAGTGCTTTTACCGCTCACTCTTGTCCCCAAAATTATAACTGTTTGTCTGCTTTAAGTATGGGCTTTTGTTCGTCCGCCGTCAATGTAGACCGGGTTTGATCGGCTAGGATTTCTGGTGATATTCGACTTACTATGTCTGGTCGGGGCTGTGTTCGGGGGATAGCAGCGATTGTATCATCCGCTGTAATCCGCGAAGGTGGAATAATCAGCAGATTGAGTTCGTCAATTTGATCATCCGGATCTGCAACAGTTTCGTCCGTTAAGGCCGCAAACGGTTCGCCATCGTCCAGTTGCACTGCTTGCACGAATGCGCGTCGGCGGCCCCATGAGCCTTTCCAACGGTAAAAAATATGTGAACCGATTTTAATCGTCTTGTCGAGCGATGGAGCCCAGTATGGCAGAACATAATTTGCGTGATAATGTGTGGACATTCCAACGGTTGGCTCCACAAATCCTGAAATGGCTCCTATCGCGATGATTCTGGCCTTGTTCCAACGATCTCGTACAGGTCGACGGGCGAGGCTCCCGTCACACGTAAAGGTAAACTGGCAGCCGGTGCGGCGTTCGGAGCCCTGATACACAACTCCGCAGATTGAACTGGGATACGCGGGATGGCGAACCCGGTTAAGGATAACCTGAGCAACCCCACGTTTTCCCTGATCAATTTCATTGCCTGCTTCGTAATAAATAGCGGAGGACAGGCAATCGATTGCATTTCGTCTACCAATTGGTAGCAGTTGGCTGGAGGGTAAGATCAGGGGGAGTGCTCGTTCGATTGGCGCGGTTGAAAATGGCAACTGTTCATTTTCTTCCGCAGCTTGTTCGGATGTTATTGGTTTGTACAATTGCAATTCGGGTTTAGGCGGTGCTAACTTCTCGCCATTAACGTCGGAGGGTGGCAGGTCGATGCGAGCGGTGTTGAGGCTTGATGGTTGCGCAAAAAACCAAAAGGCGGCAGCCGCGGCTGCGCTCAGAGTCATTCCTGCGACAATGGTCAAACGCGACCCAATATTTCGACCTTTCCAGGTCATATTATTTCCAATGCAAAATAAGCCACTTTTTATACAAGATGCGAAGTTAATTCACACCCTTTTGATGATTGAAATACTAGAGGATGCTAAATGTTCCAGATTGACACATGGCCGGTACATCGTCGCACATCAAGTGTTGGCAATATGTTTGACCTGTTCTATCAGGAATTCTTGAAATCCGCGAGGTTAGTTTGAATAGCAATTTGGCCACTATGGCCGTACATGATGATAGCAAAAATGTACCGGGCAAAACGTCTGACGGCTGGTCTTGGGGATCGGTGATCTTAATTCTGGGGCTTGTAGCCTTTTGCGCACCAACCATGAAATTTGTAATCGAGCAATCCTGGACTGGTGAAGAGGGTGCCCATGGACCTATCGTTCTAGCGACTGGAATATGGCTGCTTTTGCGTAGGTGGAAAGAGGCGCGACCATTTGTCAGTACTTCGTCCACGCCGCTAGTATGTTTGTTGCTTGCAATTTTCATCCCTTTGCAAATATTCGCCCGGATCACTCAGATCGTTGAGCTCGAGGGGTATCTGATGTACGCGACAGTGCTGATTGTCCTTTACAGTATCATCGGGCTTGAGGCTATCCGGCGACTTTGGTTCCCACTATTCTATCTCGCCTTCATTTTTCCTCCGCCGGAATCGATTATTGCATTGGCGACGGTGCCAATGAAGATATGGTTGTCGGAAGCGGCTATCGGCTTTCTTCAGTTGTTCGATTACCCGATAGGCGGGGAAGGTGTCAGAATCTATATCGGCCAATATGAATTACTTGTTGCTGCCGCATGCTCGGGGATAAACTCAATTATTTCTTTGTCAGCAATATCGCTGTTTTACATTTATATGCGCCATCAGGCTGACTGGCGTTATGCCTTTTTACTGGTGTTTTTGATTGTGCCTGTTGCGCTTGTCGCGAATTTTTTCCGGGTGCTCATTTTAATCTTGCTAACCTTTCATGCTGGGGAAGCGGCTGCACAAGGCTTCCTGCACAATTTTGCCGGAATTGCGATGTTTGGGATAGCATTATTGACCATATTCGCAGCCGATGAAGTTTTGAAACCCGTTTGGGACCGCTATATTATAAAATCCAAGGTGTCCGATTAAGATGGATAAAAAGGAACCGAACCACATCAATCAAACGAATGGCTTCAACCGTCGTCACGTTATAATCGGTGCGATTTTGGCTGGCGCATCAGCTATTGCATATACTCGGCAACCCGAGGTCGAGATGCCGGTCATGGGAGCGAAAATATTTCACGAGCTCGTGCCTAGGAAATTTGGAGATTGGACACCTTTGTCGCAAGGCGACGTTGTCTTGCCGCCGCCTGATGCGTTGCGAGACCGCCTATATGATAATCTGGTAACGCGGGTTTACGAAAAACCTGGAACCCCGCCTGTTATGTTGTTGCTTGCATATAACAACGAACAGGATGGCGTGTTGCAGGTCCATCGGCCCGAAATATGCTATCCAGTTGGAGGATTTCAACTCAGCGAGACACGCAAAATTGGGATTGCGGTTGCCGGACGATCAATCCCGGCAAATATTTTTACCGCCAAATCACCTCGGAGGACCGAACAGGTCATTTATTTTACCCGTCTTGGCGATGCATTCCCTCGCTCGTGGAGTGAGCAGCGAATTTCGGTGATGCGTGCCAATCTTGCCGGAGATATCCCTGATGGCATGATGATGCGCGTCTCTGTATTGGGGATAGACCAGCAAGAAGCCATGACAATTTTGACAGAATTTACTCGCGAATTTATTGAAGCATCACCCCACCAACTGCAAAAACTGCTGGTCGGCTGAACTGATTGAGGAGATCAAAATGTTCCATCAACTTTATCTATACGGCGGCGTGTGCTTAGCCCTTCTTTTGACTGGCTGTGACAAGAAGCCTGAAGGGCAAGTAGCGGCCGTAGTAAATGGAGACGAAATTACCCTTCAGGAAATAAATGCCGAGGTAGGGACGGTAGACATTCCTGAAGGAGTGGACAAGAAGGTGGTCCAACAAGCGGCGTTACAGCGGATTTTGGAACGACGGCTTCTCGCACAATCTGCGCGCGAGGAAGATTTGGACAAGACTCCAGAATATTTGATCCGCAGTCGCCAGCTTGACGACTCGCTGTTGGTGCAGCTGCTCGGGAAAAAGGCGGAGCGCACCTTTAAGGTACCGGATCAAAAGGCTATTGACAAATATATGTCAGAAAACTCGACGATGTTCGCAGGACGTAAAATTTTTGCTATTGATCGGATCCAATTTCCCTTTCCTGCCGACATGGAGCAACTGAAATCGCTCGAAGACGACCATTCGATGGAGGCCGTTGCATCCAAGCTGAATAATCTTGGTATTAAGTTCCAACGCGGACCTGCGCAGATCGATTCGGCCCAATTAGGCCAAAAACGGCTTGATCAGATCAGGGCACTTCCCGATGGAGAACCGTTTGTCATTCCAGAAAAAGGTTTGGTTACGGTAGCGGTAATAACGGGTGAAACGGCGGTTTCCAGTGAGGGTAAAGATATGGCACCGATGGCCATGCAAGCTATGCGAAATCAGGAATTGGCCAAGTCGCTTCAAGAGCGGCTGAAGCAAGCAAAGGCAAAAGGCGATATTAAATATCAGCCCCGATTTGCACCGCCTGCGGATGGTAAAGCGAAAGCAGGGGATACCGCGGCCAAATAGGCTGGATTGTCGCTACGACTGGTTGAGAGTTTTATCAGAGGTGCAAAAGTGCCGTCGCATCGCGAGACATTTTCTGCTTAGAGACATCTATTAACCAGATAGCTCGTTTTCATTATTGAAGCTATACCATCGGGGCAGGGTCTAGTATCTGGCTTTGGCCTTCCGCAGATATGCGACGCACGCTATCGCGATTGTCCCGATGCCGGATAATTCCAAAATCCAGTTCCAACGCCACCCGAACGCCTCACGGCCAAGAAATTGATCCACATGATGGAAGGATGCCGCGCGAGTGATTACAAATACGCCAAGAAAACTAAAGCCAAGCAGTGCTAATTTTACCGAAGCAGCTGTTTTTCGCAGAAACCAGAGCATGGCAATTCCAATAGCAATGGCGACGAGGCCCAAGCCTTTTATAAACATCAGTTGATATCTTTGGCGATCTCCATACCATCCCTGCAACTTGGCGATCTCACGAGCAATCTCGGTAAACAGGGATTGTAAATCTAGCTGCTTATTTATACCCAGAGCGACCAGTGTGATTGTTGCCGCAAGCCAAAAATACTGTTCCAGATTGGCCGCAGTCCTGATGTCGATCGATTTTACGTTGGCGGTAATTGCCGCGCGGTGGCAAAGGATAGCGGTTACAAAATATGCAACCACGGTGAACCAGCCTACCAGTGTCGGATCGCCAATTTCGGGTTCCCAATTGATCGTCATGAATTACAGCTCTGGAGTGATGAAATCGAATATGTACGCTAAAGTTAAACATTATAGCTTATTGATTGCCATGCAGACAGAGGAATCCACATGAAACTGCTTTTCGCCTTGCCGGGGTTCCACAATTATGACCGAGGCGCAGAAGTTGCATTGATGTCTGTCGCAGAGGAATTGGCCGCTACCGGTGATGATGTCACTCTGATGGGCTCGGGGCAGCCGCGACCTGGTACATCCTACCATTTTGAACACATTGATGCTCGGGCTAGGGAAGGTTTCGAAAAATGGCCGAATTTCCCGCCCTTGCGCAGCGAAACAGCTTGGGAGGATGCAAGTTTTTCGGTAAATCTGCTTCGTCGCTATAATCCATCCGAATTTGATGCCGTGGTCACCTGTTCCTTTCCCTTTACTCACTGGGCATTGCGCCGACCGGCTCGGCGTAAGCCGCTGCAAATATTTGTGACCCAAAATGGTGACTGGCCTGCTTATGAAAACCGATCAGAATATCGTACATTCTCATGTGATGGGCTGGTCTGCAGCAATCCGGATTATTACGAACGAAATCGGAAGAAGTGGAATTGCGCGCTGATCCCCAATGGAGTGGACCTTTCTAGATTTAAGCCGGGTCAGGGAGATCGCGCCCGTTTCGGTTTTCCGTCAGACAAACGAATAATCCTTATGGTCAGCGCCTTTATAGAGAGCAAACGAGTGCTCGAAGGCATCAGGGCTGTGTCCAAAATGGAGGATGCCTATCTGGTCGTTGCGGGTGATGGCCCCTTACGTAATGAAGCGCAGGCCCTGGCCGACGGGTTGATGCCCGGCAGGTTCCAGAGAATCAGTCTAACCGCAGGAGAAATGCCTTTACTGTACCAATCGGTGGATACTTTTTTGCATTTATCGTTGTTGGAATCATTCGGGAATGTGTTTCTGGAGGCTTGGGCGAGCGGTCTTCCGATCATAGCGCATGACACCGAACGGCTGCGCTGGATTCTGGGCGAATATGGCTATCTATGTGATACTGAGGATCAACCGATGCTGATCCGGACCTTAGTGGACGCACTATCGTCGGGCTGTACTGACAACAGTGTGGGCATTGATCGTTTTGCTTGGTCTACTATCGCGGGGGAATATCGAAGCTTTATCAGTGGCTTGAAGAAAATCGCCTCATCCGTTCCCTAATTTATGGAAATAGCCGATTGTCTTTTCAAGGCCTTCGCGCAGATTTTGTTCGGGTTCCCATCCAAGTTCCGTCCTTGCGAGTGAGATATCCGGCTGGCGCTGCGTTGGATCATCCGATGGTAGCGGTTGTTCCACCAGTTTTGATTTTGCGCCGGTCATTTCGATGACCAGTTCGGCGAGTTGTCGGATGGTGAATTCAACCGGATTACCTAGATTGACAGGGCCGGTGAAGCCTTCCGGGCTGTCCATTAGTCGTATCAGTCCTTCAACAAGATCATCAACGTAACAAAAACTGCGCGTTTGGGACCCATCGCCGTAAATGGTGATATCATCGCCCGCGAGCGCTTGCATAATGAAATTGGAAACTACACGGCCATCGGCTGGGTGCATTCGCGGTCCATAGGTATTGAAAATACGAGCGACCTTGATGTTAAGATTATGCTGCCGGTGATAGTCGAAGAATAACGTTTCCGCGCAGCGTTTTCCTTCGTCGTAGCAGGATCTTATACCGATCGGGTTAACATTGCCCCAATAGGCTTCGGTTTGCGGATGCTGCGTAGGGTCGCCGTAGACTTCACTGGTCGAGGCTTGGAGAATGGGGGCTCTGATGCGCTTAGCCAGACCCAACATGTTAATCGAGCCGATTACAGACACTTTGGTCGTTTGCACGGGGTCGTGTTGGTAGTGGATCGGGGATGCTGGGCAGGCCAGATTGAAGATGGCATCAACTTCAACAAATAGCGGGAAGCAGATATCATGCCGTAGAAATTCAAACCGGGGATGGCCCAGAAGATGGGTGATATTTGCTTTGGCACCCGTAAATAAATTATCTACACAAAGTACTTCGTCGCCTCGGTCGATCAAGCGGTCGATGAGATGGGAACCCACAAAACCCGCGCCGCCCGTCACCAACACGCGGCGAGTTGAAAAATAGTCGCGAGCCATAGCTGTCTCCCCCAGAAAATTCAGTCCGCATTAGACGAAGAAAACGTGCACGCAAGACTTTCTGTTCTTTTAGTCTCACAATGAAACAGTTTGGCGCAACTATACACCGACACAATCTCGGTGCTAGAGTACACGATATGCAACTTGCTTTCATGATTCTCGCTTGGCTGGTGGTCGCCCCTTTGGCGATGATTCTGCTTTATTTGACGGTCGAGGTTGGTGCTGGGCTGGCACGTTCCAGAGAAATCACCTCCTCAGTGTCTGCTAATAACTGGTCGGGTGCCGTGCTTGTGCCGGCGCACAACGAAGCTTCCGGGATAGCAACAACGGTAAAGGCCCTTCAATTTGCGGCACCAGATTGCCGGATTGTGGTTGTAGCGGATAATTGCACTGATGAAACCGCCGGCCTCGCAGAACGGGCAGGGGCCGAAACGATAATACGGTCCGATATTGATCATCGGGGTAAAGGTTTTGCTCTCGCCTTTGGCCGTGACTTCTTGGCGAAGAATCCGCCAGATGCTGTCATTGTGATAGACGCAGATTGCAGGCTGTCGGCGGGCAGCGCGACAAGATTAATTGAAAAGGCGGTAATTAGCGGGGAGCCGGTACAATCAATTAACCTGTTGGAAGCGCCGGCTTCGGCTTCGCCACTTGTGGGTATTTCCAACTTTGCGATGTTGGTAAAAAATCTGGTTCGTGCACGCGGTCTCGGGCGGATCGGCGGCGGTGTTTTGCTGTTCGGAACGGGAATGGCCTTCCCTTGGGAGCTATTTGCTAAACTTGATCTTGCTACATCGGATGCCGTTGAAGATCTTCAGTTAGGCCTATCCCTCGCAAAGCAGGGAGTTAGGGTCTCGTTCGAAGATGGTGCGCTGGTAACCAGTCCCGCGGCGTCTGTCGCTGACAGCAAGGGACAGCGTAGCCGGTGGGAGCATGGTTTTCTCCAAGCGGCTGCGCAAAACGGTTTGCCACTGCTGCTTGCAGGATTGCGCCAGCGTTCGAAGCATCTATTTACTATAGGTGCCCATATGCTGGTGCCGCCGCTGGCTATGTTGATGTTACTGTCGCTTTGTGCGCTTGCTGGCGTTGGCATAATATCGCTCTGGTCGGGCCAATTCGGCCCTTTATGGCTTCTTTTCTTCAGCTATGTAGTCGCATTGATAATATTGTTCGCCGCATGGTGGAGGGAAGGGCGCGCCGTTCTCGGTTTTCAGTCGCTCTTGCGGGTTCCTTTTTATATAGTGTGGAAAATACCGATTTATCTTGGCTTTTTCACTTCCCGTCAGACGGTCTGGAACCGGACGCGCCGAGATGGCGAGAAGCGTTGATTTTTTTTTGCGTAATCGTTTTCCATCGCCACCAGATTCCAAATATCTTCGGTCCTTCCAGTAAATAGCGCCGCCAAAGCCGGGAGGGCTCGCTGCTAAGGCGGTAAAGCCATTCCAAACCAATACGCTGCATCCAGCCGGGCGCGCGGCGCTTGGCACCGGTAAGAAATTCGAGCGATGCGCCAATACACAAGGCAACGCCGCTGGCTCTGCCGCGCATGCTTATTTCGCGGCAGATAACTTCACTTTGTGGTGCGCCGATTGCAAAAAAAACCATGTCAGCTTTTGTGTTCTCGATAAATTCTGCAATCGCTAAGCGAGCGGTAGCATTGCGGAGAATTCCCATAGGCGGCTCATGGAAAGTCCATTCATAATTGGGATAGAGTTTCCTCAGCTTCTCGTGGAGCACTGGATGGCCGCCAATCATTGCCAGATGCCATCCCTTTCTTCCTGTTCGCAACAATTCGCGCGTTATGTCGCTGCCTGGAACTGCCTCAAGCTCAAGGCCTACGCGTTTTGCTAAAAAGGAAAGGATGCGGCTGTCACATATAACCATGCCAGCACCAGAGTAGGCTTCAGCCAGCAAAGCATCGGACGATTTTTCCAACTGCACGATGTGATCCACATTTGGGGTTACTACATAGAAATAGCCGGTTTTCTGTTCTCGCTGTCGAATCTGGCGAATCGCCATTTCCTTGTCAACCTTATCAAAGGTCAGTCCGAGAAATTCGACTTTATTTCGATTGATCCCAGAATCAATTATTAGCGCCGTTGGAACCGTGCTCATCGGGTTACAAACCGACCAAATAGACCATTTGGTGCTAGTTCCCCGGGCAAAAGATCGATCCCATATCTGGTCTTCGAATCCGCGAGCCCCCTATTTGCTTGGGTAACGCAATCTGACCGCGTCTTCGTGCAAATCTCGGTATATAGACGCCAACCGCTATTTAGAGAGGGGGCGGACTGCGTCAACCGTTTGGCGGTTGCAACGGCTTCCCGCCTCTTTCCGTTCGCTAGCAACCATTCGGCATATTTGCGGGTCAGCGGCTCATTTTGCTTATTCGCATCCAATCCTTGACGGTAAACTCGGCGCGCATTGACCGGTTTGCCTAGTTTTGAATAGGCCATGGCTGCGTGCTCCCAGCTATTAACATTTCCTGGGCATTCCGAAACGGCTCTCTGCGCAAATCTTAGAGCGGCATTGGCCTTGCCGGTTTTAAGCCAAAACTGCGCCTGTGTTCCCAGCGCAGCGCAATGCGTATCGTCAAGAGCCAGAATAGATTTTGATAAGGAGTGGGCCAAGGCTTTGTTGCCGTTTAACAGAGCGATGTTTGCGCGTTCGGCATCCGCTTCTGGGCCGGACATACCGTCGATCATACGCACTGCCGTTGCTCTATCTCCGGAATCCGCGAAATAGCGGGACGCTGCGATACGCGCTTGCGACTTGCCAGATTGAATAATTTTGCTCGCAAGATCTCGATTCAGCCGGGATACTGAATATTCGCGCCAGAGATCAATGGAAGACGCGATGGTCTCGATCGACGCTTTTTTGTTGGCCAATATTGCCGCTAGAATCCCGGTAGCTTCGTTCTTTTTTCCGGTTTTGTATCGGAAATTTGCTTCGTCAACACGTATAGAAAGGTCATCCGGCTGTAATTTCCGCAAGTCGATAAATTGCTTTTCAATCTGCACTGCGTTGCGCAGTTCCCGATAGATTTCTAACCGGGTGAGCGCAATTGCCGTTGTGTTCGGACGGGAGGCCGCCTGTTTATCAAGAATTTGTATCGATTCGTCCAGTTTTCCTGCCAAAAACGATGCCCGAGCCTTAAGAACGGCTCCGCCTTCATTCTCAGCATCGGCAGCCAGCAATTTGTTAGCATATGCGTCTGCATCATCAAAATCACGCTTTATCAATGCATGAAGCCCGCGGACCAAGAGCGCATTTTCCTGATTCGGATTGAGCACAAGCAGTTTGTCAGTGGCATCAAGTGATTCGCGCCAGCGCCCAATCTGTAAACCGATCTGCGAAACAGCCTGCAACGCCTCCTGGTTCGTTGTATCAAAGGCAAGTGCTTCGCTATATGCAGAAAACGCACTTTCATTGGCGTCTGCGGCATATTCGATTCTTCCTTGGAGAATATGATATTCTGGAACGTCATCCTCTTTTGAAACGGCTTGTTTGATTGCGATTCGTGCTTCCGCAATTCGCTTTTGCTCAAGATAGGACTGCGCTTGTGCGGCTAATTTTGATGCCTCAACTTCAGAACTTGTACAGGCAGTAACCATCACAAGGACTATAGACAGCATAATCAAGGATGCGTGTCGCACCAGATAGCGGCAAAGGTAAACAGTGTAGCAAATCATAATAGGGTGCCTTATAGGGCCTCAGAACATGTGTCGACTGAAGTAAGGATATTCTGAATCTATGACCCGAATATGGTACATTCTCACGCTTGCCTTAATGGTCCCCTTCTCTTCGCAGGCCTTAGCTGAGGCAGATCCTCAGATTCAACAGTCGGCTTCTGCTGGTGTTTCAGCATATCGAATAAATGCTGGCGACGAACTGTCAATCTATGTTTGGGGGGAAGAGCGTCTGCAACGTGCGGCTAAGGTTCTGCCAGATGGGACCATTGCTTTTCCACTGGTTGGCCAGATTGTCGCACAAGGACGCCTTCCTTCAGAAATTGAAACGTTGATAAGCAACGGGCTCAAGGACCAGTATCGCGGCGAAGTGCCTCAGGTAACGGTATCGGTGGTTTCTCCCAATGGTATGCAGTTTTCGGTCATGGGCCGTGTCAAATCACCTGGTACATTTACGCCGGGCCGTTATGTAAACGTGCTCGAAGCCCTGAGTATGGCCGGCGGCCCTAATGAATTTGCTAATCTGGATAACATCCTGATTATCCGGAAAGTTGGCGATAAATTAGATAGTTTTCGCGTGCAGCTTGCCCCGCTGTTCAAAGTAGGCGCTGACGACAAGGATGTCGCGCGTGCGAATATTCAGCGGTTGGAAACCGGCGACACGGTGATTATTCCATGATTTATAAAGTAATTCATAAAGTGCGCGTCAGGCGATCCGCACTGCTGTTGGCAGCGTCATGTTCCATTTTCCCTCATGCCGCGTGGGCACAAGCAAATCAACCGCGTGCTACCGTCGATATTTCTGTTGGCGGCGTATTTGACAGCAATCCTTTCCTCCTCACAAACGGAGATTCTGCTGCTGCCGTCACCATCAAGATTGAACCAAAAGTTGTATGGGAAGACGAGAGTTCAAGCGCGCTAATTGATAGCAGTTTCCGGCTATCGCAGTATACAAACCAATATGGCAGCGATGAAGCCGCCCGTATTGGTGCTCAGGCCAGTAAACAACTGGATGAGCGTACGTCGATCTCGGCCCGTGCCGGATTTCAAACTTCACGTTCATCTTTGCAGGATTCCTTCTTTTCGAACTCCGCAGACCCTTTCGACCCCGGATTTATCCCTGACATTCCATTGACCGACGTCACGGTGGCTGGCCGCCGGGTTCGGGTGAATACATTCGATGCATCTACCGGTATAGACTATGCCCTTAGTCCGGCTGACTCGATCAGTTTCTCTGCGACGACATCTTATTCGAAGTTTAGCAATAATGCGGGTTCGGACTACCGGACCGGGTTTGGAAATTTGCAATATAGTCGCCGATTGTCCGAGCGCACGTCGATTTTTGCGTCGGTAAATGCGGGGGTAGCGGACTATATTGGCAGGAATGTCGGGGATGCTACGATCATCAGTCCCCAGTTTGGCGCCCAGTATTCGCTAAGCGAACGCATATCCCTAAATGCAAGTGCCGGGGTATCTTATGCAGCGATTGACGATGGTATCGGTGCAAGGAATAATAATACATATATTTCCGGGCGACTTTCACTTTGTGACAGAGACGTTAGAAGCTCATTCTGCGGATCTGTTTCGCGGAGTGCTGAACCTACTGCATTGGGAGGAATAAGCGCCGTAACAAGCTTGGCGGTTAATTATGATTTAAAGCTTAGTCTGAAGGACAGAGTTTCAGTTTCCGGTCGATATGGCCGTACAGATCGCAGCAGCGATCCGATATTCGCCGCAGTTCGAGGCAAGAGCGAAGTCTACGGCATACAAGCAGTTTACTCGCGATATTTCAGCGATCGCGTGTCTTTCGACGTCATTCCAAGTTTTACGAAGATTTACGAACCCTCGGTAAAACGTGATGCCAATTATTCGGTCATGGCTTCTGTTCGAGTGCGTTTAGGGAAGTTACGCTGATGGAATATCCGAAGTTTGATACATTCGAAGGCGATCAGGCCTCGGCCAGCAATTGGATCGAGCAAATACCCATTATATTATGGGAACGAAAATGGTGGATTATTGTGCCTACTTTTATTGGTATAATAGCTGCGATAGCTGCGATTTTGCTGATCCCACCGGTTTATCGGTCGAACGCGATCATGCTAGTGGAATCGTCGCAATTGCCAAGTGATGTGATCGGAATGGATGACGTTGATCTTATCGATCGCCGCGTTGCGCGGATTCGACAGCAGATCACATCCCGGCCCGACTTGATTGCTCTGATTGAACAGTACGGGCTCTATACTTCAGAGCGCCGGTCCAGGCCACTTTCCGAAGTAATTGAAAATATGCGGGAGGCTATTAGCCTTACGCCAGCGGAAGCGAATATTTCTGGTAACAGCCGGGATCAGCGGACAATCGCATTCGAGCTGGCGTTTAATTATGATCAGCCAGTGCAAACCCAAGCTGTTGCTCAGGACTTGATGAACCGTATTTTGCAACTGGATGCCAGCGGAAATGTGGAGCAGGCAACCAATACTGTGCAGTTCCTGACCGATCAGGCAAAGGGTTTGGAAACCCAGATTAACGATCTGCAGGGGCAAATTGCGCAGATCAATGCACAAAATGGGGGTGTTTTATCCGGTGGCGCTATGGTCATTGGCGGAAATTCGGGTAGTTATGATGTCCAGATCGCGGCGTTGCAGCGCGATAATCAATCTTTGCTCCAGCAACGAAATATTGCGCAAACTAGCGATACTCGCGACCCTGTAGTTAGCGCCGCAGAACAACGACTGGCGGCAGCGCGAGCGGTCTACTCAGAGACGCACCCCGATGTGGTGATCGCTAGACAAAACTTAGTGCAGGCGCGCGAGCTGGCAAAAAGCAACACCAAGAAAATTCCGGTCGATTCGATCGATCAGCAAATTGCGTTTAATAATTCGCAGATTGCTTCATTGCGATCAGCAAAGGCCGGAGAAATGGCACAAGTGAATTCTCGTCTCGCTGCACAATCGCGGGCGCCGTTAGTGCAGCAGCAGATTGGCGAGATCCAGCAACGCTTGACTGCGGTAAATCAGCAATATGATGAGGTTCAAGCTCGGTTAATGGCTGCTAATGCGGGAGTTCGAGCCGAAGATGAACGTATGTCGGAACGTTTATCGGTCGTTGAGCCTCCGGTAATTCCTGACAGCCCAAGCTGGCCGGATCGTCTAATTCTAGCGGCTGCCGGAATCGGTGGAGGCTTAGCAATTGGCTTTCTGTTGGCCTTTGCGATTGAGCTGTTCCTTCGGCCGATCCGTGATCCGGCAGCTCTCCATAAAATTGCCGGAGTGGCGCCACTTGGAATTATACCATTGATCGAGCCAAAGCCCACCGCCAAGCGCGGCACCGGTCGTTTCCCCTTTTTACGTCGATAAGACTGCGATTATTTTAGAAGGCTATTTATGTCCCAAGCGGATCTCACAAAAATGTCTGAAAAAGCGGCAATTCGAGTTGATGAATTGCCGATCTTTGCTCCCGATCTTGATGCTGTTCACGAATACCAGTTTATTGGATTGAACAATCGCGACAGTAGATCGCGTCCGTTCCACCTGTTGCGGACCACTCTTTCGAAGCGATTGAAAGAGAAAAACTATCGTCTGGTTGGCATTACTTCCGCGACACCCGCCGCGGGCAAATCATTCCTTTCTATGAATCTGGCCGCATCGCTAGCTCAAGTAGTTGATGACCCTGTTTTTCTGGTCGATCTCGATTTACGCAGAGCATCGCTTGCTCGGGATATTGGTCTGGATGTAAATCGGGGAATTAGCGATTTTTTGACGGGTGACGTCTCGGATTTGCCTTCTATTGCTATTCGTATCGAAGGATCTAACCTAACCCTGTTCCCGACCAAGCGTGTTTCAAATAATACGGCGGAACTGGTGTCAGGCACAAATTTTGATCATTTGATCAATTCATTGCGTGAACAGACTGGACAATCGATTATATTGTTCGATTTGCCACCGGCCTTTGCGAATGACGATACCATGCTCATTCTTGAGAAGCTCGATAGCTACATCATGGTGGTGGATAGCGGAGAAACCAACCGCAGGCAGGTGCAGGACATGCTAGTCATGCTTGATCCGGTGCCCTGCGCCGGTACCATATTGAATCGCTACCGCGGCGGTTTTGGGGACAGCTATGGTTACGGATATGGCGCATCGTCTTATACAAAATATTACGACTGATTTGGATCATAGCTTAGCTGAAGTCTGAATATGCGGAATTGAGCAGAGCCTGAACTGCCGTCAGTGATATTTTTTTGGGTTCGATATGGAAGAGTCTTGAGCGACCAATAGCCTCCGAGTCCCCAAGGAGATTTTCAACGATAGAATATTGGGGGCGGAGGGCATAATCGTCGAATAAAATTTGTGTTGTTTGTTTTTGCTCGATAGCGGCCTTCACGACGCACAGGCAGCATGCAACCCGGAAGCGTCCATCGACCAAAACAAGATCAGGAAATCGGTTGGAAGTCTTAATTATCGCAGGTCCAGTCTCGGGATAGAATTTCCACTTTTGAAGTGCCCCAACCGTTTTGAATCTCCATAAGGGGTAACCCCAGTCCTCTACACGGCCGATGTCGACTGCTACTATTTTCGTGAGATTGTCATCAGGCAGTGCTGCCCGCACGGCGTCGGCGTAAGCTCGGTCGCTCTCAATGCTGATCGTTGGAACCTGAGCATCAGCTGCTAACAGTGTCGAAGCACCGGTCCCATATTCCAGATAAGATTTCGAAGAGCGGATGCGATTTCGGAACCATTTTTCGGTTTCTGGATCAAATGCAGGTTGGCGTCCAATCGGCGGATGCGATTGGGGCATCAGAAGTTTGCGCAAATAATTGCGTGAAGAACGAAACTGAATGACTAAAGGTCGGAGGAATGCCTTGATTTTCATATAGCTGATTGATTTACACCATCCTGTGCCAATACCAACCATTTGGTTGGAATTTGTTGCCCGAGACTCGTTATTCGAGTAGCCAAAACCTCAAATGTAAAAATAGAATGATATTATAGACGATGACTTTACCCCATCTCAACTCCCTATGGGTCGGCCCCAGGCTCGACTATCTGGAGCGTCTTTGTATTGCTTCGGCAAAAGCGACCGGCCATGAATTTACTTTGTGGAGCTACGATCCCGAGAATCTAGATGGTGTTCCGGAGGGAACAGACCTCCGTGATGCTGCCGAAGTGATGCCGCAGGAAAGGCTCCTGCGTTATCGGGACAGTGGCTCGGTTGCCCTTGGTGCAAATTTGTGGCGGATCGAGATGCTTGCCAAAGGTCTTGGGTGCTGGGTTGATATGGATTTTATTTTCCTTAAACCTTTTGATTTTGGTTCCGATTATCTTTTTGGATGGGAATATGAAAACTGGGTTAATAACGCGGTTTTGCTAGCGCCAGCCGATTCGCAGATGGTCGATGACCTTCAGTCCATCCCGAGAACCAATATGTGCCCACCTTGGTGGGGGCCCAAAAACCGCCTGAAATTTTACTGGAGACGGTTTAATGAAGGGCCGATAGAATTGGAGGATTACCCTTGGGGCACCTTCAGTGCAGGTCTCGTGACGCACGCAATCAAACGCAACAAGCTGAAGGATAAGGCACAGTCACCCGATGTTTTCTATCCCGTTCGATGGAAAGATGCGCGAAAATTATACGAGCCTGCCGAAGTGGTTGAGGCGATGCTGACCGATAGAACCCACGCCGTCCATATGTGGCATTCACGGCTCGAAGGCCTGAAAGACCGGCCACCACCGCCAGGAACTTTTATCGATAAAATGTGCCAGCGCTATAATGTGAGCCCAGATTGACCCGCATAAAAATTGTTTTTACGCACTATTGTCGCTCAGCGGCCCCAAAGATTTTCAGCGTCAGTTACGGAAGGCGGTCATGTTAGTTTCGCTTTGTATAATTGCCATGAATGAGCAGGATACGATTGCCGGGCTAATTAGGAGCGTGGCTGAGCAGACGGTGCTGTCTGAAGGCTATGATTTTGAATTCGTGGTCGTCAGCAATGGTTGTACAGACAACACGGCGCAGGTTGCACAAGCTGCTCTGGAAGAGAGCTTTGGTGAGACCAGCGTCCGCATTCGCGTCCACGATACACCCGATGCCGGTAAATCACGATCATGGAACCTTGCGGTTCATTCGATACTCGATGCTGCCACCGATATCATCGTATTTATGGATGCTGATATCGAGCTGATCGATGCAAATGTTATCCGCGATCTCGTTTGGAAATTGGCGAATGAGGAGCGCTTATCGGCGGTTTCGGGTTGGCCAGTAAAAGATATTGCCAAAAAATCTAGTAAGTCACTGATCGACCGCTTTTCGTTAAAAATTTCGAGCCAGACGCCAGCCCCCCATTCGATTAATGGTTCGCTTTATGCTGGCCGGGCAAAGGAGTTGCGGAAAGCTTGGCTCCCGGTTCCTACGCCGGGAGAAGATGGTTTCCTGTCAGCGATGCTGCATACTGAGGGATTTTCTCAGGCAGCACAGTTTGAGCGTATCCAGCGGTTCGATCGGCCTACCCATTATTTTGAAGCGCATTCCATATCCGGGTTTTTCCATCACGAGCAGCGTATGACGATCGGCACAACGGTCAACGGATGGCTCTGTGAAAAATTCTGGGCAGAAGAACATGTCCGTCATATCGGTCCGGTCATCCGTGATTTCAACGAGAATGATCCGCAATGGGTGAACAATGTCGTTGCAAGCAAAGTTGCGGGAAAAACCTGGGCGTTGCCGCCCCGGCTGCTGACTTGGCGCCTACATAATCTTCGAAACGCCGGATTTATGAAGGCGGCCGCGAGGGTGCCATTTTCGATCCTTGCGACACTGCTGAACATTTGGCCATGCATCCAGGCAAACCGGGCATTGAAACGACAGGGTTCGGCCAGCATCTGGTAAAAAAGCACTCGGTCAGCCTTGCTAGCTTCGTCGGATGGCCCTGATCAGATTGGCAATTGTTCGCAAGATCGGAAGGCGATCATACCACCGCAAATTTGCAATATCGCTGCGCGATGCTCGCTGGCCTGCCAATGGCGGGACGGCGAAGTGGGTCGCCACCTCTGGATGGGCGCGCCGGAACCAGACATAGGCAGCATCTATCGGCGGATGAATGCCTTCATAGCGGAGTTGTTCGAGATAGGTGCTGATGGCCTTTGCGCAATCTTTGGAAAAACCCATCATATGGGCACCCATGATATCGCTATTCTGAAGATCATCGGGCTGCGCGGCATTGTGACCGCCATAGAAAATATCACAATTTTCCGGAATTTTATACGCTTCAGCACCCTGAACAAAATCACAATCATCCTCGAGGATTAGGAGCGATTCTCCCTGTTCCGCTGCTTCGAGCAATAGTTGTTTCTGGCTTTCATAGACACCGCGCGCGCCAATCGAGGTAAAAGGCCCCGCGTCACAGGGCCGGATTGCTGCAAAGTAGCTGACTCTGGGGTCATCAGACAACCCCAAACGGGCTAGTTCACGATCCATTTCGCGCCGTCGGTCCGTACGGTTGGATAAATTGATGATTCTGATCCGGTCAAAATTGTCAAAGGAGAGCATATATTGTGTAAACCTGCGAATGAAATCGATGTTTGCGATGCAGCGGGAGTTTCGCCTTGCTCTGCCAATATCGCGGGTAAACCTCAATAAAAAAGCCCTGCGACCGTGGTCCCAGGGCTTTTTGAAATCACGTTATGTAACGTCAGGCGTAAGAAACCGTAGTCGTCACTTTGTTTTTGCGCCGCCGTAGCGATGCACCTGCAAATGCAAAACCAAACAACATCAGCGCCCAAGTCGCCGGCTCAGGCACTGCACCGGCTGAGCCAAACAGGAAACTGAACTGGTTAGCGTAGAGCTGGCTGGAGTCAACTGTGTCGGTAAGAAAACCATTGTGAATGCTGCGTCCACCATTGCCAATTACGATCGCTGCATCGCCATTTTCAAACGTGGCAGCAACGGTGCCGCCTGCAGTAGCCATCAGCCCGGCAGAGAAGGTACCCCAGCCCGGGTTTACGACTGAAAGAGGACTAGCTACTCCGCTTGTAAACTGGGTGAGCGTCAAAACCGTCTGATTATTATTGCCGGTAAACGTGGAATCTAGCGGCGGCGAATCGGCCAGCCAGTTGTTAAAAATAACTCTGCCCCCACCACTGATATAGCTGGCCAAGGCTGCTATGTCACCGGCTGGTGCGCCGGAATTTTGATTAGCATAAAAAACGGCATCAAAATCTGATAGTGTGAAAGATGATAAATCGCCAGCTGTTCTGGTCGCTGTAAAAGCGGACGAGGTAATCGCCTGATCAAAATAATCGGTGCCGAGGTTAAAATCATTCCGATACAAAATATTCTGTGCATTCGCAGGCATTGCGACCGCGATTATAGACGCGAGTAGGGCATATTTAACGCCA
This sequence comes from Parasphingorhabdus sp., assembly GCF_036963805.1. Classification (GTDB taxonomy): domain Bacteria; phylum Pseudomonadota; class Alphaproteobacteria; order Sphingomonadales; family Sphingomonadaceae; genus Parasphingorhabdus. Next base: position 156,981 of record NZ_JBALUN010000003.1, on the reverse strand, counting down.
TTAGCAAATTTCATTATTTTTTCTCCTCGGGATCCTTACAATTGATCACCAGCTCAAGCAGTGGGTGCGACCCCAATTAAGTTAATAATTAGTAAAACATATCAATTGTTTGTGCAAGAGGCCATCTATTCATAGAGTTTTTATGCGAATTTTTGGGCAAGGCTATCTCCCAAGGGCTCAAGAATCCGTCGGAAACTTGAAGGTCTTCCCCAAAGTACGAGGCCGTAGCGATCTTTGGTGTGCCGGTTCCGAACCAGTTTTGTTCCATATTGGCACAATATTAGGGAGAAAATCCTGATTGGGTACAGCCAATTGTTTGTCTCCCACTGGACTCTTGATTAAGAATTCTTTAACTATTGGGCTTAAGGCGCAAGTTTATTTTTGTTGAGCAGCAGAAAAAATACACCGGAGATATGTCCTTAACAGGGGGGGCAAATTGGTTTCACATGCAGGCGCCTGCATCATTGCAAAGGATCGAATATGCGTTCTATTTCATTCACGACAGCGGTGGTCGCTGCTGCATTGGTTTCCGCGCCAGCATTTGCAGCAACGACCGTCGAAACAAGTCCAGGTTTCGTTATTACAAACAATTCGTCAAACAGCTCAACGGTGAACGTTGCTGCAACCGGCAATGTTACAGGCATTAGTGTAACGCTGAGGGGTTTTGTGCACACTTGGGTTGGAGATCTAATCGCCAGTTTGACCCATGGCGGCGTAACAACACAGCTATTTTCTCGGCCAGGCGTTCCGGCATCATTTTTTGGATCTGGCAGTGATCTGGTGGGTACATATAGTTTTAGCGATGGCGGTGGATCATTGTTCCAGACTTTCGCCAATCAGGGAAATAGTGCAGTTGCTCCCGGTTCTTATTCTCCGCTGGAAGCCTTTTCTGCATTTAATGGGTTAAGTGCAAATGGCGATTGGACATTGAGCGTAAGCGATAATGCAGTTGGAGACCAAGGGTTTTTGGGCGCTTTTACCCTGAACGTTAATAGCGTGGGCGCAGTTCCTGAGCCGGCGACTTGGGCGTTGCTGCTGCTCGGTTTTTTCGGGATCGGCGGAATGATCCGAGCTAAGCCGCGGGTTGCGCGGACCACAGTCAGCTATAGCTAACAATTCAATTAGTTAATTTCTGACAATTCGATATTGGCGGCCCGCTCCTGATAATGGGGGTAGGCCGCTTTTTTTGAGCTTTAAAGACCTTGGCCGTCGCCCAAAGCAGCTAATCCGATGTAAAAAGCCTTGCGAGTTGTCGTGCTGGGATGGCGATATCGAATTCGCTTTCCACAATTGCCCGTCCGCGTTCCCCGAGTGTTTCACGTAGGCTTCGATCGGAAAGAAGCCTGAGCAACTGGCTTTCAAGACCGGACCAGTCGGATGGCGTAAACAGCAGCCCGGAATGCCCTTCTTCGATTAACTCAGGAATGCCGGCGACCCTGCTGGCGATCACTGCCTTGTTCATCGCGAGTGCTTCGATTAGTACCACCGGTAGGCCTTCCATCAGGCTGGGCAAGACGAAGATATCGCAACAGCTGATTTCCGTTAACGTCTCAGCCTCTGGCAGTGCTCCGGTGAATCGGACACGGTCGGTCAGCGTAAATGCAGCGACCTTTGCATGGATATCATCCGCTGATGGCCCGTCGCCGACAATCGTCAGGGCAAAGTCTAATCCGTCGGCTGCGAGATGCGCCAGTGTGTCTAGCAGCCCGAAATAACCCTTTTCTGGCGATAATCGTCCCACGCATAACAGATGCACGCTATCGCTTTTATCTTTCCTTAGGTGTTGTGGCTTGATCGGGGGCAAATTCGAGAGATTAATCCCGCAGCGAATAATGTGCATTTTGGGCCAGTGGCTGGTTTCAACTAGCCGCATTGCCTGCGCCCTCATAAAGTAGCTAGCACAAGCAACAAATTCCGCGCGCTCCAGTTTTTTGGGGAGTAACATTCCGGCAGGAAAATCGGTTTCGGAAATTCCGTGAAGGGTTAGGCTCCATGGAAGCTTACCGAAATGCGCGGCGATCATACCTACCGTCGCGCCGCTGTTGGCGAAATGGTTGTGCAGGTGCGTACATTGTGCAGCCATTAAAAGACGAGCCAAGCATATTGCTTCAATGAAATGAAATTGGGACCAGAGAAGCCCACGCGCACCAGGCTGGCGATGCTGCAGGGCTAGCAACCAACTAGATACAAATGGTAGCGGGCGTGTAAAAACGGCCCAAAATAGTGCAAAAAAATAATCCAGCAGTGGCCGGCCGAGCAAACTTTGAACATCTTCGGCGTCACCCTCCGCCGATTGAACTGTGAAAGGAATAATCTCGATCCCTAACTTTCGTAGTGCTGTAATCTCTCTCCGCACGAAAGTGTGTGACGGAGCGAAATAATCGCTGACGAGATATGCGATTCTATTCATTTGTAGAAAATTGCTCCTTGCTTGCGTCCGCGCACGCTACCAATGGCAAAACGCAGTATGCCTAACGTTTCTGCTATCTTACCGAGGAGCAGATGCGAACCTTTCGTGAAACCTTCTCGCACAGCAAGCCTTACAAGCTGTGCTACCCAGATAATGGGAGCGACAATAGTTCCAGCCGGCCCAAAAACTATCGCGGCTAAAAGAGCGACTAAAATCACGCCGAACGTCCAGCCCAAGGCGCTGATTACTTCGCGGCGGTATAATATATCGCGGCCACTAGCTTCGGTTTTTCGCCAGACCTGTGCGTAACCGAACCCGCTTCTGACGGCGCGTCGCCACCATTGGGCGGTGCGGTGCATGTCCGCATCGTGGATGGTCATCGGCGCATCCAGCCGCCATATCCGCCAACCGGCACCTCGCAGCCTCTGACAAAGTTCCGGTTCTTCTCCCGCGATCATGGAAGGATCGTAGCCACCTACCTGTGAAAAAGCCGTGGTGCGCAACATTGCATCGCCACCGCACGCATCAGCTTCTCCAATCGGAGTGTTCCATTCGGCATCGCACATGCGGTTGTAGAAACTCGCACTGGGGAACCTCTCTCTTCTGCGTCCGCAGACGGCAGCTATCGAGCTATCCGCCGATAGGAAATTTTCCGCAGTGGCAAACCATTCGGCTTCAAGTTCACAATCTCCATCGACGAATTGGATGTATTCCGTTTTCGGATGGGATCGCAGCAATTCGTCCGCCCCTTCATTTCGCGCCCGTGCGGCAGTGAAGGGCAGGGCCATATCAAGTTCTACAACACTCGCGCCAACGGACCGGGCGAAAGCGACGCTATCGTCGGTAGATGCGCTGTCCACATACACGGCTGGAATATTGGCAGGTATCGAGCGCAGGCAGCGTTTCAGCCGATCACCTTCATTTCGTCCGATCGCGACGAGACCGATGATATGGCGCTGCTCAGCCATGCGACACCCCGGCCAGTGCAATCCATTCGCCGATCCCTCCGGTCAAACCGGTCAGCATGGTGAGTTCACGAAAGACCAAGACCAGAAGGCAGAAGGCCAGTGTCGCGATAATATCCTGTCGGGTGAAGCCAATGCCAATTCTGCGTGTTTGCCACACTAGTACTGCATAGCGCGACGCTTCGGCAAATATGAACACCGCCAGTGCGGCATTGATTCCATATTGTGTCAAGACGAAGGGCAGTGTGACAGCAAGGATAGCTAGCTTTGCGCCATTGCTGAAAGCCACTCCAGATGGTTTTCCGACACCCATCATCATCGCATCAGCCATTGCACCCAGAATGGAAAACCATGTGCCGATTAATAACACTGGCAGGAAAAATCCGGCAGCGCGATATCGGTGATCATAAATAAGGTAAATAAATTGATCTGCGAGCGCGATGCCCATTGCCAGACTGGTGGCAATGACTAGCAATGCGCCGAGACGCATGGGTCCAATTGTGCTGCGCAAATCGGCGCCGCGTTGCGTGGACGCCGATATTTTCGGGAAGATAAGCAAATTGCCTAGACGCTGAAACAACTGCATGATCACGTCCGAAAAGGTGCGAGCAATTCCGTAAACGCCCAATAATGCAATCGGGATTGCATCCGCGAAATAGAGTCGATCAAAATTCATCGCGAGAAAATATATCAGCGAAGCGGCAAATATCCATTTCCCAAAATGAATAATCGCCTTGGCGGCGGACGCGTCCCATTGTAGCCGGTGGCTTCGCCAATCGATCAGAAAAAAACTGGCGGCTGTTGAGATCGCCGTGCTGATGAGCAATCCCCATATCAACGCCCAGATTGTTGGCGAATATAGCGCTAGAGCTATTTGTATTAGGGTGCCAACGACTGCGAGACCCAGATCAAACAATGCAAGCTTACGGACTTCGACGCGCTTTTGCAGGAGAAACCGGGAGGGTGAAGTGAATCCCGTGAGTATGAAAATTGGTGCCACGATAGGTAGTAAGACTCTTAGAGAAGCACTCTCATAAACTTGCGAGATGGGAATGGTGAGCGCAAGTGCCAATATACACAGCACCAGCCCGCGAACAATCTGGATAGTCCAAGCGGTATTGTAAAAAGAAGGTTCGTTGCCGCGGGGATTATTGACGATGCTTTGCCCAACGCCAACGTCGGTCAGCAACTCTCCGCCCGTCCGCAACGTGTTGATTAGCAGCATCGTACCAAGTAGTTCCGGTGCCAACAGCCATGCTAGAACGATGCTAGTGCCGAGCCGCAGAGCTTGTTGAGAAATATATGCACCGGTGACCCATCCGGTAGCGCCGAATAGTGCTGATTTTGATTTCAGATAATGACGCATACCGCTGACCGGAACGTCAGTCTTTGGCGAAGGACCGTTCATATGGTGGCCATTTAACCTTTTCCGCTCAAGCCCAAGCTATGAGACAGATTTCCTCTAAAGTCTTCCGTTAGCAAGGCTGTAGAAAACTTTGTCACCGGTTTTTTTGACATTTATTGATCCAAATATTGGTAATTAATCGATAAGAGCAAGATAGTCATTGAAACGACAATCCTGTGACGAATTGACTTCTACCAGCGAAGTCATGAACAATTTTTTATCGACCCCGTAAATCTTGTAACCAATACCGTGAAGAATGGAACCAATGGCCCCTTGGGGAGATGCCAATTGCAACTGATCTTCGAAGAGGATTGCTCTGGGCTTCAGACGAGCCAATTCGTCCCTCAAGCCAGTGAAAATAGCTTGTTCATGACCCTCTACATCAATTTTGACTATGTCCAGCTTAACTACTGAGCGCAAGAATTTACCCGCAGCAATAGCAGAAACTACGATCTCTCCGTCATCACTGATGCGCGAAGCTCCCCTGTTTGCTTTATCAATATGAAAACGTAGTTCACCAGACTCGTCCGATAGCGCTACTTGATGGGTGACCACCCGATCACCAAATTGCTCCATGTTTGTCTGCAGAAGTTCGACAATCCCGGGTTGCGGTTCAACACAAATGGCCTGACTACGTTTGACTTTGGCAAGGAAGCAGGCAGTCACGTAGCCTATATTTGCACCAATATCGAGAAGTACATCGCCATCGCGAGCATGATCGAGCAACAGTTGAACAATTGAGCGGTCGAACTTTCCCGAAAGCAGGATATGTCTTCCGATCAGATCATCTGTCAAAACGTGCATCGAAAAGCCATCGCTGGTCTTTGCCGACTGTTCGCTAGATCCGAGGTCGATATTCTGCGCCCATTTATCCAGTATTCTCCCGGAACCATTAGCAAACGGCCAGTTTCTGGCAAAGAACGGGATTAGTGACATTGCTTTTTGAGGCCCCACGTAAAATATTCAACTTATGGGCCATAGGTGAACAGTTCTATTGAAGCCACTGACAATTTGAAATCATATGATAATGAGATAACGGTAGACTGGAGAACAAATGATCAAATTGTATATTACGGAACCGGGATCGACTGCGAACAGGACAAGGCCCCGGACCCTCCATTCGATTCAGGTTCTCAGGGCGCTGGCGGCCATGCTGGTGGTGCTATTTCATGGCCAACTGGCTTTTTCCACGCGTATCGTTGACCCCGGTTTTGTCAGCGAATCCTATCTCTTTGCTTTCGGAGCAGTCGGTGTACATATTTTCTTCGTTATCAGTGGCTTTATCATGGTTTTTACAAGCCGTTTTGATGGTGGCTTCAATGCGAAAGGCTTCATGCGTCGACGTCTGCTGAGGATTTATCCGATCTACTGGATTTGTGCCGCATTGTATCTGTGTGTTCACGCGCTGTTCGGTATTTCTTATGACATCTCACTTGGTAAGGTAGTGGGCGCATTGCTGCTTTTACCCGGCGATGCGGCTGCCATTATCGGTCCGGCTTGGACGCTCGCATTCGAAATGTTTTTTTATCTTTGCTTTGCCGTGACCATGCTTGCAGGCTTGAACCGGGGACTGACCATGCTGGCTGCATTTTTTCTAATCAGCATAATTTTGGGTACTCTATTGCCCATCGACAATCCTGTCTGGAATCTGATTACGAACTCTTTGCTGCTCGAATTTATTGCCGGTGCGATTATCGGCTGGTTGTTGGCAAGGAATCTATTACCTAAAAAGGGTGGTTTCGCTTTGATCCTGATTTCTATGATCATATTTATTGGCGGTATCATCTGTGGGTATGACAAACTACCGAGTATAATAATGTGGGGTGCGCCGAGTACTATGCTCGTTGCAGGGGCGGTGATCGCCGAATCCGGTCGAATGGCACCCATTTGGATCAGGCGGATCGGTCATTTCGGAGATAGTAGCTACGCTCTCTATCTTGTCCATATTCTTGTCATTACGGTCGTGGTCCAACTGGCTCTGCCATTTCCCGCCATGGGCAAAATCGAACCCGCATTGGCGGCCATTATAATCGCTATGCTAGCGCTTGTTATTGCCGAATTGCTTCATCACCGGCTCGAAAAACCATTACTGCGGAAATTAAACCCTAAGCGCCCGTTGTCTCCCGTTCGAGACGCGGAGGCTTCTCGCTAGCTTGCTTTGATTCAGAACGCTGGCGGATAAGCATCATCGCACGATGGGCTTTTTCACGTTTGGCCAAGCGAATAACACCTGCAATAATACCCAGAGATATCGCGAATAAATATTGTGCGTGATACAGCAAGAAGACCCATTCATAAAACCCATGTGCTGCCGTTACTGCTATTGCAACTACCGCACCCAACACAAGGTCTCCGCGTGGATCACGGCGGTGGGCAAAGCTAAATGCCAGACCGCGCATTATTGCCCAACCGATCAGACTTGCCAGCGTGATTAGTCCGAACCAGCCGGTTTCCGCGGCTGTTAGCAAATACATATTATGCACCTTGGCCGAGCGGCTGGCATAATTCCATATCACGCCCGCGCGTTCGGAATAGCCACCTGAATTAGCAGTGACGACATATTGGTTGGCGCCGACCCCCATTGGATGGTCTGCCCACATCGCCTTGGCTGCCCGTTCGAAAGCCTCTCGTTCGCCATCTGGTCCGGTATCTATGGGCTGGTCACCGAATCTCCGGTCAAGGGTGCTGATGGTAAGTGGCGCAATGACTGCGAGAGACACAACCGCCAGCCCGACCATTTTCCATTTATGCGCGGTCATGCGCTTTGCCATCGACAGTACGAAGAGGCCAACCAGACCCATTGCAGCAAAACCGACTGCGCCGCGTGAGGCACCCAGAGCTACAGCAATGAGTGAAGCCAGAACACCGAGGATGATGATCTTGCTTTTCTCTCCTGCGAGCGAGAGCGCCAAAAGGGGGAAGGTAACAAAGTGCAACATTAGTCCGAGTAAATTCTGATGTCCCATTGTCCCTGATGCCTGTAACGCGCCTGACAAGCGTTGGTCAACAGTAGCGATACCCTGAACAATCGCGCCGACCGCAAGCCCCCAGGCTAACCAGCGGATTGCCTTTGGGTCACTCATAATAGATGCGACTGCTACGAAAACGAGAAGTACTCGCGCGATCTGAAATACATAAAAGCTTGAGCTCATCGGTAAATTGGAGAACGCTATAGAAAGGGTCACGGCGAACAGATAGGCCAAAAACAACCCCAGAAACGGGAGCCCTCGCCAAGGAGTGCGGCTGGTTAAAATGATAGCCAGCGCCAATGTGTCGATCAGAGTGATGACGATGCCTTTGGCATAGCCTGTCCAAGCGGGCCAATTTATCAGCGAGGCATCAAGGTTTATCCAACTGATAGTAAAGGGCAATGCGCCTATCGCGAAATAGGCCCATTTCCTATGAGCGGGATAGGTTCTCAACCATCCGATTAAGACCGGGATAGAGAGAAAAATCAAAACGATTCCGACATAACGCATGATGGATCAAATCTCTTTTGCGCTGGGTTTCGCATGGCCAAAAACCAGAAAATATAATCTTCTGCCAAGCCAGAACATTGCTGAAACGAAAGTTAGGCTAGGGATGGCAATCGCCAGTATCGTCGGTGATCCATAAGCTTCCAATATTGCTTTTAACTGAAACACTAGACCATGTCCGATAAATATCGGAAATGCAATCATGCCGCAAATGATCATTAATTTTAGAATTTCTGGTCGATTCTGGGATGCCGCTATATAAACGGCACCCGCATAAAGGAGGAGTGACAATCCCGCAAATGCCCCGATTGCAACCATACCTCCGGCGTTGTTAGTCCAGCCACCAGGGAGAACCGCGACTGCGGTAAAACCAAATATGCCCAATCCCAAGCCAAGTTTCGCTGCATCTCCGCAGATCTTCTTCCAATCGTTGATGCGCTGTAACCATATTGCAGCAGCAAGTCCGAGAAATACTGCGCCTAGCAGGCGGGGATAGGCATAGGGTGCAACTAGCATGTGCCAGCCAAGGCTGACCCAACCAGTCCATTCATTGACCGGCCATAAATATAAAAAGAAGAAATAGCAGGCATAAGCAAATATGGCCATCAACAGGCTGTTAAGAATATGATGTTTCGTGCAGGCGACGATACGCAGCCAGAACAGCGACGTAGGCACCATAAGCGCGTAAAAAAGCAGCACTTCATAGAAGAGCCGTTCGGGCCAGATCGGGCCGAAGTCTGTTCCGGACGTCAGCAAACTCCATGCACTAGTGAGCGCGATAAGAAGAACACCTGCAAAAATCAGCAGAGTATTCTTGCGAATACGCTTATGCAGAATTCTCCTACCCGTGTCGATTTGACCAAAGAAAAAAAAACCGAGACCCATGCCGTAGACCATCGCAAAGCCCGGAGTCCCAATTCTGAGGAGCGGCCCAAGGAAGGACCAGATTGCAGTACCGGCGCTCCCCATTCGATCTATGAGGAACGGTCCCCAATGGGAAATGACAATCAAGAGGGCAAACAAGCCCCGCAATGCGTTCAATGCATCGGCACGGATTGCTCTGGTGTTGCTACGTATAATTGGCGCGGCTTCGTTTTCCAGGGCACGGGCGATTTGTGCGACGGTTTCACCAGCAAACATCCGCTGTAGAATTTCGGGTGGAAAACCTACTTGTTCCGCCTTTATCATAACCGATACTGCAGAGAGCGAATCCCCACCAAGGTCATGAAAGCTGTCGTTCGGGCCGACCTTCGCGAGACCCAAAGCATCCTGCCATATCATAGCGATTTCGGCCTCTTTTGGACTGACCATAACTAAGTCCGGTGCAATAATGTCCGGTTCATCCGGCTGGAGCTTTTTCGCTACAATCATACTGGCGAGAGCTTTTCGGCGGAGCTTTCCGGTTTCAGTGCGGGGAAAATCATCTAGTTCTGCTATGACGATATCTGCAGGGCGAAGGGCTAGCTGTCCGGCAAGTTTCTCTACAGCCGAACGGATCGTTTCAATACTGGAGCAGATATAAGCGACTCCGATCTTATTCCCGCGTAGATCATCATCGAGAACGCAGGCCGCGACCTGCGCACTTTCTGGTATGAGTTCGGATATTTGCTTCTCAAAATGCTCCGCCGAAACCTTTATCCCGCTAATATTGGCAACGTCATCTGCACGCCCGAGAAAATATAGAGATCCGTCACGAATTTCGCCAAGATCGTTGGTACGCAGCCATCCGTCGACTTGGACAACCGGTTCTAAAGCTTTGCCTGTAATTGTCCCGCTAGCGACATGAGGGCCCTTGATCTCTATCCTTTTATCGGACGCGATACGCACAGCTCCGTGGTCGCCAATATACTGACCGATGCTGCCAAGTTCATCATCGGTTGCTTTATCGATGCGCAGGAAGGTTGATCGCGACGCTTCGGTTAAGCCATAATGTTGTAGGATAAGAGCATTCGGGAAAAGCTCGCGAACTTTCTTTTTTTCGTTAACAGACATATGCTGACTCCCAATTTCGAGCCAGCGTAGTTTCGCTCCTGCCGAACCAATCAGTTCCGGGTTTGTGATCATCAAACGCAGCATTGTGGGCACAGCGGACAATGCATTGATTGTCCCTTCGCGCAGCATATTACGGATTTCATCGGGACGGAAATCATCATCGGGAAGGTAAGATTTCCCTCCAACTGCGGCAACAGCACGTAAACGGCCGAGCCCGAAACTGTACGTAACTGGCACTGCAATATATTCACGGATGGAACTGTCCATTTCCATCGTCTCAATCAGTCGGCTCACTGTATTACTGATTGCTCGTCGCGAAATAGCGATGGCTTTGGGCGCTCCGGTAGTTCCTGATGTACTGGAAATCTGGGCAATTTCGTCTGAATTATCAGGCTCGAACCGGCCATCATACCATCCCCCGCCAGGCGCCAGCTTACAGCGCGCTCCGACCGGTAATTTTACCGCAGAATTCTCTCCGATCAGCAAAACCTTATGTTCACGCCAAGCCCGATCGGCACATTTCGCAAATGCAATTCCGCTTAGTTTTTCAACGCTAAGAAGTGATGCAGAGTCCATAAGATCAGAATTAACTCCGTTTTCCATTGGAATGCTCATCAGCCACCTATCTTAGATATGCGAGTTAGAGAAGAAGTGGCTATAGAACGCGACAAACGGTGCGACAGACGTATGAAGGGGCGTTCGATTAGATACATTGACAGTAGGGCCACAACAGGTAGTAGCAAAAGCGTTACAGCAGGACCAATGGCTTCACGGCCAAGAAATAGTTGCTGCCACAAATACAGGCTGTAGGATATCGCACCGATCCATTGTACCGGCCGAGCAACGAGGAACGGGCGAACCCAGCTCAAGCCATAAGACCCGAAAATCAGGATGAGCACGAGTAGCGGCATAATCAGCCCCGAGAGCCAATTACCCAAAATAAATGGCCCAAGGACTGCCAAAATACCAGCAAAAATCCAGAGAAAAGTGCCGCATCGATCCGTCAGAAATTCACGCCAATTGGGCCATAGTGCGATACATACACCACCAGTGATGCAGGCGAACGACAGAGCATTACTATGAAATGTCCAACCCAATACCGCATAGGTAGAGATAAGGCTGATCAGTCCGATCACAGAAAAGTGCGATCTTATTCGCTTTGTAGTGAACAGGAAAATGACAGGCCATGCGAGATAGAATTGTTCTTCCACGGCTAGAGTCCACGTGTGACCTGTATACCATTCACATTCCAACAAATTACATGTGAAAAGGGCCCGTGGAAGCTCGTTCACAGGCGATGCGATAACACCGCTCTTGGACAATAAGAAAACAACGATCAGATATGCTAGCAGCGGCGGAAGGATGCGAAAGGTACGGCGTAAGTAGAAGGCCTGCAGGCTAATCTGTCCCCTCCGTTTCTCTTCGCGCAGCAAAAGATTTGTAATAATATATCCACTGATCGTAAAGAATACATAAACGCCAAGGTTGGCCAGAGGGCCGGATAGCCTCCGTATCTGATGACCAAAAATGCCCCATGACTCAAACTGGTCGGCGAACCGATATGCTATGGCATGTCCAAAAATAACCAAGCCGACCGCATAAGCCCGGAAGCCATCAAGCAAGGCGTCCCTTGGTTCCGGATTACGTTCAATCAATTTCGCTGCATCATTTCCTATGTTCTCGGTCTCCATCTCTTAGAAGGCGTTCTTGTGGATAACCACGGGTAGGGTCTTGATTAGGATCATGGTATCAAGGCCTATCGACCAGTTAGATAGATATTCAAGGTCGCAGCGCAGTCGCTTTTCCAGATCTTCTTTCTGATCCGTTGATCCGCGAAACCCGCGTATCTGGGCAAGGCCGGTAATGCCTGGCTTCAGCGCATGGCGGAGCCAATAATGGTTGGACACTCGCCAGAACAGTGCATCCCCTGCAAGTGAACCCAATGCATGTGGTCGTGGACCTACCATGCTCATTTCGCCGCGCAATACATTGAAGAGTTGCGGCAACTCATCAATGCTAGTGCGACGAATAAGACGCCCCACACGAGTGACGCGGTCATCCTCGCGTCCCGTAGACCGGTTTCCTTTGGCATCACTGTTTTCTATACGCATGGAGCGGAATTTGAATATCCGGAATTGTCGGTTTCCTTGGCCCACTCGCATTTGCCGGAATAAGATAGGCCCTGGGCTATCCATCTTGATGGCAAAAGCAACTATCACTAGCAACGGTGAAAGAACGATCAGTGCGAACAAGGCGACAACAAGGTCTAGTGCGCGCTTTTGAAGGCGGTTGAACAGATTCAAAGGTCCGTGGGAAATTATGATGGTATCGTGGTCTGCATATTCACCAATCCCGACTGCTCCGTGCAGTAGGTCCCGGTCAAGCAGAATCTCTCCGCCTATGTCGTGTCCTTTGAGGAAAGTGGACCAAGCTGCCCGGTGTTCAAACCTGCACGCTATGATGACCCGGTCATAGGTGGCGATAACCCGCGAAAGCGCGTCTATCATCTCGGGGTGATCTAGATCGGGCCACAATCCGGCTTCTCCGGCGTCAAAAACGTCGATCCCAATTTCTGGGGCAGCCTCAAGTCCATCGATGAGCAAAATCGTCGCAATCGCTATGCCATTCATGGTCTTTTTGAAAATCCAGTCGACAATGAATTTGGAGATCACGACAAGCACTGCCGTAGCCGCGAAAGTAACGACAAACCCTAACCGGGAAACTTCGCCTGCTCCGAATAGAAACGTCAGCCCGATCACAACCAACACGCTGGCTATCAATGCACCGAGTGACCGCTGGATACCGAGTAGGCGATTTTCAAGCGTTTCAACCGACTGGGCTCCGCGCGCTATCTCGAACATTATGAAAATTGGTAAAGCCACAACAATCAATGCCTGATTACCTGACTCCAGCCATTGGGGATCACGAACAAGCAGTGCGAACGCATATCCGCCAAACATTGAGAGAATGTCTAGCAGCAGTGAGAAAGCATAGAGAAAAGTCCGCTTATCTCGCGCAGGATATACGGCCACATGTTGATCATGCGCACTGCTATCTAATCTGGATGAGGTGGTTTCGAGAATATTCATTTCCGTCCGAATTAATTATTTTTCAACTACTTCATGATCTATAACTATCTGCATGATCACATGACAGTGCTATTTTTTTATGCTGATTGGGAAAGCATATATAAATCTATAAGATAGAGGGGTTTAACGTTATCTATAATGTTACCCAACGGAAACTCGCCGCATTTACCGGAACCGTGTTTTACGGAAAATGCTCCATTATTCTTGTCTCCATCCATGGCGGGGTTTAATAATTGTAAACGGAATCCTCATTGCATTGTTCGAACCAGATTTCCCCAATCGATTGAGTGAAAAGCTACACTTGACCCGCCATTATTGTTGAATGTTACAGTAGAGCGGTGACTCAAATTCGGCGCAGTATTTTTCACGATCTGCTCTCATCGAGACATTAAGCGCGAGGAAGCTCTTTGATCACAAAGTGCATCGGCTGATGGAATTGTTGGGACCTGGTTGCATTCATCAAACTTCGCTGTTGCATTTGTCTGCGGATGTATCCGCGAGCTAACAAGGCCCGAACGCTAAGTCAGATAAGCGGCGGACCGCGTATTGCGATCGGTGGCATCAGCCATGAAAATAAAAAAGGCGCCAGACTTCTCTGACGCCTTTTGAATTTATTTCGTGTCTGTTCTATGCAAAACGGACACGGACCTTCGTCTTTTCCCGACGACGGAGCGAAAAGCCCATTGCTGCGAAGCCTAGCAACATCATTGCCCAGATGCCGGGCTCTGGGATTGGTGCAACCGCAATATTATCAAATTCGAACGAATTGTTCCGCGAAGAGAAGCGAAGTCCACCGATCTGAGACTCTGTACCGCCATTGAAGTTGAGCGTGACCAGAGCACCACGAGGGAAATAGGCCCCAGCGGTTCCGACCAACCCTTGAATTTGGGTGCCGGTGATGGTTGCGAGCACGTTCGGGATGGCGCTGCGATCAAGAACCTCAAGTAGGTTTGAAGTGTCTATGGAACCCCAAGATAAACTCAGCTTACCAATCTGGCTGAAAGCAGCGAGCGACAGAATAGCCGGACGACCTGCCAACGGCCCAACTGCATAAAAAGAGCCGTCAGTGCCGAATGGAGTAATCGCGACCCCAGGGGCGCTGCTGTAAAAGCGTGTGCCACCGGAGATCGGTACAATATCGCCCAAATCAAAATCATAGGTTGGGGCTGGGCCCGCGTAAGGGTTCGTGGCAGTTGATGCAGACACGGTTGTCGCGGCGTGAGATACAGTGACTGGGGCAAGCGCCAAGACACTGGCCATAATGATAAACTTTTTCACGTCAATCCTCCTCAGAAATCTAAAAAATAATTCCACATGTGACCCTGCACACACGATGTTGTTAGATTAAACATGAATCGCTAATGGTGTACTGTCTCGTCGTTTAGAGGGGGATTTGAAAAAAGTAAACGATTCGTTAAGCTTAAGTTAGTCAAAAATTAGAGATATTCCGGAAATGTCCCAAAATAAGACAATGCCCTGAAGCAAGCGAAATCCATTCGGCAGACTTAAAAAGAACCTAAAAATTTGGAAGGCGTATTTTTAGAACCAAGATCGTATATACGATGACGCCACCGAAGATCACAGCAGCAATGAGGTTTTGCCCGTCATTTCCTAAATAGTTGACAATCGCGCAGCTAATAGCAGGAGGAAAATACTGCCATAGTTTATCGCTCGGTTCATCTTCCATTGATCGTTCCAGCAATAATGTCGCCAGCCCGGCAAAGGCAATTACGGTTATCCAGTCCCAAATCGTTTCCATGAGCTGCTTACTTTCAATAACGAAATCAAACTATCATCGGCGACAGTTCTTAAGTCACTTAGATAACCGGGTTGGCTATTTTTGCAACATTGGGGTTTAGTCAGTGTCCAGCATTGGGATTTGAGGGATCGGGAACCTTCCAGGATGCCGGGACCCGGGAGGGGCTAGTATATTTGTTTGTTCCGATTATAGATTTGTTAGGTTAGCCGGAGATCAAGGTTATATTGGCAGTTCCTTGCCTGTCCAGAAATGTGGATTATCGATGGTGCAACGGATGAACATGGCTCGTTGGTAAAGCTATTGATTATTCCGGCTCCGGCTCACGACAACAAGGCGGTCACCCAGTTGATTGGCCATGAGCGGAAGGGGCGAGATGTTGCTCGCCAACAAAGATTGTAGACGTATCCGGTTGTGCTTTTATGAGTCTACGGACCAGTATGAAAGCTGCCCAGCTATTTCCGTCGTGATGTTAGTGGCAATGTCAAAGGTATAACTGGTGCGGACGGCGGGACTCGAACCCGCACACCCATTTCGGATAGCAGATTTTAAGTCTGCTGCGTCTACCATTTCGCCACGTCCGCACCGGTATATTCAGCTCAAGGCCGAATGAACTTTCGACAAGCATTATTGCACGCAGCAGGTCAAGTGCTGAGATGAACTAATGCGAAGTTTTTTGATAGTCTCCGAGATATTTGACGGTTTCAGCTCAATATTCAGTCTTTATTGAGACGCTCGCGGATTTCTTTGCCCGGCTTGAAATAGGGGACTCGCTTGGCGGGGACCTCTACTGATTCGCCTGTGCGGGGATTGCGGCCGGTGCGTGGTTTGCGCTGACGGGTCGAAAAGGCGCCAAAGCCGCGTAGCTCGACGCGTCCGCCCTCGGCCAATTTTTGGCTTATCTGATTGAAAAACAAGTCCACAATCTTCTCAATTTCATCTGGCTTCAAGTCAGGGTTTTCTTCGGCCAGTTTCTCAAGCAGTTCAGAACGTATCATGAGCGTGCCTTTCCAATTGTCGAGTAGCCACGAGGTTTCTTTTGTAAGTGTCGTGTAAAAGGGTTTGTACTACATCGCGATTAAGAGATGATACTGACAGAAAATTTACTTGTTTTCAATGGACTTTGGATTTTACGAAATAATCAGTCTTGAACTGGGATGCTTTTGCAACTCATCTGCCGTGCTGGTAAAGGGCCAGCCAATGAAAAAGCCCGCCTCGTTTTGCGAGAGCGGGCTTTTTCTTAAAACTGGTTTGGGCAATGCCCAGAGGTTTAGTTTTCTTTTTTCTTGAGCGCTTCGCCAAGAATGTCGCCAAGGCTCGCACCGGAATCGGTTGAACCAAATTGTTCGACAGCCTGTTTCTCTTCGGCCAACTGATGGGCTTTGATCGAGAAGTTTGGTTTCTTGGAGCGATCGAAGCCGATAATCATTGCATCGGCTTTCTGGCCAACCTGGAAACGGTCCGGGCGTTGCTCATCACGATCGCGGCCAAGGTCGGTTCGTTTGATGAAGCCGGTTGCACCGTCGTCGCCGACTTGTACTTCCAGTCCGCCATCGCGCACTTCAAGAACGGTAACAGTGGTGACCGCACCTTTCTTGAGGCCGCCGCCGGCATCGTTACCGCCAACTGCAGGAGCGCCTTTTTCAAGCTGCTTCATGCCCAGTGAAATACGTTCTTTCTCAACATCGATGTCGAGAACGATCGCTTTTACCTGTTCACCCTTATGGTGAAGGTTTAGTGCGTCTTCGCCGGAAATGCCCCATGCGATGTCAGACATGTGAACCATGCCGTCGACGTCGCCTTCAAGGCCAATGAATAGACCGAATTCGGTCGCATTCTTGACTTCGCCTTCAACCGTGCTGCCTACTGGATGTGTATCCGCAAAGTCGATCCATGGATTGGATTGAGCCTGTTTGAGGCCCAAGGAAATCCGGCGCTTCTCGGTGTCGACTTCCAGAACAATGACTTCGACTTCCTGAGAGGTGGAAACGATTTTGCCAGGATGAACATTTTTCTTGGTCCAGCTCATTTCTGAAACGTGGACAAGACCTTCGATGCCAGCTTCCAGTTCCACAAACGCACCATATTCGGTGATGTTCGTGACAGAGCCAGCCAATTTTGTGCCAACAGCATATTTCTCGGAAGCTGCATCCCATGGATCGCTTTCGAGCTGTTTCATGCCAAGCGAAATGCGCTGTGTGTCTTTGTTGATCTTGATGATCTGGACTTTCAACGTATCGCCAATGTTAATCATCTCATTGGGATGATTAACGCGTTTATAGCTGAGGTCGGTGACGTGGAGCAGGCCATCAATGCCGCCCAGGTCAACAAAGGCACCATAATCGGTGATGTTTTTCACAACGCCTTCGGTCACTTGGCCTTCAGCGAGAGATTCAATCAGGCCCGAACGCTGTTCTGCGCGGGTTTCTTCCAGAATGGCGCGACGGGAAACAACGATGTTTCCTCGTTTGCGGTCCATTTTCAGGATCTGGAAAGGCTGCGAAATGTCCATCAACGGGGTCACGTCGCGCACAGGGCGAACATCGACCTGGCTGCCAGGCAGGAAGGCTACGGCGCCGTCAAGATCGACGGTGAAGCCGCCTTTGACGCGTCCGAAGATAATGCCGTCTACACGGTTGCCTTCGTCATATTCTTTTTCGAGCTTATCCCAAGATGCTTCGCGGCGAGCGCGGTCACGGGACAACATTGCTTCGCCGTTCACATTTTCGATGCGGTCGACATAGACTTCGACTTCGTCACCAATATTGAGTTCGGCTTTTTGACCGGGAGCGGCGAATTCGCGCAGCGCTACACGGCCTTCTGATTTCAGTCCTACATCGATGACAGCCATGTCATTTTCGATGCCGACAACGGTGCCTTTGACCACGCGGCCTTCAAAGCCTTGATCTTCACCGCCAATTGATTCGTTTAATAGTGCCGCGAAATCATCGCGACTGGGAAATGCCGTAGAGGCCATATAAGAGTTCCTTAATAGTCATTTTTTCGGGCCAAGCGGTTGGTTCCGCTGGTCTTGGACCAAAACATGGCCGCACCTCATGTGACAACCATATCCCCCAGAAAACTGCCAAAAAATGGTGATACGGGATATGGGCCAGAACAGAAAAAGCTGCACCAAAGCCAGATTGGTAATTAACCGATCCGTCTTGCGCATTGCTATTCAGCTATGCCGGGCCATTATTTTCCCGGCGGCTAATCTTCGCATTCACCAAAGCAATTGCCTGTTGAATGGCGTCGCCTATAGTCAAATTGGTCGTATCAAGCAAGTCCGCATCTTCGGCGGGTTTCAGCGGCGCCGCCGCACGATTTTGATCGCGGTCGTCACGTTTCAAAATGTCCGCAAGAATATCATCAAAATTCACCAGTTCGCCGCGCCGCTTCATTTCCTCGAAACGCCGCACGGCACGTGCCTCGGATGAAGCTGTAACAAAAAGCTTCACATCGGCATCCGGCGCAATGACTGTTCCAATATCACGGCCATCCAGTACCGCCCCGGCGGGTTGGTAAGCGAAATCTTTTTGCCGCTTGTCGAGCGCCCTGCGTAATTCGGGATGAACCGACACCCGGCTGGCCAAGCCACCAATCACTTCGCTGCGCAATGCAGGATTGTCGAGTAGTGCGCTGTCAAATTGACAGGCGGCTAGCGCATCGGCCACATTATCAGCATCTCCCCCTTGATCTCTTAAAGTCCAGCCCACCGCGCGATAGAGCAAGCCGGTATCCAAAAAGGGCAGGGTGAAATGCTTCGCCAGTTCTTTGGAGATTGTACCCTTGCCTGACGCAGTGGGGCCATCAACTGCAATGATCATGGTCGTTGCTCCGCACGTTCCTGAAAAGCTTTCCACAGGCCGCCGAGGGCAATGACGATCCAAACCATTTCAAGAAGAAAAGACGCCAGATTGAAATATACCATAAGCGACAAGGTTAGAAAAAGCGCACCAACCAGATTTGCACCATTATAGATAAAGGCATTCACCCGAGAAGCATGGACATTATAGCCATAAGCAAAGACGACCAGAATACTACCCAATATGCCGACGACATTGGCGGAAAACTCCCCGATCATCAGGAGGCAAGTTCCGTCATAAGGCTTTCAAATCCCGGAAAGCTAGTCTGTACTGGCGTGATATCATCGATCGAAAGGCCCGAATCTGTCACGAGACCAGCGATAGCAAAACTCATTGCGATCCGGTGATCCAGCGCGGTCTGGATCGATATTATATCTGCATTGCCGTTCAGTAACTTGCCGCCGCTTCCCGTAATCGCCAAACCATCTTCTTTTTCCGTTACATCGACGCCCAGTAGAGCGAGCCCTTGGGCCATTTGTGAAAGCCGATCCGATTCTTTGACCCGAAGTTCGGACAAACCATTGGTTATCGTTTCTCCGTCCGCGAGCGCGGCGGCGATGAATAAGATGGGAAATTCATCGATCATGCTGGGTGCGATGTCGGCAGCAACTGTGATGCCGTTGAGCTTGCTGTGCTTTACATGGATGTCCGCGACGGGTTCTCCGCCGACAGTGCGCTGGTTTTCGAAGCTAATGTCGCCGCCCATTTGCTGGAGAATGGTAAATAGGCCAGCGCGGGTCGGGTTTATACCCACATTTTCAACTATAATATCTGAACCGGGCACCAATAAAGCAGCAACCACAGGAAAGGCAGCGGAAGACGGATCGCCGGGAACCGTGATTATTTGCGGCGTCAATTCGGCTTCACCGACAAGCGAAATGATTCGGTTGCCATCTTTGTCCGTCTCTACAGAGATATCTGCGCCAAAGCCCTTTAGCATAGTTTCACTATGATCGCGGGTCGGTACCGGTTCAATGACACGAGTGATCCCTGGCGTATTTAGTCCTGCCAGTAATATCGCCGACTTTACTTGAGCGGACGCCACTGGCAGCCGATATTCCATCGGGATGGCTGGACATAGACCGCGCACCGTTAGCGGCAGGCAAGCCTTGCCATCGGACGATGTCCGGGCGGTAAATTCCGCTCCCATTAGGGACAAGGGGTCAATAACGCGGCCCATGGGACGCTTGGACAGGCTGGCATCGCCCGTGAAGGTCGCGCTGATATCATGTGAGGCGACCAGCCCCATTAACAGCCGCACCGATGTGCCGCTATTACCCATATCAAGGGCGGTTTCGGGTGGCATCAATCCGCCCACGCCAACACCATGCACCGTCCATGTGTCCCCATTTTTGTCGATAGTCGCGCCCATGGCCCGTAACGCTGCCGCCGTGGCCAATACGTCTTCGCCTTCCAGCAATCCGCTAATTTCGCTTTTACCGATTGCGAGAGCAGAGAGAATCAGTGACCGGTGCGATATCGACTTGTCGCCTGGAACTGTTACCCGACCGGTCAATGGACCTGCGGGACTAAAGGAGGCTGGCTCAGCTTCTGTTATGGTCTGATATGGTGGTTTACTGGTCATTTTAGGGGCTTTATTATGCGATCACACGCGGTCGTATCGCGCCTGATTCGTTTCGGGATGTGAAACGGCTTTTGACAGCGCGGCTAAGCTATGGCAAGGCGCGCCCCGATTGGATGCGCGATTCAATAAGTTTTGCGAACGGGCATCATGTATATTACTGACAAATAAGGATTTGGAACCAGCCATGGTGAAGCCAGAATGGGGCACGAAAAGAAGCTGCCCGAAATGCGGAACACGTTTTTACGATTTGGGCAAAGAAAGCCCTGTTTCTTGCATTGAATGTGATGAAACATGGACGCCTGAGCCAGGCCTGAAATCCAAACAGCCTATGCCGTTTGAAGAAGCGCCAAAGAAAGATTCAAAAAAAGAAGATGAAGTTGCCGATGACGATTTGGATATCGACATTGATGACGAAGAGCCTTCACCGGATAATGAAGTCGATCTGGGCGGTGATGATGATTTGGGTGTTACCAAAGGCAAGGGTGACGACGACGATAACGCTGAAACCTAGTCAGAAAATTTGAATTTGATTGAAGCAAGCCTCATTTGGGGCTTGCAAATTGCGGCGTGCTTGGATTAAACGCGCCGCAGAAGGGGCCTTAGCTCAGCTGGGAGAGCGCTTCGCTGGCAGCGAAGAGGTCAGCGGTTCGATCCCGCTAGGCTCCACCAATTTTTCGGATGAAAGCCGGTCCGGCGGACCGGCGACCGAAAAATTCCCGAGCGTAAGCGAAGGGTGTCACACGGTGACCATAATAAATCGTACAATCCCACAAACCGGAATCAGCTTGCCAACCTTAGCTTTGGCGCAGGATGGCATATAATCATGACGAATATCCCGACTCAATATGATGCCATCATCCTTGGCGCTGGCGGCGCTGGTCTGATGTGTGCGGCGATTGCCGGTCAACGGGGCCGTAAGGTGCTGCTAATCGATCACGCGGACGAGCCGGGTAAAAAAATCCTGATTTCAGGCGGCGGTCGCTGTAATTTTACCAATAGCAAGACCGCAGCTGACCGTTACCTCTCCGCCAATAAACATTTCGCCAAATCGGCGCTTAGCCGTTATACGGCGCAAGATTTCATTGCGCTGGTCAATCGCTATGACATTGCCTGGCATGAAAAAACCTTGGGCCAGTTATTTTGCGACGGCCCGGCAAAACAGATTGTTGCGATGTTGATGGATGAATGTCCGGATGACGCCGTGACCTTGTCCTTGGGCCGGTCGATTACGGATATTAGTCATCGAGATGCCCAATATCATGTCGAATACGGCAACGAGAGCGCAACAGCGCCTTCCTTGGTGATCGCAACTGGCGGGCCTTCTATTCCCAAAATGGGCGCTACCAGTTTCGCTTATGACATTGCACGGCAATTTGGCTTAAAAGTGGTGGAGCCGCGTCCGGCGCTTGTTCCGCTCACGCTGGGCGGCGAAGAAACCTTGTTCCGCTCGCTGTCCGGTGTGTCGGCTCCAATTATTGCGAGCTGCGGCAAGACTAGCTTTCGCGAGGCGGCGTTGTTCACCCATAAAGGTTTGTCTGGGCCGGCCATATTGCAAATATCTTCCTATTGGCGGCACGGCGAACCGGTTAGCGTTGACTTTCTACCGGACCTTAAGTCCGATTGGCTGTCCCAATTGAAGCGGGAACAACCCCGCATGGGACTGGCCAAAGCGATTAATGCACATTTGCCTAGCCGTCTGGCCGAAACATTGCTTGATCGAATCGCATTGTCGGGAGATCTAGGGAATCTGGCTGATCGCAAGCTGGACGAGGTCGCACGGCGTCTCTCAAATTGGCGCTTCATGCCCAATGGCACAGAAGGATTTGCTAAGGCCGAGGTCACCGCGGGCGGTATTAGCACGGCGGATTTATCTTCCAAAAATATGGAAGCTAGGCAAATGCCCGGACTCTATGCTATTGGGGAGGCAGTAGATGTTACCGGCTGGCTCGGTGGCTATAATTTTCAATGGGCTTGGGCGAGTGGCCATGCTGCCGGTAAGGCAATCTGACCCCGCAGCACAGACTCTTTAAACAAGCGATATTTTATCGAAAACCGCTGGTGATTGGCATTCCCGGCGGCCTTTTACTTTTGCCACTGAACGGATTTTCATGCCTTTTACCAACCTCCCGCCGCTTCTAGCTGAAGCGCTTGCAGCTCACGAATATACCAAGCCAACTGCCGTACAGGCCGCTGTGCTCGAACCGGAAACGGCCGGGCGCGACCTTATTGTGTCGGCTCAAACCGGATCTGGCAAGACGGTAGCCTTTGGCCTTGCCATGGCCCCCGAGATGCTCGACGAAAATGGACGGTTCCCGTTTCTGGTTGAACCTCTGGCCTTGGTCATTGCGCCCACGCGCGAATTGGCCTTGCAGGTCAGCCGTGAGTTGACATGGCTCTATCAACCAGCCGGTGCGCAGATTGCCACCTGTGTTGGCGGGATGGATGCTTCCAAAGAACGGCGCACATTGCGGCGCGGCGCGCATGTGATCGTGGGAACGCCGGGACGTTTGCGTGACCATTTGGAACGCGGCGCGCTCGACCTCAGCAAGTTGCGGGCTGCGGTGCTCGACGAAGCGGACGAAATGCTCGACATGGGCTTCCGCGAAGACCTGGAAGAAATATTGGATGCGACGGGCGAGAATCGTCGGACCTTGCTCTTCTCTGCGACCATTCCAAAACCGATTATCAATCTTGCCAAACGTTATCAAAATGATGCGCTACGCATTTCCACTGTCGGCGAAGATCGCGGACATGGCGATATTGCCTATCAAGCGATAACTGTCGCGCCTGCTGATACCGAAAACGCAGTCGTCAATCTGCTGCGTTTTCATGAAGCCGAATCGGCGATGCTGTTTTGCGGGACACGCGAAGCCGTACGGCGGCTGCATGCCAGTCTGGTTGATCGCGGATTTAGTGCTGTTGCGCTTTCGGGCGAGCATACGCAGGCAGAACGTAATCAGGCGATGCAAGCGTTGCGTAGCAAGCGTGCGCGGGTTTGTGTAGCAACCGATGTCGCGGCGCGTGGGCTCGATTTACCTAGTTTGAGCCTTGTTATCCACGTAGAAATTCCGCGCGATGCGGAAGGTTTGCAGCATCGGTCAGGGCGTACGGGCCGCGCAGGTAAAAAGGGAACGGCGGTTATCATCGTTCCTTATCAGCGTCGCAAGCGGGTGGAATCCATGCTGCGCGGGGCGAAAATCGAAGCAGAATGGAGAGATGCGCCGACACGGGCTGATATCCGGAAAAATGATGCGAATCGGTTGATTGAAACTTTGTTGCAGCCGGTGGAAATTGACGAAGACGATCTGGAACTCGCAAAACGTCTGATGGCTGAAAAAACGCCGGAAGAAATTGCGGCGATGCTCGTCCAATCGCATCGCGCCAAGATGCCTGCGCCAGAGCAGATGCTGGATCGCGGTACGCAATCACAACCAGCGGCCAGCGGACCCCGTCCCGGCTTTGAAGATACTGTCTGGTTCAAAATGAATGTTGGCCATAATCAGCGTGCCGATGCCCGTTGGTTGCTGCCGGTACTTTGCCGTCGTGGGCATATTACCAAGAATGAAATTGGTGCAATCCGGATAAATGGCGACGACACGTTGTTTGAAATTCCGCGCCGTGTCGTTGAGAAGTTCACAGCAGCCATTGCTGAAAAACGTGAATCTGGCGGCGACGATACAGATGATATCGTGATCACCCAGTTTGAAGGCAAACCACGCGATGAAGCCAAGCGCAACCGTAAAGGCGGACGCGGCGACAATGCGGGCGGCGGTGGCCGGGATTATAGTAATGCCAGCAAGAAATTTGGCGGCAAGAAATTCGGCGCGAATAAATTTGGTGATCGCAACTCCGGTGGCGGCAAATCGGAAGGCCGGGATTTTGGCGGCAAGAAGCCCTATAGCAAAAGGTCTGAAGATGGCGGAAAGCCTTTTGTAAAGCGCAAGCCTTCGGGTGACCGCGAAGGCGGTAACGAAGGTGGCGGAAAACGCGAATTCGGCGATGGCTTTAAAAAGAAATCCGAATTTAAAGGTGATCGCAAATCTGGCCCCAAAGGCGATTTTGGCGGAAAAGGCAAAAGCCCCCACCGTGGTAAGCGGCCATTTGAAGGCAAACCCAGAGGCGACTAAAATGCTGCATGGCTAACGCAATCGAAATATATATTGATGCCGATGCCTGCCCGGTAAAGGATGAAATTTACCGGGTAGCCTATCGACTGGAAGTGGCGGTAATTGTTGTAAGCAACAGCCATTTTCGGGTGCCGATTCATCCGCTTGTCAGTCGTATTGTAGTGAGTGATGCGTTCGATGCTGCTGATGATTATATTGCGGAGCGGGCCTCCGCCGATACCATCGTGATTACGTCCGACATATTGCTGGCGGACCGCTGTATCAAAGCAGGGGCAGAAGTGCTCGCACCCAATGGTAAGCCCTTTACACCGGACTCCATTGGCGCTGCTGTTGCCACGCGGGCCATTATGGCGGACCTGCGCGCTGGCATGGGTACGGAAAATATCGGTGGCCCGCCGCCATTTAGCAAAAATGACCGTTCCACATTTCTATCGTCTCTGGATGCTGTGCTAATGCGGATGAAACGCCGGGCCTAGTTTACCGTGACTTGAAAAGTGAGTGCATAAGCCTGTGCTGGGACCAATGACGCGGCTGTCGCTGTCAGGACGGTCCCGCTAATGGCAGCGCCAAATGGATCTGTCTCATCGGCTCCGGTTGCATTATCATCTTCCACAGTGGCCGCAGATCCGCAATTATTGCCGCTTCGCATGGTTCCTGCCGTATAGGTGATATTGCCGGGAATGGTATCGGTTGCGTTAATCGAGGCTGCGGTGGCGCTACCTGCATTGGAAATCAGGATACAATATTGGATGATCGCGCCCGGGATAGCTTTGGGATTGGCGGTCCCATTAACCGGATCGCTGATGACTTGGCTGATCTTGGTGATACTCAATGCCGTATTTGGCCGACAAAAGTTGAAATCATATATGGACGCCGCCTGACCGTCTGGATCATCGGGTGCTGTCGTGTGGTTTCCGTAAACGATGGAAATAGTATCAACGGGGGCGAGAAAGGTGACAACCACATTGCCGTTGGCTGATGCGCTGTCCGACCCAGCATCGCCGATGACGCTGTTACCGACGACATAATTGGCGATGCCGTTGGTTAGCGTCGGATACACCGTTGCGCCATTGTAAGTACCAGTAACCGTAAATTTATCGGCAAAATCATTGGCCGCATAGTCCACATCAAAAATGGTGAATTGCAGACCGGGAACTGCCGTTGGCAGTGTGACTATGGTGGTGGAGCTTTGTGTTTTGTTGGTAAATTCCAAAAATTGGTACAGTGATTGCTGGCCCGTACCGAAAGCACCTGTGTTGCTGTTGTTTACTTCGGGAGAGCTTTGGAAACTGCCATCTGTTGAAAGAGTGAAATTCACACTGCCGATACCGGCGATCGTGAAGCTATTATTTAACGAACCGCTGGCCCATGACTTGCCATTCCAGTCGAATAATATCTGGTTGGCGGGTGAACAGATGGTGGAAAGATTTGGCGGTGTTCCAGCTGTACGCGTACCAGCGACGGTAAAGCTTCGGGCGGCATAATCATCTTCACCTGTATTTCCGTTATTGGGCGTAGAGTCGATATCTACGATTGATGATGCGGTTATCTCGGCCGTATTAGTTATGACGGCGCCCGATGTCGCATTAACCGTAGCATTGATCGTGAGAGCGCGGGTTTGGCCTGGAGCAACAGTGCCGACGGACCAATTGCCGGTCGCATTATTATAAGAGCCAAATCCCGATGCGCTCACGAATGTCACACCTGCCGGTAGAATGTCTCTTACCACCACATCGGTCGCCGTATTTGGTGATGCGGCAGCGTTGGTGACTTGCAAAGTATAGGCAATGGCGGCCCCGTTTGTTGGTGCCGCGTTATTGACGCTTTTAGAAAGGGATAAATCCGCAAAATTTGTTGGCGTATCTGTCAGCGAGAGGTTGGCTTGATAAAAGCTGCCGCTATCCCCGTTAAACCGGTCACATATTTCCAGCCGCCACGTTCCCGATGAGTTTTGGCCGTTAAAGGCGGTTAGCGCGTTTGCGGGAGAAAAGTTGCGCTGATAAGGCGGAACGCTGGTTCCAGCGGTAGCCGTATCGGCTGAGCTGTGCGTGGAAACTGACGTTCCGAACGCATCGTCCAATTGTACGTTGAAATTATCTGCTCCTGCGCCAGTACCACTGAAAATTTCAACCCGTGTGCCTGCTGGCGATCGCAGATACATAAGAAGGTCGCCGCGATATGTGTGGCCGATTAAAATGCCGATATTTACGTCAGACACCGTATAGCTGGTCCCAACTGAAAATGGTATGAGCAACGGATTGGTACAAGGCGTAGCATTTTCGCTTATGGTTGCATCGGTGCTGTTGGTATAGTTGATTGTCGCGGCTTGCGCTTGCGCGCTGCCGAAGAACATTGCGATAGCGAACAGGCCCAGTAGTGTTTCTACAAAGCCTTTCGCGCATTTATGCATTGCGGATCTGGTCAATCCGACTTGGTATGTTCCCACAAACATGGATTCGCGATAAAAGAATAGGTTGAATATTTGGTAAAAGACCCATCATTAAATAGGATTAACAGGTCTCTTTAGTTGCGAGAATCTTACCGAAACCCCGCTAAATACCCTTATTATGCTTCAGTTGTTCCAATCACCGCGCCCGGCCATCCAAACGCTGATCGCGGCAACCGCAGCGGTATCGGCGCGCAAAATGCGGGGACCAAGTGAGACAGGTACGGATTGGGGGAGGGCGCGGATCAGGCTGTTTTCAACATCCGAAAATCCGCCCTCCGGGCCAATTAATATAGCGGCCGGTCCATCGTGCGCTACTAGTGCCTTGCGGAAGCTTCCTTCTCCGGTCTCATGGATGCGTTCATCGGCGAAAAACAGATGGCGATCCTCGGGCCAGTCCTTGAGCAAAACATCCAGTTTGATCAGATCGTCCAATAAGGGGATGGCCGTACGCTCACATTGTTCCGCCGCTTCAATCATATGAGCGCGCAATTTATCTAGCTTGATCGGATTGTTTTGGGTTCGTTCGGTTTGCACCGGTATTAGTTTTGCTACGCCTAGTTCTGTGGCCTTCTCGGCTATCCAGTCATAGCGCGCGCGTTTTATGGGAGCCGCCAGCAGCCACAGGTCAGGACTATTCTCCCGCTCCCGCGTTTTTCCGTCAATCAGCAATATCAGGTCGCGTTTGCCGATCATTGTCACATGCGCCAGATATTCACCCGTCTGGTCGTCGAATAGCTTTACCGGCTGACCCTCTTTGATCCGCATAACTTTAAGTAGATAATGGGCATGGCTACCATCCAGCCGAATTTCAGCATTTTCGCTGAGTTCGATATCTACATAAAGGCGCGGAGCGCTGCGTGGCGGATAGGCTGGTGTGGCTGGCATGTAGATTTCTATACATAAAATTACATCTTCGTCATGCTGAATCTATTTCAGCATCTGGTAGCCTGTTTTCGATTTCACAGCAGATCTTGAACCAAGTTCAGGATGACGAATTTTATTTACTATTCTATGAGCAACAGATGCAAAGCGAACCTGAAACCCTCCCTGACACTGAATATCGCGGCTTGATCGGCTTGCTGCCCGCCGCGGCTCGCCCTTTTGCGTTGCTCGCCCGTTTAGACCGCCCAATCGGCTGGTGGCTGCTCTTTTGGCCTTGCACTTGGGGCGTGGCCTTGGCTGGCGGAGCGGTGCAGAACTGGGAATTGATTTTCTGGTTGTTGCTGGGCTCCATTGCGATGCGCGGGGCGGGCTGTGTCTATAATGATATTGTGGACCGCGATCTCGATAAACAGGTTGAGCGCACCCGCTCAAGGCCGCTGACCAGCGGTGCGGTGTCACTAAAAGCCGCTTGGGCGTGGCTGGGGGTGCTCTGTTTGATTGGATTGGTTGTGTGGTTGCAACTGGGCATGACGGCCAAGCTGATGGCGCTAGCCAGTCTGGCATTGGTCGCTGCTTATCCGTTTATGAAGCGGATAACCTGGTGGCCGCAAGCATGGCTAGGCATGGTTTTTTCATGGGGCGCATTGGTCGGCTGGCTTGCTGTTGCGCCGGAATTTTCGTCCGCCATGCTCTTGCTCTATGCAGGGTCAATATTCTGGGTGATCGGTTATGATACCATCTATGCACTGCAGGACCGGGAGGATGATGCATTGGTTGGTATCCGGTCCAGCGCGCTGCGTCTCGGCGATAATGTGCGTTTCGGCGTGCTTGTCTTTTACGGGCTTGCGCTGGCCAGTTGGGCGGGGGCTTTCTGGATCATGCGTCCACAAGCGCTGGGTCTGGCCGCGCTGATTCCGATAGGGCTGCATCTCGCGTGGCAGGTCGGTACGCTGAAGAGCGGTGATGGCGAAGACGCGCTCAATAAATTCCGCTCTAACCGCTTTGCCGGTTTCCTAATGTTTCTTGCTTGTCTGGTGCTTGGGCAAGCGGGATAAGAAAAACTGTCACCAGAATAATTGCATTGCCTCTTGCAACCCATTCAAATTCTGGCATCCTTAACTGTGTAGTTAAAACCACAAGAACCTCCGGAGAGCTTGAATGAAACAACGCCGCCTTGGCAAGAGCGCCCTGCATGTGTCGGACATTTGCATGGGAACGATGACTTTTGGTACCGGTGCCGATGAAGCCATGTCCCATAAGATCATGGATCAATCGCTAGATGCGGGGATTAATTTCTTTGATACCGCTGAAATTTATCCGGTGCCGCCGAAGCTCGAATATGCTGGCCGGACCGAGGAATTTGTAGGACGCTGGCTGAAAGATAAAGACCGCGATTCTATCATATTGGCAACCAAAGTGGCTGGCCCCAGCGGCGGCTGGTTTCAGGCGGCTGTTCGTCAGGGCAATACCGCGCTCGACCGGCATAATATCGTTAAGGCGCTGGATGATAGCCTTAAGCGGCTCGGGACGGACTATATTGATCTCTATCAGACCCACTGGCCGGACCATGGTACTGCCTATGATGAAACAATGGAAGTGCTCGACGATCAAATTCGCGCCGGAAAAATTCGGGCCATTGGTTGTTCCAACGAAACCAGTTGGGGGCTGATGAAGTCGCTCGGAGCCTCAGAGCGTCTTGGCGTCACGCGCTACGCCACGATCCAGAATAATTTCAGTATGAACAACCGCCGGTTTGAGGATGAGCTGGCGCAGGTCTGTAACAAAGAGGGTGTCAGCCTTATCCCCTATTCACCGCTTGCGGGCGGGGTCTTGTCCGGCAAATATAATGATGGCGCGAAACCGGAAGGATCGCGTTTTTCAGCCTATCTCGCAACGGAAGGCACGCGCCAGTTCAAAATGGCGCAGCGCTTTGTGAACGAGAAAAGCATCGCGTCAACCAAGCGTTTCATGGCTATTGCCGCAGAAGCGGGCATCGCACCGGTCACACTTGCGACCGCTTGGTCCAAGCAGCATGATTTTGTCGCTTCCACAATTGTTGGCGCAACCCATACGGATCAGCTGCCTGACATATTCGCCGCCAGCGAATTGGTACTCAGCGACGAGGTTATGAAGGCGGTCGATAAAGTGACCAAGGACATCCTCTATCCGATGGGCTGATCGGCCAGATTTAACACAGCGAAAGAATAAATAATGAACCGCTTTCTGAAACATACTGGCGCAAAATATCCGATTGTTCAGGCCCCGATGGGCTGGATCGCTCGTTCGCAACTCGCCTCTGCTGTGTGCAACGCAGGCGGACTGGGTATTATTGAAACCTCATCGGGTGAAACCGAAAATTGTATGGCTGAAATCGCAAAGATGAGCGACTTGACCGATGCACCCTTTGGTGTGAACCTTCCGATTATGTTCCTTAAAGATCCGGCGATACTGGATCATATCTGCGGATCGGGCGTGAAATTTGTTACGACATCGGCTGGCAGTCCCGCCAAATTTATCGGCCCGTTGAAAGAAGCAGGGATCGTTGTTTATCATGCTGTTCCGACCGTCGACGCGGCAATGAAATGCGTGGAAGCAGGGATTGATGGACTGATCGTTGAGGGCGCAGAAGGCGGAGGTTTTAAAAATCCAGAGGAAGTATCTACCCTTGTTTTGCTGCAAGCCATTCGCCGCAAATCCGACATCCCAATGGTGGCTGCTGGCGGTATCGTTGATGGCAAGGGGATGGCAGCGGCCTTTGCGCTGGGCGCAGAAGCGATCCAGATGGGCACGCGGTTTGTGTCGAGCGCTGAAAGTCCGGTCCACCATAATTATAAACAGGCCATATTGGATGCCAAGGAAACCGGTACTCATATCTTGAATAAGAAAGCGACTCCCTGCATCCGTGCTCTGAAAACAGAGCGCACCGCGAAAATATATGAAGATGGCCTGATGCCACCGGACACATTCAAAGGTATATTGGATGTCTATTTTGGCGGTGATATGGAGGCCGCAGTTGGTCTGGCTGGGCAATCAGCCGGTTTGATTGACGAGATAAAAACTGCAAAACAGATAATTGATGAAACGGTGACCGAATTTTTCGAGATTACTGAACGCTTCAGCGCGCTGAATGCCGCCAAGATTTTCTAGAAACATAATAGAGGATAATAGGATGGGCCACGATATTACCGACGCGAAGCAACTGTTTACCACCGTTACGGAAGACGGAAAACTGGTTCTTTCTATTGAACCTTATGCTGTTCCAGAACCGGAGGATCATCAGGTCGTCATCCAGATGGAAGCGGTGCCAATTAATCCATCGGACCTTGGATTGTTGCTTAGCCCTGCACAAATGGATACGGCACGCTCTGAAACCGTTGATGGTCATCCTGCGCTGGTTGCCGATGTTGATCCTGCGATGATGCGTATTTTCGCTGGTCGCAAGGGCAAGAAACTCGCTGCCGGTAACGAAGGCGCAGGCAAAGTTGTCGCGGCGGGTACCAGCGATGCGGCGCAAGCCTTATTGGGAAAAACAGTGACTGTGGTTGGCGGAGAGATGTATCGCACCCACCGCGTCATGCCAGCGATGATGTGTGTTCCGCTCCCCGAAGGCGCGCCAGCGAAAGAAGGTGCATCGCTTTTCGTCAACCCGATGACGGCGCAAGGCTTTATCAACACTATGCGTGCCGAAGGACATGAGGGTATCGTGCATACCGCAGCAGCGTCCAATCTCGGCCAGATGCTTGCGAAGCTATGTGTGAAAGACAATATTCCGCTGGTCGCTATTGTACGGTCCGACGCGCAGAAGAAGATACTGACCGATGTCGGGGTCACTCATGTTTTGGACAGCACGAAAGATGATTTCATGCCTAATCTGGTCGATGCACTGGCGGAAACCGGAGCGACATTGGGATTCGATGCGATTGGCGGCGGCAAGATGGCCAGCTATATCCTGACCGCAATGGAACAGGCTGCGGCCAAACGGGGGGGCGAGTTTAGTGTCTATGGTTCGCCCATTCATAAACAGGTCTATATCTATGGCCGTTTGGATACGGGCGAAACGATTTTGGGCGGTGGACTTGGTCTTTATTGGGGTGTCGGGGGCTGGTTGCTCACTCCGCATCTCGAAAAGGTCGGCATGGAGCGCATGATGGAAATGCGTATGTTTGCTGTCGAAGAGCGCAACGGCATATTTCATAGCGAATACAGCAGCCAGATTTCGCTGATGGATATGATCGACCCCGAAATTGCGAAAGGTTATGACAAGAAGGCGACGGGTGAAAAGGTATTGGTGAACCCAAGCCTGTAACTTTGTGGGCAGTCCCGCGCAATCGGTCCGGGACTGCCGCTTTAGCTAATCATAGCTGACCACTTCAAATTCGATCCCGTTCCAGTCGAAGAAGTAGAACCGGCGACCGGGATCATAATCGGCATGGGCGAAAGGCTCTAGGCCCGCGGCTATGACTTTTGCTTCAACAGCATCCAGATTATCGACCGTCATCGCGACATGATTCAGCGGCTGGCCTTTTTGGAAGGCCGGGCCAGCACCGTCATTGGCGGCCTTCACATCCTCGTTTGTATAGAGCGCAACATATTGGTCATCGGTCCCGACGTGGATTGTATGACCCCCTAATATTGATGGGCCTTCCCACCGGATATGCCAGCCAAACAGGTCGCGCATCAGGGCAGCGGACCGCTGCGGGTTACTGACGGTTATGTTGACGTGTTCGAGAGCTGCTTTTGTCATGTTCTTGTCCTTTTCCTATATGTTAGTCTGTGACTATTGGAGAGAATGGAGGCGATATTGCGCTTGTCAAAGCTCAGCCTCATTCTCTTCACTTGCGATTCGTACAACCTCAAGCTAAGTTGAGGTCAAGCTTTTATTTTGGGACTGTTTTTGCTATGCCGGAAACCAAATCACTCACGATTGGCGCGCTAGCCGCGCGGACGGGTCTCTCGGTTTCGGCTATCCGATTTTACGAGGAAAAGGGGCTGGTCGAGCCGTTTCGCTCCAGCGGGGGCCAACGGCGGTTCCTGCGTTCCGATATCCGGCGGTTGTCATTTGTCCTGATTGCCCAGCAATTGGGGCTCACTATCGGCGAGATTGAGCATCAGTTGGCGGGCCTGCCGCATGGCCGGACCCCGACACAGGCTGACTGGACCCGGATCAGCAAAGCGATGCGTAAGGTCATCGACGCACGGATCGCAGAACTCGAACGGACAAGAGACAGGCTGGACGGGTGCATTGGTTGCGGCTGTTTGAGCTTGCAGAAATGTAAGCTTTATAATCCGGAAGATCGAGCAGGGCTAAAAGGGCCGGGGCCGCAATTGGTTTTGGGGGATTGACATAACAGGCCATATGCCATTGTCCGTCAGCCCTGAGCTTGTCGAAGGGCGCCCGTCGGTTACAATATCGCCATGGCGTTCTACACCTATATATTGAGATGTGCTGATAGCAGTTTTTACACGGGCCAAACCGACAATTTGGAACAACGTATCGCCCAACATCAAAGCGGCTATTTTACCGGCTATACATATAAGCGGCGGCCGATAGAGTTGGTTTGGTCGGAGATATTTTCAACACGTGTTGAGGCACTGGAAGCGGAACGGCAAATAAAAGGCTGGTCAAAGGCAAAGAAACAGGCGCTGATTGACGGCAATTGGGGCTTGTTGTCGGAATTAGCTCGGAACCGTTCCGACGAGCGATAGGCGGGGTTCGACAGGCTCACCCCTCACGGAATAAGGAAATGCAATTTAAACTCCGTCAGCCCTGAGCTTGTCGAAGGGCGTTGCCGGGTTTACTCCGCTGCCAACAATTCTTCCGCAGCATTCAGGTCCACAGAAACCAGCTGCGAAATCCCGCGCTCGACCATTGTTACACCGAACAATCGGTGCATCCGGCTCATCGTCACGGCATTATGGGTCACGATCAGATAGCGGGTGTTGGTTTCTGCCACCATCTTGTCGAGCAAGTCGCAGAATCGCTCGATATTGGCGTCATCTAGTGGCGCATCAACCTCATCGAGCACGCAAATCGGTGCGGGGTTGGTTAGGAATAAACCAAAGATCAGCGCCACTGCGGTCAGCGCCTGTTCGCCGCCGGATAGCAATGTCAGCGAGGTCAGCTTTTTGCCGGGTGGTTGCGCCATGATTTCGAGACCGGCTTGGAGCGGGTCATCATTGTCGATCAGTTCCAGATGCGCGCTGCCGCCATCGAATAGTGTGGAAAATAGCCGCTGGAAATGTTGGTCCACCTCGGTGAACGCGGCCAAAAGCCGTTGCCTACCTTCGCGGTTCAGGCTGCCAATGGAACCGCGCAGCTGGTTGATCGCCTCGTTCAACTCGCTGCTTTCGCGCGTCGATTTTTCCCATTCGGTTTCGAGCTCTTCCAACTCATCCGCCGCTACCAGATTAACCGGACCAATCCGCTCCCGGCTCATCGTCAGCCGTTCTAGCTCGGCAGATTCCAAACTGGCATCAGCAACCGTTGTTTCATCAAATTCAAGCTTTTTGGGCAATACCGGCGCAGGGCATTCAAACTTCTCGGCCGAAATGCGGCCCATTTCCACGCGGCGCAGATCCTGATTTTCCGCGCGCGCTTTGGCACCGGCGCGTAGCTCGCGCGCTTGGCTCAATGCTTCACTGGTCGCAGTCAGCCGTTCTTCATGGTCGCGCTGGGCCAGCTCGGCGGTTTGTAGCGCCGTATCCTTGTCCGTCACTATCTGGTTGAGCGCATTCTGCTGCTCTTCCAATTTGGTCACTTCTACTTCGATGATGCGCGGCCGGTCGGCAAGCTTATCTACTTCCGCCTCAATCGCTGCGCCGCGCTTGGTCATCTCCGCCATCCGCGTCGCGGCTTCGCTGGAACGATCCCGCCAGGATTTAATCTGCGCGCCCGCTACGGCTTTCTGTTCTTTTACCTGCGCTAGCTTTTGGTCGAGACCGGATAGAGAGGCCTGCGAGGACATGACTTGTTGGCGCGCGGCATCGCGCTGGTCCTGCAAGGCAGCGCGTGCGCGTTCCTGTGTTGCGCCATCGGGCTGGCTGGTGCGTTCTTTTTGAGCCGTCTCCAATTCTGCTTGAGCGGTCGCCGCTTCTTCTTTCAGGGCCGCTTCCCGTTCGGACAGGCTGGTGGTGCGTTTTTGGAGCCAGTCCACGGCTTCTTCTGCCTGATCCGCTTCACGCAGTGTTTGCCGCAGTAAATCTTCTGCCTCGCGACGGGCCATGCGGGCTTCTGCTAGCTGTTGTTCCGCTGTGGCAATAGCGGTTTGCTGTTCGTGCAAGGCGGTTTCTGCCGCGGCAACTTTCGCTTTGGCTGGCTCCATCAAGCCGGTTAGTTCGGTTAACCGATTGGCCCGTACCAGCCGTTCCGCGCTGGCATTGCCATCATCGCGGGCAACAAATCCGTCCCAGCGACGAACAGCGCCTGATTTCGTCACCAGTCTTTGGCCGACGGTGAGAGACTGGTTTGTATCGCTATCGGCGACAAAAATTTGGGACAGCCGGCTATGCAATTCCTCCGGTGCCTCGACATGATCGAGCAATATTTCGGTACCGTCGGGGGCGTCGCCAGCGGCAGGCAAAGCGCCACCACCCCAATAGCGGTCCCCGTCTTCCCCGACGGACGCTAGCAAATCATCCCCCAAGGCTGCTGCCAAGGCGCGCTCGTAACCGGGTGCGGCCTTGACCCGGTCGATCGCTTTATGATCGCTCTCGCCTTTGGAAAGCTCCCTTTCGAGCGCACGATGTTCGGACGTAAGGCCAGCCAACTCGGCCTTGGATGAAGCAAGGGCGGATTCCGCATGATCGCGCGCTTCGCTGGCAGTAAGTCGCTGTGCTTCGAGTGCCGAGATTTGCGATCCACTGCCATCTGCCTGTTTCTGGGCAGCTTCTCGGGAGGCAATAGCGTCCGTTAGAACAGCCTTGAGTTCCTTCTCATCGCCCATTTCGGCGCGTTCTTTCACCAGTCGTTCCAGTTCAACGGACAGGCGTCCATGACGGGTCTGCGCGGCTTCTAAGGCCGCATTGGCGACCTTAATCTCTGCTTGTATGCGGGCTTCTTCGGCGACGGCTTTGGCTAGTTCGACTTCGCTATCGCTAGCCGCACGTTCCGCCTTCTCGGCATCGCGTTCTAGCCCCGGCCGTTCCGATTGTAACGTGGTCAATTCGCTCGTCAGGCGTTGATTATCCTGCTCTAACCGCGACAAGGCTTCCATTGCATCGCGGGTCAGTTGATCCTCTCGCGCATTGTCATCATGGATGCGCCGTGCCTGCGCCTGCAAATCAAGCAGGCGGGTTTTCAGATTATCGCGTTCATTGGTCAGGGATAAAAGGCGATGGCTGGATTCGCTGGCTTCTTCCCGCGCTCTGGTGACGTCTGCGCGTAAAATGCCTAATGTCTTGGCGCTTTCATTTTGCGCTTTCACGGCGGATTGTTGGTCAATTTGTGCCGCATTAACAGTCGCTTCGGCTGCATCTGCCTCCGCCTTGGCAGTTTCTGCTGCCGCTGCGGCTTCCCGCCAACGGGCGTAGATCAGGCGAGCCTCGACCGTCGTGATCTCGCTGCTCAGCTTTCTATAGCGTTCCGCCTGTTTGGCTTGGCGCCGCAGGGCAGAGGCGCGTTGCTCCATATCGCCCAATATATCGTCGAGCCGCGCGAGGTTTTTCTCCGCTGCGCGCAATTTTTGCTCGGCATCTTTCCGCCTGACATGCAGTCCGGAAATGCCGGCGGCCTCTTCCAGCATTTCGCGCCGTTCGGTTGGTTTGGACGAAATGACATGGCTGATCTTGCCCTGACTCACCAAGGCGGGACTATGCGCGCCCGTCGCGGCATCGGCGAAAATAAGCGCGACGTCCTTGGCCCGCACATCGACGCCATTGGCACGATAAGCGGAACCGGAGCCGCGTTCGATGCGCCGGACAATTTCCAGCTCGCTGTCATTATCCCCGACGTGGAGCGAAGAGACATCATTGATCTCGCGCTCGGCATGGAGCGCGACTTCTGCAAATTGGCGTTCGGGGCGGTTTTGGGTGCCGGCGAAAATCACATCTTCCATGCCGCCGCCGCGCATGGATTTGGCAGAGCTTTCGCCCATCACCCAGCGGATAGCTTCCAGAAGGTTGGATTTGCCGCAGCCATTGGGGCCGACCACGCCGGTCAGCCCTTTTTCAATGCGCAGCTCGGTGGGATCGACAAAGCTTTTGAAGCCCGAAAGTTTGAGCTTCTTTATTTGCACATTGCGTGCCTCGCCCGAACTTTACTCCTTAGCCGCATTGCCCGCTCCCCCAAGCGATGAAGAGCGCCTACCGCGCGCCAGCTTCTTTCAAATTTGTTTCTACCATGACCCAATTTGTACCTTCAATCTTCTGACCGTTGATAAGGAAGGTTGGTGTGCCTTGAATGTCATAATCTTTCACAGCAACCTGTGTGTCTGCCATTAGTTTTTCAGCCGTTGCTTCGTCGCTTAAGCAGGTTTTGGCTTGGTCGGAAGATATCCCGCGCTGTTGAAAATAGCTCACCAGATCAAGCTGTTCAGCCAGTTTGACAAACCGCACTTTCGGATCGGATTCCAATATGTTTTTGTAGGTTTCTTCGCCCATAGCCTGTGCTTTTTCAAACATCGGTGCCTGATTGCCGAGCGCCTGTTTGGTCAATGCGAAAAACGGACCTTCGCCGCCGCAGCGTGACAGGATCGCCGCTGTAAGATCGAGTGGATCACGCACGAAATTACGGATTTCGAAACTCACACGGCCGCTATCGACATAATCGTCACGGATAGAATTAAACGCTTGCTCTCCAAAATCGGCGCAGTGCGAACAGGTGATCGACATATATTCGACCAGCTTGATCGGAGCGTCGGGGTTGCCCATCACATAACCGCCTGCTTCCGTTTTAGCGACCGTATCAGACCATTTTTGGCCTTCCGGTGCCGCGACAGATTCAACCTTGTCGCCCGAAGCCGCGCCGCTTTCGGTTTCTGCTGCTCCGCCGCAGCCGGTAAGTGCCAGTGCGAGCGCGACGGGTGCGAAATAGAGTGATTTAGCCATAAGTAATTTCCTGTTATTCATTCGAGTTTGAATATTCATTGGGGCAGGGCCGCCAGCGTAGGTCGTAAAAGTTCCCAATTGTGAACCTTATCAATCGGAACGTTGTTCAACGCGAAGCTGGGTGTGCCGGACAGTTTTAAACTTTCGGTCGCATATTTGGTCATACCCAAAATCTTGTCTTGCGCCGACTGGTCGGAGAGGCAAACATTGACCTGACTGGCTGAATAGCCGCGTTTTTTCATCACGCCGTAAAAGTCTGCTGCCTTGGAAATTTTTTTCAGCCGTTCAGATACGGTGCCATCATTCAAAGATTCCATCACGTCTGGAGAAGATGACTGGAATGTTTTCATCCAGCTTTTCTGAGACGTTAGGAGCGCGCGGTGATTGCCAAAAAATTTGGTGCGTCCACCACAGCGGGCGAGCATCGCTGCGGTTAAATCAATCGGGTTGAGAATAAGATTGCGGACCTCGAAGCTGATATGGCCCTTTTGAATAAAACTGGATCTCAGCGGTTGATACGATTCGGCTTCGAAAGCCGCGCAATGGCTGCAGGTATAGCTCATATATTCGGTGAGCCGATGCTTGGCCAAGGGATTGCCCATTATGTGGCCGCCCTTGTCAGACATGGTGACCCGCTGCGTCCAGTCTGTTTTTTGGGCAGCGACCGGGGCGGCGATGATGGTCGCGGTTCCGAGGGCTGCAAAAGCAAGATAGGCGCTGGCAAATTTCATTCGTCGTCCTTTGTTTCTTTCAGCACACGCTTTTTGCCGCCGCCGATTTTTCCAACGATGGTAATCGGCTTCGGCTCTTCTATTTGCGGAGCGCCTTCCGACTTGGCAATAGCAGTTGCGAGTGATTCCAACACTCTATTCAATTCCGGATCACCAATATCACGCAGGCTGTCGCCCAGTTCTATCGGTGCCGGTTTCAGCGAAGGTGGTAGCGAGACCCGTCTTTCTCTAGGCTTTTCAGGGTCTTTTGCGGAATCTACATCGCCATGTCTGAATCGCACCTGACTGATCGCGCCATAGCCGAAAAAGCGGTTCACCCGCTCGATAATCTCTGGCGTAATATGTTGCATCAAGGTGGAATGGGCCCCTGAAACCAATAACTGGAGCGTACCGCCTTCTTTTTCGCCGCGCGGAAAACGGATTGATTCGGGCAGGGAGACATCAGCATAGCGTTCTCCGACTATTTCCGGCCAGCGGCTGACGACCGAGCTTTGGATGAAACCAAAGCGTCTAAATGCAGCGCGGCCGACGTCAGGCATCAGGTCAGAGATGCTCCGCGCCTCACCGCCGCGTGGCCGTTGATATTTCTGAAATTTCCTGCCCACAGCGGATCGCTTGGCGCTCTTGCGCTTTGGCTTTTCACCGTCTGGAACATTTTCCTTCGCCATAGCGTTTCACCATGGCATAGGCGCCCTATGGGCGTCGATAGAATAACCGGTGAAACGCAGAAAATAACCGCCAAAATCAGTGCACATTATGTGGATAACGCACGCAATTTGCCCTGGCGTATTCCGCTTGCGCTTTCCGCCGCTGGCAGTTTGCCCGATCCCTATCATATCTGGTTGTCCGAAGTGATGTTACAGCAAACGACGGTGGCTGCGGTTATTGCCTATTTTATCAAATTCACCCAGCGCTGGCCAACGGTCGGGGATTTGGCGGCCGCGGATGAGGCTGATGTACTCGCAGCATGGGCGGGGCTGGGCTATTATGCGCGGGCGCGGAACCTTCATAAATGCGCGCGATATGTGACAGAAAATTTGAACGGCATCTTTCCAGAGGAGGAAGCTGAACTGTTAAAACTGCCGGGGATCGGCGGATATACCGCTGCGGCCATTGCGGCTATCGCGTTTGGCCGGCGCGCCGTGGTTGTGGATGCCAATATCGAACGTCTGGCGGCGCGGCTGTTCGCAATTGATACACCGTTACCCAAAGGCAAAGCGGATATCCGTATTGCTATGGATGTTTTGACGCCAGAAACTGGCGCCGGTGATTTTGCGCAGGCCTGTATGGATATCGGTGCGAGCATTTGCACCGCAAAATCACCAAAATGTGAAATCTGTCCGGTGCAGGTGCATTGCTTGGCTTTTGCCGCAGGCGATCAGGAACGCTATCCGGTAAAACCGCCCAAAAAAGCGAAGCCGACGCGCAAGGGCCGGTTTTTCTGGGTGGAGCAGGACAACAAATTATTGCTCGTCACACGCCCGTCAAAGGGCATGCTTGGTTCTATGCGCGCGCTGCCCGACGACAATTGGGCGGCCGGAATCGATGGACATGGCGAGCCGCCATTTGCCGGAAAATGGCGACTGCATGAGAATGTCATTCAGCACAGCTTCACGCATTTTTCGCTTGAGGTTGATTTGGCGGTTTATCAAAGTGACAAAATCAGTATTAACAATGATGATAATAAAAAAACCGACATCGAAACCGCTATTTGGTGGCCGATGCACGGGATTGAGGATGCCGGACTGCCGACTTTATTTGCCAAGGCGGTGCGCTGGAATATGAAGCAAAAATCGAAGGGATCAGAATGACGACGGACAAAATAACCCTCCCAGCATTTAGTCGGCGCTCCGTTCTTGGAGCCATCGGTGCCAGCAGCTTG
The DNA here is from genome assembly GCF_036963805.1 of Parasphingorhabdus sp. GTDB lineage: Bacteria > Pseudomonadota > Alphaproteobacteria > Sphingomonadales > Sphingomonadaceae > Parasphingorhabdus. The sequence continues at coordinate 116,322 of NZ_JBALUN010000003.1, read as the reverse complement.
CTCGCCGGTATGCCGAAAATTGCTTTTGCGAGTTCCCTGACAACGCAATTTCCTAGTCTGACTAAGATTATTAACGAATATGTCGCCGAGAAAAAAGTGGCGGGCATGCTCGCAGCCATTGGCATGGGACAGAATGACCCGGCGATCATTTCTGCCGGAACCCAAAAATTGGGCGGTGAAAAGCCCGTTGATAGGAACACATTATGGCGGCTTTATTCGCAGACCAAGCCGGTGACAGGCATGGCGGTGATGATGCTGATCGAGGATGGCCAGTTAAAACTGGATCAGCCGCTTGCAGATATTTTGCCCGAATTTTCCAACATGCGGGTCTTGCAAAACCCCGAAGGATCGCTGGCCGAGACTGTGGCCGCCCGTACGCAGATCACCATCCGCCATTTGCTGACCCATACAGCGGGTCTGGGCTATACAATCATTAGCAAAGGTCCGATCCTGAAAGCCTATTTTGCGAAAGGCATTACGCCGGGCGTGGTTAGCCGGATGCCTATACCGGGTTTCGAGCCGGGTGCACCGACGCCGGATGCTGCGACATTTTCTAAAAATCTTGCATCATTGCCACTGGTTTATGAACCCGGCACGAGATGGAGCTATTCGGTTAGCCTTGATTTGCTCAGCTATGTCGTCGAGGTGGCTTCCGGATTGCCATTGGATGAATTTTTGCAGAAACGCATGTTTGATCCACTGGGAATGAAAGATACGTTTTTCCAGTTGCCAGCCGACCGTGTGCAAGATTTTACCGACAATTATGCGCCTTTTGCAGGCAAATTGCTCCCAATAGATCCGGCAGAAAATAGCATTTTTCTTGATAAGCCCGCATTTGCTTTTGGCGGCGCAGGCCTGGTGGGGTCCGCTGCGGACTATGACAAGTTCCTTGCCATGCTGCTAGGTTTCGGAACCTATAAAGGTACAGCGATCATGCACCCGGAAACGGCAAAGCTCGGTATGTCTAACCTGCTACCCGCCGGCGTCGATATGAAAGGCACTTGGGTGGTCAATCATGGCTTTGGTGCTGGTGGCCGTGTCGGTCTGGGCACAGCAGTTAGTCCGGCAGGAACCTATGGATGGGGTGGTGCAGCCGGGACATCTGCCTTTGTCGATACCAGTAATGGTTTTCGCGCAGGTGGTTACACGCAGTATATGCCGTCCAACAGCTATCCGTTTCAGGCGGATTTTCCGAAATATGTTTATGCCGATTTGATCCAGCAAATGTCAGCTGGCGGCGGAAAGACAAGCCTATGAGTGATCTAGTAAGCCCGATTATGACGACTGATCTCAGCGCCATTATCCCGACCTTTGCAGGCGGTACAATCGACCGAGCCGATCAGGTCCGTGTTAATCCAGAGCGGCTTAAAGAAGCGATGATGCGACCGAATGCGCGCTTGCTTAAGCTGGACGGATTGAGTCCGGTTTTTGATGAATTGGGTGATCTGGCTTGGGGATCGCTATATGAGGCGTCGCCCGATAATGATCTGCTGCTGCTGGGGATTGATGGCGATACGCCTTGCTTTGCCGAGCTTAATGGAGCGGGCAGTGCGATGCCAACCGCCGATCCGCGGTTGTGGCAATCTTTAGGTGTCTTGCCGCCGGATCAGGCGGCTATCTATGCCACCGCGCGCAGTTTGGTCGATTGGCATGCTCGCCACCGCTATTGTGCCAATTGCGGCCAGCCAACGGAATCTCGAAAAGGCGGGTGGGCGCGGTTATGTGATAAAGAAAAACAAGGCTGCGGAGCAGAACATTTTCCCCGCACCGACCCGGTTGCGATCATGCTGGCTGAATGTGACAGCAAAATACTGCTTGGCCGACAGCCTGGCTTTCCACCCAAAAGATATTCGGCGCTTGCCGGTTTTATCGAGCCGGGAGAAAGCATCGAAGGCGGCGTCGCGCGCGAACTGTGGGAAGAGGCTGGAATCAAGGTCCATAATGTCCGTTATATTGCCAGCCAACCGTGGCCTTTTCCCTCATCGCTCATGATGGCCTGTACGAGCCAGACTGATGATCCGACATTGACGTTGGACGAGGAAGAAATTGAAGAAGCCGCATGGTTCTCGCTGGATGAAGTGAAGTCAGCGATGAACGGCGATGCCGATGCGCTGTTTATAGCGCCGCCGCCATTCGCTATTGCCTATAATTTGCTTAAATATTGGGTGGATGAGCAGGAACGCTGAGCTTTGATCTGAGCGAGGGTTAAACCAGACCGAGTTTGGACAATTCGCCCAGCATCTCGGCGGGCATTTCCTCCGCCCCTTCCGCGCCTTCGCCAAGATCAGCGGGTGCGTCTTTCTCTTCGAGATAGCGCCAGCCTTGATGCGCGCGGCGAGGGATGGTCTGAACCGCAATAAGCTTCGGTTCCAGCCTGATCCATTGCCGGCCTTCGCCATTTTCCTGAAAGCCTATAATCGGACTGCGGCCGACTATTGTTTTTGCTGTGAATCCAATAAAGCGATCCACCGAACATTTCGGCATGTCTTTTTGGCAGATAGCGGGTGGTTAGTCGTGCTTCGCCATTGGTCGCCCGATTTCCAATATGGGATTCCAGCCACGCCCGCAACGTCGCGGGGCTTTCGCTGCGAAAAGCAATTTTTGTCATATTGAGCGGCATGGACTTTATGTGTGGGTCGGGGCCGGATTAGTCAAGCGGCGTTGCGTCAGCACTTCCTTTCTTAAGCAAGCATGGGTTCTTGCAATTCGGTTTTTCTGCATTTCAGCGACGTTTTTTATTGCAAATGATTATCAATAACATATTGTCGACCTTCGATTCTGGAAGAGGAGAACGATAAATGGGTATATGGTCTGGAAATCTCGCGAAGCTGGTGACGCCCTTGCCGGACTTGCTATCACTCGCATCCGCGGAGGCGCGGATCATCATGGCACTACGCGTCGCAGTGATGAGTCAGAAATGCTATCATGATGCGCGGCCTTATCTACAAGACCGATTGGGGAGTGATCTGGCGGCTAGCCGTTTTCTTATCTTGGTCGAAGCCATTGGCGGCGCTTGGCCGGAAACTGTTAAAATTGGCCGTGCTTGTTGTCCACACACCATGCCGGACGAAATATTGCTGATCAATATGTTGCGCTATGTGGTGCAGGGTGATCGGCCATGTTTTGATTCGCTGATCTGTGAAATGATTTCGCCTTGCGGCCGTGACCGAATTTATCTGGATATGGCCAATTTTGCCGCAGCCTATGCGGTAAAGTCGGAAGATAGTTTGCAGCGTTAGGGTTTATCGGCCGGGGCGCTGGAACATAACGACTTCGTTGTCCTTATAAATTCCCATCCCGCTTTTTTGATATCCCAGCTTGCCCGCAAGTCTGATCGACGGCGCATTTTCAGGATTGATGATACAAACGGTTTTTTCGGGAAAAAATTGCTTTTCCAGCCAAATATGCGCGGCGGACATAGCTTCAAAGGCATATCCTTTATTTTGGCCCGCCTGTGACATAACCCACGCAGCTTCGTGAAAAGGATCGAAATCTGTGCCGAGGCCCCGACGAAAATCGCCGAAACCGGCATTGCCGACCCATAGGCCGGTTTCCTTTTCAATGATCGAGAAAAGACCGTAATCCAATAGCTCCCATCGACCAAAATGTTCGAGAAACTTTAACCAAATCTCGTTGTCGGTAGATGGTTCCCCTTCAAAATATCGCATGACCACTGGATCTTGTAACATGGCCTTGAACGCAGGAAAATCATCGATGATATGGGGGCGGAGCAATAGCCGTTCTGTTTCGATCATGTGTTACCGCCTATAAGCTTACCAGTCCGCTCACCACTGCCAGGCTAAGAAACGCCAGAAAACCCATGGTGTCGGTGATCATTGTTACGAATACGGATGATGCCAGTGCCGGATCCTGATCCATGCGTTCGAGCATGACCGGGACAAATATCCCGGCAAATCCGGCAATAACAATATTGATCATCATCGCGGTCCCGATAACACCGCCCAATATCGGGTTGCCAAATGCAATCGCCGTGCCGATGCCGACCAGCACAGCAATGGTTGCTCCGTTAAGCAATGCCACCCGGAATTCGCGTCCGATAATTCTGCGGGTATTGGACCGTGTCAGTTCATTCATAGCGAGCGCGCGAACGGAAACGGCCATCGTCTGGGTGCCCGCATTGCCGCCTATGGAGGCAACAATCGGCATTAATACCGCTAGTGCTACCATCTGTTCTATCGCGGCGCCGAATATAGAAATTACGAAACTGGCAACCATCGCTGTCGCCAGATTGGCGATGAGCCAGCGCACACGTGCTTTATAGCTGTCGCGGATCGGTTCGTTAATATCGCCTTCACCGGCACCGGAAAGCAGCAGGACATCTTCGCTAGCCTCATCTTCGACAATGTGGAGAATGTCATCGACCGTGATCATACCGATCAGGCGGCCATCTTCATTGATCACAGCGGCAGAGATTAGATTATATTTCTGGAAACGCAGCGCTACTTCTTCCTGATCCATATCGACAGGGATCAACGTCTGTTCGCGCTTCATAATATCGGCAACGGCAATGTCGCGCGGAACCCGCAAAATCCAGCTTAGCTGGCAGGTGCCAACCGGCTTATGCGCCGGATCGACAACATAGACTTCCCAAAATTCGGTCGTTAGGTCGCCATGCTCGCGCAAATAGTCGATCAACTGTCCGACATTCATATGTTCAGGCACCGCGACCAGATCGCGCTGCATGATCCGTCCGGCGGATTCTTCAGGATAGGTGAGGGCGCTTTCTATCGCCGCGCGGTCTTCCGGTTCCAGCTCGGCAAGGACGGCCCGTTGTTCGTCTTCCTCCAGATCCTCGATAATCGCCACGGCGTCATCGGTATCCAGCTGCTCGGTGAAATCGGCTATCTGACTGGGATCAAGTCCTTCGAACAAATCGTCCCGGACGTGCTCGTTCATTTCTGCCAAGACGTCCGCGCTGACCAGATCGCCTAGTGCACTGGCCAGCGGCGCCCGTTCATTCGCGTCGATCAGTTCGAACAGATCGGCAATGTCGGCATTGTGCAGCGGATTGACCAATTCCTGAGCGAGGATGTCATCGCCCGCTTCGACTGCATCGGAAACCGATCGAACAAATTCGTTGGTTAGCCGGTTATCTTCGTCGAGGCTTGGCGCCGCGACATCTTCCATCTCGGGAGCGTTAGTCATATCCGCCATGTCGATGCTCCCTTTTTTCGATAATGGGCGTATTGTTCGTCTGGTTTGTAGTAGCTGTGAGGCCTGAATTGCAATCTTTTGTGACATTTATCGAAAGCAGCGGGTGATTTTTCTGAATAGCGACCCTATATGCAGCAGCAGAAGATTCATCGTCCAAAACACAAATTATAAGGAATAGCCTATGGCGCACGAAAAAATGACCCTCCACCTCGACACGGGTGATGTTGAAATTAAATTACGCCCTGATCTGGCCCCCGGCCATGTTGAGCGCATTACCGAACTGGCTGCGGACGGCTTTTATGACGGTGTTGTTTTCCACCGCGTGATTGACGGATTCATGGCGCAGGGCGGCGATCCAACCGGGACCGGTATGTCCGGTTCTGACAAACCAGATATTCCAGCAGAGTTCAGTAAAGAACCTCATGCACGCGGCGTATGTTCCATGGCCCGTACGCAGGACCCGAACAGCGCGAACAGCCAGTTTTTCATCTGTCTGGATGATGCAAGCTTTCTCGATGGGCAATATACCGTCTGGGGCGAAGTGACGAGCGGCATGGATGCGGTTGACGCTCTGCCTAAAGGCGAGCCGCCAGCGCAGCCCGGTGCGATCAAAAGCGTAACATTGGGCTAGTCCCGACGCAGCTATCTGTGAAAAGCATATTATATTCCGGCCTCATAGGAACCAGCTTGTTGCTGGCATCCTGTGCGGCCGGAGATGATTCAGCGGATAGTGCAGTAAATGAGGTGACGCCAAATAAGGTCACGGGCCCCATTGATCCGGCCGCTGCCCATATCGGTTATCTAGCAGAAATGCAGGGCCGATGGACGTCCAAAGAGGATGCCGCACAGACCATCGAGATAGAGGGCAGCGGCTTTCAAACTCTTCATGATGGCAAACCGCAAGATGATATGGCGATTATTTTCGTCGATAGCTGCCAGTCCCGCGCACGCGATATGAACGGTAAAGCATTCGTTTTGCGCGGCAAAGAAAAACAAACCTGCTATTTGCTCTACTCAGTGGCAAAAGAAAACCTAAGCTATATTGATGGCACCCGCGGGAGGACATCGCGTTTCACCCGGGAAAATTAGATTGATCTTGGAGACACGCAAAATGACCGATAATTTGTCCAAATACACACCGCCAAAAATCTGGAAATGGGATTCCGAAAGCGGCGGGCGTTTCGCCAAGATCAATCGTCCGATTGCAGGGGCTATCCATGACAAGGAATTGCCGGTCGGTAAACATCCGTTTCAGCTCTATTCGCTCGGCACGCCCAATGGCGTGAAAGTCACCATCATGTTCGAAGAGCTGTTGGAAGCTGGTGTCACAGCAGCGGAATATGATGCATGGCTGATCAATATTGGTGAAGGCGATCAATTTGGTAGCGGCTTTGTCGATATTAACCCGAACAGCAAAATCCCTGCGCTGCTGGACCATAGCACCACCCCGCCAACCCGGCTGTTCGAATCCGGTTCGATGCTGGTCTATCTGGCTGAGAAATTTAAGATGTTCATTCCAACCGATCACGCGAAGCGGACCGAGGCAATGAACTGGCTATTCTGGCAAATGGGCAGCGCGCCGTTCCTCGGCGGCGGCTTTGGGCATTTCTATGCTTATGCACCGGAAAAATTCGAATATCCGATCAACCGCTATGCAATGGAGGTGAAGCGGCAGATGGACGTGCTGGATCGCCATCTCGCGGACAATGAATATTTCGCGGGGGACGAATATAGCATCGCAGATATGGCGATATTCCCTTGGTATGGCGGTCTTGCGCGCGGTGTTCTTTATGAATCTGGTGAATTTCTGCAAGTGCAAGAATATAAAAACCTTCAGCGCTGGACAGCGCAAATAGGTGCTCGTCCGGCGGCTAAACGCGGTATGATGGTCAATCGCACTTTTGGCGAACCAGAGACGCAGCTTCGCGAACGACACGATGCCAGCGATTTTGAAAATAATAGACAGGATAAAAGGATCGCGCGCGGAGAGTTCGAGGCACCGGAATAATATATTCCGATCGGCGGCGCATCTGACGATATTTGGGAGCTATTTCCGGATTGGCCGCCGGAGACGGCAGGAAAATCTAATCCGGAATATATCCAAAGGGTACAATTTTATTCCCGACATCATGACCGATATCTGCGTCGCCAAGATAGGGGATGGCAAAGCGGGTACATAGGCGCTGAACGATTTCTTCGGCTTCTTCGCCAAATGGCCGGTTATTTTCTGGTATGTCGCTAACACGGCCTAGGCGAATTCCAGCTAGCCCTTTATCGGCCAAATGACTGGTGACGTTGAACAAAGCCCGGTCGAAAGCATAAAGATATTCTGCGATCTCCTCGATCATCAGCACATGGCCTTTGAGATCGGGAAGTAGCGGTGTGCCGACCATCATCGCCAAGGTCATCAGATTAAACGCGGCATATTTTTGACCGGCCTCGACGTGCTGTTCTAGCGCGGTTGGATCGCGGCGGACTAACCAATCAAGTCCCCGCCGGACAGCTACGTCGCCGCCGTCGCGCCGTATGTCCACTGGCATCGGCCCATGCACGTGCGTGCCGATTCCGGCCTTATAAAGCGCACCAAGCAGGTTTCCGCCGTCGCTATAGCCCATATATATTTTATTCTGCGCGGCTGTTTGTAACTGCGCCAAAATGGCATCTGCAATCCGCGCCGCACCATATCCGCCGCGGGCAAACCATATGGCATGAATAGTGGGATCATTGGCCAAAGATACGAACGCGGAAGAGCGTAGATCATCTGCGCCAGCAAAATGGCCCGCTATGGCAAAGCATTGATCGTGAAAGACGAGTTCCGCCTCAGGATGGCTTGCGTGGGCAAGACTGATCAGCTGTTCCGCTTCTTCTTCATATAGCGGCGTTGATGGTGCGCAAATGCCGATCCTGACCCGTTCCACAATATTTTTATCCCTCGACCTTATTTTTACACCAATGCAATTGCCAAAATGCTGTCGAGGCCATAGCTGGGGATTATGACTAATGACAAATCCTATTATTTTTGCGGCATAGGCGGTTCCGGCATGCTGCCTTTGGCGATGATTGTTCGGGAAAGCGGCGCTACGGTGTCGGGTTCCGACCGTGCGCTGGATCAGGGGCGGTTGGCGGCGAAGTTTAAATGGTTAAAAGCTAAAGGTGTCGGCCTGTTTGCACAGGATGGCAGCGGGCTTATATCTGGAGACCAGATTTTGATCGCCTCTGCTGCGATTGAAGATAGCGTGCCGGATGTGGCGAAGGCAAAAGCGCTTGGTTGCGCGCGAATGACGCGTGCGGAATTGTTGGCCCAGCAATTTAACGCCTCGCCGCGCAGCATCGCCATTGGCGGGACCAGCGGCAAGTCTACAGTGACCGGCATGATTGGCTGGATTTTGACCGAGGCGGATTTTGATCCGACGATCATGAACGGCGCAGTCATGAAGAACTTCGTTGCGGATGACGCGCCCTTTGCCAGCTCACGGGTTGGTGATGGCGGTATCATGGTTAGCGAAGTTGACGAGAGCGATGGCAGTATCGCTTTATTCAACCCCGAAATTGCGGTGCTGAATAATGTCAGTCTGGACCATAAGAGTCTTGAGGAACTGCGCCAGCTTTTCGGTGACTTCGCCAGCAAGGCGCAATATTGCGTCTGGAACAGGGACGACGCCGAAACCGCTGCATTGGTAAGCGGGCTTGATTTGGAAAATGCTATCAGTTTCGGCTTTTCGGAGGGTGCTGAACTGCGCGCGGTTAATATTGAAGAAGCGCCGCTTAGCTCAAGCTTCATATTGGAGGCCGAAGGCGCAGAATTTCTGGTCGAATTGCAGGTTCCCGGACGGCATAATATCGCCAATGCATTGGCCGCTATAGCTGCGTCCATTGCAGTGGGCGTTCCCATGACAATAGCGATTGCGGCCATTGCGAATTTCACTGGTCTGGCGCGTCGCTTTGATGTTGTCGGCACGGCGAATGAAATTAGTGTGATTGATGATTTCGGACATAACCCAGACAAGATTTCTGCAACCCTACAAACGATGAAAGCTTTCCCCGGGCGGATCATCGCTTTTTTCCAGCCTCATGGTTTTGGACCAATCCATAAGATGGGTGCGGAACTGGCTCAGGTTTTTGTGGATTTGTTAGATGGTGATGATCGCGTGATCCTGTGCGATCCCGTCTATTTCGGCGGTACCGTGGATCGCAGCATCGGCAGCGAATCTATTGTCGACGCCGTGAATGCAGCAGGCGGAACGGCTAAACATATAGCGGACCGTGCGGATTGCGGCGCTCACATGATTGATATTGCGCAGCCCGGAGATCGCATTGTGATCATGGGTGCGCGCGATGACACGTTAAGCCTGTTTGCATCCGATATTTTGGCAAAACTGGCGGCCAAGCAATAGACTGTTTTGAATTAAGCCGGGCTGACCGGTCACCTTAAAGTCCGGCCTTCAGAACCCAATCGTGGAAAATCCGCACGGCGCGGTTTTTCTTTTCCCGTTTGCGGCAGACGAACCAATAGGAATAGGGGCTGTCGATATCATAATCGAATAATCGGACGAGTCGCGGATCATTTGCACCTGAGAAATGGGTGTCATGCATGATTGCAACGCCCAGACCCTGCGCAGCAGCTTCCAGCATTAACGGGCCGCTATTCATTTGATCGACGTTGGTGGGGTCAAGGTCGGGCAAACCTACGGCTTCTTTCCAGCTATCAAAGGCTTTGGTCATATCGCTATGGATAAGGATATTATGGTCCTTCAAATCGTCCGGCGTAGTGATGGCATTGGGGCCACTGATAAGGTCAACCGAAGCAATCGCATAAACTTTGTTGGTATCAAGCTTTACGGCATAAAGATTGGGGTCAACATGATCGGAGATGATGATCGCTGCATCAATGGAATCGCCTAGCATATTCTCGGCATTGGAGGACGCGTCGACGTCAATATGGAGCTTGGGGAAAAGTTTCCGCAATTCCGTCAAGCGCGGCAATAATCGCGTGGCTCCAAAAAGCGGCGGGACGCCCAGACGTAAGCGCAAGTCGCCGCCGCTAACCGTCATCTGGTCAACCGCTTCACCGATAGTTTCCATGGCAGGTGCTATGGCGGCCAGCAATGTTTGACCATCTTCATTCAAAACCATGGACTGGTTACGGCGTTCGAATAGCGTTTTGCCAATATGCTCTTCCAACGACTTGATTCGGCGGCTTAGTGCCGGTGCCGATAATGCCAGTTCAGCCGCCGCGGCCTTTGACGAGCCCAGTCTGGCAACACGAATAAATGCTTCTAGAGCACGTAGGGGGGGAAGGCGTCTCATGATTATCTGTCATCCAGGCTAAATAATAATGGTGTGATGCAAAATTGTGTAAATATTTAATAGATCAGCTAAATTACGTAATCCCTATACATGGCTAGTTGTGAATTATGCAACTATCAATGTTTATTTCGCACTTGCAACATAATTGATTCTGGCCCAATTAGAACTCGCCTTTCAGGCATCCTCTCCTAAAAACTTTTACAGGCCAGTCCTTCGGGATTGGCCTTTTTTTTTGCCTGAAATCCGGTCCTGTTCCTTGCTCAGTATAAATTCGGGGTCGCATCTTGGTGGTTGTCTCCCTATCTTGATGGAAACAATAAAATGGCAGGAGTCCATACCGATGTCTGATCCCAAGTCCGAGCCAACGCCTGATCCGAAATCTGATTCACCGATGATAAAATTACAGGCCGCCAATGCGCGCCCCGAAGATAGCGGCCGGGGACTGGCTCGTCTGTCTCGCGATAATCTGAGTAAATTAGGCCTAATGGAAGGGGATGTTGTCGAGATATGCGGTAAGCAGGCAACGCCGGCCCGCGCGGTCTTGCCCTATCCGGAAGATGAGGGGTTGGATTTTGTCCGGCTTGACGGTTTGCAGCGCGCTAATGCCGGTGTCGGTTCGGGGGATTTTGTTGAAATACGCAAAGTCGAATCCAAACCGGCCAAAAAAGTAATTTTTGCGCCGGCACAGAAAGATTTGCGCTTGCAGGGCAGCGGGGCCGGTCTGAAACGCAGTTTCATGGGGCGGCCCTTAAATGCCGGTGATTTTGTCGCCACCCACGGTCAACAACAGGTCGATCGCAGTGATATGCCGCCGCAATTACAGCAGATGTTGGCGGCTCCCGCCTTTTCACTGACGCAGATCCGCCTGATGGTGGTGTCCACTATGCCAAAAGGCTTTGTGCATATTGACGAGAATACAGAAGTCGAATTGCGTCCGGAATATGAAGAATCAACCGAGCATCGGCGTGCGGATGTGACCTATGATGACGTCGGGGGTCTGCATGAAACCATCGATCAACTGCGTGAAATGGTTGAACTGCCGCTGCGCTACCCGCAATTATTCACCCGCCTTGGCGTTGATCCGCCACGCGGCGTGTTGCTCCATGGTCCTCCGGGTACAGGCAAGACCCGTCTGGCCCGCGCTGTGGCGAATGAGAGCGATGCAGAATTTTTCTTGATCAACGGCCCTGAAATCATGGGGTCCGCCTATGGCGAGTCGGAGAAAAAGCTTCGCGAGATTTTTGAGGCCGCGGCCAAGGCGGCGCCATCTATCCTGTTCATTGATGAAATCGATTCCATTGCCCCCAAGCGCGGCGAAGTGCAGGGCGAAACTGAAAAGCGTCTGGTAGCGCAATTATTGACCCTGATGGACGGTCTTGAATCGCGTCTCAATCTGGTAGTTATCGCTGCCACCAATCGTCCTGAGGCGATTGATGAGGCATTGCGCCGTCCGGGCCGGTTTGACCGCGAGATCATTGTTGGCGTTCCCGACATGCGCGGCCGCAAGGAAATTTTGGGCATCCACACCCGCGGCATGCCTCTGGAACCGGCAGTGGATCTGTCGGAACTGGCACGCACGACCTATGGGTTTGTTGGTGCCGACTTGGCTGCTTTGACCCGTGAGGCAGCGATTGAGGCGGTTCGCCGGATCATGCCCAAACTTGACCTGGAATCGGAAACCGTTCCGCCGGAAATTCTTGAAGAGCTAGTGGTACGCCGGGATGACTTTGTCGAGGCGCTGAAACGTGTGCAGCCCTCTGCCATGCGCGAAGTAATGGTACAGATGCCCGATGTGCGCTGGGAAGATATTGGCGGTCTGGATGATGCTCAGATACGTTTGAAAGAAGGCATAGAGCTGCCGATGAAAAATCCGGAAGCATTTATCCGATTGGGTATTAGGCCAGCCAAGGGGTTTTTGCTCTATGGGCCGCCGGGAACCGGTAAGACATTGCTTGCCAAGGCCGTCGCGCGAGAGGCGGAAGCCAATTTCATTGCGATCAAATCCAGTGATCTTTTGTCTAAATGGTATGGCGAGAGTGAGCAACAGATTGCGCGGCTATTTGCGCGCGCGCGGCAGGTCGCTCCCACTATCTTGTTCATCGATGAAATTGACAGTCTGGTCCCTGCGCGGGGACGCGGCATGGGCGAACCGCAAGTGACGGAACGTGTCGTCAATACGATTCTGGCTGAGATGGACGGATTGGAAGAAATGCAGTCGGTAATCGTCATCGGTGCAACCAACCGTCCTGGTCTGGTTGATCCGGCCTTGTTGCGGCCTGGCCGTTTTGATGAACTGGTCTATGTGCCGGTTCCCGGAAAAGATGGCCGCCGCCGCATCCTTGCTATCCACACGGCAAAAATGCCGATGGCCAAGGATGTCGATCTCGACGATATAGCCGATCGGGCGGAACGCTATTCTGGTGCTGATCTGGAAGATTTGGTGCGCCGTGCTGGGCTTTATGCCTTGCGTGAATTTGGTGGACTGGTTGAAACCGTGTCGATGAAGCATTTTGAGAAAGCGCTGAAAGACAGCCGTGCCTCGGTCACGCCGGAAATGGAGGACGAATATTCCAAAATGGAAGCGGAGCTGAAACAAAATGCCATGCGAGCGGAGCCAATCGGTTTTGTTTCCCCCGGTATGCTGACGCCCGTTCGCGGCAGTAAGCATGAATTCTAGTAATTATGAACTTTAATGATTTAGGTCAGGGGCTTCATCCAGTTTCAATGTTTTGAAGCCCCAGCCGAAGACGAACAAGCATAGGGTCACTGCAATCCAGAAGGGTAGAGCGCTGAAATAGGTGTATATTAAAACACCCAGTGCCGGTGAAGCAATGAATGCCATGCCGTTCACGGATGTGACTATGCCTGCGACGCCATTTTGTTCGGACCGGTCCACCGCCAATGAGGCTCCTGCAACAAAGCCTGGGCGGAATAAACCAAAGCCCAGCGAACTGACTGCAAACCCGATGATGATTCCGTAAAGATCGTCAGACATGCCGATGATGAAACAGCCTAATGCGGCGAGTAGCATGCCCCATAATACCGATGATCGTGGACCCATTTGCAGGAGGGGGATTAATCCCCATTGGGCAAGCAATGTTGCGGCGGCGCCTGACATCAGCACAATGCCGGTCATTTCAATTGCTGTTTCCGGATCGCTGCGTAGACCCAACCGGTCGAGCACCAGAAAGCCGATCACGCCCAATATGATAGCATGGGCATTGCCGCCCATGATTCCGGTAATGAGCCACGGCTTAATGCGATCATCGCTCCAAAGTAGCCGCGGTGGCAGGCTTTCGGTCGATTGTTCTCCGATGAGGTGATCTTCGTGGCCATCATCCTTCAAACTGTTAGAAGACGACGCTGCACTATAGGGCTCAGAGGTTACGACCCCCCGCGCTTCAAAGCCGGGGTCATCATTGGGCAGTTTGAGCGCCAATGCGATCATCACCATGATCCCGATAATTGCAAAAGCAAACATCGGGCTCGACAGACCTAGTACCGGCAGGATCAGCAACGGTGCGATGGCCGGTCCGACAATCGTACCGAGGCCGAAAGATGAAGAGATAAGCGAGAGGGCCTTTGTGCGTTCTGCACGCGGGGTGCGGGACGCTACATAGGCTTGCACCGCAGGCGGTGCGGCGGAGCCTAGTCCGCCGTAAAGGGTTCTGAATAGGGCGAATAATATGAACGTCCACAATGCGCTATACCATCCCAAAAGCCCTAGGAATAACGCCAAACCAGCCAAAGCCATGGATGTCGTAAAGCCGATCATCCCCAGCCGCATCAATGCTTTGCGTCCGCGATGATCGGACAGGCGCGCCCATTTGGGTGCGGTATAGACCCACAGCAAGGCGGACCAGCTAAATGCTGCGCTGACCCAGAAATCCGGAATATGCAATTGCGTACCTATTGTCGGCAGAATGGATTGCATGGCGGTATTGCCAGATGCAGTGACGAGCATGACAAGGAATAAAACCGTCATGCGTCCACTATCAATTGGTTTGTGCTTTTTCGCGGCAATCGCGGACGCGGGAGAATGAGCCATATCTATCCTATGGCACGCTATTTTTGCCAATCCTAGATTTTTTCCGGATTTTCAGTTTTTCCTGACTTCTCTGCTTTTTCCCACGCATAGCTGCGTTCGACGCGGGCGACGTGGAGCGTGTAGCTTTCATACCATTTCCCGCGTCCCTGCTCCCGAATAGCGCGGTGAACGGGATGATCGCGCCATGTTTTTGCGGCTGCGTCATCTTGCCAATAGCTAATCGTGATGCCCAGACCATCGGGTGAACGGCTGCTGTCCTGACCCAGATAGCCGGTTTGTTGGGTAGCCAGTTTACTCATAACGCCAGCGGCGGCTGTATAAGCGTCGTCATCGGCTTTAGTGCGCTGGGCGCAAAAGATTACGGCGATACAGCCGGTGTCGTGCAAGTCCATATTGTTCTTTTAAACCTCTGCTCGCCCCGGACAAGCGCGAAGATGTTTGAATATGACACTGTTATGACCTAATAGCACAGCTAGATGAAACTAGGAGATTAGGTTTGAATAACAGCCTCGCAAAAGCGCCATTCTGGGGCCGAATCAAATTGCGTGCGACCCGGACATTCGGTGCATCGGGCGTCTTTTTTAAGGGATTTTTGAAGCATCCGGTTATGGTTGGATCCATCATTCCATCCTCGGCAGTCACGATCAAGAAGATGTTGGAGCCGGTTAACTGGAACGAATGCGATCTGTTTGTCGAATATGGCCCCGGTGTAGGGACATTCTGTCGGCCAGTGTTGGAGCGGCTGAAACCGGATGCCACGCTGATCGTCATCGACCTCAACCCCGATTTCATCGATTATCTCAGCAAAAGCATCCACGACAGTCGTTTCTATGCGATTCACGGGTCTGCCGCGGATGTTCAGCAGATCATCCGTGATTTGGGGCATGAGAAGGCGGACTATATTTTGTCCGGCCTACCATTTTCTACATTGCCTGATCAGCTCGGTCCCAAAATAGCCAAAGAAACTTATGACGCCTTGCGTCCGGGCGGCGCATTTCTGGTCTATCAATTCGTAAAACGTGCACGCGATTTCATGGCGCCGCATTTTGATCATATCGATAACGGCTATTCGCCGTGGAACATATTGCCCTGCTATTTATTCTGGGGTTGGAAAAAATAATAGGCCCTACATTTGCATCGTTAGTCGGCACGGATGCTACGTTGATCGAAGACCAGACAGACCTTGCGCGACAAGTCCGCATGCGCATAATAGTTTCCGTATAAATAATATTTGAAAAGGAATAATGGATGTCACGTTTTTCCCGCACACTGGCGATCGCGCTGGGTTCTGTAGCATTTGGCTCTATGGCTATGGGTTTTACTACTCCCGCCTATGCCGAACACCACAGCAGCGCGAAACCTGCACCGGTGAGCGAACTGGTTAAGACTGTCGACATCCCTTATGAGCGTTTCACACTCGACAATGGTCTGAAGGTTCTGGTGCACACCGACCGTAAGGCCCCGATTGTCGCGGTATCTGTCTGGTATGGCGTCGGGTCGGCCAACGAGCCTAAGGGCAAGACTGGCTATGCTCATCTGTTCGAGCACATCATGTTCAATGGCTCTGAAAATGCACCGGGCGATTATTTTGAGCCGCTGCGGCAGATCGGCGCGACCGATTTAAACGGCACCACCTGGTTGGACCGGACCAACTATTTTCAGACGGTTCCAAAATCTGCGCTGGACGTCGCCTTGTTCCTCGAAAGCGACCGCATGGGCCATTTGCTTGGCGCGGTAACGCAAGAGAAGCTCGACAACCAAATTAGTGTTGTTTCCAATGAAAAGCGTCAGGGTGATAATCAGCCTTATGGACTGGTTGGCTATCGTCAGACCGAATTGCTCTTCCCCGATGCGGGGCACCCTTATGGTCATGACACAATCGGTTCACTCGAAGATTTGGAGGCGGCTTCGCTGGATGACATGAAGCAATGGTTTACTGACCATTACGGCCCGAACAACGCTATATTGGTGCTGGCCGGTGATATTGATGTGGCTGCTGCCAAACCGCTCGTACAAAAATGGTTTGGTGACATTCCAAAGGGCAAACCGATTGCGCAGTTAAATCCGCAATTACCGACATTGGAAAAGCCTGTATTCGAGGTGATGAAAGACAAGGTCGCGACCACACGCATCTATCGCAACTGGGTGGTGCCGGGTTTGAATGATGCCGATTATACACCACTGGATGTCGGCATGACTGTGCTTGGCGGTCTTGCCAGTTCGCGGCTGGACAATATCATGGTGCGTGAAGAGAAAAACGCGGTTGCAGTTTCCGCATTTGTTTTGCCCTTCGTCCATGGCAGCTTGGTCCAGATACAGGCAGATGTGAAACCCGGCGAAGATGCGGATATCGTTGCGAAGCGGCTCGACGAAATTGTCGCAGACTATATTCAAAATGGTCCGACCGAAGATGAAGTCCAGCGAGTGGCCACCCGTGATGCAGCCTCGCGGATCGCAGGGCTGGAACAGGTTGGCGGATTTAGCGGCAAAGCGACGGCGCTGGCGAAGGGTGAGCTTTATTCCGGCGATCCTGAATTTTATAAAAAGGAACTGGCCCGTCTCGCCTCCGCGACTCCCGCGTCAGTGACTGCAGCGATGAAAAAATGGCTAACTCGGCCCGTGCTCGGTATCCGTGTTGTCCCCGGTAAACGCGAAACCTATCAGGAAGTGGATTCCGGAAAAGGCGCACGGACGGGTACGCTGACATCCCCGGCCTTTTATACGCAAAGCGAGGGTGATGTCGTTACATCAGTGAAAGTCGACCGGTCATCGCTTCCGCCGGTTGGTGAAATTCCCAATGTTGATTTTCCGGATGTTGAAACTTCTACCTTGTCCAACGGGATCAAAGTCTATTTTGCCCGACGTGACGCGGTGCCAATGACCCGTGTGGCTTTATCCTTCGATGCTGGAGCGACCGCCGACCCCGCTGATAAAATCGGCCTGCAGAATTTTGTGACCTCCATGATGGAAGAAGGCACGACAAGCCTGACCTCCATACAAATTGCTGAGCAGCAAGAGCGTTTGGGTGCCAATGTCAGTGTTGGCGGTGGACGGGATCGCACCAGTGTCAGTTTGAGCGCGGTCAATCCCAATCTGGATGCGTCTTTGGATCTCATGGCGGATATTGTGAAAAATCCGGCGTTTAAAACCGATGATATCGAACGCATCCGGGTTCAGCAACTCACCGCGATTGATCGGGAAGAAACTGATCCGCAAAGTGTCGCGACCAACGCCTTGCCGCCGCTCTTATTTGGCGATGTTCATCCTTATGGACGGGGGCTTTCGGGGAATGGTACTAAAGAATCCGTTGCGGCAATTACCCGCAAGGATTTGGTCAAGTTTCACCAGAACTGGATGCGTCCGGAAAATGCGAGCCTTTTTGCTGTCGGACAAATTGACCGGCAAACTCTGCTCGATAAGTTGGAAATGCACTTTGGTCGGTGGAAAGCCTCTGGCAAAGCTGCGCCCGTCAAGAATTTCGATGCGGCCATTCCCGCAGCGCAAGGAAAAATTGTCGTTATCCACCGTGCTAATTCGCCGCAATCGATGATTCTCGCGGGGCAGGTCCTGCCTTTCAAGGGAACGGATGATCTGCTGACACTGGATGCTGCCAATGAAATATTGGGCGGTGATTTCCTATCCCGGATCAATATGGATCTGCGCGAAACCAAAGGGTGGAGCTATGGTACGCGCAACACGATTTTGCGCGGTGAGCATGCTGTTCCCTATATTATACGTGCGCCGGTACAGACCAACCAGACCGGTCCGGCTGTTGCCGCAATCAAGCAACAGATCGAGAGTTTCCTTGGCGATAACGGCGTAACCGACGCTGAACTGGAGCGTACGGTTAATGGTAATGTGCGGCAGTTGCCCGGGGAATTTGAACAGTCCAGCCGGGTATTGGGCCAGATGCAAGGGGATGTGATGTTCCATCGTCCCTCCAACTATGCTGAAACCGTGGCGGATCGTTATAAGGCTTTGACGAGGGATGATCTTAACAAAGTTATGGCCGGGGCGATTAATCCCGACAAGTTCATTTGGGTGATTGTCGGTGACGCGGACAAAATCAAAACCCAACTGGAAGCATTGAATATGCCAATAGAATATCGCGACTATGAAGCTGGTAACACCGATGTTAGTAAAGAAGATGGTTCGAATGATTCGGCAGTCAGCGAAGACTGAGCGCAGTGTCAGGGTTTTGATTTAAAAGGAGAATATATATGTCCCTAGATGGTTCTTATGATTGCGTAACCAAGTCCCCCATGGGTGACCAAGCCTCTGTTGTAACGATTGTCACTGATGGCGACACGTTCACCGGCATGAATGAAGGTGCCATGGGTTCTATGGCACTGGAAGATGGCAAGATTGACGGCAACACGCTGACATGGGTTATGAACATGACCGTGCCTATGCCAATGAAACTGGAGGGCAACGCAACTATTGTTGACGGCGTTCTGACCGGTTCTGTCAATGCTGGCGCTTTTGGTGAAATGGCGATGAGCGGCACCAAAAAATAGGCTTCGTCTCAGATATAAAAAAGGCCGCTACCCGATGAGGTTAGCGGCCTTTTTTTTGCCCTTCGTCCATTGGGTCGAAGAATAATCAGATTTTATCTAACCACTACGCTGACGGCGCGGCGGTTTTGGGCCCATGAGGATTCATCTGAACCCAATGCATCGGGGCGTTCTTTGCCATAGCTGACTGTGGTCATGCGGCTTGGGCTGACACCTAATGACGCGAGATAGTTTTTTGCGGCATTGGCGCGGCGTTCGCCAAGTGCAAGGTTATAGTCGCGCGTACCGCGTTCGTCGGCATGGCCTTCAATCGTGATCTGTGCGTTGGGATGCTGGGCCAGCCATTTGGCCTGACTTTGCAAGACAACCTGATCTTGCGAATCAACATTATAGCGGTCTGTATCAAACAAAATTCGGTCGGACATAGTGTTGGCTAGAAAATCGCCCTGAGATCCGCTTGTATAGCCCGGTCCTGTTGGTCCGGTCGGCCCTGTTTGAGTTGTTCCAACCGGCGGCGGTGGCAACTCTTCGGGTGCTTTTTTTGCACAGCCGGCGAGAACCAGTCCGGTGGTAATCAGGAGGGGGGTCGCATATTTCAACATATTTCTGCTCCTTAAATTTGCCCTTGGCGGGCTTGTTATAACCTGTTTTCAGTGACTTGTAATCTAATTTGAATCAGCTGCTAAACTATATATGTTGCCTTTCGTTTAGGGCAGTAAGGGACCCCACGCCGGGTCAGAACCGTTTACCGGCGTCGGTAACTCTCGTTCGTTCCGGCCGGTGAGATCGACCTGCCAGATGCCCGCATCGCCGCTGCCGCGCTTGGTACGGAAATATTGAATAACGCGGCCATTGGGGGCCCATGTCGGTGCTTCATCCTGCCAACTGTTGGTGAGCAAGCGCTCTCCGCCGCCACTTGGCGTCATGACACCAATGCGGAAGTTGCCAGCCATTTTCGTATAAGCGATCAAATCGCCGCGCGGGCTCCATTCGGGGGTAGCATAGCGGCCACCACCAAAGCTGATCCGCCGTTCACTGCCGCCATTGGCACCCATGATATAAAGTTGCTGGCTGCCTGAACGGTCGCTTTCGAAAACGATTTGGCTGCCGTCGGGTGAAAAGCTGCCGCCGATATCAATACCCGGGGCAAAGGTTAGACGCGTTGGTTGGCCGCCTTGCGATGATACTTTATATATATCGGTGTTACCCGCAATAGCCATCGAATAGAGTATCCACTTGCCATCGGGTGACCAGCGCGGCGCAAAAGTCGGGTTCGTGCTCTGGGTGATCAGCCGTTGGCTGCCTGTCCCGATTTCATAAACATAAATACGCGGGTTGCCGTCCAGAAAGCTTAAATAGACAATTTTCTTATAATCGGGTGAAAAGCGAGGAGTTAATGCTGTGGCCTGACCATTGGTGATGAACCGGTGGTTTGCACCATCACTGTCCATGATCGCGAGCCGCTTGCGCCGGTTACCTTTGGGTCCGGTTTCGGCAATATAGGCAATCCGGCTGTCAAAAAACGGCGATTCACCGGTTAAACGGGAATAGACAAGATCGGAACATTTATGCGCGGCGCGCCGCCAGTCACCGGGATCGACGACAAAGCCCAGACGGGTTAGTTCTGTTTGCAAGGCGACATCATAGAGATAACAGCCGACAGTCAGCTTTCCGTCACCATTGGCGCGCACAAAGCCCTGAATCAGTGCGGAAGCGCTTGTGCCGCTCCAGTAAGGAAATTGCGGCTCGGTCACTTCGTTGAAACTAATGCTGCGGACCTGATTACGACCAATCGGCTTGAATAGCCCGCTCGAGCGCAAATTGCTCACGATAACATCGCTGATCTTGTTGCCGAGTTCGGCAGTCGATCCGGCAGGCGTATCAACGCTTTGCTGGGTTGGAAAGCCGGGTACTGCAATTACCAGATCATCGGCCGCGCTGTTGTCGACATCGACGGTCAATTGAGCCTGTGCGGGTACGGCCAGTCCGACCGACAGGGCAAGGCCCATCATCCATGCGTGGAATTGTTTGCGGGAAATTCGTGAGATCATGTTTCGTCTCCTATATTCCGAGATAGAGTATCGGTTCAATCACCTGCCACTCATCATAAAATTTCTCGGGAAATGTTGTATATGGTGCGGCTAGCCGTACGGCGGCTATGGCGCGCTCTTTGTGGACATCGGCCTGCGATTGATTGCTGGCGGTGATGCCGGACGTTGTGGCGGACGGTGTGCCGACTATATTGCCGCTGCGGTCTAGCCGCGCTGTGACTTTAGTCCGCAGCAGTTCAGCATCAGCTCCGGTAGGCGGCTTCCAATGTTGTTTGACCTGACGGTATAATTCCCGCTGTAAGGAAGCCACGGCGCTCGCCGATACTTTTTCAGCAGTAATATTCTGGTTCCGGCTAACGGACGTCTCATCGGTCACGCCTTTGAGGAAATCTTTGCCAAGCCGCGATCCCTTGGGTTTTGCTTTGGGTTCTTCCTGCGGTTTGGCCTTTTCCGCCGGTTTGGCTTGGGGCGGGGCTTTTGGTTTGGGCTTCGCTGCGGTCTTTTCCCGCGGCGGGGTTGGTTTTACTTCGGGTGCCTTGGTCAGTTTGATAGGTTCTGGTTCACTCAGTTCCGGCTGCATTTGGTCCAATGGATCAGGATCACCAAGTTCGGGCGCTACGCTGGTTGCAGGAGGCACCATCGCAGGGTTGGGCGACGCGCTTTCCAATCCTACCTCGTCGGCAATCATGACTTCGATGGATTTGGGTTTATAAGCCTCATCCGGCTGGGAAATCAGGCTGAGCGAAAGCAAGCCCACCAGTGCAATATGCCCAGCAGCCGCTATTCCCAAGCCAATTTTTTCAGCCTTCTCCATAACAGCCTTTAATATCTAAATTCACTCAGATGAACCAGTTGTGACTAAGGACACACGGTTCAAACCTGCCCGGTTCAGTTCGCCCATCACACCCATCATAAGACCATAATCCAGCGTTTTATCGCCGCGCAGCATGATCTGGCGTGGGTCTTCGGCATTCTGGTTTTTGGCAATTTCGTCCAATCTCGCGGCCAAGCCATCGCGGCTCATTTCTTCATCATCAAGATAAATCACGCCCTGTTGATCGATCGATATTTGTACCGGTTCCTGATCCTGTTCCAGCGCATTGGCACGGCTTTCCGGCAGGTCCACCGGAACGCCGGTTACCAATAAGGGGGCAGTGACCATGAAGATGATCAGCAACACCAGCATAACATCGACAAAAGGTGTGACGTTAATCTCTGCCATCGGCGCGCGGCCCCGTTTGCGACGGCCATTTCCGGGAGCAAGGTTCATTGCCATGACTTATTTCCCCAATTCGAGTTCACGGCTCAATGTCGCGTGAAATCCATCGGCAAAGCGGCCCATGCGGGATTCAATCTTGTTCAACCGGTGAGAGAAGCGGTTATAAGCGATAACCGCCGGAATAGCGGCAAAGAGGCCGATGGCCGTAGCAAAAAGCGCCTCTGCGATACCGGGGGCAACCACGGCCAGCGAACTATTCTGTTCTGCCGCAATGGCCGAAAAACTGCGCATAATGCCCCAGACCGTACCGAACAGCCCAACAAAGGGAGCAACGCTGCCCACGGTGGCAAGGAAATTCAGGCGGTCAGCCATTTTATCGACTTCCTGCTCGATCGTTGCGTTCATCGCGGTGGCGAGGCGTTGGCGGGTGCCTTCCCGATCAATCGGTCCGCGTGCGGTCGAACGCCGCCATTCGCGCATGCCTGCGGCCAAAACCTTGGCCATGGGAAGGTTGGATTTGCCGTGATCATCGTAAAATTTGTCGACATTGTCAGCTTTGGAAAAAGACTGTTCAAACTTGTCTGATTTGCTCGCGATGCGGCCAATTTTTACTGCAAAGCTGACGATGATCGTCCATGTCCAGACACTGGCCAGAAGCAGTCCGATCATCACCAGTTTAACGATAATATCTGCTTGTAAAAACAGCGCTAGTGGCGAAAATCCACTGGATGCTGCGTGAATGGAAATACTGTCTAGCAAAGCTAAATCCTTTTAATTTTTTCGATCATTATCCAAAGTCGTCATTTATCGCTGTTCATTATTGCGGCAAACGCTTTTATCCATGCTTCCGGTTGCCGCCTTGGCCGTCCGGCGGGCGTAAGATAGGCTACCTGAATGTTGGCTGACGCGATTTTATCGTTTCCACGCAATATGTTCTGTTCGATTTCAACGCTGGCTTTACGCAACTTATGCACTTTACTTATGACAAGCAGATTATCCTGTAATTTTGCTGGCGCAATATATTTTATATGCAAATCGACCACTGCATAGGTGCCGTCCCCGGCTTCAAATGCAGCGCGCTGATCCATTTCAAGCTGATGGAGCATGTCGGAGCGGGCCCTCTCCATATATTTCAGATAATTTGCGTGATAGACGATACCGGAAAAGTCGGTGTCTTCGTAATAGACACGGCACGCAAAATAATGGCGTCCCTCTCGAAACGCGCCATCATGCGGGGTAATATCTAAGGGTAAATTGCTGATGGCATCCATCGGCAAGACTCCAGTCGTTCAATTGAACCGGCGATAGCGGGAAACGTTCCGTTCAGCGTAATTTTGAGTCTTTTTGACGGTTGTGCGGGGGGGGGGGGCATTTTTAACGGATTTACAATATTACCCGTGAAATAGTTTCCTACACGCGTTAGACAAGCTACTATAATCTCGCTTCTTTCTCATTCCGGAAATATTATATCATCTATTTTACACGCCAGAAAGCGGAGCAGAAAAACACGTGTGATTTGTGTGAACTTTGGAATGGATTTATGGAGTACAGGCGCCAGCATCTGTCTTATCGACAGTGCTGACGCGCAAGCGTGTATATCCGATCGCAGTTCTAACCCCCCATATTCATTTTGCAGATGCACAGCTTGTTGCCATCAAGATCACGGAAATAGGCACCATAAAACACATCAGGCATGCGCCAACCCGGTGCGCCTTCATCCACAGCACCCAGCTCCAGAGCCTTTGCATGAAGCGCATCAATTTGCTCGTTACTGTCAAAGGAAAGCGCGACCATTGTGCCATTGCCAAAACAAGCTTCGTTACCGTCATAGGGGCTGGTGATGCAGATCATCGGTTGTCCGGGCGTCTTTCCGTAAAATTGACCACCTAAGGGTGTTTCGAAAAGCCTTTTGACGTCTGTTCCTTCAAAAAGTTTATCATAAAATTTCAGGGCTTTGTCTTTGTCATTGGTGCCGAGCATTGTGTACGCAATCATTTGGTTCTCTCCTAGTGGGGGATAGTTGATTCGATTTCGGAGTGAAACCTATCACCCATCGCGCGAGATGCAATGATCAGAAGAGTATGAACCAGCCAAGGCAAAAGAAAACGGAGCAAAAGCGTGTGGCCTTTGCTCCGTTTTATGGTGTTTAGCTGGAGGTGATTAGCCAGCGGGGCAGTTGCCAATCCGCTTGCCGTTGCTTTTGGCAGAAATGTTCATTTTCATGCCGCCGGCTCCGCCGTTCATTTCCATTGTCATATCATAGCTGCTCGGACCATATTGGCCGTTCATGACCATCGTCATGTCACCGGGTGTTCCCGGAGTGGCACAGGACATTTCTGAGGCGATCGCGCCGCCGCTCATGTCAAATTTCTTGACCTTGCAGTTGGTTTTTTCCTGAGCCGCAAAGAATTCCGCGCCCGGGTTTTTGGCTTGTTCTTCCGTAATACAGCTCTTGCTGACCGTTGTTGTTTTCATGCGGTCCATCATATTGGCTGGCGCGCCTTTTGGGAGGCCGTCAATTTTGACGTCGGTGATTTCAACTGTGTTTTCCCACTCGCCGGGTTCCAGAGTGACTTCGTTCATCACCTTTGCGACTTCATCGGCGCTGATATTGCCATCACCGTCTGTATCTGCATGGTTGTTAGAGCAGCCTGCCAATAGCGCCACTGCAGCTACCGATATCAGTATTTTCTTCACGTATATTTCCCTCAATTATGTACTGCACCTCTCTTCGCCATAACGTGAATGTTCAATGTTGTAAATTTTCGAAGTGTAATGTCTTCTTCCTTCCAAGATTGGGGGTGACAATGGACCTGTTTTGTTCCATATCCTCATCATGGCGAAGCTGGTTATCAGAGAAGGTTTGGCGGAACCGCAGACGGATGAAAATTTCGTCCCCCATAAGCCCGTTCGCCCCGATAAATCGGAAGGCGGTAGAGCCTTCGAACTTGTCAGCGATTTTGAGCCATCTGGTGATCAGCCGCAGGCGATTAAGGAACTTGTTGCCGGAATTTATGAGGACGAACTGGATCAGGTGCTGCTGGGTGTCACCGGATCGGGCAAGACCTTCACCATGGCCAAAATTATTGAAGCGACCCAGCGCCCGGCTTTGATATTGGCACCAAATAAAATTCTTGCGGCACAATTATATGGCGAGTTTAAAAATTTCTTTCCCAATAATGCGGTCGAATATTTCGTCAGCTATTATGACTATTACCAGCCGGAAGCCTATGTCGCCCGATCAGATACATATATTGAAAAGGAAAGTTCGGTAAATGAAGCGATAGACCGGATGCGCCACAGTGCCACCCGTTCGCTGCTGGAACGGGATGATGTGATTATTGTCGCATCGGTATCCTGTCTCTATGGTATCGGTTCAGTCGAAACCTATTCTGCGATGATCTTTGATCTTAAAAAAGGGCAGTCGGTCGATCAGCGGGATATAATCCGTCAGCTGGTTTCTCTCCAATATAAGCGCAATGATCAGGCTTTCGCTCGGGGAACCTTCCGGGTGCGCGGCGATAATCTGGAAATTTTTCCGTCGCATTACGAAGATACGGCGTGGCGCATTTCCTTCTTTGGTGACGAGATTGAGGAAATTGTTGAATTTGATCCGCTGACCGGACGGAAAGCGGCGAGCCTTGATCGTGTACGGGTTTTTGCCAATTCCCACTATGTGACACCCGGGCCGACGATGAAGCAGGCTATGGAGGCTATTAAGCTGGAACTTGCCGTTCGCCTGAAAGAATTGGAGGCAGAGGGCAAGTTGCTGGAGCATCAACGGCTGGAACAGCGAACCAATTTCGATCTTGAAATGATTGCCGCTACTGGCAGCTGTGCTGGGATCGAAAATTACTCTCGCTTTCTAACCGGCCGCTTGCCTGGTGAACCGCCACCGACGCTGTTTGAATATCTACCGGATAACGCATTGCTATTTGTTGATGAAAGTCATCAGACCGTGCCGCAAATCGGAGCCATGTCAAAGGGGGATCATCGCCGCAAAATTACCTTGGCCGAATATGGGTTCCGGTTGCCAAGTTGTATCGACAACCGCCCACTCCGTTTCAATGAGTGGGATGTTATGCGCCCTCAGACCGTCAGTGTATCGGCCACTCCCGGAAAATGGGAAATGGAACAGACCAGCGGGGTCTTTGCCGAGCAGGTGATCCGTCCGACAGGACTTATCGATCCGCCGGTGGAGATTAAGCCGGTTGATGATCAAGTCGATGATTTGATCAATGAATGCAGGAAGGTGGCAGAACAAGGATACCGTACCTTGGTGACGACACTGACCAAACGCATGTCAGAAGATTTGACCGAATTCATGCATGAGTCAGGCCTGAAGGTTCGCTATATGCATAGCGATGTCGAGACGCTTGAACGGATTGAACTGATCAGGGATTTGCGCTTGGGCGTTTATGATGTTTTGGTCGGGATAAACCTGCTCCGCGAAGGTCTGGATATTCCGGAATGTGGATTGGTAGCCATATTGGATGCCGACAAGGAAGGTTTCCTGCGTTCCGAGACGTCGCTTATCCAAACCATCGGCCGTGCGGCTCGTAACGTGGATGGGCGCGTAATCCTTTATGCTGACCGCATCACCGGATCGATGGAACGCGCACTTAATGAAACCGGGCGGCGGCGCGAGAAGCAGGAAGCTTATAATAAGCTTCATGGAATCACTCCTGTTTCGATCAAGAAAAACATCGGTGATATTGTCGCTCATGTTGCAAGCAAAGACCAAGTCACGGTGCCAATCGATGACGACACCGCCCACCTCGTCGGTCACAATTTGCGCAGCCATATCGAGAGTCTGGAAAAACGTATGCGCGATGCGGCTGCTGATCTGGAATTTGAAGAAGCCGGACGTCTGCGTGATGAAATTCGCAAACTAGAAGCAGATGAATTGGGCTTACCGCCCGATTTGCAATTGGCAAAACCCAAAGGCCGCGCCACGGAGGGGAAGCCCGGAACTCGGAAAATGGGCTTTGGCCGCACGCAAAAGAAATTTTGATCTGAATATATTGATTTTTGGCGGGCATCGTAACCAAATTTTCAGCATCGTTCTCGATCAACGACATTCATCGATAGACGAACGGTTTCGGTCCGCCTTGAACATGCCAGCATAGGGGTTCATGCTGTTCATGATCATATTCGGGGATAGATGTTATGCGAGCAGTATTTTTGACGGCATTGGCAAGTTCCGCCATGGCGCTCAGCGCCTGTTCTTATGACAATGGCGATACCGCATCTGCTTCGTCCGAGGCGGCAATCAAAGCTGGCCCTGATTTTACTGCCGCTGTCGCTGCACCTGGCCGCGAGGAAACCGATCTGGCGTTGGATGCCAGCCGTCAGCCAGCCGAAATTTTGGCTTTTATGGGACTTGAAACTGGTGATGCGGTAGTCGATATCTTTGCGGGCGGCGGCTATTATAGCGAGATTATGGGTGCGGCAGTCGGTGCAGGCGGGTCAGTTGTCGCCGTGAATCCACCGCAATTTGTGTCGAGCGATGCGGCGAAGGGAAAATGGGCAGGCATAGTCACGCGGCAGCCCGGTGTGTCCCTGTTTCCTTCCCAATTGGACGATTTTACGCCTCAGCCTAGCAGCTATGATTTCGCCATGATGCATCTCATCTATCATGATCTCTATTGGGAAAGCGAAAAGTTCAAATTTGCCCGGATGGATCCAGCCGCCTTTCTGACCAAGCTATATGCCGGTATGAAGCCCGGCGGTATCGTGGCTGTGGTTGATCATGTTGGTAATGCTGGAGATACCAGAGCCGTGGTTGAAAAAAGCCATCGGATTGATCCCGCCACGGTGAAAGCCGACTTTGCGAAAGCGGGTTTTGTGCTGGAAGCACAGAGCGATATGTTTGCCAATCCCGATGATGATTTTGAGAAAAATGTCTTTGACCCGTTAGTGCGCGGAAAAACTAACCGTTTTGTTATGAAGTTTCGTAAACCCGCTTAGTTGTACGATTGATAATGTGGTCTGAAACGGTCTAAATTGCGGTTCGAAAACGCGGCGATCGCGAATCGATTTTTCGTCGATTTTTGTGCGACGCAGCATTTTTTAGTCTACGATCGACAAATGTGGATAAAGTTACAAAAAAATGTAATATAATTTCAAAACGTTACGCGAGTTTACTATAGTTTACAAGACAGTTCATGTCCCGTTCGGGTAAAGCATTCTATACAAGTTACATATCTACCAACTGACGCGGACCACCGTACTGGGTTCAGCGGTTCAGTTCTAAGAAGTGATATTTTTATGTCGCTTATTGTGGACGGTAAAAACAAACGAAGTCAACGAGTATAAGATTATCGCGGGTATCGTGTGGCCTTCTACCTAGTGGTTTATCAGTTTGTCCGGCGGCGGCTTAGGGTCGCAGGCCGTCGGAACGAAGAAGAGGGGCAGATTTCAGTTGTGTATTAAATCTGTCCCTCGTTTTGCTTAAGAGCCACGATATTGTTGTTGTTAGTTTATGTCCGGCATTCCTTTACGGGGCTTTCAGGGGGTTTGCGAGCCGCCGGACTTTAGGTGAGTAGGGCTGGCGCGCTCAGTTGAGTATCGCGCGACGGCTCTACTTATCCATTCTTCCCATATTTGCATCTACCCGGCATATTTGACCGAGCAACCATAAGGCCGGGATTGGGCAACACTAATGGCTTTACCTGCCTTAAGTTCAGCCAAGGCAGCGGTGACGTGATTGCGCGCATCCTTGATATCAGCTATATTTGCCGTGGGCTTATCATCAATGCCGCCTTGATAAACCAGCTTTCCTGAATCATCGATAATATACATATGGGGCGTCGTTCTGGCTGAATAGGCTTTGCCGACGACGCCTTTGCTATCGAGCAGATAATGATCCGAATTGATGCCCTGTTTCTTAACCAATGCCTGTGATTCTTTGCCATTCATGTAGCCCTGTTTGCCTTTGGCTCCGCTATTGATGGTGAGCCATATGACCCCCTGTTTACGGGCAGCGGCCTGGGTCGCTTGCATATTACCGCTGCTATAGTGTTTCGTCACAAACGGACAACCTGGGTTGTGCCATTCCAGAACCACAGTCTTTCCTCGGAATTGCGATAGTTGCACGGTTTTCCCGTATATATCTGTCAATTTGAAATCCTGAGCGACGGCACCAATTTTCTGCGCGGCGGCCAGCGGCATCGCAATGCCTAGAGCGGCAATGGCGGTAATTGATACCGCGGTGGATTTAAACAGCATTGCAACGTCCTTTTTGTTCAATCAATATTGAGCCCCGGGAAGTTATGCGACTAAATCGGTCAGTGTCCCGATGGTCAAAATCTGGGGCAATATAACAGGTTCTTTGCCGGGCGCATAATATAGATAGAGCGGTACACCGGCGCGGCCATGCTTTTCTAAAAATCTGCTGATTTCCGGATCAGGTCGGGTCCAGTCTCCCATCAACACTGTAACATTTGCTTTGGCAAACGCGTCGGCGGTCTCCTGACGCTGGACGGCAGCAACCTCATTGGCTTTACAAGTAATGCACCAGTCGGCGGTGAAATAGGCGAAGACCGGTTGATCGGTTGCGCGCAGTTCGGCTAACCGTTTCTCGCTAAATGGTTCACTCGGTAATGTTGCAGACGATGCGGTAGCCGTTTTCTGGCTTTCCATTGCCGTGTCATCAGGCAGGAGCAGCACGCCGCCAATAACCGAAGCAGCTAGGGCGGTTGTTGCGAGTGGGCCGCGCGAGAGGCCTTTTATTTGGCCGCCACCAAACCACCAAAGAACCAAGGCCACGAGCAGCAGGAAGACCAAGGATAGCGCCAATCCGTCTTCTCCGATTTGCCGCCCGAGCAGCCAGATGAGGCCGATGGCGGTGACAAACATCGGAATGGCCATGGCCTTGCGGAAACTGTTCAGCCAAGGCCCGGGTTTCGGCAAACGACTGCGGATCGCAGGGATGAAAGCGATGAGCAGGAAGGGCAGCGCGAGTCCGACGCCTAAGCCTGCAAAAATGACTAATGCGGCAATGGGGGGGAGTACGATGGTTGCGCCCAATGCGGCGGCCATGAAGGGGCCGGTGCAGGGGGTTGCGACAAAGGCAGCGAGCGCGCCGGTCCAAAAAGAACCCGCCGCCCCATTTTTCTGGGCGAGCTTGTCGCCGAAGTTGACATTAGGTAGCTCAAACAGGCCTGCAAGGTTGAACCCTATGGCAGTAACTAGTGCCAATAGTACGAAGATGATCCGTGGGTCTTGAAGCTGGAAGGCCCAGCCAACCGCTACCCCGCTTGCCCTGAGTGCTAGCAGCAATCCGCCTAAGGCCGTCGCGACCAGAACCACGCCTGCGGTATAGGCTAAGGCATCCCGGCGTACGACAATTTCATCGCCACCCGCTTTAGCAAGGCTGATCGCTTTCAAGCTCAGGATTGGAAAGACACAGGGCATCAGGTTGAGCAGCAAGCCGCCGATTATCGCACCGCCAAGGGCCAAAAATAGCAGAGACGTTTTAGACTGGTCGTCACCACTGATAAAATTTTCGTTGTCACCACCGCTGTTTAAAGGAACACCAGACATTTCCACGTTGCCGCTGGCGGCGTCTAAGGAAAACCCCATATGCGGCCCGATTTTGAGGACACCGGAAATATTCTGCAATGCATCGCCGCGGGCGCCTGTTTCGATGACCAGCATGTCGCCGTCACGGTTGACTTTTTGCGACGCGGCATAGTCCACAATCCCGTCTTGCAGAATGAAGAAATAGGGTGCGGCGACGTCGCTATCTGCCGGAAACGGAACGGAGATGCGGAACAGGTCATCCTTGACCATGAAGGTCGCCGCGCTGCCCAGCGGACGCGGTAAGGCTTTGCGATAGTCGTTAAAAGCTTTGTTCAGCTTAATCGCTGTGTCCTTACCAACGACTTCCAGAGTGATCGAGAGTCTATCTTGCTCGGGTACGCAAACTTCGTCGGTGCAAGCAAGCCAATCGGATTTTACCGAGATACTCAGCGGCCCCGGCTTTGTATTCTCAGGCACTTTCAAATCTACAAGAACGGCATAATCGCCCTTGTATATATAGTTCATAATACCGGAAATGAGTAATGTATCGGGAACCGGATATCGCGGCCCGCCAGCGGTTACGCCCTCGGGCAATTTCCACGCGAAACTCATGCCGATGCCGGCATCACCGGGATTTTCCCAATAGCCGTGCCATGTTGGCTTGGGTGTCATTACAAAAGCGAGCGTAACGCTTTGTCCGGCCTGTACCTGCTGTGATTCCGCGACCAGATGCGCGGGCACGTTTAATTCACGTTTATTCAGTTCTACCTGCGCCCGCGCGGGAGTGATGCTCAGCAGCGCCGCGAAAATAAAAGCGGTGAAAACCATCTGGATGATGGCGCTGATTTTTTGCCGAGACCAAATAGTTGTCGAAGAAATGTCAGATGTCATAAAAAATCACCAATTTCATTTTACGCTGCCCGTCTATCCGCGGTTCACTTGCCACAGCCGCTCTATACCATGGGGATTATTCGTGCACGCCATCAAATATGTTACAAGCTTCATAGCTTTTATCGCAATTTCCACCACAGCCAATGCCGAGCATCACACCGCGCCGAAATCGGGTAAGCCGCAACTGGTTGTTGCCATTTCTGTCGATCAATTTTCGGCCGACCTGTTTAGTGAATATCGTAGCAGTTTTACCGGCGGATTGAAGCGACTTTCTGATGGCGCGGTTTTCCCGTCTGGTTATCAATCCCATGCCGCGACGGAAACATGCCCGGGACATTCTACGATCATGACCGGTGTCCATCCCGGCCGGGCCGGAATTATCGCCAATAACTGGATCGACCTCAGTGTGAAGCGCGATGACAAGACCGTCTATTGCGCGGAAGACGAGCGGATTGAAGGAACCAGTTTTGGCAGCATCACGGCTGAAACCCAGGGTGATTATATCGCCTCGGCTTGGCATTTGTTGGTTCCGACCTTGGGCGAACGGTTAAAGAAAATCTCGCCGAAATCGCGCAATGTCGCGGTGTCGGGCAAGGACCGCGCGGCGCTGATGATGGCAGGTAAAGAAGTGGATGCCATATATTGGTGGAAGGGCGAGGGCTTCGTGACGCTGAAGGGGCGAGACATTGCCCCGGCTATAAGCGCGCTGAACACTAAAATTGGAGAGTCGATCGACAAGGCGAGCCCAGCGCTGAAAATTCCGGCCCAATGTGCGGCGCGGAACAACAAGATTGTGATTAACGATAAACAGTCCGTCGGCGATTATGCCTTTCAACGTCCGGAAGGAGCCAGCCGGATTTTCCGGGCGTCGCCCGGTTTTGATGGTGTGACTGTTGATGCTGCTCTGGCTTTGGTGAAATCAATGAAGTTGGGGCAGGGTGATGCAACGGATATTCTGTCCCTCGGCTTGTCCGCCACCGATTATATCGGACATTCTTTCGGTACGGCTGGTCTTGAAATGTGTATCCAGATGAGTGAACTGGACCGCAATCTGGATGTGTTTTTCAGCGATTTAGACGCGCAAAATATAGACTATGTGGTGATGTTGACCGCCGATCACGGGGGCCATGATTTGCCAGAGCGCCTGAAAACGCAGGGCGTTCCGGACGCGCAGCGGATTGATCCGAAATTGAACGCCAAGGATATTGGCGCGCAAATCAGGCAGTCTCTCTCTGTTTCAGGTGACGAGCCTTTGCTTTATGCCGATGGTCCATTTGGCGATTATTATCTGAGCCTGTCGCTTGACGCTAAAACCAAGGCAAAGGTCAAAGCCGAAGCCATGAGATTAATAGCGAGCCATCCGCAGGTACATGCGGTTCTGGATGGTGTTGATCTCGCGGCCATGGAAATGCCGCGCGGACCTGTTGAGGAGTGGAGTTTGGCGGAACGTGCGCGCGCATCCTATCATCCTGATCGGTCCGGAGATTTCATTGTGTTGCTGGACAAAGCGGTTACGCCCATTGCCGATACCGGCCGTGGCTATGTCGCCACCCATGGCAGCCCATGGGATTATGACCGGCGCGTGCCCATGTTATTTTGGCGCAAGGGCATGAGCCATTTTGAACAGCCTTTGTCGGTGGAGACCATCGATATAGCACCGACATTGGCAGCGCTCATCGGGGTGGATATTCCAGCGGATCAGAGGGACGGCCGCTGCCTTGATCTTGACGGCGGTGCTGGCGACACGTGTCAGTAATTTACGCGCGGCGCGGGAGACCGAAGAGCGTTTATCGTTTTTGGTAACGGGTTAAGCCCCGACCCAAACTGTTATTCGCAATCCGCATTTGATCGCCGCTCCAGTCCGCAACAAACCAAGTGTTGCGCTGCACGCCTTGGGCGAGAGATGCACTGTTGGAATGGATATTGAGGCCAGTGGAGCTATGGTTTTTACCTTCGGCGGCGATGGCAATGAAAGCGCTCCAATTTTCCTTGTTCTGGCCCTGAACAAAAACATTGCCGTTGATCACACCGGAGGCACCAGCGGGCAGGTCGATCATATAGTTGGTGGCGCGTCCTTGCGTGTCATCAAAACTGCTGTTTGTGACTGTCACCCGCGGTGCGCGGCTTTTGATATAGTGACCGCCATTACCCTTTTCAAAGCGGCTGTTGGTGACCCGCAAAGAACCATAATCACCAATATAGATACTATGTGCGCAGGAAAGACCCCGGTCACAGCGGCCCAGCCGCTGAAAGGTTGAACGATCAATGACAATACTGCCATTTGCATCATCAGCGGTTAGCAAGCCCTGTTCGCTATTACGGAACAAGGCATTACTGATAGTTAAATTGCCGCGTTCCAGCCGGATGCCGGCACCATTACCATCGGGCACGCGCTGGTTTTGAAAGATAATACCATCGACCACTGCGGATTGGCCGCGCAAAACCAAAGCGGCCTTGCCTTCGCAAACGCCCCCATCCAGTATCGCTTTGCCCGGAACCGCAGAGCGATAAGTAATCTGGCCTTCGGTCTGAACCGCACAATCACCATATGCGCCCGGTGCGATGATGATGGTGGCGCGGCGTGCCCCGATAGATTCTACCGCAGCCGACAGGCTGTGAAATGTCCGGCCATTTTCCGCAACCGTGAAGGGCGCATTTTTCTGGGCTAATGCTTCGGGACCAACCATGATGGCAAGGGTGACGGCGATAAGTGTCGGGACCGAAAATTTCACGTGTGAAACTCCTGAAAATAGGGGGTATCTCAGCTTTCTCTTAGAGGGATGCACTATTCAAAACAATATCAACGATCGCGCTGTCCCAGAGTGCATCATTCCCGGCGCTATAAGTTAATGGTCAGGAAAAATTCCTCGCCGAGAAAGCTATTCGTTCAAATTTGGTCTGAGCCATTGGCGTGCCTGATCAAGCGAAATATTACGCCGCGCGGCATAATCCTCGACCTGATCTTCGCCAATGCGCGCAACCCCGAAATAATCCGCTTGCGGGTGGCCGAAATAGAAACCGGAAACCGCAGCGGTCGGTGTCATTGCAAAATTGCTGGTTAGCTCCAGTCCGGTTTGGGCCGTTGCATCCAGCATATCGAATAATATCGGTTTTAAACTATGGTCAGGGCAAGCGGGATAGCCGGGTGCTGGCCGTATACCCTGATATTGTTCCTTGATCAGTGCTTTGCAGTCAAGTTGCTCGTTTGCAGCATATCCCCACAGGTCTTTGCGGACATGCTCATGCATGCGCTCTGCAAAGGCTTCAGCCAGGCGGTCGGCAAGGGCTTTTAGAAGGATGCTGTTATAGTCATCCTTATCCGCTTCGAAACGGGCGACATGTTCGTCAATGCCATGGCCTGCCGTGACAGCAAAGCCGCCTATCCAATCGTCTGATGTGTCGATAAAATCGGCAAGGCAATTATTGGTTTTGCCTGACCGTTTGCTGACTTGTTGCCGCAGCATCGGCAGGGCGATTTCCACATTATCGGGCGAAACCATAATGTCATCGCCATCACGCCGCGCGCGCCACAGGCCAGCGACGCCTTTTGCCGTCAGCCATTTTTCTGCAATGATCTGGTCAAGCATGGCCTGCGCATCTTTGAACAGATCGCTGGCGCTCTCGCCGACCACTTCGTCGGTCAAGATCGCGGGATATACGCCTGCCAATTCCCAAGCGCGGAAAAACGGTGTCCAATCAATATAGTCGCGCAGTTCCGCAAGATCCCAGTCTTCATAGACATGAAGGCCGGGTTTCTTCGGCGCGGGCGGCTTTTTGCTCATGTCGACGACGGCGCCATTGGCGCGTGCAGCTTCGAGCGAAGCCAGTTTCTTTGCGGTTTTGCCTGCACGGGCAATGCGGACTTGCTCATAATCAGCACGGGTGCTGGCGATAAAGCCCTCAGCCTGCGTATCGCTGACCAGTTGAGAGGCGACACCAACGGCGCGGCTGGCGTCCAGCACATAAATGGTCGGGCCGGAATAGGCGGGTTCAATACGCAAAGCGGTGTGGGTTTTTGACGTGGTCGCGCCGCCGATGAGCAGCGGCATTGTCATCTTGGCGCGCTCCATTTCTTCGGAGACCGTGACCATTTCATCAAGCGAGGGCGTAATGAGACCAGACAGGCCGATCATGTCGGCGTCATTTTCGTTCGCGGCCTTTATTATGTCCGGCCATGCAACCATTACGCCCAGATCGATGACTTCAAAGCCATTGCATTGCAGGACGACGCCGACGATATTTTTGCCAATATCATGCACATCGCCCTTCACGGTCGCCATGATGATCTTGCCCTTGCCCTTTGCACCTTCTTCTTTCTCCGCCTCGATATAGGGGAAGAGATGCGCGACGGCTTTTTTCATCACGCGGGCGGATTTAACGACCTGTGGCAGGAACATTTTGCCGGACCCAAACAGGTCACCGACGACATTCATGCCGTCCATCAATGGACCTTCAATCACCTCTATCGGACGCCCGCCTGCGTCTTTGACCGAGAGCCGCATTTCTTCGGTATCTTCGATAATATAGGCATCAATGCCTTTGACGAGCGCATGTTCTAGCCGTTTGGCAACTTCATAGCCGCGCCATTCGGCAGCGGCTTTTTCAGCCGCAACATCGGTTCCGCGGAATTTTTCGGCCAGCATGATCAAGCGGTCGGTCGCATCATCACGGCGGTCGAACACGACATCTTCGCAATGTTCCCGCAGTTCCGTATCGATATCGTCATAAATGTCGAGCTGACCCGCGTTGACAATGGCCATATCCATGCCGGCCGGAATCGCATGATAGAGGAACACACTGTGCATCGCACGGCGCACGGGTTCATTGCCGCGAAAACTGAACGACAGGTTGGAAAGTCCGCCGGAAATATGGACATGCGGACAGCGTTTCTTGATCTCCGCTGTGGCTTCGATAAAATCTAGCCCATAGCGGCGATGTTCGTCAATGCCGGTCGCAACGGCAAACACATTGGGGTCAAAGATAATATCTTCGGGCGGAAAGCCGATGCCCGTCAACAGCTTATAGGCGCGCTCGCAAATTTCGATTTTGCGCTGCTTGGTATCTGCCTGTCCGGTTTCATCGAACGCCATGACTACAACAGCCGCGCCATAAGCCATGCATTTGCGCGCATATTTCAGGAATTCCGCTTCGCCTTCTTTCATCGAGATGGAATTGACGATGGGTTTCCCGGACACACATTTCAAACCAGCTTCGATGACCGACCATTTGGAGCTATCGATCATCACGGGAACGCGCGCGATATCAGGCTCGGCAGAAATTAGTTTGAGGAAGGTCGTCATCGCCATTTCGGCATCGAGCAGACCTTCATCCATATTCACATCAATAATCTGCGCGCCGTTTTCGACTTGCTGCCGCGCGACTTCTACCGCTGCTTCATAGTCATCGTTGAGGATGAGTTTTTTGAACCGAGCGGAACCGGTAACATTGGTGCGCTCGCCAATATTGACGAATTGCGCGGAAGAAGGAGCTGTTGTCATTGTTTCTATTTTCTCGTCACCCGGAACTTGTTTCAGGGTCTTTGGATGTTATGGTCGAGATGCTGAAACATGTTCAGCATAGCGAAATTTTGGGATCAGGCCGCCATGGTAAAAGGTTCCAGCCCTGACAAGCGCGTCCGGACAATGGGAGAAGCAATCGCGCGGGGCTTTGCTCCGGCAACTGCTTTGGCAATGGCTGCAATATGTTCTGGCGTAGTGCCGCAGCAGCCCCCGACAATATTTACCAAACCGTCGTCCAGCCACTCGCCGATGAGCGCAGCGGTCTGATCCGGCAATTCGTCATATTCACCCAGTTCATTGGGCAGGCCAGCATTGGGATAAGCCATGATCAGCGTATCGGCTTCCTTGCTCAGCATCGCAAGATGTGGGCGCAACTGATCTGCACCAAAGGAGCAATTGAGGCCGATGGTGAGCGGCTTCAGGTGGCGTATTGCGTGCCAGAAAGCTTCGACCGTATGGCCCGATAAATTACGTCCCGACAGGTCAGTCAGAGTCATGGAGATCATCAATGGTACGTCGCGGCCACTTGCTTCCGCGGCTTCCTGTGCTGCCATCCCTGCGCATTTGGCGTTAAGCGTGTCAAAAATCGTCTCGATCAACAGAAAATCGACGCCACCTGCAATCAGCGCATCACATTGTTCGCGGTAAACATCTTTCAGATAATCAAAATCAATCTCGCGAAAGCCGGGATCGTTGACGTCTGGTGACATGGACAGGGTTTTATTGGTTGGCCCGATGGACCCTGCCACAAAGCGTTTTTTGCCGTCCTTGGCTTCTGCCTTATCGCATGCACGCCGCGCTATTTCTGCCGATTTGACGTTGAGGTCCCATACCAGATGTTCGCAGCTATAATCGGCCTGACTAATCTTGGTTGAGCTGAACGTATTGGTCTCGATAATATCTGCACCAGCGTCAAGATAGGCGGTGTGAATGCCTTCGATAATATCGGGCCGGGTCAGGCTGAGCAGATCGTTATTGCCCTTCTGATCATCGGTCAGCTCCAATGTGCCGCGATAATCGCGTTCACCCAAACCATGATTCTGGATTGCCGTTCCATAGCCACCGTCAAATACCAGAACGCGTTCTGCCGCTAATGCGCGGAGCTGTTTGCCCGGACCCGTCATGCTGCTATCTCCTGTTGACCGCTAACCGGACGCTTGCCCAACAAATGGCAGATCGCATAGCTGAGCTCTGCCCGATTGAGCGTGTAAAAATGGAACTGGCGAACGCCGCCGGCATAAAGCTTGCGGCACATTTCCGCCGCCACGGTGGCCGCGATCAATTGCCGGGCCGAAGGATGATCATCCAGCCCCTCGAACAGATCATTCATCCATGTGGGAATTTCTGCGCCGCACATACCCGCAAACTTCCGCGTCTGCGCCACATTCGAAACTGGTAAAATTCCCGGAACCAATTCGGCATCAATCCCTGCTGCTCCAGCCGCATCCCTGAACCGGAAAAAGGCCTCCGGTGAAAAGAAAAACTGCGTAATTGCGCGGCTGGCTCCGGCGTCCAGTTTGCGTTTCAGGTTATCGAGATCTGTCTGGGGGCAATTGGCCTCAGGGTGGGTCTCAGGATAGGCGGCTACGGAAATCTCGAATGGAGCAATATCTTTAAGCCCTGCGACCAGTTCGGCAGCACTTTGATATCCCTGGGGATGCGGCTCAAATGGCTCGCCCTCAGATGGCGGATCGCCGCGTAGAGCAACAATATGGCGTACGCCAGCATCCCAATAGGATTGGGCTACTTCGGCTATTTCCGCTTTGCTGGCACCCACGCAGGTTAAATGTGCGGCTGCCGGAATTTGTGTGTCCTTCACAATGCGCGCAACGGTGGCATGGGTCCGTTCCCGCGTTGAACCACCCGCACCATATGTTACCGAGAGGAAACGCGGATTGAGGGGTTCGAGCGTCAGCACGCTATCCCATAAGGTTTTTTCCATTTTTTCGGTTTTGGGCGGAAAAAATTCGAAGGAAACGTCAGCATCGCCGCTTAATCCGGCGAATAAAGGAGTGTCCAGCGCCCGCTTCGCTTCCTCCAATTCTTTTAAGCCTAAAGGTCTGGTCTGTTCGGTCATAAGGAAGCTCTTTTTTGCGAGATATTGTCGAGGGAAGCAGAAGCGCTGCCGGGGTGAATTTTGGACAGGCCAGACTTGCGCCCAACCCATATTTTGACGGTTAGCTTCCCGCCATCCAGCGTCCGGCATTGCACCAGATCAATTTGGGCAGCGGTAAACCAGCGCTTAATACTGTCATCAGAAAAGCCAAGCCGGGCATGGGCGTGAGCTGTTCGTAATTCTTCGTGGTCGTGCGGAGCGAAATCAGTGATCATCACCGTTCCCCCGCTGCGTAACACTCTTGAAACTTCTGCGAGAACGGCTTCGGGATGCTGGGCATAATGCAAAACCTGATGCAGTAAAACGCTATCCACCCGGTTATCGCCAATAGGGAGGTTGTTGAAATCACCGAGTTTTAGCTCGGTCTTTTTTGCCAAGGCCGCTTGATCGCCCTTATCAGCTTCATCACCCAATATTTTAGCGCGGGCGAGACGCAGCATTTCGGGGCTTTTATCGAGTGCTGTGATTTTTTCGGATTTTGGTCCGAATAGTTCAACCATCCGGCCCGTTCCCGTACCGATGTCGAGCATATGTCCCAGATTAATATCTTTGAACAAGGCTAGCATAGCCTGCTCCACATCATTTTCCGGAAGGTGGAGTGAACGGATCTCGTCCCATTCCTTTGCATGTGCCTCAAAATATCGTTCTGCCATTTCAGCCCGGGCTTTCCGGACGAGAGACAATTGGGCGTGATCATTAATTGCCTGTTCTGAGGAAATTACATTTTCTGCCCGGAAAAGTCGACGCAGTATTTCAAGCTCAGCCGCCTGACCGGGGCGCAGGAAGACCCAGCTTCCTTCTTTCCGGCGTTCTGCCAGACCTGTTTCGTCCAAAATGCGGATATGGCGGGATATCCGGGGTTGGCTTTGCCCCAATATCTGTGCCAACTCGCCTACGGCCAGCTCCATTTTGAGCAGCAATAACATGATTCGAATCCGGGTAGGATCAGCCAAGGCTCTAAATATGGTCAGGATTTCATTCATCTGATTAATGATATAAAGAATTCTTTATATGTAGTCAATCCATTAGATTTGCTTGCTTTGCACTCTCTTTTTTCTGAAATATTACGAAAAAAAGTCACTCTCGATCAAAGGGCATCATGTTCTTGATTGCTATCCTTTTTGCATAGCGGTAAAGGACCAAACCGTGGGCAGGTTAACGGAGAATATCCTCTGTTCGCGTGGTTTTTGAGGAAATGTAAAGGGTTTACCCAATGAAAAAAGTTACAACATCAATCGTTCTTGCTGCTGCGCTTGGCCTAGCTGCATGTTCAGGTGCTGCTGATAATGCAGAAGCTGGTGCAGAAGAAGCTGTAGAAGGCACAGAAGCAACTGCTGAAGAAGCTGCTGGCGAAGCAATGGATACTGCTGAAGGTTCTGCAGACGCCATGGGCGAAGCTGCTGCTGACGCAACTGCTGCTGCTGACGCAACAACTGCTGCTGCAGATGCGACAACTGAAGCTGCAACTGCTGCTAAAGATGCCGCTGAAGCTGCAAAGAAAGTAGCTGAATAAGTCTTTTCGACATATTTTGAAAAAGGGCTGCCCTACGGGTGGCCCTTTTTTTTGTTCTGCAAAATGCTTTAGATGATATTATTCTGCCAAGAGAAGTCGAGTGACGAAAGGTCATCATCATGAAGAGATTTAATTACGCCCTTGCAATGCCATTATTACTTGTAGCCTGCGGCCCTTCTCAAAATGATCCCGGACCGGGCGGCGTTACGGTCGGCGAAGCACAGGCGCTAGATGATGCGGCCGAAATGTTGGACGAACGCAATCGTCCGCTGGTAGATGTTTCGGAAGCAAGAGACGTTACGCCGCAGCCTTAATCAGGTTAGCAGTGGTTCGGAAAATTACCGACGGTGATAACGGCTGACGGCACGTGTTACCGATTGCATAAGACGCATGCGTTCGGGAATGGAAGCCGTTGTATCCCCTAGCATTACTGCCACTGCATATCGGCTGCCATCAGGGGCGGTCATGATACCGACATCATTATAGCCGGTTGAAACCGCTCCCAGAATTTGGCCCGTGCCTGTCTTGTGGAGAAACTCCCAATCCGAGGGCACTCCTGCTTTCAGGCGATTGGGTCCGCTGTGGGTCCGTTTTAAAATGGTTTGTAGCAATTGGCTCGAGTTTGCGGACAGCAATTCTCCACGGGCGAGCCGGTCCAATGCATTCACAATGGCTTCGGGGCTTGCGCCGTCGATGGGGTTGGCAAGATAATCGGCCAGCGCCTGTTTGCGGGTTTCAATCGGCAGGTTCGCGCGCGCGGTATAGAATTTCCGGCCTTCCGAAAGACTTTGGTTCCATTTTACACCGGCAATCTGGCTTTGCATCAATCTTTCACCGGGGCCGAATTTGATTTTTCCGAGGTGCGAGCGGCGAATAAAATCATTCACCGCATCCGGTCCTCCCGCATGACGCAGCAAAGCATCATTGGCGGTATTGTCACTATAGGCGAGGGCTCTTTCAAGCAGCGTATATACGCTTTTGACCACGCCGCCTTGGCTTTTTACTTCGGCAGCCAGCGGCTGATGGAAAAGCGTGAGGTCATTCGGACCGATACGGATAGAATCGGATAGGGAAATGCGGCCCTGATCGACTTTATCGAGCACTGTCATCGCAACCCAAAGTTTTGATACGCTCTGCTGGGGGAAATTCTGATCGGCGCGGTGACCTATGTTCCAGCCGCCGTCGATGCTCCTTACCGCTATGCCTGTTGTTCCCGGAAAGCTACGCCACAAGTCGGCTATTTCCTGCTCTAGCATAGGGTCGGGACGATTTTGTGTCTGTGTAGGGGATTGTGTCGGTGGGGGGTTATTATAGCGCGGACGCTCCGTTTTCCCTTGGTCGTTTGCGGATACCGGCCGCCCGTTAGAAGGGGCGACGCAGGCCGTCAAAATACTGACGCAAAAAAGGATGACTAGAAAGCGCAAAGATTGCATAAATTAAATACCGTTCCCTGTTTGAATGTCATCGGGCAGCAGAAACCCAGAATATCACGACATATTTCTATTTTACTTACTACTATATTTTACTTACTACTATAAGCCTGAACAGGGGCAGAACCGTTGTTTGCGATGAACGATTCTGCTTGTGCGACCAAATGCGGCGTTTATTTTTTGACACCAAAATTCAACCGGCGGGTTACAGTATAGTCCAACATGTTCACGACGAAATAGGATAAGATCCAGCGCAGGCGATTGAGTAGGCCAGCGCGGGACTTGTGTAGCTTTTTAGAGATGGGCAGAGCATTTGCGCTCATGTCATCCACAATCTTGCGGGCATGATCGGCAAAGGCCCGGTCTTCAATCCGCACCATCATTTCGACATTGATGAAGAGGCTGCGCAAATCAAAATTTGCAGAGCCAACATAGACCGCATCGTCGACTATTACTAACTTCATATGGAGTCGTTTGGGTTGATATTCAAATATCCGGGCGCCTCGTTTCAGCAAATAGGAATAGAGCAGACGACTTGCCCCGATGGTGGCAGGATTGTCGGTTTTCCCCGCAAGAATGACCCGGTTTTGGCCGCCACGTTTAGATAAGCGGGCAATCCGGCGCAACAGACCTTGCCCGGGAGAGAAATAGGCGCTCACCAGATCCAACCGTTGGCCGAACTCGAGATCCGATTTAATCGCCGCCGCCCACCGACTCAGCTGATTGCTAGGACCGCCAAGCAACCAACGAAAATTTCCATTACCGGCATCCCACCGACGTACCATTTTCTGCAGCATCCGGATATTGCCGTTATTATAACGCACCCAGTTTGAGAGCAGGGCGTAATAGTCGCTAAGCCTTATCACTTGAGGTCCGTCGACAATGATACCCAAATCTTCCCAGCAGGTTTCGTCATCCTCGCTTTCGGCGTTGGTCGCTTGCCGATCGAAATAATGGTCGGCAATATTGAAACCACCAATCATGGCTCGGCTGTTATCGGCAATGACCATCTTTTGATGATTACGGACAAAATAGCCGGTTGAAAATCGCGGACTAAATACCGCAAAACTGCCACCGGCGTCCTTGAGCGGATCGAAAAACCCTTTTGGCGCGCCGTTGGAACCAAAGCTGTCGACCATAAGCTCAACCGCCACCCCGCGGCTACAGGCGTCGATCAGCTTGTTCAGAACCATTTGTCCGATATCGTCGCCTTCGAACATATAAAAAAATAGCTTCAACGTTTCTTCGGCCTGTTCGATGAGATTGACCAGTGCCCGCAATCGATCGGCAGGGCGTTGGACCAGTTTCAATCTGTTGCTGTCGACCTCAAACCATTGGCTGTCATGGGCATCGCTAACAGATATATTGTCGGTATAGGGTACAGAAGCAGGGGGAAGCATATTTGGGGCATAGGTTATTCGCCTTGAGGCGACAATCACTTTACTTCCACTTACTTTACAAAGGACCGGCGGCATGATCCAATTTGTTGACAAAATGGCGCGACAGCCTTAGATGCAGGCCTCTTTCATGAATTTTAGAGAATCAGGAGCGCCTTATGGCTCGCGTAACCGTTGAAGATTGCGTTGATAAAGTTACCAATCGTTTTGATCTGGTCTTGTTTGCTGCGCAGCGTGCACGTGAAATTTCCGGCGGCGCTGAACTGACTATTGACCGCGACCGCGATAAAAATCCGGTTGTTTCGCTGCGTGAGATTGCAGAAGAAACAGTCAAACCAAAAGATTTGGAAGAAAGCCTCATCCAGTCACTGCAGAAAGTGCAGATTGACGATGATGATACGCCGGATGAGATTGGTTCGATCAGCCAGTCCG
The DNA here is from genome assembly GCF_036963805.1 of Parasphingorhabdus sp. Classification (GTDB taxonomy): domain Bacteria; phylum Pseudomonadota; class Alphaproteobacteria; order Sphingomonadales; family Sphingomonadaceae; genus Parasphingorhabdus. The sequence goes on along the minus strand of NZ_JBALUN010000003.1, from coordinate 72,184 downwards.
CTGAAGCACTTCGTTTGACGGCTGCCGCGCCACCGCGCAGTGCAGGTGTTTCGGGTGAGTATACCCGGCGTTAAACCGCTAGATATTTAATCTGATTTTAAAACCGGGCGGCGCTCTTTTGAGTTGCCGCCTGTTTTTATTTCGGCGCCATTCTTGCGAGAAAATGGTAAAAGCAGGCTCCAGATAAGATGGGCCGGTTTGCTATCTTGATATTCCGACAAGCCAATCACCATGCCATCATGCCCCTTTTCAGGTTGCGCGATATAGGTTCCGAAAACCCGGTCCCATAGCGTCAGGAAAAAGCTGTAGTTGCTGTTGGTTTCCCGTTTGATGACGGAGTGATGCACGCGGTGCATGTCAGGTGTGACGATAAACAGGCGGAGTAATCTATCAAACCCAAGCGGCAATCGCACATTGGCGTGATTGAACATGGACGCGGCGTTTAATATGACCTCAAATAGGAAAACTGCGAAAGCGGTTGGCCCGATTAGTATTATACAGATAAGTTTATAGGCCATAGAGAGTAGGCTTTCCACGGGGTGAAAGCGGGCTCCGCTAGTCACATCCAGATCGCGGTCGGCGTGATGAACCTTATGAAATCGCCAAAGGAGCGGGATTTTGTGAAAGGCAATATGCTGGGCGTAGATGAGCATGTCGAGTAGCAGGAACGCGATAATAGCCTCTATCCAAATGGGTAAGTCCACCCAGTTTAATAGACCCCAGCCCCGTTCGGCGGCATATCCAGCCATGGCGACAGCCAATATCGGCATGGCCAAACGCAGGGTCAGCGTATCGATAATGATTAGTGATATATTGGTGAACCATCGTGCACCCTTGGCGAGCACTGGCTTTTTGCGCGGCGTCGCAATTTCAAGCACAGCCATGAGCAAGAATATCCCGGCAAAGACACTAAGCCTTGCTATGGTTTCATATTGTTCCAGAAAGGACATTCATATTTGTCGCAGCTAAGCTCGTCCGACGCAAGGGATGGACGATATGATGCGTTATCAAAGATAGGCCTTGGTCAAAATGCAAAAAAAAGGCCTCCTCCAAATTCTGAAGAAGGCCCGGTGCCATTCATTCCATGAGCGGCATTTTAGTCGTGTTTCAAGCGCCTTGGGGCTTCGGGTCGCCAAATGGACCTTTCCGCTTCTTGCCTGCTTTAGGAATCGAGGTGCCAACTGTTGGAATGGAAGATGGCTTGATTACACCTCCATCAGGGCGTTCGAATTTCCCGTCTTCGATCAGCGCGTTAATTTCATCGCCGGACAAAGTCTCAAATTCCAGCAGCGCATTGGCAAGCAAGTGAAGTTGATCTTCATGCTTGGTCAGCAGACCTTTGGCCCGATTATAGCCGGCATCGACAATACCGCGAATTTCGCTGTCAATTTTCATGGCGGTTTCGTTGGACATATGCATGCGTTGGGATTGTGAATAGCCTAGGAAGGTTTCGCCTTGCTCCTCTTCATATTGCAACGGACCCATTTCATCCGACATGCCCCATTGTGTGACCATGTCACGGGCCAATTTGGTGGCATATTGAATGTCGCTCGATGCGCCGGATGACACTTTGTCATAGCCGAAGATAATTTCCTCGGCGACGCGGCCGCCCATAGAAACGGCGAGGTTCGCGTGCATTTTATCACGGTGATAGCTGTAGCTGTCGCGTTCCGGCAAGCGCATCACCATACCAAGAGCGCGGCCGCGCGGAATGATCGTCGCCTTATGGATCGGATCAGAAGCAGGCTCGTGAACTGCAACAATCGCGTGACCGGCTTCGTGATACGCGGTCATTTTCTTTTCATCCTCGGTCATAACCATGGATCTGCGCTCTGTGCCCATCATGACCTTGTCTTTGGCCGTCTCAAACTCATCCATAGCGACCAGACGTTTGCCGCGGCGGGCAGCCATCAGGGCGGCTTCGTTGACAAGGTTCGCGAGATCCGCACCGGAGAAACCGGGCGTTCCACGTGCAATGGTACGCGCGTCAACGTCGGGAGCCAGCGGCACTTTCTTCATATGGACCTGAAGGATTTTTTCACGGCCTTCAATATCGGGGCGCGGAACAACAACCTGACGATCAAAACGGCCTGGACGCAGCAGGGCAGGGTCAAGAACGTCTGGACGGTTGGTCGCAGCGATGATGATGATGCCTTCATTGGCTTCGAAACCATCCATCTCAACCAAAAGCTGGTTGAGCGTCTGTTCCCGTTCGTCATTGCCGTTGCCAAGGCCAGCACCACGGTGACGACCAACAGCGTCAATTTCATCAATAAACACGATACAAGGGGCGCTTTTCTTGGCTTGTTCAAACATATCGCGGACACGGCTGGCACCGACACCAACAAACATTTCAACAAAGTCGGAACCGGAAATAGAGAAAAACGGCACACCTGCTTCACCGGCAATGGCACGAGCCAAAAGGGTTTTACCAGTACCCGGTGAACCGACTAGCAATGCACCTTTGGGAATTTGCCCACCAAGCTTCGAAAAGCGTCCGGGGTTTTTCAGAAATTCTACGATTTCTTCTAATTCTTCGCGCGCTTCATCAATGCCGGCGACGTCACCAAATGTAACCTTGCCTTGCTTTTCGGTCAGCAATTTTGCTTTGGATTTGCCAAAGCCCATTGCGCCCGATCCACTGCCTTTTTGCATTTGACGCAAGACGAAAAATGCTATGCCGAGAATGAGCAGGAACGGGAGTGATTGGATCAACAGATATTGCCAAATACTAGGAGTTTCTTCGGCTTGGCCGCTATATTCAACGCCTTTTTCATCAAGCAGTTTGACGAGGGTTGGGTCATTGCCGACAGGTGTCGTACTGAATTTATCGCCATTGGTCAGTTGGCCGGTAATCCGGTCAGGAGCGATGGCGACAGTTTTGACGCTACCTTCGGCTATTTTTGCGCGAAAGGAGGAGTAGCTGATTGCACTATTGGCATCGGTATCCGTGCCTGCTCCAAAAATCGACACAGTCAGCAAGAGCGCGACGATGACGCCTGCCCAGATGAGCATGCTTTTCATCCACGGATTTTCCTTGGGATCCTGTTCGTCATTCATGATGTCTTGCGTCCTATGTTGGTGTCGCTTGAGATAATATTATGCCTTAAAGATAGGCGTTTTACGCGGGATGACAATATCAGCGGCAATGTTTTTGCCAATCAGTCTCATAGAATATGGACATATCGGAGCAAAAAGCTGATAAATTTAGCTAATGTTGCGTTTTGGTGCGGGGGAAAACGTCCAGACATTTCCACCTTTGCACAATATATTACCAATGGTCAGGGTCTCGCCGCTTGCGAGTCCGTTCATTATTGGTTCCAACTGACTGCCCCGAGGCGAGAGTGCTGGATCACAAATATGCAGGCATTTTAACAAAAGCCGCCGGACAATTTCGTTCGGAAAGTCGAATTTATCCAACGTACATCCATTTTCCGTCCGGCTGATGTGGCCCGTTGCAAGCTGATCCACTGTCCAGTGGATCGCTGCGCGGGCATCATCAAGCGCCGCCGCGCTCTGGCTGGCGAGACTGATATCAAAGCCCGTTAACTGGGCCAGCGCTTCGCGCACCCGCACCCGGTCATAGCTTTGATCTTTGTTGGATGGATCATACACTGGCTTGATGCCCTGTCCGGTGACATATTCTACGAGCATATTCTTTGAATAGGAAAGCAACGGGCGAATGATATGGCCCCGTTTGGCGCGGATTGCCGACATGCCGTCGATACCGCTGCCACGTAATATACGCATGATAAGGGTTTCCAACTGATCATCGGCATGATGGGCCGTGGCTAGCCAGGTGATGTTACGATTTTCCACCCAAGTGTTGAGCAAAGAATATCGCGCCTTGCGTGCCTCCGCCTGCATGCTACCGCGAATGGGGGTGGTGGGTGTTAAAATATGGTGCGGGATGCCGCGTTCCGCGCAAAGCGCCGCAACAAATTCGCATTCGGCGCTGGCTTCTGGCCGAAAACCATGATTGACGCTGGCGGCGCTAATTCGGTCAGGAAAGCAGTCATGGGCCAGCAATAGCAGGGCCAGACTGTCAGGTCCGCCGGACACGGCGAGGCCCAGTATAGCTTCGTTATTTTCAAAGCCGGGCACCAGCGCTGCCATGGCTTCGCGAAAGCGATCGGCAAGCGCGCTGAGTGTCATTGCCCTTGCGGCATCGTGTGCCGGCCTATTTGCAATTTGCCGCTGCCTTCCCGCGTGCCACCTGTCCGTTCAGACGGCCTGCCGCTTCGTCTGGATAAACATCCTGCAATTCGCCCAATACGCGGCAAGCATCAGTTTTTTTGTTGAGTTGGACTAGCGCGGTGCTGAGATAATAGAGGCTATCCGGTGCACGTTCCCCGCGCGGAAGTTCCTGATAATTTTCATAGAGTGCAACAGAGGCAAGGGCCGGTTTTTCATCATCAAGATAGGCGCGGCCTAACAGGTTTTTAGAGAAGCTTGCCCGGCGATGTTTGGGATAATTTGCGCTGGCCTTCTTTAGTTGGACCTGCGCTTCTGGATAATATCCTGCCTCCCATAGCCGGTACCCATAAATATAAGCATCTTCCCCAGCATCACCGCTATTTGGCATAACAATGGCCGCAACGCCCGATACGCGTTCCGGTGCGGGTTTCGCCGCAGGTGCTGGCGCCGCATTGCTGGTAGAACTTCCAGTGGTCGTGCTCGGCGGTGTGACGGGAGTGGTGCTAACCGCCGGCGTCGCAGCGGCCAGTTTATCCTCAATCTTTCGCAAGCGGAAACCATTTTGTTCGACCTGATCGGTGAGGGACGCGAGGCTGCGTTCCAAAGTGTCCACGCGGGCTATTAGATCGGAAACCGCGGAAGTGGTGTTGTTGGGCGTTATCGGCGCTGCTGCATCGGGTTTAATATCAGGCTCAAAATATTGCGACGAACCACCGGGAAATACTTTTCGTTGCACCGCCCGCATTTCTTTTTCCAGCCGATTTACCCGATTGTCGACATTATTGTCTTGAGCGGCAAGCGGCGTTGCGACCAACGTGCTGGCCGATAGGGTAGTGAAGAAAATTGAGAACAGGACGGATTTCATAGATAGCCTCCAAATATATGGATGGTGTTAACCATAAATACCGTAGGAAAGTAAATAGTATTACGGCAGATGATAGCGGCAACGAGCGGTCGAACGGTCCGTCTATTCTGGGACATCCTCATCACCTGCCGCGGTGCCGGCATTGTCGGTTGTCGATCCGCCGGGATTGCTCCGGGCGAGCAACGCGGCTGCGCTAATGCCAACATCTTTGATCGTGCGATCCGCGGCACCGAGCGGGGGAACCACTTCGCCGTCTATAGTGACAGTTAATGCATCAGGCCGACCAGTGAGGATTTGCGGTCCCTTGGCATCGGCGGGCACGGTATATTTCTCTCCGGTCGCCATTTCTTTTTCAAATAGCCGTTCGCCATCTTCGTCATATATTTTGAGCCAGACAGTTTCGGTTGCGGTCAAGATGACCGTGCCCGTGACAGATGGAGCCGGACCTACGGGCTCAATCGCCCCGTCGATCACGCCATCATTGGCGCTATTATCGACAAATTCCGTTTCTGACCCGGCATTAATGAAATCATCGGGTTCCAGAAATAATGTCCGCCATACCAAAAAGCCGATCAGCAAAACGGCGGCGATGCCAGCTGCGGTAAAAGCCAGATATTTGGGCGGCATATTGCTGGGGTTGGCAGGGGAATAGCCGCTGATTTCTGGTTCATAGGCGTTATGCCCTTGATCGTCCATTTCTTCGCGGATCAGGCTGCCTATCGTGACCTCGCTCAGGCCCACGGTACGGGCATAGGACTTTGCAAAACCGATGGCATATGTACGGCCGGGCAATGCACCGAAGTCACCGGATTCAATTGATTCTAAATGACGTTGCGGAATACGCGTGGTCTTTGCGATATCTTCGACGCTCAGGTTTTTCTGTTCCCGCGCATGACGCAGCATCTCTCCTGAACTGTGCAGGCTTAACTCGGCATTTTCGGCCTCTGTTTCTTCTACGTTATTGTCTTCGGCCACTATACTCTCCTCCGGCCGGTCCGCGGTGCGACCCCGATGTTACTGATAGCATAGAGAGCCATTGGATCGTTAAAAAGTCAATGATTATCACTAGTATAGCCCTAGCTTTCAAATAGTAATTACCGGACTGCGCGGGCTTTTGGAATAATCTGATACCAGTTGTTACACGCTTTGGTTAATCAAGGGCCACTTGTTGATCGTGGGCCCATTGAAGCAATACAACTCTGGGATCGTCCGGCGGAGAAGCTATCATGGCCTGAAGCTGCTCTTTGGCTGCGTCCAAGTTTAGGGAGCGGACCATTGCTTTGACCGGACCAACGGAAGCCGGCGTGATCGACAGGCGTTTGATGCCCAGCCCCAATAAAGCGAGCGCCTCAAGCGGGCGTCCTCCCATTTCACCGCATACGCTAAGCTGGATATCGAGTTCATCAGCCTGTTTGGAAACGCGGCCGATGAAGCGCAGGACGGCAGGGCTCAGCCAGTCGAAACGTTCGGCCAGTTTCGGATTGCTCCGATCGGCGGCAAACAAAAACTGGGTGAGATCATTGGTGCCAATAGACAGAAAATCGAGCCGCGGTGCCATCAGGTCCAGACATTCTGCCAAAGCTGGAACTTCAAGCATAGCGCCATAGCGGATCTCCAGCGGCAATTGCTTTTTTCGGCTGCGCAAATAATCAAGCTGCTTTTCGAACACGGCCTTGGCCTCGTCAAATTCCCAAGGTTCGGCAATCATCGGGAACATGACGTTGAGTTTCCGTCCGGCCGCTGCCAGAATAAGCGCGCGCGCCTGAACTTTCATTAGGGCATCACGCTCCAGCCCAATCCGCAACGCGCGCCAGCCCATCGCGGGATTTTCTTCCTTAACTTCGCTTGCCTGAAAATAGGGTAATGGCTTGTCACCGCCAATATCAATCGTGCGGAATATGACCGGTTTTTCGCCAGCGGCATCGAGGACATCGCGATAGAAACGCAGTTGTCCGGAACGGCCCGGCATATTTGCGGCGACGAGAAACTGAAACTCTGTACGGAACAAACCAATGCCATCTGCACCCGTTAGATTCAGCATGGCCATATCGTCGCGGAGGCCCGCGTTAATATTAAGCGTGACGCGCGTGCCGTCTTTTGTGACCGGTTCCTTATCTCTTAACTCAGTATAGGCCGCCCGCTTTTTCTGGGTCAGCTCAATCTGGGTCTCAAACGCATCTTGCATAGATTGGCTGGGACGGACGAACAGCGCATTATCATCGACATTCAGCAGTAAATGGTCATTTTCACGCACAACCTGATGCACATTTTTGACCTGGCCCAATATCGGGATGTCCATCGCCCGGGCAATGATTGTGACATGTGCGGTTAATGATCCGCCTTCCAGCACTACGCCTTTCAGGCGCCTGCGATCATATTCGAGCAATTCTGCTGGACCAAGGTTGCGGGCAACCAATATGGTGTCCTGACGAAGCCCCATGGTCGCGGCAGTACCCATCTGACCAGAGACAATCCGTAACAGCCGATTGGCAAGATCTTCCAGATCGTGCATCCGTTCTGCGAGCAATGGATCATCAATCTGGCGCATGCGCATACGGGTATGCTGCTGCACGCGCTCGATGGCCGCTTCGGCGGTCAGACCGCTGTCAATCGCTTCATTTATCCGGCGGCTCCAGCCTTCGTCATAGGCGAACATCTTATAGGTTTGCAAAACCTCTTCATGTTCGCCGCCCACACCGAATTCGGCCTGATTGGTCATTTGATCGATTTGATTGCGCATCTTGTCAAAGGCGGAATAGACTCTGTGGCGCTCAGCCTCCGTATCTTCAGCGACAGTATGTTCAATCTTCACGCGCGGCTGGTGGAAGACGACAAATCCACTGGCTTTGCCCTTCACCAGTTGCAACCCGCTGAGCCTATCCGCTCCGTCATTATAAGCCGTTGGATTCTCGGGGGAGTCGTCGTCGATCAGTTCGGCGTTGGAAATTAATTCAGAGAGCACCATGGCAGCGGTCTGGAAGGATTCGATCTCCGCTTCGGAATATTTGCGTGGATCCATATGTTGAACGCATAATACGCCCACTGCCTGTTGGTTCCGGATGATTGGGACGCCAGCAAAGCTATGGAATTTTTCTTCACCTGTTTCTGGACGATATTGGAAATCCGGATGGCTGGCGGCTTCGTCCAGATTCAAGGTTTCAACATTTTTCGCGATATAACCGGTTAGGCCTTCGCCAAAAGCCAATTTGGTGACATGGACAGCCTCCTGATTAAGTCCGTGTGTGGCGAATAGCTCCAGCACACCTTCACGGCGCAAATAGATGGAGCAGACCTCGCTGCTGACTGCCTCGGCAATGGTTTCCACTACATGATTAAGTTTTGTCTGCGCATTGCCGGGGGAGGCCATGATGGATCGCAGTCCAGCTAATATATTACGAGCGGTTGCAAGACTGGGGTTGGTTTTTATGTCCATGTTGATGATCTAGCAGAAACCGTGGGGAGGCGCGATATGCAAAACCGGCCAGGAGTTAGAAATATGGAAGGAGGTCTGTCCTGTTGTTTATTCCAGGTATTCAGGGCGATTCAGGCTGATACAGTTCCTAATGGCAAGCAAGCTTGTCCAAATTGGAGCATTTTTAGGGGTGTATGTCTTAGTGCTGTGCAAGCGGGACAATATATCCCGTTATGAGGCCGAAATCCCCGTCGGCTATTGTCCCGACGGGGCGTTTTCGTACCTATTAGTTCCCTTTTGAGGTCCAGAGATAGTCCTCTCCGATAAGCATGTCCAAGATTTTGGAAAACCGGTGAGTAAGTCAATGACCGGTATGATTTAGTTTAATTTGCGGGTGTCATTAGGCCCGATTAAATATCGGTCCAATTTTATACTAAATCAAAAACAGGGATTAGGCATCTGTTAGTAACTCGTCCTTCAATCGGAGCTTCTGTTTTTTCAGTTCATGGAGTCGAATAGTGTCTGGAACCGGTCGAGCCTCTTCGTCGTTGATTTTGCGGTCTAGGGCTTCGTGCTTTCCACGCAGGGCTGACACATAATTCTGATCCATAATATTCTCCTGATAATTATAGGGATACTGAGTTGAAAGTGGTTGCGATTGTCCCTTTCATCTTGTCTGGGCTTCTGATTAAGCCACAGACTATGTTCACGGATAAATTGTCTTGGTTTCGACATATACCGTGAATAGAGTGAAGATGACAAATTTGTTGCAAGCATGCAAGGGGCGAATGGATCCAATATGGCGATAAGCGATCAAGAGTTGCTAGAGCGGCTTGAACTGCTGAAATTGGAGCATCGGGACCTTGATGATGCGATCATGGCACTGGTCGAAGCAGGGGGGCACGATCAGCTGAGTGCGGCGCGCCTCAAAAAAAGAAAATTGCATTTACGCGACAGGATTATCCAAATTGAAAACCAGTTGATTCCGGATATTATTGCTTAAAGCCCCCTGCGTTTGGCGCATGTCCGCCATGTTAACTGTTTTTATGCATCAATTAACCCCTTGCCGTGGGACGTGTCACATTGAAACATCTAGCAAATTAACCCTGTCGCTTCCGAATTTTAACTGTCCTTGATCATATAAAATTTGCTACACATTGCTGATGGCTGACAACGAAACATTGATGACACCCAAATTACTGGATGCACTTTATACCGAGTCTATGGTGCTCGCGGATGAGGCGCGCTCCTATTTTGAATCCGGTCGGTTTAATGACGAATGTCAGAATGAAGCGACGCTATCAGTGGCATTTTCGTGTGAATCTCTGAAGGTAACCACACGGCTAATGCATTGTATTGCATGGTTGTTAAATCAAAAAGCACTTCATAGTGAAGAGCTTACTGATGGCGAGGCATGGAACCATGATCGGGAACTAGGCTATGCTGCCACCAGTGACGATTCGATGGTGAAGCTGTTCCCGGAAGAAGCCCGTCAGATTATTTACGCCAGTGAAGAGCTTTTTCTGCGGCTCGAACGTCTTTCGGATCGGCTGGAGTATCTGGAAATATCAGAGCCACCGGTCCATAATATGTTCCGGCGACTCCAAAGTTCATTTTGATTTTATAAGCTATTCGCCTCAAGCGGCTTCTTTATCCTGTTCCATTGTCGGATAATCCACATAGCCTTCAGCACCCTGACTATACCATGATGGCGTAAAGTCGATGGAGTTGAGCTCTGCGCCAACGCGGAAGCGTTCTGGTAGATCAGGGTTGGTCATGAATGTCCGGCCAAAGCTGATGGCATCGGCCTTGTCATTTGCCAAAGCCTCTGTCGCGTTATCGTAAAAATAATCGCTGTTGAGCACGAGTGGTCTGTGAAAAACCGGACGAATGTCGGGGCTAACCGCCGGTATGTCGGTATTGCCATAGGTGCCATGTGCCGGTGGTTCGCGCAGCTCTAGAAACGCAATGCCAATGCTGTCGAGCAATTTTGCCGCAGCGGTAAATGTTTCTATCGGCGTCGCATCGTCGGCCCCTTGTGAATCGCCATTGGGAGAAAGTCGGACGGCGACACGGTCGGGGGCCCAAATATCGACCAGCCGTTGCGTCACTTCCCCGAGCAAGCGGATGCGGTTTTCGATGGAGCCGCCATATTCATCGGTACGCAGATTGGTGCCAGAACGGATAAACTGGTCGATTAGATATCCATTGGCAGCATGCAATTGCACACCGTCAAAACCGGCCTTTTTCGCGTTTTCAGCAGCATTGGCATAATCATCGAGCAAGCCCGGAATTTCGTTCAACTCCAAGGGGCGGGCTTCTACATAATCACGCTTGCCCTGATATGTGCGCACGCTGCCGGGGGCAGTTGTTGCAGAAGCCGAAACGGGCTTTTCTCCGCCGATAAAATCGGAGTGGACGATCCGGCCCATATGCCAAAGCTGGCAAATGATCCTTCCGCCGGCTGCATGGACTTGTTCGATAATCGGTTTCCACGCTTCCGTTTGTTCGTTGTTCCAGATACCTGGCGCAAAGGGTGTGCCCAGCCCTTGTTGGCTGATACCGGTGGCTTCGGAGATTATTAGGCCGGCACCCGCACGCTGCGCATAATATTCGCCCATGATTGGAGTTGGCACATGTTCCATTGTCGCACGGCAACGGGTTAGGGGAGCCATGAGCATACGGTTGGGCGCTTCGATGGCACCCAGTGTGATAGGGTCGAATAATTTGCTCATATATCGGGCCTTTCGCTCTGTTTAATCGCGTGATGAATAGCTAATCAGGCCAGTGGCGCTTTGCAATGCAATGGTTTGAAAATCTTTTCTTTCAGCCTATATCGCTTTTGTTGATCGACCGACATGCAAGGAAAACATGACATGCTGCCCAAAAATCGAGAACCGTTACGCGAAGACGCGACTTTGGACGAGGTTCGCGATTATCTCGCGCCGCTTTTGGCATCACAAGCAGCCTTTGATGGCTGGAACGAGCAGGCGGTGACGGCAGCGGCACGGCAAGCCGGTGTTGATGTCGATATGGCGGGCTTGGCGTTTAATGACGGCCCTGTTGACATGATTGATGCGTGGTTTCAATCGGTTGACCAAGCTATGGCGGCAAGGTTTTCCGAAGAGCAACTTACTGCAATGAAAATTCGGGAGCGGATAACGGCGCTTGTCGCCGCGCGGTTGGAAATATTGAAACCGGAGCGTGAAGGGATGCGCAGGGCGTTGGCCATCCTCGCTGCACCGCCTAACCTGCGAAAGGCCGCCAAACTGGGCTGGCGAGCAGCAGACAAGATGTGGCGGCTCGCCGGGGATAGCGCGACCGACTTTAATTATTATACGAAGCGAACAACTTTATCGGCCGTGTATGGCAGCACAATCAGCGTGTTTCTTGACGATGAAAGTGATGATTATGCTGAAACCCTTGCGTTTCTTGACCGGCGGATAGAAAATATCATGCAGTTCGAGAAGGTGAAAGCCAAGATTATTCGGCCCGGCGGTGACCGTTTCAGCATGGCCCGTTTCGTCGGGCGGCTGCGCTATCGCGGGGCATGATCGTTGGCCTATAATGGCTGGATCTATTAAGAGGATCGACAAAATATCGGGAATTAAAAAACAAAAGACTCGCCATAGACAATCAATATTGATAATCAGTCGCAACTGAGGTTATTGAGTTTGTTTATGAATGCACCCGTGACATTTGCAATTACGCTGGATCGCCTGTCGATGCACCAGCCAGCCGAGATTCTATCCGTCGATTGGGAATCCATGTCAGAGAATGAAGGCGCGCGGCTCCGTGCCTTGGGCATTGATGAAGGAGTCTCGGTGGAAAAGCTGCATAAAGGTATGTTCGGTTTTAATGATCCTATTGCTCTTAAAGTCGGAAGAATGATGATTGCTATTCGCAAATCCCATGCGTCGGCCATATCGGTGGTCATTCCGGCCTAATATATGAGTGAATCAGAGCCTCTTATTGTCCTCGCGGGCAACCCCAATGCCGGTAAAAGCGCTTTGTTCAACGCGCTAACCGGTGCGCGTCAGAAAATCGCAAATTATCCCGGTGTTACGGTCGAACGTAAATCCGGCCACTTCAAATTGCCCGGTGGCCAGCATGTCGAGCTGGTTGATTTACCCGGCAGCTATAGCCTTGATCCGACTAGCCCTGACGAAGCGGTAACGCGCAGTGTCGTCATGGGCGAACAAAAAGGGGAGCGAAAACCGGATGCGATTATTATCGTGCTGGATGCCGCCAATCTCGACAATCATTTGCGTTTTGCGCTGGAAGTCATCGCACTGGGCCGACCGGTCATCGTTGCGCTCAACATGATAGATCTCGCCGAACGGGATGGATTGACGCTTGATGCCGAGAAGCTGGAAGCGGCGCTGGGCGTTCCGGTTGTACCCACGGTTGCTGTGCGTCGCCGCGGCCTTGACGAATTATCTGCTGCGATCGAAGAACGGCTTGCTCAGAAAACTGACCAGCAGAATATCGTAATTTCCAAAGAACGCGATCACGGTCTACGCGCACAGGCCAAGAAAATAGCCAATTCGGTAGTGATTTCGGAAACGGCCGGTCGCCGATGGTCCGAGCGCGCCGATGCTTTGCTCCTGAATCCAGTTGCTGGCCCTATCATTTTGATCGCGATTATGTTCGTGATGTTTCAGGCTGTATTCGCTTGGTCCGACGCGCCGATTGGCTGGATCGAACAGGCAAGCGAATGGGTCGCTGCCGCTGTCGAAGCTAATCTGCCAGAGGGCTTCTTGCGCGATTTCATCATCGAGGGCGCAATTGGCGGCGTTGGATCGGTGGTGGTCTTTTTACCGCAGATTTTAATCCTGTTCCTGTTCATATTATTGTTGGAAGCCAGCGGTTATATGACCCGTGCGGCCTTTATCATGGATCGCTTAATGGCCAGTGTGGGCCTGTCAGGGCGCAGCTTCATCCCTCTACTTTCCTCATTTGCCTGCGCCATTCCGGGCATCATGGCAACGCGCAGCATCGCGGATCCTAGAGACCGGTTGACCACCATATTGGTCGCGCCGCTGATGACGTGTTCGGCGCGGTTGCCGGTTTACGCGATCATCATCGGCGCGTTCATCCCTGCACGCGACGTGGGTGCGGGGATCGGATTGCAGGGATTGGTTCTGTTTGGACTTTATATATTTGGCATTATCGGCGCGATGATTGTCGCGCTGGTACTGCGCAGCACCGTGACCAAGGGACCCAATAGCGGTTTCCTGATGGAAATGCCGAAATATCAATTACCGCGTTTGCGCGATGTATTACTAGGCCTTTGGCAGCGGGCGTGGATCTTCCTGCGCCGTGCGGGTACGATTATTTTCGCGGCAACAGTGGTGTTGTGGGTGATGCTAAGCTATCCGAAAGTTCCGATTGATAATCCGATGAGTCAGGTGGATTATTCCGCTGCGGGCCGGATTGCCAATGTGATCGAACCGGTAGTCGCGCCAATTGGCTTTAGCCGCGATATTGCTCTCGCTTTGATTCCCGCCATGGCAGCGCGTGAAGTGGCTGTTGCGGCTCTCGCGACAACATATGCGATTGATGCACCCGATGAGGAAGCCGAAGCCAAATCGCTGACTGAACGACTGCAAAGCCGCTGGTCGCTGCCAACGGCGCTGGCTTTCTTGGCATGGTTTGTATTTGCCCCGCAATGCATCTCGACCATTGCTGTGACCCGCCGAGAAACCAACGGATGGAAATGGCCCATTTTCATGCTCGCTTATCTTTTTGCGCTGGCATATGTTGCGGCAGGTATTACATACTGGACTGCGGTCGCACTGGGCTTGTAAAGACCCCCAAGAGACTCGCAAACATCACAAAAATTCCAAGGGGAAAAGCATATGGCTGGCGGCATTAACAAGGTTATTATTGTAGGAAATCTGGGTGCCGACCCTGAAGTGCGTACGTTTAGTAATGGTGGCAAGGTCTGCAATCTGCGCATCGCGACTTCCGAAAGCTGGAAAGATAAAAATACCGGCGAGCGTAAGGAAAAGACGGAATGGCACAGTGTTGCTATTTTTCAAGAAGGCTTAGCGGGTGTCGCTGAGAAGTATCTGCGTAAGGGCAGCAAGGTCTATATTGAAGGCAAGCTACAAACCCGCAAATGGCAAGACCAGTCTGGCAATGACCGTTACTCGACCGAGATTGTTTTGCAGGGCTTTGACGGCAAGCTTGAAATGCTCGATTCTCGTCCCGGCGGCGGCATGGGTGGATCAGGCGGCGGCCAAGGTGGCGGTGGCAACGACGGTTGGAGCGGCGGCGGTTCGGGCGGCGGATCAGGTGGTGGTTCCAACGATGGTTGGGGCAGCACAGGCGGTGGCGGCGCGCCAAGTGGTCAAGGCGGCGGGGCTTTTGACAGCGATCTGGATGATGACGTACCGTTCTAGAGGTCAGCACTTGTCGGATTTGAACCGGCAACTTGGCACCTAATCGGCGAATAGTGGAAGGGCTTGCCCTGACAACCGACGAAGGCTACTGATCCATGATGACAAGTTGCGATCAATGCGTTGTAAAAAATAAGGCGATTTGTTCGGCACTGGACCCGGATGAATTGATCGCGATTAACCGACTCTCCCGTAAAGTTTCGATAAAGGCTGGCCAAGCGCTGATATGGGAAGGGGACGATTCCCTGATCGTAGCCAATGTCGTCGAAGGTGCTTTCAAGCTGACCTCGTCATTAGAGGACGGGCGGGAACAGATTATCGGTTTGCTCTATCCATCTGATTTCGTTGGGCGGCCTTTCGGAGATAAAAATGAATTTTCTGTCACCGCACTGGCCGATTCCAAAGTTTGTATTTTTTCTCGCTCCGACTTTGATCATTTTGTGCGCGAACATCCGGATCTAGAGCATAAGCTTTTGCAACGCACTTTGGCGGAGCTCGACCGGGTTCGGCGCTCGATGTTGATGCTGGGCCGGAAAACTGCGGCCGAACGGGTAGCTTCTTTTCTTTTGGAAATGTCAGAACGGCTTGCTGACGCGAGCTGTAGTGTAGTGGGCGGCAATGTGAGTAATTTTGCCCTGCCATTCGGGCGGCAGCAGGTGGCGGACATATTGGGCCTGACTATTGAAACAGTCAGTCGGCAAATGACCCAGTTGAAAAAAAACGAGGTGATAGCGTTGCCAGATCACCGAAATGTACAGATTCTCGATACGCCGCGTTTGCTGAATATCGCTAATACCGGCTCTGCCTAAGCCCCTTTTAGCTGGCGCCAGGCGTTATATTCTCTGCCGTAAAAGCCGAGTGGCTTTAGCGTTACCACTATCCGGTCATTTCATCGCTTTGATCTAGATCAATGTGAATGACAGGGCGTCCTGCCATGCCCCACCTGTTGAAGACGGTTTTACACTGTCGACACAGGGAAGGACATTATGGATACGCTCTTATTAAAGGCTGGCGGCTGGCTGGTCGTGGTATTTTTTGCATTTATTGCGATGGTTATGGCCGCGGATGCTGGCTTTGCCGTGCATATGGGGATTATCGCGATTGCGGCGGGGATTGTCCTTTGGGTGACGATCAACAAGGCCGATTATGCAGCAATTGGTCGCGGCATATTAAAAGCGCCTGAAGATCCTGGTATCTACGATGATGACCCGATTCGCTGGGGTGTGATCGCGACAATTTTCTGGTGTATCGCCGGCCTATCGGTTGGACTGATAATCGCCCTGCAACTGGCGTTCCCGGTTCTCAATCTCAATTCGGAATTTACGACATTCGGTCGATTACGGCCGCTTCATACATCGGCAGTAATTTTTGCATTTGGAGGCAATGCGCTGATTGCGACAAGCTTTTATGTCGTGCAGCGCACGTGCCGGGCGAGGTTGGCCTTCCCTGGTCTCGCCCGTTTCGTCTTCTGGGGTTATCAGCTTTTCATCGTGCTGGCGGCCACGGGTTATCTGATGGGTGTCACACAGTCCAAGGAATATGCCGAACCGGAATGGTATGTTGATTTATGGCTGACCATTGTCTGGCTTTGTTATGCAGCGGTATTCATCGGCACTATCGTACGCCGGTCGGAACCGCATATATATGTTGCCAACTGGTTTTACCTTTCCTTTATTTTGACCATCGCGATGCTGCATGTTGTCAACGGCCTGTCCATGCCGGTCAGCCTGTTGGGATCAAAAAGCTATTCCGCATTTGCGGGTGTACAAGATGCACTGACCCAATGGTGGTATGGCCATAATGCGGTCGGATTTTTCCTGACCGCCGGTTTCCTCGCGATGATGTATTATTTCGTTCCAAAACAGGCGGAGCGGCCGGTTTATAGCTATCGTTTGTCGATCATCCACTTCTGGTCGCTGATCTTTCTCTATATCTGGGCAGGACCACACCATCTGCACTATACGGCGCTGCCTGATTGGGCGCAGACGCTGGGCATGGTGTTCTCGATCGTGTTGTGGATGCCAAGCTGGGGCGGGATGATAAACGGCCTGATGACGCTGAACGGCGCTTGGGACAAAATACGTACCGATCCGATCATCCGGATGATGGTCCTTGCGCTTGCTTTTTATGGCATGAGTACCTTTGAAGGGCCGATGATGTCGATCAAGGCAGTCAACAGTCTGTCCCATTATACTGATTGGACGATTGGCCATGTGCACAGCGGCGCGTTGGGTTGGAATGGCATGATTACCTTTGCCGCACTTTATTATCTGGTCCCGCGTCTGTGGGGCAAGGAACGGCTTTATTCTTTGCGGATGGTGAACTGGCATTTCTGGCTCGCGACGCTCGGTATCGTACTCTACGCCGCGTCCATGTGGGTTGCTGGTATCATGCAAGGCCTGATGTGGCGCGAATATGGTGAAGATGGATATCTGGTCTACGCATTTTCCGAGGTCGTCTCGGCGATGTGGCCTATGTATGTAATCCGGGCGACGGGCGGTCTGCTCTATCTCGCCGGTGCTATCGTGCTGGTCTACAATGTCTGGATGACGATTGCGGGCAAACAACGTGTCGAAAAATCCATGACCGAAACGCCTTATGACGAGGCCGCAGACAAGCCAATTGTGGATCAGCCCGCAATTGCGCCAGCAGAATAAGGAGGTCGAACATGTCCGGTTTTGCTCAAAAGCATAAGAAACTTGAACGTAATGTCACTTTGCTCGCTGTGGCTGCTTTCGTCACCGTCGCTATTGGTGGGATCGTTGAAATTGCGCCGTTATTCTGGTTGGATAACACGATTGAGAAAG
This sequence comes from Parasphingorhabdus sp., assembly GCF_036963805.1. Taxonomy (GTDB): domain Bacteria; phylum Pseudomonadota; class Alphaproteobacteria; order Sphingomonadales; family Sphingomonadaceae; genus Parasphingorhabdus. The sequence goes on along the minus strand of NZ_JBALUN010000003.1, from coordinate 54,499 downwards.
TCGAAGGCGTGCGGCCTTATACCCCGCTTGAACTGGCTGGCCGCAACATCTATGTGCGTGAAGGCTGTTATAGTTGCCACAGTCAGATGATCCGGCCCTTCCGCGATGAAGTGGAACGCTATGGCCATTATAGTCTGGCGGCGGAAAGCATGTATGACCATCCTTTCCAATGGGGATCGAAGAGAACCGGTCCAGATCTAGCCCGTGTTGGCGGCCGATATTCCGATGAATGGCATGTCCAGCATCTGACCGACCCGCGCTCTGTTGTGCCAGAATCGGTTATGCCGCCTTATGCGTTTCTGGCTGAAAAAGACCTGAAGGCGGGTGATATGGTTCAGCATTTGACAGCACAGCGGCGTGTTGGCGTTCCGTATACTGCCGAGGCAATAGCCGCTGCCAATGAAGACCTGATGGCGCAGGCCGATCCCGAAGCGGTGACAACTGATCTGGTCAAGCGCTATCCCAAGGCACAGGCCCGTGATTTTGACGGTAATCCGGACCGGCTGACGGAGATGGATGCTTTGGTAGCCTATCTTCAAATGATCGGCACATTGGTCAATTTCGAAGCCGGCGAAGCGCAGGAGGAACCGCGATGACCTATGAGGAATTCAGGCATTTTGCGGATAGTTGGGGATTGCTGTTTCTGGGAATGATATTCCTGACGTTTGTCGGCTGGTCCTTTCGGCCCGGATCACGGCAGAAAAATGAAGAAGCGGCGCATATGATCTTTGAAGAGGATCAGGACGATGGGTAATAAACCGAAAATTGACAAAGCTACGGGCACCAAGACAGTTGGGCATGAATGGGATGGTATCGAAGAACTCGATACGCCCATGCCGCGCTGGTGGTTGATGAGCCTATACGCATGCATTATCTGGGCACTTGTCTATGTGGTGCTATATCCCGCTTGGCCGATGCTCAACAGTGCAACTGAAGGTGTGCTGGGTTGGTCGAGCCGCGGCGAATATCAAAAAGAAGTGGACGCGCGCGAGGCTGAGTTGGAGCCGATCCGGCAGGCGCTCGTTAATATCGATATCCATAAATTGGCTGATAATCCTGAATTGCTCAATGAAGCCATCCAGGGCGGGCGCTCTGCTTTCAAGGTTCATTGCGTCCAATGTCATGGCGCCGGTGCAGCCGGTTTCAAAGGCTATCCCAATCTCAATGATGATGAGTGGCTGTGGGGCGGCGATATGGAGGCGATTGAATATACGGTGACCAATGGGATTCGTAACCCGGACCATGCTGAAACCCGCTTTTCTCAAATGCCGGCCTTTGGTCGCGACGGGATTTTGCAAGCCAAAGAGATACAGGATCTTGTCTCTCATGTGCGCGTGATGAGCGGGCGAGAGAAACTGAGCGGGTCAGCAAAACGGGGTGCTGTGCTTTTCGAAACAAATTGTGCCGTTTGTCATGGCAGCGATGCCAAAGGCAACCGGACGCAGGGCGCTCCTAATTTGACAGACGCGATCAGCCTCTATGGTCTCGACCGTGCAGAGCTCACCGATACGATCACCAACAGCCGCTATGGCGTGATGCCGCGCTGGGGCCACCGGCTGGATGCGGCAACGATCAGGATGTTGACCGCTTATGTCCATTCGCTTGGCGGCGGGGAAGCGGCGCCAACTATGGACGCGCCAGCTAATGATGAGGCAGTAACAGGCGTGAAGGCGGGGTCTCCGGTCGATGAGCAATCCTGAAGAGATTCTTGATCCGGGGCTAAAGCTCTACGAAAAGCGCAAGGGTGTTTATCCCAAGGCCGTGACCGGGACGTTCCGGCGGCTGAAATGGCTGATCATGGCGGTGACGCTAAGTGTCTATTATATAACGCCGTGGATCAGATGGGATCGCGGTCCTTATGCGCCGGATCAGGCCGTGTTGGTAGATCTGGCACACCGGCGCTTTTACATGTTTGGCATAGAAATCTGGCCACATGAATTTTACTATGTTGCCGGGATGTTGGTCATGGCTGGAATTGGCCTTTTTCTGGTCACTTCTGCTGTTGGGCGGGCATGGTGCGGTTATTCATGCCCTCAGACCGTGTGGACAGATCTTTTCCAGCATGTCGAGCGCGCGATTGATGGTGACCGCAATGCCCAATTCCGGTTGCAGGATGCTCCCTGGGGACCGAAGAAGATCGGAAAGCGCCTTTCGAAATGGTCGGTCTGGCTGTTTATTGCGTTCTGGACCGGCGGCGCATGGATCATGTATTTTGCCGATGCACCTACTTTAGTGGTGGATTTTTGGACTGGTCAGGCCGCCTTTGTTGCTTATGCCACGGTTGGCGTGCTGACCGCGACGACCTTTGTCTTTGGTGGTTTCATGCGGGAACAAGTGTGCATCTATATGTGCCCTTGGCCGCGTATACAGGCCGCTATGATGGACGAAAAATCGCTGACTGTAACCTATCGGGATTGGCGAGGGGAGCCGCGCGGCAGTGTCAAAAAGGCGGAGGCTCAGCCCGGCAGCTTTGGCGATTGTATCGATTGTAACCAATGTGTTGCGGTCTGTCCGACCGGCATTGATATTCGCGAGGGGCCGCAAATCGGGTGCATCACTTGCGCTTTGTGCATTGATGCCTGTGACAAGGTTATGGACCAAGTTGGTAGGCCACGGGGACTGATCGACTATGTGACGGAAGAAGATGCCGAATTGGACAAGGCCGGTAAGCCTCATATGCCGGTTCTCAAAACACTGTTCCGCCCGCGCACGATCCTTTACTTCTCGGTATGGGGCACCATTGGTCTGGCGATGCTGTTTGCCGTGGGCAACCGCACACGCATTGATATTAGCGCCAATCATGATCGCAACCCGCTTTATGTGCAGCTTGCAGACGGAGATGTACGCAACGCCTATACGGTCAACCTGCGCAATATGGAAAACCGCCCCCGTACGATGGAAATATCCATGACCGGACTGGGTCAGGCTGTATTATGGTCCGGTGATGGATCACGGGACGGGGCGAACCAGTCGGTCAAGGTCAAAGTGCCCGCCGATAGTGTCGCCAGGGCGCGGCTATTTGTTGCAGCGCCTGGGGAGGGTGCCCAGCGGGAAGATTTCAAGCTGACTGTTCGCGCCGAAGATGACCCCAGCGCGCAGGACAGCCATGAAGTATTTTTCGAACGTCCGGAGATTGCCCGATGACTAGTAAACCCCAGCCTAAAAAAATCACAGGTTATCACGCGGCCGCGATGATCATTGCCTTTTTTGCGGTGGTAGTTTGCGTCAATTTGGTGATGGCGCGCTTCGCCGTTTCGACCTTCGGAGGTACGGTGGTCGACAATAGCTATGTTGCGAGTCAGAAATATAACAAATGGCTAGAACAAGCTCGTAGCCAAGCATCCCATGGATGGAGTGTATCGCCAATAAAGCGGGTCGAGGACAAAGCTGTGATGACGTTGGCCCAAGCCGATGGCACGGCGCTTCGCGGAGCCGATATATCGGCGGTAGCAGAACATCCTGTTGGCCGAACGGACCCGATTTCTCTTCGCTTTCAAAATATCGGGGATGGAATTTATGCCAGCATTGGTAGTCTTCCTGCCGGACGCTGGAAGCTGAAAATTAACATTAGTTATGAAGGCAAGAAAATGACATTGGCACAGGATATCCGTTGAACGCCCATACGGATATTACGCCCAGAAAGGCAGAAGGCACGGACAATATTGTCTCCCGTTTCGCTGTGCCTGCTATCCGCTGCGCCGGATGTATTTCGAAAATTGAAAATGGTCTGTCTTCTGAACAGGATATAGTGTCGGCCCGTGTGAATTTTTCGACTAAACAGGTCGCTGTATCCCATCTGCCCTCTCTTCGTGAAGACGAGATAAAAGCCAAGATTGAGCGACTGGGATTTGACGTGCAAATATTGGTCGACAACCCATTGGCGGAAGAAAAAGGCGGCACCGACAAGCTGATCCGTGCTCTGGCGGTTGCAGGATTTGGTATGATGAACATCATGCTGCTGTCAGTGAGTGTCTGGTCCGGAGCGATGGGCCCCACCCGCGATTTGTTTCACTGGATATCGGCGCTAATCGCTATACCCGTGATCCTCTATTCCGGGCGGCCATTTTTTAGTTCGGCCTTTATGGCGCTACGATATGGGCGCACCAACATGGATGTGCCGATTACGATAGGTATTATTCTCACCACCGGTCTCAGCATTTTTGAGGCGATGACTGGCGGCGCCCACGCCTATTTTGAAAGCGTTGTCATGCTGATCTTCTTCCTGCTCGCAGGGCGGGTGCTTGACGGAATGATGCGGGACCGCGCGCGTGAAGGCATATCGGCTTTGCTTAAACAGACTGCGCCCGGGGCTATGGTCCTGAATGATGATGGCACAACCGCATGGGTTGCGGCCAAAGAACTGCGCCCCGATATGCGGATGGTAGTTGCTGCTGGTGATAATCTGGCCGCAGATGGCGTAATTGAACAAGGCTCTAGCAATTTTGATTTTGCGCTGATGACCGGCGAGAGCGAGCCGCAACCGAAGGGTTCCGGAGACCTTGTTTTGGCGGGAACGCTCAACCTCACGGCGCCGGTCACGGTGCGGATTACCGCCGCTGGTGAAGATACCAGCTTGTCGGACATTGCGCGATTAATGGATGAAGCGGGGCAACAGCGGTCCTTTTATGTGCGGGTCGCGGACAAGGCTGCGCGCTTCTATGCCCCCGCTGTGCATAGTCTCGCCTTATTGGCTTTCGTGTTCTGGATGTTTGCCGGGGCTGGTTGGCATCAGTCATTGCTGATTTCGGTGGCCGTCCTGATCATCACCTGTCCCTGCGCATTGGGGCTGGCGGTTCCGGCCGCACAGGTAGTGGCTTCCGGCGCGTTGCTCCGCAAGGGCGTGATGATAAAGGACGGCAGCGCGTTGGAGCGGCTTGCAGAAGCCGACCGCGCATTGTTTGATAAGACCGGCACATTGACGTTGGGCCGGCCGGTTCCAGTTGATGTGGATCACCTTTCTTTACAGCAAAAGCAGGTTGCATTGGCTTTGGCACAAGCCAGCAGCCACCCGGTAAGTAAGGGCATACGCGCGGCGCTGCTCGCACAAAATATTGCGCCAGTACAAATTGATGCATTGGAGGAAACTCCCGGCGAGGGCATGTCCGGTTGCTGGGATGGTGTAACTGTGGCTCTGGGTAAACCCGTTAAATCGGGTGATCATCTCTCCTGCCAGCTACGTGTTGGCGAAGAAAGCGTAGATATTGAACTGGAGGATGAACTCCGTCCTGATGTTCGGGAAGCTATTGACCGGTTAAATGCGTTGGGCGTGCCCGCGACCATTATATCAGGTGACAATGCGCCATCGGTTGCGAAAATATCTGGTGCAGTTGGTCTGACGGCGCAGACCGGTGCCAGCCCACAAGAAAAATTACAAGCTATTGCGCGGTTTCATGCAGCCGGGTTGAAAGTGCTGATGGTCGGGGATGGGCTGAATGACGGTCCGGCGCTGGCCGCAGCGCATGTGTCTATTGCCCCCGGTTCGGCCAGTGATGTCGGACAACAAGCGTCAGACGCGGTATTTACCAGCGATTCCTTCCTGCCCGTCGCATTGGCGGTTCAGACGGCCCAGCGGACCATGCAAATCGTCCGGCAGAATTTCGCGCTCGCTATAGGATATAATGTGCTGGCAGTGCCTTTGGCCTTGACGGGAATGGTAACGCCGCTGGTTGCCGCTATCGCGATGTCATTGTCATCCCTGATCGTGGTGGGCAATGCTTTGCGCCTAAACGGGGCAGCGAAATGAGCGGATTGGCGATTTTAATCCCAGTGGCGCTCCTGATGGGGCTGGCCGGGCTGGTCTTTTTCTTTTGGGCCATGCGCAACGGCCAGTTTGATGATTTGGATGGCGCAGCGCAACGGGTGTTGATTGACGAAGAAGAAATGAGTGATGATGATAAAGAGCCATAAGCCATGCGGCGCAGTGATGTTCTCAGCTCTCGCCATATTGATGTTAGCGATCACCCCGCTCGCGCCCGCCAGTGCTATGATGGTCTTGTCTATCTGCGGTGGAGATGGCGTCAACCGAACCATCTCTGTGCCGATGGATCCTAATCAGCAAGAGCCCGACAATTGCGTTAAAGGCTGTCACGGATTCTGCTCACGCAAACAGACTCCGGAGCGGGGCGATGAGGCAGATGATTAACCAACCGCATTGGCCCGCAACCAAAATTACGGGGTAAAGATAGAGCTGTGCCCTAAAGAATTGGCGCTGAGGTCATTAGCGGGAGCCGCTTTCTCAATGACCCATCAACAATGGAATATCTGCATCGTTGAGCAGGTTTTTCGTGACACCTCCAAATAATGTTTCACGCAAACGGCTATGACCATAAGCGCCCATGACCAGCGCGGATGCCTTTTGTTCAGTCGCAAATTCTGCGATAATATGAGAAGCCTCCTTACCTTTGCCTTTCAGTTCGTGAAGGACGGTAGAAACTCCGTGACGGGCCAGATAAATAGAGGCTGCACTATGGGGAAAGCCTTCCCCCTCTTCGCCAACTGTGACCAAATGGACGGTGTTTGCCATTTTCAGTATCGGTAATGCCAATCGCAATGCTTTGGCGGCTTCGGCCGATCCGTTCCACGCCACGACTATTGGCGCATCGCAGTCAAAAGAATTGGTTTCGATTGGGACAACCAAAACAGCGCAATGGGCATGGACCGCGACATCACCGGCAATAGGCAGGGGCTCATCGCCAGCATTGCGTTTGCCAAAAGACTGGCTTAAAATCGCGAGATCGGCGAGGCGGCTGCGCTCGGTTAATAATGTGGCGGGGTCGCCAAGACCTGTTTGCCAGTCCCAGGACACATCTTCCGATTTCAACCTGTTTTCGATTTTTTCGCGGTGCGCGCGTTCGGCAACATTCATATCTTCAAAATTAATGCCAGTGACAAAGTCGCCGCCTAATGGTCCGAATGACATCGGGGCAAATTGTGTGGTTGGCTGCACACAGGTCAAGTGAGCGCTATGGCACCGCGCAATATCCAGCCCGACCTGCAAGCGCGATTCAAAGCCGCAATCTTCGAACACATGTAATAATATCGTTTTCAAGGCATTTCTCCCGCAAGTCCCTGTTAGGACCAGCCGACATTATTGCATCTAGATCCGATCCGCTTTGATCTAGCGCAAAAAATGACGGGGCAATTTATGTGGCTTCAGGACTCCAGGCTGTTTATGTGATTTCCATAGTATCACTGGGCGTCAGCTTTGTAAGCAAAGCGTCCATATCTGCGCGAGCAATCGCGACGCAGCCCTCGGTTGCTTTATCTTTGTCGCTGATATGAAAGAAAATCGCACTGCCGTTGCCAGGCACTGGCGGTGCGTCGTTATGGCCGAGAATGATAATAATATCGTACAGCAGGTCGTTGCGGATAAGAGTTTCGGCGCTAAACAGGTGAGGCAGATTTACGGGACGGTTATAGGATGGATCTGCGGGATCATCTGACCAACCATCATCTTCAGCAATCCAGCGCCAGGGCAATTTCAGCTGAGGTGATGGCGCACTTCGGCCCGGGCGAAATAGGACGCCTCGGATGGGCCATCGCCCCAACGGAGTGTAGCCATCGCCTTCTCGTTTGCTGTCTGCCGGACAGGTACCGGAACGCCCGATCGCGCATCTCATTAACCGATTTTCAAAACTGAGCGTCCGCGCATTGGCATCGACCCGAATGATGCTCAAAGCTGATGCCCCGTTCGATCCCGTTTGGTATCAAGGTAAAATTCATTATGCGGATTGGCGGCAATCTTTACCGAAAGACGTTCCTCGACTGAAATGCCGCAGCCTTCCAGCCCGTCCACTTTTTCCGGGTTGTTGGTCATTAATTTAATCTGTGGAATGGCGAGTAACTCCAGCATGCGCGCGGCGATTGAGAAATCCCGTGCATCAATTGCAAAACCCAACCGCTGATTGGCATCAACTGTATCAAAACCCTGATCTTGCAGGGCATAGGCACGAAGCTTGTTGATTAGCCCGATGCCGCGCCCTTCCTGCCGTAAATAGAGCAACACACCCCAATTGGCTTCACCCATCTGGGCAAGAGCTGCGTGAAGTTGTGGTCCGCAATCACATTTCAGGCTACCGAGTACGTCGCCAGTCAGACATTCGCTATGTAGCCGAACTACCGGTGTGGTGTCATCCCGCTTACCAACGACCAGCGCAATATGATCGGTCGAATCCGCTTCGCTGCGAAATCCGTAGATATGGGCCAGCGCATTTGCGGCGACGGGCAATTTGGCATGAGCGCTAATGACCAGTGCATTGGAATCAGCATAAGCAGCCGCGTCTGCGGTCTGAAGCCGGTCTTCTGCGGGCTCATCAACAATCAGAAACGCCGGAAGCAGACCACCATGGCGTACCAATTCCATAGCCGCTTTGGCAGCCTCTGGATGGCTGAGCGTTTCGCTACGAAACGGCCCTTTCATCGGGTACTGCATATCCAGAACCGGATCGACAATAGCAATAATCTCTGCAGCACTAACCGGTCCAGGTAAGCTGAGCTGTACTGGTAATGCCGGATCGGCGGCAGCGCGCTGGTTCAAGAGTTTCAGCGTGTCGGCCCGGCTTGATGATATAAGCAGGGTGACATGGGATAATTGCGATAAGTGACTGCCCAAATCTGTTGTCTCGACAGGCAATAGGTTCAACGCAGCGCCATCGTCTTCCACGCTGATTGGCCACCCACGACGCAACGCATCAATGGCCCTTGCGGCGCGCCGTGCGCCTTTGGAGTCAAGGGCAGCTGGCGTCTTCATTCAAAATTTGAATTCCGTAATGAGCGGGGCATGATCAGACGGTTTGGTCCAACCCCGCGCGTCTTCATGAACAACGTGGCTGGTCGCTTTTTTGGCCAGCTCGGGACTGACCCAGACGTGATCCAGACGACGGCCTTTGTCGGCAACCTTCCAATCATGGGCGCGATAGCTCCACCATGTAAAAAGCCGCTCAGGATCCGGAATAAACTGGCGACCAATGTCGACCCATCCATGCGCAGCCTGCAGCTTAGCCATGATATCGATTTCAATCTTGGTATGGCTGACCACATTGATCAGCTTTTTGTGGCTCCAGACATCGGATTCAAGCGGCGCGATGTTGAAGTCACCGAGCAGGATCGTTGGTGTTTCCAATGCCGCAGACCATTCCGTCATGCGCGCATAGTAATCAAGCTTTTGCCCGAATTTCGGATTTACCTCACGGTCAGGAATTTCTCCTCCTGCCGGAATATAGACATTTTCGATGCGTATGCCATTTTCCAGGCGCGCACCAACATGTCTGGCTTCGCCATTGGCCTGCCAATCGAACCGTTCATCTTTGTGAAGGGGCACGCGGCTAATTATCGCAACCCCGTGATGCATCGGCTGGCCATTTAATATCAGGTGATTATACCCCAATTGCCGGAAAATTCCTTCCGGAAACTGGTCATCACGCACCTTGGTTTCCTGCAAGCACAGCACATCCGGTGCTTCTTCTCTCAGGAATCGCTCGACAATGTCGAGTCGGGCGCGGACGCTGTTAATATTCCAGCTGACGACTTTCAGGGTATCACTCATGGCTCAACTCCTAGCCATGAATAACGTGAAACCCAAGTCAAAAAGTCGAACAAGAGTTTCGCAAAATGTCATATTTTTTGATAGCTTAGAGGCGAAAAACCCTCACCTCCGGGGGCATTTAGGAGGTGAGGGCTAACTCGCGTTCGTCACGCATAGGATGGTATAAAGTTTGTAAGATCAGGTAACAGGGGGAAAACCTGATCGCTTCGTCTCATCCTGTAACCCTTATACGACCGTGTTTCTGTCGCTTAGATGAACGAAACTTGTCCGCGCTTCCGCTGGTCGATTCCGCGCCTCCGTTCATCGCCCACCGCGACGATTTGGCCGCGGATCGGTCCAATTAAATGTGCTGTTAGCAACCGGGACCCCAAATTTCTGGTTTGAAAGGCGAATAGATGTCCGATTATTTTTCGAGTCGAGAGATACCCAGCCATCCAGACGTAGCCCCGCAGGCGCACCCGCAACTTTCGTGAAAATCATTGTAATCACGCCATATTCCGGTCGTTTGGGATCACTCACTTCGACGCTAACAACATTGGGATTGCGAGTCGGAATTATTTTTCCATATTTTGACAAATCCTGAGCCGGATTCAGCAATGCGCTTAAAGGACTATTATTGATCGGCCAGCGTTGGACCTGATTTACATCATAATCGATCATTGTCAGTGCCTTGCCGTCGCCAACAATCAGCAAATTGGCGTCCTTGCCATATTGAAAGCGGATCCGGCCAGGTTGCTTCAGTGTCAATTTCCCGGGTAAAAGCTGCCCACTGCGGTCGGATTGGGTGAAATTGGCGGTCATTGTCGTCATAGCGCGCAAATGAGCTGAAATGGCACTGATATTATCTGCGGGGCTTCGCTGGGCCGTCGCCGGAACGGAGGCCGTCAACGCTAGAGGCGCTGCAACGAGGGCAAATGCATATCTCAACATATTGAAAACTCCTGAAAAATAATATCAATGCTTAGCGGAAAGCGATTGAACATCACCTGAATTTCGGCAGGGCTACATTATTTCGCCATTTTGATCCCGCAGCACTTCGCGTCGGCCAATATGGTTGGGTGGGCTGATAAACTGGTCATCTTCCATCCGGTCGATAATCCGCGCGGCCGTATTATAGCCGATTCTAAGCTGCCGCTGGAGCCAGCTAGTGGATACTTTCTGGCTTTCAAAGACGATTTGACAAGCTTGGGCATATTGCCGATCTTCTTTACTATCTGACAGATCGGCTCCATCCAAAGCATAGCTGCCATCTTCCGGTTCTTCAGTCACAGCCTGAATATAATCAGGTGTCCCTTGCGCGCGCCAATGATCGGCGATCAGGCGGACCTCGTCATCGGAAACAAACGGCCCGTGAACGCGGGTAAGTTGCTTTCCGCCGGGCATATAAAGCATATCGCCTTTACCGAGTAGTTGTTCTGCACCCTGTTCGCCAAGGATGGTCCGAGAATCGATCTTGGATGTCACATGGAAGCTGATCCGTGTGGGTAGATTCGCCTTAATCACACCCGTAATAACATCAACTGATGGCCGCTGGGTGGCCATGATGAGGTGGATTCCCGCTGCCCGAGCTTTCTGAGCGAGCCTCTGGATCAGGAATTCAACCTCTTTACCGGCTGTCATCATGAGGTCGGCCAACTCGTCCACAATGATAACAATTTGCGGCAGGACTTCGAAATCCAGCTGTTCTTCTTCATAGATGGGCCGTGATGTGTCTGGGTCATAGCCGGTCTGAACCTTGCGGCCTAGCGGCTCCCCCTTGGCTTTGGCGGCTTTCACCTTCTCGTTATAATTGGCGAGATTTCTTACCGAGATGGACGACATCATCCGGTAGCGTTCCTCCATCTGTTCGACTGCCCATTTAAGTGCGCGGATCGCTTTGGCAGGCTCAGTCACAACCGGAGACAGAAGGTGCGGGATATCGTCGTAGGTGCTGAGTTCCAGCATCTTCGGATCGATCATGATCATCCGGCACTGATCCGGTGTCAGCCGGTACAAAAGAGATACGATCATGCAGTTGAGACCAACTGATTTACCCGAACCGGTGGTGCCTGCAATTAAAAGATGCGGCATCGGGGCCAGATCGGCGATTACCGGATCACCGGAAATGTTTTTGCCGAGAATGATCGGGAGCTGTCCAGTCTGTTCCTGAAAACTGTCACTGCCGATCATCTCATGCAGAACGACAGATTCACGCTGCGCATTGGGCAGTTCGATACCCATAACCGTCCGCCCTGGTATGGCCGCGACGCGGGCGGAAAGGGCGGACATGTTCCGGGCTATGTCTTCCGCTAGCTGGATTACGCGGCTGGCTTTTATGCCCGGAGCGGGTTCCAGTTCATACATAGTCACGACTGGTCCGGGGCGCACTGCGTTGATCGTGCCCTTTACATGGAAATCATCAAGCACGGATTCCAGTAAGCGCGCATTCCGCTCCAATCCGGCTTTGTCGATGACATTATTCGCTTCTTCCGGACGGGGAGTCAGTAGATCAATTGAGGGCAAGGAATAGGGGCCAAAGAAATCGCCCTGCGTGCCGCTCGACAGGCGTGCTTTTTTGGGAGGTAGGGCGCGGTCGCTAATCTCTGGCGGCGGCCGGTTATCCGGTTTAACCTCTTTACGCGGAGCAGGCGCCGTTTTGGTTTTTCGCGCCGCTGCAATTTCCGGTTCGATCACCAGGCCATTATCTTCTTCACCGGATTTCAGTCTCGGCAATTTGATCTGCGGTATCGAGAATAGCGGCCTGTCCAGTCGCAGACTAAAATAGCCAAGCACGAGACCGCTGCTCACCGTTATCGCAGTCACTATGCCTGATCCAATGCCGCTCCAGCTCTCCGAGATCCCGTTTAAGCTGGCACCAATGGCTTTGGCGGACAATAAACCGGCAAGTCCACCCCACCCGGACGGTAAGTCTGCCTGACTATCAGGAAACCATAAAGACAGGCCGGTCCCCATTAAAAAGACTGCGATGAGGCACCACAGAAGCTGCTTTTTCCATTCGGTTTGCTGCATATTACGCCACAAGCGATGAGCAAATATCAGCAACAGCGGCAGGAATAAAATTACGGGTACTCCCATCAGCGATAAGAGAAAGTCAGAGCTGTAAGAGCCGACAGCACCCATCCAATTATGTTCTACACTGCCAGCGGCGGTGTTCAACGACGGATCACTGGGCGAATAGCTTGCCAATGCCAGGATCAGGAAGGCCGCGCCAAGGCCGAGAGCGACCGCACCGATCAACGCACCACTGCGCAATAGGCTAAGACGCATCACTTCACGCCAATTTGCTTCTTTTGCTCTTCCGGCCATATTCTGCTCCCGGGGCCCGACTGTTCCCCCGTCTGTTTCGGTGCAAACGCCCGAACCCATATTAACTATCACTTCCTTTGCGCGAATCCGTGACTCCGCGTCAAGTTATGTTGGTGATTGTTTACCGGAACATACTTTCTTTTCAGCCCGGCGCGGCCTATCTTACCCGCATCATACAGGAAGACAGAGGCCCGCAGATGACCAAATATGGAATAGAGAGCGATGCGATCATATTGGGGGCGGGCTTAATCGGGCTGACTCAGGCGTTGGCTTTCGCTGCTCATGGATTACGGGTCGTGGTAATTGACCGCGCTGACCCGGCCGATTTGAAAGACCCAAAGAATGACGGGCGAGTGTCATCGATTAACAGTGCGAGTTGGAGTTTATTTGCGGCTATTGGCCTGTCCGAAAAGCTAGCACCATATGGCTGCGATATTGATCGAATTGTGATTAATGACGGACTAAAGCCAGGAAAGCTCGACTTTACGCCCGATGAAAATGATGGGCCGCTTGGCGTGATGGTTGAAAATGGATTGTTACAACAGACGCTGTTTGAGGCCGCGCAGGCACATGATGGGATTGATATGTACATGCCAAAGCAGGTGCAACAAACCGATAGGGGAGATCATCAAGCTTCTGTATTTTTAGAGAGCGGAGAGCAGTTAACTGCTCCGTTGTTGATCGCTGCTGATGGCCGGGGTAGCGTGATGCGCGATGAAGCCGGCATTGTGATGACGAAATGGCAATATGACCATAGCGCGATTACCTGCACCGTGACGCATGAGCAGCCGCATGGAAATACGGCTTATGAAATTTTCTATCCGTCTGGGCCCTTTGCAGTTTTGCCGATGCGTGATGATGAGCAGGGGCGGCATCGTTCCGCTATTGTCTGGACTGTTGCGCGCAAAGATGGGCCGGTTCTCGCCAAGATTAACGCGCGGGCTTTTCAAGTAGAATTGATGAAGAAAACCGGTGGATTTTTAGGCCAGATGGAGTTGCATTCTGACCGCGCAAACTATCCACTCGGCTTTCATCACAGTGCCAGTCTAACAGCGGAGCGGCTCGCGTTGGTTGGCGATGCAGGTCACGGTATCCACCCGATTGCCGGACAGGGTTTGAACCTTGGCTTGCGTGATGTCGCGGCACTGACCGAGTGTGTCGTGGATGGCGCACGCACAGGTCTGGATCTGGGTGATGCGCAGATATTGGCGCGCTATGACCGTTGGCGCGGGCTTGATAATCTCATGATGTCGGCGGCGACCGACATTTTGACGCGGCTATTTGGACTGCCGGGTGAATCGTCGTCTGCAATCCGCCGGTTTGGCATCAGTCTAGTGCAGCGCATCCCGCCACTAAAGAACCAGTTTATGGCCGAAGCGCGCGGGGAAAGTGGAGATCTGCCCAAATTACTGATGGGCGATCTTGTTTAGGATCGCATGTTTGCGTTTCGGATGTGGCGAGCAGCGAAATTAATCCCCACCCAATTCTTCGGACGCCCTTTTTTGAGAACAAGAAAAGGGCGTCCGAAAGTTGATCATGTTGGTAAGTGGTTAGTACAGGATTTTAGGTTCTGAACTTAAAGGTCCTGTTCACGAATAGGTACAATCTTAAGCTCTACCCGGCGGTTGGCGGAGCGGCCCTCTTCGGTGCTGTTGCTTGCGATTGGCTGACTCTCACCATAGCCACGGGTTTCGATCCGGGCCCGCTGCACACCGCCATTGGCGAGGAAGTTGGCGACCGACGAAGCGCGCCGTTCCGACAATGATTGGTTATAACTATCCGTACCAGTGCTGTCTGTGTGGCCATAAATGTCAATATAGCTTTTTTCATATTGTGACAGGGTATTGGCGACTTCATTCAATGTTTGCTGAAACTGAGGTTGAATGGCCGCGCTATCGACCGGAAAAGTAACGTTAGACGGCATGTTAAGGATCAGATTGTCGCCATCACGTGTCACATCAATCCCGGTTCCGGCTGTTTGTTGGCGGAGCTTCTTCTCTTGCTCATCCATATAATAGCCTACGCCTGCTCCAGCGAGACCGCCAAGGCCGGCACCGATAATTTTTTCTGTGCGATCGCTTTTCCCGCCAATGAGATCACCGAGCAAATAGCCGCCTAATGCGCCGCCAAGGCCGCCAATAGCCGCCTTTGAGATCACACGGTTCCCGGTTTCCGGATTTGTGGTGCAGCCGCTGGCCAATGCCACGGCGCTTAAAGACAGGGCCGCGATGAAAGTTTGATTGGTACGCATTATTATTTTCCCTCAAAAAAATCGTTAGAGCTATAAAGACTATATTCTTTCGTAGCTTGATGGTTCCATCTAGATATATCATAGATGGACCGAGAATTATGAATGGTAACTGACAGCGCATTTGATATTTTGTAAAACATGTGGCTATAAGCATGCTTTGGCGCTCATTCCTTTTCTATTGGACAATATGACAACTTTTCCCTGGTTTGATGTTGCAATCATCGTAGTGCTAATCCTGATAAATGGCGTTTTCGCTATGTCGGAACTGGCGATTGTTTCTGCGCGTAAGGCGCACCTCCATTCTTCAGCAGATCAAGGGAGCAAAGGAGCGCGGGTTGCTTTGCGGCTGGCCAGCGATCCCGGCAGGTTTCTGTCCACAGTCCAAATCGGCATCACATTAATCGGCATTATTGCGGGTGCTTTTTCAGGGGCGAGTCTGGGCGGTCCTGTCGCAGAGCGGCTTGTTGCATTGGGTATGCCGGAAGATTGGTCGGCGACGTTTGGTTTCGCGCTGGTCATAGGGCTTACGACTTATGCGTCGTTGGTAATCGGCGAACTGGTACCGAAACAATTTGCGCTGCGCTCTGCTGAAAAAGTGGCGATCATCATGGCACCGTCAATGGATTTGCTAGCGAGAGTAGCGGCTCCATTGGTTTGGCTGCTCGACGGGACCAGTGCTCTGGTTTTTCGCATATTAGGCCTCAAGCGGGATCAGACCAGCCACGTTACGGCGGATGAACTGCAAATGGTCTTTGCCGAGGCAACTCGTTCCGGTGTGATCGAGGAGCATGAGCGGGCTGTTATTTCTGGCGTTGTGCGTATGGCGGATCGGCCCATCCGCGAAGTGATGACGCCCCGTACCGAAGTC
This sequence comes from Parasphingorhabdus sp., assembly GCF_036963805.1. Lineage (GTDB taxonomy): Bacteria > Pseudomonadota > Alphaproteobacteria > Sphingomonadales > Sphingomonadaceae > Parasphingorhabdus. The sequence continues at coordinate 38,530 of NZ_JBALUN010000003.1, read as the reverse complement.
GACTGGCTTGATATCAATGCTACAACCGAAGAAATTCATGCGATGCTTATCGGATCACCGCATAGCCGGCTTCCTGTGGCGGAAGGCTCTGTCGATGAAATCAGGGGGGTCGTTCAGGCCCGTGATATCGCCGCAGTCCAATTTAGCGGAAAGCCGCTTGATTTGCACGAACTTGTGCGGCCGCTGGAGAAAGTCCCGGATCAGTTGGATGCGCTGGATGCGTTGGATATTTTGCGAGAGGCCGATGTCCCGATGATCCTTGTCCATGATGAATATGGACATTTTGAAGGCATTGTGACGCCCAATGACCTGCTCAGTTCTATTGCTGGCGAGTTTGTGTCTGATCGCAATGAAAAAACCAAACGCAGCGTGATCGAGCGTGCGGACGGCAGCCTGCTGGTGTCCGGTGCAATGTCGATAGATGCGCTCGCTGATCGTTTGGGTATCAGATTACCGGACGACCGGGATTATGCCACTGTTGCAGGTCATGCGTTGAGCCAGTTACGCCATTTGCCTGAAGAGGGCGAGAGTTTTGAAGATCAGGATTGGGTTTTTGAAATTGTCGATATGGACGGCCGCAGAATCGACAAGCTTATCGTACGTGCTGCTGATCCTGACCGTGACTGAATAGCCGGTAAATAGAAAAGCATCGGCTTTCCTGACTGCACAGCTATTCTCTAATGACCGTCGATTTAATGATCTTAAGCAATGATATCAGAGCTTACCATATTTCTTTTCGAAGCCAGCAATATCATCTTTGGCGAGATATTTTGCCTGATCAATCCAGGAATCACGGGTAATCCGGCCGCTAAAGCTTTCCAGATACTGGTCGACTTCCTGAATCTCAGCTTCGCGCCATTCCGCAATTTGATCATAGCGTGTGATACCAAGATTATTGAGCAGGGTATTTAATTTGGGGCCTACACCCTTGATCAAACGCAAATTGTCCGGATCACCCGTTGCCGGTGCGATTTTGGGCTTGCCTGTTGGTGGTGGAGCCGGTGTGTCGGCAACAACCGGCCGCTTGCGTGGGCGTGGTGTGGGTTCTGCTATAGGAGCGCTAGCGGCAGCCACCGGTGCTGCTGCGGGAGTTTCCGGTACCAGCTTTGGAGCGGGTTCTGGCTTCGGTGCCGGTGGCGGCGTAGGAGTAGGTGCCGGAACAATCGGTACCGGTTCTGGTGCAACGGCATCACCCGCTTTGTTCAACAAGCCATCATCGGCATTGAAACGCCGCGTAGTGCCTTCACGGCCTGATGCTGCCCATGTCCAGAATGCTGTGACTATGCCAATCACCAATGCGATCAGGAATAGCAGCCAATTTGCAGAAATCAGCGATATCATTATATTAAACCCCTATATTCAAAACTATATGGTCGGCTGAGCGGCATCATTTGCGCTGCAAACCGTTTCCATTCAAAAGCTACAATCAAATCTCGTCACGATCGCGGCCCCAGATGAGCCAGCCAATCCCGAGGCCAATTGCAAAAGTCACGAGAAGGAGCAACAAATTTTCTAATAATAGTGGCATGATTCATTCCCCCTGTTGCGAATTCTCATTATTTGAAGTTTTTGCATCTGCGGTTCGCGCTTTTAATTCTATGCGTCGGTTTTGTGCATCGGCTTCTGCACCACGGCCCTTGGCCAGCGGCCGTTCAGCACCATAGCCGGTGGAAGTGACTAGATTTTCGGCTATTCCGCGCTCAATAAGACCGGCACGTACCCGGTCGGCACGTTCCTGAGACAATATTTTATTTACCTCTGCATTACCGGCGCCGTCGGTGTGGCCACCTACGTCAATTGTTAGACCAGAGCAGGGTTTTAGGGCTGCGGCCACTTCATCGAGCAGTTTGTTCGATGCTGGGGAAACATAGGCGCTGCCAGATCGGAAGCTCAGTTTTTTACCTTCCATGGCTTTGTCGACGCTAGCTTGGCATTTTTTAACAACGGTCTGGGCCGCAGGATCAAGAGCTTTGCCTCCATCGCCAGCTTTTATACTTGTTTCAGTATCGGCGAGCACGCCGTTCCCTACCCAAACGGCGCTGGACACGCCGGATATTTCTGAAACCGCATTCAGTGCTTTTTGTTTCACCTCATCAGAGACATCGCCATCCAATACAGCTTTACGGGACAAGGGAGAGTGCGCGAACGAAACGTTAACGCTGTCCATGCCTTGTGCGGTCAATTCGGTTTTCACCGTATTTTCCAGACCAGAGATATATTTATCACCCGTGCCATAATGTCCGACCAACGCCAAAAGCGCTGTTGCGGCTATGCCGGTTAATATCTTGCCCTCAACTTCCATTACGGAATCCCTCACTTAATTAGCGTCAATTTGGTTTATCCTTTAAAATGAAGGATAAATAGGGATGAGTCCAGTTCGGCTATTTGGTACAACTGTCAAATATCCGATGAGCCGGGCTGTAATTGTCCCTATTTGAGACAATTAACTACCAAAGATGGTTAACAGGTTAACGCTCTTCGGGAATATATTGGGCTTTTCGCGAATCAGAGATCAGCTTTGATTGCGCGCTAAATCATTTAATTTGCGGAATTCCTGTCGCCAAAAATCACCACCATTTCCCGATAATATTTGAATATTGCGGAAATCAAAATCACCGATATATTTGTCGCCGCGCAGTTTTTGACCAAAAGCGGCGACCGCGACAGCAAAGGCCATGTCGCCGCGCGGCGTTGATGCGTTACGCAATTCACTCGCTGCGATCTGCCGCTGGATAAGGCGTGATTTGTCGCTGCCTGGCAATTTATAGCGTAATTTTACCTGCGCCATTTCGCCGTTAAAGTTCGGTTGCCGTTTCACCACGCGATTGGCGGGATAGCGGCGTTCTGGAAGCCAGCCTGATGATTTGGCGGGCATGATTTCATAAAGCGCCGTGACCTGATGGCCCGCACCAATATCACCGGCATCAATTTTATCATTGTCGAAATCCTCCTCGGCAAGCAGGCGGTTTTCATAGCCGATTAGCCGATATTCTTTCACATGTTCCGGGTTAAACTCGATCTGGATTTTGACGTCCTTGGCGATGGTGAAAAGCGTCGAGCTGAGCTCATCCCCCAACACTTTTTGAGCTTCCATCGCACTGTCGATATAGGCGTAATTACCATTACCAACATTGGCGATACCCTCCATTAATTCATCTCGTATATTGCCGGTGCCATAGCCAAGCATCGTTAGGTTGACACCGGATTCCCGCTCTTTCCCAACAATTTTCTTAAGCTCATCCGTGTTGGATGTACCGACATTAAAGTCGCCATCAGTGGCCATGATGATACGATTAATCCCGCCCTTCAGAAAATTCCGACGCGCAGTGGAATATGCTAGCTTGAGCGCATCACCACCAGCCGTAGAACCATTGGCATAAAGGCAATCGACCGCTTCCTTAATGTGATCCTTGTTCGAGGTTGGTGACAGCAGCAGACCGACTGTGCCGGAATAGACGACAATCGATACGCGGTCATCACTGCGCAGTTCATTGGCAAGAGATGTTAGTGTGGATTTGACGAGGGGTAGCTTGTCCTTGCTGCTCATCGATCCGGAGACATCAACTAAAAAGACTAAGTTAGCGCGCGGCCGCTCGTCGCTATTTACGTCGTAACCGCGCAAACCGATGCGGAGCAGACGACTAGCGTCGTTCCACGGCGTGGTGGAAATATCCGTAGTGACGCTGAAGGGCGCTTCCCGGCTCGATGGCTTGGGATAATCATAGCGGAAATAATTGATCATCTCTTCGGTACGGACGGCCGCTTCCGGAGGCATTCTTCCGTCATTGAGAAAACGGCGCACGTTCGAATAGCTGCCGGTATCGACGTCTACGGCGAAGGTGGAGACTGGTTCGTCGGCTACTCTTTTGATGCTAGCAACCTCTTTACCAGCGTATTTTTCGTGATCTTGCGACTGCGGTGGACGAGGAAGCGGATAGGGATAAGGTTGGGGCCGCTGAATTCGGCGATGGTGAACTATAGATCCACTCGCAATGGCTTTGCTTACAGATGATGCCGTTGGCGGAGGCGGCGGTGGTGGGCTCGGGGGTATGGCTTGCTGCATTCCGCCGGGACGAACGCTCCTCGTGCTGGTCACCTGAATACTGCCATTATCCCGCCGCGAAAAGATACTGCAATTGACGGGGTGATGCCCTGGCCGCTGGACGAGGTCAGGCTGGCCCCCCTTGTTTTTGGACTTGCATAGATTGGGCTTCCAAGGGCACAACTCCGGGCACACAGATTAGGCTTATTGCCGCAATTCCGCATAAAGTTTTGGAAAGTTTTGAATAATGCCGCATGATTGTCCGCTCCCGTTATATCCGACCTGGGACAGAAGGTGGTGCAAGCAAGCTGACTGGATTATGAACAATTGATATGTTGTCACATGTTGCGTCGGATCTAAGGCTTACACATTATTGGTCGAATCGGGTATCCGGCGGATTTTGAAGCGCCAACTATAATCGCGATACAGGGACTGAAATTCGACCCTGATCGGAAGCTCCGTTTCCAGTTTTTCTAAATAGGCAGGAAGATCGCGGCGTGGTGCGACGTGAAACTTCGCGAGCCACCCCATTAATAGTCGGCGGAACAAGTTTGGCAATTTTGCGGATTGACCAAAATCCACAATATGGAGTTCGCCATTGTTTCGTAAGAGCCCAATCGACTGTTGGATAACAGCTTGCCAGTCCGGTATCATTGAAAGGCAGAAGGACAGAAAAATTCGGTCAAATTTCTTATCATCGGCGCCTGAATAGATCACGGGATGCTCGGCATCGCCTTCGGATAGGGTGATCCTGTCATTAAGCTGGCTTTCAGCAACCTTGTTGCGCGCGATATTTAACATGGTCGATGAAATGTCGAGGCCGTAAAATTCTGCATGTGGCCATATTTCGGCAGCTTTCAACAAGTTCCGCGCGGTCCCGCATCCTAATTCCAATATATGCGCACTTTGCGGCGGATTGAGGTCCGCGATCAGCTCATCGCGCCCCAGCAGATAATATTTGCGGGTCGCATCATAAATATGTTTCTGGCTACGATAGACGCGGTTCATCAGTGCAGCGTGACGTGCGCTTTTCCGTGATTCCGTAATGTCGTTCATCAGGCTCATTTGAGCCAATAGAGATGGACGCCGCCATATATGGCCGAACGGTCTTTTCGCGTATATTCTAGTGATTCTTGTTCCGCATAATGCCATTGGTCGAGAAGTTCGCCGTTGACCCGCCCCGGCAATAATGTTGGTTTGTCAGCAGTGCGGAATAATACGCGGGCACCCGGCTTGGCCGTGCGGGTAATTTCACCCCATAGGCGGTTGAGCTGCGTGTCTGTCATCCAGTCTTGGGCATCCAAGAGAACATAGCGGTCCAGAGACCCGGCATCCTGACTGGCGAGATAGTCGACAAAATTCTGATGCTTTATCTCGACGCAACCGGCGCGTTCTTTCACCCAGCCAAAGCTATTCTCTTCCAGATAAGGAGGAACTGACCCTGGTTGCGGCCCATTATAGCTACGGCCAAAAGCCTGTTGCGCAAAATAATTGTCTTTGAGATCGAAATCGCAGGCCAGTTTGCGGGTACGCTCATAGAGCACATCGGCCATATGGCGATCCCCGGCCAGCGCACGATATTGTGCGGGCGGAATGCCAAGGCCAAATAGGGACGCAGGGTTAGAACATAGGAATCGCAACATTCTCCCCTGAAAAAGCGGACCGATATGCCGGTCGAATAATGTAATTTGTTCCTCATGGGTTTTGGCCGTCATCAACAGTCTAGGCCGCGCGCCGCCGAGGCGCCCCACCAGATGTACCAGACCGATAAAATTACCCAGCAGCCCTTTGCGATAAAAGCCGGTGGCGAAGCCATTTATTCGTTTTCGCCCCAAACCATCACGATTATCCCAATATTTCCGACTTTCCTCATCCAGCACCGGCCGGATTTTAGTTCGATAAAGTGCGATATTGTCGCGGTGACGCGCATTTCCGAAGAAACGGTAGAAATCATCATGGGAATCCAGATTCTGCGCCGCCACATATTTTAGTCGATTAAGCGCAATATGCGCGCGGTTCAGATCAACGGCGGTGATTTTCGCCGGATTGTCGCGCAAATAGGACAAAACGTTACAGCCACCGCTGGCGATGGTGACAATGTGGGAATCGGGCTGGATCTGTAAGGCCTCCATATCGACAACCGGATCTTCCCAGATTTGCGGATAAACGAGCCCGCGGAACAGCAAAGAGAAAAACCGTTCCAGTACACCGGTTCGGCTGGCCCGCCGGTTCTGAAGAATCGCATCGTTTAAAATAGTGGATTGTTTTACCTGACCGACCAGCTCGTTCATGAGGCCTCCGAGAATATGTTTATGATCTTTTGCAGTTACGCCCCGGAGTTGACGTTGGTATTACGGTCAGATGACAGGATTAAGACGCAGCTTATCGGCGGAATAATCCCCAATGACCATTTGCAGGGAAGCACGCTTGTATTATAGTGTCCGCAACTAGGATTTATCTTATGAAAGCGGTGATTGCAGGGGGGGGTATTGGCGGATTAAATGCCGCGCTATGTTTCCATAAATTGGGCTGGGATGTCGAGATATGCGAACAAGCAGCAGAATTAGGGGAAGTCGGCGCCGGCATTCAAATTAGTCCAAACGGCATGAAGGTGATGCGCGCGCTCGGCATCGATGGGCAAATTGAAGCCGCTGGTTTTCGTCCAAGAGCTACCCAGTTTCGGATGGGCCAGTCCGGTCAGCCTATTTTTACCGCTTCGACAGCGGAATATGAAGCGACATTCGGTGCACCCTATTTGCATATTCACCGGGCTGATTTGTTAGATATATTGAAAGAGGCTCTGGCTGACCGGATATCCGGCGGGATCAGAACCGGTGTGACAGTCACTGGCTATGGACAAAATAAAGACGAGGCATGGGCGTTTTTGGCGGATGGATCGAAAGTGGCAGGCGATGTCCTTGTGGGGGCGGATGGCATCCGGTCGGTCATTCGGTCGCAAATGATCGGTGCCGAGGCACCTGTTTTTACCGGAAATGTGGCTTGGCGTGCCGTCGTTCCCGTTGAAAAACTAGGCCGGAATGCTCCGCTCCCTGTTTCTAGTGCATGGTTTGGCGAGGGCAAGCATGCGGTCACTTATTTGTTACGCGGCGGAAAGCTAGCCAATTTTGTCGGGGTGGTCGAGCGGGATGACTGGAAGAATGAAAGCTGGACCGAACAAGGCAGCCGTGCCGATGCGCTGGCCGATTTTGCCGGTTGGCATCCGACTATCACGACTCTGTTGGAACAGGCCGATAGCTTTTACCGCTGGGCTTTATTTGACCGCGCACCCCTGAACCAGTGGGTTGATGGCCGGGTTACCCTATTGGGAGATGCCTGCCACCCAATGCTGCCCTTCATGGCGCAAGGGGCGGTTCAGGCAATTGAAGATGGCTATGTTCTGGCCCGCTGTCTGGCGAAAAAGGAAGGCATTGATGCTGCGCTGAGCGCCTATTTTGAGGCCCGGCACGACCGCACCGCCAAAGTGCAAGCCGCTGCCCGGACGAATATGGAGATGTTTCATCAGCGCACGGCGAGGGGAAAGCTAACCACCTATGGTCCGATGTGGCTCGCGAACAAGATTAAGCCCGACCTGGCAAACCAGAAACTGGCGTGGCTCTATGGCCATGACGTGACAGCCTAAATTTAGGCTGACGCTTCGCGGGCAACCTCTCTCCAGCCGATATCACGGCGGCAAAATCCGCTTTTAAAATCAATCTGATCTACCGCAGCATAGGCTTTAGCCTGAGCTTCGGTGGCATTGTCGCCCATTGCAGTGACGGTTAGCACGCGGCCGCCACTGGCTACTAGATTGCCATCTACTTCTGCGGTTCCCGCGTGGAAGATTTTCGCACCTTCCTGTTCGGCGCTCGTGATATTGCGGATTTCTCCGCCTTTCTCAGGGTCGGCTGGATAGCCTTTGGCTGCCATTACGACGGTTAACGCCGTTTGTGATTCAAAAGTCGGGGTGCTTGCTTGGTCGAGCTCACACTTGGCGGTCGCGAGCATGATTGCGGCTAGATCGGATTTGAGCCGCATCATCAGCACCTGACATTCGGGATCACCAAAACGGGCATTATATTCGATGAGCTGCGGACCTGTGTCGGTTAGCATCAGGCCGGCAAATAGAACGCCGCTATAAGGCGTGCCTTCCGCAGCTAGTGTGTCGACCGTGGGTTGGATGATTTCGTCCATCACCTGTTTTTGCAAAGCGGGCGTGAGGACAGGGGCCGGGCTATAAGCGCCCATGCCGCCGGTATTTGGGCCAACATCACCTTCTCCAACGCGTTTATGATCTTGCGCCGTGCCAAAGGGAATGACGTTTTTCCCGTCGGTAATAGCAAAGAAACTCGCTTCCTCTCCGGTTAGAAATTCTTCGATCACCACTTCTGCACCGGCATCGCCGAATCCGCCATCGAACATCATTGTGATTGCTTCTTGTGCCTGCTCGCCGGTTTCTGCGATGATGACGCCTTTACCGGCGGCCAGTCCGTCGGCTTTAATCACGACGGGAATCGAGAAATTTTCGAGTGCGGTCAGTGCATCCGGCAGGTTAGTGGTGCGAACATAGCCCGCAGTTGGAATATTGGCGCGGGTGCAAAGATCTTTGGTAAAACCTTTCGAACCTTCCAATCGAGCAGGGGCTTTGTCCGGTCCGAATACCCATATGTCTGCGGTTCGCAGGCTTTCGGCCAGTCCATCGACCAGCGGAGCTTCCGGTCCGATAATGACCAGATCTATCTCATGGAGGCCGCAAAATAATATCACCGCGGCATGATTCAGAACATCCAGTTTCACGCATTCTGCATGATCGGCGATACCGGGATTTCCGGGGCTGGCGAAAAATTTCTCCACCGACGGGGATTGCGCCAGCTTCCATGCCAAGGCATGTTCACGGCCACCGGACCCGAGCAACAGGATATTCATGGACGATTCCCTCTCTTTAGACGAAAAATTATTGGGTGGGGGGCTGTTAGCGGAGAGCGGCGCTGGCGACAATGCTGCTCCTTTATCTGTGTCAGAAATTTCTGGATCATTGAAGCGGGTGGTCGAGGACCGTTTTGGCTATGTACGCATTCGGGGCGAGATTTCGGGTTATAAACGTGCGGCTTCAGGGCATGTCTATTTGGCGCTTAAAGATGACAAAGCCTTGCTTGATGGCGTGATGTGGAAGGGCAATGCTGGACGGTTGCCATTTCAACCAGAGGACGGGATTGAAGTTGTCGTCTCTGGCAAACTCACCACTTATCCTGGGCGGTCCAAATATCAGGTTGTGATCGAAAAGATGGAATTGGCGGGCGAAGGCGCGCTGATGCAATTGTTCGAAAAGCTGAAGGCGAAGCTGCAGGGCGAGGGACTCTTTGATCAAGACCGCAAACGCCCTATTCCGTTTTTGCCAAAAACCATTGGCGTGGTGACGTCACCGACCGGATCAGTCATCCGCGACATATTACACCGGCTGGCCGACCGTTGCCCCAGTCATGTGATTGTGTGGCCGGTATTGGTACAAGGTGAAGGGGCGGCGAAGCAGATTGCAGCGGCCATTAACGGTTTTTCGAATATGGAAGATGGCGGCGCATTGGTGCGGCCTGATCTAGTCATCGTTGCGCGTGGTGGTGGTTCTATCGAAGATTTGTGGAGCTTTAACGAGGAAGAAGTAGTGCGCGCTGTCGCGAATTGTTCGATTCCCGTAATTTCCGCAGTTGGCCACGAAACAGATACGACGCTTTGCGATTTTGCCGCTGATTTGCGTGCGCCCACTCCAACCGCTGCAGCGGAAATGGCGGTTCCGGTACGTGCCGAATGGCTAGCATCGCTGAGCGAAACCAAGGCGCGGATGGCGCGTTCGGTGCAGCGCGGATTTGCAACAGCGCAAGAGCGGTTGGAAGCACAGCGCCGCCTGATGCCCGCTCTCACGGATTTACTGCGCCCGCATCAACAGCGGGTGGATGAACTGTCGGATGGAATGAAATATGCGATGGGCCAAAATGTTGCTCAGGCGCGCAGCCGTTTTTCGGCGTCGGAAGGGGCGTTAAGGCCCGCTATGCTGCGGCAACGGCTGGATGCAGCCCAGGGTCGTCTGGACCGGTTGGATTTGCCGGTAACATTGGTGAAACGTCCGTTGGAAGATGCACGGCAGCGGCTCGATAGTCTCTGGCGGCTGGCGCAACAAGTGTCACCAGATGGCCCGCTGAAGCGCGGTTATGCGAGGGTTTCTGCGTTGGATCATAGTTTCATAGGTAGCCGTGAAGCGGCGATAGCTGCTGGCGCCGTGAACCTACATTTTTATGATGGTAAGGTCGCTGCGCAGATCACTGATGAACCGGTTGCAAGCCCCAAGGTGACCCCCAAAACAACCATGCCCACAGCGAAGTCATCGGCCACCGGTATCAAAAAACCGCCGGATGACAGGCAACAGGATTTGTTCTAGCTATTTTATTTGTTATGAAAGTCGTAAATAATTACCTGTAAATCGCTGGTAAATGCTACGGAGAGTAAGGTTTACTTATGTTAATGTCTAATCGCAACAAAGTGGCAAAGCTCCACTATATGCCCAATGGTTTTCGGCCGATTTCGTCCGGCGACCATGTCTTATGCTCGGTTTCAGGCGAACAGATACCGTTGGATGAGCTTCGCTATTGGAGCGTGGAGAAACAGGAACCTTATGCCACGGCACAGATTTCCGCTCAGGCTCATTTACCAGCAGGGGAATGATCATGCGGAGGAAAAATAGCATTATTCTGGGTTCACTGGCTTTGGCTGCGGTTGTTGCGGTGTCTTTGCCTTTGTCGTCGACATTGGCGGAATCGTTAGATGTGGAAGAATCTGCTTTTCGCAAAGCCGTAAAATTTGGTTTTACCGGACAAGAAATTCAGGGCGGTGTGATGCTCGGTGATGCGCCGGCCGGTACGCGCAGTCTGTCTTTTGACGGCCAGCCGGTTCCGGTGGATGAGGACGGTAAGTTTATTATCGCTTTCAACCGCGACGCCGAGCAATCCGCGCAAATGATTGCGACGCTGGAAAATGGACAGACGATCAAGAAATTTTTCAACATCGCCCCTCGCGAGTGGAAAATTGAGCATATCAACATAGCCAAGCGCAGCGGCGGCCCCAGTGCAGCCTTTATGGAACTGCGGCGGCCAGAGTTGGAACAGATTAACGCCGCGCGTCAGATTAAAAGCGAAAGCAAAGGCTGGCGTCAGACTTTTATATGGCCAGCCAAAGGCCGTATCTCCGGCATGTTCGGATCACAGCGTGTCTATAAAGGGGAACCGGGTAGCTATCATAGCGGTGTAGATATTGCAGGCAGCACCGGCGCCTATTTTGTCGCACCTGCAGATGGTGTCGTAACGCTGGCAGCAGATAAACCCTTCTCGCTGGAAGGCAATTTGCTGATGATCGATCATGGCATGGGGCTGAACAGTGCGTTTCTCCACGCGTCCGAGATTCTAGTCACGGAAGGCCAAAAAGTGAAACGCGGGGAACCTATTGGCCGTATCGGCGCAACCGGCCGTGCGACCGGCCCGCATCTGCACTGGTCCATGAAATGGAATGACGCTCGAATCGATCCGTTCTTGCTGACGGGGCCAATGCAGTAGGTCAGATGTGGTAGGAGCGATTTTCTAATGACTTACTTTATTTGTTTGACCCGGATCGCTCGTTGGCCATTAATATTAGCCATATAGCTTCCAATAGCGCCCGTCTTTATGGTTACGGGATCTCCGGGACGTGGATCTCTAATTAATCGCACACTGTCTGTTTGTTGCCAAGTGCCACCTTCGGCAAGTGTGATAACCCATTTGCCAAATCCAAACTTGCTCGCTGAGATTACGGTTGTTTCCAGCCGTTCGATACGTTCCTCTTTAATTTGTCCTTTATCGGCTAGTATAATCTCTTTGTTATCGTTCGCCACGGCCAAAGTTTCTACTTTCTCATCAAAACAGGCAAGACGTGTCATCGACTCAATGACTTCCCTACAATCTAGAACCGCCTGAAAAATTGCGAGAGGTGCTGTCATTTCATCATTGTCTTTGGCAAGCAGGACCGACGGCGCGAGAGTAAATATGGCGGTGCAGCCATAAAGTACTGTAGGGGCGATAGTATTCTTCATGTCGTTGGCCTTCCTATTCTGATATCCGTTTCGACGATGATCTGCGCCACTAAAGCAGATGGGGTAAACACTAGCATAAAAACTCACAACCAATATTCGTCGAAATACTCCGTAGCGCTTATGTTACAAAACTGTGGCAAAATAGTTACATTCGCTACAAAATCTGCGCGTGAACCTGAACGGGTCCTTTACAGAACCGCCATCCATGCTGCATCTGAGTTGCAACTCGGTGGAAGTATCAATGCGTTTGGGGCGTATTGATTTCCGCCGATCAACAATCGGAATAAGCCATGGTGGCTTATTTCTCCAGAATAAGGGACTGGAATATAATGAGAAAATTTACGAAGCTGAAAGCGTCTGTGGCACCCATGGTGCTTGGACTCGCAATGGTTTCCACGCCTGCCTTCGCGCAGGATGCAGAAACCGCTGACAAAGAACCGGGCGACATGATTGTTGTTACTGGCTCGCGTATCGTGGGCGCAGCAGCAATTTCAACTGCGCCGGTTCAAGTCCTTTCTAGCGAAGCTATTGAGTCTTCGGGCGTTACGAATATTCAAGAAGAATTATTGAAAAATCCGGTATTTGGTACACCAACTTTCTCTCGCACGAACACCTCGTTCAGCGTTTCTGGTTCAGGCCTTTCTACCGTAGATTTGCGTAACCTTGGTGTTGATCGTACTCTGGTACTTGTAAATGGCCGTCGCTTTGTATCGGGTATTCCAGGTTCAGGCGCAGTTGACCTTAACGCTATTCCTACGAGCTTTATCGAGCGGGTCGAAGTTTTGACCAGCGGTAGCGCCTCGGCTGTTTATGGTTCAGACGCCGTTGCCGGTGTTGTAAACTTCATTTACAAGAAAGACTTTCAAGGCGTCCAGCTTGACGGCCAAGTAGGTATTACCGAAGAAGGTGATAGCTTCGAATATTCAACTGGTGTTACTTTGGGTGGAAATTTTGCGGATGACCGTGGTAACGTAGTCGCTTATTTTGGTTATACAAACGAAGGTAAGGCTTTTAAATCAGGTCACAAAACAGAATCCGGTCGTTCGGGAACTGATAGCATCAGCTTGGGCCTCTTAAACGGCAATGATGCTGACCTGTTTACGCGTGCCGGACCGTTCTACTCGTCTTATTCACCACAAGGCCGCTATTTTACCGATAATTCTGAGTTTACTTACGCAAACAACGGAACGGGAGCGTTGCGCCCATGCTTTTCAACTAACGGCGGTACGGCTCCTGCTAGTTGTGGTGCATTTGCTGGACAGCAGATCGGACCAGATGGTTTCAACCGTGATGCTTTCCGTTATTTGGCTATTCCTACCGAACGTTTTCTCTTTGCAACGCGCGCAAATTACGAAGTATCAGATTCCATCAATCTGTTTATGGAGGGCACCTTTTCAAGCACGCGTGCTACATCAAATATTGAGCCTTTCGCTTTCGCGACCGACGATGCCTATGATGATGGCCAAATGCCCATCGAAACACTTGTTGGTGGCGTAGCGACACGCAACCCGTTTGTGCCAGATGCTATTTATAATGATTCATCTGATACAAATGGCGATGGATTACGCGATATTTTTGTTACGAAGCGTTTGCTGGACTTTGGTCCGCGAGCTTCCACTGCAAAACGCGAAACATTCCGTATCGTTGTTGGCGCAGAAGGAGAATTTACCGAAGGCTGGAATTATGAAGTTTTTGCCAATTATGGTCAAACCGACTCTGCACAAAATGGTACGGGTCAAATTAACGTCCAGAATTTTCGTAATTCTATGCAAGTCGAACCAGATGGCAGCGGCGGTTTTCAATGTGCCGACGTAAATGCGCGCAATGAAGGATGTGTTCCATCAAACTTCTTTGGTTTGGGATCACTCTCACCTGAATCAGTGGCTTATTTGCAAGCACCAGCTTCATTTAATTCAACCATTAAGCAAACCCAGATTGGTGCAAATGTTGGGGGAGAGCTTTTTTCTCTGACAGCAAATGCTAACCCGATTGCGGTTACTGTTGGTGGTGAATATCGCCGGGAATCTTCTGTCGAGATTCCTGACGCCCTTACGCAACTTGGTTTAAATGCCGGTAATGCTATTCCACAAACTTCAGGTCAATTCGATGTTTATGAGTTCTACGGAGAAGTATTGGTACCGCTCATCGCCGATACACCATTTTTCCATGACCTTTCGGTTCGTGGTGCCGCGCGCTACTCTAAATACTCCACTATCGGTTCAACTTATAGCTACAACTTTGGTGGTGAATGGGCTCCTGTAGAAGATATTCGCTTCCGTGCAATGTATGCTCAGACGGTACGTGCGCCAAATATCGGTGAACTATTCTCCGGTGTAAGCCAAACGTTCCCGACTGTTCAGGATCCATGCGAAGGCATTATGGCGACTGGCGGTGGCGCACTGGGTGATAATTGCCGCGCTGCTGTGGGCGTGAATGCTAATATTGCCGCTAATGGTGGAGTGTTCACCGTTAACCAGTCCGACCGCCAAGGCGTGACGGGTTTTGACGGAGGCAATCTTTTTTTGCAGGAAGAAAAGGGTAAAACATTTACAGCCGGTGTTGTAATTAATCCTCGTTCGATTGATGCGCTACGGAACCTAACACTCAGCGTTGATTATTTTGACGTAAAAATCGATGATGCTATCGTGAGTACTCCGCGCCAGTTCATTCTGGATCAGTGCTATGGTGGCAGTGTGCAATCATTTTGTGACGCATTTATCGTTCGCCGCCCTGCTGTTTCCGGCCCAAATAGTGCCGGTTCTTTGGATGAAGTGAATAGTGGTTCATCAAATAGTGGTGGCTATCGTACACGCGGTATCGATGTGGTGTTCAACTATGTTCAAGATTTCAATCTTTTTAGCGCGCCCGTATCGGCAAGCTTGAACGTAGCTTATACGCACCTCATATCCGGTTACTTGGTTCCTCTTCCTGGAGCAGAGAAAGATCCATTCGCTGGTGAAGTCGGTGCTTCAAAAGATCGCTTTACCTCACGCTTGGTATTTGCCACGGACGATGTTCGCTGGTCATTCACCGGTACATATATCGGTGAAGCTTATCTTGATAATGCATTTACGGGCGTACTTGCGGGCGAAAACCCTGATTATCGTTTACACCCAGAGTTTTATCTCGATACGCAAATCCGTTTTATGGTTGCCGATCAAGCCGAGTTCTTTGTAGGCGTTGATAATGTCTTGAATAACAGCCCGATCTATACGGCAAGCATCCCTGGAGCTTCTGTTACGGGAATGGACGCGGATACGGGAACTTATGATGCTTTGGGGCGTCGTTTTTACTCCGGTGTTAAATTAAAGTTCTAAGATTTTAGTTTTTGAATTTTGAAGAAAAGGCGGGCTAAATAGCCCGCCTTTTTATGTCTAAGTGAAAGTTCAGATCAACTTCGGGAACCCAATAAGTTTATCCGCTCTGTGCTTCCATTTTCAACGCGCCATCACCTTCATCAATCTGAACCGTGCTGTTGTCTGGTACATTACCGCGCAGGATCATGTCCGCCAGTGGGTCTTGCAGATATTTCTGGATTGCCCGTTTCAGCGGCCTTGCGCCATAGACGGGATCGTAACCGACCCGGCCCAACCAACGTTTGGCGGCATCACTAAGTTCGAGGACAATCTTGCGATCCTTCAGCAGTTTTTGGACCCGGCCAACCTGAATTTCGACTATCGGTGCCATATGTTCTTCGCCCAATCTATGGAACAGAATGATTTCGTCTAACCGGTTCAGAAATTCCGGACGGAAATGGGCGCGAACAACTTCCATTACCTGCGGTTCAACATCCTGTACGGTCTGGTCGTCCGTCATGTTGGCCATATATTGGCTACCGAGATTGGACGTCAGGATGATGAGCGTGTTGGAAAAATCAACCACGCGGCCCTGACCGTCGGTCAGTCGGCCGTCATCAAGAACTTGCAGCAAGACGTTGAACACGTCGCCATGCGCCTTTTCGACTTCGTCAAACAGGATCACCTGATAAGGCCGCCGCCGTACCGCCTCCGTCAGCACGCCGCCTTCCTCATAGCCGACATAGCCCGGAGGTGCGCCGATTAAGCGGGAGACACTATGCTTTTCCATAAATTCGGACATGTCGATGCGGACCATGGCCTGATCATCATCGAACAGGAAGCCTGCGAGCGCTTTTGTCAATTCGGTCTTGCCGACGCCGGTAGGGCCGAGGAAGAGAAAGCTGCCCAGTGGACGATTGGGATCTTGCAAACCTGCTCGAGACCGCCGGACGGCAGCGGACACGGCTTTTATCGCGTCTGTCTGTCCAATGACGCGTTTGCCAATCAGCTCTTCCATGGCGAGCAGTTTTTCGCGCTCGCCCTCGAGCATCCTGTCGACCGGGATGCCGGTCCATTTGGAGACCACTGCTGCAATATCTTCGGGAGTGACTTCTTCGCGCAGCATCGCGCCCTCGGTTGCCCCAACGGCTTGTTCGAGCGCCTTTTCCAGATTGGGTATTGTGCCGTAGCTCAACTCCCCTGCCTTGGCGAGGTCGCCGGCACGTTCGGCCTGCTCCAGTTCAAGACGGGCATGGTCTAGCTGTTCCTTGAGTTGGGCCTCGGCGTGAATTTTATCCTTCTCGCCTTGCCAGCGGGTGGTTAGCTCGGAGGAATGTTGTTCGAGCTCCGCGAGTTCTTTTTCCAATGTTTCGAGACGGCTTTTTGAAGCATCATCGGTTTCCCTAGATAAGGCTTCGCGTTCGATCTTGAGCTGGATAATCCGGCGATCGAGTGTTTCGATTTCCTCCGGCTTTGACTCTACTTCCATGCGAATACGCGATGCCGCTTCGTCCATCAGGTCGATAGCTTTATCGGGCAGAAAGCGATCGGAAATATAACGATGGGATAGCGTTGCTGCGCTCACCAAAGCACCGTCGGTAATCCGCACACCATGATGCAGTTCATATTTCTCTTTCAGGCCGCGCAGGATTGAAATCGTGTCCTCCACGGTCGGCTCGCCAATAACGACAGGTTGAAAACGCCGCTGCAGCGCTGGGTCTTTTTCAACATATTTTTGATATTCATCCAATGTCGTGGCACCGATGCAATGCAGCTCCCCACGGGCCAAAGCCGGTTTCAGGAGGTTGCTGGCATCCATTGAACCTTCGGATGCACCAGCGCCGATAAGAGTGTGCATTTCATCGATGAACAGGATGATTTCACCTTCCGCTCCGCGCACCTCATCGAGTACAGCTTTGAGGCGTTCCTCGAACTCACCGCGATATTTCGCACCGGCGATCAGTGAGCCCATATCAAGCGCCATCAATCTGCGGTCTTTCAAGCTGTCCGGTACATCACCATTGGCTATCCGCAGTGCCAAACCTTCGGCAATTGCGGTTTTACCGACGCCGGGTTCACCGATCAGAACGGGGTTATTCTTGGTACGTCTAGCCAAAATCTGAATGGTACGGCGGATTTCCTCATCCCGGCCGATGACCGGATCCATCTTGCCTTCACGCGCCGCTTCGGTGAGGTCGCGGGCGTATTTTTTCATCGCTTCATAGCTATCTTCAGCCGACGCCGTATTTGCAGAACGTCCGCCGCGCAGATCGTTGATCGCGCTGTTCAGAGCATCCGGCGTGACGCCTGCATCGGTAAGTGCTTTTCCTGCCGCTGTATCCTTGGACAAAGTGAGGGCAAGTAGCAGGCGTTCCACCGTAACGTAGTTATCACCTGCCTTTTCGGCAATTTGTTCTGCCTGATCAAGTACCCGCACGGTGTCGTTATTCAACCCCGGTTTCTGCTGCGCACCGCTACCTGATACCGCCGGAATTTTATCCAGCGCTGTATCAACTTCAGCATGCGCTTGCTTGGCATTGCCGCCGGCCTTTGCGATCAGACCGGATGCCATGCCTTGATCATCTTCAAGTAGCGCCTTGAGCAGATGCGCAGCCGTAATTTGCTGATGGTTCATCCGGATGGCCACGGTCTGTGCTGATTGCAAAAATCCTTTGGCGCGATCTGTAAATTTTTCGAGGTTCATATGCTCGTCCTGTCATGCAATTATTACGTCTAATCGATATGGTGTTGTATTTATGTAACACAACCATGAATCGTGACTTTTTATCTGATAGCTATATGGTAAGTCAGTCGTTGAGTAAAAGAGGGTGCTAGTATCGTGCAGCCTTTCATAAGGAAATATACGTGAAGTTACTGAAGCGTTTGGCGCTGGTTTTGGTCGCTTTGCTGGCCATCGTTGCGTTTGGCTTGATTATCTGGGAGCCGCTTTCTGTAAGCCAGGCGGTCCCGCCATCACTACGGCAATATGAAGCGCGTATCGTGCGCGATAATTTCGGCGTCCCGCATATTTTTGGAAAAACAGATGCCGATGTGGCCTATGGGGTCGCTTATGCCCATGCAGAGGATGATTTTGCGACGTTGCAAGAGGTGACCGCAATGACACGCGGACGTATGGCCACGCTAAATGGCGAGGCAGGTGCCCCGATCGACTATGTTGCGGCCTTGTTGGATGTGGACGGCACGGTGAAGCGCAAATATGATGATTTACCAAAAGATGTCCGGGCCGTGTTGGATGGATATGCCTCCGGTCTAAATTCTTATGCGGACGAGCATTCCGAAGAGGTTATGCTGTCGAAGCTGTTCCCGATCAATGGCCGCGACATAGCTTCAGGCTTTGTTCTGCGCTCGCCCTTTTTCTTTGGGCTCGACGGACCGATCGAGGCGTTGTCGAACAATCAACCTTTGAAGCGAGAGGGTGGCCCTAGCCTGTCGGTTCCTGTTGAAAGTCCCACCGTTCACCCTTTGAGTGAGGATAAGATTGTGACCCCTGTGGGCACCGATCCTGATGAAAATGGCTCCAACGGTTATGCGATTGTACCCGACCGGTCATCGGATGGTAAGACCCGTCTGATATCCAATTCCCACCAGCCGTTGCGGGGCAATGTCGCTTGGTATGAACTGGTCGTCCATAGCGAGGAAGGCTGGGATTTCGCCGGAGCTAATTTTCCCGGATCGCCTTTCCCATTTCTGGGCCATAATAAATTTCTAGGTTGGACAAACACCGTCAACCGGCCAGATTTGATCGATATTTATAAGCTAACGCTTAACGAAAAGAAAAATGCCTATAGGTTCGATGGCGAGTGGTTGCCGTTAGAGAAAAAGCGCATCTGGTTAAAAATAAAATATGGGCCATTTGTCATTCCCTATCCGAAAATGGCTTATAGGTCTGTTCACGGACCGGTAATCCTGAACGACAGTGGCGGTTATGCGCTTCGCTATGCCGGCATGGATCAACTCGACATGCTCACGCAATATTACCGTATTAACAAGGCTCGTAATTTTGAGGAGTGGCAGGCGGCGATGGCGGGGCAGGGTGTTCCGGCTACAAACTTCATTTATGCTGATGCCAGTGGCAATATCGGAATGTTTTATAACGCCATGTTCCCGGACCGTGCACCCGGCTTTGATTGGCGGACGATATTGCCCGGTGATACCTCCAAGGCGGTATGGCAGAATAGCTTGCCGTTCACACGTGTTCCGGCATTGATTAATCCACGATCTGGCTATGTGATGAACTCGAATAATACGCCCTATGTCGCAGCGGGACCGGGCGATGAATTGAATCGCAGCACATTTTCTCCGCTTATGGGAATAGAAGATGACGAGACCAACCGTTCCCGGCGATCAATTCAATTGCTGGAAGCCGCCATCGCCTCGGGCAAGAAAATTGGGGAAGCGGATATCCGCCGGATCAAATATGACACGGCTTATGTGCAGGCTGGCTATGCGAAGGATTGGCTCGACAAAATTGCCGCACTCGACTTGAAAGATGATCCGCAATTGGTCAAAGCACAAAAGCTGTTAGGCAATTGGGATTGGAACCTCGATGGTAAAGGCGCAGCCGATGCATTGGCGCTCATGGTGCTTCGTCCGGCAAATAAATCCCATTACCAGCGCGACAAATTGCCCGATCCCCGGAAGATATTACAGGAAACGGTGGATCATCTCACCCAATATTTTGGCAAGATTGATCCGCCGATGCTGAAGGTGCTACGCCTGCGTCAGGGAAAAGTCGATCTTCCTATTGATGGCGGAAATGATACGATACGTGCATCAACTTTATGGAATGTTGAGGACGATGGCCGATTGTCCGTCCGTCACGGGGATAGCTTCATCATGTTTATCGATTGGGATAAAGCGGGCAAAGTGCATTCGCGCTCGATACAGCCATTTGGTTCCGCCACCACAAGGCCTGATAGTCCGCATTATACGGACCAGATGCAGCTATTTGTGGACAAAAAGCTGAAACCCGTTTGGTTCGATCCGGCCGAACTGGAAAAAAACAAGGCGAGTGAAAAACGTGTCGGATCAGCTAGCCGCACAGCGAAATAACTCTGCCGACAGAGTAGTTGCCCAGGGGACGGGTAACAGCGACCCAAGGCTAGCGATTAGCCCACAAATGCGCGTTCGATGACATATTGACCCGGCTTGGCGTTAGATCCTTCAGTAAATTCCAGCGCGCCAAAATAGTCCGAAAAATCCCGGATCATGCCCATGCTGCCACAGAGCATGATCCGGTCGGTTGCAGGGTCAAAGCAATGTTTATGGGACAGGGTGCCCGTAAACAGTTCGCCTGATTCAATTAAGCTGCGTATTCGGCCCGTCGTACGAAACTTTTCGCGTGTGACGGTGGGGATATAGTGAAGCTGAACTAGTGCCTCATCCTGCACCAGAGGGTCTCCAGCCAGTTGCGCCTCCAATTCGTCGCGATAGGCGAGGTCGCTCGTTCGCCTTACGCTGTGGACTAAAATGATTTCTTCGAACCGGGCATAGATATCGGGGTCTTTGATGACGCTCAGAAAAGGCGCTAAGCCGGTGCCGGTGGACAGCAAAAATAATCGCTTACCGGGCAATAGCGCATCCGCAATTAACGTGCCGGTGGGTTTACGCCCCAGATAGATTTGATCATTCTGTTTGATCCGTTGGAGCTTTGACGTCAGCGGACCATAGGGAACCTTGATCGAAAGAAATTCCAGTTCGTCGGCATAGGACGGGCTTGCGATGGAATAAGCCCGCATGATCGGCTTGCCTTCGCCGGGAAGGCCGATCATTATAAATTCGCCGGACCGGAAGCGGAAACTTGGTGGTCGTTCCACTGCAAAGCTGAACAGATGTTCGTTCCAGTGCTTGACCCAGCGCACACTTGTGCGTTCAAAGGCTGGTATTTCAGAAACAGTTGCCGGTGGGCGGCTTTCCATATTCATTTATTTTTGAGGCCTTGATTGTGAAGCACTTGTGGGAAGTTGAAAATGTGCAAGCGGCGAACTGAGCAGGTGATGGCAATAGCGTTCCATGGCGATCAGAAATGCCGATGGTGATTGCGGAGCAAAGAGCTGCTGTGCGGTCGCTTTTGCTGTATTGGTGTCGCCGTGCCATATTTGCTGATGAATGGTCAGCAACACGGCCTCGATCTCATGGACCTGTCCGCAGCACGGCTGACCAAAGACGAGTTGCTGCGTTGCCGACGCATTGAGATGGGCCATTGCCATAGTAAAATCGGGCAGCGCATCCATCATCTGCCATTTCAAAAAGACCGGACCCAATGTACCACAGGGGCAGCGTCCAAGGCTACTTGCCGACACCCATCCGCGCATGGCCCAGATGAAAAACCGGCTGGCATAGTCCAGTGACGGGACGGGTCGATCGACAAATTGGTACATTTTCTCTCCTTGGTGATGGTGCGGACGGACAGCCTTCTGTTAGAATTTAGTACGCAGTATCGGATGGATTAGCGGATTTGGTTTCCGCTGGCGGCGCTCTATTTGTCGTCTCGGCAATCAATGATTTTGCTTCTGCAATCGCTGCTTTTTGTTTGAGCTTGCCCTCCGAAATTGCGGTCCCCATTTCGAGCAGTCGGCCGCTAATAACGGTACCGGTCTGTGCTTCCTCTTCCACGTTTACGCCGCCATTTTTTGAGATGGTATCGGTCCATCCCTTACGCACGGCCGCCCAATAGCCCTGTGTTTTTGTCCAATAATTATCAGCGGCCTTAACGTTATAGCCATCAAATTTTTGATAGGTGTTGAGCACGCTTTCCTGCACAAAGGGAACGACTTCACCGTCCACCACACCCATTTTTGTGTTGTCCTGCCAGTGAATCCAACCGCCCGGCGTGGGTTGATGGCGGTTGATTGCGATGTAGCGATCATAGACTGGATTGCGCACGGCATCGCGGCGAGCCAAAGGCCGCGCGGTCCAGTTGCTGCGCCAGCGGCGCACGCCATTGGTGGTGGTCCATTCGCCCCAGCCGCCATAGCGCGGGCTGTCATCCACCTGCCACACGGTTTGTGACCAACGGCCTTTGCGCATGCGTTCGGGTACGTCCTCTAAGGTCCATTGGTTCGGGCCGGAATAGACCAGCACGGTTTCGGGTTCATAGACCCAGTCCTGTCGCCAATGTTTGACGATGAAGGTTTTTCCGTCCACTTCGCCGACCAATATGTGTTGGAGTATGATTTTACGGTCAGTATCTTCTATTACACGGATGCTTTCATGGCCCCCGGAAATTTTTGCTTCAATAGGGGCATAGTCGGCTCGCCACGCCGTTGTTTCCTTCATATCGAAAGTGACTTTATAATTGCCCGCCATCGCTAATATGTCGGCGCGGTCTTGTTCAAAACTAGCTTTTTCTTGCGCTGCGCTGGCTGTGGCAACGGGTTTGTCAGCCAGTGCCGGTGATGTTGCCAGCGCCAATGTCATTAATGCGGCACCGAGTTTATATTTGAATTTGGTTGTCATTTTATCTTTTCCCTAAATAATTAAAATGCTGCGCTAAGCGAGATGCTCGCATTGCGTCCGGGCTGGGTATAAGCATCTGTAATATTTGAGCTTTCGCTGAGACCTCGAACATCGTTCCAATAAGCGTATTTTTCGTCCGTAATATTGAATATGCCCGCACGAACAGTGATACGCTCGCCAAGGCGGGCAAAGGCGGTCGCATCCAATATGGTGAAGGCGTCGGGGCGATAGCCACCGGTTGACCGGCTCTGTTCCTTACGCGCATGATGCGTTGCGATAAGCTCTCCGCCAAAGCGTTTGTCGGGCGCATGGTAGCCAAGGCCGAGAACGAGATTGAGCGGATCGATGGAATCCAGTGGCTCGCTGCCGCCACTGCCCAATTTGGTGTCGCCCTTGGCATAAGCAACGCCCAAGCGGGCGCGTAAGCCATTTTGGGCCTGAAACGCCGCTTTGGCTTCGACGCCTTTGATTTTGAGTTTGTCCAGATTGACGAATTGAAAAACAGCGGGGTCCGTTGGCGTAAAGGAACCTGATACCGCCTGCTGGTCTATGAAATTATCATAATCGGCGTGGAAGGCGGTGACAGACAGGCTGATCGCTTCGGTTGTAAACCGCACGCCACCTTCTAAGCTTTCGCTTGTTTCCGGCCCGAGATCGGGATTTGGTAAGGAGGTGTAGCCAAAGGCAAGGTTTTCGAAGAAATTATTAACCTGACTTGGCGTTGGCGCGCGAAATCCGCGGGCATAATTCCCGAACAGCCGAACCTCGTCATTCAGCTTGGCGACGGCGCCGATTTTGGGCGATAATTTGGAATCGCTCTGGCCGGATGCTGAGAAATTAGGCAGCAGGGGATCGTCGGTTGGATCAAGCTTGTAATAATCAAACCGAAGCGCCGGAAAAACCGTTACCGCGCCTTCTACTAAACTGATTTCGTCACCGACAAATAGTCCGCCCAAGGTAAAATCTGTTACCGGAAATGCGCGGGTCGGAAAGACTTCTCCAGTTGGCGGTTCCACTCCGTCACGCAGACCCTTTTGCCGGGTCCAGCTTATATCTCCGCCAAAGGCGATACGGTGGCTGATCGCACCGGTGTCAAAACTGCGGCGCATTTCGGCCACCGCGCCAAAGACGCGGTTGTCAAATGTGTTTAGTCGTTCACGGTCGGGCCGCGGCGTCGCGGTCGCGGGAGAACGGTCTTCGTCGGAAAATTGCCGGTCTTCGCCTTTTTGCCAATAGGCTGCGACATGGGCGTAATCAATGATGCCGCCGCTATCCGCGTCTGGCTCCCAAGTCCAGTCAGCCGAAGCCCGCATGCGCTTTGTCTTGTCATTGGCGGTCAGGCTATCGACGATCCAACTAGGGGAGGGGCCTAAAAATACTGGCCCTTGCCCGGACAATATGTCGGAGAAAAGCTTGCGCTCAAGATACTCGCCGGTCAGGCGGAGCTTGTGATCGCCATTCTCCCAGACAAGCTTGCCGAGCAGCGCGTTGGATTGCCCGTCTTGCGGATTGGGCAGGGTTCTATCCTCTCCCGTGCCGCCAGCAGTTCCCTGATTATCCAGTTCCTTGAAATCGCGGCGGGTATAGGCCAGCATCGCGGATATATCGTCAAATGTACCAGAAAGCGCGATGCTTTCGGAAAATTCCTCATCGGCAGAGCTATATTGTGCGCGCGCAAAGCCGCCAAACTGATTGCCATCCTTGATCAGGTCTTGCGGGTCGGATGTGGTAAAACTCACCGCGCCTGATAACCCGTCACTGCCATAAAGCGCCGAGGCGGGGCCGCGTAAAATCTCGACCGATTTGACCAGCCCGATATCGGTATAATCACCGCGTCCGGCATCCTGCGCACCAAAAGAAAAACCTTGCGGGGAACGGATGCCATCAACCTGCACAAGCACGCGGTTGCCGCCAATGCCGCGAATGTTAAAACCTTCATTGCCTGCGCGTCCTGTGGTGCTTTGGGCGGCCCCAAATCGTGCCGGTGCACGGCGCACCGATACACCGGGTTCAAACCGCACCAGATCTTTGATGTCGGTTGCCATCTCATCGGCAATATCTTCATCGGTGATGACCGTTATTGTCGCAGGCGCATCTTCAATTTCTATCGGTGTCCGCGTCGCTGATACGACTATAGTATCGTCTGCATCCGCCGCCGCATAAGCATTAGCATTGGCTGTTAAAGCAATTAGGCAAACGCCCGCGCATAATATTTTATTGTTCATAATATCCCCGAAAAGCATGTTAATTGATAATGATATTGATTCGCATTATCTAGTTATTAAGATAAGTATCAGGGGTCAACAGGATTCTTCGTGGGCAATGATAGGAACGAAAAAAGGAGCAAGTTTATGGGAATGCTCAGTAGCACTCCTGCATCCACCGCATTACACCGCCGTGCAGGGTCGGATCATCACGGCAATCCACATCGGCGTGATCATGCACAGCTAAAAGCGAGGAAGCAGACCACTTGCTGCTGCTAACGACGTTATTTAGATTTCAAATTGTTCTTGAGGGAAAGAATTAAATCGGCTGCAAGCTCTGTCTCCAGGTCACGTCGCCAGCATATAAAGGCCGGATAGTCAAAGTCCGGAACGTCAGCCACCAATCTCAATGCACCGCTATCCAGATTAGATTGTACAAGTCTCTTTGGCATGAAGCCGCACATTTTTTGATTTATAAGCCAGCGCGCTGATTGGTTTCCGAGGTCTAGTACAAGCCCAGCAGCAGGAGTGATATTGAGCCGCGAAGTAATTTCAACACCTAGTGATTGTCCCCATTCAATGCGGACATAATGCTCTCGCCAGTTATCATCTGACGACCCGGACACTAATACCAGCTTATCATCGAATAGTTTTTCCGAACTGATATCCCTCCTAAACACCGGGTCATAAAGAACGGCCATATCGAGAAATCCGTCTGCCAGATCGCGATTTAATCTGGCAGAGGCGCCCGCCGATGCCCGGAATGCCAGATGCGGCAGCGTAGTGCGCGCTTCGAATAACCATTCTGTTAGCATTGTGCGCCAGAGGGCATATTGCCCACCAAATGCCACACTATGCGTAAATTCTTCAGGCAGCGACACGTCATGTTGCGCAATTTCCCACGCGCGAACTGACTGGCGTGCCGGGGACATAAACTTCCGGCCTGCAGCCGTGAGGCGGCAGCCGCGTTTATCCCGTTCAAAAAGCTTAGCGCCTAATCGGTGCTCCAGCTGCTTTATCCGCTCTGTGACGCTAGATGGACTGGCGTTCACCCGCTTTGCTGCGCCAGAAAAGCTGCCAGTCGATGCTGCGGCCAAAAAGGTTCGGAATGATGTGATATCCATTTAATTCGTATATTCCGAATCTAAGCTTCAAACAATCCCGTTATGCGAAAATTAGAAGAGCGACTAATAATCTCCCATCAAGTTTAACGGAGAGACTTTAATGACCAAATTTTTTGCAACTACTTTTGCATGTGTACTGATGGCTACGGCATCAACATCGACTGCTGTGTATGCACAGTCAAATTCTACCCAGAATGAGATCATCGTAAACGGCAAATATCAGCAGCTTTGGGATAAGGGCACGAAGCTGGAAGCCAAGGGCTTGGATAGCTTTGCAAATGCGCAAAAGGATTTGACGGAAGCGAGCCGCAACGTCCTGAATGCGAAGTCCAAACATGACACGGCTCAGGCAAAAGTTGCAAACGCATCTCAAGATTTTCGTCAACTAACCTCTAGTGTTCCTTATTTCAGCGATGCCTCTGATGCCGCGAAATGGGCTGACA
Organism: Parasphingorhabdus sp.; assembly: GCF_036963805.1. Taxonomy (GTDB): domain Bacteria; phylum Pseudomonadota; class Alphaproteobacteria; order Sphingomonadales; family Sphingomonadaceae; genus Parasphingorhabdus. Next base: position 11,835 of record NZ_JBALUN010000003.1, on the reverse strand, counting down.
AAGTCAATAATGCAGCCCGTAGTTGGGCTAAAAATGACAATCGTCAAGACAATGGCCAAAGCGATTTGTCAAAAGCGATTAAGCAGCAATCCAAAGCGCAAAAATATGTCGAAAAGGCTCAGGCCGATATTGATAAAGGTCGTGCGTTGAAAGCCGAGGCACAACAAAAAAGCACAGCTAGCTGATAGTCGCAATTTGGTCCAAAACGGGGAACGGACATGGTAACGGATAACATTGGGATTAGTGCTGCGTTGAGCGGCGCATCGCAAAAGGCGAAACGGAGTGTCGTGGACAATATTGCCACTTTCTCAGGCGGTATAATCATGATTTTCGGGGTTGCCCAGCTTGCTGGACCGGCTCCACTTCACCTCTTCATCGGGATGGGTTCTGAAGCAGGCGCGTATATTGTCGGAGCCCAATGGACTGTGTTCGGGATACTCTTGATATTGGGCGGTGCGCTTCCGATCCGGCCACTTGCGACCTATGCTGCGGAATTCCTGCTTCTGGGTAGCATATGTGCGGTTGCCATATTGTTTTTTCAGCAAACCGGTTTTCTTGCAATTGCGGTGCAAGTGATCATCGGTGGACTTGCCTTTGCTAGCAGCAGTTCGGTGCGGCTTGCCGACCGGGCTCAAATGAAACACCAACTAAAATATATCTCAGCGAATTCTAATCAGCATCAAAAAACAAAAGAAAATTCTGATGAAGGAATATTGAATGCCAAATGATCTGTTGAAACTGGCGGGTTTAGGTCTGATGGTCATCATGCTCTCCGCTCCGGCGATGGCCGCGCAAGGCGAGCGCAAAAAAGGTGCTTTGGGCAACGCGGCCGATGCCGCAACCCAGCCTTTGAATGATCTTAATCTAAAGTCCGCTTATATACCTGCCGAACTAGTGAAAATTCAGGATGAACCATATTCGTTGAACGGACTTTCGGATTGTGCGGTACTGCTCAAGGAAATTTCGACCCTTGAAGATGTGCTTGGTGCCGATGCCGACGCCCCTGCTGAGAAAACAGGCGTAGTAAATAAAGCGCTTAAGACCGGTGGTAGTTTTTTGGGAGGGTTTATTCCATTTCGCGGCGTTGTGCGTGAAGTATCAGGAGCCAACGCTAACAGGCGGAAAATGGAACGTGCGATATATGCAGGCGTTGCTCGCCGCGGTTTCCTAAAAGGCTATGCGGAAGCCAAGCAATGCAAAAATTCTGAAGAGTTAGCGATAGAGGCGGCTGAGGTCCGGATGGGATTGCGAGTTCCTACTGTCACTGAGGAACCGGCAAAAGATATGAATGTTCAGTCGGTAGGAGCAATTTTAGAAGTGAATCTTCCGCCGTCCGACGCCGCGCTCCAATCGGATAATGATGATTATTAGGTTTTGTTGAATAAAATCTCAATGCGACGCTTCATTGAACCCACCAAGCAAAGCAGACGTTTGATATTGGTCAAGCAACGTTCGGTAGAATTGAAATTTCGCAAGGATTAATTAGAACCAGAAACGCACGCCAACCACATAATTGGTGATGCTGGGGTCTTCGCCCGCAAGCCGAGAAAAATCTTTGCTTCCGTCGAATTTCCATTCTTGTTCGATTCCGATATAGGGCGCAAATTCGCGTTTGATTTCATACCGCAGTCGTAAGCCAAGTTCGACATTGTTGACTCCGGAACCAATGCCCAGTTGAGGGATGTTTTGTGCCGAAAGATTTATTTCTGCGCGCGGTTGCAATATCAGTCTGTCCGAAATTCGCTGATCATATTCCGCTTCAATGCGCGCCGTGAGATCGCCGTTATCAGAGAGGAATGCAGCTGCGTCGATTTCGAACATATAGGGGGCAAGCCCTTGTATGCCGATGACAGCATGGGTCCGGTCTGATCCAGAAAAGTCATGTCTTATACCTGCCTGAAGATCAAAGAAGGGCGCTATTGCACGGCTGTAAAGGGCTTGAACTTCGGCCTGTTCGATCGTTTCGCCAAAGGCTCCTTCCCCTTCGCTTTTGAACCAAAGTTTATCACGGTCGCCGCCATAATAGCCCTGTACATCCCAAAGATATCCATCGCTGTTTTCTCGTGCCCGGTATTCCAAGCGGTCGCCCTGAAACCAAAATAGCTGCATATCGCCATGCTCATTATAAAGAGCTTCACGCGGCGCGCGCATAGCATCTGCGCCCCAAATTGCATCTGCGGCGTTAATGCCTCCGGTCTCCATGTTCGGCACAGTTGTTCGCCGTGCGGTCGGCTGGTGTCCGGAATGATCCATTGGCGCCGCTTGATCCTTTGCGGGAGCAATCTGGCTGTGATCCATCGTGCTATGACTTTCATGCTGTGCCAGCACCGGGGTTGCCGCGATCGATGCGGCCAATGTTGCTACAAAAATCACGCGCATCAGCTATTCTCCGGAAAGGCGACGCTAACGGTCTGCATCATCCCCGCATGCATATGGTATAGTAAGTGACAGTGAAAAGCCCAGTCACCAGGTTCATCGGTAGTTACGTCAAAGGTCGCGCTGCTTCCAGGCTGCACAATGACTGTGTGCTTTTTAGGCTGATGATGTCCCTGTCCATTTACGACCTCGAAAAACACACCGTGCAAATGGATAGGATGCGCCATCATCGTATCATTTACCAGCTTCACGCGTGCACGTTCATTGTAGCCAAAGCGAATAGGTTGATCACCAACGGCGCTGAATTTCTTGCCGTCGAACGACCACATATAGCGTTCCATATTGCCCGTAAGGTGCAGTTCCATTTCACGGTCCGGTTCGCGCTTTTCATGGTCGATTTCGAGAGATTTGAGCATGCGGTAGTTAAGTACGCGGTGCGGAACATCGTCCAGTCCAAGGCCCGGATAGCCGGTACGATCCTGCGCATTCATCGCGACCATATCTAAGCCGGGTCCGACCTTCACATCGGGCGGCAGCATCGACGTATCCCGCATTTTCATGCCGCTCATATCCATATCGCCATCCATAGTAGCCGCAGCACCTGCATTACCATTGGGTGAACCGGCTGTGTCGCCGTGGTTCATCTTGCTATGATCCATCCCGCCCATGTTGCGATGATCCATTCCCATGTCGGTCATAGTCAACAAGGGTGGATTGCGAAGCACGGGAAAATTAGCTTTGCGACCGGGCAGGGAAGTCAGTGTTGCCTGCGCCATGCCGGAGCGATCCATTGATTCAGCTGCCAGAGCAAAGACGCCATCAGCCGTTGGCGTGACAATTACATCATAAGTTTCAGCAACGCCGATTTGCAGTTCATCAACTTCAACCGGCTGTACATTTTGTCCATCGGCCTGGACCACTGTCATTGGCAAACCCGGGAGGCGAACATTGAAAAAGGTCATCGCGCTGCCATTGATGATGCGCAGCCTGACTCGCTCGCCAGGCCGATAAGGCAATTCCAGGTCATCATCTGGTCCATGGCCGTTAATCAGATAAGTGTAAGTTGGTGCGGATACGTCGGCAATATCGGTTGGCATCATCCGCATTCGGCCCCACATCAGTCTTTCCTCGGCACTCAAATCAAAATCATCGGTGGCGGTTGTTTTTTGCCGGTTGAAATAACCTTCCGCCACTTTGAGTCTTTTCATGATCTGGTGCGGATGCATGGGAGTAAATTCACTCAGTAATATGATATGCTCTCGGTCATATTGCACAGGGTCTGGGCCCGCCGGATCAATAATAATAGGGCCATAAAGTCCCGACTGTTCTTGCAGTCCTGAGTGACTATGCCACCAATAGGTGCCGGATTGCCGAGGGGTCAAAGGAACCTGAAAACTTCCATAGGGCTTGATGCCAGGAAAGCTGATCCCCGGTACACCGTCAAACTGAAATGGCAAAAGCAGTCCATGCCAGTGGATCGAACTATCTACTTCTAACATATTGTGAATGTTCAGTAGTGTTTCCTGCCCTTCTTTCAGCCGTATCAGTGGTCCGGGCACGGTGCCGTTGACTGCGATAGCATGACCGGAGCGGCCGCCGGTGGTAAAGTTCCCTTTGGCAATATGAAGGTCGATTTCGGCGCCTGAAACTTCATCAATACCCTTGCGGACAGAACCGCTTATTTCGCCGTTCATTTTCCCCATAGCCCAAGCGGGAATGGGCAGCGCGGCGGCACTCGATAGGGCCGCAAGGCTGGTGATCATATGACGGCGGGACAAATTCATATTGGCTATTCCTTTGAAATACTATATACCCCTATACGGTATCGTATCAAGAGGGAAGTCATGGCTAAAGGCGCGGTGGATCAGAAAATCAACAGGCTTCGGCGTATCGAAGGGCAGGTTCGTGGAATCGCCCAGATGGTAACCGACGACCGCTATTGCATGGATATTTTGCACCAAGTGCAGGCGGTGAAATCAGCTCTTGCCAAGGTGGAAAGCCAGATATTGAAGGACCATGCCGCCTGTTGTGTTCAAGAAGCCATTTCGTCGGGCGACGCTGCGCAGCAAAAGGAGAAGTTTGACGAGCTCGTTGATCTTTTTGAGAAAGTGAAGCGTTGAACAGGTTCTTCGCCATATTCCTGGCATCCTTGTTTATGAGTTTCGCTGCTTCTGCAGCTCAATCCCATGAAGCGCATCGCCTGAATATGAGTGAGGCTGAAATGGCGGCGGCAATGAAGCTGGAGGCCGGCAAGCGAGCATTGCCAGCTGAACTTGATGGGCAGAACGTCGTTCGTACGACAGTTGCGTCGGAACGAGGCCGAATTGTTCCGCCGAACATGATTGATGAGCATCACGCCCATCAATCATTTGACTTAACCGAGTTTCTTGGTCGCCTACATCCCGCACTTGTGCATTTTCCAATAGCTTTGTTTCTTGCCGCGGCATTGGCCGAGATTATTCTGGTCTTGCGTCCCGCGTCAGGGCTGGAGCCAACTGTTCGTTTTCTTGTCTTTACCGGAGCGGCAAGCGGAATTGTCGCCACAACATTAGGTTGGATCGCTGGCGGTATCCGGACGTCAGATCGGTCCGAAACGCTGGGGCTTCACCGTTGGACCGGCACGAGTATCGCCGCCGCAGGCCTAATCGCCGTGCTGCTTATCGTAAGTGCTAAAGAAAAGCGTGGCCTTTTACGGCTCGTTCTTGCCGCAATCGCCGTTGCATTGATTTTTCAGGGATTCTGGGGAGCAGAAATGTCTCTTGGTCCTGACCATATGGGTATGAAAGGATTTTGATATGATTGGAAAAATAGCAAATGCTCTGAAAGAGGCTTCTGGCGCGGGCCTTCTACTGGCATCTCTCGCCGCCTGTTCAACGGCGGCGCAAGCAGCCAGCTATACAATGTACCGTGATGCAGGTTGCGGCTGCTGTGAAAAATGGGCGGAGCATGCCGAAGCTGGACTCAACGCGGCAGTCAAAACCGAGGATGCACCTGATATACAAGCTGTGAAAGACCTACACGGCGTTCCTATGGAATTACGCGCCTGCCACACTATGATTGTTGAAGGCTATGTAATTGAAGGGCATGTTCCCGCAGAGGCAATTCAGAAACTGCTGCGTGAAAAACCTGACGATATTATAGGAATTGCAGTTCCCGGCATGCCGGTTGGTTCTCCAGGAATGGAGCAACAGGATATGAAGCAGCCCTATCAGGTGATAGCTTTTGGCCCCAAAGGACAGCGCATATTTGCAGCTTATAATTAATCACGACTTACTAACCGAAGGAAATGAACATGAAGAAACATCTAGTCGCACTTACAGCAGCAGCTTTTGTTCTTGGCGCACCGAGTGCCGTCCTCGCCGAACATCATGTTGGTTGCCATGACGGACATAAATGCGAGAAAATGGACGATGGCAAAATGAAATGCTGCAAGAAGGACAAGGACGGCAAAATGGCTTGCGAGATGATGGATGCTGGAAAAATGGATCACAGTACGATGGATCATTCAAACATGGATACCACCCATGAAGACCCTGATAGCGACAATCCGAATTGAGCCGAAATGCTCGGGTAAAAGCCATGATTTCGTATCATTAGATTGCCCTTCTTATAAGCGAATGGATTAATATCGAGAATATCCGCAAAATGGCAAGGCAAAGGCTGATGCTGATGCTGCGGCGCAGATGCGTCAGGCTTGGCTCCGTCGTTGCCGGGATTTGAATGGCCGAGCTTTCCGGGTTTCGTCGCAGGCGGGATCGGTAGCTTTGCCTATAGATGGTACATTGCGATTATCAGTGTTCCACTAAAGCGCTGGGTTGCCAAAAGATTTGGAGTTTCGTCAAATGACTGAGCATGGCATTGGACCGCATGACTGCCTCGGCCGCGAAGGCAGTTGTCATCATGATGTTACAGACCCTGTCTGCGGAATGTCGGTTGATCCGGCCATAGCAGAGTATCACAGCAATCACGAGGGCAGGGAATATCATTTTTGCTCGGCTGGCTGCAAAAGCAAGTTTGTCGCATATCCTGACCGATATTTGTCAGATTACCAACAAGAGACCGCGCAGGAAAATATTCCCGCTGGCGCTATCTACACCTGTCCTATGCATCCGGAAATCCGTCAGGAAGGCCCCGGCTTATGTCCGATCTGCGGGATGGCGTTGGAGCCTGAAACATTCTCGCTCGAAACTGGACCGGACCCAGAATATACTGATATGCGCCGCCGTTTATGGGTGAGCGCGCTGTTCTCCATCCCACTGTTCATTTATGCGATGGGGGATATGATACCGGGGAGGCCGTTGCATGTGCTGTTCTCTCCCGATGTCTCGCAGTGGGTACAATTGCTTCTCGCAATTCCGGTTGTCGGTTGGGGCGCGAAGCCATTTTTTGTCCGTGCATTCCAATCCGTAAAAACGCTCAATCTTAATATGTTTACGCTGATTGGCATTGGCGTAGGCGTGGCGTTTTTATTCAGCTTGGCCGCCACATTATTCCCTGCCCTATTCCCCGAATCTTTCAGGGGACATGATGGCAATGTTGCGGTCTATTATGAAGCCGCCGCGGTTATCACCACTCTCGTTTTATTGGGTCAGGTGCTGGAACTCAAAGCGAGGGGGCAAACATCAAACGCCTTAAGGGCGTTACTTGAACTCGCGCCGCCTGTGGCTTTGCGCATCAAGAGTGATGGCACTGACGAAGAAATAGCGCTGGAGCAGGTTCTCACGGGTGACCGTCTGCGTGTTAGGCCAGGCGACAAGATACCGGTTGATGGAACCATTGCCAAGGGCTCTAGTACAATCGACCAGTCGATGATCACGGGAGAGCCGATCCCGGTCAGCAAAGCGCAAGGAGACGATGTAACTGCCGGGACAGTCAATCAGACCGGCAGCTTTGAAATGAGCGCTGAGCGCGTTGGCAATGAAACGCTACTGGCGAAAATCGTAAAAATGGTCGCGGAAGCGCAGCGCAGCCGTGCTCCGATTCAAAAGCTTGCCGATACGGTTGCTGGCTATTTCGTTCCTGCCGTTGTTGCGGTCTCTGTCATAACTTTCATCATTTGGGCAGTTTGGGGACCATCGCCTGCACTGGCCTATGGTCTCGTTAACGCGGTTGCGGTTCTGATCATTGCCTGTCCCTGCGCACTCGGATTGGCAACACCCATGTCGATCATGGTCGGTACCGGGAAAGGTGCGCAGAATGGGATTTTGATCAAAAATGCCGAGGTCCTCGAAACATTTGAAAAAGTCGATACCATTGTAGTTGATAAAACCGGGACCCTGACCGAAGGCAAGCCTAAATTGGTATCGGTAGAACCAGCAACCGGAATGGATGAAAATGAAATTCTGAACCTAGTCGCAGCCATCGAGATAGCAAGCGAACATCCTCTGGCGGCCGCAATTGTCGCGGGCGCAAAAGAACGTGGCTTGCTATTCGATGCAGCAACTGATTTTCAGTCGGTCACCGGTGAAGGTGTGGAGGCTACTGCCGCAAACAAGCGTGTAGCCATTGGCAATGAAAAGATGATGGAACGGCTAGGCGCCTCAAGTCCCGATCTGGTTGCAAAAGCACAAAATGGCCGTTCGCAAGGGCAAACCGTCATGTTTGTAGCAGTAGATGGCAAACCTGCGGGGCTTATCGGTGTTGCGGACCCAATTAAGCCCACCACAGCTCAAGCAATTAAAGACCTGCACCGCGCGCATATTCGTGTGGTTATGCTCACAGGTGACGCCGAGGTGACGGCCCAAGCTGTCGGTCGCGAGGTTGGTATCGATGAAATACACGCCAATGTGTCGCCGGAAGATAAGCATCGCGTAGTCAGTGAATTGCAGGCCTCGGGAAAAATTGTCGCTATGGCAGGAGACGGGATCAATGACGCCCCCGCTTTAGCCAAGGCGGATGTTGGTATCGCTATGGGCACAGGCACAGATGTCGCGATGGAAAGTGCGGGCATCACTCTTGTAAAAGGTGATTTGGGCGGTATCGTTAAAGCGCGCCATCTTAGCCAACTGACAATGGGCAACATCCGCCAAAACTTATTTTTTGCATTTGTCTACAACGGGCTAGGCATCCCCGTCGCCGCCGGTATTCTTTATCCGTGGTTCGGCATATTATTGAGTCCAATGATTGCGGCAGCGGCGATGAGCCTGTCGTCCGTTTCGGTGATCGGCAATGCTTTACGATTACGCCGCAAGGAACTTTAGCTTAGGAGAAGTGTCGGCAATAAGGAGCTGCGAACGACCGGGTGCGATAGTGCTCGGTCTACGTAGGCGGCGGAGAATTTTATGGGCACCAAAACTCATTCCCGTGTCCGAAGTGCGGGCTATTGCAAGCTCGGGATGGATTGACAGTACCGCTGAGATTAAGTCAATAAAACAGATTAATTCGGGCTTCGTCGGGTATCACAGGCGCCCTGCCATCCTTATAATTTTTTCTGTTCGCTTCTATATTATGAATCAGCAGAATCACGAAAATTTCAATAGTTGATTGCTAATCGGCTTTGCCATTGGCGGCGGATTGAGGGCCGTTTAGGGATTGGTGCCGCTTCTTAATGGTTCGTCTTTACGATTTTCGGGCGATTGTGAGTAGGATTATGCACGATAGTTATCGGCAGGCGTTAAAGGATGAATACCCTGAAGTTTGGGTAATGGGTCAACTCTAATACCTGAGCAACATCCGCGCCTCACACATCATCCATAACCTATTGAAATAATGGTGAGGCCTGCTGGGTTCCCACCAGCGACCTACTGATTAAAAGCTTGCCTTGAGGTCTTGGCAAGTCATTATAAATAGGTGTATATTATCCGTAACTCATTGGATTGGAATGTCTTCGGGATATTAAGCTGTCGTAGGCTCTTTCAAGTCAGGCCATGCAAGTGCAGGCGTCTGATAGATATCGAAGATGCCTTAACACTTGCCGAGAAAACCGAAATTTAATGGATAGCCAGCCCGATGGGGTTGGCGTCTCCTATTGGGTGGGAAGCAGTCATTGGATTCTGGGTGTTGGTCTTGGTTCTGTTACATTAAGCGCAGGCGTGATCCCAATCTGGTTCCATCGCTTTACGCGGACGAAGAGCCCCAACCCACTTTCCGAAGACCGTCAATTTTCTTCGCTCTTAAAGCGACATTTCGATGCCGAGTGGGCCATTCGATGCCAAATGGCCAAAGGAGCGGTTTGCCAGAGACTGGAAAATTCTGACAATATCGAAAGGACGTTTTCCCGTTGTTCTGATGGCTCCAAAGATCACATATTTTTCTAGGCTTATTAAGCACCTGACAACTTCTATTTACTAGGGAATAACTTCTATTCACCAAGTGGCAGAAATCGCCAGAATGCTGAAGGAACATTTTACGATGCAAATGGGAATCGAGCAGGAGCGAAAACGGACGTGGATACATGGCACCGCCATGTCGACGATCTGGTGGCCTGTCTTGGCTTTCGTTTGCCTGTCGATCTATTCCCGCATCCAGACCAAGTATTTTGACGGCCTCTTGGTTTCTTCGGGAATAACCGGCAGTCCGTCTATTCGCGATATCTTGTTTCTATACCGGCAAGACCTGATCATTTTTGGCGTGATTTTGCCCATGCTGACGGCATGGTGCTTTGTCAAATTGCGCTTCTCTATCGCCGCGATGATTTCGTTCATTCTGGTGTTGCTGCTTCAGGTGCTACTATATGCGAACCTCCAGACCTGGGGGCAAGTTGGCAGCTTCCTGAGCTGGCAAGCCCTGGAAAACGGAATCTCCTTCGGGCTCTCGAACCCGGAATATGTCGGCGAGTATATCTCCGTCGATGGTATGGTGAAACTCACAGCTCTTATCGCGTTTTCCGCTGGCGTTCTCATTGCAGGGCGACTTCTTTGGCGAAGAGGTTCGCTTATCCGCATGTGGGGGATAGCCGGTTTGGTCTCGGTAGCCTTCTGCGCAATATTGTCATTGATCGGATACGCTTCGAGCATGAAAACGGCACCGATATCGGGCAGCTTTGTTTTAAATGCAGTGGCTGCTCTTAAAGACGAGAGCCCAGGCTCTGCTGCGCCGCCGCCCGCCGACGAATTGAACGAGCGATACGCACAATTGGCCCGTATTTCCCAATCGGCATATCAGGGGCCTAACTTCGGCGTTCAGAAAGGCTCGAACCTACTTATATTCGTCTTAGAGACGGCCTCGATCGAGTTTCTCGATACTCGCAAGGCGCTGCCTGATCATCCGGTGCTGGATGAACTGAAAAGCAAGTTGTTCGTTGCGAACAATCACTTTACGACTTTTCCTGCATCAGCAGAGGGCAACTTGTCAGTCCTGACCGGAACATATCCGCCGAGGGCGATTTACGGCACCTGTCTGATCGATGTTCCGCGAGCGGGCGGCAGATTGCCCGGGCCCATCGATCAACTGCGCGAGGCAAATTACAAGACCGGCATTTATGCTCCATACCAAAGCCAAGTTCCAGCAGACAAAGTCGTATTCGAGAGTACCGGGTTCGAGAAGGTGGTCTATGGCGACATGCTTCCCGGTTCGGGTGACGCCGACAAACGTACGGTTGAGCGGCTTACCAGCGATATTGCCGGCTGGACGCGCGCCAAGCAGCCCTTTGCCGTGGCTATCCTTCCACAGATTGGTCACGGGCCCTGGTCGCAGTCTCTTGGTGCAACTGTTCAGGAACGCGGCGCCAAGCTCGCCCGCATCCAGCTCGATTGGCTCGAGGAAATTGTTGAGACTCTGCGCGCAGCCGATCAACTGGACAACACGGTTATTCTATTGACGGGAGACCATGGCGTGCGGACTTCGGTGGAGGATCAGCGCGTCAAGGTTGGCATGATTGACTGGTATTCATTTCATGTCCCCCTCTTGCTGTATGCGCCACGCGCCGATTATTCGACGGTGGATTCCTCCATGCCGTCATCGCATGTGGATATTTCTGCCGAGCTGGGCGAACTGTTTGGCTTGGCTCCGCTGCCATCATACCAAGGGCTTGCGTTTCACAACCCTGAGCGGGCCAGACGGCGCAGCTTCCTGATGGCGGGATGGTACTTTGGTGCGAACGGGTATCGAGATTCGGACGAATCTGCGATGTACTCCGATCTGCTGGGGGCCGTCTACGCCCGATCGGATGGCAAGGTCGATTTCAGCACCAAGCAACTCGTAGCTGAGGAGAGGCGCCGTGCTGTAATTCAGGATCAACTATCAACCATGGCATCCCTTCAGGAAGTCTGGATTGCAACTCGCCTTTGCGGTGACGAAGCATCTTGAGCGGACTGCCAAGGCTGTCTTTTTCCGGGATAAGAAGTGCACGCACGATTAAAGAGCAGCGTGAGAGACTGGCGAGATCGCGGGCGAATCAAGACGGCGCAAAGCGGCAGTAGCAGTGAACTCCCACAGTTGGGTGGATTGTGTTGAAAAACTCGGCTGATGAGCGGTTTGATATTGCTTCCGGTATCGAGACGAGCGGGATTTGATCTGGTT